>NZ_JAGSND010000013.1 GCF_018128545.1 Sinanaerobacter chloroacetimidivorans | reverse complement strand
TCATTTCTAAAAAAACTGCGCTTACTCTTTCAATCACTTGTCTGTACAGAAAACGGAAGTTATGTTTTCAATCAACCTTATTTTTTTAACAAAATAACCTCTATCAATATTTAATTTTTTATACCGGTTTCGGTAATCTTTGTGAAATGACGTTCATTAGATTATCTGTACATGCCAGAGGTTTTACGAACTCTGCCTTATCAACAACCTGCAGAACCGGTTTCTCCGGTGCAAGAACACCGCCGAAGATTTCTCCGATTTCCGCATACTTATATTTATAAAGCTGATCATCCATTTCCTTGGAAATATCGTACGTATCATCAAAAGGCATTTCCACTTCGAATACATGAGCAAGCTCAGCGGCAATTTCCCAATTGCTGATGGCCACATCTTCATCGATCGCCTGCTGTACCGGCTGAAGTCGTCTTTCCGTATTGGTATACGTTCCGTCTGTTGAGGCAAAGGATGTTCCAGGAATCACGACATCTGCTTTTTCAGCTGTAGCAGTCATATGGGTATCGGAAACCATCAGGAATTCTAATCCGGAAAGATCTGCATCCGGATTTTCACCGAATACCAGAAGTGCTTTCACACCTTCCATCGCTTCCGCACCGGCTCTGATTCCAAGATCTACAAGACCCTGGCTGTTATTCTTGGATTTCACCTGGAGGATACCGTCTCTTGGGGCTCCGATATGTCCGGAAACAACTGCGATATCCGCAAGAAGCGTAGCCGCCTCCGTTGTTACCAGATTCTGCTGGAATACGATCATAGCCTTTTTGGCATTTCCATACAGCTCCGCTACTTCTTTCGCATCATTGCCTGCCTCTACCTTATCCAGGCTGGCCGTGAATTCTTCAAAGCCTTCTGCCTTGGAGGTCTTACCCATATCAAGCAGTGCCTTCGCAACTTCCTGAAGGAAAGTGATGTCATTATTTACATAGATAACCTTGGATGCAAATTCGAAATGCTGTTCATATCCTACCGGATTGATAAGCACTACTTTTGCGCCTGCTTCCGCAGCCTGTTTGATCTTCAGCTGAATAACAGGATTCAGGACAGTATGGAAACCGGCTGCCAGGATCACTTCTGTTGCCAAGAGTTCATCAATGGTATTCGGTGATGCATCAAAACCTAGCACCTTGGAAATACCACTCTGTCTGTTGTTGAAGCAAAGAGTTTTTGCACCGATGGTATCTGCAAATTTTTTCATTGCATAAGCTTCTTCATTGGTATAACGGTCGGAGATGGCAACTGCCACTGCATCCTTGCCGTATTTCGCACCAATGGATTGAGCTTTCTTCGCAGTCAGAACAAAGGCTTCATGATAATCAACCTTTTCCAGTCCCTTTTCCTTTTTGATCATCGGATCAACCAGCTTTCCGTCAAGCTCAGCACAGTCAAATCCAAATTTGCCCTTTCCGCAGAGAAGTCCTTTGTTTACGGCACCTTCCTTGTCAGGCACTGCCTTGATCAGCATATCGCCGTAAGTCTCCAGATGCAAACTGCAACCTACAGAACAGTAGGAGCAAGTCGTATCTGTTACTTCTGTCTTGAGAGGAATAGATTTCGCTATGGTCAGCCTTTCCTGAAGTGCGCCTGTCGGACATACGCTTACACACTGTCCGCAGGATACGCAGCCGGATTCTACAAGAGGTTTTTCCAAAGTCGGTTTTACAACGGTGTCAAATCCTCTGTGCACCAGTCCAAGGGCGCCAACTCCCATAACTTCATCACAAACACGTACGCAAAGTCCGCAAAGGATACACTTGTTCGGATCTCTTAAGATAAACGGATGATTGTCTTCAAACTCAACTTTATTGATATCTCCGGCAAATCGATCCGGTTTTACTTTATATTCATTCGCGAAGTCGATGAGCTTACACTCGAAATAATCGTGACAGCCGCATTCCAGACATCTCTTTGCATCTGCCATGGCTTTTTCTTCATCGTAGCCGAAGACCACTTCCGTGAAGTTGTCTTTTCTCTGCTCCGGATGCAAATGATCCATCTTTGGTCTGCATTGTCTTTCTCTGTCTTCAAAGGTCTTTTCCGTGATGTCATGTCTTTCAACTGTATATGGCTTTTCGAATTTAACCTTCTCTCCTCTGAGGTAAGCATCAATGACGCCGGAAGCTTTCTTAGCGTCTGCGATGGCTTCAATAGCGATGGAAATCTTATCATTTCCGCAGTCTCCGCCGGCAAATACGCCTTCCACACTGGTCATAAAGGTGTCCGGATCATAAACGATGCCCTTCTTGCGAGTCAGCTCAATATCATCAAAACCAATTGGATCCACAGCCTGACCGATAGCGAGGATCATGGTGTCAATATCAATGGTCTCTGTCTTTCCTTCAATTGGTCTTGGCGCTCTTCTGCCGCTGGCATCCGGTTCTCCAAGCTCCATCACCTGCAGTAAAACCTGCTTTGCGTGACCATTTTCATCCTTGATGACTTCAATTGGATTGGTCAGGTTCTTAAAGATTACGCCTTCTTCTTCCGCTTCCACGATTTCAATCATGTCAGCAGGCATTTCATCCTTGGTACGTCTGTAGATATTATAAACCTTTTCGGCACCAAGTCTGACCGCCGTACGGCAAGCATCCATGGCAGTATTACCGCCGCCGACGATAGCCACATTTTTGCCAAGCTTGATTTCTTCGTTTCTTACGACTTTTCTTAAGAAGTCAATACCACCGATGACACCTTCCGCATCCTCGCCTTTGCAGCCGACACCTGTGGAAACCCAGGCACCGATCCCGACAAGAACTGCGTCATAGTCCTTCTTCAGTACGCTGAAAGGAATATCTACACCGATTTTGGTGTTAGGAAGAAGCTTCACACCCATCTTTTCGATAAGATAAATTTCTTCATCCAATACTTCTTTTGGAAGTCTGTATTCAGGAATCCCATATCTCAGCATACCGCCAAGCTTAGGCATTGCTTCAAATATTGTAACCTCATGTCCCATCTTGCGCAGGAAATAAGCTGCAGACAGACCCATAGGTCCTCCGCCGATGATGGCAACAGATTTTCCTGTAGCCGGCTCAATCTCCGGCATAAATGGATCTTCTGCCGACAGATCCATGTCGGAAGCGAATCTCTTTAGCCAGGCGATGGAAATAGGTTCTTCTATCAGTTTTCTTCTGCAGTTGTCTTCACATGGATGAGGGCAGACTCTTCCGATAGCGCCGGGAAGAGGAATTTTATCTTTGATCAGTTCAATGGCTTCTTCAAACTGGCCATTGGCGATCAAACCTACATATCCCTGGCAGTCCGTGTTAGCTGGACATGCCAGTGCACAAGGCGGTCTGCAGTCTCCCACATGGTTGGATAAAAGAAGTTCAAGATTTGTTTTCCTTGATTCTTTTACTCGATCTGTGGTGGTTTTAATAATCATATTCGGGGCAATCTCGGTAGCACAGGCTTTTACCATTTTAGGATTTCCTTCCACCTCAACTACGCAGATGCCGCAAGAACCATAAATTTCTGTTCTTTCATCAAAGCAGAGAGTAGGAATATAAATATCATTTTCTTTTGCAATGTCAAGAATAGTCTGACCCGGAAGTCCGAAAACTTCTTTTCCGTCGATATTTAATCTGAATTTTTTCATTTTTCTTCACCTCTCTCCCTTAGTCTCTGATGATGGCGCCGAACTTGCAAGTTTCCTCGCACTTTCCGCACTTAATACAGGTATTCTGGTCAATGACATGCATTTTCTTTACTTCTCCGGAAATAGCATTTACCGGACATTTCTTTGAACACAGAGTACATCCGATACATTTGTCGGTAATAGTAAACGTCAGCAGCTCTTTACAGGATTTGGCTGTACATTTCTTGTTGTAAATGTGATCTTCGTACTCGTTTCTGAAATATTTGATGGTAGTAAGTACTGGATTTGGCGCTGTCTGTCCTAATCCGCACATAGAGCCGTCTTTGATTTTTTGTGCCAGCTCTTCGAGCAGTTCGATGTCGCCGTCCTTGCCTTCTCCAATAGTAATTCTCTCTAAAATTTCAAGCATTCTCTTGGTTCCTACTCTGCAGTAGTTACATTTTCCGCAGGATTCTTTTCTTGTAAAATCAAGGAAGTATCTTGCCATGTCAACCATACAGGTGGTTTCGTCCATTACGATCATACCGCCGGATCCGACGATAGCGCCTGTCTTATTGATATTCTCATAATCAACCGGTGTATCGATGAGTTCTGCCGGGATACATCCGCCGGAAGGTCCGCCCATCTGCACTGCCTTGAATGCCTTGTCGTTCTTGATGCCGTCTCCGATTCCGTAGATGACATCTTTTAGCGGCAATCCCATTGGAACCTCAACGAGTCCGCCCTTTTTAATCTTTCCTGCCAGAGCGAATACTTTTGTACCCTTGCTCTGAGGAGTTCCCATAGCACCAAATGCCGCTCCGCCATTTGCAATAATCCATGGAACATTTGCAAAGGTTTCTACGTTATTGATATTGGTTGGCTTCTGCCAATAACCTTTCTGAGCCGGGAACGGCGGCTTCAGTCTAGGCATACCTCTTTCGCCTTCCAGTGATGCGATCAGAGCTGTTTCTTCTCCGCATACGAATGCGCCGGCTCCGGCTTTGATTCTTAGGTCAAAACTGAAGTCTGTTCCGAAGAGATTCTTTCCGAGGAATCCTTTTTCTCTGGCCTGAGACATAGCAATCTCAAGTCTCTGAATTGCAAGGGGATATTCTGCACGAACGTAGATAACGCCTTCAGTAGCTCCCATTGCAAATCCACCGATAATCATACCCTCAATTAATGAATGAGGATCTCCCTCAAGGACACTTCTATCCATAAATGCACCGGGGTCACCTTCGTCTGCATTACAAACCATGTACTTCACTTTACCCGGTGAAGATTTTGCTGCATTCCATTTAAACCAGGTTGGGAAACCGGCTCCGCCTCTTCCTCTCAAACCGGAAATCTTGATTTCTTCAATAACTTCTTCCGGAGTCATGGAAGTGATTACCTTTTTTGTGGCTTCATATCCACCTGTTGCAATATATTCATCAATAGCTTCAGGATTAATTAAACCGCAGTTTCTAAGTACAATTCTTTTCTGCTTATCTATAAACGTCTTATCTATGTCGGATATCTCCAGATTTCCAGCTACTTCGCCGGAAACCAGATGTTTCTCTACGATTTCTGCAACTTTACCAGGCTGTACTTTTACGTATCTTGTGATATTTCCATCATCATCATATACGTCAACAATCGGTTCCAAATAGCAGGTCCCGATACAGCCGGTCTTTTCTACCGCTATATTGAGGCCCTTTTCTTTAATCTGGCTTTCAAATTCCGCAGCAGTTTTCTTTGCACCTGTAGCGACACCACAGCTGCCCTGTCCAACAACAACCTTCATACTATTCTTCACCTCCTACGCTTCTCTTTGTCTGATTTCCTGGAGTACGTCCCTTACACTGTCCTTCGTAAGATTTCCATAGGTTTCGTCCCCATGTACACTCTTGATCATCATAACAGGAGCAAGACTACAACAGCCAAGACAGGCAACATTGTTCAGTGTGAAAATTCCATCTTCTGTGGTTTCCCCGTCTGATATGGAAAGCTCTTCACAGATAGCTTCTTCAATCATTTCAGAACCGTTTACATGACATGCCGTTCCCTGGCATAACATGATTAGATACTTTCCAATGGGCTGCAGTCTGAATTGAGAGTAGAACGTCGCAACACCATAAATTTTTGCAGGCTTTATACCAGTCTGCTCGGAAATATAATTGATTGCATCCATGGACAAATATCCATAAATATCCTGAGCTTTTTGTAAGATTGTAATTAAGCTCCCCGGCACCTTCGCATATTTCCCCAGCACTTCTGCCAGTTCGGAAAAGTCAGGCGCCTTGCAATCACACTGACAATCACTGTTTTTACAAGTCATAATCTTATCCTCCCATAATTCTAATTACATGTAAAGTGATCATGTCGTTTTATGAATTATCGGCCTGTCGAATTTTGTTTGAACAAGCCTTTAATCCGAACAACTTCAATATAGCAAATATCCATTAAGATTACAAGGGTTTTCACTACTCTTTAAGTGAATTTTTAAAAGTTTTCACAACAATTTAAACAATTTTATTTTTTACGAAATTTTTGAAACTAGTTACAACTTTAGGAATCTCTAATTCCATCGCAAAAATGCTTGAAATTAAAAGGATTGCACCGAAGTATGCCCGCATCGTCAGGACCTCACCTGCAAAAGCAAATGCAACAATGCCTGCAAAAACGGGTTCCAGAGAGAAGATTACGCCAACGTGGGATGCACTGGTATATTGCTGTGCCAATACCTGTATGATAAATGCGGCCCCTGTACAAAATACTGCAAGAAACAAAACTGCAACCCAGACTTTCGGTGTCTTCGGCAATACAGGATTTTCGACAAAAAAAGCCAGAACCAAATTATAGATACCGGTAAATCCCAACTGGAAAACTCCCAGCTGAAAGGCATTTATTTCCTCTTTCTTTACTGCATTTTCTGTAATCAAAAGGTCCACTGCATAAGCAAAGGCACATAAAATACACAGAATATCCCCGAGAGCAGGTCTGAGCTGCTCGTTCAGAGTCAGCAATCCAATCCCCACAAGACACATAACAACAGCAATCAATAATTTTTTATCCGGTTTCTTTCTCTGGAAAATAAAAGCCAAAACAGGTGTAATGACCACCGTCAGGGCGCACAGAAAACCGGCATTCGAAAGACTTGTATAGCGGACACCGTAGGTAGCACCGATATACACCACAAGAAGAACGGCGCCCAGTAAAGCACTGTACTTTAATGTGATTCTGTTTACTGTTTTCAGTTTTGGAAATGCCAGAATCCCTGCTGCAATAAATGCAATGAGAAACCGAAGAGCATTAAGAGTAAAAACATTGATTTCACTAAAACTGATGTCAATCAACAGGTAAGAAACTCCCCAAAACAGGGTCACTAGAATGAGCATTAAATCAGCTTTTAATTGCTTGGTCATCTTAAATCTCCGCTATAAACATCTCCAAGGCCAGAGATGAATCTAAAAAACCGGTCTTGATATTTTTATCCACTTCATAGGCCTTCTGCAAAACCCTGGTAAGGTGTTTTAAAGAGAATCTCTCCGAAAACTCCATTGCCTTTCTGATACGAAACTCGTGTATGCCAAGATAATCTTTCATGTCCTGCAGTGAACAACCCTCTTCTCTCATTTCCTTTACCGACAGTATCAATTCAAAATTTGAACAGATTAAGGAAAGCAGCATGTATTCCTTTTCACCTGACAGAAGGAGATTATGAAGCAGTTGATATGCCTCTTCTTTTCTGCCTTTGCTTAAAGAATCCATCATCGAAAATACGTTGGTATCCAGATTGCCGGACACCGTATCCTTAATATCCTTCAGCAGTATTTCATTGCCTTCGGTGTGAGCAACAGCTTTTTTAATATCGTTATCCAGATTATACAAGGTATAATCGGTCTCTTTATCATAGTAGCCGGAAGAAGCAATGAATTCGGCTATCACCGGTGCTTTGGCCGTCTTCCCCGCTTCCTTGAACTTTTTCTCAATAAAGGATTTTAAGGAACGTTCATCCAGTTCATTAAATTCGTAAACGCTGCCCGTTTCGGCTATTACTTTCAGAAGTTTCTTTCTTTTATCCGTATTCTCGGAGGTCAGAATCAACATGCAGCTATCCGGAAGGTTCTTCAGGTAATCGGCAAGGCGTTTTTCGTCATCTTCTCCGATACTTTTGGTTTTTGTGCCTTCCAAAAGCTTGAAATCCCGAATCAGCACCACTCTCTGCCGGGACATCATAGCCAGAGTTTCGCAATTTTGAATGATTTGATCTACCGTTACCGTGGGTCCGTCCAGCTTAAAAAAATCCAGCTCTCTGCAGGCAGGATTCACATAACGGTTCACAATGGCATCAATGGCCCATTGAATCAGATATTCCTCTTTCCCGTAAAACAGCAACAGATTCTTCAGGCCATCATTTTTTAGTTCCTTGTCTAATCGTTTAAACGCGTGTTCTCCTCCAGCATTGTTCTTATATGCCATGTCATCTCCTTTTTCTTAAGCTCCAATAGTACAGCTCCATGCAAGTCATTCCTATATATCATTATACCTTTTTTTTCACATTTTTCAATGACCACAGGATGAGGATGTCCGAAATTATTTTTTCCCACTTGAAAAACAGCGATTTGCGGATCCACAGTTTTTAAAAACACATCTCCGGTAGAATATCGGCTGCCATGGTGTCCGATTTTCAAAATATCCGACTGCAGCTTTTCAGGGTCTTCCCGATAGTGTTTCAGAATCTGGTTTTCTCCGTCAAACCCCATATCGCCCGTCATCAATACATCCATATCCAGGAAGGATAATTTCATCAAAAGGCTGATTTCATTTTCATCCGCGTCCTCCCGAATCAGTTCGTGATATTTTTTGATGGACTGCTCCTCGGGATAAAGGATCTCGATCCAAATGCCGTCTTCAATGGAAATCCGTTCTCCGGCGGTCAGGTATAGCATGTTTTCTTTTTTCAGTCCCGTTTCGGCTAAAATTTCTTCTTCCCGGAGCGCGTTGGCTTCATAGGTTCCAAGTTTTTTTATTTTCAAATTTTGAGCTAGCTGAACCAGGCCTAAATAATGATCGTCATGATGATGTGTAACAATGGCCAGATCAATAGAACGCACTCCGTTTTTCAAAAAATAAGGCAGCAGGATCTTATCGCCCACGTCGTAATTCTGACTTCCCCCGCCATCTATCAGAATGTTTTTTCCTGTCGGCGTTTTGATATGAAGACAATCACCCTGTCCCACATCTAAAAAAACAAGCCCGGCTTTATGGGTCTCCGATCCGAAATACAAGTGAAGGCCACAAGACAGAATGAGGAAGATGAGGATGTATGTCATGATTTTTCGGAACAGCTTCCTTTGATATAAGATCCTGCAGTACTCCGAAGACAGAAAAAATAACAGGCTGTAAAAAAAGAAAAGAAATCCAATAGACGGGCTGGTAACAGGAAAGAATCCCAGTCCGGGATGATAGAAAAAATCATTTAGCCGTATCATAGCTCCAATGAACAGCTCTGCCGCCTGTGCTCCCACCCCGAAAATCATTCCTCCGATAAAGGATAAAGGAATCAATGAAATTCCAATAGGTATCAGGATTCCTGCAATGACAATGACAGGGGTATTCACGAAAAATGAAGCAATCGAAAAATAATTGAAAAGATAAGCGGTCAGCGGCGCCATTCCCATTTGAATCACCAGAAGAGGAGCCAAAAATCGGATCATTTTTATTACTGTCTCAATGTGACAGGGCGTCTCCAATTGACAGAGCGCCTCCAGCTTGTCGACCCACCGAAGAAAGCCGGGAAGGACAATGGCGAGACAGAACACAGCCATATAGGAAAGCTGAAATCCGACATTAAACAAATAATAAGGATTTACCAGTACCATGGCAAGGGCCCCTGCCGAGGCGCAGGCGGTAAAATCATAACGTCTGTAAATGATTTTTGCAGTCATATGAACGACGATCATCAGCTCCGCCCTCACCACCGATGGCGAGAACTCTGCCAAAGCCGCATAAAAGGTCAATATCAATAAAGAGATCCCATAAAAAAGCATACTTTTTCTTCCGCCAAGAAGCTTGCTGATATAAAGATACAGAATTCCCACATGGATGCCGGAAACACTGAGTATATGGGCAATACCGTTCTTCTGAAAGGATTCGTATAAATCATCGCTCATCAAGCTTCTGTCGCCGAAGAGCATGCCGATAAAGATCCCGTGAGCCTCTTCCGTCATGGATTTTTGAAGCAAGACCGTAAAATAATGTTTGAAACGGGATAACTGATTGGCCAAGGGGTTCCCCTTTGTGTCCAAAAGGAAAATTTGATTTTTCTCTGACCTCAGAATCACATGAACGCCTTTTGTCTTTAAATACAGCTGATAATCAAAAAGTTTGGGATTTCTGCTGCCTGGAGGAATTTCTACGGTGCCGTATACTTGAACGTTCCTTCCCACCATTTCGTGAGGGTGATCAAGAATCCCTTTTACGCAGACCAGACGGTACCAACCTCCGCTTCTCATAAGGAACTGCATTCCGTATTCACTCTTGACCTCGTATGTGATCACTCTGCCTGTGACTGTGCAGTTTTCTCCAGCCTGAGTTTCCAAAGGATCCGTTCGACTGGCAGCAGCATAAAAATACCAGCAGCCCAGTACGCCGATCAATAAAAAAAGGCTCAGAGTTTTGTAATAACTTCTGGCCTGGCGATAGAAAAAACTGAAAAATAGCAGCAATAATGAAAGAACGGTTATAAAAACCAAAAAATGCAAACCAAATTTAAGATGGAATTCTACAGCAATTCCACTGATAAAGGATAGAAATATAAAAGCAATTGGTCTTCTCAAAAGAACTCCTCCGAATACTTTTGGAAAAACCGCCCCTTCTCATTCTCAATATAACATTATTTGGTAATTATGTCAAATCTTTAATTCGCCGGCAGTGATCGATGCCCCAATCCAATTACAACCTCATTCAGATGAAGCAATCCGATACTCATAAAGATGCAAACACTTAAATGTTCCCGATGTCTGCAGATAGCCACCTTCCCTCCGCCGTTCAGGCCGGTGGCTTTTGCCGCAATCTGCATTAAAGCTTCCCTTGAGGCTCCCGCAATGGCTCCGTCCTGTACATGACATTCCTTGGTTACACCGCTTTTTCTGGAAGCGATGATTGCCCTTTCGATAACCAAATGGATCGAGTTCACAATATCACCGCCGATATCCACAGCAGCTCCATAAATTTCTTTTTCTTTCAGCTTTTCAATAAGCTGTTCCTCCGCTGCTCTGTTCGATGTAATTGCCAGCTTGATTGCAGCTCTGGCTACGTCCACACTATCATACATACCTACCAACCCTCCATGCTTCCTGTGTATTTTCCATACGTGATTTCCATCCTATGATGCCCTTTTTCCTACACATTATTATACTTCTTAGAGATTGAAAAATCAACCTGACAGGCTCCAATATTACAAGTATGTGTCTTTGTTGATATTTCCATTAACACTATTGACTCGCTATGTTATAATAGATTGGGGATTCATTACAATTAATTAATGAGGCAGGTGATCACGTTGACCGATGAGTTTAATAAAGGTAACAAGCAAAGGGAAATAGATGATTTCTTTGACAAGTTTGACAAAATCAGTAACGAATTCGATAGAAGTATAAATAGAACAGATAAAACAGAGGATACAAAAAGTAAATTGAATCAGGATACCGGCAGAACGGTAATCAGTAATTTGAATGATATCGATGAGCATTCCCCAGCCCTACCGGATCAACCGGAGCGAAAGACTAGATTGGAAAGGCTTTCCGAGTCTAAACCCCAGAATCTGTTTACAAAGATATCGGATAAAATCAGCTCCCAAAAAAGTTCTGAACCAACAGAAAATAAGGGAAATACGAATGTGAAGAGTACACTTGACAGTGTAGAGGGACCTATGAAAAAGAAAAAAAAGAAAAAGTATTCACTCAATAAGAAGCAATTTTTTAAGTTTATCCTATTTACATGCCTGATCTTCATCATCATACTCGGGGCTGTGGTGACATCCATTATCGTAACCACTCCTCCTATTAAACCGGAGAATATTTATTCGCTTCTCGCGGAAAATTCCGTGCTTTATGACGATGAAGGCAATATTGTAGACAGTATTCTGACCTCAGAAGGTCTGCGTACGAACGTATCCTATTCCGACTTGCCGGATGACCTGGTAAATGCGTTCGTCTCTATTGAAGACAAAACATTCTGGGATCACAACGGTTTTAATTTTGTACGTATATTGGGCGCAATCAAAGAAAGCGTCTTTGAGGGCGGATCTATCAGCGGAACAAGTACCATCACCCAGCAGCTGGCTAGAAACCTGTATCTTGCGGAAACCAAGGCGGATTACTCCCTGACGCGAAAAATTAAAGAAGCCTATTATGCGGTGCTATTGGAGCGTCATCTATCCAAGGAGCAGATCATTGAGGCTTATTTAAACACGATTTTTTTAGGATACAATTCCAACGGGGTCCAGGCAGCATCACAAGCATATTTTTCAAAGGATGTATCCGAATTAACACTTGAAGAATGTGCTGCCCTTGCAAGTCTTCCCCAGGCTCCGGATCGGCTGGCCCTTATAAAAAGATACGAAAGTGATCAGGTGGAAGCCGACAATCCGAATATCCTCCGCCGCGGTGATATCTACACATTGGTTTATAATGATGCTGTAAAAGACAGAAAAAATCTGGTGCTCAGCTTTATGTATGATCAGGGAAAGATCAGCAAAGAAGAGCTTGAGACGGCACAAGCAGCCGATTTAAAACTGTCAATGAATCCGAGTGAGGATACGTCCAATGAAATCTCATCCTACTTTGCTGATTTTACGATTAAAGAAGTGGTAAAAGACCTCATGAAGGAATATGACATCGACGAATCAAAAGCAAAACAGATGATCTATAACAGCGGTCTTCGCATCTACACGACCATGAACACGAACATGCAAAAAATTGCGGAGCAGGAATTTACCAATAACGGCAATTTCCCCAAGGTTACCGGATTAAAAAAGGATGGTGCCGGTAATGTATTAAATTCCAACGGCGGAATTCTTCTGTACAGTTATGACAATTACTTTGATTCCGAGGGTAATTTTACATTATCTTCTGATGAATACACCTCGGTTGATAATGGCGGAATCAAATTATTCAAAGGAAAACGGCTTAACTTCTATAAAACGGAAGTCCAGGGCCAAATCGATTACAGTGTAGAATTCAAGGATATGTATGTAGTGCAGGACGGCATCTTCTACTCTATGAAAGGCGGCGTTATCCAGATACCTCAGCAATACAAAAGCAAAGATGAAGACGGAAATTTAATCATTGACGGAAAATTCTTTGAAGAGAAACCGGATTTCTTTGAGTTTATTCCTTCCGGTATCAAACTGGGCAACAGTCATTACGTACTGAAACAGAAAATCATACAGCCCCAGTCGGCTATGGTTATTTTTGATTATAAAACCGGTGGTATCAAAGCAATGGTCGGGGGCAGAAATATCGAAGGCAGATTGCTGTTCAACCGCGCTACCAGTCCTCGTCAGCCCGGTTCTGCTATCAAACCTATGGGGGTTTACGGCCCTGCTTTACAAAGTGCTGTGGATAAAGCAAACTCAGGACAGGTAAATTCAGCCTCCGAAGGTAACAGCTACGGTAATCTGTGGACCGCTGCCAGTGTTATTGACGATGCTCCGCTTACCATCCAGGGCAAGCTCTGGCCAAAAAACTGGTATAACGGATATCGGGGCTTATATACCATGCGGCAGTCTATCGAACAATCTGTGAATGTAAACGCGGTAAAAGTCTTTAGTGAAATCGGCGTTTCCAATTCCGTAAGCTTTTTAAAGAAGCTTGGTGTTACCAGTATTATAGAATCCGGAAATGTAAATGATATGAATGCGGCGGCCTTGGCACTCGGCGGTATGAGCAAGGGTGTCTCACCTCTGGAAATGGTTGCCGGTTATGGTTCATTCGCAAATCAGGGTTTTTATACCGAACCTATTTCTTATACGAAGGTTACCAATAAGCGTGGAGAGGTCATTTTAGAAAATTCCGCTGCAAAAGAACAGGTGATGGATAAAGGTGTTGCCTTTATTATAACCGATATGCTCAGAACCACCGTAACCAACGGAATCGCTAAAGGAGCTGCCATAGGCAGTCAGCCTGTAGCCGGCAAAACAGGAACCACCTCCGATAACTACGACGCTTGGTTTGTAGGATTTACTCCTCAATACGCAGCTTCCGTCTGGATCGGAAATGACGTGAATATCGAATTGAGTCAGGGAAGTGCGGCAGCCGCCAAGCTTTGGAGCAAAATTATGAAACAGGCACATTCCGGCATAGCTTCCGGAAGTTTCCCGTCTGCCGATAACGTGATCAGCGTTGCCATCGATTCCAAATCCGGTCGTTTGCCGTCTGAGTTAAGCGCCCTTGATTCAAGAGGAACCGTAATCAACGAATATTTTGTCAGAGGGACGGAGCCGACCACAACGGATAATGTACACGTTTCCGTGACCGTATGCAGTGACAGCGGGTATCTGGCTACTCCTTACTGCCCCAATGCAGTAACAAAGGTTGCGGTAAAACGTCCCTATGCCGTAAATCCAAGCGTAGGCGATATCGAATATGAGGCACCCGGTTATTACTGTAATCTGCATAATCTGGATACCTCAACCTATCCTATTGATCCGAACGCCACTTTAAATCCTGACTTCAACTGGGACGGAAACCCCGGCGGAGGTTCTGACAATGAAGACGGCGGCATAATCATCAATCCGGGAGATAATAATCATAAGCCGGATGATGAAAATGCCCCTCCTGACTGGTTAAATTTCTTAAATTAAAAAGAAAAACTTATCGTTTTGATTTTGGAGAAAAAATTAAAGCCACGAAATATCCAAATACGACTGCTGCAGTTACACCTGCGGCAGTATTTTTTATGCCTCCGGTAATTGCGCCAAGAAATCCATCTTTTGCTCCATCCATGGCACCCTTTGCCAAAGAATAGCCAAATCCCGGAAGAGGAACGGTGGCACCATTTTTTGCAAATTTGACAAGTGGTTCATATAAACCCAATCCTGTCAAAATAGCTCCTGCAACCACAAAAATAACCAAAATTCTGGGAGCCGTCAGTTTTGTTACATCCATGAGGATTTGACCAATGACACAAATAATACCCCCTATCAGAAATGCGTATAAATAATCCATTAATTCCCCCCTCCTTCCGTTGTCACTGCAACTGCGTGAGCGATTCCCGGTATGGATTCGCCCTGCTGCGGACTAATAGTAGAAAGCAAAGCACCCGTCGAAAGAAGAAGAGCATTTTTTATTTTGCCGGTTCTCATTTGCTTATAAACATAGCCGGCGAAAATTGCGGCTGAACATCCGCATCCGCTGCCGCCGCTATGGGTATCCTGATTCTTATCGAATAACATAGCACCGCAATCATCATATACCGAAGTAACGTCCATGTTGGCGCCCTTCAGCAAGTCTACGGCGATTTCCTTACCAATCAAGCCCAAGTCTCCGGTGAGAATAATATCGTAATCATCCGGCTTCTTTCCGGTATCTGAGAAATGCCTCATAATGGTATCCACTGCTGCAGGAGCCATGGCCGCCCCCATCTGGTTTACATCCTTTATACCGGTATCTATAATTTTACCAATGGTAGCATGGGTAACATAGATTTCCTTTGCTTCCTGGCCCATTGCAACTACACTGTCCCCTTTATCCTTAGCGGAAACTACCATGGCACCAGAAGCTGTCGCAGTCCATTGAGCGGATGGCGGCCTTTGATTCCCATGTTCAAGGGGATTCCTGAATTGTCTCTCCGCCGTGCAATAGTGGCTGGATGCACCAGCAAGGATGTTTTGTGCATAGCCTCCATCAACCAATACAGAGCCTAAAACCAGCGATTCCGCCATGGTAGAGCAGGCGCCGTAGAGCCCAATAAAAGGCAAGGCAAGATCTCTGGCCATAAAAGATGACGACATGAGCTGATTTATCAAATCACCGCTTAAAACGGTATCAATATCTTCTTTGTTTTTCCCTGATTTTTGCAGAGCGATTAACAGAGATTGCTTTAGCATTTTACTTTCCGATTTTTCCCAAGTCTTTTCTCCATAGGTATCATCGTCTAAAATCGTATCAAACCACTGAGCCATCGGACCTTTTCCTTCTTTTTCACCAACGATGGAATAGGCCCCAATAATACGAGGTTTCTGACGAAATAATAATGTCTGTTTGCCTAACTTATTTTTCATTTCTGCCTCCTATTTTATCAAATAATATAATATGCCGATAATAGCTCCGGCAGAAAAACCACTAACAAGAACGGGTCCTGCAAGGCTGAACAGCTTTGCTCCGACACCAAGAACGGGTCCTTCTTTTTTAAATTCGATTGCCGGTGCTACCATAGAATTGGCAAATCCTGTAATGGGGACGATGACGCCGGCTCCTGCAAATTTTGCAATGGTATCGAATACACCAAAACCCGTCAGCAGCTGGGCTGTGCATACCAATATAACGGTAACATAAGCACCTGCATTTTTCTCACTTAACCCTCTATCCATCAATTCATTTTGTAAGTATAAAGCCGCTACACATATAAGGCCGCCCACAATAAATGCTTTCAAACAGTTTGAAAAATATTTCGGACTGGGTGTGAATTGTTTTACATATTGTTCGTATTGTTTTGTCGCTTCCTTTTTTTTATTTTTATTTTGTTTTTCCTGTTGTTTAGCCATTTTCTACCCTCCTCTAAAAATATTTTATCCATAAATATTTTTTCAATTCTTAGTAAAAATTGTGACAGCAAAAGAAAAAAGTACACCTCCAAAAATTAGATCTTCATCTCTAACTTTTGGGGTGTACTCTTGGTTTTCATTTCAGGTACTTATTATAAGCCTGTTGGCAAAATGAATCGAATGTTATTTTTTTGAAGCTGCGTCAAACAAGCTTTCAGCATTATCCCATTCTTCAATGATCTGCGGAATTACCTTGTAAAGGTCACCAACGATACCATAGTCGGCCACTTCAAAGATCGGAGCATCCGGATCCTTGTTGATTGCTACGATGATATCAGATGTCTGCATTCCAGCCAGATGCTGAATGGCTCCTGAAATACCGCAGGCGAAATAGATTCTAGGCTTAACGGTAGTACCGGTCTGACCAACCTGATGGGAATGGTCGATCCAGCCAGCGTCAACGGCTGCTCTGGAAGAACCTACAACGCCGCCAACTTTGTCAGCAAATTTCTTGATCATTTCAAAACCGGAAGAATCACCAAGACCACGTCCTCCGGAGCAGATGATTTCCGCATCTGTCAAGGACACGATTTCTTTGGCAGATTTTACGATATCAACGATTTCAGTTCTGATATCGCTCTTTTGGATGGCAGGATTCACCTTGATCAGTTCTCCCGTAGCACCTTCCGCCTTTTCTTTTTTCTGCATAACGCCAGGTCTTACCGTTGACATCTGCGGTCTGGTTTTTGGGCAGATGATGGTCGCCATGAGGTTTCCGCCGAAAGCAGGACGGGTTTGCTTCAGACCCTTATCATCGGAATTCGGATCCAGTGAGGAGGTGTCTAATGTCGTGTTCTTGTTTGCATAGTCAATATAGCTGGAAACCTTCACATCCAGTCTTGTACAGTCTGCTGTAAGTCCGGTGTTCAGTCTTGCAGCTACTCTCGGGGCAAGGTCTCTTCCGATATGAGTAGCGCCCAGCAGAACGATTTCAGGTTTATATTTCTTGATGGCATCTACCATAACCTTGGTATATCCGTCTGTTGTATAATTTTCCAGAAGATCATCTTCAATCAGATATACGGTGTCTGCACCATATTCATAGCATTCTTTTGCAAGATGTTCAATTTTATTACCTACTACAACTGCACAAACTTTTGTATCATCGCCGATTTCTCTTGATAATCTGTGACCTTCTCCGATCAATTCAAGCGCAACGTTCATCAGCTTGCCGCGTCTTTGTTCCGCATAAACCCAAACGTGTTTATAGGCGCTAAGATCAACCGGACCCTCTGCTTCTGCTGTCTTTTCAATCGCTTTAAAAGGACAGGCCGGGATACACTGGTTGCAGGCAGTACATTTTTCATTGATGACTGCCAGTTTGCCTTCCATGTCGATTGCCTCAAATGGACATGCCTTGATACATAATTTACAGCCTTTACATTTATCACTTAAAACTTTAATTGCCATTCTTTTGTCCTCCTCCTCTATTAGATTACATGCTTGGCTTTCAGATTGATCAATAAAGCCTTCGCCTGTTCTTTTTCACCATCAGCCTCAATCATCATTCCTTTGCCTTTTGGTGCAGGAGTGAAGGATCGATATACATTTGTCGGAGAGGCATCCAGTCCTACAGTTGCAAGATCTACCTCGATATCTTTTGCATTCCAAACTTTCACTTCTTTGTTTGCCCAGTCAAAGATACCGTTGATCGACATATATCTTGGATTGTTCAGTTCTTTTATTGCTGTAAGCATACAAGGAGTCTGGATCTTGATTAATTCATAGCCGTCTTCCAGCGCTCTTTTTACAGTGATATGTTTCTTATCTTCAGCAATTTCAAATTCTGTTACATAAGTTACCTGAGGTAATCCAAGCTTTTCAGCAATCTGTGGTCCAACCTGAGCAGTATCACCGTCGATAGCCTGACGGCCTGCAAAGATCAGGTCAAATTCCCCAAGTTTGTTGATGGCTGCCGCAAGAGCATTGGAAGTTGCCCAAGTGTCAGATCCGCCGACGGCTCTGTCACTTACCAGCACGCCTTCGTCAGCACCCATAGCCAAACATTCCAAAAGCATATCTTTTGCCTGAGGAGGACCCATAGTTACTACCGTAACGTGGGTATCAGGATATGTATCTTTAATTTTTAAAGCTTCTTCCAGGGCATTTGCATCATCGTGATTTAGAATGCTGGGTACGCCTTCTCTGATTAGAGTCTTTTTCACTGGGTCAATCTTGATTTCGTTTGTATCAGGAACCTGCTTTGCGCAGACTATAATTTTAAATGCCATTTTTCTTTCCTCCCTCTTCTATTATTTACCAAATACTGACGCTGCAATAACAATTTTCTGAACTTCAGAGGTACCTTCATAGATTTCAGTAATCTTGGCATCTCTCATCATTCTTTCTACCGGATAATCCTTTGTATATCCGTAGCCGCCGTGCAGCTGCACAGCCTTGGTTGTTACATACATAGCGGTTTCAGCAGCAAATAATTTCGCCATTGCAGAAGTGGGACCATAAGCCAAATGCTTATCCTTCATGTCTGCAGCTTTATAGATCAGCAGTCTGGCTGCTTCAATTCTTGTTTTCATCTCAGCAATATCGAATTGAAGAGCTTCCATTTGGGAAAGCTTCTTTCCGAATTGCTTTCTGGATTTCATGTATTCAACGGTAACATCAAAAGCTCCCTGTGCAATTCCCAGCGCCTGGGATGCAATACCGATACGGCCTCCATCCAGAGTTGACATCGCAACCTTGAAACCTTCTCCTACTTTTCCGAGAAGATTTTCTTTTGGAACCTTACAGTTCTGGAAAATCAATTCTGTAGTTGAGGAACCGCAGATACCCATCTTTTCTTCTGTTTTACCGATGGAGAAACCTTCAAACCCTTTTTCAACGATAAAGGCACTGATGCCGCCTCGGGTACCCTTGGATTTGTCTGTCATTGCCATTACAACAAAGGTGTCGGCATAGCCGCCATTTGTAATAAATACTTTAGCACCGTTTATCAGCCAGTGGTCGCCCATATCAACGGCTCTCGTCTGTTGCCCTGCAGCATCGGTTCCTGCGTTTGGCTCGGTTAATCCAAACGCACCAAGGTGTTCGCCTTTTGCAAGAGGAACCATATACTTTTGCTTCTGCTCTTCAGTTCCCCATGCCCAGATTGGCCATGCGCAAAGGGATGTATGAGCGGAACAGATAACTCCCGTAGATGCACAGACTCTGGATAGTTCTTCTACTGTGATGGCATAAGAGATATGGTCTCCGCCGGCTCCACCCAGTTCTTTCGGGAATGGTACGCCTAAAAGACCGTATTTTGCCATTTTCTCTACTGTTTCAACCGGGAATCTATGTTCCTTGTCGATTTCGGCAGCTAGTGGTTCCACCTCGTTAACAGCAAACTCTCTTACCATTTTCCTTACAAATTCTTGTTCTTTCGTTAGTTGAAAGTTCATGTTTTAGCCTCCTTAAATTATTATATCTGTAACACATTTTTTATTTAATTGAAATTTTTTGAAACTAAACTTGTAGAATCCTCGTTATAAAAATAACATTATATAATATCAGTAAACAACATTTTCCTCTTTTTTGCAACCTTTTCTTGCAATGATTTTTATGTTTTTTTTTATATACTTAAAACTCCGAAATAGACTGAAAATTCAGATGTTTTGAGTGCTTTGGAGAAACATGGAAAGGTCCTGCGGCGACACAAAACAACAACAAAAAATGACCCTGTTTCTGATGAAAAAAATTTCATCGTATCTTTTATTTTAGAATTCATTTTTTAAATTCGTTTGTTATTTATCTAGCATATAAGCAGCAATTTTCATCAGATAAAAACAGAGGGCGGCTGATCTCCGCCGTGAAAAAAATTTCCCACCATAAAAAAAGAGCAGGACTGCCCTCTTCGTGAGACAATCCTGCTATTCCATTTCCTGCCTTAAGGTGGCAAGCACCTTTTTTTCTATTCTGGATACCTGTACCTGAGAAATTCCCATCAGTCCTGCGATCTGCTGCTGGGTCATGTCCTTAAAATATCTGAGAACAATGATCTGCCTTTCCTTGTCAGATAATTTGCCGATGATACTCTTCAGGTGTATCATATCGATATTCCGCTCTTCCGTTTCCGTATACAATTCCTTGTTTTGCCGTTCCTGCCTGTCAGGATCATCCAGGCTTTCAAAATTGTTTAAAGCGTCACTGGCCTCCATAATGCTCAGCACACTCTCCACATCCGTTTCCATAAGCTCCGCAAGCTCACTCATCTTGGGATATCTTCCGTTGTTATTATAAAAGCTTTCTTGGATATTTTTCAGATTCTTGATATCCTGCTTTACTTGTCTCCCCACTTTGATCCGTCCGTCATCCCTCAGATATCTTCTGATCTCTCCAAGAATCATAGGTACCGCATAGGTGGAAAACATCACACCGTAACTGCTGTTGAACCGATCTACTGCTTTGAGAAGTCCGATATATCCTATTTGCAGCAGGTCATCCAGTTCATATCCTGTTCCGATAAATTTTAATGCAATATTCTTTACCAGACCGGTATTTTGATATATCAACTGCTCTCTGGCCCTCTCATCTCCGCTCTTGGCCAGTTCAATCAGATCATATGTATCTTCCTTACTTAAAGCAACATAATTAGATCCCATAAGCCTTGTCCAATTTTTTCAACATTGTAACCCGGGTACCTTCATCAGTCCCCGATACCACTTCAAGTTTATCCATAAAGCTCTCCATGACGGTAAACCCCATTCCCGATCGTTCTTCATTGGGTTTTGACGTATATAGCGGCTCTCTGGCCTTGGAAACATCCTCAATGCCGACACCGTGATCAGACACGATTATGATCACCCTTCGTTCGGAATCCACCTTGCATTCCAGTTGAATCAAGCCTTTTTCGTCCTCTTTATAAGCATGGATCACGGCATTGCTGACTGCTTCTGATACTGCGGTTTTTATTTCTGTCAGCTCCTCAACGGTGGGATCCAGCGGTGTAATAAATGCAGAAACTGCGACTCTGGCAAAGCTTTCATTTTCAGAACGGTTCAAAAACTCCAGCTTCATTTGGTTCACAATGTTTTCTTTTTCTACTCTGCTATCTGTCACTGCCTTCTACCTCCTCCTCTGATGTTTCAGTCTTCATTTTTTCGATGGCCTCTTCAAGGGTCGTCATTCTCACTGCTATGGTATAAATCCCTGACATGTCCAGAATCCGATCGATATATTCATTGCAGCCCGTAATCAGCAATTTTCCCCCCAACTGCGTGATTTTATTATACCTCCCCATGATAACCCCAATACCAGAGCTATCCATAAAACTCACTTTTTCGAAATTGAAGATCAGATGCCTGGAATGGAAGGCGTCAATCGTCTTATCTATTTCTTCTCTTATTACCGCACCGGTATGATGATCCAATTCTCCATTGAGACTTGCAATCAGGATTTCGTCGGTCATTTCAAAATCTATCTGCATATAAAAAACCCCCTCTTCTCTAATTATACAGGCTTGTCCAACAGCTGTCCTTAGGAGAATGAGGGGATTTGATTCTATTTTTGTCGATTTATATAGATCCTGCTGCTGATTCTGTGCCATTATCTATAGTCAGGATATACGGTAATGGTTTCTTTGGATGCTACCGCTTCATTCACCAGTTGTTCGACATCAAGCCTGCTTTCCGATTCCAGAATCTTTTCCAGCTTCGGCTTCGTAGTCGGGTGTTTCGGTAAAAATACGGTGCAGCAATCCTCATAGGGAAGAATGGAGGTTTCATAGGTTCCTATATTTTTTGCAATATCCATGATATCTACTTTATCCAGAGCGATCAGCGGCCTCATCACCGGAATTTGAACGGAATGATCCGTAACCACAAGAGCTTCGGCCGTCTGGCTTGCTACCTGGCCCAGATTCTCTCCGGTGATCAGCATGCAGCAATCTGTTTCTCTTGCTACCTTTTCTGCGATTTTCATCATAAATCTTCGGACAAGAATGGTTGTTTCTTCTTCCGGGCAGTTCTGGACGATCAATTCCTGTATCGGCAGCAAATTAATGGTATGCATCTTAAAGCGGCTGCAATAGCCGGCAACGATCTTAGCCAGATCTACCACTTTTTCCTGAGCCCTTTCACTGGTATACGGATAAGAATGAAAATGTACGGCCTCTATCAGCATGCCTCTTTTCGCCATCATCCATGCGGCTACAGGGCTGTCTATTCCTCCGGAAAGCAGAATCATACCCTTTCCGTTCGTCCCTAAAGGCAAGCCGCCAAATCCGGAAATTTTCTGCTCATAAATGTAGGATTTATCCCTTCTCACATCCACAAATAACAGACAATCCGGATTGTGGACGTCCACCTTCAGGACTTTACATCCAATCAGTACTTGGGCTCCGATGTTTCTTGCGATGTCAGGTGACTTTACCGGAAAACTCTTATCCGCCCTTTTCGCGTCAACCTTGAAGGTTTTCACACCCTTCTTTTCAATAAGCCTCAACATAAACTCTACTGCAGCTTTTCCAATCTCTTCCATATCAGAATCCACTTCCACTGCAGGACTGATGGATGCAACTCCGAACACTCTGGAAATTTCACCCACAATTTCATCCTGATCCAGAGCAGCAGGTGCTTTCACGAAAATCAATCCTTCTTTTCGTTTCACTTCAATTCCGTCAAATTTCTTTAATGCTCTTTTGATACGGTCTACCAGCATTCTTTCAAAATAGGGCTTGTTCAGCCCCTTTAACGCAACCTCACCGCATCGAACTATAAATGTATTCCTATCTTCCATCATCTGAAGCTACCCAACTTTCTAAATTTACTTACCGCATTTTTTAAATTTATTAAAACATAATCCATCTCTTCCATGGTATGAAATTCGCTGAAGCTGAATCGGATGGCACCCTGGATCTCCTTTTCGGAAAGGCCCATGGCCTTTAAAACATAACTTTGTCCTTTTTTATGAGAGGAGCACGCAGAGCCGGTTGATACATAAATTCCCGCTTGCTCCAGGCTGTGGAGCAATACCTCGCCTCTGACTCCAAGAAAGCTTACATTGAGAATGGACGGTACCCCGTCTTCTCTGCTGTTGATTCTGATATCCTGGATCTCCGATTGGATTCCTTCTCTCAGATAACTTTTTATCCTGTTCATATTGCTGATTCGCTGCTGAAAATTCTTACTGCTTAGCTCAACAGCTTTTCCGAAGCCTGCAATTCCAGGCAGATTTTCCGTCCCGGACCTCATACTTCGTTCCTGCCCGCCTCCAAACAGATAGGGAGATATATGAATGCCTTTTCTTACATACAATGCTCCGATTCCCTTAGGTCCATGTATTTTATGTCCGCTGACGGATAATAGATCAATAGGGCTGTTTTTCAGCCGGATCGGTATCTTCCCGTAGGATTGTACCGCGTCTGTGTGAAAAAGGATATCAGATCCTTTATTCTGATCAAAGTTCTTCTTTATTAAGCCAATTTCATGAATGGGCTGTACCGTTCCCACTTCGTTATTGACCTGCATGACGGTTATTAAAATAGTTCTATCATCAATAGCCTGCTCTAATTCCTTTATTTTTATAACTCCGTCAGAGTCCACGCCGATATATTCCACCTGAAAGCCCATATCTTCCAATTTTCTGCAGCTCTCTAAAACCGCGGGGTGTTCAATCTGGGAGGTAATAATCTTATTCCCTCTTCTTTTCCTGGCCATAGCAGCTCCAAAAATGGCCGTATTATCGGATTCGGTTCCTCCTGAAGTAAAATAAATTTCTTCTTCCATGGCCTCCAGAGACAGGGCGACAGTTCTTCTGGCCTCTTTGAGAGCCTTTTCCGCTGTGATGCCCATTCTGTGCAGGGAGGATGGGTTTCCATAGTCTTCTTCCATATATCTCATGATTTCTTTCACCACTGCCCCATAGGGTTTTGTGGTGGCGCTGTTATCCAAATAAACTTCCATCCGTATTCTCCAACTATTGTAGCATCGGTTAACGAGGTAAAACACGCCGCAAAGTTTGTACTTTGTCAACCGGTGCTAGAATCCCCAATAAAGAAGAGGCTTAAGCCTCTTCTTTATTTTGCATATTCAATTGCTCTTGTTTCTCTGATTACATTAACCTTAATCTGGCCTGGATATTCCAGTTCACTTTCAATCTTTTTGCTGATTTCTCTGGCAAGGAATACAATCTCTTCGTCGTTCATTTCCTCAGGTCTGGCAATAATTCTGATTTCCCGACCTGCCTGTATTGCAAAAGATCTTTCAACACCAGGCGTTGTATTGGCAATTTCCTCAAGCTTTTGAAGTCTCTTAATATAAGTTTCAAGAGTCTCTCTTCTTGCCCCAGGTCTTGCTGCAGACAGAGCATCAGCAGCCGCGATAAGCACCGCCTCCAGGCTCTTCGGCTCATAGTCCCCATGATGGGCTGCCATGGCATTGATAATGGTTTCTGACTCTTTATATTTTCTCAGCAGATCGATACCGATATCTACATGGGTACCTTCCACCTCATGGTCTATGGATTTACCGATGTCATGGAGTAAGCCTGCCCTTTTGGCACTCTTGATATCTAGTCCCAATTCTCCTGCCATTAATCCGGCTAAATGGGCGACTTCAACGGAATGCTTTAAAACATTCTGGCCATAGCTGGTTCTGTACTTCAATCTTCCAAGAAGCTTGATCAATTCAGGATGAAGGTTATGAATACCAACTTCAAAGGTAGCCTGTTCCCCTTCTTCCTTAATGATGTTATTTACTTCTTTTTCGGCTTTTTCAACCATTTCTTCAATTCTTGCCGGATGAATACGTCCGTCAACAATGAGTTTTTCCAGAGATAATCGAGCGATTTCTCTTCTTACAGGATCAAATCCCGACAGGATGACGGCCTCAGGCGTATCATCGATGATTAAATCAATTCCTGTAAGGGTTTCAATTGCTCTGATGTTTCTTCCTTCTCTTCCGATGATTCGACCTTTCATCTCATCATTTGGAAGCGGTACTACAGAGACCGTGCTTTCTGCTACGTGATCTGCGGCACATCTCTGGATGGCTCCTGTAATAATTTCCTTTGCTTTCTTATCAGCCTCTTCCTTGGCCTTGGACTCGATGTCCTTGATCATGACAGAGGCCTCATATCTGATTTCCTTTTCAATGTTGGAAAGCAAAACGTTCTTTGCCTCCTCCACAGTATAACCAGATATTCTCTCCAGCTCTTCCATTTGCTTTGTTATAAATCCATCTAATTCCTGCTGCTTGGCTATTAATAGCTGCTCTTTATTAGTAATGCCTTCTTCTTTCTTTTCCAGATTTTCAGTTTTTCGGTCAATGGCTTCTTCTTTTTGAATCAGTCTTTTTTCCGATCTCTGAATCTCTGCTCTTCTCTCTCTTATTTCTCGCTCAACTTCACTTCTCATCCTATGAGCTTCTTCTTTTGCTTCAATGGTTATTTCCTTTTTGATGGTTTCCGATCTGTTTTCAGCATCGAGGATCATATTCTTTGCTTTTTGTTCCGCGCTTCCGATAGCTTTTTCGCCTACCGTCTTTCTGAATATATATCCAACCAAAAGCCCAAAGGCTAAGGCAACAATTCCAATGAGAATTCCAATTCCTATTCCTATGCTAACACACCTCCCTTTACTATTTATTTTTAACTTTTAACGCTTGGTTCAAACCCTTGCAGATTACTAAATATCAGCATTACGTAATTAAATATTGATATAACTACACAATATATATTATAATGTTTATCGTAACATGATGTCAAGTTGAATTAGCTTTGACCATATCAATAATTTTACAGTAACGACTATTATTGTTAATCAGATACGAATTCAGTTAAAACTACGTAAAGACAAACCAAATGAAAGGCAACCCAAAATGAATTATTTTAGAAATTTACTTAAAAATATAGATAAAGTGCTGTTAATACTGCCTGTCTGCTTTGCAGTCATCAGTGTAATTATGGTAGGGAGCACCGCCTACGAAGGAGAATTTATCATTACAAAAGATATTAAAGTTCAGATAGCCGCCTATTGTCTTGGTGCCGTAGCTTTGGCACTGGTTCTTCTTTTTGACTATAAGAACTTTGAGAGTATGGAGAAGATCATTTATGCGGGGTCGATCCTGTTTCTGCTTACGGTTTATATCCCCGGACTTGGAGTTGAGCATTTCGGTTCCAGAGCCTGGGTGGACCTCGGTCCCATTGATATGCAGCCATCGGAGCTGGTTAAAATCTCCTTTATCCTTATTTTTTCAAGCTATTTGACTCGAACACGGGGTTCCCTGATGACCTTGAAAGGGATCGGCTTTGCGATACTCTATGCTTCTCCGTTCATTCTGATTATTTTAAAGGAGGATCTGGGATCGGCCATCGTTATGTGTGTTATCGCTGTAACTATGGTTTTCTCAGCCGGCATTGATAATAAATTATTTGCAAAGCTGGCCGGCACCTTTTTAATTTCGATGCCCATTGTTTATCGTTTTATGGAATCTCACCAGAAAGAAAGGATTGACGCTTTTCTTCATCCGGAAAATCTGTCTCTCACGGGGAATTATCAGGTATGGAACTCCAAGGTTGCCATCGGTTCCGGAGGGATCTTCGGAAAAGGCCTGTTTCAAGGAACGCAGAAGGAGCTGAAATTTCTGCCGGTTCAAAAATCCGACTTTATCTTTTCCGTCATTGTAGAAGAGCTGGGATTGATAGGCGGAGCTGTTGTGATTATACTTTATACCACCTTTTTATATCGTTTACTTAAAATTGCGGATAACGCCAAAGACATGTACGGTTCACTCATTGCAGTCGGCATTCTTGCCATGTTTGGTTTTCAGATATTTGAAAATATTGCAATGACAATGGGTATCATGCCGGTAACCGGAATCACCTTGCCCTTTATCAGCTACGGCGGTTCCTCCGTGGTGGCCAATATGATCGCACTGGGTTTGGTACTCAATGTGGGAATCCGCAGTAAAATCATCAATTTCTGATGTCTGCTTGAAAACAGGATGTAAGAGCGTCTGTTTCATTAGGTATCCACAAGCTTTCAAAACAAAAAAAGCCGGGTTTTCCGGCTTTTTGATTTATCATGATTATTTTGCTTCTTCTAAAATATCGATGTCCGTTTCCAAAATTCTATCAATGATTTTTACAAAATTCTTTTGAATATAGGTGTCTTCTTTCAGGACTATGGGGAACCCGTTATTTGCAGCTACATGAATATTGTCATCATACTGAATGATTCCCGCAATCCTTGGTCGAAGGATCTCCGCAATCTCCGCGAGGCTGGGAACGAGGCCTGTACGGATCAAATTGGCTTTCACTTTGTTGATCACATAGGCCCTGTCTTGGATACCCAGATTCAGTAGTACACGGTCCAGCATGTCGGCGTCTCTGATCGCCGCATATTCAGGGACGGTGATAATTACGGCCATATCCGCGCCAGCTCCTGCAAGGACAAGTCCGTCATCGATTCCTGCGGGTGCGTCTATGAGAATATAATCGAAGTTTTTTTTCAATTTACTGCAGAGAACTTTCATATGAAGCGGTGTCATATCTGCTTTTTCCTTGTTTTGAGCAGCAGACATCAGGTATAGCTCGGGAAAACGCCTGTCCCGGATCAATGCCTGTTTGATTCTGCAAACACCGGAGAGTACATCTGCCACATCGTATACAACTTTACTTTCCAAACCCAGACAAAGATCCAGATTTCTCAGTCCCATATTCATGTCAATCAATGCGACCTTAAATCCCCTCATAGCAAGTGCAGCACCTGCATTTGCGGTAAATACCGTCTTTCCTACGCCACCCTTACCGGAAGCAATCAGAATAACCTTCCCCATTTCTATCTCCTCGTACTATTATTGTGTGATTACCGTATCTAAATTATAGTCATTATAAATTTTATCCAGTTCCAGATATTTTGCGATTACTTCTCTTGCCACCGGAGCAGCATAACCTGCTGTGCCTCCCTGGAAGAGCAGTACAGCAACAGCAATCTTCGGATCGTCGGCAGGAGCCAGGGTAACGACCCAGGCGAAGTTGTCATAGCTTGCTTTATAGGCATCCAGTTTTGCAGTGGTAACCTTTCCGTGGCTCAGATTGATAACAGCCTGTCTCACTGCGGAATTCTGGGAAGTATAGACGTCGGGATATTCCTCTAAAAGTCTATACATTTCCGTTTCTACATCTACCCATCTCAGGCTGCCGTTGATTCTCGGCAAATACTGTTTGATATATTCTACTTCATCCGGCGGATTAATCTTACCCGCTCTTTCAGCTGTTCCGGTTTTACCTGCAACTTGAACCGGGAATCCGGTAAACGCACCTTTTAAGCTTCCTTTTGAACCGGATACTACCCGTTTCATTCCCTCTATGATGTGATCCAAAGTCTCATCACTGCTGATATCGATCTTTTTACCAGGTTCTCTTTCTCTGTTTTCTTCTCCTTCTACGGCTTTAATCAAGCTCACCTGATTATGAACCCCTTTATTGCCTATGGTGGCAACATAGTTAGCCATTTGCAGCGGTGTGTAAGCATTTTCTCCCTGTCCGATGGAAATGTTGAGTTCATCTCCGGTGGTCCATGCGGCCTGATTAAAATAAGTAAATTTGCATAAATCGGCGACGGTTTCAACCATATCCTCTTTGATGCCCAATTTGCCCACTCTTTCAATCAGTTCGTTTCTGGTAGGATTTTCTTCCGTCCAACTTACAATGGTTTTAATTTGTTCATTGAGTTTTTCTTTATTATCAATGATATCTCGCTTAAAATAAATTTCTGCTCTGCCTATGAGAACATTCTTGAGATACGTTTTGATCTGTGCCAATTTTCTTTCTTCACTGGGTACAGGCACAACAGTCTCAGGAATTTCAATTCCTGTTTTCAGTCCCAAGCCATATTGCTGAGCAAAGGTTGTAATCTTTTCAATGTTCATCGGCTCAGCAAGACCCAGAGATGTTTTTTTATAGAAATCACGTCCTGTGGCAATATCGAAGAAATAGTAGTTACAGGATACTTCTATGGCTTCATACAGATTGATCAGTCCATGGGTTGTTCTGTTCCTGTTCCATACGAGACATCCGTAGGTCCTGTTTCCAAGCTTTACGTAACCGCCGTCTACCAGTTTGCGGGTAGGATCCAGCCCGCTTTCCAGAGCGGCTGTAGCCGTAACCATCTTGAAGGTGGAACCCGGCTGTACTGCTGTCCTGGCAGCAACATTGAAAAGCGGCAGCGGAGAAAGCGGATCTCTGAGATTTTCTCCCTGAAGCGAATTCCAATCCTCTTTGCTGATGCCGGTTGCAAATAAATTTGGATCAAAATCCGGATAACTTGCCATGGCCAATACATCGCTGGTTTCTACATCCAGGGCAACCACCGCACCTACATTGGCATTTTTAAAAGCTTTTCCATATTTATAATTGCCCCACTGGCTTTCGAAGGTTCCTGCTACCTGTATCTGCTTCAATGCCTGCTCCAGAGCATCCTCTGCCGTTTTCTGAAGCTCGAGATCAATGGTCAGATAGACGTCTTTCCCCTTCTCCGGTGTAGTTTCATTGATGACCCGAACCAGTTCTCCAAAAGCATTTACTTCTACATTCTTCGTTCCGTCGGTACCCTTAAGTGTGGACTCAAAGGCTTTTTCGATACCTTCCTGTCCCACCATATCATTGGACTTATACCCCATTTCGTCTACATAATGTGCCTTCTCGCTTTCCGAAATCTGGCCTAAATACCCTAAAACATGGGCTGCCGTATTTCCGTTGGGATAATATCGAATAGACTCTGCTACAACCTCAACACCCGGCAGATCAGAATTCTTTTCTTCTATGACTACGATGGTATTGTTGGAAACGCCGCTTGCAATCTTAGCAGGCATATATTTTCGATACCCCTGAGAAGACAATTCGTTTCTGACAACCATGATTTTTCTGGCTTCCTCATCCGATAAAGCATCGGAAATCTCGAACTTCTTTCGCAGGGATTCAAATGCTTCTTTGGCAGTTAAATCCGTATCGAGATAATACCGGCCCAAAAAACTTTCCTTATCCAGATCCTTGAGATACTTCATGTTCTTTACAGAAATGGGAGGAAATATGTTGTAAACCGACTGCAGCTGCTCCTGAGCTTCGTATTTATCCAGGCCCTCGTCAATGTTTTGTCGTCTCTTTATTTCTTCAAATGCTTGCTCAGCGGTAAAATCAACAGGCATACCCTGTGCCGCCAGCCAATATTCAATATCCTTTTGATACGTATAATAAAATTGTCCGTTCTCTATCAGAATCGGGAAATTGTCATAGTAAGAATCTCCGTTTGCTTCCAGAATTCTGATAAGATTTCTGGATACCGCATTAATCTGCTCATTGTTCAGGTCTCCGGCACTGATCTGCACCGTAAAACTTGGTATATTACCTGCCAGTACTCTTCCGTACCGATCCAGGATTTCTCCCCTCGGTGCTGAAGTATGAATGCTTTTGATGCTGATGTTGGATGCTGCTTCGTCCCATTTAGCACCTTCTACTACAGTCAGGCCAAAAAGTCTGATTCCCAATAGGGACATCAGAACCATGGAAAACAGCAATATTTGATTGTTTCTAGATTTTAACCATTTCATGATCGATATAAGCTCCTTGCTTCCTGTAAATTCCCCCGGTACATATATCTGTCACTTCGATGTTTGATCACTCTTCTGCTCATAAAGTGATACATGATAATCGTAACCATAACATTATAAGCCAACAGGATGCCGTGTAATTTCAAAACATAAAGGAAATGAACACCATTCCCCAGAATTCTGGTTGTTCCCCAATAAAGGAGGCCAAAGCACACGGTTCCCGCAGAAGATACGATCATCATAGAAACCCAGCTATCCTTATATAGGTACCTTTTCAGCTCCAGACAAAGAAGAGCCACCAAAAAATAAGACAATGCGGATACCCCAATAATCTCAGCAAAACAGATATCGTTGATCATGCCAAACACAGGACCTAGTATCAGGCCATGATTTCCTTCATATAGAAAAGAGAAAATCACAACCAGACATAAAATAATGTTTGGACTGACCCCCAATATTGCAAAATGATTCAATACTGTTGATTGCAGAATAAAACCCACAAAAAATAAAGCGATGGAATATCTGTATTTCAATTTGCCCTCCGAATCTATTTTTTAATCAGTACCGTTACCTTCTGCAGATTTTTAAAATAGGCTGCAGGCTCTATAGATACCGTTTTTAATAAGGTGTCATTATTCCAAACAACCTTACTGACTTTTCCGATCACAATCCCTTCAGGATACATACCGATTCCCGACGTAATCAAAATGTCACCTTCAATGACTGCTGCTTCCGTATCAATCATATAGCCGGCAAGACCTCCCTTACCGTCTCCGGAAAGAATGCCCAAAAGCTGCATGTCCCGAAATACCTTAAAACTCACGGAATTTGTTTCATCAATGACTGAAATTACTTTTGACCAATTGTCTCCGACTTCAAGAACTCTGCCGATAAGCCCGTCACCATTGATAATAACCGCATCTTTATAAACCCCATCGGCCGAACCGGCATTTATGGTAAAAATATTAAACCAATTGGAACCATCCATGGCAATAACATCGGCGGTTACAAAGGAATAATTCTGTGAAACATTTTCATATCCTAATATATTTGACAGGTCTTTCAGTTCTGCAAGCTCCGCTTCCGTAAGCTTAAGCTGTATGATCTCTCTGTTAAGATCAGCAACCTTCTCTTTTAATTCTTCATTCTCTTTCACGACACTGCGAAATTGAAATATCCCTTTGAGACCCGATTTCACGCCATTGCCTGCACTGGAAACGGGCCCTTGAACAAAGGTGACCACTTTTTCAACCCCCTGGCCTAACAGCGTACTTTGGCCGGAGTACTTATAGGATACTATGGTGATCATCACCAATATCAACAAAACGGATAATAAAATTGTTGTTTTTTTATGTTCTCTAATCCAGTTCATTCTTATTTTCTTTTGCCTCTTCCCGCATATTTATATAATTTTTCAATATTCGACAGACTTTTTCCCGTACCCTCAGCAACTGCTTCCAATGCGTTTTCGGCAATGACTACTCTAAGCCCTGTAGATAACTCTATCAGCTTATCAAGTCCTTTAATGAGACCACCGCCGCCTGACAGAACAAGGCCATTGCTAACGATGTCTGCAGCAATTTCAGGAGGAGTTTTTTCCAGTGTGTTTTTGATGCCGTCTATGATAATTTTGATGGGTTCTTCCAAAGCTTTCATTGCATCAATTGAGGAGATGGTGATTGTCTTAGGTAATCCGGAAATAATATCTCTGCCTCTGGCCTGCATCTCCATGATATTTTCTTCTTCCGGCTTATCAATATACGCGCATCCAATCTTTATTTTAATTTCCTCAGCAGTCTTATCTCCGATTAACAGATCATATTGCTTTCTCATGTATTGGATGATCGCTTCGTTGAGCTTATCACCGGCATGGCGCAGAGAAGTACTGGTTACAATTCCTCCCAAAGCAATGATAGCGATATCGGACGTACCTCCTCCGATATCTGCGATCATACAGCCCATTGCACTGTCAACAGCCAAGCCTGTCCCAATGGCAGCAGCCATGGGTTCTTCTAAAATATATACTTCCTTGGCGCCCATTTGACGGATTACTTCTTCAACCGCACGTTTCTCTACTTCCGTAACGCCGGAAGGCACGCCGACTACAATCCTTACCTTTGTAAAAAAAGATGTTTCCGGCATGACTCTCTTGATATAATCCTTCAGCATGGAAGCAGTCATTTCAAAATCAGAAATAACTCCATCCTGCAACGGTCTTATCACTCTCATATTGGACGGTGCTTTTCCGATCATTTCTTTTGCAGCCCTTCCGGTGGCCAGCACATTCTTCGTAAATTCGTCCACTGCAATGACAGAAGGTTCGTTTAGTACAATTCCTTTATTTTTTATATATATTAAAGTATTAGCAGTCCCAAGATCGATTCCCATATCTTTCGTGAAAAATTTAAAGCACATATTTCATTACTCCTTCCAATCTACATTAAATTCTTTTCCTTTAAACTGATATAAATTCCGTCTCCTATGATCAAATGATCCAGTACTTTAATACCTAAGATTTCACCGGCTTCCACAAGTCTTCTGGTTATGTCAATGTCAGCCTGGCTAGGTATGGGATTGCCGCTGGGATGATTATGTACTACGATCATGGAATAAGCACTTTTCTTAACAGCAGTACAAAACACCTCTCTGGGATGTACCATAGAGCTGTTAAGATTTCCAATGGATATATTTTCAATCATAATTATTTCATTCTTGGTATTTAAGAGTAAAACCTTAAAAAATTCCTTTTTTAGATATCTCATCTCCTCTATAAATAAAGTTGCCGCATCCTTCGGTGACTTGATATTCAGCTTTTTTTCCTTTGGTTTCGTTGCAATTCGTTTTCCAAGCTCTATTGCGGCTACAATTTGGCATGATTTCGCCATTCCAATTCCAGGAATATGAGAAAGCTCTTCCGGCATACAGTCGGCTAAAAAAGAAATTCCATTTTTTTCGAGAGCTAATATTCGATTGGCAAGTACAATTGCCGATGCATCTTTTGTCCCACTACCTATAAGTATGGCCAAAAGTTCTGCATTTGATAAACAACCTATGCCTTGTCTCTGCAATTTTTCTCTAGGTCTTTCATCAAAAGGCAATTCCTTAATCATCGTTTCTTTTTTTATGTATTTCATGATTTCCTCCGGCTTAGCGCCACGTTCGAAAATCACTCTTTCTCAAAATCCCATATCATTGGCAAGATACGCCATTTTTCCCCTATATTTTACTAATTTCATTAGTACATAATATTTTAACATTACAAGCCAGGGAATACAATTAAAAAGATAAAATTCTAATATGAAAAAATATGGACTGATTTTTCACGTTAAAATAGAAATCCTAAATAATTCTTTCTTTTCCGCTGCAATGAAGGTAAACTTAAAAAGAAATGCATTTATAAATCTACGGAAGGATATTGCTCTTTTTCTATCTTTAACCGATTATATTATAATTTTATCGTGACATACTAAGAAAGATAAAAATATTTCATATGGGAGGTAATAAAAATGTTGGACAAATCTAATAGAAACCATAGCATTATGTGTTCCGTAGATTCTTGTAAGTTTCATTGCGATAATGCGGATTATTGTGCTCTAAGCCAAATAAAGGTCGGTACGCATGAAAAACATCCAAGTGAAAAGCAATGTACTGACTGTCAATCTTTTGTAGCTTCAAATCGATAAATATTTTTAACAAACTGCATCTGTCAGGCCGAAGTAATTTCTTTGGTCTGACTTATGTTTTGTAATCAAGAAACTATTTATTAATTGTTTAAGGAGTTTATTTTATGAAATATTCAAAGCTGATTCTCGCATCATCCTCTCCCAGAAGAATTGAAAAACTGAAAAACCAGGATATTCAACCTGTTATTATGCCGCCGGACGTTGACGAAAGTTTGCCCGTTGATATTACCATGGAACAGGCCGTAATGTATCTTGCCTTAAAAAAAGCATTGCAGGTAGAAAGCAAATGGGAATCCCATCCCGAATATACAAAAGAACCTGTGGTAATCATTGCAGCGGATACGGTGGTTTATAAAAATCAAATTATCGGGAAGCCGGCTGATTATCAGGATGCCCTACATATTCTGAGAACGCTTAGAAATACAAGTCATTTTGTAGCAACAGGCATCGCCTTGCTTTCTCCCGGAACAACTATGCGTAAAGTATTTTATGATATCACAGAGGTTTTTTTCACGGATTATACGGATGCCGATATCGAAGCTTATATCCAATCAGGTGAAGCCTGGGACAAGGCAGGTGCTTATGGGATCCAAGGCTACTGGGGAAAATATGTAAGCCGTCTTCATGGCAGTTTTGATAATGTAATGGGTTTTCCCTGGGACAAAATTAAGACAGAATTAGACAAGTTTTAACTGTCCTCTTTTCTTTGTGACAGGCACTATTGCCCCTTTCAGTGCATATACTTCTAACAGTTTATTTTCCACTGAAAGGGGTTTATGTATATGAGCATTTCTTTAATACTCACATCCCTGCTGCTGTCAAATCCATTGGTTCTGCTGTCTTCCTATGTATCAATGGGAAATTCTTTTCCTCAGCCGCTTACCGATAAGGAAGAGACTTACTATCTTAGCCTTTATGAACAAGGGGATAAAGATGCTAAGAATGTACTGGTAGAGCGTAACCTAAGGCTTGTGGCACATATTGCAAAAAAATATGCAAACACAGGGAAAAATCCCGATGATTTAATTTCTATCGGCACCATTGGACTCATCAAGTCAGTAAATACATATAATCGCAACAAAAGTGTACGTTTAGCCACTTATGCCGCGAAATGCATCGAAAATGAAATACTCATGAATATTCGAACAACAAAGAAAACAAAAATTGAAATTTCTCTGAATGATCCCATCGGTACGGACAAAGATGGGAACGAAATCAGCTTCAATGATATACTGGGTACGGATACGGATGCGATTATCGACGATATTGACAACAAAATGCAAGTGAAAAAACTTCACGAGGCCATCTGCTGTCTGTTAAAGGACAGAGAAAGAATGGTTATCATCAAGAGGTTTGGTTTGGCAGGTCAAAATGCCAAAACACAGAGAGAGGTAGCCAAGGAACTGGGGATATCGAGATCTTATGTATCCAGAATAGAGAAAAAGGCTATCCTGAAACTAAAGGAAGCCTTTTCCGAAGAATACACTTTTTAACTTAAATATTTTGCCATTTGTTCAAAAAGCGGCACTGCAGAACTCCTGCCAGATCCTCCGGATTCAACAAATACCGTGATTACATATTGAGGATCATAAGCTGGTAAAAATCCTGTAAACCATCCGTGTACTACCATCTCGCCATAATAGGACGCTTCTGCGGATCCTGTTTTACCGGCAATGGACACACCTAAATCTTTAGACAAATTATTTGCAGTGCCAAAATCTACCGTATCCACCATGAGATTTTTAATTGTCTCCGCCGTCTCTTCCGATATCACTCTTTTGGGTTTTGATTTCTCAACATCTGTTCTCACACCATCTACAATGGTTCCTTTTACAAGGCCAAGTCCTAAATCCAGTCCTCCTGATGCAATAATGGAGGTGACCTTTGCTGCCTGGATGGGTGTCACGAGCAGTCTGCCCTGCCCTATAGAAAGATTGCCGATTCCCGCACCCTGTACATCATCGATGCCCGGTAAAATTCCAAATTTTTCTTCCGAAATATCAGGCAGTGTTTTCTGCCCGATGCCGAAGTCTTTCGCCATTTTAAGAATTTCTTCTCCTCCGGTCAACATTCCGATCTGAATAAAAGTTGAATTGCAGGATTTTGCAAAAGCCTGGCGGAAGGTAATGGTCCCGTGTCCGTCTTCTCCTCCGGTGGAACACTTGATTTTAATTCCGTTGATTTCCTCATATCCCTTACAGGTAAAAAGAGTGTCCGGAGTCACCACTCCCTTTTCCAAAGCGGCGGCTGCAACTATAATTTTAAAAATTGATCCGGGAGGATATTGGCTTTGAGTAGCTTTATTTACAAATTCCTGGTTGGCGCTGTCCAGGTATTCTTCTATATTATATGGATTGAAAGAGGGAGAACTGGCACTTGCAAGTACATCTCCTGTTTTTGAATCCAACACAATTATGGAACCCGAATATCCGGATGCGTTCAGGATATCTTCCGCTTTTTTCTGAATTTTTGCATCGAGGGTTGTGACCACTCCGCAGTCTAATGAATCTACCGTGCAATTAATGCCAAGTCCGGGAATGATCATTCTCTTCCCGTCTGCAGATGCATAAACCACCTTGTTCTTCCTGGATAATATATCGTTAAAATCCTTCTCGATTCCGCATGAGCCGTTCCCGTCTTTTTCATTGATATATCCGATCAGATGTACGGCCAGCTGGTCATTTCCGTATCGCCTTGCAGATTTGATCATAAAGACATCATAGTCCCGCTTCAGTACGTAGGCGGCATCGGAACTGAAAAGACTGCTTCGGTACACGTAATAGCGCAGGCTGTTATTCCTGGCTCTTTCCGCTCCAATGTTCTGAAAGATCTTTGCTGCCGTGGCATCCATTTTTCCTTTTTCAATAATATAGATATAATCATCGACCGCGCCGGTAAGGGGCGCCATGTTTCTGTCGTAAATGGTACCTCTGCTGTCGGCACCTTCCAGTGTGATTCGCTGCTGTCTGGCTGTAACGGAAGCAAATTCTTCACTGTCTATAATCTGTATATAAGTAAGTCTGACAACGAGGGCGATGAGCAGCAGCCCAAAACCCATCATTAAAAATAGTAATCTTTTTTTCATACAAAAAACCCCCTGCTTTGTATTTTTCCACAATCAGGGGGTTTTTATACGGATGTTCCATTTCTGCGGTAAACCGTTGGTTTAGATTAACTCATGTAAAAATAGACCGCTTCCCAGTTTTGGTTCAAACCAGGTGGATTTCGGCGGCATCACCATATCCTGATCCGATACTGCAAGCAGATCCGAGATGGATACGGGATACAATGCAAAGGCTGCCGCCATATCCGTTTCAGCCCGTCTTTCAAGTTCTTTCAGTCCTCGTATTCCTCCGACAAAATCGATTCTTTTGTCCGTCCTTGGATCTTCAATGCCCAAAACAGGCGCCAGCAGATTGTTCTGAAGAATCGCCACATCCAATGACTGAATGACATCCAATTCATCAAAGGTTCCGGGCAATGCTGTCATCCGATACCATTGATGATCCAGATACATTCCGAATTCATGCTTGGAAGCAGGAGCATATGGGCCCTGTTTCACTGCCTCCACAGTGAATTTCTTGCCGATTTCGCTGAGAAATTCTTCTTTGGTCATTCCGTTTAAATCCTTGACGACTCTGTTATAGTCAAAAATTTTCAGATCACTATCGGGAAATATTACCGCCATAAAGTAATTAAACTCTTCATCGCCGGTATAACCCGCTGCTTCTTCTCTTCGCTTCTGTCCCACTTTAACAGCGGAAGCGGAACGGTGATGACCGTCAGCGATATAGAAACTGTCGATTTCGCCAAACAGATTTGTAAGAGCTGAAATCATATTATCGTCTGTAATTGCCCAAAGAGTATGTCCGATTCCATCTGCCGTAACAAAATCATAGTCAGGATCGTTGTGGTTCTGAAAGCCTTCCAGCATGGTTCTGACTCTCTTGTCATCGCGATACGTCAAAAATACCGGTTCGGTGTTTGTATTGCACACGTCAAAATGATTGATCCTGTCCAATTCTTTTTCCACTCTCGTATATTCATGCTTTTTGATGACATTATTTTGATAATCATCAATGGAAACACAGCCTACAATACCGGTTTGGGCACGCCCGTCCATAATCTGCCGATAAAGATAGTACATTGGTTTCGGATCTTTGATTAAAATTCCGTCTCTTAGAAAATCCAGGATATTATTCTTTGCTTTCTCATAAACGGAATCGGAATAAGGATTGTCCTCCTGGGGCAGATCGATTTCCGACCTGCAGATATGTAGAAAACTGCAGGGATTCCCTTCCGCCATCTTCGCCGCTTCTTCCCGGTTCATTACGTCATAAGGCAGGGAAACCACTTTATCTGCATATTCTTTTGCCGGTCTTACTGCCTGAAAAGGTCTTAGGATTGCCATTTCATAACCTCCAATATTTTCTGTGCCACTTCTTCTATGGTCATTCCTGTTGTATTTACTTCCATTGCATCCTCAGCCATACACAAAGGATTTAATTTTCTGGTAGAGTCATTCAGATCTCTTTGAATGATATCGGCTTCCACCTGCTCCAAGCTGACCGTCTCACCTTTATCGCTGAGTTCTTTCCATCTTCTCTTAGCTCTTTCTGCCGAGGACGCCGTCATAAAAAATTTATATTCCGCATCCGTCAACACATTGGTACCGATATCTCTGCCGTCCATCACGACACTTTTGGATTGTCCCATTTTCTTCTGCAATGCTACCAGCTTTTCACGAACCGGCGGTAAGGCGGATGCTTTGGATGCCATATCTGATATCTCCGGAGTTCTGATTTTCTCGTTTATGATTTCATCGTCCAATACGATATTGCCATTGGAGAAATCAATATCCGTTTCCTTCAGCATTTTCAGCAGCTTTTCCTCGTCGTGCAATGGGATCTGATTCTGCAGCATTTTATAGCCAATAGCCCGATACATGGCTCCCGTATCAATATAATCGATACCCAATTTTTTTGCAACCAGCTTCGCAATTGTGCTTTTTCCTGCTCCGGAAGGTCCGTCTATTGCCACTCGAATTTTTTTATCCATTTGTTTTTCCCTTCCCCAAAAGCTTTTCAATTTCAGCCACAAAAGTATTTACATCCTTAAACTGCCTGTATACGGACGCAAAGCGTACATAAGCAACCTCGTCCAAATCCTTGAGATGCTCCATGATCACTTCTCCGATAAGCTTGCTTTCTACCTCTTTTTCCATCATATTATTCAGACCGCGTTCGATATCCTCCACAATCTTCTCGATGGATGCAATGGATACCGGCCGTTTCTCGCAAGCTTTAATGATCCCGTTCATAACCTTGTTTCGATCAAAAGCCTCACGGCTGCCATCCTTTTTAATGACCATAAAAATCATTTCTTCAATCTTTTCATAAGTAGTAAAGCGTTTACTGCAGCTATCGCATTCTCTTCTTCTTCTGATAGCATGTCCTTCCTCAGTGGGCCTGGAGTCTATGACTCTTGTATCAGCATTTTCACAAAATGGGCACTTCATCCGTTTCCCTCCACCATTCGATTACAACAGTTACCAAATATACAATTACTGTTATGCTATAACTAAGATTTTACCCATATCTTGTGGTTTATGCAAGGACTTTATCCTTTGAAGCCCCTTTAATTCTCATCTTCCTCATCAAGATGTCTGTCAAGCCCGGAAATATTGCTGACATTGGACATATATCCCCTGTCATAGGAAATTTCCGAATCGTAAACTCCGGCTACATCTACCAGGATCACATCATCGCCGATTCTTTTTATATCCTTCCATTTGATAATATAATCATGGTCACCGCGGTTGAAAAAATTAAAAAAACTTCTTTGAGCCGGTACAATAATGCCCTCTATGATTCCTTTTTCCAGATTTACTTCGATATCATATACAAACCCCAGGCTTTTGCCGTCATAAATATTGATAACCTCTTTATTTCTCAAATCCTGTGTACTTATCATTTCGTTTTTCCCCCTTGCTGTTTAACAGATTATAAAATCCATAATTCTAATTGATTCATTATATGCCCGGATTAAAAAAGTATGTGTACAAACACACATACTTTTTTAAGGGATATATCTGCGCCGCGGTTTTTTTCGTAAATAAACCGGATTCGTAACACATGATATTAGATATGATATGCAATTTCTTTATGAATTGAAATGTCGAGGCCTTCTTTCTCCTCTGCCTCGGATACACGAACCGGGACAAATTTATTAACTACCTTGAGAATGACATAAGTCACCACGAAAGCATAGGCGGATGCAATGAGTACGGCTGCTATCTGGACCAGGAGCTGATGCACGTTTCCTTCGATGAGGCCGCTTACGCCATTTACGGAACCCACTGCAAAAACGCCTACCAATATGCTTCCCAGCATGCCGCCTACGCCATGAACACCCCAGACGTCCAGCGCATCGTCCCAGTCAAGTTTGATGCGAAGCTGAACCGCATAGTAACAGACAAAACCGGAAGCCAATCCGATGATGACCGCAGCCCAAGGTTCTATAAAACCGGCAGCAGGAGTAATGGTCGCAAGGCCGGCCACAGCCCCGGTCAAAGCACCGACAAAGCTTGGTTTTTTGTCTTTTACCCAGGAAATCGCCAGCCAGGTAATCATGGCCACAGAAGCTGCGATATCCGTATTGATAAAGGCCACAGCTGCAATGGAATTAGCGGCTAATGCACCGCCGGCATTAAATCCGAACCATCCAAACCAGAGCAGTCCGGTACCCAGGGCAACATAGGTGATATTGTGAGGTTCTCTGTCGTGATCCGCGAGATTTCTTTTTCCTACAAACAGAACGGAAGCCAGAGCCGCCAAACCTGCACTTGCATGAACCACAACACCGCCGGCAAAGTCAACAGCACCCATTTGCTGCAGGAATCCGCCGCCCCATACCCAATGAGCCAATGGCACATAGATTAAGATACTCCATGCCACAAGGAAAATCAAATAGCTTTTAAAATTTACCCTGTCTGCAAAAGCCCCGGTTATTAATGCCGGAGTGATAATTGCAAACATCTGCTGATAACTGAAAAAGGTTAGAAACGGGATGGTCGCGCCATATCCCGGATTCGGCTCCATACCTACCCCGCTTAAAAATGCATATTTAAAACCTCCGATAATTCCCGACACATCCGGACCGAATGCCAAAGTAAATCCGATGGTAACCCAGATAATGGTTACAACACCCATAGAAATAAAGCTCTGCATCATGATGGTCAATACATTTTTTCTGGACACCAGACCACCGTAGAAAAAAGCCAATCCAGGCGTCATCAGACATACCAATGCCGCACAGATAATGATAAATGCGGTATCGCCGCTGTTGATCATAAAGTCACTTCCCTTCTCTTTTTTAACAGGAGACCTTCTATCTCCGAATTGATACGGCAAAAGTATCAAACTGCCGTTATAATCAATATAAAAAAACAGGGGCCGCAATGAAATACTGCAAAACCCCTATTTTCTCAAGGAAAAAACTTTAAATTTCTATGAGATGGTTTCGTGCTGCATAAAGCACCAGCTCTGTTATATTTTTAAAATTATTTTTTCTCATGATATTGGCTCTATGTGTCTCTACGGTCTTAATGGATATGACCAGGATATCGGAAATCTCTTTATTGCTGTATCCTTCAGCCAGCAGTTTCAATATTTCTCTTTCCCTGACAGAAAGATCCTTCCCGCGCCGCTCATTGGACAAAAATCCATGAAGCAGTGTCGGTGAAAGAACCGAGGATACATAAATGTTTCCGGCCATAACGGTATGGATCGCCTGAATCAGTTCTTCAAAAGCATTTTCCTTTAATACATAACCTTTGGCACCGCTTTCAAATGCTTCTGCAAGGATCTCTTCACTTTTGTGCATCGTCAGGAATATGATCTTCAGATTGGGCAGCATTCGCAGGAGATTCTTTGCGACATCAAGTCCGCTTCTTTTGGGCATGGAAATATCCAGAATCAACAGATCTACTTCTCTGGCGGGAACCTGCTCTTCCACTACGATTCCATCCTGGGCCTCCCCCACCACCTCGATATCTTCCTCTTGTCCAAGCAGTATGATCAAAGATTCGCGAAGGATCTTATGATCGTCTGCCAGATAGATTTTTATTTTATCTTTCGTCATTGATTGGCACCTCCACAATGATTCTTGTACCTTTCCCTTCTTCGGTAAGGATTTCAACCCGGCCACCCAACATTTTTACACGGTCCTGAATGGAGGGAATACCTACTCCAAACTGATTCTTCCGGATATCGAAACCGATGCCGTCATCAATAATCTGGAAATCATAGTAGTCGTTTTTATTCATGGCACCCGCTCTGATCACTACAGAGCTTGCTCTTGCATGTTTGACAATATTGGTCAGTGCCTCCTGCATGATGCGATAAAGATTCAGCGTAATGGTATCATCAAAGTGAGGTATCGGATGCAGGATCTCCAGCCGGCATGACAATCCATTCATGCTGTTCAAGTCCTTTGTCATGGCTTCCAGGCCTCCCGTCAATCCCTTTTCCTTCAGATGCTCCGGTTTTAAATTGTTCAGAACGTTACGGATCTCATTGATTGAGGTTTCGGCCAGTTTTACCGCTTTTTCGGTGTTTTGTATAAGTGCCCGTTGATTTTTATCCAATTTCTGTGCATCCGATTCCAGATTCTTTTTCGTCATTCCCAAAATCAACTTTAAAGCCGCCAGACTTTGCCCCACACCATCATGAAGATCCCTGGCCAGCTTTGTTTTCTCCTGTTCTTCCGTTACCGTCAGCAGTCGGGCCTGTTTTCTCAGGAGATCATTTTTTTCCTTGATTTCTCTTTCATAGCTGCTGATTTCCATATGTTTTTCCCAGGAATAGATATCTGAAAACTCAACAATATTCAGTCCTTTTTCTTCTTCCTCAGGGGTTACCCGCATACCAGTCAAACGGTCAATGATCTTGAACATAAGAAAAGCGGCTCCGAAAGCCCAGCAGAAGTTTACAAGGAGTCCCAAAAGCTGAACTAAAAATTGCTGAAGACGGCTGGCAGTATGCAGCAAATCCTCATGCATGAAAAAAGGAAGCAGCAGAGTGCCCGCGATCCCGCCGAACAGGTGAATGGGAACGGCCCCTACCGCATCATCGATTCCGAATTTCTCCAATAGATTGCTGGATACTTCCACCATCATGCCGGCAAAAAATCCAATGAGCAATGCTGCCATAGGACCTAAGTAATAAGAAGCAGCCGTTATAGCCACCAGACCGCCCAGTACTCCATTAAAAATTGAGAGCAGATAGCCTCCGTTTCTTGATTGGAGGCGGTTTACAGCAAGGGCTCCTATCATTCCGGAGGCTGCCGCCAGATTTGTGTTCAGAAGGATCAGGCCAACTTTATCATTAAAGGCTAATATACTGCCTCCGTTAAATCCGAACCAGGCAAACCACAGGATAAAAACGCCCAATACAGCAAAGGGAATATTGGATCTTCTTCCGCCCGGCTTACTTCTTTTCCCTATCACGATCAAACCGGCCAGAGCAATAAATCCTGCCGTTGTGTGTACGACTGTAGCGCCGGCAAAATCAATAAAGCCCAAAGAAGACAGCCATGTCTCCTGATGAATAAAAAGTCCGCCCCAAACCCAATGTCCGTAAACGGGGAAAATCAACACGGCACTTACAAGGGCTGCGATCTGCAACGGAAAGAGTTTGGTTCTCTCAGACATGGAACCGGCAAAGATGGTGACGGCAGTGGCGGCAAACATCAGCTCAAAAAAAACAAAGGCATAGCCTAAAGGAGACGCCTTCTCAATACCCTGAAAATACCATAAACTATTTCCCACAATGCCATAAAAGGTTTTCCCGAACATGACGGGAAAGCCAACCAAACAGAAACCGATGGTCGTTATCATGAAGGTTACCAGATTCTCGATGGCAACCGATATTACATTTTTACTTTGTACAAAACCGACTTCATAGCAGACAAATCCCGCCTGCATAAAGAAAACGAAACAAGCGCAAATGATAATCCACAACGTATCAATCTCCTGCATTTGCTTCACCTCCGAACTTTAAAATTAAATAAAACCAAAAGTTTTTAAACCAAAAATCCAGGCAGTAATGGTGATGGGTGATAAAAGCATTGAAAGTACTACAATACCGGAAGCCAGAACACTGTCATTACACATATTCTTAGCCATGATGTAGCAGGTGGGAGTAGATGGGGCTCCCAGCATAATCAGCAGTGCGATAACGGACTGATCACGAAATCCCATCAGAATGGCAATAGGCAAGAAGATCCCCGGCTGCAGAATTAGTTTTACAAAGGAAGCGATTGCGGTAATCTGTATTTTCCCCAACGCCTTCTTCAATTCAAATCCTGCACCGATTGCGATAAGTGCAAGGGGTGTCGCCATTGCAGCAAAATTATTCAGGCTTTTCTCTGCTATAGTGGGCAAATCGATTTGGAAGATAGAGAAAGGCAAACCGATAAAGATACCCAATATGATCGGATTGGTGCAGATGTGAAAGAAAGCGGACCGGATTCTTTCTGTTTCCTTCCCTCTTTGATTCTCTCCTTTCAGAGTGAGGATCACAACAGAGAAAATATTATATAAGGGCACCGCCGCTACGATCATCAGAGGAGCCAGTCCCGCATTGCCATAGATGTTCTGAATAAAAGCAATGCCAAGCACTGCAAGACTCCCTCGGAAGGAGCCCTGAACAAAACTTCCAATCAGGGACTTGTCCTTAATCAATAACTCTGCAAAGAGCCAGATTCCCGCAAAACACAAAGCCGTGGCAATCATGCAGAATAAAAAGAACCGCAGCTCAAAATCGGCCATGATATCCATGGCGGCAATATCCCGGAAAAGCAAAATCGGAAGCGTCACTTTAAAATTAAAACGGTCTGCTACGTTCACAAAATTTTCATTGAGCATCCCCCTCCGGCGTAAGATCCAACCGGCCAGCATTACCACAAAGACCGGAACAGTTGCATTCAGGCTATAAATAAAATTGTCCAAAATCATTTCCTCGTCTACTGTTAAATTTAGTTCAGAACATTCTGTAATAAACGATTCTATTATGCCACTTTTCTCTGTCAGATACAATCCATGTTTTCAAAATTCAGCATATCGCTATTAGTTTGTAAAGCAAAGAAATGGGCCGTTGCAAAAGGTAGGAGAATGCAACAGCCCTATCTCAAAATTAGAAGGAAAGTTATGACTATTATTTATAGCTTCTTTACTCGTATAGATTCTTGCTGAAATATCGGTCTCCCCGGTCGGGCAGAATCGTTACGATTCTGCCTTCTGTGAGCTTTTCTGCAAGTTTCAGGGATGCGGCTACCGCTGCAGCGGCGGAAGTTCCTACAATCAGCCCTTCCTTCCTGGCCAGCTGCTTCACCGTGGCAAAAGCCTCTTCATCCGAAACTTTGATCACAGCATCGACGAGTCCCATATCCATGGTTTCCGGGATAAAGTTGTTGCCAATCCCTTCAATATTATAGCAGTGCTCCTCTCCTCCCCCCATAGTAGAGCCTTCGGGGTCCGCCAGAACGCCTTTGATCGCTGGGATCTTTTCCTTTAAATAACGTAGTGCTCCGGTAAAAGTCCCGCCGCTTCCCGCTCCCGCCACCAGAAAGTCGATCTCCCCGCCCAGAGCATGGTAAATCTCGGGCCCGGTGGTCTCATAATGAACCTGGGGATTGGCAGGATTGACAAACTGTCCAAGCTCCACCGCATTGGGGAGTTCCGCTCTGAGTTCCCTGGCCTTTTCCATGGCTCCAAGCATGCCCCGTTCCCTGGGGGTATTGATGATCTCCGCACCAAGGGCTTTCATCAGGATCTGCTTTTCTACGGAAAATTTCTCCGGAACGATAAAGATAATCCGGTATCCCTTGTTGATGGCAGCCAAAGCAATACCCAATCCCGTATTCCCTGCCGTCGCCTCAAGAATGGTAAATCCAGGTTTTAAAAGTCCCCGGGCTTCGGCATCTTCTATCATCGCTTTGCCGATCCGATCCTTGACACTGCCCCCGGGATTCCAAAATTCCAGCTTTGCAAAAATAGGAACGGCTTCCTTCGAAGCCAGCTGGTTCAGCTTTAAAACCGGCGTATTGCCGATGAGTTCCCGAATGTCATTATAGTATTTCTCACCCATCTGCCTTACCTCTTGCTGCGTTCCAGCGCACGTCCGAGATCCCGAATCAGGTCTTCCTTTGCTTCGATGCCCGGGGAATAACGAATCAGAGCATCCACGATCCCCACCTTCTTCCTGATTTCCTCAGGGATAGACGCATGGGTCATGGTAGCGGGATGGCAAACCAGAGATTCTACGCCTCCCAGGCTCTCAGCCAGCGCAGCCACTTCAAGAGAAGAAAAGAATGTTTCCGTATCATAGGCTTCGTTCAGAACAAAGGAAATCATCGCCCCTGGTCCATCCGACTGCTGCCTGTGGATCTCATAGCCCGGAGTATCGGCAAGTCCCGGATAATAAACCGCATCCACAGCGGGATGCTGCTTCAGAAATTCGGCGAGATAGCCTGCGTTTTCCACATGCCGGTCCATTCTTACCGACAGGGTTTTAATGCCTCGGATCAGCAGCCAGGAATCAAAGGGCTGCAAGATCCCTCCGGTGGCATTTTGGATAAAGGAAAGCCTGTCGGACAGGGTTTTGTCATTTGTGACTGCAAGACCGGCGATCAAATCGCTATGTCCTCCCAGATATTTGGTGGCACTGTGCACCACGATGTCGGCTCCCAGCTCCAGCGGGCGCTGCAGATAAGGGGTCATAAAGGTATTATCAACGATGGTAAGAATGCCCTTTTGCTTTGCAAGGGCGGAAACCGCTCTGATATCGGTTATGGTCATCAGCGGGTTGGCCGGTGATTCAATAAAAATTGCCTTCACTTGATCTGAGATAGCCGTCTCCACTTCTTTGAGATCCGATGTATCTACGATGGTATAAGCAAGACCGAACTGCTGAAAAATTTTATCCAGCACCCGGAAGGTACCGCCGTATACATTGTTGGAAATAATGACGCGATCGCCGCTTTGAAATAAGCTAAGCACCGCTGTAATAGCCGCCATCCCCGATGCAAAGGCGAAGCCGTCCGTTCCTTTTTCCAGTTCGGTGATCAACACCTCTAGCGCATGTCTCGTGGGATTTCCCGTTCTGGAATACTCGTAACCTTTCATCACTCCCAAAGAAGTTTGTCGGTAGGTGGATGTCTGATAGATGGGTACGTTCACCGACCCTGTCAGTTCATCACCGTCAATGCCCCCATGAATGAATAAGGTTCGCATGTCACTCTCAGTTTTCATAATTAATTTTCTTCCTTTCTTCTATATATATGCTTACTTGATAACGCTGCCTCGGAACAACTCAGGAAGACTTCGAAACGTCATATCCGGCCGTTCCGAATATCCGCCTCGCTCGCTCTTTCACAGCCGTCAGCCGTGAGAAAATACGTCGGGTGCCGGCGCATCTTCTCCGTAGAGCTGTTTCGTGATATCCAGATTCTTTCCCATGATGCCTGCGGCATCTGCTCTGCACTGCCTGCAGTGGTGGAAGACATCGAGATAGTGTGAGGCAGCCATCTTGGCCCGATGCAGCTCTTCGCAGTCCGGCCTCCGTCTGTCTGCCATTTTCTGCTGGGGAATCAGGGGAATAATGTTGTGCATCACCGCACCTGCCTCTTTGGCAGCCTGTGCAATGTCCCCGACTTCTCCATCGTTCAGTCCCGGGATCAATACGGTATTGATCTTGATCACCGCATCCGTTTCCTCTGTTGCTTTCCGGATCCCGGAAAGCTGTGATTTGATCAGCAGCTTTTGGGCTTCCAAGCCCCGCAGGATCTGATTGTGGTAGATGACAAACTCATTGATCTCGTTCAGGATCTCTGCTGTGATGGAATTGATGGTCACAGTGATGGAATTCACGCCTGCCTCTTTGATTTCCCGGACCCTTTCCCCCAGCAGGAGTCCGTTTGTAGACAGACACCGGAGAATATGCGGATAGGCTTCCTGGATCAAGAGAAAAGTCTTCAGCGCGTGGTCGGTAGCCAGCGTATCGCCAGGGCCTGCTACCCCTGCCACCGTAATTTCCGGACAAAGCTCCAACGCTCTGCCCAAAATGTCCAAGGCCTCCCGAGGCGTGAGAACCCTTCCCGCGCAGCCGGGAACCTGATCGATTTTATTGATCCCTCTTTTGCAGAAGGCACACTGGATGTTACAGTCGGGACTTACCGGCAGGTGAATCCGACCGTATTTTAAATGCGCCGCTTCGGAAAAACAGGGATGCGTTTTCAAAGTCATACCTTGCCACCTCCTTTTCCCGTTTCCAGCAGCTTTTGATCGATGGCGATCTGCAATACGTCTTCGATTTCATAAGGGGATTCAAAAACACGAACACCCTTCTGAATCAAATATGCGGCAGCGCCTTCCCCGATTTGACTGACAAAAATGGCATCACAGTCAGAAAGCAGTGTGATGACGCGATCAAACCGGGTTTCAGTATGGGTATGGTTATAGCAGCTGGGAGCCGTGCGCCTCGTTTCCAAAAAAGCGTATGTTTCATCCTGAATATCATAGATCAGAAACTCATTCGCACGTCCAAAATGCTGATTTACTTCAATGCCGTCTAAGCTAGCAACAGCAACACGATAAGACATGCTATCCCCCCTTTCTTGCTGAGTTCTTATGCATAAGATGCAAGCACGACGTCATAAATATCTTCAATGAGCCTGAGTCCTCCGGAATATCCGGCATACCCTGTGGTAAGCACCAGCCTGTAAGGACTTGGGGCTGCGGCCGAGAGGAAGTCATAATCCTTCTCTCGGGCCAGTTCTTTATCCCATCCGCTTCCGATGATCAATCCGCGGCCTTTATGTTCCGTTTTTCTGATTGCCTCCTGAGCCAGGCCGGCATCCGGTGTAAAGTGCAGCGGAATCACTTTTTTGTCCGATGTTTCTTTGAGGATATTTGTGATCTGTTCCTGAAATTCTTCGGGAATCTTATCTACGATAAACTGCTCCTTGGGAACGATACCCACCTCGTGAAGCAGAAACTTGGAAATGCCGAGCACATACCCGGCGTCATGGATCACATGGACGAAGTTGGGCAGCCCGTATCGGAATTCCAGCAAAAAGGTGGCCAAATTATCGATCTCCTCGTAAAACGCCTGATTTTCCCGTTTGATAAATTCACTGACCTGCTTTAAATTCAGCTCAGCTCCCTGTCCGGCTGCAAAAGCTGCGACATTTTTCAGGAACCGGCTGGTTTCATTCCCGCCGATGGGCAGAAACGGAAACTGATAGAAGGGCTGACCGAAAAGCTCTTTCAAATGGGAAACGATTTCTCTTCCGTACCAGGGAGAAACCAGGATATTAAAGCCTGCCTGGGGAATTCTCTTCCATCCCTCCACACCGCCGGAATAAGGTCCAAAGAGAATATTTACTTCCAGCCCGATTCCTTCCAGGATTCTCTTCAGTTCGCTGAGATTCCCCTTCCAGAAAGGATCCTGATAAGGGATGGAAGCAAAAACGTTGACCAACCGGGGATTTTTCTCTGCATTCAAGTCCGCAAACTTCAGCACATACTGATCGACGATGGCATTCACCACCTGAGAATGGGCCACATAGTTGTTGAACTTGAATCCAGCCGTTTCCAGGTATACGATGGGTTTGTCCTGGCGGGCAAATTCTTCCGCCACATTTCCCACATCGTCCCCGACGATATCCGAGGTACACCCCGTCAATACCACCTGCAGATCGGTGTCCAGAACTTTATAGGTATTGGCAATGACCTTTCTCAGCTTCTCTTCTCCGCCGAAGACTACTTCCGACTCGCTGAAATTGGTACAGGGCGCCGTACTTCCTCCTGCATAGCCCGTAGACCGTTCGAAAAAACCGGATACCATGGTACCGCAGCCGGGACCCGAATGAAGGATGGGTACCGCTCTGGGGATTGCAACCACCGTCTGCATTGCACCGATGGCGCAGGTAAAGCGCTGCTGTTCAATCACGCTGGACATTAAGGTCACCTCCTAAGAATGTATACGGATCCTGATCAAGCCACCATTTTGTATAGGGATTGATGGCATGTTTTTCAAGATTTTTTACAAATTCATCATTTTCTATGGTTTCTAAAATTCTTTCTCCGTACCGTACCAGCCCCTGATAGCCCATTCCAAAATGTTCGTCTCCGATGAGCAGGGACGGGATTCCGAATTTTGCACCCCATAGAGTCATTCCTCCGTGCCGTGCAAGGAGTATATCGGGTCTGACCCGATTCAGGATATTGACGAGTTCAAATTCCTGCTTGTTGCAGACGTTATATCCAGGGACATCTCCGTAATCATTGACCACATGCTGGAGCGTATCCGCGTTTACATCGCCGTTATCATACAAGGGATCATGGTGGAAGATAGCAGCCCCCTGGGGCTTCATTCCAAGTTCTTTTAAAATGGCCAGGAGAGAGTGTCCGTGAGAAGCTCCGGCTGTGACATATGCGCTTTTCCCGCTCAGCTTTTCCCGCAGCTCCCGGATACGTGGAAGCCACCGTTCCCGTTCTTCCGCAAGGAAACGTTCTACTTCCTGCTCCCGGTTTGTGATCCTGCCAAGTTCCCGAAACCACCGTTCCGTCTGAGGAATGCCGTAGGGCGGTGAGGTCTTGATTTCTTCCACCCCGTATTCCTGTTCCAGCGCGGCCCCAAGATAGGATCCCAGCGTAGAGCAGATCTGAATGGTCGCTTTTGCTTCCGAAGCATGTGCGATCTGGTCGATGGTGGCATAAGGGGTCAGGTAATTGGCTCTTAAATTCAGCCGCCCAAACCACTCCGCAAAGATGTCCGTTCCCCAGAAATTTACGATGTTGATCAGGTCCTCCTGCTTTTTTTCAGGTGCCTTGATCAATTTACGCGCAATGCCGTGATACCCGGCGTCAAACCCCGAGGTCCAGATTTTGGATCGGAAGCCTTCGCAAAAGATTGCCACCACAGGAACCCCGAGCTCCTCTTCCGCCTCTCCTGCGATTCCTTCCACATCATCCCCGATGATGCCGGAAGCGCAGGTGGTGACGATGAAGATAGCATTGGCATGGGTCCTGTCATACACTTCCCTGATGGCGTCAGCCAGTTTTTGATTGCCGCCGTATATGGTATCCTTTTCCGTAAGGTCCGTGGAAAAGATCCTTCTCGGTGTCGTTTTGGAAAGTCCCCTATGAACCCCGTTTACACGGTAGGTGAACGCAAACTCGTGGAGACATCCGGCACAGCCCACAGGGCCGTGACTGATCACCGCCGCATCCTGGATCAGGATCACCGTACAGGATGCGTTGCTGGCAGAACATCCGAGGGTTTGGCTGAAGCTTCTTGCCTGATCCGTAAGCTTGCCGCATCTGGCGCAGCCGACCAGTTCCTCCGCACTTCCGGAAAAACCGGTGATGGACCCAAGCCTTACTTCTCTAACAACGACCTCAGATGCCTTGAGATTTAGATTATTCAACACTTACACCCCCTAAATGCTTTCGCTGGCGCCTCTGATTTCGCCGGATTCGATGGCGACAAGCAGATCCGCCCATTTTGCCGCCCATTCCTTCAGTTCCTGGGAATCCAGCGGTGCCGGTACGGTGGACTCGCTGTGTTCATCAATGCGCTTTGCCAGATTCCGATAAACCTGGGCCTGCACAGAATTGGGCGCCGCCTCTATCGTTGTTCTGCCCGACAATTCACTCTGGGTTACCGTGATGGATCGCGGGACATACTCCATCACCTGTGTTTTTGTCCGTTCTACAAAGTCATCGATGATCTTTTGCTGGAAGGGTGAGGTCACGGAATTGGCGATGACACCGCCCAGCAGTGCACCGCCTGCATTGGAATATTTCTGGATCCCTTTGAACAAATTGTTTGCGGCATAGATTGCCATGAAATCAGAAGAGGAAACGGTAAACACATGCTCTGCAATCCCCTCTCTGATGGGCACCGCAAAGCCGCCGCACACCACATCTCCCAATACGTCGTAAATGACATAGTCCAGATCCAGTTCTTCGAAAATCTTCTGCTGTTTCAGCAGCTGAACTGCGGTGGTGATCCCTCTTCCTGCGCAGCCTACGCCGGGGGCAGGACCTCCTGCCTCTACACAGTAAATGCCGTTATATCCCTGAAAGATTGCATCATGGGCATCCACAGTACCCTTTTCCCGAAGCAGCTCCAAAACGGTGGGAATATATGTACCGTCACGCAGTGTGTTGGTGGAATCCGCCTTGGGATCACAACCAAACTGCATTACCTTGTATCCCATATCCGACAGAGCCGCACTGATATTGGAAGTGGTTGTAGACTTTCCGATTCCTCCCTTCCCATAAATTGCAATCTGCTTTATTTTCTTCCCCATCTCTTTTTCTCCTTTATTACAGATAATCTCAGATGTCTTCTGTGTGTCCGATTGATCCGTCAGCATCTATGGATGGTAAACCTTCTGGAATGACCGTTCCAGATCGTTGATCAGGTCCTCCGGATCTTCAAGACCGACGGAAATTCTCACGGTCTCCGGCGGGATATCCGCCATTGCCTGCTGCTCTTTGTTCAATTCTCCGTGGGTGGTCTCCGGCGAATTGATGATGATGGAGCGGGCGTCTCCCACATTGGCATGATAGGAGAAGAGTTCCAGAGAATCCAGAAATGCATCCCGTTCTTCCTTCGTACCGGTCAAACCGAAGGTAAAGATCGCGCCGGTCCCTTTGGGGAAATACGCGGAGGCCAGCTCTTTATAGGTGCTGTTTTTGGCTTCCGGATGTTTGACCCAAAGAACCTCATCTTTTCCTTCCAGATATTGAATCAGCTTCTTCGCGGTGGAAACCTGCTTGGAAACACGCTCTGAAAGGGTCTCGATCCCCTGGAGGACTAAAAAAGCATCAAAGGAACTCAGTGCCGCACCTAGATAATTGAGGTAAGTCAAGCGGATTCTCGTCGTAAATACGGCGCCGGGGGCTGCCTCCAGAAAGGATCGGTACACTTGTTCTCTCGTTCTCAGGACATGCTCCTTCTTCTCGAACTGCGGAAATTTTCCGTTGCCCCAGTCAAACTGCCCGTTTTCCAGAATCAACCCTGCGATGGTATTTCCATGTCCGTTCAGTGCCTTGGTAGCGGAATAGACGACGATATCCGCACCGTGTTCAAAGGGGTTGAACAGATAAGGCGTTGCAAAGGTGTTATCCACCACCAGCGGAAGATTATGCTTGTGGGCAACCTCCGCGATGGCTTTGATATCAACAAGCTCCGCATTGGGATTTGAAATGCTCTCGATAAAGATGGCCTTGGTGTCCTCCCGGATGGCTTTTTCATAGGATTTCGGATCGTGGATGTCCTCCGGGTAGTCGATGCCGATGCCCAGAGAGGGATATACTCTCAAAAAACTGTCTACCGTCCCGCCGTAGATGTTGGGCAGGGACAAAATCCTTCCGCCCCCCTCGGTGAGCTGCAATAAGGTATAGCTGACGGCAGCCATTCCGGATGCCAGCGCGATTGCCGCGGTAGCACCGTCCAGATCCGCCACTCTTTGTTCCAACACCGCAGTAGTGGGGGAACCGATACGGGTATAGATGCTTCCGATCTCCTCCAGGGAAAATACCTTTCTCGCCCGTTCCACAGAACCTAAATCATAGGAAGCAGTCTGATAGATGGGTACGGCGACGGCATAATTGTGCTCCTCGGAACGGTAACCCGCATGAATTTTTCTGGTATCAAATCCCAATTTTTTATTGCTGTCTGTCATTTTTCTATCTCCTTTTCAAGTTTTTAAATTGATTTAAAGTGAATTGAACGGAAGAATTCCAAGCCAGCTTAGCTAGGGAATTCCCGTATAGCGCCTGCCGTCATTTGCTGTGCAAATGGGGCTAGGTGCGTAAAAAAAAGCAAGCTTTGAATCATAATACCTGCCGCGGCATTATATTTCTGAGCCTGCTCTCCGTTTTTACGGTCAATCATCTCAACTTAAATTTTTCCATTTTTTCAATTTGTACGACTTCTCCGTTTTGAATGATCAAAGTTACCGTACCAAATTGTATACTCTCAATATACGTAAAAAGCCGTTTTAGGTTTTCTTCCGATATTGCAGTTTTTACAGGTTTTTTTTCTTCCATATCCTATCACCTCATACGATAACTTTCGATTGCTGCGACTCCTTTGCGATGATGTTCAGAACAACGCCGTCCTGCTTCACAACCGAAATAGAACCATTTTCTATTTTTTTGAGAAGTTTTAATAAATATGAAATATATTCTGTATCTCTTTTCTTTTTCATCTCTATCCGCTCTCCTCTCTGAAACTTTTATTTAGTATAGGATTAATATATGATCGTTGTCAACAATATTTCATACTAATTCTATATGATTATAGTATAAATTATCATTTAACATCTTTTTTGTCAATATGATTTAGAATGTTTTATGATTTTATTTATCTTTATATCGCATATTCCGGTTGCGGGCTGGCGCTTGCAAGATGTAATTTCTCAAGAATTTTACTGCGCATCGTCAGGAATTCTATACTCCCCCTGTCTCTTGATCGAGGCAGCTGGACGTCCAGTATCTCGCTGATTTTTCCGGGACGCGGTGTCATGATGACGATCCGGTCGCTCAAATAAATGGCTTCATCCACGTCATGGGTCACCAGAATCATCGTCGTCTGGTCCCTTTTCCAAAGCTCCAGCAGTTTATCCTGCAAATCGGCCCGGGTAAAGGAATCCAGAGCGCCCATGGGCTCATCGAGCAGCAGCGCGGAGGGACGGTTGATGAGCGCCCGGGCGATCGCCACGCGCTGGGCCATACCACCCGAAATTTGATGGGGGTAAGATTTTTCAAATCCATTCAACCCGATCAATTCGATATACCGGGCCACATCTGTTTTCTGTTCTTTGTAAACGCCTCTGGCCTTCAACCCCGACGCAATGTTTTTTTCCACCGTGAGCCAGGGAAACAGACTGCCCTGCTGGAACACATAGCCGCGCTCCGGACCAGGCTCCCTAATCTCATGTCCGTTTATGGCAAGGCTTCCGGAATCGGGTGAGTCCAGTCCTGCCAGCAACCGCAGAAGGGTGGTCTTTCCGCAGCCGGAGGGTCCGATAATACTTAAAAATTCCCCTTCCCGTACAAAAAGGCTGACATCGTTAAGGGCTTCCACTTTATTATCGTTGGTGTCGATATAGGTACGAAACACCTTTTGAATTTCTATCAAAGAAGAAGTACTCATTTCACAAGCCCCCTTTGCCATCTCAATACCCAATGCTGTATGGCACCAAATCCGCGCACGATCAGCGAGAACAAAATCGCCATAATGATGATGGCGGCAAACACCTTATAGTACGCAGACCAGACTCTGGATGCGTTGATGTAGTAGCCAAGACCGCCCGGCTGCCCCATCATTTCACAAATCACGAGCGTGGTAAACGCAAAGGCGTTTGCCGTGGTAATGCCGGTGAAAATCTGAGGAAGCGCATTTGGAATTGCTACGCGAAAAACAAGATACGAAGTTTTCGCCCCCAGAGTTTTCGCCACTTCATAGTAGACCTTGTGCGTACCCGCAATCCCCTGCGCCGTCAAAAATGCCACCGGGAACCACGCGCAGATCACGATCAAAAAGGTTGCCGCCAAAAAAGGTGTGGGAAAAAGAGTCAGTGCGAAAGGCATCCACGCTACCGCGGGAATCACTCCGGTAATTTTCAGAACCGGATAAACCCAGTAAAACACCTTGGGGAACCAGCCGATCAAAATACCGGTTGCAATTCCAATTACGACACCGGAGAAAAAACCCGCTGCAAAAAGACGCAGGGAATAAAGGGTATTTTCCAGCACAAAACCTCCCTCCAACAGGAGTGCTTCAAGGATTCTGGACGGCCCCGGGAAAAAAGGCTGCGGAAGCAGAAGCGTTTTTGTTCCGAGAATATCCCATACCGTCAGTGCAATGCCGCACGCGAACCGGAATGGTGCACGTTTTATAAATTTTTTACGCCGGTCGTTATCGAAAAAAGAATATGCGGCGATTCCGGCATAAATCAGGATAATTGTAAAAAGGACGATGCCGTACGCCTGCGTGATATTCAGCTGTACGGTGAACAATCCGAAGGGATTCAACTCATAGGGCTTGATTTCGACATCGGCAATTTGTGGAAATAACCAGTTGACAAGAAGCGCAACAATCAAACCGGTAATAGAAAATAGTGCGGAAAAAATGAGATTTTGATCCGATATGATGTTTTGTTTTGCGTACAGTCCCCGTTCAAGCGGGGGCTGTACATTCTTTTTCAGTATTGATAAATTAATGCTCACTTGATGTCCTCCTGAGAGATTTTTTAATTGGAGGAAACCGCGGATTTCACGTCAAAATAAATCTGATCGGCGAATGCGGCGGCATCTTTCGTTTTGAGATAACCGATACTTTGCAGTTCCTGAACGAAATAGAGCACATCCTCATAGATATGGGTATTGCCGGAAGCATGGTTCTCTGCGGAAGGATATGCGTAACTCTTTACGAGGGCTTCGGCAAGGACTTTATCTTCTATAGCAGCATATTTCTTATCCGCAATGATATCTACAGCTTCCTTCGGATTTTCTGCGATCCAATTCTGCGCCTTGTTGTATGCCCGCAGGAGCGCCGCTACCTTTTCCGGATCCTCGTTCAGCACCTTTTCAGAAGCATACAGGAAGCAGCAATATTTGCCTGCAAAGGTAGGATCGGTAGAAAGATCAAAGATCACTTTAAAGTCTCCGGTTTGCTCTGCGATGGACCCAAGCGGATCCCACAAGGCTGCCACATCAACATCACCGTTTTTAACCGACTCTATTTCCAGATTGCCGTCGGTATAGGGAACGAAGGTGACCTCATTGTCTTCCTGCTTTGCGGAGATGCCGGCTTTTTCAAGCCACACGCTGGCCACCTGATGCGGCGTGCCGCCGATTTCGTCAACAGCGATCTTTTTCCCTTTTAAATCTCTGGCGTTGTTGATCGGAGAATCCTTTGGCACGATAAACTTGATGCAGCCGTTATGTAGACCGTCTACCACTTTAACTTTCACACCCTCCTCAATGGATGGGAAAAACTGAAAATCGCCGTTCACAATGGGGATCGTTCCGTTATTGAGTCCGATTTTCCGCGTTTCGGTATCGGCGGAAATCAAAGTCACATCAAAGCCTTCCTCAGCAAAGAACCCTTGCTCATAGGCTATGTAAATCGGCGCAGCGCAGAGGGCACCATCCTTGCCAGGGATATCGATCTTACCGTATTTGTATTGCGTTTCACCCTTATCGGAAGAGCCTTCCGTATCCGCCTTTGTGCCGCAAGCGACAAAAGCTACGATCAAAGACAGGGCAATCACAGCAGCACTGAAGCATTTTTTTACAATTTTCTTTTTCATTACATAATCCTCCTTAATTTTGCAAATCAATCAATGCAAAAACCTGTTTGTTTTTTTTGTTTAATAGGTCAGCTTTTCAAATTTTGACTGATACTAAGAATTACAGCGCCTGAGGTAAATTACCAAAGCTCCCTGCCAGCAGGCACTGTAAGAAAAAGAGTGGGCAAATTGGGGTTGGAGCTCCTTTCGCAACTTCCCGAAAAAAAAGATCAAGCAGGGATTTTCCGGCGCACGCCGTTAAACCTTACTTGATCTCTGATTTTTTCGGTCAATCATGAAGCTTCACTATCCTTTTCCTATTCAACTTTTATCCGCATACACAGACACTTTCCGCATATTTTACAACACATACAATCTTGTTGGCTTTTCATTACTCATATCTCCTTTCTTAATTCATACTAAATATATATGAATAATATGTTTTACATATTCCTAATTTAGCATTATTTTTTTCATTTGTCAATGCCTTTTTATTTCGTTACAAGATATTTCTTTTCCTGTGCACTCTGGCTGTCCCAAAGTCTCTCGATCTGTCGTTGGGACAGCTCCTCTTTACGATCTTCTAAAGTCCTGCCTTCTCCAGCGCCTGTCTCAGATCCTCCAGAATATCTTCGATATCCTCAATGCCCACGCTAAACCGGAAAAAGCCCTGGTGGAATTCCTCGGGATACAGGTACTGCCGTTCGTCGTTCTCGCCGAGAAAAACGATAAGGCTCTCATCATGTCCCAGAGATACGGCTGAGGTGATTACCCGAAGATAGCTTACGAACCGATTATGGGTATCATGGTCCGCATGCAGGCCAAAGGAAAGTACGCCGCCGTAGCCCCCGTTCATCTGCCGCTTGGCAACCTCATGGTTGGGATGGCTGGGAAGGCCCGGATAAGCGACAAACCGGATGCCGGGATGCCGCTCCAGAAACTCCGCCGCCGCCAGAGCATTTTCATTGTGCTGCCTCATGCGCAGCGGAAAACTCACCGCACCTCTCATGATCAGCCAAGCGTTAAAGGGACTGATGGTAGCCCCCAGATTTACCTGTGCCTGGGCTCTGATCACCTCCAGGTATTCCTTTTTGCCCGTAATGGAGCCGCCCATGGCATCTCCGTGGCCGTTGATAAATTTTGTCAGGCTCTCGATGGAAAAATCGGCGCCCAATTCGATCGGCCGTTGGTTGTACGGTGATGCAAAGGTATTGTCAACGGAAAGCAACGCATTATTCTGATGTGCGATTTCCGCAATGGCCTTGATATCGGAAACCTTCAGCGTGGGATTTCCAGGCGTTTCAATATGGATTAGCTTGGTATTCGAACGGATCGCATCCTTCACCGCATTTACATTCGAAGTATCCACGATAGAGGTTTCTATATTGAACTTATGATTGAGCAGTTCATTTAAAAGCCGGTACACGGCAATATAGGTAATATCCGAAAATATAACGTGATCTCCGCTTTCCAGAAGGGAAAAGAACAGGCCGGACAGCGCTCCTACACCGGATGCCAGCACGATACAATCTTCCCCGCCTTCCAGAGATGCTATTTTCTCCTGCAGGTATTGCTGATTGGAGCCGCCGTTTCTGGTATATAAATTTTTGTCCGCACCGCTCCAGTTTAAAACGGATGGGTCATAAGGCAATTCGTAACTGTTTGCCATGGTGATGGGACGCTTGATGGCTCCCGTACCCAGATCAACATCATTGCCTGTGTGAACGGCACGTGTCTGAAATCCAAAGTGATTTCCATAGTATCTTGCTGTCATTGCTGCCTCCTTTCTCAGAGATCTCGTTTCTCTGAGGTCTTAATTAAATAATCCAGTCATACACATATTCCCCGCTTTCAGGCTTCTCCTCTTCCCCCTTCAGCCGCAATTCCGGGTTCTTAATGCTTACCTTTGTCTTTGGAGGTATGGATTTTGTGATGAAAGCATTTCCTCCAATAACAGAATCTGCTCCAATCACCGTATCTCCTCCAAGGATCGTAGCTCCGGAATAGATGGTGACATTATCTTCAATGGTAGGATGTCGTTTAACACCGGCCAGAAGCTGCCCGCCCCTGGTGGAAAGGGCTCCCAGCGTAACGCCTTGAAACAGTTTTACATTATCTCCGATGGTGGTGGTCTCTCCAATTACAACACCGGTCCCGTGGTCAATAAAGAAATACTTGCCAATGACAGCACCTGCATTGATGTCGATACCCGTACGGCTGTGAGCATACTCTGTCATGATTCTCGGAATGAACGGAACATTGCGGATATATAGCTCGTGTGCCATGCGGTATACAAATACGGCATACAGGCCGGGATAGGAGAAAATGACCTGTTCTTTGTTCCCTGCGGCAGGGTCTCCATCATAAGCGGCCTGGATATCAGTCAGAATGATCTTCTGGATCCTGGGGATTTCATTCAGAAAAGCCACACAAAGCTCCTCCGCCTCCTGTTTTACAGAATCATCTTTGACCCCTTTCTTATAAGAAAGGGCCAATTCCACCTGGACCTTCAAATGCTCATAGATGCTGGCCAGTTTCTGGCCCACATAATAGGGTGCAAGGGTATCGTCCAGCTTTTCTGTCCCGAAATAGCCGGGGAACATGATTCTGCGGAAATCATTAATGATTTCGATAATGCTGCTTCTGTTGGGAAGTTCCAGTTTATTTCTGCGAAGAAAAAGTTCTTCTTCTATATAGTTTGATGTAATTTCTTCCACGATTCGCTGAAAATGATCATTGAATTGTTTACTCACCTTACTCAACCTCTTTCCTGTTTTTTTCTAAGAGTACAATAAAATCAGGAAGATTGCAAGGTTGTTAGGAATTTACTGATACGTTCATTGCCGGAGTGGTAAAGTTCCGAATAGCTGCCCTGTTTTACCACTTTTCCCTGTTCCAGAAAAATGATATGATCGCTGATCTCTTTGGCAAAGGCCATTTTATGGGTTACAATTACAATCGTATATTGTTCCTGTACAAGCGTTTTTATCATTTCCAGGACTTCAATTTCCAGCTCCGGATCCAGAGCGCTGGTGGGTTCATCAAACAACAGCACTTCCGGTTTCATAGCCAAGGCTCTGGCAATGGCCACTCGCTGCTGTTGACCTCCCGAAAGCTGTCTGGGGTATTGATTCGCTTTCTCTTCAAGACCTACCTTTTGTAACAGCAGGATTCCCTCTTCTCTGGCTTCCTGCTTCTTTTTCTTCAGAACCGTCACCGGACCTTCCATGATGTTCTCGATGACCGTTCTATGGGAGAACAGGTTAAACCCCTGAAACACCATTCCGGTTTTCTTCCGGAAGTCAATCACTTTTTTCCTTTGTATGGGAGCCTTAGGATCAAAGATCAGAGAGGTTCCGTTCAGATCGATTTCTCCGGAGTCGGGTACTGCCAACAGATTCATGCACCGAAGCAGCGTTGTTTTTCCGGAACCGGAAGGACCGATAATCACGGTGGTCTGATTGGATTCAATATTTAAATTGATTTGATCCAAAACCTTCAGCTCTTCATACTGTTTGCTTACATTCTTAATTTGAAGCATATTTCCTTCCCCCTTCTCATCCCTGTTCCAGCTTTAACGATTTTTCGGCTATATGCTGAACCTTGCTCAGAACGGTGCAAAAGATCAGATAGATCACCGCCACCTCGCAATAAAGTGCAAGGGGTTCAAAAGTTTTCGCTGCAATCCGCTGAGTGACCATGAACATTTCTGCTACCGTAATATTGGCTGCAAGTGAGGTATCCTTAACCAGCCCGATAAAGGAATTAAAGAGCGGCGGCACGGATACCTTGAAGGCCTGGGGCAAAATGATTCTGTGCAGGGTCTGAAAATAGTTCATACCCAGCGAATATCCCGCCTCAATTTGCCCTGTCGGTACCGACAGGATCGCTGCCCGGAGCGTTTCCGAGGCATAAGCCCCCACATTCAGAGAAAAAGCGATAATGGCTGCAGGGAGTGCATCCAGTACAATCCCTGCATTTGGAAGCCCATAAAAGATGATAAATATTTGTACCAGCAAAGGAGTTCCACGAATCACCCAGACATAAAACCTGACGATGGGAGTGAGGATCCTGATATTGCTTACTTGAATCAATGCCGCAATGACTGCGATAAACAATCCAATGGCGAAGGACACCAAGGTAAGCGGAATCGTATAGGTGATTCCGGGAATCAATATCTTGACAAATGATTCCTGCAGTATGTTGATGACTCTTTCATTAAACATTACTTGGCTCCTTATCTTTTTCTTTGCTCTGCATTTATTACTACGCTGTATTCAATGCTTACTCTGCACTAACATCCACTCCGAAATACTTCTCGGAAATTTCTTTCAGTTTACCTTCTGTTCTCAATTCATCCAAAGCGGAATCTATGGCTGCAATCAGTTCTTCGTTCCCTTTTCTAATCATGACACCGCTGGTGCTCACTTCATTTGAAGTGGCTACAATCTTAACCTTCGCACCGGGTTTTGTGTTCATATAATCGTAGAAGGTAACATCATCATTCAGCGTTGCATCTGCTCTGCCTGCAAGAACAAGTTCAATGGATTGATTGAAACCGTCCGTACCTTCAATGGATGCGCCGTAGGACTCCGCCAAAGCGGCCCAGTTGCTGGTTACAGTCTGCGCTGATTTCTTCCCCTTCAAGTCTTCAAAGGCTTTGATATCCTCATCGTCCTCAGCGACGATCAAAACGCCTTTCGTATAGGTATACGGTTGGGAAAAATCATATTTTTTCTGTCTTTCAGCCGTTATTCCAACCTGATTGATAATCACATCAAAACGTCCGGCATCCAATCCGGCGATGATGCTGTCCCATTTGGTTTCCACAAATTCAGCCTCCACGCCAAGCTTTTCAGCGATGGCTCTTGCAATTTCGACATCATAACCTGTTAATTCATCACTGCTTTCGTCGTGATAAGTATAGGGAGGATAGGTACCTTCGATTCCCACTGTGAGTACGCCTTTTTCCTGAATTTCTTCCAGCAGTCCGGCTGCCGTGTCAGAAGTATCGAGTCCTTCCTGTTCGCTTTGGCCGCAGCCAATGAGGCTGAAAATCAATGTCAGTGTAAGCAGTAATACAAAAATTCCTTTTAAACCTTTCATTTTTCAAGTCTCCTTTTCTATGGGTTTATTTATATCATAGTATTATTATATGTTTACTATGATTTATTACTTTTGTGATTATATACTGCATTTATGGCATTGTCAATAGCTGCAAACAAAAAAAGAAGGAGCCTCCAACTGATGTTATCAAGCATCAGTGTGAGACACCTCATGTAATCTGGAATTTATTATTGTTTATACGTATTTTCGCCTATATTTCAGCTATACGTATTTTCGCCTATATTTCAGCTATACGTATTTTCGCATATATTTCAACGCATTCTTTTCCAGCCTGCTTACCTGAGCCTGGCTGATTCCGATTTCGTCGGCAACCTCCATTTGGGTTTTGCCTTCGAAAAATCGCATGGTTAAGATATGCTTTTCCCTGTTGGTAAGCTTCTTCAACGCCTCTTTCAGAGAGATATTCTCCATCCATTTTTCGTCCGTGTTTTTCGTATCCTTTACCTGATCCATGACATAAATGGCATCGCCGTCGTCATGAAATACAGGCTCGAACAAGGATATGGGATCCTGAATGGAGTCAAGAGCCAGCACGATCTCTTCTCTTGGCAGATCCAGATCCTTTGCAATTTCCGTAATGGTAGGTTCCCGCTGCAGCTCTCGTGAAAGCTTCTCCTTGGACTGCAAAGCCTTATAGGCAGTGTCCCGCAGGGAACGGCTCACTCTGATGGAGTTATTATCACGCAAATATCTCCTGATTTCACCGATAATCATTGGCACCGCATAGGTTGAAAACCTTACATTATGTGAGGTATCAAAGTTATCCAGCGCCTTGATGAGTCCGATACAGCCTACCTGAAACAGATCATCCGGATTTTCACCTCTATTGCTAAAACGTTGTATTACACTCAATACTAATCGCAGATTTCCTCTTATAAATTCGTCCCTTACCTCATTATCTCCCCCTTTTATTTGTTCAATCATTCTTTTCATCTCTACATCTTTGTAAACAGGCAGTTTTGATGTATTCACACCGCAGATTTCAACTTTACTGACCATAAATAAGGACCTCCGCTTTCCGTTTTGCCCCCCTAAGCAGCACTTTAGCGTATACCTTATTTTTAACAGATGAGTTTGTTTTTATTCTGCGAAAAATAGATTTCTAACCCAGCTTTTTAATTTCTTTTCGTAATCGTCCGATAATCTTTTTTTCCAGTCTTGATATGTATGATTGAGATATTCCCATCTTATCCGCTACTTCCTTCTGCGTCATTTCCCTGCCGCTGATAAGTCCAAAACGCATCTCCATAATCTGCTTTTCCCTGGAAGTCAGTTTTTTCAAGGCATAGACCAGAAGATTCCGGTTCACTTCCTCCTCGATATGATTATATACGATGTCATTGTCTGTTCCCAAGATATCGGAAAGCAGCAGTTCATTGCCATCCCAGTCGATATTCAGCGGTTCATCAAAGGAAACTTCACTTTTCGTTCTGCTGCTGCGCCGTAAGTACATTAAAATTTCATTTTCTATGCAACGGGATGCATAGGTGGCCAGTTTGATATTTTTCTCCGGGTTGAAGGTATTGACGGCTTTTATCAAGCCGATAGCTCCGATAGAAATCAGATCTTCCACATTCACTCCGGCATTTTCGAATTTCTTGGCAATATAAACCACCAGACGCAAATTCCTTTCTATCAGAACGGTTTTCGCATCTTCGTTATTTAAAGCCAACTGATCCAGAAGATTTTTTTCCTCTTCCGATGATAACGGCGGCGGCAGGACATCGCTGCCCCCTATGTAAAAGATTTCTTTCAGCTTATGTCCCCTTAAAATCAGGACCAGCCTATCTCTGATTTTCATTTTCAGCAGACTTAATTCTCTGCCGTTTCTGATGGTCATTTCCAGTATTGTTTTATACATTACAAGCTATGCCTCCCTCCATAACACTTGGATGTAATAATATTGAATAGCCCTCTTCCGTATTTTCATTTGAGAAGATGCCCTTATATAATGCTAGAATTGTGCCCTCGGGCATATTCACCGGATTGACATAACCCTTTGCATGATCCATTTCAATCACTATTTTATCCGGCCTGATGCCAATGAGAAATCCCTTTTCCGCTCCAATGGATTTATAGGGAATCAATCGAACTCTGCCTGCAAAACTGCCTTGCATCAATCGTTCATAAATTGCCAGTTCTTTTTCATCCCTGGCCGTTTCTTTCATCATTTCCTCAGGCAATATTTTACTTGCGGCATCGGCGGAAATAATCAGTACCGGCTTTCCGGTAAAAGGATCCGTCAGAGAATTTCCCGTATCCACCATACCTTTTACAGTAACATGTTTCTCTTCAAACTCAATTCTCACATTGGCTGTCGTCTTTTCTCTGATAAGCTTCCCTTTCATAAAGGAAGCAAAAAAGTAGAATAGTAAGCAGGTTAAGACACAACCCAGTGCAATATTGAGATACGTAAAGCCTTCTATGTAAATTGCGCTGTTATGAGTAATTCCCGAAAGTCCCATAAAGTAGACTGCACCGATAGTAATTCCTCCCATTGCAAAGCTTACAAGATAGAAAATCAGCAATGTACGAAGGAATTGGCGCATACCTTTCACGGGGTATACCAGTTTCACCAGAACTGCAGAAAATGCGATTTTAAACAAGATTGCAATCCACGGATTCAGTGTATCCCAAAACAGAATGAAAGCATAAATCCCGCATAAGGCACTGCCCAGAACCATCAGGCTTTTTTTGAGATGAAAACCGGTTATTTTAGCTGTGAGCAGCAGGATAATTCCACCTGTAATAAAATTTTCCGTAAATAGATATTCGGCATAAATTACCACATGAAAAAACCCCCTCTCCGGCATAATCTATTTCAAGATTATAGTCCAGATCGGGGGAATATTTTGTCAAAAGTGAATGTCGATTTCTAATTTATTTTACTGCCTTTTTTGCTGTTTCCGCAAGCTTTGCAAATCCTGCTGGATCATAAACAGCCATTTCGGAAAGCATCTTTCTGTTGATTTCAATTCCTGAAACCTTGAGGCCGTTCATCATCTTGCTGTAGGAAAGACCATTCATTCTGGCTCCGGCATTGATTCTTGCAATCCAAAGTCTTCTGTATTCTCTCTTTTTGTTCTTTCTTCCAACATAAGCGGAACGTAGAGCTCTCATTACGGCTGGGTTAGCAGCTCTGAATACCTTGCTCTTCTGGCCGTAAAAGCCCTTTGCCAACTTTAATATTTTCTTATGCCTTTTTCTAGCATTTAATCCCTTTTTAACTCTTGCCATTTTATTTTCCTCCTATATCCTTACACATTCAATACTGATTTTATTCTTTTTAGGTCTGCACTTGTAAGAAGAGTTGCCTTTCTTAAGCCTCTTTTTCTCTTCGCGCTTTTCTTTGTAAGAATATGGCTCTTATATGCCTTGTTTCTCTTTACTTTACCGCTTCCTGTTAATTTAAACCTTTTGCTTGCTCCTCTATGAGACTTCATCTTTGATTTTGCCATCTTAAAAATTTCCTCCTACATCATCGAGCATTTTGTCAACTCGTTTATTTATCAGTTTTAGGTGCTAAAATCATAATCAAACTTCTACCTTCAAATTCAGGCTTTTTTTCCACCACTCCGCTTTCAGAAATTGTCTCAGCAAACTTTGCCATGACTGCCTGCCCTTTGCTGGCATAATCTTTTTCTCTTCCTTTAAAACGAAGGCTTACTTTGACCTTGTCTCCCTCTTTCAGGAATTTTGCAGCGTTGTTTGCCTTTACCACAAGATCGTGTTCCTCAATAAAGGTGCTCAGACGGATTTCCTTCACTTGGGTAATTTTTTGCTTTTTCTTGGCTTCCTTTTCCTTCTTCTGAAGCTCGTATCTGTATTTTCCGTAATCAAGAATTTTACAAACAGGCGGCTTTGCCGTTGGAGCAATATTAACCAAATCCAGCTTTTTTTCAATCGCCAGATTCATAGCTTCATCCAGACTCATAATGCCCAGTTGTGTACCATCACTATCGATTACTCTTAATTCTTTATCACGAATTTCTTCGTTGATTTGATTTTCCTTACTAATTGTTTTGCACCTCCTAAAATAAAAAAAATACCTTTTCGTAAACGGTTCACGCGAATGCGCTCCCTGTTACAATGTAATTTTTTTTGTGATTCCGTCAATACCGCTCCTGGCAATACAAATGCGGTATTTCCTACATAATAAAAAAAGCGGATAATCGTATCCGCTCCAAACATAACAAACCCATCAGGCCTTCGTCATATTAACCCAAACAGCAATCGCCGAGAAGGTGAGAAGCGGACTACTTCTTCTTTATTACTGAAGTATGATATCATTTTGGAAGATTTCTGTCAAGTTTTAAAATGAAATTTTTTATATTTATCCAATTGATGAATCATTTGCTATTTGAGCTTTGAAATCTTAAAGAAATTTAATTTAACTTTTAGATTATTTTACTTTTTATTATTTGATAAAAATTATAATATATTATATCATAAAAGTGATACTAGAATGAATCACAACTAGTCAATACAGGACAAGGAGTTAAATTTCAATGTCGAGCAATAAAAAAGCACTATCAGCAGTGTCTTTAGATGAGCTTGTACCCATTTTGGACAGCATCAGCGACGCCATTTTTATCGATGATGCACAGGGCTTTACCATCTGGGTGAACAGGGCCAGTGAAGAGCTGTATAAAATAAAGAGAGAAGATATCATCGGGAAGCATGTATCGTTTCTTGAAAGCGAAGGTATTTTTACCCCTTCTGTTGCACGTATTGTAATGGAAGAAAAAAAAGAAGTCAACATCATACATGAAAACAGAGACGGCAAAAGGCTTTTGACAACAGGAATACCCATTATGGATGCCAATCACAACATGAGCAAAATTATTACCACAACTCATGATATCACGGAGCTCATCAATCTTCAAAATGAACTTGAAAGTATCCAGAATACCTTACATGGTTTAAAGGATAATGAACAATATATCTTCGGCGATATTGTAGCCAACAGTCCCTCCATGTACAATGTGATCCAGCTTACAAGAAGACTGTCGGATATCGATTCGACCGTTTTGATCACCGGAGAATCTGGCGTAGGAAAAGGTGTTATTGCCAAGCTGCTTCATGAAAACGGCAATCGAAAGGATCACCCCTTTGTCAAGGTAAACTGCGGAGCAATACCAGAAAACCTGATAGAATCAGAGCTTTTCGGTTATGAGAGCGGCGCCTTCACCGGCTCCAGAAGAGCAGGAAAAAAGGGATTATTTGAAGTTGCGGATAAAGGTACCATCTTCCTCGATGAAATTTCCGAACTGCCTCTGAACCTCCAGGTAAAGCTCCTGCAGGTTATTCAGGAAAGGGAAATCAAAAAAGTAGGCGGCATTGACAGTATTCCCATTGATGTCAGGATCATCGCCGCTACCAATAAGGATCTTCATTCGCTGGTACAGGAAGGGAAATTCAGGGAAGATCTGTATTATCGGTTAAACGTTGTGCCTATCAGCATTCCGCCTCTCAGAGAGCGGCCTGAGGATATCATTCCCATGATTCGAAAGTTCCTTAACAAAACCAATAAAAAAATGAAAGAACATAAGGAAATCGACTCCAAATCTATTGCCATTCTCATGAAATATCCGTGGCCGGGCAATGTCAGAGAGTTGGAGAATATCATAGAAAGATTAATCATAACGACTAAGGGCAATACCATTCACCCTGAAAATCTGCCAAGCTTTATCCATCAACCGGAGAATACTGAAGAAGAAATGCTGAAGATCCCTGCCATCACTAGTTTAAAGCAGGCTTTAGACCACGCAGAGCAGGAGATTCTTGCAAAAGCATTGGAAAAGCACAAATCCACCAGGGCAATGGCTAAAGCTTTGGGTGTCAGCCAGCCGACTATCGTTCGCAAGCTGCAAAAATACAAAATCGGCGATACAAAATAGTATCGCCGATACTATTTTGTATCGCCTAAAAAACCCATAAATTTTCCCATTTTCACACTGGAATACACTTACAATCGAAATTACCGATACAATAATGAATCGTTTTTCTCAAATGTAGTCCTTTTCTGGCATTCCTATCACTCTTTCATTTTATGATAAAAAAATAACTTGTCCACCTATAAGATTGATTTTTCAATGGATTTTAAGATTTCTATTTTTTCTATTTATTTTTTTTATAAACATTCATAGTTATGGCATAACCATTGCATAATATAATTAACGTTAGCGAAATCGATTTTATTTCTTAAGGAGGAATGTAAAAAATGTCAATTAATTATGCAGAATATGTAGCAGGTTTAGTTGCAAAAGGCCATGCTGCTCAGAAAATTGCCGAAGGTTTTACTCAGGCAAAAGTTGATCAGCTCACAGCTGCAGTAGCATACGCGCTTACCAGACCAGAAGTTGCTCTTAAATTTGGTGAAGACCTGGTTGCAGAATCCGGAATGGGAATTCCTGCTGATAAACAAGCAAAAATGTTTGGTAAGGTTAAAGGTACTTACTTCCAGATGAAAGGACAGAAATCCGTTGGTCTTGTAGAAGTTGATGAAAAAATGGGCATGGAAAAATATGCGAAGCCAATGGGCGTTATCGGCGCTATTATTCCTGTAACAAACGGTGAAGCAACTCCTGTTGTAAAGTCACTTATGGCTCTTAAGACAAGAAACGCTATCATCCTTGCTCCACATCCAAAAGCAAGAAGAACAAACTGGGCTGTTACCGAATTAATCAGAAGCGTTCTTAAAAAGTTTGACGCTCCGGAAGATCTTGTTCAGGCAATCGATCCTGATTACGTAAGCATTGAAACTTCTGCAGAATTAATGAAGCAGGTAGATTTCATTCTTGCAACCGGCGGAACTCCAATGGTAAGACAGGCTTACTCATCCGGAAATCCAGCTATCGGTGTAGGAACTGGTAACGTTGTAACCATCGTTGACGGAACAACTAAGATGGAAGATGTTGCTTCTCTTATCGTTAAGTCCAAGACTTTTGATAATGCAACTTCCTGCTCAACTGAAAATAATATCATCGTATTCGAAAGCTGCTATGACGAATTCGTAGAAGCTATGGCGAAACAGGGTGCTGTTATGTTTAAGGATGGTTCCGAAGAAAAAGCGAAGCTGCTTAAGACTTTATGGCCTGAAAGCCCAGCTAACCATGATCTGAACAGACACATCGTTGCTCAGCCTGCTGCTCAAATTGCCGAAGCTGCTGGAATCACCGTTCCAGAAGGAACCAAAATGCTGATGGCAGAAGAAAACGGCGGATACGGAAACGAATTCCCATTCACAGGCGAAAAGCTTTCCCCAGTTTCCGGCGTTAGAAAAGCAAAGGACTTCGACGATGCAGTTGATAAAATGATGAAAATCTTAGATTATCAAGGTAAAGGTCACAGCTGCGGTATCCACACCACTGTTGACGAAAGAGTTACAAAGCTTGGCGAATTGGTTCCAGTTTGCAAAGTTTGCGTAAATGCTCCACAGTCACTGACAAACAGCGGTTCATGGACTTCCGGTTTCCCAATGTCCATGACATTAGGCTGCGGAACTTGGGGCCACAACAGCATTTCCCACAACGCTACCTGGAAGGACCTTTTAAACTTCACCTATGTTTCAAGACCAATTCCTTCCTACCAGCCAACTGACGAAGTACTGTTTGACGAAGAAATCAGAAACGCATTCTAAAAGTTATATCAGGTGCAGGTGTATGATGAACCAGCATTTTACACCTGCTCTATATGATAAAAATTTTTAAAAGGAGAAAAGAAAATGTCAAAGATCAAAGAACAGGGAATGAAATATAATCTGTACTCCTGGAGTGCACAAAAGAAGATCAACCCTATGGTAGTTTCCAAAGCAGAAGGAGTCTATTTCTGGGATGAAGACGGCAAGAAATATTATGACATGTCCTCACAGCTAGTTAACTCAAATTTAGGACATGGACACAAAAAGTTAATCCAGGCAATCAAAGATCAGGCAGAAAAAATGGCATTCATGGGTCCTGGCTATTCCGTAGACGTACGTTCCGAAGCTGCACAGAAAATCGTTGAATTATCCGGTCTTGAAGGTGCAAAAGTATTCTTCACCAATGCTGGTGCAGAAGCAAACGAAAACGCTATTAAAATGGCTAAGGCTTATACCGGTAAATGGAAGATCTTTTCCGCATACAGAAGCTATCATGGAGCTACATTCGGAGCAAGTATGCTGACTGGTGAACCAAGAAGATTTATCGCAGAACCAGGCGTTCCTGGATTCATTAAGTATGACGGACCTTATGCTTACAGAGCACCGAAAGCATGCAACTTCAAATCAGAAGAAGACGTAACAGCTTTCTATCTTGAATTGCTGGAAAACCAGTTCTTATATGAAGGTCCAGATCAGATCGCAGGTATTTTCTTTGAAACAGTAGTAGGATCCAACGGAATCCTGATTCCGCCTAAAGGATACTATGAAGGAGTTAGAGCTCTTTGCGACAAATACAATATCGTAATGATCTGTGACGAAGTTATGGCTGGTTTCTACAGAACCGGTACTGCATTTGCATTCCATCAGTTCAATGTAAAACCTGACCTTGTAACATTTGCGAAGGGCGCAACTTGCGGTTACGTTCCTCTCGGCGGCGTTATCGTTTCCGAAAAGATCGCTAAGATCTTCGACGAAAAGAAAATGTACAGCGGACTTACCTACAGTGCTCATCCAATGGGTTGCGCAACTACAATTGCAACTCTTGACGCTTACAAAGAAGAAAATATCGCTGATAACGTTGCACAGCAGGGTAAAGTTCTTGCAGAAATTCTTGATGATTTCGAAAAGAAACACGCATGTGTTGGTCAAGTTAGACACATTGGATTATTCAGCTGCGTAGAATTAGTAAAGAGTAAGGAAACTCGTGAACCTATCGTACCTTTCAATAATGACGCTGAAGGTTTAATGCCTAAAATCGTTGGTATGCTGAAGGTTGAAGGATTCTCAACTTACTCCCACGAAAACATGATCTTAGTAGCTCCTCCTCTCAATATCACTGAGACTGAATTAAGAGACGCTATGAAGATTATGGATAAGGTATTGGATTCCGTAGACAACATGATTAAATAAATTTCCTGTTTTAAAAAGATGGCAAAGCCATTAGACATAACCCAATTTAATGAAAAGAAGGACAGATGTGAATCTGTCCTTCTTTTCATTTTGTTTATTTGAATTTTTTAAATTTGGGATTTTTATATTTTTATATTTGTATATTTATATTTGTATCTATTTGTTTCATTTTATATTTAGTTTTATATTTTAAATTTAAAAATAACGGAATACACCCTTCACCAGACCGAGAATTTTTACATCACTTACAATAATCGGGCTCATATTCTGATTCTCCGGCTGCAGACGAATATGTCCCTTTTCTCTGTAAAAAGTTTTTACTGTTGCCTCACTTTCGAAGCCATCTACCATGGCAACCACGATATCGCCGTTATTGGCAGTATTCTGCTGCTGGACAAGGATATAATCTCCATCCAGTATACCGGCCTCTACCATGCTCTCTCCCCTTACCGTCAGCATAAAGTTATTTCCTTTTGACAAAAACCTGGCCGGTACGGGGAATGTATCCTCTATATTCTGGTCCGCCAGAATAGGAGTGCCTGCGGCAATTCTTCCCACGACAGGAATATCAACCACATCCGTTCTTTCTGTATTTCCTATGGCACTGATCCCGCTGTCAAGAACAGCTTCTTCTTTCTCACCCGCTCCATCGGGATCAATAATCATCAAAGCTCTCGGCTTCGAGGGATCTTTCCGGATATACCCTTTTTTCTCCAGATTTTCCAAATCCTTGTGGGTCGTAGAAGTAGATTTTATCCCTAAAGCGGTACACATCTCCCTCACCGTGGGGGGATAGCCCTTCTTCTTTATCTCATTCTTCATATATATCAGTATTTTTCGCTCACGATCTTTTAACGGCTCCATGTAAAGTACCTCCTTCAGAATAAATCATAAGGGAAGGGTCATGAAAGTATGTTCGTCTGCCCTCCCATTAATACGAACATATTATCACACTTTTCGAAAAAAGTAAACAGATGTTCCGTATTTTAGTTGCTTTCCGGGTTCGATTCTATAGTATAATAGAATTCAGAAAAAAATATGTTCTGTCAGGAGGAATATCATGAGTCATTTTGTAAATTTTCAGGATCAGGTATGTCTTGTTACGGGAGCCGGCAGTGAAAGCGGCATCGGCTTTTGTACCGCCAAACTGCTTGGGTCGCTGGGAGCAAAAGTTGCCCTCATATCAACAACAGATCGAATTCAAAAAAGAGTACAGGAACTAAACAGCCTTGCCATCACCGCCCGGGGGTATCAGGTAGATTTAATTGACAGAAAGCAAACGGAAGATGTCATAAAAGCTATCCTTTCGGATTTCGGCAGGATCGACGTGCTGGTAAATAATGCCGGTATGACACAGGTAGGCGAAAGTGAAGATTTTTCGGAATTCGCAGAAATGTCTTATGAGGAATGGGACCGATCGATTCAGCGTAATTTAACGCTCTGTTTTAACGTAACCAGGCAGGTGCTGCCGTTTATGAAAGCGGCTCGCTATGGAAGAATTGTAAATGTTTCTTCGGTTACCGGCCCGGTTGTCAGCAATCCTGGCGAAGCCTCCTACAGCGCCGCAAAGGCTGCCATTATCGGGATGAGCAGAGCCATTGCCATTGAAGCTGCAAAGGAAAATATTATGATCAATAACGTTCTTCCCGGTTGGATCGCCACTGCCTCCCAGACGGAGGGAGAAGCCGCCGGAGGGTTGAATACGCCGGTAGGAAGAGGCGGCTCCCCGGAAGAAGTGGCAAATATGATCGTATTTCTCTCTTCCAAAGAAGCATCCTACATAACCGGCCAGACCTTTATTGTGGACGGCGGCAATACCATCCAGGAATACAAGGGACCGAAAGAGTTGTATTATTAAGGAGGTACCGGGAGTTACAGATAAAAAAGTGGCTGTCTAAAGATCCGTATTGATACATTTGGGATGGCCGTGATGCGCAGGGTATTTTGAGGAATTTCTATCTTTTCAAATTTCATGACCAAGGCTTTCAGCGAGCATGAAATGCGAAGAAAAGCACTGTTTTCGTTTTAGTTTGCTTTTCTGTCTGAAAGCCGGGAGGGAAATTTACACAAAGATAAATTCCGAAAACCAACCCTGCAAATTATGGCTATCACAATGTATCTCGGATCTTTTTATGACAGCCCTCTTCTGCTTTCTGTATTACCTGATATTTAGACTCCCGGTGATTATCTTTCGAAGACAACCTTTCCGTCCATGATGGTCAGGAGGACCTTGCTGTCCTTAATCTCCGACGGATCCACGGAAAAGAGATCCCGGTCGATGACCACGATGTCGGCAAATTTACCCGGTTCCAGGGATCCCAGTTCCTGCTCTCTCAATGCACCATAGGCAGAACCATAGGTATAGCTCCTAAGCACTTCATACATGGTAAGCTTTTCAAAGGGATTCCATCCCCCTTCCGGTTTGCCGTCATTATGAAGTCTGGTGACTCCTCTGTAGATTTCCAGGAGCGGATTGTTGTCCACCACCGGGCAATCGCTTCCAATAGCCAGTATGCCTGCACTGTCATACAGGCTCTTCAGCGGCCACGTCCTGGAAGCCCTATCTTCCCCTAAGGTGACAGGATAGGGATTCTCATCAAAGGCTTGGGTCAGGGCAATGTGCTCCGGTTGAACAGATGGTATGATTCCCAGGGCACCAAACCTCGGAATATCTTCCTCTGCTATCAATTCCACATGCTCGATGGCATGGCGGCATTGATTCTTACCATGGAGGTTTATGGCATTTTCATAGTAATCCAATGCCATCCTTGCAGACTTATCTCCGCAGGAATGAAGCTTCACCGAAAATCCCCTCTTATGTGCTTCCGGAACAGCATCCCTGATAGCTTGCGTATCATTCAGGGAGATTCCGTAGCTGCCCGGCAGATCTGCATATTCATCCAGTACCAGGGCGGTATGAGTGGTACTGACGCCGTCCAGAAATTGTTTTAAGTGATTCACCTTCAGTTTTTCCGAAGAATAGCGTTCCCGCCATTCATTGACCTGATCCAGGTCTCCCAGAAGATCCGGTGCGGCATGAATCCTGACCGTGAGTTCTCCCTTCCGGTCCATATCATGGTATACCGCAAGATTTCCCATGTTTCCGTGGAAATAGGGCTGAACATCGTTTACCGAGGTAATTCCATAGGCACCTGCACTTTTTTGAAAAGCCTGGATCAGAACTTTTTCTTCTTCCTCATTGAATGACAGCGCATATTTGCTGACAAGTCCCACCGCAGATTCATACAGGAATCCCGTTGCCTCCCCGTCTTCATCTCTTGCGATTTCTCCGCCGAAAGGATCCGGTGTGTCTTTTGTAATTCCGGCAATTTCAAGCGCCTTACTGTTGACCCAGGCACCGTGAGCTTCTGCATTCAGCAGAAAGACCGGCCGATGGGGAAAATAACGATCCAGAGATTTTCTTGTGGGGAGCTCTTTGATATCCCAGAATACATGATACCAGCTGAATCCAATGACCCAGCCTTCTTTGTCCTGGTTTTCATCTGCAGCCTCCTTTACCATCAGTACTGCTTCCTCTTCCGATCTGGCATTTGCCAGATTCACATAGGTCTGAAACATGCCCGCCATAAGCAGATGAGTATGGCTATCATGAAAGCCTGTCATGACAAGCTCCTCCCCAAACTCAAACACCCGGGTATCGGGACCTGCTATCTGATCCGGCTCGATTCCCTGACCAACTGCTAAAATTCGGTTCCCTTTTATTGCCACATAGCCATCGAAAGGCTTTTCCTTGATACTGTCAAATATTCTCTTACTCTTTATTAACATATCGGCATACATATTCGTTGTTTCCTTTCACCACTCATGAATTCCTTCCAATAAAGGAAGTATGGATTCATGATTATTCATGGATGTGCAATTTCAGTAATTCCTGATAGGAATCTACCCTGCGGTCTCTATGAAACTGAAGGATATCTCTGGCTCTTTTAATCTCATCCAGATCTAGCTCCGCTACAATCAGATCCGCTTCCTTCCGCTTTCCTTCGCAGAGTACGTTTCCCCAGGGATCGGAGACAAAGCTTCTTCCATAGAATTCCATAAAACCCGAACCGTCCGCCGCATCTTCCTTTCCTACTCTGTTACAGGCACAGACATAGAAGTTGTTATGGATTCCATGCCCTCGTATGGCATCCATCCAGGTCTGAGAGGTATCGAGTTCCGGATTATCCGGCTCTGATCCGATGGCAGAGGGGTAGAATATAAAGTCTGCGCCTTTCAGTGCAAGAATTCTGGTCGGTTCCGGAAACCACTCATCCCAGCAGATCAGCACCCCGAATTTGCCGTATTTTGATTTGAATACAAGATAGGGGCTGTCTCCAGGAGTAAAATAGTACTTTTCTATGTACTGCGGCCCTTCGGGGATATGGTGCTTCCTATAATTACCCAGTAAGGTTCCGTCTGCATCAAAAACTGCTGCTGAATTAAAGTAGACGCCATCCATGGCATATTCGTAATAGCAGCTGACCACTACGACGTCCAATTCTGCTGCCAAAGCCTGCATACGTTGATTGGCGGGTCCATCTACGGGTTCAGCCCAGTCATATTTGGTATAATCGATAATTTGGGCAAAATATTGTCCGGAGAACAGCTCCTGGGTACAGATGATTTTTGCACCCATAGCAGCCATTTTCCGTATTTGCTCCTCTGCCTTCTTGATATTCTCGTTACGGTCAGGGTCACAGGCAAATTGGGTCATTCCGATTGTCACTTTACCTTTGTTCATAATTTGTCCATTTCCTCCTTTTTCTTGTTTATGCCATAACGATGCCCACTGCAAGATATGCAATAATACCCAGGATAAACGGAAGACCGATAAGCGGTATGGCTGTTCTCGCATAATCCATATTTTTCAACCCGGTTGCGGCACAAGTAACGGTAACGGCATCACTGTAAAAACAAGCATGGCTTCCGAAAGCGGTTGCGGCGGAAACTGCTCCAATGGCCAGGAACGGATTCACATTGAGAGCAACGGCAAGGGGCAGGATGATTGGGAAGGAAATAGCAGCTACGCCCCAGAAGCTTCCGGTAGCAAAAGCCAGCCCTGCTATCACCAGGAACGTGATTGCAGGGAATAATGCCGGGCTCAGGATTGGAGCAACACTTTCGATAACGTACGGAGTCAGACCCAGGGCATCGTTGAAATCCTGCAGTACAAAGGCTGCAAGTACCAGCATGGTAACATAAAGCATATCCTTAAAGCCTCCCACGATATGATCGCAGAATTGGCCGAGTGTCATAAGTTTCTGCACAAACAGCATGATAAATGCCACTACTACGGAAATAATAACAGCGAATACGATATCAGCGGTGTAAATTGCGACAGCGATCAATACAATCATGGGAACGATAAAATTCCATGCGCTGGAAGCTTTCGTCTCGTCTTCAAGACCTTCCACTTCGTCACCTTCATAATGATAGTCCGGAAATACTCTGCCGGTCAGGGCAACTCTTTCCTCAGCTTTTTTCATAGGTCCGTAAAGCGGGATGACGCCTAAGCAGAATAAAGGCACTACGATGACTGCGATCCATGCATACAGCATAAATGGAATTGAGCTGACATAGGCAGTAAAGCCTGACATGCCTTCCAGTATCCCGACTTCTTCAATCTGGCTTGCGTAAAGAATTCCCCAGGATGAGAAGGGTACCAGAATACAGACTGCGGCTCCTGTCGAGTTGACGATGAAGGCCAGGTATTCTCTTGATATCTTCCATTTATCCGTTAAGGTCTGCATGGCAACACCTACCCCTAACGCATTCAGATAATCTTCTACAAAAATAATAATTCCTAAGATCCATGTGAAAATCATGGTTTTCTTTCGGGAGTTGGCGACCTTGGCGCCGATGTCTGAAAATCCCAGCGCCGATCCGGAGTACTGTAAGATTCGAATCATAGCTCCGAACATGCCAAACATGATAATGTAATAAGCGGAATCTCCGATTTCTTTCAGGGTGTAATCAAACCAGGTCCCCCACCAGGCTGACTTGGTAAGAATAATAGAACCGACAAAGGTTCCCAGTACAAGAGATTCCAGTGCTCTTTTCGAAATAACAGCTGAAATGATGACTACCAAAACAGGTATCAAACTGATTATGCCATAAGTTTCTATAGCTTCTACTGCTTCCATATTCGTTTCCTCCTATCATTTATTAATTAGTTTTATGATGATAAAATATAAATAACCCTCCTTTCCGAATCGATTCTTGATATTATCATTGATATTTTAATGAGCAATTTTTATGCCAGATAAGAAACGTTGATTTTTCAATATAGAAAAAAGAATAAGTGTAAGCATAAACTTACACTTATTATAAGAATTTTCTAACAAATCAGTTAATTCATCGTTTTTCCATATGTCATTATTAAATTACACCGTCATTATAAACTTACACTTCCATTTTATAATAACGATTATTTATTGATCCCAAGGCGCTTCATTTTTTGATACAACAAGGGTCTCGGGATTTTTAAGTATTCCGCTGCCTTGGATTTGTTCCCTTGATACATCTCCAATACATGCATAATCAGCTTTCTTTCCGCCTCTCGTTTTACCACTTCTATAGGATTTCCCAATTTATTCAAGGTACCAAGATCCATCGCTCCGTTGCCGGACTCCGGCCTGAAATGCCCCAGTTTCAGTACATTCCCCTCTGCATAGTTCATCGCTTTCTCAACGATATTATAGAGTTCCCTCACATTTCCCGGCCATTCATATTTTCTCAGATAAGAATAAACCTGATCTTCAACCGCTGTAATGTTTTTGCCCATTTCCAGATTCAGCTGTTCAATTCGGTACATAACCAGTTCCGGCAGATCCTCCAAGCGTTCCCGAAGAGGCGGAACATCGATGGAAAAGACATCCAGCCGATAATATAAATCTTCTCGAAATCTGCCACTGCGCACCAGTTCCTTCAAATTTTCATTGGTGGCTGCAATAATCCTTACGTTGACAGAGATGCTCTTCTGACCTCCAAGCCTGTCTATTTCTTTTTCCTGCAGCGCCCTTAACAATTTTGGCTGGAGTACAATGGGCAATTGACTGATTTCATCTATAAACAGAGTACCTTCATTGGCCAGCTCAAATTTTCCTCTTTTTCCGCCTTTTTTGGCGCCTGTAAAAGCACCGTCTTCATAACCGAAAAGTTCGGACTCAGCCAAGGTTTCCGGCAAGTTCGCCGCATTGATCTTAACAAAGCTGCCAAATTTCCGATTGCTGAGATTATGAATGGAATGCGCCACCAGTTCCTTTCCCGTACCGGTTTCACCGGTGACAACCACCGTGGAATTGGATGCCGCAGCCAGTTCGATCTGCTTTCTCAGGTCTTCCATCTTTTTGGAAGAACCGATCAGGTTCTCAATAGAATACTTGGTACGTCTCAGGTTGCGGAATTGTTCCTTGTAATATTTCATTTCATCATTTAAAACCTGTGCATATTTCCCCAGAATATCCTCCAGTGAATCCAGATCCTGAATGATATCATATTCCAGAACCCCTACGATCTCTCCATCCTTTCGCAGCTGGGCCTGAGTGCTGACGCTCATTCTGCCGTCATAAAAATAAAAATCCGTATTCAGCGCTTTATCACCGGTCAAGAGTTTCTGCATATTGGAGGGCGGAAAAACATCCGTTATATATTTTCCTATGGATTTTTCCTGATCCATCTTGATGTAATCGGCACATTGACGGTTCATATATATCACATTTCCCTCTGCATTAATTACCATAAGGCCCAGTATATTCTCCAGAAAAAATTTGTAGTCACGATCAATGGTCATTGTTGCTCTACCTCCTTCTATGCTGCCCCGGCGCCTTGGGGTACTACCTTTTCAAATTAATTGTTCAACGGACTTATGAATGATTATAACAAAAAAATCCTTATTACAATGATTTTTTTTTTTGCAATAAGGATTATGATTTATTTACTGACCAGTAATTTTTTAATTCCCGCTTCCAAGCCATCCAAGGTAAGCTCAAACATGGGGAATAATTCTTTAATTTTTAATATGGTTCTGCTGCCGTAGGTATACTCCCATTCAGATTCCGGGATAGGATTCAGCCAGATATGTTTCGGATATTTGTTTTTAAAACGTCTCAGCCAGTCAATTCCGGGAATTTCGTTATACAATCCAACATAACAATTTCCGCCCTTGCTCATAAGCTCCGAAGGCGCCATGGTTCCGTCACCCACAAAGATGACCTTGTATTCACTGCTGAGATTGGAGAGAACATATTCCGTATTTACCCATTCTCCCCGTCTGCAATGGGGGTCCGTATAAAGGTGCTCATAAATGCAATTATGGAAATAATACACCTTCAGATCTTTAAAATGATTGGACTTGCTCACAGCCTGAAACAATTGGCTGCAAAGCCTGCTGTACGGCATCATGGAACCGTCCGAATCGAAAAGCAGCAGCAGCTTTACCGTGTTTTTCCTCGGCGGTGCCCAAACCAGCTTTAAATTTCCGGCATTTTCACAGGTCTCATCAATGGTTCCGTCAATATCAAGCTCTGTTTTCGCTCCGTCCAGTCTGGAGGAGAACTGTCTCAGCTTGCGGAAGGCCATCTGAAACTGTCTGGTATCCAAAATATTATCCTGCCGGAAGTCCTTGAAGTGCCTTTCACCTGCTACCTGAACCGCATTTTTATGACGGCCTTCTCCGCCTACACGGATCCCTCTTTCATGATAACCGTTGTAGCCCATGGTAGAGGTGCCTCCTGTTCCAATCCAGTAATTTCCTCCATCATGTTTTTCCTTCTGTTCTGCGATTCTTTCCTGAAGTCTTTTCTGAAGCTCTTCCAGCTCCAGGACGTAATCGTCCAGCATGTTCTTATCATTTATGTCTCTGGTTCTTACATCCTCGTTGAGCCATTTCCAGATTTCCTCCGGTATGTCTTCCGGGGTTTTTATGCCTTTGAAATATTCGGCAAAGGCCATATCAAATTTATCGTAATCTCCTTCGCTTTTCACCAGGATGCTTCTGCAAAGATGGTAAAAATCCAAGAGACAGGCTCTGCATAATCCCTTGTCTAGAGCTTCGGTGAGAGAGAGCCATTCATTCAAGGAAACCTTCAGCCCTCTTGCCCGCAATAAATAGAAAAATGAAATAAACATACTATAACCATCTCTTCAAGGTGTAACCCTTATCTTTGATTTCAAACATCGCTTCGATATCCTGATTCTTTTTCAGTAAGACACCGGCAAATGGGATTTCTTCCTTTATCTTGTCCAGGGAAATACCACTGAGCATTAGAGCCTGCAGCCAGTCAAGAAGTTCTGACGTGCTCGGTTTCTTTTGAATTTCCTTCATACTCCGTATCCAGTAAAAAGTCTCCATTGCCTGAGCTAGCAGTTTTTCTTCGATATCACCGTAATGAACCTTTACGATTTCCTGCATCTTCTCCTGATCAGGAAATTCAATATAGTGGAAGATACATCTTCTCAGGAAGGCATCCGGGAGCTCTTTTTCAGCGTTGGAAGTAATAATTACGATTGGTCTGTGGTTGGTTTTAACGGTCTCCTTTGTTTCATTGATATAGAATTCCATCTTGTCCAGTTCCCAGAGCAGGTCATTGGGAAATTCCAGATCGGCTTTATCGATTTCATCAATCAATAAAACTATCTGTTCCTGTGAGGAAAAGGCTTCGCCCAGTTTCCCCATTTTAATATATTTTTTAATGTCGGCAACATCACCTTCCCCGAACTGGCTGTCATACAGTCTTTGTACGGTGTCATAAACATAAAGACCTTCCTGGGCTTTCGTAGTAGACTTTATATTCCAAATGATGAGGTCTTTATCTAATGCTTGAGAAATGGATTCTGCCAGCATTGTTTTTCCTGTTCCCGGTTCTCCCTTTATCAGCAAAGGCTTTTGCAGAGCGATGGATACATTTACTGCATGCATCAGCTCTTTAGACACTACATAGTCGTTGCTGCCCTTAAACTTGTTCATACTATTCGTCATTTTATTTCTCCTCATGATTGATTTTATGATTGTTCGTGTTCATTGCTCCGAACTATTATAAGCGAAAATATGACCTTTATCCCTGGAATTCCGGATATTATTCCGATACATCTCTCACGGAAATATTATTCCGAAACACTTTCATTCAGGATCTGAATGATTGCTTTTGCGGCGGCATAAGCATATTTTTCTCTGAATTCATCGGTTAGCATTAATTTCAAATTATCCGGATTGGATAGAAATGCTCCCTCAATTATAATAGCAGGCATTTGGGTTTTATTCAATACTGCATATGCAGGTTCACTTTTTGCTCCCCTGTCACGGATACCCAATGCTTTTACCAATTCGGTCTGTGCAACTTCAGCAAGATGTTTGCTGTAAATTCCATAATCAGATTCATTGGATTTTGAATTGTAGTAAACTTCCACCCCATTTGCACTGGAGCCTTCCGAAGAATTATTATGTACACTGATGTAAAGATCCCCGTTTGCAGCATTTGCCAGGGCCGGGCGATCATACAGCGTAATGGTCTTATCGGTTTCTCTTAATATGTAGGTGCTGACGCCTGCTTCTTTCAACATGCTGTTCAGCCTTAGAGCAACATCGAGATTGATATCCTTCTCATTTAATATCTCAACACCGTTTTCTTTCCCTTGAGATCCTGTATCCTTTCCTCCATGCCCCGGATCAATGACCACCAGTTTGCCGGAGGCTCTCCAGTCTACATATTCATGACCATAGGAGGTAACCCCTCCCGGATTCGAAGGAATAGAATTCTGCTTTTTACTGAAATCAATAAACAGGCTTTGTTTATCCGAAGACAAAGTTACCTTGCCGACAACCTTTTCTTCCAGATCCACCACAAGTCTTACTGTTTTGCTGTCGAACTGCGAATATCTGATAGCACTGAATATTTCATTCTTGCTGTCGATACCACTATTCTCTATATTTAAAGTTACACCTTTCATATCAATTCCGAATCTGTCCGGATTATCATAGGCTGAGGTTTTATATCCTTCAATGATGCCTTCACCCTGAACAACAATTCTGTAAAAATCCGCCTGTTCTTCTACTGTAATAGAGGTGATGGGTGTGGTGGTTTTTACCTCAGGAGAAGAAATTTTTACGATTCTTTTTGCATCATCCCAATTAACCGAACAAGCCAGGGATTCCGCAACAAATCTTACCGGAATCAGAGTTTTGTCGTTAATAATCATGGCAGGTACATCCATAGTTTTTTGAACTCCGTCAACAAAGGCGGTTTTTGAATCTATGGTCAGCTTTACGTTGGATGATCCCAAAGTGACTTCCACTAGCCTTGCACCTTCATCCCAGGTAACGGTAGCCCCCATATTTTCGAAGACGGCTCTGGCCGGTATCAAGGTTTTTTCTTTTACAATAATCGGGGGCACCTCGGCTTGGACAGTTTTTCCATCCACCTGCAGCGTTACCGGATATTCTTTGCAGAAGGCAATCCCTGCGTCGATATCACTCTGGGTAATGTCTGCAGTCCCGGCGGCAGACACGCAGCCTGTTCCTAATAAAACCAGCATCATGATGTAAAGAATTCGTCTTCCAAATCTTACTTTTTTATCCATTATCCCAACCCTCATTTGACTAATATATCCCAAATTACGTCCAAATTCGACCTTTATATTATAATATATTTTCCAGGAAAAATGGAAGATAAAATAATTTGTAATAGAAATGTAAAAAGTGGAAAGGCTGCCCATTTTCAGATTTCTTTCAGTCTTCGTTAAAACAAGGGAACCAGTTCAGGCTCCCTTGCTATCTATTGGCATAGCAATACTTGCATCCATGACGGCAGGTATTGTATGATCCTATATCTACACTTGAAACACATCCGCATTCCAGCCGCTGATTTTTATCCTTTGGAACCGATAAGGGGCAGCGGGTCATACGGGTAATCAAACGGTCATCGATACATTTGCCGTGACTGATGCCAAGGTCTTCCAGCTCAATATCCTCAGCACAAGTTTCTAATTTCAAGCCATAAGCCGATGCTATTTTCACCAGCTGTTCAGCAAGCCGGCGTTTTTCCCCGGCGGATAATTCCTGAACCTCCAGCTGTTTCATACGTTTCTGAATCTTTCTGTAGTGATCTAAAAAACTGATCGTACATGTTTCAGTGAAATCACTGAGCCGGGAAGCTGTCTTTTCAAAGCTTTCCAAATGAAAGCTTTCCGTATATAAGGGGTTTATTAAAATAGGATCATATCTCCAAATAACCCTCTCCCTCCCAATCTTATCGGATAGACGCTGAAAGGCATTGATCGCATCTGGAACATTTTCTTCCACATCTTCTCCGTAACTGTTCAATGTAAACTGAAAATAGAACGGAAAATCCTTCAATTCCATCAGCCGCTCCAGCATGGGCTCCGGATTTTTGGTCCAGAACACAATACAGTCAACTGAATCAGGTGTCAGATCCACGTTCCGAACCTGATGAGGATTCATAGGATTTTGGACAAGAACATAGCCTTCTTGAATCCGGTTATAAAACCATTCCGAGAAGAATGCAGGAATATCCGTTCTTCGACTTGCACTGATGATCATAGGTTTACCTCGGTTGCCTTTCTAATCTCCATATAAATTCTCCTCTATTTATTTTCGAATAAGTGCTAAAAGCTAAAAAACCCTGGATTTCTCCAGAGTATCTGTTATTAACTGCGTCCCTTTATTCTTTTACTTTTTACTCATGATTCGGCGAAGATTTTACAACAAGACAAGCCTTTATCAATGCTGCCACAACGTCCGTCTCAAATTGTTTCTTATAGGCATTCAGTTGAATGTACTGTTTTCCGGCATCCGAAGTAACGTATTTTGTCGGCAGGTAGTTTAGAGCCAACGCCAGCACATCATTGGTACATTTCGAACAATCGCATACTTCCATGCGTTTGATTACCTCTGAAACCTTTTCTTTTGCGATAACCTCTGCAACATTTACCAGGCTATGGTGCTGGTCAAACAAAGCACTTTTCGCATTCTCCTGATTTAGCGGCTGTTCTATTTCATTTGTATTTACCGATATATTGTTACTCTGGGTCATTCCATCCACCCCTTTTATCTTTCTGTAAATTAAATCTAAAATATACTGATAATCTATGACTAAATTATACCATACATATTTTATTTGTCTATAAGTTGCAATCCTCTATCACAAAAATACGTTCATCTTTCTCATTTCACCCTTAAAATTTTCAATATAAAACTGGCCTCTAACAGCTTCTTGGGGTTCACATTGAGAATGACCAGGGAAAAGAAGATGAATCCCATGCCAAGTATTTTCATCAGAGACAGCATTTCACCGTACACAACCATCCCTGCAGCCGCTGCAGTCAGAGGTTCAACAAATGCAATGATGGATGCTCTGCTTGCCTCTATCTCTTCAAGTCCTTTCGTATAACATACATAAGGGACCAGTGTCAGGAATATTCCCAGAACCAACAGGTTGCTGAAATTGACGGCGCTTTCACTAAGAAGCATAAACATGTTTCCCATATCGCTTGCGGGAGCCAGTGCAATGCCGGCAACGGCAAAAGTATACGCGGTAACGGTAAAGGGGTGATATTTTTGCAATGCTATGCGGCCAAAAATGCTATAGAGTGCATAACCAAACGCCGAACCCAGTCCGGATGTGATCCCCATTATCGAGACTTCTCCGCTGTTGGTAACGCCAACCGTCATAATACAGCCGGTGAATGCAATCAATAGTGCACTCATTTTCTGTAAAGTGATTTTTTCTTTAAATACCAGAACTGACATGACGATTACCATATAAGGCGCGGTATAAATTATGATCGATGCCGCCGATAAGGTAATCAATTCTATAGTATTAAAATAGCAGACATTATTCAGAACGATTCCGAAACCGCCCATGCACAGGAAAATCCAGCTGTCCTTTCGCTTTATTTTCAGTTTCTCCCTGTCGGTAAGCAGTAAATATGAAAAGAGGCATACTGCTGTAATAACGCTTCTGGATGATGCAATTTCAACAAAAGAGAAGCCTGCAGCCGTCAGTTGCCTTGTAAATACGCCTATTAGCCCCCAGCAAAATGCTGCAAGTATAATAAGGAATTGCGATGATTTTTGCATAGATTTTCTCCTTTATAGGCCTGTTAAAAGGCTTGTGTCTTTCGTAAGCATATTATAAAATATGAATGACATTATTAATAACGAATATTTTTTATGAAAAACATGACTAATTCGCATATCAAGGAGGAATCTATGCACGGAAATATCGACCGATATGAGATTTTTCTTATAACCGCCGAGCTGGGCAGTATTACCGCCGCTGCCGAACGGCTGGGCTATACGCAGTCCGGTGTCAGCCGCGCTATCGCAATGCTGGAAGAGGAATGTGGCTTTACACTCTTTGTACGCAGCCAGAAGGGGGTACATCTGACCGGTAACGGAGAACAAGTTCTGGAACCGATACGCGCCCTGGTCAATGACAGACAGTACCTGTCCCAAGTTATCGACGAGATCAAGGGTTTAAGCTCAGGGACAATACGCGTAGGTACCTTCACCAGTGTTTCCGTAAACTGGCTTCCGAAAATCATTAGAGGTTTTCAGGAGTTGTATCCAAATATCATTTTTCAGCTTTTCGATGCTGACTACAGCGAAATTATCGACCTGCTTGAAATGGGTGAAATTGACTGTGGTTTCCTAAGCGCGCCTGTCCCATCAGGCCTGAATTTCATTTCATTATACAAAGATCCCATGCTTGCAGTGCTTCCTCCTGACCATACATTGGCAAAGGAAAAAAGCATCCGTGTGGAACAGCTGCGTGATGAGCCGTTTTTAGTACCGGATACCAGGAACGATGCAGACATCCGCCAGTTAATGGAGCAGCTGAACATACAGCCGAAGATCAAGTATATATTAAACAATGAAATTTCCATTGCTGCAATGATAGAACACGGACACGGAGTCACGATCCTGCCTTCCCTGATATTGAAGGATCAGCCCATCAAGGTCTGCCTGCGCTCACTCTCTCCTCCATGTTACCGGGAGTTGGGAATTGCTTCCCGCCAGCTGCGATATGTTTCTCCTGCCGCGCGTCGGTTTATTGAGTACACCGTTGAGCAAATCGGTCCGCAGCATTAATTAGAAGAGGTTATTTTCAATCCGATGATTCCTATTATGATAAAGCTTATAAAAACTACCCTACTCATATTCATCGGTTCTTTAAAAAGAATTATCCCTAAAATCACAGTACCGACTGTACCAATTCCAGTCCATATTGCATATGCGGTTCCTATGGGAAGATTTTTTAAAGCTAATGATAAAAAATAAAAGCTGGCGATCATCCCGATAATTGTAAATATACTTGGTATGAGTCTTGTAAACCCAAATGAATACTTTAACCCGATTGCCCAAAGTACTTCAAAGCCACCTGCCACCAATAAAAAAATCCACTTCATAAATTGTACTCCTCCTTATCTAACTTTTTAGAACAATAAAAAAAACCATGGTTGATATTAATTGAATATCTCCCAGGCTTTTGTCCTTCCGTGTATACAGCTCATCTGTACGTTTTATCTCGGACCAGACCAGTTTTCAATGAAACTGCGGAACCCTATAAAACTAATTACTATTTATTTTATTTCAATATAGCAGAGTTTATGGAGAAAGTCAAACGGTGAGTTAAATCGGGTATTTGACCACCCGTAAAACGGGTGGCCATGACTACAATATTTACGGCTATTCTATAACTTATTATTAATTGGGGAAACAAATGCGGTTTCCTCTTTTTTAATTGATCACGATTAACCGGGACGCTAAAACTTCTCTTTCACCTGATCCTTTGCTTCCGGGGCAAGCAGAAGTGGTGCCAGTGGATCTTCGGAGTCCTGCAGGATAGGAACATCGACAAAGGCTATGGTTTTCGCTGTGCGGGACAGCGTAAACAGCTTCTTTGCTTTCTCTATACCAAGATCTGTTTCCATTTCTTTGGACAGCAGCTGATAAATCTCTTTCACGGAACCAATCTTTATATCAGATTTCTGTTCAATCATTGCCCCAAGGAAAGCCTTCTGCACCTCTATACGGGCAAGATCCCCTTCCGGATAGCCCTTTCTATAACGGATCAGCATTTCCGCTTTCTCTCCGTCAAGCACCTGTCTTCCCTTCTCAAGATTTATAGCAAGATTCTGATAGGGATCCTCGTATACCATTTTTATAGGCACGTTGAACTCCACACCGCCCAGAGCATCCACTAAATCTCGGAAGTTACCCGTGTCAAGCTTGATATAATTATGTATTTCAATTCCAAGCATTTCTCTCAGCCTTTTCATTACCTCTTCTGGAGGATTCCCACCTGCATAACCGGAGAGTTTTCTCTCAGCAATCCCATAACTTCCATCATCAGGTAAAACTTCTAAATCCCTTGGAAGAAATGCAATATTTACTTCTTTCCTGTCGCCGTTATACCCCATCAGAAGAATGGTGTCTGGGATATTCGAATCTTCCGCACTGCACATTACCAGGACATTGGCTTGACCATCTTCTAGCTCCCCTGCTAGAGAAGTCGGATTTGACAATAGACCAACGGCGCAGAGGATGATAAGAATCACAGAGATTACACCAACTGCCAGACCGGGCTTTTTGTATTTCACGATATGCTTCACCCTTTCCCCTGCGTTGGTTTCACGAAAGGCTAGCGCACAGCTTTTTCCGATTCTCCCCTGGCTCGAGGCCAGGGTCAGCAGGGTTGCCGCATAATCTTGGCAAGTACCCGTTTTTAAAGCTTTAACAGCACCTTCATCACAGGACATCTCCATATCTTTATCGAAAAGCCGGAAAGCGGCCCATAAGACCGGATTGAACCAATGTACGCATAGGGCTAGAAATGCCAAAGGCTTGACAAGATAGTCAAATCTTTTGATATGATAAAGCTCATGGAGCAGGATATGCCGAAGCTGCTCCCTTTCTTGTCCGTCTGACGAATAGGCTGCAGAAACCGGTAGCATCACCCTGGGTCTAAAGATTCCGTATACAAAGGGGCTCTCCACCTTGTCCGATTCATACACATCCACCCTTCTTTTCATGCAGATTGCTGTCTTACATTCTTTCACCAGCTGGTAATCCTCAAAGAAAGTCGAAGTGCTCATGCTCATGCAAAGCCTTCTATAGGACACCGCGTTGTAAAGCAGCAGCGCAAAAATTCCCAAAACCCATAACATAGTCAATACTACGGTAACATAGTCTATAGACATGGGAGCAGCAGTCAGCGGTGTCTGCGTCAATCCTCCTGTTGTTTCTATCGGTGTCTCTTGCAGCAGGTTGGGCGTCAACCCCAATTCCTGTGCTCTGTGCCCTGATAGAACTTCAAAGCCAAGGGCTTCCGTCAAGGATACTGCCTTGAGGGTAGAGGTATAAGCATCCAGGCCTGGCTTGATCCTTTCCAGCATACTGAATATGGAAGGAAAGGAAACCGGACAAATCATCCTGTATAAGACGATTGCCCATATAGCGTAGGAAAAAGTCCGAGGCAGCGCCCTTCCCAGACTTCCACGCAGAATTATGATGATCAAAGCGGCAAGTGCAGCGGTTAAGCTCATATTCAAAACCGTCAGGTAAAGCTCCAGCATTTCACTCACCCTTTTCCTTTCTGCTTGCGTCGATGACCCTTTTTAATTCCATGGCCTCCTGCTCGGACAGAGGCTCTTTTTTCAGAAATGTGGCCAGGAACATGGGCAGGGATCCCTCAAAGGATTTTTCCAGCAGTTCTTTGCTTTCCTGTATTTGGATTTCTTCTTTCCCCACCAGATAAGTCACCATGGCATTTTCGTTCTTCAGGAGACCCCTTTCGCACAACTTCCTTAAAACCGTATAGGTGGTCGATTTTTTCCATCCCAGAATTTCCGAGCACAGTGCTACCAGTCTAGTAGAGTTCACCGGCGCGTGATTCCAAACCACCTCCATAAATTTGTATTCAGATTCAAACAGCTTATAACCAGACATTCTTTCCCCCTCCTCATCCATCTCTAATCCAGGTTTATTGCAATAAACTTCACGCACTAAGTTTATCCCAGTAAACCTGCCCTGTCAACCCTTTTTTTCAATACCCGTTAAATCCGGATGGGGATTCATCCGGATAAAAAGTATATCTTCCGCACATTGCACCCACCACCTTATGCCTTATTATATTCCGAAACAGGAAGTATTTACATGTAGAAATTCCTTATTAATAAATCTATAATAAGGAGCATAAAATAGAACAAATGTTCTTTTCGGATGGTTTAACTATGAGAGTTATTTTGCATTGTGATCTGAATAATTTTTATGCTTCTGTGGAATGTCTTTACAATCCGGCGATACGGGATAAACCGGTAGCGGTCTCAGGAGATATCGAACAGCGGCATGGCATTGTCCTTGCCAAAAATTATATTGCAAAGAAATACGGAATCCAAACAGGTATGGCACTGTGGCAAGCAAAGCAGCTATGCCGGGACATTGTATTTGTTCCTCCTAATTATGACAGATACTTAAAATACTCCAAGATGGCAAAAGAAATATATTGTGAATACACAGACCAGGTTGAGAGCTTCGGCTTAGACGAGTGCTGGCTTGACATCACGGGAAGCATCAAAAAATTTGGATCCGGAGAAGACGTCGCCGATAAGATACGTGAAACCATCAAATTCGAGCTGGGTGTAACGGCATCCATCGGGGTCTCATTTAACAAAATATTTGCCAAGCTGGGATCTGATTATAAAAAACCCGATGCTACTACTGTCATTACGGAGGATAATTATAAAGATATCGCCTGGCCGCTTCCTGCACAGGATTTATTGTACGTGGGTCCGGCAACGAAAAAAAAGCTGAACAAACTGGGGATTCTGAAAATAGGTGATATTGCAAGGGCAGATCCGGATTTTATGAGAAATCTCCTGGGCAAAAACGGTTATATTCTATGGCTGTTTGCCAATGGACTGGATCCTTCGCCTGTGGCAAGGATCAGTTCTGAGCCCGTCATAAAAAGTATCGGCAACAGCACAACTACACCCAGAGACTTGATCCTTGATGATGATATAAGAATTACCATGTATGTTCTCTGCGAAAGCGTAGCTGCAAGACTCAGGGAGGATCATTTTGTATGCTCCACGGTTCAGATCACCATCAGAGACAATGAATTGTTTTCTTATACAAGACAAGGGAAACTTTCCTTACCAAGCTGTAACGCCGAAGATATTTTCGAAAAGGCATTTTACCTCTACAAAACAAACCATATCTCGAAAAAACCAATCAGAAGCCTTGGAGTCAGGGCCTGTGATCTCTCGGAAGAGAAGGATGTTCAGCTCTCTTTTCTTCCGGAAATCAAAAGAATGCAAGCCCAGCATAATTTGGAAAGTGTGATAGATACGATAAGAAAGCGTTATGGTCATCATAGCATCCAGCGGGCAATCATGCTGAAAGATAAGGAACTGTCGGATCTGGATCCGAAAAGCGACCACATCATCCATCCGATCAGTTTCTTTAAAAATTAATGGAGGGCGCTCTATGTCCAAAGTCTTTGTCGAAGTAAACGCACATTTTAATATCGATGGAATCATGGTTCCCCGGTCCATCGTATGGGAAGATGGCCGTACTTTTCTTATCGATAAAGTAATCGATGTCAGAAGGGCCGCAAGTCTAAAGGCGGGGGGCCAGGGGATCCGATATACCTGTATGATTGCAGGGAAAGAGAGATACCTGTATTATGAGAATCCAGGGTGGTTTGTTGAGGGAAAATAAGGGTTCTTATTAAAAAAGGTTTTATATTAAAAAAATTCTAAGATGGATCTACCAATCTTAGAATTTTTACCGGGTTTATTGAACCGATATCCATATGTTCCCTTGCTCCTGACTTTTCAGGCATGCCTCTATAAAGCGCAGACCACGGACACCGTCTTCGATGGTCGGATGAACGAGTGCAGGCGCATCCGTCAGTTTTTTCGCCCGCAGCACCTCACGGCAGAAAGCCCGATAATAGTTTCCAAAGGCTTCAAAGAAACCTTCCGGATGCCCATAGGGCAGCCGGGACATGGCACGCGGACCTTCCTCGAGAAAACTGCGTGCACAGGTCAGGTACGTTTCCGGACCGTTAACCCGGGTGTATTTCAGCCGAGACGGATTGTCGTGACACCATTCAAGAGCCCCTTTGTCCCCGAACACGCGAAGTGAAATACTGCATTCATACCCGATGGCAACCTGTGAAGCCCATAACATGCCGGGCACGCCGCCCGTCAGTGTGGCCAGCAGCTGTGTATTGGTTTCCAGCGGCATGTCGGCAGGAATCCGGGTTAAATTAGCGAGTACCCGTTCGACGGAAAGGCCGGTACCCATATGAATCAAGCATTCCACGTGGGTGCCGATATCGCCGGTTGCGGCAGACTTCCCCCCAACTGCAGGATTGAAGCGCCAGGCATCTTGCATAGGCTCACCGCGGTCAATGGAATTGATCACCCAATCCTGCGGATATTCTGCCATTACCGTGAGTACTCTGCCGATCTCTCCTCCTTCGATCATTGCACGCATCTGGTGCACCATGGGATAATTGACATAGGTGTAACTGACACCAAAATGCAGGCTGCACTGGTTCGCGATCTGCTGCAATTCCTCTGCTTCTGCGACGCTTACGGCCACAGGCTTGTCACAGGATACATGTATGCCGTGCTCTAAAAAATATTTTGCGATGGGATAATGCGTATTATTGGGCGTAGCGATAATGACAAAGTCAATTCCGTCCTGCCGTGCGCTTTCCTTCTCAGCCATCTCGATATAATCTGCATAAACGCGTGATTCATCTACATGCCATTTCCGTGCGGCGTCCCGATTTTTTTCCGGATCACGGGAAAAACACCCGGCAGACAGTATTGCCAGATCGTCCATCTGTGCACCGTGCCGGTGTACGTCACCGATAAATGCATTTCCCGCTCCGCCGATCAATCCAAATCGTAAAGGCTCCATATCCATTCCCTGTACAATGCAAAAAGCATTATACATCTCCTTTCTATATTTTTTTTTACAAATAAAACTCTATCTTCGCCCGGACCGTTATGCTGTAACAATAATCGGCTCATTTTCAGTTACAATAATGGTATGCTCAAATTGAGCAACCAGGCTTCTATCCGGTGTCCTCAGAGTCCAGCCGTCTCTTCCCTCAATGACATATTCAGCACCTGTTGAAAGAAATGTTTCCACTGCCAATACAAGTCCCCGGTGCAGGATTCGATTATCCCTTTTATCATAATAGTTGAGAATATGGGATGGTTCTTCATGGAGTCTCTTGCCGATACCATGACCCGCCAGATTTTTGATAACGGTAAATCCATTATCCTTCGCTTCCTGATAGATTGCTTTACCGATCTGATTTATTTTAGAACCTGCCCTGGCTTTATCGATCCCTTTTGCTAGTGCCATTTGGGAGCAGTCGCATAGTTTCTGCTTTTCTTGACAAACATTCAAAGCAATGGTTGCTCCCGTATCAGCAAAGTATCCGTCTAATGCTGCAGATACATCGATATTAACCACATCACCGGCTTTTAGCCTTCTCAAGCCTGGAATTCCATGCGCTGCCTGATTATTGACACTAATACAGGTGTGCCCCGGAAAGTCATACTCATATTTGGGTGCAGATTTTGCTCCATAGCTTGAAAGCACGAATTCCCCTATCCGATCCAATTCTTTCGTTGTTATATCAGGTCTTACTGCCTTTATCATCTCATCTCTTGCAATTGATACAATCTTTCCAATTTTCTCTAATGATTTTAAATCTTTTTCAGAACGAATCGTCAAAATATCACTCACCTTTCAGTTCTGATGTCTCTATAACAATTTATCATATTTACAGAAAAAAGTCTCGGAGTTATTTCAATTGGTAAATCAAAGTATCGTTAACAGATATTTTAGAAATATCATCAATTTCAGTCGGTGTCAAAATATGATCGGTATCAGACAATCTGAAGTTTACTTTCCATTTACCCTTTGTGAAAATGCCGTCTTTAACAAGATATGCCCACAGATGATAATCAGCCAATTCTTCTAGGCTGCTTGCATCAAACACATATTCTATGTGCTTTGCAAATCTGTTATTGCTGCAGTTTTCACTATCCTCTGCAGTTGTAAAAGAATAATTACTGTAATGAATCGCATTCGCTTTACCGTTTACTACACCCTTTTTGTCAGTAATCCAAAGATCACCATGATTGTCAAAGCTTGTTTCCCATCTTGTCTGTATATGCAGTTTGCCGTCTACAAAGCCAATATTGCTTATCGTCACAAAATCAATGCCATCACCTAGCGGGACATTCATAGCATCCGGTTCCAGCACGGATAAACCATTATCAGTCAATACGGAACCGCCGGTATATCTGAATTCTGATATTGGAAGAGCCGTTGCGTTGCTGTCAGCCAGGCTCGCAAGATCAATTTCGGTATCAAACCAATCATAAATGGTTTTATTGCTCATGAGCATATCGATAGTAAAAGCAGTCATGCGATTCGATAGTTCTTCACCTCCGGATCCACGCATAACAAATAATGCAGTACTTGTTTGCTTGTCATAAGAAAGGAATTCTATATTAAATGCACCAGGCCCGTCAATACTACAGGTATCACAAAGATCTAGTTTCTCGTCAACTCTGTTTTGGTCGGTTGTGTCCTGAACCGTAAAATAGACAACCGCATTGTGACTGTCATTGAAAGCATATAGCACTTCTATTAAAATACCGTTATCTTCAGCAGATTTTTTAATTGGATAAAGTCTTTCTGCCAGTTCCGGCGTCACTGTATACAGCAAATCATTAAAAACCGGAATCGTCGCTGCAAATGAAGTGAAAGAGCAAACAAAAATCAGACAAATAACAGCAGCTGAAAAGGCCAATCTGCGTGCTGAAAAATGGTGACGCTTATTTTCTTTTTTATAAATAGTTTGATTCAGGACAGCCATTGCTAGTTCGCTGCTAACCGTAATATCGGAGAGCTGATTGTCAATATAGGATTTTATATCAGACATTGAAATACCACCCCTTCAAAGTTTTTTCAAGTTGTTTCCTGGCCCTGCTCAACCGAACGGTTACAGCAGACTCTGTAATTTTTAAAGCAGATGCAATATCTTTTATTCTCATTTCTTGATAGTAAAACAATAAGATTACCTCTCTGTACTTAGGCTTTAGCTTTCCTATTTCATGCAGTACGGTATCGTCTTTTATCTTTCCATCATAGAAAGGTTCCTGTTCCAAATCACTGCTGAGCATCAGATTTCTATACCACGAGCCTCTTAAATACGACTTGCAGACATTCATAGCAATGCTTGTAATCCAGGTCTTTTCGGAGCACGCTCTTTTAAATTTACTCCAATTTTGATAGACCTTGATATAGGTTTCCTGTACAGCATCCTCCGCTAATTGTAAGTCATGCAGATAGAGATAGCACATTCGTAAAAGATGATTGCCGTAGTCGCTGATTAGTCGCTGCATATCAGGTAAATTATCATGATCCGGTACTGAAAATTGCTTCATCCGCCGCCTCCTTTCATACAATTAGACGCAAAAATTACAGAAAACCCTACAACTTTTAAATATATATTTTAGTAAAAATTTAAAAAGTGAATAAAAGAAATTGTTGCTCGGAGTTTTAAACTTGAAAAATAAAGAAAAAACCGCCGAAAAGGCGATTTTAAGCAAACTGAAACCAGAATACAACACCGTCATCTTTGTTATCAACGCCATAAGAAAAATGATAGAGTTTCAATATTGTACCCGCAATGGAAAGGCCAAGACCGGTACCTTTCGTGTTGCCGCGTGATTCATCAGCTTTTTTATAAGGTTCCCATATTTCTTTTATCTTTTCTTCAGGGATATGGCTGCCGCTGTTATAAAACTCAAGAAGACTGTCAGTTATCCTGATAGAAATTGATCCGCCCACCGGAGTATGATCAAGTGCATTGATAAAAAAGTTATCAATCACTCTTTCCATGAAAGAGTAATCTGCCTTTATCACCGCTTCACCTTCCAAGCGGACTGCTATGGATTTTTCATCACAAACCAGACTGTATCGGTTGATTAGGTCTGCGGACACTTTGCTAAGAGATACATTCTCAAAGTTCATTTGAAATTGATCGGTTTCTAATCTGGATAGATCTAACATTTGACGGATTATCTTATCCATACGTTTTACATTAGACTGGATATGAGCCGCATAGTACCCCCTCTTCTCTGTATGGATATTTTCTATAAGATTCTGTGCATATCCTGAAATAATGCTTAAAGGTGTTTTTAAATCATGAGCCAATGCATTTGTGGTTTCCTTTCTATGTCTTTCCAGTTCCTCCCTCTCTTTATAGGTTTTATAAGTCTGTACTGATAGTATCAGGGCAGCCGTAAGAAATGTGATAAAACAGCTAACCCAGACAAAAGTCAATGTGCCAGTACATTGATCCAAAAGATGAATCTCTCGGGCGACGACCGTCCATGACGCACTGTAAGGTTTTTGGTCATCTGTTACATCTATCGTATTCTGATAAGGCATCGTCAGATAATAGCGATACGTAACCGGATTCACTCGTTCATAGGAAATCCTGCCCGGCTGTTTCGCAGCTTCTTTCAATTTTTCTTTATTCAGCACCATATTGCGCAGTTCAATCTGCGTTTGATCGTTGGAATAGTCGTTCATAACGGGCTGTATGCCGGCAAAGTCAAAATAGGGCAGGCCCCTGGTGTTTTGATAGCCGGAACGATAGACCATATCCTTCGGCCGTGTGCCGCTGCTTGAAGTTACATTTCCAGTTTCATCAAAGCTGACGGCATGCATGGAAGTAACATAGATTTTATCGGGAATGATCATTTCGTTATCAAGCCAAAAGCCGTCAATATCCAGTGAATATTCGGTAAGATCTCCCGGTTTTTCTGCCTTTGGCTGAGCATAAAAGTAATTTTGAAGCTCATTTACTTCTTTTTCATCAAACCAATCCTTCGGGTTCAAATATGCGTATCCGGTATATTGTGTGTCACCTATGCTATACTCTGTATAACTGCAAAGCCAATAGTCGTTGGTATGAAAAATCAGATCATAAGTACCGGTATATAGTGCAATTTCAGTATGATGATTCAAAACAAAAGGTGATTTTCCCACGAGTTCCTTTTTTATTTTTGCGATGTTGGTAATATGGTGATCAAGATCCATATTATTCTGCAGGATTTCTTCAATCGTATTATTTACATGAAAAGCATGTGCCTGAAGCTCCATACCCATCACTTTCTTTTCCTGCAATATCAGAAAGATGCTGAATCCTGCCATAAGCACTAAGTACATGGCAAATAAGGCAGAAAAGGTACGGATATAGATTGCGCGTTTTGTTTTATTTCTTTTCAATTTTATCCCTCCAATTTATAACCCCTTTTGATTACGGTTTTAATTTGGCTTGAGGCATCACCCAGGGATTTTCGAAGTTTTTTTACATGATTGTCCACAACTCTGTCATTCCCCTCAAAATCATATCCCCAAATCCGGATTAAAAGGCTTTCCCTGCTCACTAATCTGCCTCGGTTTTCCATCAATATTTTTAAAATGGCAAATTCCATCGGCGCCAGGATTACTGCTGAGTCGTCCACCGAAACCGTATAACGGTACGGATCCAAATGAATTCTGCCCACGTTCATCATTTCGTTCCTCACAGTGCCTTTTGCACGTCGCAGTAAAGCCGTGACCTTCGCGTACAGCTCTGCCAGAGAAAAGGGTTTCGATATGTAATCGTCACACCCGAGACGGTACCCATGTAATCTGTCATCCTCACCATGTCTCGCAGTAATAAAGATAATAGGAACATCACTGTTTTTTCGAAGTTCTCTGCATATCGTAAATCCGTCAATCTCCGGCAGCATAATATCCAAAAGGACTAAATCATATTCATTTTCCATACATTTTTTCCAACCTTCATCGCCGGTTCCTGCAATGTCTATATGATAGGCTCCTTCGCTTTTCTCTGAAAAATAGTCTGTAATGATCTCTCGTATCTCCGCGTCATCTTCAACTAATAGAAATGTGTAGGCCATTTTCCCACCTCCAGAACATAGAATAGCACACAAATCTATCCTTTTTGTATCCTTTCTATTCTTTTTTCAAATAAAAAATACAATGATAAAATCAGATAATGACAGATTGCATATCTACTACGTAAGAATAAATCTATGCAAAAAATAGCAGAAGCAGCAGCTTTGTCAAAAAAACACTGCTGCTGCTTCTGTTATTTACGTCAACAAGCACACGCAATCACTTGTTTTAGGTACTCTATAATCATTGGCAGGGAATTATTCACTCAGTGTTCCCCGTGATCCCCACGTATCAAGGCCAATCATAGACATATAGATCTGCTGGGTTTTCAGCCCGAGTTTGTCGTGGAACAGCGCATACATTTTCTCAATATAGGCTTTTTGCAGCTCCATGGGAACCGGCTTTCTGAAGTGCGTCTGAAAATATGCGCATTCCGCAGGTTCTCCCGCGCGATAAATCTCGCACTCCGCCTCAATTCTCACCATTGTTCTTTCATATGGCTTTCCCGGCATAGTCGAAACAAGCTTTGCAATTTCATCAGCAAGCTCCGCCTTTTCCTTTGGCGCGATTGCTTTCGTCGTGCTCAAATGTACAAATGGCATTTTAATCTTCCTTTCTATTCGATAACGTCCTTGAGGAAAGACGTCCCCACATGATAATCCCCAATTTTGAATTTCTCTGCAATGGTCGCCGCAATATCTGCGAAGGTTTCTCGAATATGCAGATTCACACCTGCGTTGAGCTTCGGCCCGTAAACCAGAATTGGTATGTACTCCCTTGTATGATCGGTGCCTTTCGTAGTAGGATCACAACCGTGATCCGCCGTAAGAATCAGAATGTCATCGCCCTTCAGAAGCTCCATGATCTCAGGCAGTCTTGAATCAAAATATTCCAGCGCATCGGCATATCCCCGGGGATCGTTTCGATGACCGTAAAGCATGTCGAAATCAACCAGATTAACAAAAAGCAATCCGTCAAAATCGGTCTTCAGGTATTTGATCGCAGCTTCTATCCCTTGCTGATTATTCCTGGTATGATCAACCAATGTGATGCCGATGTTATTGAAGATGTCCTCAAGCTTGCCGACAGCGATCACATCTTTACCATCATTTTTCAGATATTCCATTACCGTTTTCCCCGGGGGATCGATGGAGAAATCCTTTCTGTTTTCCGTTCTCGTAAATCCAATTTCCGGACTTCCCACAAAGGGGCGGCAGATTATACGTGATACGGTGTCATCCCCCATCAAAAGTTCTCTCGCTATCCTGCAGATTTCGTATTGCCTTTCCAGCGGAATGATGTCTTCATGCATTGCAATCTGCATTAAACTGTCGGCTGAAGTATAAATAATCGGATAACCGGTTTCCATATGCTCCTTGCCAAGGTCCTGAATGACTTTTGTACCGGACACAAGGTGATTTCCGATCACCTTTGTTCCGATTCGTTTTTCCAGCTCATCAGTAATTCTCTTTGGAAAGCCTTCCATGAAGATTTTATAAGGCTCTTCCACGATCAGTCCCATCAGTTCAAAATGGCCTGTCGTTGTATCCTTTGCCGGCGATTTTTCAAGAGATTTACCATAGGAACCGATTAGATTCCTTTCATCTTCTGCTTCCATTTCAAGTCCGTCGATATTGTACAGTCCCATTTTTCTCATATTTGGAATTTTCAATTCTCCGACGAATTCTTTAATATGCTTCATTGTAAAGACACCTTCATCCCCATACAGATGGGCATCCGGCAATTCCCCCACACCGAAGCTGTCTAAAACTATCACTGTAACTCTAGACATCTGAACACCTCCACGTCAATACCGCGGGTACTGCTATCTGCCTGTACCCTTTACTTTTCTTTCAAATCGACTTGTTTGTTTTGAATGGCCATGTGCGATTCGCCGAGGGCGAATATTCGCACGGCATTAAATCGTTAAACTAACGCCGTCGTTCAAGCCTTTTTTCTTTATTATTTTTTGCAGTAATCGAACTGATCATCAATACCAGAATCGCTAATACATACGGGAACATCTTTATAACGGAAGAGGGAATACCCATTCCGGCCAGCTCAATTTGTACTCCGATTGCTTCTGCCCATCCGAACAGTAAAGTAACCAGCCATACAAGAATCGCGTTTGTATTGCCGAAGATAACTGCCGTATAGGCGGTAAATCCGCGGCCCTGAACCATATTGATAGAAAACTCGGATAATATGACTGTTGACAAATATGCTCCGGCCAGTCCGCAAAACAATCCCGAAAGCAGGATCACGCTCCACTGAACCTTTTTCACTGAAATACCTGCAGAACGTGCGGCCCCTTCGGACTCGCCCAGACTAACAACATTCAATCCATAAACAGTTTTCTTAATTACAAAGTACAGCGCTGCTGCCATGAGGATCGCAAGCGGAACTACGAAGCTCTGATTATGAAACACCGAACCGACAAACGAGATCTTCTCCAGGAATGTGAACTGCATATTAGGTATTTTTTGAATATTTGCAGGGCGGATCATCCCTTGCGCACCGAGCATCGCCTGCAAAAGAAACGTTGTAAGGCCTACACTCAGCATGTTCATGGCAATACTGGCCACAACGTGATTCGCTTCAAATTTTACGACGACCAGACCAAACAACCCGCTATACAGCATCGTACCAATCATGGCCACCAGCATGGCAATCAGAACACTGCCATCCGACTTGGTTATGTAAGCAATACTGATAAAGCTCCCCATCAGCATAAACCCTTCAATTGCCAAATTTGTAATGCCTGCTTTCTCACACAAGATACAGCCTAAAGCTGCCAGCAGAAGGGGAGTCGCGATTCGTATCGCAGAGGAAATCACACTTGCGCTAAATAGCAGATCCATCTTTTTTCATCCTCCTTCTTAGCTTCACTTTCTTTATCACAATATTTGAGCTTACGGTAATAATGATGATAGCCATCGTAATCTGAGTAATGACCTGCGGTACTTCTGTGAGCCGTTCCATGTTATTTCCGCCGTTTTTCAAAACGCCGAAGAACAAAGAAGACAGAATGACGCCGAAAGGGTTATTGTTTGCAAGCAAGGATACTACGATTCCATCAAAACCAAAGGAAGGATTAAATCCGGCCAGCAATCTATGTTGGACGGCAGACACCTCAATGACTCCAATCAAACCTGCTACGGCACCGCTTAATGCCATCGTCTTTAAAACCACTCGATTTGAATTCATCCCACCGTATCTGGCAAAATTGGGGTTGGTTCCTACCAGTTTAATTTCATATCCAAGGGTTGTCTTATAGAAAATAAATGCCGCAATCAGCGCCGTAATAACCGCGATGTAAATACCTACATTGGCGCTGGATGGTTCAAAGAACGCTAATCTCGGAAGCCACATATTCTCGGGAAACATCTTGCTGGCATTCATCTGAATTGCAGCATCTGCATCTCTCAGTACATCCGCCGCTATATATTCCGTAAAAAGACGTGCAACAAAGTTCAGCAGCAGCGTCGAGACGATCATATCCGTATTGAAATACACCTTCATTGCTGCGGCAATCAAGGCAAACATTGCGCCTGCGGCCATGGCGGCAAGAAAAGCGATCAGCAGGCCCCATTTTCCCATGTTCTCCGGGAGCGCAAGCATTACGGATGTGGCGGCAACGGCCCCCATATAGATTTGACCATCAACACCGAGATTGAATACGGCCGCCTTAAAGGGGATGCAAACAGCAATCCCTGCAAGCATCAATGGAGCAGCCCACCTGATGCTGCCGGCGATATCTTTTGTAAGTGCCCGGTTCAGTCCCACAAGAACCGCATCGGGACTGTATCCTGAGATTGAAAGGAAAATCATAACCACCGTCACAGCAATCAGCATCATCACCACTTGCTTCCCAATCAATCTCAATGAATCAGCAACCCTTTTATTCAACAATCTTTTTTGCTTCTCTACAGATTTTTCATCCACCCTGGGTCACCTGCCTTTTTGCTCCCAACATATATTCTCCGATCTCATATTCATCCGCTTCATCACGATGGAATTCGGCAACAATTTCACCTTCATACATCACAAGAATACGATCCGACAGCGCCATAACCTCATCCAGTTCTGCCGATATCAGCAAAATTCCCTTCCCCGAGTCACGCAATTCGGCGATTTTACCGTGAATATATTCAATAGCTCCGATGTCCACACCGCGAGTCGGCTGTGCTGCAATCATCAGACTTGGATCCGTATCAAACTCACGGGCAAAAACGACTTTCTGCATATTGCCCCCAGATAAGGTTTTCAGTTCATAAGACGAATCCGGGGTTTTGACAAGAAATTTCTCACAAAGCATTTCCGAATATTGTCTGATATGCTTATGATTAAAAACCCCACGATTTGAAAACGGGTTGAGAAAGTACTTATTCAGAATCAAATTCTCACTAATGCTACAGACTTTCGACGTGCCTGTCTTGAGACGATCTTCAGGGATATGGCTTAACCCGGCTAACCTTCGCTGCCGAATAGGCAGCCTGCTAATTTCTTTTCCGCAAAGGGTTATACTCCCGGTTCCTGCAGGAATCAGGCCTGCGATAACATCGATCAGATCGCTCTGTCCGTTTCCCTCTACGCCTGCAATCCCTACGATTTCCCCTTTGCAAACACTCATATCGATATTTCTGATCGGCATTCTTCCGCTCTTCGAAATCGTGCTGACTCCCTTCAGTTCTAAGATCTTATCTCCGGGAGCATAGGTATCGAACGCAATGTTAAAATTTACTTCGCGACCTACGATCAGCTCAGAAAGCTTTCTGACACTCATGTCTTTCGTTTCACCAGAGCCTGTGACGATGCCTTTTCTCATAACCGTAATGCGATCGGTTGCTGCAAGTACTTCTTTCAACTTATGGGTAATAAAGATAATGGTACAGCCCTGGTCCTTCAGCTTCTTCATGGTTTCAATCAAGGCATCGGTCTCTGCCGGTGTCAAGACGGCAGTGGGCTCATCAAGAATTAAGATTTTAACTTCCCGATAAAGGGCTTTGATAATCTCAACCTTTTGCTTCTCTCCCACAGAGATCTGCGAGACCACGGCATCCAGATTCACCTGCATACCGTATATACTCATAATTCGTTTGATTTTCTCTCTTGCCGCTCTCTCGTCGATGACCAGACCTTTTTTCGGAGCACTTCCCAAAATAATGTTTCGAAGTACCGTTTGATTCGGCATCAGCATAAAATGCTGATGGATCATCCCAATTCCCAAACGAATTGCGTCATGAGGCGAATTGATGACCTGCTCCTTTCCGAAGATTCGGATCATTCCCTCATCGGCTTGAGAAAGACCATAAAGAATATTCATTATGGTTGATTTCCCAGCGCCGTTTTCTCCGATAAGTCCATGGATTTCTGCTTCGTTGATTAAAATCGTAACATGATCATTGGCAGTTACACCCGGGAATCTTTTGGTAATGTTCTGTAATTCAATAGCGTAAGCCATGGACTCTTACCTCCTGAATCTTCCTTCCTCATCCCACTCCTTCAAAATTTTAAGAGCTTCAGATGCAGCCAGACAAGCCTTCTCTTCTCCGTCGTTATAAGCAAAGCTGTTCTTCTTGCGATTTGCAACGACAGCTAATATTGCGCCCATTCGAATCCCATGCAGGAACGCCACTACAAATTGGCCGCCCGTATCCATCTCAAGAACTTTAACGCCCTGCTGTTCAGCATCAGGAAGAATATTGTTCGCCCAGGAAGGCCAATAAGAATTCGGATCATCATTTAACGGTCTGCCTTGTCCCATATAGAACGAACCGGCCGTATACTCCAGTGCCAAACCATATTTATAGCCTAAGCGTTCACACGCTTCCGCCAGTGCCATTGTAACGATAGGATCTCCAAAGGACGGAAATTCAGGATCGATATAACACTCTGAGGTGCCGTCCTTCCGGATTACAGCATAAGGAATCAATAAATCACCGCTGTCATATTCCGGATCCAGGCAGCCGGTTGTACCGACGCGGATGCATGTATGTGCTCCCGCTTTTTTCAATTCATTGAAGCAAATCTCCGCACTGAGTGCACCGATTCCCGTGGAGGTGGCACCCTGCTCCATTCCGTTATAAACTCCTCTTTTTGAAAGATAATGCCGATTATGGGCAACATCAACGACATTTTCCCAATTTGCAGCAATTTTTGTAATTCGTTCAGGAGAGCCAGGTACAATTACATAACCCGGCATGTCTCCTTTCGCCAAATGAAGATAATATGATTTTCCGTCTTTGGTTTTGGGATCAAGCACTTGATTTAGTTCTCTCATGATCTATACCTCTCTCAGTATCAGAATTTTACCTGCTTTCATCTTGTTCTTTCAGAATTTTCAGCGCTCTGCTGGCTGCGCGGCATGCCTTCTCCTGGCCTCCGTCGTCCAGCCATTCATTGGTTACACGATTTGCGGTCACACCCAAAACGGCACCCATGCGCAATCCGTGCAAATATCCCATGACCAGCGTTCCTGCCGTTTCCATGTCGATAGCCACAACCTTGCTGTTCTGAAGACGGCTGATAACCGTTTCCGCTTCTGGAGGCCAATAACTGTTTTCATCTCCGTCAATCGGCCTGCCCTGACCGATATAATACGAGCTGATCGAGCAAACCACGCCCAAAGTATAGGTATATCCGAGCTCATTGCATGCCTGCATCAGGGCTTTTGTTACCTGCGGTGCAGCAAATGCAGGGAATTCGGGCTGTACATAGTGCGTAACCGCGCCGCCCTTTCTCATACAAGCGATAGGGATAATAATATCTCCTATCTGGACATCTTCACGAATACTTTCTGCACTGCCGACCTTAATTGCGGTATGAACATCGACCTTGGCAAGCTCATTGACACAAATTTCTGCAGGCTGGCAGCCGATTCCTGTTGAAGTCATAGCAATGTCCATGCCTTCATATTTTCCGGTGACCGTTTTGTATTCCCGATTATATGCGATTTCCTTGGCATCATCCCAAAACTTCGCGACAACTTCCGAAGTGTTTTGATCGCCAGGCAGCAAAACATACTGAGAGATCTCTCCTTTGGCCAGTCTCAGATGATATACCTTTTCCCCTACGGTAGGAGCTGTCGCTTTTGACAATTGATCTGCCATACAAATTTAACCTCCTGTTTTTTATTAAAATAATCGGGGATACTTCAAAATGAAAAATCATTTATTTGAGGCAGCCCCGATACAGATTCATTTATAAAGAGCTGATTCTTTTCCAGTTCGGTACTTCCGGATCATACGGAATTTCCAGTTCACCGGATTTGATCTTTGCTTCAATTGCTTTACCTTCTTCAATTGCTTTGGCAAAGGCTTCTCCATAGGCTTCATTTCTCTCTGCGAAAGCTTCGTATGTAGGCCAATCCAGGAAGTATCCGTCATTTGAAATATCACGAACGCCCTGTGTGCCGCCCGGGAAGTTGTCTTCAACCAGGTATTTCACCGCATCATACACGGCACTGCCGAAGCTCATGCCGATCGATCCGGCAAAATTATCACAGGAATCGGTAAAATCACAGATCACACTGAATACCATAACATCTTTTTTTGTTTCGTTAACCGCTTCGACGATACCGGAGTCTGCCGATCCGCAGTCCCCCTGAATGAAATCAACACCTTTTTCAATCATAGCCAGAGCCATTTCCTTAACCTTTGCCGTATCTTCATAGCTGGCATATGCGAATTCTACCGTAGCATTGGGATTTGCGTCATAAACACCGCGCATAAATCCATTTCCTTCAGAGTTTGGAGAGGGTTCTTCTCCTCCGATAATCAGGCCGATCTTATTTGTTTTCGTTGCCAGCCCTGCCATATAACCGTCTACATATAAGGTTGTCTGTCCGAGGAATTTTGTATCCCATAGATTCGGTATCGTTTCTCCCTCTGTATTGATGCTCTGGAAGATCGCGGCAAATTTCGTATCCGGTGATTCCTTTGCGATCGCCTTGGTTGCCTCCGACATATACGGGAAAGTCGTAATAATCAGGTCATACCCTTCCTGCACCATGGTACGAATATCCTCTTCAAAGCTGACCGGTTCCGACTCCATTTTCTTGAATTCAACGCCGAAATCCTGCGCCGCCCGCTCACCGCCTGCCGCCATATCATCCATAGGACCATTGTCGCCGAATTTTTGATTTCCGATTAGGACAACACGCAAAGGCTCTTCCCCGGAACCATCCCCGCTGCTGCTGGATGAACCGCCGCATGCGGCAAATCCTGCACTCACCATGCACAAGACCATTAGAGTAATCAGAAATTTTTTCATTTATTTATCCTCCTTAAAATTTTAATTATTTGATTTGATGTTTCTTGTACTGATTTTTGGATTTCTTTTACACTGCATGTCAAGATATTACGATTTCTTATTCTAAACTCACCGTCTATCATTACATCGGTCACATCTGCGCCGGTTGCACAAAACACTGTATTTGAGGTTACATTTTCCCATTCTCCATAGTGTATCGGCGTCATATGAGGCGAGGCAGCATCAATCAGGATGATATCTGCAATTTTTCCTTCTTCCAGCGTACCCAGCTTTTCCTCGAGCCTCAGCATCTTTGCACCGTTAATAGTGGCCATATTCAAAATTTCTTTCGGAGAAAATGTGCCGGCTCCATTTCGAATATTATGAACAATCGCCATACATTTCATTTCACGAAACAGGTCATTCGAATTATTCCACATAGCGCCGTCTGTCCCAAGTCCAACTGTGATTCCGTGATCCAACAATCTGCGGATGGGAGCGGCTCCGTCAGCAATCTTCTGTTCGCAGATCGGCGTATTCACGATCTTCACGCGATTCTTTGCAAGGATCTCCATATCCTCTTCATCGAAGTAAATTCCATGTGACCCAATGTAGCGTTCATTCAGCAGATTATATTTCTCAAGTACTTTCACCGGGCTCATATGGAATTTTTCCATCACACTGTCATATCGCCAGTTGGTTTCGGCTAGATGGCTCGTGTACAGAGAATGACTGCCATTTACGATTCGATCTGTTTCTTTCAGACGGAGATCTGTAAACTCCTCTTCCGGCAGCGTGCCGAGAATCGGAATACAGCCGTTAACTTCACATGAGGTTCTGAAGTTGGTAAGCATCTTGTCTGTCAGGAATTCATCCGACTTCATAAAATCGTACCGTACATCTTCCGCAGGCGCACCGCGCAATCCAACCTCCTTAAAGGCTTTTGGGGATCGTTCTCCCAGACTCCAGAACATATTTTCAACAAGTGTTGTGGTGCCGCTCAGCATGGCTTCACAATATGTATGCTGCCTTGCGTAGTACCGTTCTTCATCTGTAACATAGGGGTAAAACCAGCCTACATCCCCAAATACGCTCATTTGCTCCTTCAAGGTTATGTTTTCTCCAAAACCCTTGGCAAATGCCATATCTCCATGGCAATGACCGTTAATCAAACCAGGCATGATGATTTTTCCGGATGCATTGATAAATTCCCTGGCATCATTTGATTTCAGTATCGAAGGAGAAACGATCTCAATAACTCCTCCGGTTATACCGATACTCCCTGCAAAAGGCTTATATCCGTTATGAGAAGACAGGATGATCCCGCCCGAAATTACAGTATCAAACATATTCTTACCTATTCTTCTGTACCTTCCAGAATTGTGAGACTTGCAGAGACTCCAAGACGATCTGCAGTTGCGACAACGACAGCCATTGCATCGTCATAGGTGCGGATCCCGCCGGAAGCCTTGATCTTCATCTGATTGCCGACTACGCTGCGCATCAATTCTATGTCATGGGGGGTTGCTCCACTTGTTCCGAATCCTGTTGAAGTTTTTACAAAATCTGCGCCCGCCTTCAGCGACAGTTCGCAGGCAATGCACTTCTGTTCATCATTCAGGTAGCATGTTTCAATAATCACTTTAACAAGAATGCCATTTGCGGCATCAACTACAGCCTGAATGTCCCTATATACAGTTTCTGTATCACCTGCAATCAAGGCGCCGATATTAATGACCATATCGACCTCTTCGGCACCCTTTTCAATCGCATCTTTTGTTTCAAATGCTTTCACCTCAGAAGTATTTGCTCCAAGCGGGAAACCAACTACCGTACAAACTTTCACATCACTTCCAGCCAGCAGTTCCTTTACTTGAGGAACGTGAAAAGGATTCACACACACGGATGCAGCATTGATCATAAGCGCTTCTTCACAAATTTTCTTCACATCAGTAGGGGTGGCTGCCGCTTTTAAAATTGTGTGATCCATCATTTTTGCCAATTCTAATTTATTCACTTTTCTTTCCTCCATTTTCCACTTTATAAGCTTGATAACGACTGTCAAAAATCTCGTCTTTTACATTAAATCATATTTTCTCGGACAAGCATATCCTTGATTTTTACTTTATCTGCTTCACTTACTTCTCTCAAAGGTGCTTTCATTTTTCCAAGCGGACTTCCGATTAATTCAGAAACATATTTGTATGCCCCCATAAATGGCCCAACCTTAAGAGCTTTCCGAACACGCAAGACTTTGCCTTGTAACTCCTGTGCTTTTTCATAGTCCTTTTGGTCTATCGCATCAATCAACTCTAAGATTAGCTTCGGGAATACACAGGTAATCAGTGATACGACTCCCTTTCCTCCCAGCATGCTTGTTGATAGGATTTGTGCATCACTGCCTGCCATTAGCTCAAAATGACGATCTTTACCAATTAAATCAATTACTGTTTGCTGATGAATAATATCCTGTGTGCTGTCCTTATAGCCGCGTAGATTAGGAATATTTTGAAACAATTTTGCAACCACTTCAGGCGGAACTTTGTTTCCAGTCTCCGGGGCATTGTATATGTAAGCCGGCAGATTGGTAGCCGATGCGATTCCGGCAAAATAATCGTACAAACCCTCACCGGTATATTGATAAACCAACGGAGGTGTAATGAAGATTGCATCAACGCCGCATTCTTCATAACGTTTCATACAACTAACAGCCAAGTCAATGCTGTTAAAAATTAAATTGCCAAAAACCGGGATACGTCCATTGGAGACCTTTACCGCTCTCTGAACAGCTTCGACTCGCTGATCAACATCAAGCATTAAGGATTCGCTGGCTAATCCATTCACGAACAAACCTGTAATTCCATTACTGATCAGAAATTCATATTCTGCTTCCAACAACTCATAGTCAATTTCACCATTTTCAGTAAAGGGCGTGATGATTTCCGAAGCTGGGCCATGTAATAAATACTTTTCTTCCATTTTTCAATGTCCTTTCGCTACTCTTCCTTTCATTCAATACCAGATACGATCGTTCTTGTAATCGCATTGTATAAAATTATTTTCACATAGCCAAGAACAAAAATGAATTTATTTTCATTTTTTGCTTAGCACCATCCATTATTAACAAAGTTTTAAATGATTTAACAGTCAAAACTGAAATTTTGTTCACTTTTTTTATTTATTTTTTCTTATTTGATGATTATTTGATGATTTATTCACTTTAGTAATTGACAAATATTCATTTTTTGTATATATTCATTGTGAAAAAGACTCACGAAGTTTAATCCGTTGAAAGGAATCGTTAAAATATGAATAAAAACGATGATTTATTATACGAAATAGCAAAACTCTATTATCTTGATAATCTGAATCAATCAGATATATCAAAAAAGTTTAACTTATCACGCGCTAAGGTATCAAGATTACTTGCTAAAGCAAGAGAAAAAAACATAGTCACCATCAGTCTTAACAGAAAAGACGACGATGACATCGAGCTTTTATCTACAAGAATTAGAGAAGCGTTCGATTTATCGAATGTATTGGTTGTACCGTCTACATCATATGATGAAAATGAGAATTTGAAGGCAATAGCCAAAGCGGCCGCACCATTTTTTGCTTCCTTCATTCATGATGGAGATAAAATTGGGATCTCCTGGGGATATACACTTCTTGAGATTGCGAAAAACATACCGTTTTCCAGCTTTCCGAATACCAGCATTGTTCAAATAGCCGGCAATCTCGACAATGCACACAACACAAATTTCGCGCATGAAATCATTCATCAGTTTGGGCAGCGCTTTGGAGTTTCGTCCCAAATTACACTGCCTTGTCCCGTTATTGTCGAGAGTCCCATTATTGTCGATTTATTGTCTCATGATTCAAAAATCAGTTCTGTGCTTGCTCAAATCAATGAAATTGATGTGGCTTTTATTAATATTGGGTTATTAAGTGACGAAAATTGTTTGCACCAGACAGGATATATCACATCAGAGGATCTTCAGGTATTAAAGTCGAAGAATTCTGTAGGTGCTATTTGTTCAAGATTTATTGATATCAACGGAAATATTGTTGATAATAATTATGATGAAAGAACGATCAGTGTCACACTGCCGACTTTAAAAAATGCTCGTATTTCTTGTGTTGCCATTAGTTCCGAAAGAAAAGTATTACCATTGATCGGAGCAATCCGATGCGGAGCTGTCAATACGCTTGCTATTGACTCAAATACTGCAAAGTACTTGTTGCAGCAAGCAGTGATTTAATTTTGTATGATCCAGTGACCAAACTCTGCAATAGCATAAAAAAATCGGGGCTAAAAATACACCTTTCTGCCCCGATTTTCACGATCTTCACGATTCCCTCTGTATGTAACCACCAATTGGGAGTTTCATTCATTTTCTCCTTTATCTGCTTTTAATATTTTTGCAAAAGCTTCATAACGGGTACGCAATGCCTGCTCATGATTTTCTTCGTCTATTCTCAATTGTTCAAAAAATTTCTTCACTTTTGGATCCGTCGCCTTTTCAGCCAGCATTTGATAATGTTTCTGCGCTCTCATTTCATCTTCAATCGCTTCTAAAATACCATCCAGTATTTGCTGCATACAATTTTCCTCCTTTCGTTCACAAATTTGACATTTATCGTACTAGTTCAATGCCTGTAATAATTTCACTACAACTAGGGTGATATCGTCTTTGATTTTCTCATATCTTAAAAAATCAGTAAAATCTTCATGAATTCTTCGGACAATATCAGCGGGCTTCAGACTATAAATTTCAGCAAACAGCTTCTTTAGTCTATCTTCATAAGCTTCATTATTGGATCTTTGCTCCGGCAATCCATCAGACATAATAAACAAGGTCATAGTTGGGAGGAGATGCAGAGAAGAATCTTCATACTTCAACAAATCAGCATTTATCGCTGTTGAAATTGGCAGACCTGCATTGTTCAACTCGATAATATTTTCTTCATCTTTGATTAATAAAGGACAGATATGAAAACCTGCATTACAATAAGTCAATTCATTTGTCTTAAAATCAAAAACAACGATAAAAAGGCAGACTAAATATTCGCCTGGATATCCTTCCTTTATATATTGCTCAATAAAAAAATGCATAATTTCTTTAGGAGACAATACTTGTCCCGGTATATGCTTCAGTCTGAAAAAACTTCTTATCGTATCTTTTACAAACATAGCCAGCATAGCACTATCCAATCCATGTCCTGAAACATCCGCTGTATAGCAAACATATTGTTCAAAATAATCATCCAGCAACCCATTGTCCACTTTAAATGCATCGAATAAATCTCCGCCCAGTTCTTCGGCAGGGATATATAAGGAAGCAAAAGAGATATTTTTTGTGTCAGGAAGACTCACAGGCAGGGAGCGTCTATGAATCTTAATAGCATTTGCTATTTCAACATCCAGCTTTTTTCGAATTCTTTCATACTCTACATATTTTTCATTGCCATAGATATAGATAAGATCCTTCTTCCGAAGAAACCTGAGGTGAAGTTTCAGCACATTATGCTTGCCACGAAACAAAAATTCCTCCCAGTCAGAAGGTTCCTCTGACACACTTTTAATAAAGGATCCGGCCTTATTCATGTGAATGTCCGCAATGAAATCTAAAAAGTTTCTTCGTTTTAACTCTGAATCAGTATAACCCAAGTACGACTGTATAGCCTTATTGGAGAAAACAATTTGCCCTTCTATGTCACAAACCAGAATATGGTCATCAATCAAATCGGCAATTGTCTCATTTATTTCCTCTATATCAAAGCAATTCTCCATCCGTATTTTCCTCCAATTTCATATATTTCTGTTTTTTTCGCATCAGTTTGGGTTGAGACATATGAAGAAATTCTGCGGCTTTCCTGGTCGTACCAAATTTTTTTAAAGCATATTCGATTAGTTGCTTTTCCTGCTGCTCTATAATCTTCTCAAAATCCAAGGAGGAGGAAGATCTCATGCTGCGTTTTAGATCCAGAACTAAGTCTTCATAGATATTCTCGTTTAAAACCTCTTGTATATCATCTCCCGTGATTATATAGCCTTTTACGCTGATTAGGGCTCGATGTATCAGATTTTCCAGCTCTCTGACGTTTCCAGGCCAGTCATAATTCGCAAGTTTTGTAAGCGCAGTGGGATCCAGCTCCTTGTCAATCCCGTAATGCTTACAATAGTTGCTTAGAAATGAAGTCGCCAAGGTCATAATATCATCACGGCGATCCCTGAGAGGCGGAACTGTAATGGTACAGATATTTAGCCTATAATACAAATCCTCTCTGAACCTTCCCTGTTCAACGAGCTGACGTAAAGAGATATTGTTTGCACAGATTACACGTACATTAATATGAATAGGTGTTGTTCCACCAACCTTATAGAACTGACTTTCCTGGAGAACTCTCAGAAGCTTTGACTGGAGATTCAGGGAAAGGGTACCGACCTCGTCTAAAAACAGAATTCCTCCATTGGCCAGCTCGAAATATCCTTTTTTACCAGTTGTTTGTGCTCCGGTAAAAGAGCCCGCCTCATATCCGAAGAATTCGCTCTCGGCAAGGGTCTCCTGAATGGTTGCGCAATTGATCTTGATACATGGCTTGTTCTTTCGAATACTGTTTTTGTGTATCAAATCAAGAATTTTCTCTTTTCCTACGCCGGTTTCTCCCTGAAGAATGATATTGCAATCGTATTGAGCAATATTTAAGACTTCATCTACCAAGGCTTTTGTTGCAGCACTGCTAAAAATAAAGTCATCTGTTTTCCCGGTTTTTTCAATAGAAGCAGCGATAGCTTTTTTCGTTGCCTGACGAAAAGCGATTGACTGCGATTCATAAAGCTTATTGATCCTGTCCAGCTCTTTTGCAATTGATATCAGCAAATCGAATGTGAACTCCTCATATCCGATAATGTACTGGCCCAGTACATTAGTTTCAAGTTCCTTACTCATGCTCTCCGCAATCAGGATCGATTGGGTATAGCTATTTTTGAGACTTGTGAAATAGAGTTTTCCTTTATTACGTGTAAGAATAACGCTTAGAACTTCGGACCCCAGAAGGTCTTCACAATTAATTGTCATATCATAGTGTTCTTTTTCTTCTTTCAAAACCGCTTCTGACGAACTGATTGGCTGGGCGACATTAAGGATATAGGATGAATTGACCCACTGCGCCAGTTCATGTTTTACCTGCTTCGGTGTAAGTGTTCCGATTCCATCCTCGTCAAGGATCACTGTAATGTAGCAATTGTCACCTACAGATTTCTTGATCGAGCAAACATAGGTGATACTTGAAACTAAGTCCTTCCCAATCACAAGATAACGCATTCCTTCGTCGGACACACGATGGATACTATATAAACTCGCGGCCTCGTCAAAGGTCGCCATTGTATAATTCAACTGTAAATCTGGAGGGATTGTTGTTAATGGTGAGCCGATGAAAACAATGCCATAACCCGATACAGCGAGTTCACCATAGTTATAGTCAATTTTATGGATTTTATCGATAAAAATCGGATGGGCTGTCATTGTTGTCAAACAAAAAATCCTATCCCCTGTATGATACCGTGAACTCTTTTCAAATTCACTTCCCATTTCTTCAATGGTACCGTAAAATTGTCCGGCAGTATTTGTAAAAGGATTATGAAGCTTTCCTCTGCGATTGATTAAATCTAAAATTTTTGCAATGATCTTAGCCTCATCAAAACCGCATTCGCTGCAAAACTGCTGGAAGCAGTCTCTTTCTAAATGAATCAATTCTAAGGATATTCTGCACTCGAAAGGTGATATTTCTCTATGATTATCAACCTTCCATGCTGTAACCGGAACGGCAGCCTTCGGCTCTATTACTCGACTGAGCCCGAATGTATCATTTGTCATACCCATTTTTCTTCCTCCTTGAATCATTATAGCTTTTATGGGAACCTATGTCTATCCTTTGAATCGATTTTGGATCAATTTGCTCAATGATGATTCAATATTAATTCAATTATTTTTCACCGAGTATTTATTTCATACAGTAAAAAGCTTGGTAATATAAACATTTTTTCAACATTCATAATAAGGCATAATATTGGCATGGAGATTGCTTTAATATAAAGCGAGTAACGACAACACAGCAATTGTGAAAGTCGCAAGCAGCTGTCAACTTTTTTAGATTACAGAGTATTAGTTATGTAATGGAGGAAATTATGCAAAGAAAAATACGTGGTGAATTCATGTTGATGATAACAGCATTGATATGGGGAGTATCTTTTGTAGCCCAAAGATCGGGAATGGAGTACATCGGTCCATTTACATTTAACGGGATAAGATGTTTCATTGGAGCTCTTGTTCTGATTCCTGTTATCATTATAATGGATCGCCAGAGAAAAATAAGGCAATCCACTGAAAGTGAAATAAAAACAACGGAGATTGAAAAGAAAGCTGCGAAAAAGAATCTGATTGCAGGTGGGTTATCATGCGGTATTGTTTTTTTCATATCCAGTTCGGTGCAGCAGATTGGAATGGTTTATACTACTGCCGGAAAAGCCGGCTTTATTACCGCATTGTACATCGTTATCGTTCCGATTTTGGGGATCTTTCTTAAAAAGAAGGTTCGTCCGATCCTATGGTTCTGCGTTGTATTAGCAACAGCAGGTCTATATTTGCTTTGTATTAAGGAAGGTTTCTCAATCGGTAAGGGTGATCTGCTGGTAGTGATTTGTGCATTCGGGTTTTCAATACACATTTTAGTAATTGATCATTTCTCTCCAAAGGTAGATGGCGTGAAACTGTCCTGCTTCCAATTCCTCATATGTGGAATACTTTCCATACCTTTTATGATTATTTTTGAGACCATCAATTGGACCAATATTATGAATTGCTGGCTGCCAATCATATATGCCGGTGTTATGTCTTGCGGTGTTGCCTATACCTTGCAGGTTATTGCTCAAAAGTATACGGAGCCTACCGTTACATCCCTGATTCTATGTCTGGAATCCGTATTTGCTGTGATTGCGGGAATTATTATCCTAAATGAGCAAATTTCTATGCGTGAGACTTTTGGATGTATTATAATGTTTGCAGCGATTCTACTTGCACAGATTCCGGCAAAATCAAAAGAGACCAATAAAATTAGTGAGACCAATGAAAAAATAGACAAAGGAGAAGATTTAGAATGGCAAAATTTATAATTACAGATGAGTTTTGGGAATTATTTCCGCAAGCGGAGATTGCTGTAGTTTTAGCGAAAGGGATTCAAAATACGGAAGCACATGTGGCGGATGTAAGACAAGAAATCAACGAACTATTACAGCGGAGCAGCAAAGAAGCAACCAAATTTCTGACAGAGGAAGTGTTCAGCGAAAATAAAGTGATTTCTGTTTGGCGAAAAGCATATCAGCAGTTTAAGACGAAAAAAGGTGTCAGATGCTCAATAGAGGCGTTATTGAAACGGATAGAAAAGGGGACCGGAGTTTCGTTGATAAATCCTTTGGTTGACATCTATAATGCAGTATCTCTGACCTACGGGCTCCCCTGCGGCGGCGAAGACATTGATACGTTTCAGGGTGATTTGCTTTTAACTAAGGCGGTTGGCGGAGAACTTTTCCTTGCACTTGGTGATGAGGAATATGACAATGCTTTGCCCGGGGAAGTTATTTATAAGGACGAGGCCGGAGCTGTATGCCGGAGCTGGAACTGGCGTGACGGACAAAGGACGATGCTTACAGAGAATACAGCCAATGCATTTCTAATTATCGAATCAGTAGATCCTGAAAGAAAGTATGATTTAGAAGCGGCTGCAGCATCATTAGCAGAGCTCACCAAGAAGTATCTTGGTGGTACTGTTGAAATTGCTCTTATGAATATTGTTAACCGAGAACTGACTTTATAGGCGGTTTAAAAGGAGGAGTTTATTATGATGGATATGCGCAGATCGAATCGGCTCATGAGCGAAGAGGACACCTTAAGGGTTTTGAAAGAATTCCATTGAGCTTTTCAGAATTGAACTCCTTGACTATCCGAATTACTACAATCGGCGTATTAACGCAAAATTAAAGGGCTTGCTTCCTGCAATACACAGGCAACAGGCCCTAAAAATAGTTTGGGTTTAGAACAAATCAAGATATTCTTCATTTAAGATTTCATATTTTATGGATGATGCATCAGGCCCTTCTATATTGTTTTCTGCAAGATACTCGGCAATATTAATCTTAATGAGGTGTGCCGGAGCCTCATATGTTGGTTTATATTCATTCCAATATTGATCCCATGTCATTCCGGCAGATTCGATTAGTGTTTTTCCAATCGCATAACTTTCTTCTGTTGATTCAATTTCTGCTTTCATGTCTTGCGTAAATGCAATGGTATCCCGACGCTTTCGTCTAATACTCCAGCATTTCCCCAGAAAAGTCCGGGACAAGAATCATGCTGCTTTATTATATAGTTTTATGTAATTGGCTATTTTTTATAGTCAGCTTCATATCTTCCCAATTATTGGTCAATAGGCTTGTTTCTTTCCAATCTCCATTCTCAAGAATATATTCATGAAGAAGGATGTCATACCCATTGGTAAGTCTGACAAAATCAAACCGATAACTTTTTCCGTTTCCAGACGCGTAAATACTAATCATATCGTCTTTTTGCTCGGTTCTATCTATTTTATCAATTAATTTCAGATTACCTCCGTAAACGATTTGCACTACGGCATCAGAAAGATAAAACCAATGGTGCATGGGTGCACAAAGAAAATCCTCAGGAATATAGTCAATATTCTTAATCTTCCAGCCCTCATCAGAAGTTTTTTCAACTGTAATCAGACCATAATAGTAGGCAAATTGACTGCCTTGATTATACCCCTTATCGGTGTTTGCCTCAGCTCCAGTTATGATCTCTATTTCAACCATATAGTATTTAGTATCATTAGGTGAATCGGGAGGTGCGTATGCGGGGAGCAGTTTCAAAAGTGTTGTATATCCTATCCCATTAAATGAATCGATAAACTGATCAAATGGTATTTCCTTTTGCTTTGCTTTTGTCAGTAATTCATATGCGTAGGGATAAGGTAATCCGGACCATCCAATAGTACCACATCCACCTGAATATCCAAGCATATTGGAGGCTTCTCGCAATATTCCATAGTATGCAAGAATCAAATCCTTAGGATTTTCAAATTTCTTTGTTAGCAGCGGTGGTTTTTCATTTTCTTTTCGAAAGTCCTTGAATGAGTATGGATTAGGGTATGGAAGCTCTTTAGACGGCCTCTGAAAGCGTTCACTGCTAATATTGTCCTCTTGATTCATTACCGGTATCAACTCGTCTGAATCATGCAAGGATAAATGAAGTATACCTCCTGCAATAATTTTGTTTGATGGTTTTGAGGATAAGTTTATTAAATGGGGTAGTGTCAAGCAACAAATGATTCCAAATAAAACCACGCAGATCGTTGTGATAAAGGCCTTTTTTCTAATTTTTATTACCATAATCGTCCCCTCCATATTACAAGTATATGAAGTGGTAACGATTTTAACTTAAAATAAAACAGAATTGCCTAATTTATTGCAACTTGTCCACCCTGCCAAGCCACTGTCTTATTTTCTTCAAAAGTCTCCGGCTCTCCTTGCTTAGAAATTTCGGTAGTTGAAGTTCCGCAATCATACTTATCGACCCATTCCTTTGAGTATCCTTTTTTAAAAAATAAAAAAGGCAACCCTAGATTTTAGAGTTGTCTTTTAGTGTTGTTTGGTACGCCCGGCAGGAGTCGAACCTGTGACCTTCAGAGTCGGAGTCTGACGCTCTATCCAACTGAGCTACGGGCGCATAAGAGCCATACGATTGATGTATCGCATCTTTATTTCTTTATTATTATAATCTATTTTATCAAAAATTGCTTTGACTATTTTTTAAATAAAATAATCATTTCAATCTTGCTGCAAGAACGCTTGAATTTCAAAGCAGTGAGTGCCCTTTCGGGTTCTCGTCCCTTCTTTGATCTTCTCAAAGGCATGAGGGACTTCGCGCCCACTAACGTGTCCGCCGTCCTGCACCTGTGCGACAGACTTGGACTATCTCGCTAAAACCCATCCATGATGGTTTTCTTAACGCTCGATACCCTTGCGGGTTTTCGTCCCTTCTTTGATCTTCTCAAAGGCATGAGGGACTTCACGTCCACTAACGTGTCCGCCGTCCTGCGCCTGCCCGTTCAGCAGGCTTGGACCGTCTCATTGCAAAAGGCATCACCGGTGCCTTTTGCAGACATTCGACGCCCTT
>NZ_JAGSND010000012.1 GCF_018128545.1 Sinanaerobacter chloroacetimidivorans | reverse complement strand
CTCGTTGCCTCGTTGTACAGGGTATTGCCGAATTCGTCGGTGACGGAACCTCTGATGAGTGCAAAGTCTGCCTTCAAAGGTTTTTCCAGAAGATAGTCTTTTCCCTCCACGTTGATGACCTGTTTTCCCTCTGCCACGATGGTTCCCACTCCTGTGGGTGTCAGAAAGCCTCCCAAACCTGCTCCGCCTGCCCGGATTCTCTCTGCCAGCGTTCCCTGGGGGACCAGGACGCATTCCAGTTTGTCTTCGGGCACATCTGTATTCATTCTTTGTGCTACTTCCGGATTCAGGCCTACATGGGAAGCGATGAGAGTTTTGATCTGGCCGTTTGTCAGGAGCTTTCCGATTCCTCTTCCCGGTACGCCGGCATCGTTGCAGATGATGGTGAGGTTCTTTACCCCTTTTTCCACCAGTGCATCGATGAGGATTTCAGGTGTTCCCGTAGCCATAAAGCCGCCTACCATAATGGTTGCACCGTCCTGGATGGGAGCAATTGCTTCCTGGGCAGTCTTTATTTTATTTTTCATATTCTTCTCCTTTCATTGCTGTCGCTGCTGTGTTTGTATCTGTACTGTATTTCAGTTTATACCACTCCGAAGGATCCTAAGATGATAATGGCAATACATGCAATTAAGGGAATGACAACGGTACACATGCCGATATTCAAATAGCATTGTTTATGAGTCATACCTGTGATACCCAAAAGCGTAATAACGGCCCCGTTATGAGGCAAGGTATCGAGTCCTCCGCAGGCTACGGATGCAACACGATGAAGTACCTGAGGATCGATGCCGAATTCACTTGCACGTGCCAGGAAGGTTTCGCCGAAGGTTTCCAACGCGATGCTCAGTCCGCCGGAAGCAGATCCGGTAATTCCTGCCAGCACAGATGAAGAAATGGCTTCGCCTACCAGAGGGTTGCTGGAAATGCTGGTCATCCCTGCTGCAACAATACCAAATGCGGCCAAAGTCTTGATTACATTTCCATATCCTACTTCCGATGCTGTATTCATGATGGCCAGGAAGGAACCCTGCACACCTTCTCTCAAACACTGGAGTACATTATCAAATCGTTTATAATTCAAAATAATAGCTAAAAGTACACCCAGAATCAACGATACGATTAAGCTCCAATTGCCAAGAACCGCTGCGAGAGTTGTGTTATAATCCGTTTCCAGATATTTGGCATCGATGTTCGGAAATACTCTTTTGGATAAAATAAAGTTACCGATCAGTACTACTAAAATAGGCAGAATCGCCGTAGTAAAGGACGGTAAATTGGAAGTATCCGTACCATGAAGATGAGAATCACCGTGATTACCATAGCCTTCACCTGCGTTTCTTGCTTTGGCCAGTCTGGTTGACAGCCAGAACATACCGCCGAAAAGCATAATAATAGCAGCTACAATACCTAAGATTGGAGCGGCAAAAGCATCTGTTCCAAAATATTTCATCGGAATGGCATTTTGAATTTGAGGGGTACCCGGTATAGCGGTCATCGTAAATGTAAAAGCTCCAAGCGCTATAGCAGGCGGCAGCAATCTCTTCGGAATATCAGCTTCTTTAAACAATGCTGCACCGATGGGATAGATTGCAAATGCGGCTACAAACAAAGATACGCCGCCATATGTGATAATTGCACAGGAAAGAACAACCGCCCAGATTTCTTTTCCTTTTCCTATTTTACTTGAAACAAACACGGCAATAGCCTTTGCGGCACCGGAATCATCCATTACCTTGCCGAACAATGCTCCCAATAGGAATACGGGGAAATAATTTTTCACATAATTGGCCAGGTTCACCATGAAGCCTTCGGTATAAGTAGCAAGAAGATGAACACTGCCGCCGTCAAAAATAGCAAAGGCTGCTGCCAGCAAAGCTAATATAGGTGCCAAGATAATAACGGACCAGCCTCTATAGGCTAAATACATCAATAGTCCTAATGAAAGAATAATACCAAATACACCTAACATATCCTATTTTCCTCCTCTTTTTTTATGAAGATTCCAGTATTTCCTGAAATCTCATCCTAACACCGCAGGTCCTATTACGCTGCGGTCCATCCTCCGTCTATGGTTAAGGCTGAGCCGGTGATGTTGTTGCCCGCTTCAGAACAGAGAAATTTTACTACCTCTGCGATGGTAGAGGGTTCCAGCAATGTCTTAACTGCCGATTTCTGAAGCATAATTTTCGATATCACTTCCTCCTTTGAGATGCCGTGATTCAAGGCCTGTGCCTCAATTTGGTCATCCACAAGAGGAGTCCTTACGTAGGCAGGGCAAATAGAATTTACCGTAATTCCAAATTCTCCGCCTTCCAAAGCCGCGGTCTTGGTTAATCCCATAAGCCCGTGCTTTGCTGAAACATACGCTGCTTTATATTCAGAAGCAACGAGACCGTGAATGGAGTTCAGATTGATAATTCTTCCCCAGCGCTGTTCCTTCATTGAACTCCAAACATATTTCGTTAATAGAAATGGTGCGGTAAGCATTAGAGAAATCATGAAGTCCCATCGATCCTCAGGGAAATCTTCAATGGATGCCACATTTTGAATACCTGCGACATTTACCAGTATATCTGTCTTTCCATATTTCTCTATCGTATAATCTACCAGTGATTTACAGGCCTCTCGTTTACTTAGATCAGCTGCGAAATAATCACAGTTTAAATGATCTGCTGCCGACTTTAATTTTTCTTCGTTGACGTCAGCCATTACAACTTTGATTCCTTCTTCTGCAAAGGCATTGGCTACAGCCAGACCGATGCCGCTGGCTGCTCCCGTAATAATGCTAACCTTATCCTTCTGCATAATGCATTCCTCTCTTTCTGATATCATGTGCACATATCAAACATTACCATGGTGATTTTCTATATAGCAAATATCATTCCACTTTTTTAAGACCTTTATAAGCCTTGGTTTTACAAGGATTGTTTTTTTGCAATTTTATAAAAGGCTTTTGATCACGGCATTTTTTGAATAAAAAAACGGAATTCGTAAAGAATTCCGTACATACGACATATTTATTAAGTTTTCGTGTACGGAATTCCGTACATTTTTCCGTATCTTCTTATAATACTGTCTGGTTTTCAGAAGATTTCCCTGCCATTTGCTCTTTTTCAGAAGCGTCAATATGGTATTTTTGCATTTTTTCATAGAGGCTTGTCCTGCTGATTTCCAGCGACCTGGCAGCTATAGTTTTTTGCCCTCCATGGCTAAGCAGAGCATCTACGATAGCAAGGCGCTCCGTTTCCTCCAGAATCTCCCGCAGGCTTTTGGATTCTGTTTCCGGAGATATTCCGGTTATCCTTTTCGGCAGATGTTCCGCCCGGATGACTTTGTCATTTCCCAGGAAATTGATCGCCCTCTCCATAATATTTTCCAACTCTCTGACATTGCCCGGCCAATCATAATGTTTCAAATATTCTAAAGCGCTGTCAGTAATTTTATCTACCGTAATGTTCTCTTTCTGTGCTAATTTTTTAATAAAAGCCTTTGCCAAAATAGGAATATCCTCTTTTCGCTCTCTAAGGGCCGGAATGCGCAGGCTGATAACATTCAACCGATAATATAAATCAGACCGGAACTGATTCTCCTGTACCATCTGATACGGATCTTTATTGGTAGCTGCGATCACTCTGACATCCACAGCCTCCCGATGATTGGATCCGATTTTCTGAATCTCTCTATCTTGAAGTACACGTAATAGCTTAACCTGCATGGGCATTGGAAGATCACCAATTTCATCCAGGAAGATGGTTCCTTTGTGGGCAGCTTGAAACATGCCGACTTTTCCGCCTTTTCTTGCTCCGGTGAAGGAACCCTCTTCATAGCCGAAAAGTTCGGATTCTATTAAATCGGCTGGAATCGTACCGCAGTTTAAACAAATAAAAGGCTGCCTTGCACGATTGCTCGCATGATGAATCGCATGGGCAAAAAGCTCTTTACCGGTTCCGCTTTCCCCCAGTATCAGCACACTTGAATTGGTTCTGGCAATGGTATTAATGGTATCCTTCAGACTGGTCATTAATTGGCTGTCTCCAACGATATCATCTACTGTGTACTTGGCTGTATTTATTTTCCCGAATTGCATTTTATATAAATCCAATTCAGTTTCCATTTTATTGATCTTTTCATAAAGATTATTTAAGTCCATAACATTTTTAAACAATACTCTTCCGAATGCCCCGACCACTTTCCCGTCTTTCATGATGGGAAGACGCGTTGCAATCATTTTTTGTCCGTTGATTTTCTGAATCGTTTCAATTTCCGGGATACCGGTTTTAGCCACGATATCCATTTTGGTATTTTCTATGACTTCCGTTACATGGACTCCTATCACCTTATCCTTTTTTACGCCGATAAACTCGGCATAGGGTTGGCTTATCTCTTCGATATACCCTTCCTGATCCACGATTACGATCAGCTCATTTGTAGTATTTAAAATCGTATCCAGCAAAAATGCTTTATCAATTCCTTTTCGTTGACTTTGTCCGCTCATCTCCATGATCTCCCATACCCTTAACAGAAGGGATCTTATTTTTAATCAGTTAGTAGATCTACCTGCTATTAGTATACCATAGAACGTATCAAAAAAAGAGCGTAAAAGATTCGTAATGGATCAAAAAAGACAGCAAAAAATTATAAAGCATTAAAAAAGACAGTACCATTCTTTTTTACGGAACAATACTGTCTTTTTCCATGGAGATAAATTATTTTATCATGTTCAGTCAGGAAGGATCCCTTAAGACTATATTGACGTTTCTGCATCGCCGCTGATCTCTTCGAGCGATTTTCCCATAGTCTCTTTTCCGAGGATTGCAACGACAAAAGCGACAATTGCAAAGACGGCGGTTAACATTACAAATACATAGCGATATCCAAGCTGCTCGCCGTAGGTGCTGAATATTACGGGGACAATCAACGGTGCAGTGAAAGCCCCCAGGCGTCCGAATGCAGCTGCCCATCCCGTACCGCTGGCTCTGGCCGCAGTGGGATAGATTTCAGGGGTATAGGCGTAGACACATCCCCAGGCTCCCAGGCTGAAGAAATAAAGCAGACAGCCAAACATCAGAACTTCACTTGTACTTCCCGCATGACCGAACAGCCAGGCTGCAACCGCTGTACCTGCAAAATAAACCGACAGTACCTTCTTGCGTCCGACGCGTTCCACCAGATAAGCCGCACTGAAATATCCCGGCAATTGCGCGAGACACATAATCAATGTAAACTCGAAGCTTTTCACTAAAGCAAACCCATTGCTCATCAACAAGGTCGGAGTCCACAATACAAACCCGTAATAACCGAAATTGATACCAAACCAAATGACCCACAATACGATTGTACTCCTGATATATTTTCCGGACCAAAGATCGAGAAAGGTTACACGTACCTTATTTTCCCGACTCCGCATTTCCGTATCATGACTTTTTAATTCCACAGAAATACCAGCCTGCTGCTCCATTTTTCCTACGAGAATGTCGGCTTCCTCTATTTTCCCTACTGATTCCAGATAACGTGGGGACTCCGGAATGGCTTTTCTTAGATAAGCGGCAAATAAAGCCGGTACGGCGCCGATCCAAAAAGCGACTCTCCAGCCATAAACAGGTATGAGCATGTAAGCAACCAATGCTGCAACGATCCATCCCCATGCCCAGAAGCTTTCCAAAATGATTACATTTCGTCCCCGGATTTTAGTCGGTGAATATTCGCTGATTAACGTGGAAGCCGCAGGTAATTCACCTCCCAGCCCAAATCCCGTCAGAAATCTTAAGATCAGAAGCATTTGGTAATTGACAGCAAAACCTGATAGTCCGCTGGCGATACCAAAAATAATTAGCGTAGATGTAATTACCGTTCTTCTTCCCCATCTGTCGGCAGCCATGCCTGATAAAGCAGCACCAACAGCCATGCCCAGCATACCCGCACTGCCAAGGAGACCCAATTGTCCGGTAGTCAGCGCCCAGTCCTTTCCTATTGCAGCCATAACGCCTGACACCATTCCCTGGTCCATGGCGTCAAACATCCATCCGATACCCGTCAAAAACAGAATCTTTCTCAGCATCGGTGTAGTGGGCAGTCTATCAATTCGATTCGTGATATTCAGCATATTATACTCCTTTTCTTTCAGTATTTAACAACAGAATAACGTTTTTGTTTCCACTGTTATTCTTACTTATTGAAACTTAAATAGGAGTATACCATATGTATATACACCTGACAATACATATGTAAAAAATATTTTTTTAATATTAATATACGAAAATAAAGCTTGTAAAACTTGATTTGCACCTGCCGGTCAGGCAATGCGCAGATCGCTGAATTACAAGCTTTGTTAGCTACCTGTTATCCACCTTTTCCGGATACATGTCGTGCCGGAACAGCCTGTTTTTTGCTGCTTCCTGCCATTCGGTCCCGGGTTTTCCGTAATTACAGTAGGGATCGATGGAGATTCCGCCGCGCGGTGTAAACTTTCCCCACACTTCTATATATTTGGGGTCTAGGAGGCGGATCAGATCTTTCATAATGATATTCATGCAATCCTCATGAAAGTCGCCGTGGTTCCGAAAACTGAACAGATAGAGCTTTAATGATTTGCTCTCCACCATCAGGCGGTCCGGCACATATGAGATATAGATTGCGGCAAAATCCGGCTGACCGGTGATGGGGCACAGACTAGTAAATTCGGGGCAATTGAATTTCACAAAATAGTCATTTTCCGGGTGCTTATTTTCAAAGGTTTCAAGAACCTTCGGATCGTAATCAAAAGTATATTGGACATTTTGATTCCCAAGCAAGGATATTCCGTTTATTACTTTTTTCTTTCCCATAAGAGTCCTCCTTCTGTTTTAGATAACGGCTCTTCCAGATATTTCACCAGGAATACACCGACAATACTCGGAAATACCTGCCCAATCCCAACACTTATAAACAAAACTTCATAAGGAACCTTTAAAATGTAGGAAAGCCACAGAGGAACCAACAGCGAAGGTATCAATAAAATCGGAATTCCAACCAGATAAACATGAAACCTTCTCAGGTAAAAGCAGGTAAAGGAAGTCAATATGCCCACAAGAAAGCCTCCCACCATATCAAGCATGCCAAGTCCGCCCATCAGTGTGTTGCTTAAGAAATTTGCGAGTCCCAAAGGAACAATTAAAAAGGGATACATTGATGCCAATGCATAAAGGCTCGTTGCGATTCTCACCTGGAACTGACCAAATGCAAAGCTTTGAGTAAGAAACATAACCGTCACGTAGACTGCTATAACAATCCCGGAAATGGTTATTTTTCTAACGTTTAAAAATTTGTTTTCTGACATAAAAAAACACTCCTTTCATAAAAAAATAAAAGGAGCGAACAATCCCGGCATGATAAAAAATGCTGATAAAACAAAAAATGGTACTACGGTACCATTTCATTGATAATAGCAAATCCCTAGTTTTGTTTATAGACAGGATGGTTTCGAACTGTCTTTTATTTTTTTATGATTTTATCATGAATTAAAATAATATTCAAGAAGAAAGAGAATGGATTCTCTTTCCATTGCAGAAAAAACAGATAAGTCTACTCTATGGGATAGTCTTATCTGTTTTGGTTTATAAAACTTTTTAAATGAGCTGTGGCTTCAGAATTCGATTCTTACGCGCCTTGTGACTTTAACGATAGCCATTTTTTTTATCAATGGCTTCATCTCTGATTTCTTTTCTCATGCCCTTCAGCGCTGCTTCTCTTCTGTTATTTTTTTCTTTCAATTCCTGCTTCATATTTTCATCGTCTGTTTTTGCAATCATTTCTTCAGCCAGTTCCATATTTTGTATGGTTTTTCCAATGTTGTATTCTATCTTGTCAACATTGTCTCTTCGATCATCCGGTTTTGGCATCCTATTTCTTGTCATAATCGGTTCTCCTTTCTTTTCACTCCTGAAAAAAATTTAATTGACTTCACTTATTTTTTGATTCAAAACTAAAAATACTCGAAGAAAAATTATGAAGAAAACAGATGGCTAAGAATCTATTTGTTCCCAATTCTGCCATCTGCTTTTTAAAGCTGATTCAATTTTAAAAAATCAATTGAATGATTCAAATTATTCGATCAAAGATAAATTGAAACGGCTCCTATCTTTATGATAATAATGCCCGATCGTTTGCAAATTCTTCTCCACTGACCTGGCCAAAACGTTTTAAAAGGTCTTCAACAGTAAGCTGCCGTTTTTCCTCCCCCTTGATATCCAGGATGATTCGTCCTTCATGCATCATGATCAGACGATTCCCATACTGGATGGCATGGCGCATGTTATGCGTCACCATTAAAGTGGTCAGATTTCCTTCACTGATGTATTGGTCGCTGAGCTGCAATACTTTTTCGGCAGTCTTCGGATCCAAGGCCGCCGTATGTTCATCTAAAAGCAGTATTTTCGGCTTCTTTAACGTAGCCATTAAAAGTGTCAGCGCCTGCCGCTGTCCTCCGGACAGGAGTCCTACTTTCGCGCTTAAACGATTTTCCAGTCCCAGGTCCAAATGACTTAAGGATTCTTTGTATTTTTCCCTCTCTTTATTTGAGATGCCCCATTTCAGGCTTCTGGACTGCCCGCGGCGAAAGGCAAGAGCAAGATTTTCCTCAATACCCATATTCGCTGCCGTACCCATCATGGGATCCTGGAAAACACGGCCGATAAAGTCTGCACGTTTGTGCTCCGAGAGCTTTGTCACATCAACACCGTCGATGATAATGGAACCCATATTCACACTGTGGACTCCTGCCACACAGTTGAGTAAAGTCGATTTTCCGGCCCCATTTCCTCCGATCAGGGTTACAAAATCGCCTTCTTCCAGTGTAAGGCTGACATTCCGCAAAGCATCTTTTTCATTGATGGTACCGATATTGAATTTTTTGTAGATTCCGTTGATTGTCAACACCTTACATTCCCTCCTTTATGGATTTTTTCAGCGGGGTCAGATAAGTCTTCATTGCCGGCAGCGACAAAGCAAGCGCCACCGTAATGGCTGTAAACATTTTCAGGTCATTGGCAGGCATTCCTAATTTCAGCACCAATGCAATGATGGTACGATAGGTAATAGCGCCCATCACCAGGGAAAGCAACCGGTTGAAGAAATTCCTTTTGCCAAATAAGACTTCACCAATAATTACCGAGGCCAGGCCGATAACGATGGAGCCCATACCCATTTGTACATCGGCGAAGCTTTGGCTTTGTGCAATCAATGCACCGGAAACAGCTACCAGACCGTTACTGATTACCAGGCCAAGTATAATCATATTATTCGTATTAATCCCTTGGGCACGAGCCATTTGAGAATTATTTCCTGTAGCGCGGATTGCACATCCGATTTCCGTTCCGAAGAACCAGTATAAAATCCCCACCACTCCTGCAATACAGAGCAGTCCCAGAGCGATTACCGCATTTGTATGATTCAGACCTATGTTTTCAAAATTTGTATAAACAGTATTCATACGAAGCAGGGATAGATTCGCTTTTCCCATGATACGCAGATTAACGGAGTATAAAGCGATCATCGTCAGAATCCCTGACAACAGAGCCGGGATTTTCAGCTTTGTATGTAAAAGTCCCGTAATCAGTCCTGCTGCCATACCGCCTAATAAAGCGATCAAGGTGGCCTCATAGGGATTCATGCCATTATAAATGGCATATGCTGCAATAGCGGCCCCCATGGCAATACTGCCCTCAACCGTCAAATCAGCAATATCCAGAATTCTATAAGTGATAAAAACGCCGATGGTCATAACTGCCCATAACAAGCCTAATGAAACAGCGCCTAGTATAATCTGCAACATGATTTTTCCTCGTTTCTATGAAATCCAATGAGTCGAAGCGGTCTCATTATTCAGCTTTGATCACATATTGCTGAAGATCGGCCGGAATTTGAAGACCAATTTCTTCCGCTACGGTACCATTAATAGCAAAATCAAATCCGGTAGCGGTTTCTACAGGCATGGTTGCAGGTTCTGCTTCACCCTTCAGGATTTTTACAGCCATTAAGCCGGTTTGATATCCCAGATCGTAGTAATTAATGCCTAAGGTTGCCAATCCACCGGTGTTTACCATTCCGGATTCACCGCAGATGACAGGTGTCTTTGACTGGGAAGTCACACCGTGTACCACAGGCATTGCGGATGCAAATACATTATCTGTCGGAATATAGATGGCATCGCACTGACTTACGATGGATTGTGCAGCCTGTTGAACATCATTGGAGTTGGTAACGGTTACTTCAACATATTTTAAACCTAATTTTTCAATAGCCTCTTTTGCAATGCCTGCCTGCAGGATCGAGTTATCCTCACTTGAAGTATAAAGAACACCTACCGTTTTGGCATCCGGTACTAATTGAACCAGTAAATCAATTTGCTCCTTGATCGGATTCATATCAGAAGTACCGGTAACATTCCCTCCGGGCGCTTCGTTGGAGTCTACCAATCTGGCTGTTACATAATCTGTTACAGCAGTTCCAAGGATAGGAATCTCTGTAGTCTTCCCTGCGATTGCCTGAGTTGCCGGAGTGGCTATAGCCAGAACCAAATCTGCGTTGTTGCTGACAAAGCGGTCGCTGATGGTTGACAGATTGCTCTGGTCACCCTGTGCATTCTGTAAGTCAATGGTGATATTCTCACCGTCCACATAACCATTGTCATTCAGAGCCGCCACAAAGCCTTCTCTTGCAGAATCCAGTGCAACGTGATCCATATACTGAATGATTCCAATATTCAACACTACTTCATCTCCTGAATTTGCCGCAGGCTTTTCGCCGGCGCAGCCTGTGCCGGCTGCAATGATTGCGATTGATAAAATCAGCATCATCATCAATTTTCCATACTTTTTCATGTTTTTAACCTCCATATTACTATTTTTATATCCAATTAAACCTTCGCCGGTAAAATTGACTCCGTTTCTATCTGACAGAAGCAAATATGCCTCCCTCTTTTTTCTCTGAGAGGATACAATATTTCTTATCAGAGAAAAAAAAAATCGCCCCTGTATCTAACAGGGGCGAATGTAAATTCGCGGTACCACCTTGTCTTCGTTGTTTGCACAACAATCTCGGCAAGCGACAATCATCGCTCCTCCATGATAACGGTTGGAATCCGACACAGCCTACAGGGCAAAAAGCCGTTGAGTGTGCAGCTCGCAAGATGAATTCACGGCATGTATTTCCTGCTTTCTCACACCAACCGAAAGCTCTCTGTAAGGATGGGCATATCCGCTACTGGTTCTTGGTCATCACTTTTTAATATTGTTTTCATTATATTCATCACTATTTCATTTGTCAACTGTAAAAATAATCAAATCTTGATTTTTCTCTCGGCTGGTATGTGATGTGACTCTACTCCATTCCTGATTTTAATGCTTCGCTCATGGATATTGCGTTGACCTTCTTTTTGCACAGCAGCTTGGATAGCTCATAGGAAAGCAATACCACGATAAAACCGATTAAAATGTAGAGCAAGTCAATCTTCGGGGGCGGCAGCACCATACCAACGCTGGTTTCAAGAGACTGCTGAAGCACGCCGATAGCAGAAATCGTCAGCGGTATCCCAATGATATATCCGATTACAACAACCAGTGTAGAGCTGTTCAAAATCAGAGAATTGATCTCTCTCTTCCGATATCCGAAAATCTTCATCAGTGAAATGATGTTCTTGTTTTCCTCGATGATCAGGGAGGTTACAACATAGATGACAATCATACCGATGATAAACGCCACTGTAGACAGCCCGCCTATCATTGACTTCACAGGCTCAAAGGCCTCTTGTGCACCGGCCAGCTTTTCATCGATGGACACGACACTGTAGGCCTGGTCTTCAGGAATATCCAGTTGTACATTGCTGAAAGACCCGTTATAACTTCCTTCCGGCATCCCAAATTTTTCATTATAATCCCCAAGAGGCATAAAGAGAAATTTACCGGAATAGGTGTCCGCTATGCGATCGATCTTAACAGAAAACATGTGTCCATCCAACTTCCTTACGATATTGACGGAATCACCTTCCTTAATATTCAACAGCCTGGCCACAGGCTTTGTTACAATAACCTGGTTTGTACTCAGCCGGTTTCCCTTTTCATCTTCCAGTGTAAGGAGTGCTGATTCCGACGGAACACCTGTGACATAGAAGTCTCTTTTCTCATCATTCACGGGCAAAAACAAAGATGCCGAGAAAGGTTCCGCCTCCTGAGGCAGTTCATCAAAGCGCAGTTTGTCAAACTTGTACTCATATTTAAAGTTATATTCATTGTTGCTGCCCTCCGCGAAGAGGAAATCCGTAGAGCTTTTCAGCGTAAAGCCCCACTGCAGAAGTATGGTTGCCACTGCAATTCCCACGAGCAGAAAAGCAAGGCGGGACAAGCTTCTCAGCTGCTCTCTGATCTTAAATTTTGCAGAGAATTTAAATCTTTCAAGTTTCAGATTATGCTCTAAAAAATTAACCTTATTCTCCTCTTTCTCTCCCTTCATCAACTCTACCGGCGAATGCTTCAGTTCTTTTCGTATGACGAAGTATCCGCTGACACCCAGAAATAAAATAGGCAAAAGCAGACTCAGGAGGATCAGGCCCGGATGGAAGGTGATCCCGGTCATCGGCATCGTGAAAGCTGTAAACATGAACGATACCATGTATCGTACGGGAAAGAATCCAAGAAGAGTCCCGACGATGCCTCCGATTACGGCTATGAGAAACGGAAATTTCAAATAGTGCAGATAGAGTTCCCTTTTTTTATACCCCAAGGCATACAATGCACCGATGATGGTAGATTCATGATTGATCATCCGTCCGATGACGTTTCCTACCATAATGCTTGCCAATAGTAAAATTCCGGTTGGTACAGCCCTGCTGACCAGATGCAGGATGTCGATTTCCGCAGCAACGATGCTGACCCGCTTATTATCTTCTATGTCTGTCCATTGTACAACATCAATATTGCGGCTTTCTAGCAGTTCTCTGAATTCAGCGGCCTGTATACGATGATTTTGATCGGATGGGTTGAACTTCACCTGATAAAAGCTGCTCCCGTTTGCCAAAGCATGAAAATCATCCTTACTAATAACAGCAACTCCAAACCCCGAGTGAGGCATCATGTCCATCTCCGACTGCAGCGGATAAATGTAGTTTGGCAATGCCATAAATCCGGCAATGGTAAAGGACTGATCCAATATTCTGATCTCTTCACCGATATGATAATTATTTGCAGCAGCAAAATTCGGGCTGAGGAGAATTTCATTCCTTCCGCCTAATTCTCTTCCCTCGAGGACCGCCGGAAGGTTCACCTTCTCATTCTGGCTGAAAATGCGCAGGGTCTGCTCTTCGGAGACCTTATAATCCAGCGTTTTTCCTTCTTCAATCACCGCGTTTGCCGCCGACTCAAGATCCTGCAGATTTTCAATATTTTTTTCTGTAGTAAAGGAAACATCTTCCTGTATATATTCGTTTTGGAACTCATATGCCAGTTGTTCAAAATTGCCGGCAAACTGAGTCATTAAAGTAAAAGCGAAGCAGCTGAAAATGATCAGCACAATGGATCCGATATACTGTGCTTTGCTTTCCAGCAGAACGCGTCTGATTCTCTTATTTATTATCATTACCATTCAATCCTTTCTGCCGGAACAACCGTCTGGTTGACCGTTTCCTCCACGATTTCTCCGCTGCGGAGTCTGAAGACCCTGTTTGCCATAGCGGCAATGGCAGCATTGTGGGTAATCATCAAAATGGTCGTTCCGTATTTTTTGTTCACCTGCTGCAGAAGCTGTAAAATGCTCCGGGACGTATCATAATCAAGGGCGCCCGTTGGCTCGTCGCACAGCAAAAGCTTTGGGTTCTTGACAATGGCTCTGGCGATGGAGACCCGCTGCTGCTCACCGCCGGAAAGTTCCCTTGGAAAGCGGTGCTTTTTGTCCTGCATGCCCACCGCAGCTAAAACTTCATCCGTATTCAGAGGTGATTTGCTGATGTTGGAAACCACTTCAATGTTTTCCCCCACCGTAAGATTGGGAACGAGGTTATAGAACTGAAAAACGAAACCGATGTCTCCGCGTCTGTAATCGGTCAGCTTGCCGTCATTTAATTGGTTGATTTCAATACCGTCAACAAGGACCTGGCCGCTGTCTCCCCGGTCAATCCCGCCGAGAATGTTCATCAGAGTAGATTTCCCCGAACCTGAGGGCCCGAGTATGACACCGATTTCCCCTTTGTCCAGCTTCATCCCGATTCCTTTCAGAACTTCCGTTACGACTTCGCCGGTTCTGTAGCTTTTCTTCAAATTTGCAATATCTATAAACATATTATTCTTCCTCCTTCTTGTAAAAGCAACGTTTCAAAATATCAAAGTAATCTTCCCATTCCTTCAGCACTTCCATATCGAGTTCTTCAAAAGAATTCACCTGATCTCTCTGCTGCTCTGCAAAGCTTAGTATTGTCCAATTGATAATATTCATGATTTTTTGGATATCCATGTCCTCACGGAACTTGGTCAAATCCAGATCTTTGTACCCTCTTTCCAATCCGCTTTCAACAATGGACTTCTCTAACGTTTCAATCTCAGAATTTACATCAGCTGCATCCTCTTGGGCAGCATTTTTAATAAAATTAAAAGCTTGCGGATATTTTTGCATGATTTTAAATTTGATCAACCCAAGCGCTCTCATCCTTTCGAAAAGATCCGTTATATTCCAATCCATTTCTTCATAGATTTCATCAATGACCGTAACTACATAATCAAGAAGGAACAAATACAATTGCTTTTTATTCTTGAAATAATTAAATAATGATCCCTTTGATATTTCGGCCTCTTTGATGATCTCGTTTGTGGAAGCCTTTTCATAGCCGTTTTTTGCAAACTCTTTCAAAGCTGCATTTATAATTCGCTCCCTTTTCTCCTGTTCCAGGCTATAAAATTTTGAGTACATGATAACCACCTCTTTTTTGATCCTATCGATTTTAGTATGACCATCGTGGTCATTTTTATTATATCGTTAATGACCACCTTGGTCAATATTGTTTTTTTAAATATTTTTTTCATTTTTTATTAACAAAAATAATAGAAATATTTATTTTTGTTATTTTTATTTGCATTACAGGGATAAAAAATACCCTGCATATAAAAATGCAAGGTATTTGCACGCTCCCTTCTTTTGGGAGCTTTTATACAATTTAGGAGCTGATTGACTTTTACATCTTAATAATTTCGGGGGGTTTCATACCGTTAGAATAGTCGTTATAATAGGCGACTTCAGGAACCAGTTTAAAATATGTGAAAGGCTTCATCATACCTTTTGCAATCATATCTTTGAACTCAGGATGTCTGTCAAACAGGATTCTATTGTATTCATTGATTTCAGCTTCACTAGGTTCCATAGTTGTACCATCAATTGTTACAAATTGGGGCATCGAATGAGCAGAAAAACTAATTTTATTATTTGCTCTCAAATTAGCAGCTTTAATGGAATCGCCATCTGTAGCAAATAGGATATAATCCCCTGCAATTACATATTCCATAGCCGAGGCTCTCGGTTTATCATCGGAGCAAGTCGCCAGACAGCAAATCATGTTCTCTCTTAGAAGTTGAAGTACCTTATCCATATATTACCTCCCAAAAATTATTTTAGTATCAGTTTATCATTAACATAGATTTAATAAATATAGCTTATCCATATATTACCCATATATTAATTTAATATTTGCACTTTTCCCTGTCCGCCGTCTACCAGCACTTTGTCTCCGGTTTTCAGTCTTACGGTGGCATTGCTGCAGCCAACCACAGCGGGTATCCCCAGCTCCCTGGCAACAATGGCAGCATGGGACAGCGGTGCTCCTATGTCGGTAATGATTGCAGCGGCTTTCGGAAAAAGCGGTGTCCAACCGATATTGGTAGTTGCTGCAACCAGAATTTCTCCTGGCTGAAGCTGTTCGCCTTCTTCGGGATTTTTGAGGATCCGCACGATTCCCTCAATCCTGCCTGCAGCTCCGGCATAGCCTTTCAGAGTTGCTGCATCTGATGTCTCAACACCGGACACCGCACCCATAGGCATAGCGGCATCATAGTAGTCAAGTCTTCTGTCAGGGTCTTTTACCCATTCTGCAGGAACAAACCGTCCTCTGATTATTGACGGAAATGGCGGCATCGCTTTATATTTCTCATAGTTCTCTTTCCTTGCAGGAATATTCCTGATTGCCCCGTCTTTTCCGGTTAAAAGATCTTCTACCTCATCGATATAAAGGAAAAAGATATTATCTCCCAGTCCTGTAAGCTCACCTGCTCTAAGGGCAAAAGCACGCACCACCCTGAATATTCTTACAAACTCAGAACGTCCTTCTTCTCTCAGTTGGGCACCTTCAGCGGCTTTCCTGATTTGTATGTCAAGCCATTTTGCCTTATCTGGGAAACGCTTTACAAACCGCGACTTGGCAGCTTCATATTGTAAATGCTGTCTTTCAAGCATGCCCTCTACATCCATGTTGGATCTTTTCAGCTCCTCAATCTGTTTTTCCAGCCAGTCCGGATCCTCCATGGGATCGGGAATTGACATTTCATACTCATGAGGTCCCCGATGTCCGTATTTCTTCAAGTATTCCTCTCTGCTCATTTCCCCCTTCATCACTTTGGAAATGCCGACTACCGGTCCTAGGCTCGCCAGATCGGATCCTCCTCTAAGGTTAGAAAGTATCGTATTTGCATCCTCCGTACCGACTAATTTGGTAAGTTTTTTATCTAGCTTCGTAATATTGGTCATTTTTATCGCAGCTGCACCGGCACTTAACCATGCATTTAAGAAATAGGGCTCCAACTCCTGTTTCCAGAAGGACAGCAGCTCTTGCTTTTCTTTTATCGTTTTGATCTTTTCCCTCATTCTGCTGCATTGCTCCGGTGCCTCCTGAAGGAATCGGGTAAGATTTTTGGATGCCTTCAATGAACTTTTTGAGGTTTGCACCATGATAGGCACCATCACTTTAAGAACTTCAATAGGAGAAAAAGGATAAAGGGGCATACTGACACCCTCCGGAAATTCTCCGTATATATCCGTGATCAGCTTAACCACACTTTTGGAATTCTTTCCGAGTACGGCATTCATCATGGATACTCTTCTGCTGATGTTCATATAGGGACGTCCGCAGATGTTGCCGGAAAAGATATAATATCCGGGAATAAAATTCAGTGCTTCGTCCAGAAGCTTTCCGATGCTCCAGGAAAACGGAGGAAAAACATCGGGTATTGCTTCCGCCACATTGGTATTGATCCAGAGTTCTTCTCCCATGAGGGAATAATTCATCTCATAAGTGTCCAGGTTGATTCCTCTCAAAGTGGTTATGGGTCTTGCCTGCAGCAAATATAGTTTTCCATTGGCTGCAGCCCACTCGATATCCTGCGGGCTGTTTGTTTCGTTTTCCAGCCTGGCCGCCAGCGAAAAAAGGGTTTTCGCATATTTTCTGCATTCATCGGGACCGTCATATTTCCCCTTTGGCCTAATCAACTTAAAATCATAGGCATTGGACTCTCCGGATACAAGCTGTTCCCCCAAGCCGTGAACGTAATTGCCGATCATGCTTGCATGGCTGCCTGTTATGGGATCCGCAGTAAACAATACACCGGAAATTTCCGACTGGACCATTCGCTGTACTACCACAGCAATCTGATGGGATTGCTCCATTCTTTGAACGGAACTATATGCCTTCACTCTCTCAGACTCTTTTGACCGGTACACGGTATCAATGGCATCAAGGATTTCCTTGTCAGTCTCCGCATTCAGAACGGACTCAAACTCACCTGCGAAGGAAGCCTGGGCCGAATCCTCACTTAAGGCAGAGGATCTCACTGCAAACCGGATTTCCCTATTGTTCTTCCTCATGGAATTCAACCGTTCCTCTATTGCTTCCCAAGCTTCTTTGCTCAGTTTGCCCTCCTGAAAGGCTCCGGAAAGAATCACAAAACCTTCCGGAACCGGATAACCCGCCTGATACATTCTGGCAAGCATGCCACCCTTTCCCCCTGCCAGTGGCTGCAATTCAGGTGTCAATTCACCAAAACCTTTTACACTCTCCAACATATCAATCACTCCTTGTAATTTCATTTAAAAGATCAGGAATCTCGTTATTCTTCATCAAATATCCGTATTTTACCGCTTTCTATTCCGAGAGCCTTTTCCATGATTGCTTCCAGGGAAGCCTTATATTTGAATGACCTGGTCTGATCCTCCAAATATTCACTGTAAAATACGCTTTGCGGAACAGAGGTTACGGCTCTCAGCAGGATGTCTGCAGTTTCCCTCGGAAATTCTACATGGAAACGACCTTCCCGAGACCCCTGTTCAATGATTCTGGCAAAGGGTTCAACATATTTCTGTGTAATGGACAGCGTATATTTGTAGAACGTAAAATCCGATTTCATCAGCATACTCAGATACTTAATGATTTCTTTTTTTTCCTTTTGGGATGTGATCTTTTTTTCCATAAATCGATTTAGTTTTTCCAACGCATTCAAATCAGGATCTGCAACAATAGGCTCCAGCTCCTTCAACAGATTGTCCGAAAAACTGCCGATGCTTTCCGACAAAACTTCCTCTTTTGACTTAAAATAGTGATAAAATCCGCCTTTGGAAAGTCCGGAAGCATTTAAAATATCCTCTATACTTGTTTCTTCATATCCCTTTTCTATAAATAATTTTTCTGCAATCTCTACCAGTTCCATTTTTTTCGTACTATAATTTTTCGCAGTTTTTGTCATATTCATTCACCTCCAAAAACAAACCGACGTCGGTCTGTTTTTAAATATATCTCATTTTTATTTTCTTGTCAAGAAGTCACAATAAAAAAAAGAGCTGCATCTTATTTCTAAAATGCAGCCGCACAAAAATTCTAAACTATTGCTCCGTCATACTTTTAACAGCCGCCTTTAATACCTTGGCTGCTACAGCTCCGGCCACCTTGCTGCCGGAGCCCCCGTTTTCAACGACAACTACAAAGGCGAGGGGGCAATCCTCCCGGTCCAAAAACCCGGCGAACCAGGCATGAGGCTGCTGATCACCACCTACTTCGGCGGTTCCGGATTTTGCGCACAGCTCCAGCCCCTTATAGTTTTTATCTCCATATTCATTGATTACATTATTTCTCATCATTGCTCCAAGCTGCCTGGCTGTTTCTTCTGCAAGGATGCGTTTCTTTTCTGCTCCGGCATCCGAAACGTTGGATAGAAGCCCTTTTCCCTTCAATATTCTTGGAGTAACTCGGACACCATCATTGGCAATAGAGCCAACATAAGCCATGAAATTTAATGGGTTGGCCGTATCGCTGTACTGACCGATCCCTGCCCAGGCCAGATCTCCGCCCTCGGCATCCGACACACTTACTTTGCCCATGGCAGTTTTTATGGAATCCACTTTGAGCCTGGTGTTGAAGCCTGCCTTATCGGCATATTTTTGCAGGGTGTCTCCCCCCAGTTCCAGAGAAATTTCAGCAAATGCCACGTTACAGGATTTAGCCAGAGCCTGCTCCAAGGTAACATTTCCGTGAGGCTTCGGACAGGTTACGATCTGCCCGTTGATTGTGGCCTCTCCTTCACACTGATACACCCGTTTATCAATGCTGGTGAATTGATCGAGGGCCGCAGCTGCCGTTACCAGTTTGAACACAGATCCGGGAGTATAGGCAGCAGAAAAGAGGCGATTTATATAGACCCCCTCGTACTTATCAGGATTTGCTTCTACATCCGGGGGATTCTTTGGATCAAAGGTAGGCAGGCTTACCATACAGAGGATCTCCCCTGTCTCATAATTATAAACACCTACGGTTCCTTTCCTGCCGTTCATGGCATTGTAGGCCACAGTGCAAAGCTCCGAATCAAGGGTTAGAATAAGATCATTTTTTGTACGATCGAGCGGGTTCTCCCACTGAAAAGCACCATTCAGCATATCCCAGCCCGTTAGCTTTTCTCTGAAAGCCACCTGGGCACTGGTTACCACATTGCCTTTTGCATCTCCGACGGCATGCATCATTGCTTTTCTTACCGTGCTGTTTTCGTTATACTGCAAATTTCCATCCACCGTCTGCAGCAGAATCGCCCCATTTCGATCATAGATGGTTCCTGCCGACTTCAGCTGTCCGTTGGTATAAAGATGCTTGTTAAAGGAATGCTCCGCCCAGACAGAGGCATCTTTCACATATCTGAAAACAAAGAAAAGGAGACCCAGAATGAGCAGCAGCGTCAGAATCAATACTCCATAAGCACGTCTTGTCAATAATTTCAACTCATTCACCTAGCCCTTCCCATAGTTCCTCTTCTCCTTCATCTTCGCCTTCTTCATCATCCTCCTCATCCTCATACGGTCTTGTTCGTTCATCAGCCCCCTTGATAAATGCCAACAGTGCCCAGCAAACAATCATAGAAGAGCCTCCATTGGAAATAAAAGGTAAGGTGACCCCTGTAAGAGGCAGCAGGTCAACAGAGCCAAAAACGTTTAAGGATGTTTGAATCAAAAAGATGGATGCCGCTCCGCAGGCAGCGATGGCGTAAAAAGAGGACTTGCATCCTCCCGCCAGAGATAACGCAAAGATTGCCAGAAAGATTATGATCAAAACGGCCATCAAAGCCACGAGAAGTCCCCACTCTTCGCAAAGAATACCAAAAACCAAATCGGTATCCGCTGCGGGAATGGTATCCAAATATCCATTGCCCCCTCCCATTCCAAGAAGTCCGCCGCTGGCCGCATAGATCATGGTTCTCGTCTGCTGGTAGCCCAGGGAATCAGCAAATTCCCAAACGTGGCCCCAGGCTTGAAAGCGGGATGCAATATAAGGAAGAAAAGAGATCACCGCGATTGCCCCAAGCACAGCTCCCGAGGATATTAATGCAATGGTACGGATATCACCCGATCTCATAAAAGCGATTACAAGAAAAGAAACAAAGAAAATAACCGCAGTACCCAGGTCTCTCATTAGAATCAGAGCCAGAATGCAGGTTCCGGAAAATCCAATAAAAGCGGTTAAATTTCGAGTCGTAAGGAGCTTATCCAGCGTGGCCGTACCGGCAAGCACAAAGGCAACCTTTACAAATTCCATAGGCTGAAAGGTAATAAAGCCCAGATTGATCCAGTTTCTTGCGCCGAAACGGGTCTCTCCAATGGCAAGATTTAACAGCATCAGCACAATGGCGCAGCCAACAAGAATATATTTGAGTTTCCGTGCTCTGCCCAGGTCCTTGATGATCCATTGCATACTGTAAAATACGCCGATTCCTAAAAGGATAGCAATCAATTGCTTCATCAGGTGATCCGGTGCTGCTGAGGCTACCACGAACAGGTTCAGACCGCAGAGGAAGAATATTAACAATTCAAGCTCAATATACTTCCTGCTGGTTCTGGTCTGAATAAAATAATACAGGCATTCTGCAATAATCAATATGAGAAATACCATTGGTATTTTAAAATTTGCTTCTTCACCCATTGAAAAATAAATCTGGATACCACCTAAGAGCTGAAAAACAAGAATCATCAGGAAAGTGGTTCCTGATGCAATGTTTCTGCTCAATCCCGAAAGCCACTGCATCTTCCCTGTAATGGGTATATTTTCAAAGCCTTCTTCTGCCGGAAGGAATAAAAAGTCTGCACCTGCCAGAGAGATGGTATCCCCATCCTCAACAGTACTTGACTTTTCTATTTTTTCACCGTTAACGCTTACGCCCCCCTTTGAACCGAGATCTGTGATGGTCCAGTTTCCGTCTCCGAAGGTAAGTACTGCATGACTGCGGGAAACGAAGGGAAGATTGATCACAATATCGGCAAGCTTACTGCGTCCAATGGAATTTTCCCAGTGCTTCAGCGGTATGCGATAACCGTTCGGGATCTCCAGGAATCCCCAAGCCCTATTGTATCCTTCATTTTGCAAAAGCGGGAGCATACAGCGTATCAACACAAGGAATGCCAATACGGGAAATACCCATCGCACCACAAGGGTATAGAGTCCCGGCAAATCTATTGCATCAGATACCAAAACGCCAACACTCGCTATTATATTTGCAGACCTGCTAAGAATCCAGTCCAGTACCTGGCCGAATAGTTCTTTTGCGGCCTCTAAGTAAATTTCCATATGCCTTCCTTTACATGGCTTAATAATATAGCAAGCTCATTAAAACTCAAATGAAAACTTGCTATACATTAATATACTATTATTTTTGGGTAAAATCAACGCTCCAAGAGAGTGAATCTTCCTTGTTTTGGAAAAAACAGCCTTCAGCCAGGGGTTCCATCCCTGTTGAAGTAAATCAAGCGGGTCAAAATCGTTTCTGAAATTTCTATGATGCCGAAGGAATAGTATTCATTCCTTCTTTTATCTGTCGGCGACCCGGGATTAAAGAGCAGAGTCTTTCCATGTAGCCTGCAATACGGGTTATGGCTATGGCCGAAAATGATGCAGTCAACCTGGTCATTTTCAAAACAATGAATGGCTCTGTCAACAGTTTTGCCCTTTTCTCCATGGCCATGAAAAATACCGAAGCGATAGCCGCCAAGCACCGCCACCTTTTTCTCGCCCAACCTTTCCCTTAGCTCCTGGGGATCGGCATTTCCTGCAACAGCCGTAACCGGAGCGATTTCTTCCAGTTTTTCTATCACGTTCCAGTTTGCAATATCCCCTGCATGTATGATATGCTCAACTTTTTTTAGTGATTCCACTAAAAACTCCGGCAGCTGTTTCGCTCTGCCCGGAATATGGGTATCTGACAGGACTCCTATTTTCATCCATGCACCAACCTTTACCGTATCGACATTGGTTTTTTTTGCCAAGCTTTATGCCTTATGCCATCTTCAGCTAATGCTTCTGTCCGTCATAGCTTAGCTGCCAGCCGATTCCGAACTGATCGATGATAAATCCATAGCATTTGCTCCAGAAGGTTTCCTGAAGATCCATCACCACCGTACCGCCCACCTTCAGCTTATGGAAGGTTGCCTTGATTTCTTCCATATCACTGCTTGTGATGATTAAGCTGATATTATTACCGGCAATAAACGGCATATCCGGCGGTGCATCTGAAAACATAACGGTGCTTCCCATGATTTTCAGTTCGGCATGCATGACCAGGTTTTTGGTTTCTTCCGTAAGCGGGAACCCGTCATTAGACGGCATCTCACCGAAAGACAGGATTCTTGGTTTTTCCGTTCCAAATGCTTCCGCATAAAATTCCACCGCTTCACGGCAGTTTCCATTAAAATTAAGGTATGCTTGTACAGACATTTTTTCAACTCCTTTGTATAATTACGGTTAACGATAACCAGTTTCTATAATATAAGATTCCCCAATAAATGGGTTTTCAATCCTTTTCATCCTCCTGTATATCATTTCCTCCCGAGAATTACCTTTTATTTTCCATTTATAACTCAAGTCTTTTGTAAAGGAACGCTGAATATAATGAAGTGAAAAATGATGTGAGGTGACGATATGTATGAAAGACCTTCCAATCTGGTTTTTGAAGGCGGCGGTGTTCTAGGGATCGCTTATTTGGGTGTGCTGCAATATCTGACTCAAAACGATATTCTGATGAATTTAAAACGGGTAGCCGGCACCTCTGCCGGCGCAATCACGGCCTGTATCACCAGCTTTAATCTTCCTTTTACAGAAACAAAGAAAATCGCTGATACGCTGGATTTCAGGAAAGTACCCGGAAAAGATCCTTTCCCCGATTTGCTGAAATTATCAAAGCCTGCATGGAATGAGCTGGAAAAGATATTTGGGGATTTAGATTGTGTTTATCGATTGCTGAACAATTACGGCTGGTTTTCCACCGAGTATTTTTATCACTGGATCAAAAAACAAATCGAATCCCAGTTCGATCCTTTCAAAAAATTGCCTCCTTATACCTTTGCAGACTTTAAAAATCCATATATTCACAAAGAGAATCGGCCTTTTTTTGACCTGTATGTAATCGGAACGGATCTATCTTACCGATCCTCCAGAATTTTCTCTTGTGAAACTACGCCGGACATGGAGGTGGCGGAAGCGGTCAGAATTTCCATGTCAATCCCACTGTTCTTTGAAGCAATAGAGCTGGATGAAGATTACTTTATAAAAGATGGGGCCCCCAATATCTATTGTGACGGCGGTGTCATGTGGAACTATCCTATCAATATTTTTGATTCTATAACATTTGAAGACAGGAATGCACCTGCACTCTACAACCAAACCCTGGGAGCCAGGTTTCTAAGCAGAACCAAATACCACGAAATTAATAATCTCCTGGATTATATCAAAAATCTGTATCATTCCCAGATGAGAATTCAGCAGGATATTTTTGACAACAGCCCGGAAGATCAGGCCAGATCCATACAAATTGATCCCGGGGATGTGTCTGCTATCGACTTTGATATCAGTACCGGCGATGAGACCTACAAATTCTTATATAGTCAAGGGTATCAGGCAGCCAGAAGCTTTTTTGAAAAATAATGAGTCATCGGTACTATGGATGGACTGAGACCGAGGTTTTCTCATATAATAATCAGACCGTACGGAATAACCGGTTCTTCTGTTATCCCGTACGGTCCTGACTATCAGTAATTAATTCATAGGTTTGTTCCACATGATGGACTCCCCAAGTCCGGTTCTCATGTTCTCCGATTTTTCGAAAACCCGCTTTTCGGTACATATGGATGGCTGTCTTCTGATCCTCTGTTGTTTCCAAAAATATCTCCCGGTATCCTTTGTCTTTGGAATAGTTCAGCGCTTCTTGAAGGAGCTTGCCGCCCAGGTTTATCCCCCGGTACTCAGGATGGAGGATGAACCATCGAAGCTGTGCCCTCATTTCAGAATGCCCTACGATGGCGATTGCCCCGATTATTCTGTTATTTGCCTCTGCTATCCAGATTCTGTCTTTTTCTGGGTTATAATTTTCTAAAAACTCGTAAAAAGTCTTGCAGACATAACCTTCAAATACATGGTTATATCCGCATTCTTCCGCATAAATCCATCCATGCAGATAAATGAGGTATCCGATATCCCCCGGTCTGAGATGATAGCGGATATGGATAGGATCTTCATCAGAGTCGGAAGGATTGTCTGTCAGAGCCGATTTAACAGCCTCCATTCCTTCCACCAGTTTTCTTTGATTCTGTTCCGGCAATCGATCAATCATCTGATAAATTTGTTTGTCAGATCCCTCGTCCAGCTTGGAAAGTGTTTCTTTCCCTTCTCCTGTCAGATAGAGATAATACAGCCGCCCGTCTTCCCCAGATTGACGCCGATAGGTGAGATTCTGCTTTTCAAAGCGCTTCAGCATCCTGCTAAGATATCCGGAGTCAATTCTCAGTTCTTCAATCAGTTTTTTGGCAGTGCAGTTCTCCATATGGCCGATTTCATACAGTACGCGGACTTCCGAAAGTGAAAATTCACTATCCAGCATATGCTGGTCTAAAAGACCAAGTATGTTCGTATAAAATCTGTTAAATTTCCTGATGGCGCGGATATAAGGTTTATATGACGAATCCATAAATAACCTCCTTTTTCGTAATTGGTCATAAATTTATTATAAGGCAATTACTTGACTGAGTCAACTATTTTTAGTTGACTCAGTCAAGTAATTTTTTGTTTGTTTCAAATAAAGAAATGGACTATGAGATTTCGCATATCTCATAGCCCTTCGTCGTAAGTTTTTTTCCGTTGAACTTGTATCCGGCAAGTTTTAAAACATTCATTTCCCGTTTTTTTTATTATTTTTCTTTGTTCTGAGTATTTTTGAAGTTCTGGCTATTATCCTGAGCATTTTTACAAGTATTATCCTTTGTATTCTTTAAGTCTATATTTTTGCTTTGGTGTCCGTGATAATTATCGTATGGGTTGTCCTTCGTATTATTATTCATATTCCGATTATTCATGTTATCCATTTCTTCACCTCCTTACAATAAGTATTTGCAGATCACAGCTGTCTATTCGTTTTATCTGAACTGAAAATACAAAAAAGAGACAAGCATTTCACGCATTTAAAGCATTTTACATAACTTGTCTCTTCCAAAATCACCGGAGGATCTTCTATCTATTTATTTTTATCATGTATGACAAATCTGCAGCAGCTGTCACCGCTGGTTTTACAGAATGGTCTTTCAAAATCCACTTGAAAGCCGTGATACAGAACGCTGTCAATTTCACAGTACAAAGCTCCTATCTCCAATGCGTCTAATTGATCCCACATGTCATGCATCGGGCAATAAGTAATATCGGCAGGATTTGCAGGGTCTTTCTCCCATGAAATTCCAGGCATATCCCTTACGATAGCATAGGTTTCCGCATTGATTTCCAATCCTCTTTCCTTCGCTTCTTCTCTCATGACCTTCGCTCTTGCTTCACCGAACCCGGTTACAGCACTTCTTATGGCTTCTCTGCCGGCTTCTTCGCCTAGTCTTTCTATGAACTCCCTGGCCATAAAGTAATAGAGCTCTGCCATAAGCTTTGCCATTCTGCCTACGGGTTCATCCGTACTCCTGATCTTACCCATATTCCCACTGCCTTTCCTTATCCTCTGATTTCCGGTTTTTGTTCTAAAAACCGCTTCATTGCCTGGTCTACGAAGCTTGTCATCGTGATCGCTCCCATAACACAGGCTTTTGTGCATCTGCCGCAGCCGCTGCATTTTTGGGGCTCATCCAGCCAAGGTACAAAGACTCCTTCTATATTGGTTTCCTTCATTTTAAGGGAACCGTTTTTACAGTAGTTCACACATCCGCCGCAACCCTCACAATTTACCGGGATTACCCAAGGCAGCTTGCTGGGCTTCTTATCCATTGATTGCTGGGGACAAATCTGTCCAACGGCTTTCTTCATATTCTTTCATTTTTTCATACCCTAGAGTATCCAGACGGATTCCCGCTTCCGCACCGGGCTTGGTACAATAAATCTCCTCCACGGTGATTAGAAGCTTATCTCTTTGGAGCTTAGCTGCGCCTTTAAACTGGTAAGGTGCGCGAACTGATCCCAGCTGGCCGGGAGCTGCTGCTACATAATCATTTTCAGCAAGAATATTTTCTATCTGTTTTATTTGACTTGGCTTCAATGAAACAGTAATGGTTTCACCTTCCACGGTGCTGGAATCTGTTACGACTACAGTAGGAAATCCGTTCTTTGTTGCAGCCGCTATGTGGACGCCGTTTTCACTGATCCAATTACTCATTCTCGGTGTTAGACGAATTGACATTGATCTTCCCTCCTAAACAATTCTCTGTCCGGCTTGATCAGCTTCAAAGGAATAAATTTCTTCTACTTTCAGCGCGATCACGCCTCGTTGTGCCAGTTTTGGCGGAGCAATATCCGGCGGTACTTCATCAGGTGGCTCCTTTGCTGCCCAGTCTCCCCATTCGTTCAATACTTCTCCTGCCACCAGGTCATACCACATTTCATCATCAGGAGCCGCATGGCTGATGATCGTGCAAGGTCCTCGAAAAACCCAGGCGTGGTCCTTAACCGGATGTGCGATAGAAATGCAGCCAACAGGATTTTCATTTAAATTAACCTTTGTTTTCTGTGCAAACATTTCTGCGATCAGAATGTATTGATCTTTGTAATATGTAACAAATCTTTCGGCGACAATGTTTGGCTTGCCATCTGCACTGCTGGTGGCAAGATGAACGACGGCGCCGCCTTTCCCGACAACTTTTAAAACATTTTTCATTTCATCTGTCAGAACTGCCATTTTTTAATACCTCCTTCTGTCCATTTCTTATACTGCGGACATCCCTTATCTGCTGAATCTTTTGGTTTTATTTGGTCTTCAAAGATCGGAATTAATAATTCATACTATTCTTATATGATTAGTATAATATTAATCCAACAGGCTTTACTTGTCAAGTAAAGATTTTGATTTTTTTTAAATACAAGCAAAATGCAGGTCATTAACAGAATTAGTCCCAACTGTTCTTCCATATGCATATAATGTAGGGATTATTTTATAGAAAGGTTGATCCTATGAAAGAACTTTATACACAACCTATTATTTGCCCTTTAGATCAGGAGCATGTATGCCCTTTATCCTTACAAGTCGATTCAGATCAGACGAAGGAAGCAGAAGCTGCTGCCCTGGAGGGAGATGTACTTATCAGTCAAATGCCGCAAAATGTAAACCGCATATTTCAATTGATCGGCAGGGACTTTGCCGGCTACTCTTCGGAACTCCAGCGGTATGGGGTGCAAAATTTTATATCTCAATGGTTGGTTCTAAGTATCATTGCTTATGTTCTGAGAAATGCGGGAAATTACTCAGGAACGAATGAGCAAAGAGCAAGTCAGCTCCTGAGTGGACTGCAAAGAGATAATAGCATGCTTATCAATACCCTGCGCGGGTATGGGGTTCCCAATGACCGTGTCAACCAAATTATTTGGGATCTTATTTTCCTTATTTTGAGGAACCTTTTTCCTGGACCTGGACCTGGTCCGGGGCCAGGTCCGGGGCCGAGACCTGCGTGGAGTTCCTGGGAAGATCTCGGAGGGATATTGACCTCAGCTCCGGCAGTGGCATCCTGGCAGTCAAACCGTCTCGACGTATTTGGAAGAGGTCAGAATCAAGCACTCTGGCACAAATATTGGGATGGCTCCCGCTGGAGTGACTGGTATGATTTGGGCGGCGTATTAACCTCCGCACCTGCTGCTGTTTCCTGGGGACCAAACCGGATCGATGTATTTGCGGTTGGTCAGAACCAAGCGCTCTGGCACAAATGGTGGGATGGTTACAATTGGAGCGTCTGGGAAGATCTGGGAGGGATCCTGATTTCAGCCCCTGCAGTGGCTTCCTGGCAATCAAACCGTCTCGATGTATTCGGAGTCGGTCAAAACTCCTCCCTCTGGCATAAATGGTGGGATGGTTCCCGCTGGAGCGGCTGGGAAGATCTGGGAGGGATATTAACTTCACCTCCTGCTGCTGTTTCCTGGGGACCGAATCGTATCGATGTATTTGGCAGAGGTCAAAATCAAAGTCTGTGGCATCTATATTGGGATGGTACGAGATGGAGCAATTGGCAGGACATCGGCGGAGGTACTGTTACTTCCGGCCCTGCTGTCGCATCCACCGGCAGAAATCGGCTGGAACTCTTTGCCAGAGGACAGCAAAGTCAATTGCTCTTCAGAACCTGGAACGGAATGAGATGGAGCGGCTGGCAATCCCTGGACGGAGTCATTACCTCCGAACCTGCGGCTGTCTCCTGGGGAGGAAATCGTCTTGATGTATTTGCCAGAGGGCAGAATAACCATCTCTGGCACATTTGGCGATCATAAATACCGAGTACTCTTAGGAGCTACAGAGTACTAGTTGCATTTCAAAAGGCGGTTAACCAACCGCCTTTCATATTTTATATCATTTTCTAAAGAAATTAATTTTTATCGTCAATATTTTTCTTTTAAAATTTATCAGGTTCCGCAGAAGGTCCGATAAGAGCACCCTGTCGGTTCGGGAAGAGTTGTATATTCAGCCTGTTCCGGTAAATGCTCATAGGGTTTTGAGAGAACGCCAAGCAACCGTTCCATTACACTGTAATCGCCATTCTTCACGGCCGCTTCCAATGCCTCTTCCACCCTGTGGTTGCGAGGGATAATTGCCGGATTGCTGTTTTTCATTAATCGGTGAGAATCCTCCTCCGATTCCTGCTGCCTGCTCAGCCTTGCCTTCCATTGGCCATGCCACTGTACAAACTCCGAAGTGCCGGACAGCCCTGTGTCCTCCGGCTCATCAAAGGTGAGAGCCCGGAAGGTATTGGTAAAATCAGCATTATACTGCTTCATCATGGCAAGCAGATCTTCGATCAGGGATTCATCCTGATCCTCTTCATGGAAGATTCCCAACTTTGCCATCATACCGGAAAGCCAATGATGATAAAACAGTTGATGAAATTCCATAATCGCATCCTTTGCCATTGTTACAGCCTGTTCGTGATCCTGATGCAGCAAAGGCAGAAGCGTTTCGGCAAATCTGGTAAGATTCCATGCCGCAATCTGGGGCTGGTTTCCATAAGCATAACGACCGTGAATATCTATGGAGCTGAATACCGTTGCCGGATCGTAGGCATCCATAAAAGCACATGGGCCATAATCGATGGTTTCCCCGCTTAATGCCATATTGTCTGTATTCATCACGCCATGGATAAAACCGACCATCTGCCATTTGGCAATCAGCTGAGACTGACCTTTGATCACTTCTTTGAGCAAAGTTAAATAAGGGTTATCTCTTGAATCCGCATCTGTGAAATGCCTCTGCAGCGTATAGTCGGCCAAGGCTCTAAGTTCCTCAACAGTACCCCACTTTGATGCATATTGAAAGGTACCTACTCGCAGGTGACTGGAAGCTACTCTCGTGAGCACCGCACCAGGCTGAATCGTTTCCCGTATAATAGCTTCACCGGTTGCAGCCACTGCCAGACTGCGGGTTGTGGGAATGCCAAGGCCATGCATCGCTTCACTGATCATGTACTCTCTAAGCATAGGGCCAAGGGCTGCTCTTCCGTCTCCTCCGCGGGAATAGGGCGTTCTGCCCGAGCCTTTTAGCTGTATATCAAATCTTTCTCCCTGGGGTGTAATCTGTTCTCCAAGCAGCAAGGCTCTGCCATCTCCCAACATGGTAAAATGTCCGAACTGATGGCCTGCATATGCCTGGGCAAGAGGGAAAGAGCCCTCGGGAATCCGGCTGCCCGCAAAAACTTCTTCGCCATCCTTATTTTCGAGAGCATGAATGTTCAGGCCCAGAGATTTAGCCAGCGGATGATTCAGAATAACCAGCTTTGGAGACCGTACCGGTGCTGGATCCAGGGCAGAGAAAAACAGTTCCGGCAGATGCGCATAGCTGTTGTCTAAATTCCATCCCGCATCAATTTTTGAATGAATTTTTTCCATCGCGTCTCCTTTCTTATTCTGACTTTTTTTTCTGACTTTTTTCCGAACCGGTTTATGAACCGGGTTTATCTAGATTACTTTCATATAGTTTTAGTGTCTGCTTCTGTTAAAATATTATACCCATTCCTTGATTGAGACCTTATGAGTATTTTTATTTTTATATTAAAAATTACAAGTCCTAATGTAATCCAAACTACTGCAAACAGAAGCCCTCCTGTAACATAACTGCCGATGACATCCCAGCCGGCCCCTTTTAACATAAGGTCTTTCATTGGATTTACATAGTAGTACAGCGGCCAGACAGCCTTCATAACAGTTGCAAAGCCAGGAGCCATCATATACTCGGGCCACCCGTATCCACAGCTCAGGAAGCTTGGTACGGCAATGAACATAACAAACTGAATGCAGTGGGTTGCGTCCTCAAAGAATGATGCGATTACCAGGGAAATACCGAAAAGACACAAGAGGAAAATAACATGAATCAGCATGATGTACCCAATGTTACCCTTTATGGGATAGGCAAATAACTTATTGGCCAAGACCAGACAAATCAGCATGCTGATGGTATTCAGCAATGAGAAAACCCCTATCTTATATGACACATTGCCCAGCTGAAGCCTTACAGCTTCAGGATGATTGCAGTCTGAAAGATGAATCCTCTCTTTCTCATGAATCAGCACCGTTGGGGTAACCGCCAGAATCGTCTGCTGTACAAATATCCCCAGAAGTCCGGCAAATAAATAATAAAAATATCCAAGCTGTGGGTTGTAGAGCGATCTGTCCGCTATGTTTAACGTATACACGCTCTGCTCCGCAGCAAAAGGAACCATCCCGCCTGCTTCCAGCAGATTCATCTGAATGCCCGCATTTACCATAGCAAGTATGGTACTTGCATAGAGCTGAATATTGTTTCCTATCAGAAAGTTCGTTCCATCAATCAGCACTTCTGCATGGGTCCCTGCCTTTGCACTTAAGTCTTTTCCAAAGCCTTCGGGTATTATCACGGCCCCTTTGATTTCTCCGGAAAGCAGCCGGTCTTCAATCTCCTGATAGGAATCGGGGGTTTCGGTCACTTGAAAGACAGGACAATCGTAGAAGCTGTCAACCACAATTCTGGATTTCGACGAGTTATCCATATCAAATACCGCAATCGGGATATCCTCTACAAAAACCGGACTCATAACCGCTCCGAATAATATGGTAAAAAGTATCGGAATGAATAATAATATCAGATACGGACGCAGCTTAAGAAGTTTTTCCTTCATGGTTGGTTCGTTGCTCATGGTGTCATCACCCCCGCTTCGGTCAGTTTTTTATCCCGAACCGTCTTAATCAGATAAAGCGTAATAATACCTGCCAGAAGGAAGACGGACATGGCGATGAAATCAGGAAGAAGATGATTCATCCGCATCGGCTTCAGGCAAAGGTTTCTGATAGATTCGCTGTAATAGGTAAATGGGATTGCCTTAGCCAGATACTGCATTGCAGCAGGCATTGCCAGCACAGGCCAGGTGTAGCCTCCAAGGATGGCCGTTGGAAGAACCAGTATGCACGAAATCTGCGTGCAGAATGTTCTTTCATCGAAAAAGGACCCCATCATGTATCCAAGCAGTGTAATGCAAATTGAAAACAGCAGTGTAAGCAGTATGCCGCCCGGTATCGTTCCCCTGTAAGGCATTCCGAAAATCAGCCACTGTATGGCCAGAGTCAGGAACATGGACAGGGAACCTGCCAGACTCCATTGGAGGATTACTTTCAGGTGTTCCCTGAATAAAAGGTTTTTCCTTTGATTTTCCCAGCCTCTTTCAGCTCCGGTAATAGCGATTGCAACCTGGACTATCGCTGCCAGCAAACCGGGGAGAACAAAGTTCCGAAAGCTTTTCACAGGATTATACAGAGTTCTGATGGTTGTGTCCAAAGGCATTACCTGATTCATAACCTGACCCGGCACTACACTCTGCTTGCCCTCATAGATGCTTGCCATGTAGCCTGCTTTTACCGTCAGCAGGATTTCCATCATTGATGCTTTTGATGATACGATAACCGCCATGGTGGAGCCGTCATACACGGTGAGAATCTTAGGTGCCTTACCGGCTTGCATATCTTTATAGAAATTCTCGGGTATGATGACTCCCACATAAGCCTTTCCCTCATAGATTGCCTCCTCAACTTTATCGTAACTGTCGGCATATTTTACAATGTTGAAATAAGGGCTATTTTTGATATATCCAATATAGTTTTCACTGAATCCGGACTTGTCACTATCCATGATGACGGTGGGAATCGTTACAGCCACATCCGCTTTCATTTCATATCCCAATATCAGGCTTGCGGAAATAGGTATGATCATTAACATCAGAACCGTCATGATCAGTCTCGGATGTTCTGATTTAAATTTTACAGCTGCTATGATAAAGCTGTTTCTTTGCCCCTTCATATTTATTTACCTTCGTTTTTCCCAAAATGAACCAAGACTGTCATTCCTGAGTAAAGTTCCTGATCAATATCGAGAACATTTACCTTTACCCCATAGGAAAGAACATCGAAATCACCGTTTTCATTAGTGGCTCTCTTTGTTGCAAAGTCAGGTTTTTTGTTTACATTTACGATCTTTCCCTTAAAGGTCTCACCCGGAAAAGCAGGAAATGTCAGTTCAACCTCATTGCCAAGGTGAACCTTTGCAAGATCTGTTTCCTTTACGTTTACTTCTACCCAGGGATTTTCCGGTGATGTCACCGCTGCAAGAGGCATTCCCGTTGAAATCAGTTCACCGGGATCCACATTGATCGATGTGACCACTCCGTCCATAGGAGCCTTAATTACGGAATCCTCCAGGTAGCTGTTTACTTCTGCGACGGCACCTCCTGCCTGTTTTACAAGAGCGTTGGCAGCTGCCTTGTCTTCCTGTCTTGCACCTTCCATGGCCATATTATAGGTTTCCTTCGCGGCGGTGTACTGGGCTTCTACCTGATCGAAGGTCGCCTGAGAAATCGCCTCCTGCTCCAAAAGGATTTTCATTCTGTTATAAGTTTTTTGCGCGTAGTCAAAGGCCGCTTTTGCCTGCGCAACTTCCTGGTTTCTTGCTCCTGCCGCAGCTTTATCTGCCTGTGCTTCTGCAGCCGCTTTCGCTCCCTCGGCCTGCTGCAGTTTTGCCTCAATGGTCTCACTAGTCAGGGAGAGGAGCGGATCCCCGGCTTTTACAGTTTCTCCTTCTTCTACCAAAACTTCATTGATGGTTCCGGCAAGCTTGGAGTTTAAAGTAGCTTCTTTCATTTTCAAACTTCCTTGAACCACCAATTCTTCCGATTTCTCTTTTTGAGTCGTCGCAAAGGCAATGCCGCTTCCGATCAGTGCCACGATAAGGGCTGCTGTAATGATCACCTTTGTTTTTGAATAATTTTTCTCGTTCATGTTTATTTCCTTCTCCATTTGCTATAGTCTTCCTTTCATTGCAATTTCTTAAATACACTCTATCTTTTTCCCTGAAATCTCATATAATCTGCTGTCAATCCTGATTTCCCCTTTGAATTCATTTTCCCCTTTGATACCCGAAAGCTGGCAGGATGAAAGCCCAATCGGCGTCCTTAATTTTCCGGCAAAAAGAAATGTCTGCCCGTTCTCTGCAAGCTGTTCTTCGTTGAGAATCTTCCCTGCCAACAGATTTTTATGGCCAATGAGTTCCAGCACTCCCCACAGTCTTTGTTTGCTGCCCCTTATCTTCAGCGTTCCTGTCTTTGGTCCCAGCTGGCTGTTTAAAACAATTCTATATTTGCATTTCATTTTAAACCCCTTTTTTGCTACAAGTGTATATATTTTATACACTTGTAAAATGATTGAGAATACGTCATAATATCTATAATACTTTTCAGTTTAAACAAGGAGGTCGTCATAATGTATTCAGGCAAAACAGACTTAACCAAAAAGGCGATGGCCCAATCTCTTAAGAAATTTCTGTCTGTCAAACCGTTAAACAAAATCAGTATCCGGGAAATCGTTGAAGACAGCGGCTTGAACCGTCAGACTTTTTATTATCACTTCCAGGATATCTATGAACTTCTTGAATGGATGATCGACCACGAGGTGGTTTCCACGATAAAGGAAAGCGAAAATTTTCTTTCCTGGCAGGATGCAGGCATATACCTTCTTCGATATATCCAGAGCAACGAAGCACTTTCCCTTTGCATCTTTCACTCGGTAGGCAGAGACTCCCTGAAAAAATTCTTCTACAAAGACGCTTTCGGTATCTGTATGCGTTTTCTGAAAGAGAATACAAAAGGAATCGAGTATGATGAAGAGGACTTTCAATATCTCGCCCATTTTTACAGCATTTCCTTTGCTTCCCTTTTGGAGGATTGGGTTACGAACGGAATGAAGCGTTCTCCCGAAGAGGTCATTCACATTCTTGACCTGATCGTCTCCGGTTCTGCACGGCAGGCTTTGGAGAGATTTGCAGAAGAGCGTAAAGCAAGGGAAACCCCGTAAAAACAAGGCAAACCCTATAAGAGGAACCCTATAGAGGAATCCTCATGGTTCCCACGCCCTGCGCATTCAGATAGGCCTCCAGTGCCAGATTGTATTCCGACGTTGCTTTTGCAACATTTAAATTTGCCTTATAAAGGTTTACCTGAGCGGTCAGGAGTTCTTCCACCGTGCTCAGCCCTTCTTCATTGGTCAGTGTTATCAGTCTTAATCCCTCCTGGGCGTAGCTTTGAAGCGATCGTGCAGCATCCAGAGCCGCCTTTTTGTCGGCAACTTCCGCAGCCTTGTTTCGAATGTCGATTTCGATCTGCACTCTGGCATCCTTGGCAGTTTTTTCAGCATTCAGATATTTGATCTGCGCATTCAGATAGGTGGCTGACGTTTTCGGATAAGCTGCTATATCATCAAATAGTATTTTATAAATATCTTTTGCGAAATCGGCTCCTCTGATCTCATTCCTGTTGTCCAGCGCGTTCTTTACAGCTTTTTCCGTATCAATTGCCGCTCCGGTACTTTCTGTCAGCTTATCTGTAAATTCCACTTCCTGAAGCACGTGATATCCCAATAAATAGTTAAAGCTCATGCGAGCATACTCCATCTTGGTTTTTGCTGCTCTTACCTCTTTCTCTGCATCGGTCAGGGCACTCTGTGCCTGAAGCACATCCTTCTTCGTCAACAGACCTACTTCCTTCTTCGCAAGTACGTTCTGCAAATTTCTCTGCTGAGCCTTAAGGTTATCCTTGGCAATTTTATAGTTGTCCTCTGCAAGGAGCACCGTATTGTAAATATTGATGGTATCCTGCCTGATTTGATTCAGGTCCGCCTGATAGTTGTTTTCCGTGTTGTTATTGGCAAAGTTTCTTCTGAGTGCCATAATCTTTTTATTATTTTCCGTCGCACCCGCTACCTGGGCGTCATAGGCAAGCTCTACGATGCTGGATGCGCCGAGCTGTGCTAAAGCTGCCTGCTGATAGGGCAAAGGAAGGGATTCCAGGTAATCGATATCATTCAGCGCTTTTTTAATGTCGCTGTACTTCTCGGAATATCCTTTTGCCACCGCCATATCCGATTGTTTGTTTAAATTCGCAGTCTCCGCTCTGGTGCCGGTAGTGGTCATGATCTTAAGCGCTTCATTTAGCGACAGTTTTTTCAGCGGTTCTTTTACGGTTATTCCTTCTTCCGTTGTTGTGCCTGCAGTAATTGCAGTGTCTGTTGTTGTGCTGACCGAATTTGCAGTGTCCGTTGTTGTACTTGCTGAATTTGCGGCAGTTGTGACAGAACTTCCGGTTGCTGTCTCCTGATTTTTTACGCTGCCGGACTCGGCGGCAAATGCAGGAACTGCTGCTGTTGATATCATTGCTGCCGCCAGCATAATGCATAGTAATTTGCTTTTCATTTTCTCGTCCCCTTATTGCTTTTTATTTCTTGATATAAGATACCGCTAAAGTGAAAAAATGAAAATATTCAATTTATATATAAGTGTAAAGATTTTAAACACTTGTATATAAATTGTATAATAGAAAAGGTCCTATCCAGGATACAGCCAAAATGATTTTTCAAAAACTCTACCGATTTCTTGATCAAAACTTCCGAGCAAGATTTATACCGCGGCAGAGCATGTGCCTCAATCACCAGTACCCTAAAATGTCCGGCGAGATGAAAGGCAGTCATACTTCCGGCCGGGCCGGCTCCAATGATTATAATATCGTAATGTTTGTCCAAATCGTAATTCTCCTTACTATAAATTTCCGATTCCTCCAAAGAAGGATCGATTCAAAAGGCAGTTCTATTTACCATATATTGTTCATCCTCAAGGGAAAGGGGTTATGATATACTTGCCTCATAAAATATGAAAGAGGAAGGGCTTTTCAATGATTAAAAAACAGAATATGTACAAAACAATTCTCGCTTTAACCCTGGTTTTTTTGCTGGTCTTCAGCTATGCAAGCAACCATTATGCTTTTGGAGCGAAGCCGGATAAGACAGCACCAACGGCCCCCACTAATTTACGGGCAACATCTGTAAACGAAACCTCAGTTACCCTTTCATGGAACCCATCAACGGACAATATCGGCGTAAAAACATATGATATCTATCGCAATAATACATACCTTTCATCCTCAACAGCCACTTCCTATACCGCAGCCAGTCTTACGCCGGCAACCACCTATCAATTCTATGTAAAGGCAAAGGATGCAAAAGGAAACATTTCAGTATCAAGTAATGTTATTTCAGTTACCACCACAGCCACAACCCCTTTACCTCCGCCCACACCTGTACCTCAACCATTAAGTAATAGAATCGTCGGATACTATGCCGCCTGGGCGACCTATACCGGTACCACACCGGACAAAATCGATGCGACGAAGCTAACCCATATCAACTACGCATTTGCGAATATCGGGCCGGATCTTAAAATTACACTTGGTTATCCAGACATTGACGTTAATAATTTTAAAATGCTGAATGCTTTAAAAACCACCAATCCGAACTTAAAGACTTTAATCTCCGTAGGCGGCTGGTCCTGGTCAGGTAAATTTTCTGATGCGGCCCTGACAGATGCATCCAGAACTGCCTTTGCAGACAGTTGTGTGACATTCATCACACAATACGGCTTTGATGGTGTTGACCTCGATTGGGAATACCCTGTCAGCGGAGGATTGACTACAAACGCCAAGCGTGCTGAGGACAAGCAAAACTTTACGTTATTGCTTAAGAAAATCCGTGAAAAACTAGATGCACGCGGAGCCGTGGACAATAAACATTATCTCCTTACCATCGCCGGAGGTGCAGGCGGTTCCTATGCCAACAATACGGAGCTTTCCCTGATCCACCAGTATTTGGACTATGCTACCATCATGACTTATGACCTTCATGGAACCTGGGACTCTTATACAGACCTGCATGCACCGTTATACACCAACAGCGATGTAACGCCGCAATACAAAGCAAGTGTAGACTCCAGCCTGAATGCCTGGTACCAGGCTTCCTTCCCAAAGGATAAAATTGTCGTCGGCATTCCATTTTACGGCTACCTGTACTCCTCTGTAAATAATGCGAATAACGGGCTGTACCAAAGATTTTCAGGAGCAAGCTCCATCAGCTACCATTCCATTGTTACCAATTATCTAAACAAACCGGGATATACCAGATACTTTCATTCCCAATCCATGGTTCCCTGGTTATTTAACGGTACCGTATTTATCAGCTATGAAGATCCCCAGTCTATCGGAATAAAAACGGATTACATTAAATCGAAAGGTTTGGGCGGAGCCATGATTTGGGAGCTCAGCCAGGACTCCAACAAAGTACTCCTGAACTCAGTTTATGATGGTCTTAAATAACGAAAAAGGGTGTAAATATTAAACACAATCCTATTCAAATCATCATAATATGAAGAAAAATTCAAAAACCGAAAACATGGGGGAATAAATATGATGAATGAACTTCATTCCCATTATTATAACGGGAATACATCAATTAATGATGGACATGAGCATGGGTACTCGGGTTATACCAGTGTAGATCCTGATCAGCCCGGTCATATTCACTCTATGGAAGGTGACACTACAGTAAATGACGGCCACGATCATCATTACAAGATTCAAACAGGACCTGAAATAGAGTATGAAGGCGGCCACTTTCATTCTTACAAGGGTGTTACCAGTAGAGCTGATATGCATACACATCAAATGTCAGGTTATACATCTCTAAATCTGGATAAATAGTTTTAAATAAAAAAAATAGCTGTAAGTATATAATATAAAATTATATACAAGAAAAAGACTATGTGAATTTTTCAACTCCATAGTCTTTCTTTTATATATTTATTATGATTTTTTTAATTTGATTTTTACGTTCAGTCCACTGCAATGGCTGCCGCACCAATGGAACCCTTCAGTTCTTCCCGGTACGCATCTGTTTGATAATACTGCAAGGTATCCTTTGCATTCTGCAGCCTTGTATCATAATGGAATTCTTTGATAACTGATGCATTGATCGGGTCGGCAATAAAGGCTTCGAGATTCTGAATCTTTCTCTGAATCAGGTTTACATCAATGCGTTGTTTATTCTTCAGTCTTTCCGCATACCAGTCACTGGACATCACAGTCTCTTTTTTAAACAGATCACGAACCTCATTGGATTCCAGTGTATGACCTTCATATTCACCGTAAGCCATAATATGCAATATGGCTTTGATCGGCGGAATGGCATCCTCGGCGCTGCCATCCTCAAAATAGTTGAGGGCAGCTTTTTTGTGACCGTTGGCAATGTTCAGCACACCATCTACAAAATCCTCCATGCTCTGCTTTTCAGGCTTCAGAATGTCCTCACTGAAAATGGTTTGCGGCTCATCGAAAATCTTACCGAGATACTTATAGCAGAATATGTCTGTCATACGATATCCCAAACGACTTACCGGAACCATCACACCGTTATATTCGAAGTCTTCCAGCTTTTCAAAGGAACCTTCCTGAATCAATTTGGCAGGATTTCGTTCCGCTTCTTTCAGCCTGGACCAGATTTCAGGCACCAGCATGGATATGTCGTGATCCACCCGAACATTGGCTCCGATGTGCCCGGCCGGAGTGGTAAAGGCATTGTAATCTCCTAAAATATAGGACAGCAGTGCATTATTCAAATCGTAAACCGGCAGTAACATATTGAAGGGGCCCTTTGTCAATGCGCCTTCAGAGCCTGCACCGGTTGTGGAAGGCGATTTCCCGGTTAAACTGCTGACGAAATCCATAAACAGCTCCGGAAGCTCCTGGTAATGAATAGGATTATATACACTTAACGGCAGGATCTTCTTGCCGCCCTCTTCTCCCGGCGGGTTATTCCTGCGACCCGGCAGAATGGCATTTACCGGCATTAAGACCGGCTGTTCCAGAGGAATCTTTCTTGAGAAGCGCTCGCCAACCTCAGCCAGATACAGCTTAAGAGGATTTCTGAAGTCTGAACGATGCTCCAGATATCTTGGATTTTTACTTCTTGAGCCTTCTACAATTCTTGTTTCAGAAGAGACAACACAGTATTCATCACTGCATTTCAAAAAATCCTCAATGTGTGTCTTAACAGGTTCTGTGTAGGCAATATATCCCATTACATCATTTTTAATTTCTTCCACATCTTCTTTGGTCAGCGGTTGATAATTGGTTGCAAAAAGATTGCCGCTTGACAAATCTTTTTCAGCCTGCAGGTCATAGCCCTTGTGAACCGCATCATCCGGACGCTGGAAGAACCGGTATTCACAGTTTGCCGCAAATTTATAACTGCCATTGGTATAATCAGTATTGATATAGGGCAATTGATCGTTCGGAATCAAGACCGAAGCGGTAATATCGTCTTCCATTTGAATCTTTTCGCTGGGCATAAAGTCCATGCGCAGCTTAAAGATTCTCCAAGCTTGATCATCTCTGAAACCAACACGCAAATAACTTGGTCTGATTCTTCTGTTGTCAAATTTCAGTTCATTTCCGGGCTTGCCGTTTATAAAATCCACGGTAAAATGCTCTCTCCAGTTGTTTCCCCAGGATTGACGGTAGAATCTCTTCACCATGAAAACCAATGCCTTTACATGATTGGGAATCGCTTCAATATAGGCGTTAAATTCGTCCGTATAAGCCGAGGATGGAGTCAGCAGTTTAATGACTGATCCTAACGTACGGTCTATGGACAAGATCGGTCTTGAAGGCCGCGTTCTATCCGGGTAGTCTCTCCACCGGCACCTGTAATCATAGTTGAGAATGCGTTCTACATAATCAAGGTCTTTCTCCAGGTCATTTACGTAATAGGTGCCATAAATGATGGAATTACTGATAGACTTGGAAATTTCAGATTTGCCTCCGCCCGAAACGGTACAGGGCTTATGACAGAAAGTTCCCTTGGCTTCCGTGCTGATCAGCTTCCAAACAGGGGCCTCCGGATGCTTCTCAATGTAGATTTTTTCACCGTTTGGCAATACGTAGAAGTAATCCGGTAATAATTTCAGTGTTCTGACTTTTTCCTCGTAAGTCCATTTTATTTCATTTTTATATAGATCAATTTTAATGTTTTCAGGCAGGTAGATAATTTGTTTATTTATTTTATCAATCCCGTAGTGATCCTCCTGCAGATCCATTTTATCTCCGTACTTCTCGATTACCTCGTCAAAGCAATATCCTTCGAGACTGTTATCTTCTATGGCGTTATAATGTACACCGAGATTTTTTTGAGGATATGCAATGGTACCGCCTGCATGTTCTTCTTCCACATTGCCAAAGAGATTTGCAGCAAAGCCGATCTGTGTTTTGATCTCCTTCTTGGAATAGCCATAATAATTATCAGCTATCAGAGTTACTGCTACGCCGCTGCTGTCACGGCAAGTGAGCTTGAAAGCATTGCCGTCGTTGTATAAATCGCTCTCCTCTTTATAACACATGCCGTCACGGCGCTGTCTTTCGGTAGCATCGTTATAATGCGGAAGACCCAGATCGATTTTTCTCATTTTAGACAGGTGAGGCGCAAGCAATATATAGCCTGTATGTCCAGACCATTTGTCTACGTCAAGTCCTGAGTCATTGCTGTGAAAGCTGGGATCTCCCATGTTTCCGAAAACGGATTCAATGAAATCCAGATTGGATACAAAGTTTCCAGGCGCTACAAAAAGTACTTCCATTCTCTTTTCATCGAGAACGCCAGGTACTTTTGGCGACACCAGAGGTTTGATCATTAACGAAACAAAGGTCTTTGCCGGCTGCTCCTGATTGATGGTGAAAGGCAGCAGCTTCATATCTTCCGGCGGATTCACTGCTGCTTCATAAAGCTTTAAAAAAGTTTGTTTCGGTACAGCCTTCTTGTCATAAGGAATCGGAAGACCTCCTTCGACAATATGAAAGGATCCTTCGGTGGTACGTCTATCGTTTCTCGGGTTATGCAGTACCCCTTGTTTTATGCGGTAACTGCTAATGTACTCATTGCTGAAAGTATTGCCGTCAGGCGGCAGGGACATTTCTCTGGCCAAACCGTAATGATCCAGCGTGAGGGAGTCACCCACTGCTTTTGGCGGGTTGGGACTATCCTGAAAATATTGGCTGAAAAATTGGTTGATGCGTTTATAAATACCTACTTCATTCACATCCACCATTCTTTTTTTCTCTTTATAGTCCTTGATAATGTCTTCTAACAAATCGATGAAATAAGTGTTTGTTTCATCCTGTGTATCACTGGAACGATAAATGGGCAGACCGAGGGATGCCAATTTAAAGTTGATGTACTGGATCCTGTCTTCACGCGTAGTGATAGGATCGATATTTCCGTATTCTATACCGAGTTTTTTCCGAATTGACATCTTAACCTCCTAATTGGTTTTTAAAGTTTATTTTTATAAGTATACCCTTTGTTCTCCCAATTATCAAGGTTGATTTTATGAATTTGACAATTTTTTAACACAAACACGAGTGCCATCCTAAAACGGGCAATTTGGGTCAGCAAACTTGTAATTTATGTTAAAGCGGACTTCATAGTATTTTTACTTTTCCATGGTGAAATAGTATTCTTAAAATAAAAAGTTAAGGTGGGTCTATGGAAAAAGTATTATTAGTTTTTATGATACAATTGATTTATATTCCGTTATTGGTATTGCGAACCAATTTTATGGTTCGCAATAAATGTTCCATTGCTGCTATTTTTGGTTTCCTGGAATCACTCATCTATATTTTCGGACTGAGTTTGGTGTTAACGGGGCAAAAAGATTTTTTAACCATGCTGACATACGCTTGCGGATTCGGAATCGGAATCTGCCTTGGCGGATTTATAGAAAAGAAACTGGCCATAGGAAATATCATTGTAACGGTAAATATCAAAAGAAAAAATGAGGATCTGATCTGTCATTTGCGGGATTGTGATTTTCATTTCACAGTATTTGAGGGTACCGGTATTGACGGTACCCGCTATAAATTTGATATTCTGACTACCAGACATAAGGAAATGGAGTTGATCAAAGCAATAGAATCCTATGAGCCGGAATCTTTTATCGTTGTGTCTGAGCCGAGGAAGCATAAGACGAGAGAAAATCACAAGTTAAAATAATAAACGAATTAATTTGCCGTAATCGCTGCCATGGTAATGTAGTTATATGGCATTTCCGCAGTTCCTGAAAATAAAATAAATGAAATTTTGTTAAAAAAGGTCTTTCCTCATATCCTTCGCAATAGACTTCTAGTAAGAGTTGTGTTGAGAGATATGGGGGTTAAAAAATGACAAAGGAAAAAAAAACGGCCCATCTTGTAAAATTATTGATATGTATTTTGGCCGTATTGACATTCAGCTTATTCATGGAGGCAACTGCTGGAGAAGCAGAAAATATAGTCTCTGTTGAGGAGTCCTATGTAGAAGCGTCGTCGAATGATGCTTCCGACGCACCGGACGATCTCTTTCCTGATGCAAATGGCGGCGGAGCCGTCACCCGAAAAGAAACGGATATCTTAATCCATTTGATCAATGCAGAAGCTTACGGCTTGTCTTATAAAGCCAAAGTTGCTGTCGGACAGGTGGTGATGAATCGATGGACCGGCCCATATTATGGCGATGATCTGTTGGCTATCATGACTGCTCCATATCAGTTTACCCCGATTTACGACGGTTCTGCTTATGAAAAAGAAATCGAGCCGGATTCCATTCAGGCTGCCTATGCAGTTTTGAAAGGAACCGGTGTGAAAGAACTGACAGAGGATACTTATTACTTCGTTGATCCGGATTTTACGGAAGACAAGACCATTGAGCAGAAAATGGAATTTGTATGCGAGATCGAAGGAATCCATTTCTATAAGCCACCAACAAAATAACGAAAAATTTTTACGAAAAAGCTCCAAGCGCAATTCCTGCAGAAAGGCACAATTAACCAAGATGTTTTCTGCTTTGGAAGATGCAGCTCTGGAGCTTTCTTTTTATGTAACCCTGAACTCTAGTTCTTTGCAATACCGGATTTGTTCATGAACTTTAATAAGTCGGATAAGACCTGGCTGAATGTACTCAATCGTTCTTCTATTCTGCCAGGGTAATTTTTTTCGATATAGCTGATCATATCCTTTTCTGTATGCCATATTTCACCGTCAAGCACGGTTTGAGTATAACCGTCTAAATCTCCGAGTTCCCAGTTGGTAGCCTCAAAATAACCGTACGGTATGCCCTTTCCTGCAAAAGGGGCATGGTCACTCCAAAGCCCTGTAGTCCCTTCCGGATAGTCAGGATTGAGTCCTGGATTTGTCTCAAGGTTCAGTTTGGACTTTTTTGCAATGTTTAATGCCTGGTCTCTGACCCATCCGTCTTCCCCTTCATCGCCGTAAACATACATTTTGTCACCTGCTGCCAGACTATCCAGATTGATCATGGCCACTGTGTTCTTGATTTCTTCCTCGCTCATTTCGTAAACATAGTAATTAGACCCCTGCAGCCCCATCTCTTCTGCTCCAAAAGCTACGAACTTGATCGTATAGGGTGTTTTGATCTTCTTTAGGGCCTCAGCCACTTCCAAAATGACTGCGATACCCGATGCATTGTCATCGGCACCCCGGCCAACGGCTACAGAGTCATAATGCCCGCCTACAATCACCACTTCGGAAGACTTGCCTGGCTTTACCGCTATTACGTTAGAGGATGAATACTCTTTCCCCTTTCTGGTAAAAGTGAAATCCTGAATAACGGTATCATAGCCGATTCGTTGGAATTGACTGCAGATGTATTCTCTCGCATCACTTTCGCCTTTGGTTCCGACAACCCTTTGTCCTATTTCATCGGACAAAACCTGCAAATGCTGAAAGGCTACCTCACCAGGCTTATGAATCTTTGCCTCCGTTCCTTTCGCAAAAACTGCGGAAGTAAACGCAGAAGTTATCACGAGCATCAATATCAGGATCAATGACAACAGTTTCGTTTTTCTGAACATGAAAATCTTCCCTTCTTGAAAAATTTTTCCGGACATACACCAGAATAAAGGAATTATAGCATGTCATCTATAAAATTCATGTTGAATTTTGTATAACTTGACCATGAAAAAAAGACAGTTTCTTATCTATTAAAAAACTCTATGACAAATTTAGCGCTATAAATTGCTCAATGCCACATATAAATGATATAGTAGTAATATCAAACAGGAGGGATAAGACAAATGTATGAAAATATTCTTGATACCATAGGACATACTCCATTAGTAAAAATAAACCGGTTAAATCCAAAGCCGCATATTCCGCTGTACGCTAAAATAGAAGGTTTTAACCCTACAGGAAGTATAAAGGATCGTATCGCACTGAAAATGATCGAGCAGGCAGAAGAATGCGGTACGCTGACCCCCGGGAAAACGATCATTGAACCTACTTCAGGCAATACAGGAATCGGCCTTGCCATGATCGGCGCAGTAAAAGGATATTCTGTGGTAATCGTCATGAGTGAGGCGGTTTCCATTGAACGTCGCAAAATGATTGAGGCTTTCGGCGCCAAAATTGTATTGACCGAATCTTCCCTGGGAACCGACGGGGCCATTAGAAAAGCTCATGAACTGGTAGAAAAATATCCGGATCAATATTTTATGCCAAACCAGTTTTCCAATGAATACAATAAGCTTGCCCACTATTTTACCACTGCTAATGAAATCTGGGAGGACACAGAGGGGAAAGTAACCCATTTTGTCTCAGCATTAGGTACATCGGGAACCATCATGGGCGTCGGTATGGGGCTCAAGAATAAAAACCCCGATATTCAGATTGTTGAAGCCCATCCGGTCCGGGGTCACTACATACAGGGATTGAAAAACATGGAGGAAGCTATCGTTCCGGAAATCTACGATCCAACTAAAATTGACCGGACCGTGATGATCGAATCCGAATCGGCATTTGACATGGCCCGGGCCATCGTACTGCAGGAAGGTATCTTTGTCGGGATGAGCAGCGGCGCCGCCATGATTGCCGCTTTGGAATGCATCAAAGATATGGAGGAAGGCTGTGTTGTTGTAGCGTTCCCCGATCGCGGTGAAAAATATTTGAGTACGACTTTATTTGATCAGCCCGAATAGAATCGAAATGATGAAGGCAGTTTCTCTTAGAAAACAAACGAAGGGGAACTGCCTTTAAAATCCTACGACATCTAGTGCGCCTTCATTGATTTACCTCAGAATAGAACTTCTGCGGCAGGCATCCCACCATTTTCTGATAGCATTTATTCATATGGGACTGGTCATAATATCCTGCCTGCAGGGCGATGTCACAAAGGGAAACGTTCCTGTTCCCTTTAAGTAAGATAGCAAGCCTCATAAAAGAAGCCTGAAACTGTATAATCTCACACAGTTCTTTCGGCGAAATACCAACATGCTGATGATATAAATTTCTTAAATATCTGGTCGTATATCCGGTTTCTTTAGACAAATCCCGTATTAAAACATTCCCCTGATGTGTAATGATCTTTTCCGTGCAATACCGTACGATATCAACCGAACCGTAGCTTTTATGTATTCGATTTAACAGATATCTTGAAATGAAATCAATACGCTCACCGAAATCTTGAGCATTCTCCATCAAATCCAGCAGGAGGTCTTTTTTCACCACATCTGTCAGAGGTATCTGGCTCCCAATTAAATCGGAAGTCTGTACCTTTATAACATTCATAAGCCCCCCGGGAACAAACCGAACCCCAAAAGCACTTCCCACCTGATTGATTGGGATCACTACTTTTTTGCGGTGGTATCCTTCCAGTGTCATCGTTACTCCGTTTCTATCGTAGCGGAACAATAAATCAATGCATCCGTCGGGGATCACACAGACCTCACCAATGGATGAAGTGGAATCAAATTGATAAAAATCAGATACGATTCCATATAGAGGGTACCCGTTAGGCACTACAAAATTACGGTAATGAATTTTCTGTTCAAAACCTGGCTGATAGGGAATATAATTATCTGGTTTACAGCAATGATACATATCAACGCTCCTGAAAAAAGGCATTTTGATAGTCCACAGTAAATATATTCCAACCGTCTTCATTATATACTCGCCCATATCAGGATGTCAATGAAAGGCCTTCCTATGGATATCCTGTTATTCCCTTTTTTACTATACAGAAAGAAGCCATTTATGCTATATAGAAAGCATCTAAAAGCTGACTGTAAACAATTAAAGGAGGTGTATCGTTTGTTGACTCAAACAGATAGCAGGACATTGGCTTATGTCAATTTATTTGCCGTACTTGGTACTTTGGAAAACTTATGTGATCTGGTTCCGGAAGCAAAGGAGTATATCAAAGATCAAGAAGCTGTTTCAATCGGGTTTGCGGTAAAAGGCGGCCCAAGTGCAACCATATCCTTTGCAGCAGACCGCTGCCAAATCAAGGAAGGATGTGATTATTGCACAATCAAGCTCCCCTTTTCCTCTTGTGAAAAATTCAATGGACTTATTGATGGAACTGTAACCCCGATACCGTCTAAAGGATTTACAAAAATTCATTTTCTAACGAAAACCTTTGTACCACTGACAGATTTACTGACAAAATACTTAAGGCCAACAAAAGAGGATTTAGAGGCTCCTGCGTTCCGGGAGATCAGTACCAAACTGACTTTGTATACAGCAGCAGCGGCCATTGCCCAGGTGGGAAATGAAGATAAGAGCGGTAGATTCAGCGCCGGTTTCATGCCCGATGGAGATATTGCCATTGATGTTTCAAACGTCATGGGAGTAACAATCAATATCAAAGACCACCATCTGACTGCCATAAAAAGGCCCTGTGAAAAGCCAAGAGCTGCCATGACTTTTTCAAGTCTGGAGATCACCAGAAAATTACTGAACGGTGAAGCAAGCTCCATGGCCTGTATATGCGACGGCAGTATTGCGATGCAAGGCATGGTCAACATGATTGATAATATGAACCGTATCTTGGACCGTGTCAGTCAGTATTTGAGTGTTTAAGGAGGTTTTTGGTATGAAGTTTCCTGTTTATGAATACCCCAAAAGTCATGAGGCCTTCAAGCGGGCTTTAAAAGTAATCCCTTCCGGCATCTATGGGCATCAGGGACCCTCGGAAGGCTGCTATATTCCCCATGATGCTTTTCCTCTTTTTTCTTCCAGGGCGAAAGGCTCTCATTTCTGGGATTTAGACGGAAATGATTATATTGATTACATGTGCGGATACGGTCCCAACGTTCTCGGTTACTCTGATCCCGATGTTGATTCTGCAGCACTGGAACAGTTAAAGAAAGAAAATTGTGTAACCATTCCCTCTTCCATTATGGTTGATTTTGCAGAACTTCTGGTAGATACGGTAGCCAGTGCGGACTGGGCATTCTTTGCGAAGAACGGAAGTGATGTCACTTCCCTGGCCGTAATAACCGCAAGGGCCGCTACCCGCCGTAAGAAAATTGTCTTCTTTTATGGTTATTATCACGGTGTTTACCCTTGGACCCAGAAACTAGATTATCCGGGCATTCTGGAAGAAGATGTGATGAATAATCTTTACGTGAACTTTAATGATTTTCCGGCGTTGGAAAAACTTTTTTCGGATCATAAGGGAGAGATTGCAGGGCTCATCGCACAGCCTTATATGCACGGCAACTTTTATGATAACTATTTTCCGGATGATGGCTATTGGCAGAAGGTTCGGAAGCTCTGTGACGACCATCAGGTTGTTCTGATCATCGATGACGTCCGAGCAGGTTTCCGTCTGGATCTAGCCGGTTCAGACCACTATTTCGGCTTTCAGGCTGATTTGATTTGTTTTTGTAAAGCACTGGCCAACGGCTATAATGTTTCTGCCCTTTGCGGAAAGGAATCTCTGAGGGATGTGGTCAGCAGCCTGACTTTTACGGGAAGCTATTGGATGAGTGCCGTTCCCTTCGCAGCGGGGATTGCCTGTATCAATAAGCTGAAATCATTGGATGCTCCCAGGCTCTTTCACGATCTGGGCACCAAACTGACAGAAGGCTTAACAGCGGCAGCAGCGAACAATGGGTTTCATCTGATAGCATCCGGTCCTCCTTCCCTGTTCTATTTAAGACTTGCTGATGATGATTCTTTAATTCTACATCAACAATGGATCGCCGAATGCGTAAAACGTGGAATTTTCCTGACCTCCCACCATAATCATTTTATAAATGCTGCCCTGACGGAGGAAGATATCAAAAAGTCCGTAGAAATAGCCGAAGATGCATTCCATACTTTAAGGAAATAAGCGAAGATCATGAATAAACCTGTTTTTCTTTATCCTAGGTTGGTAGATATTTACATTACTGTTTTAGCAGGTTCCACCGTTGACGGACTGCTTGGAGAACGATAGACCCAATGCGCTGAAGATTAAGCCAATCGTAATGATGGACGCAGGATATTTTGATTTAAATGAAAAAATAGGATCAGCATTTCAAGCCGGTAATGATTATCAAACGAAATAAAAGTTAACGAAAAAATCATGCTCTATATGAAAAGCATGATTTTTTCATTGCCTTAGCAGTTAAATTTATAGTGATTTTGCACATAAAACGGTCTCAATTCTTACAGATAGACGCCTTGGATCATAGAAATTCCACATATCCTTCAGTTCCGTTGATTCGGATTAACTGCCCATCCGTTATGAGTTTTGTGGCATTTTCCACTCCAACTACCGCAGGAAGGCCATATTCTCTTGTAATGACAGCCCCATGGGTCATAAGCCCGCCGATTTCAGTGACAAGTCCCTTGACAGAAACAAAAAGCGGAGTCCAGCTGGGATCTGTGAAAGAGGTTACCAATATATCTCCTTCTTCGAGATTGGCATCCTCCATTTTCAAAACAACACGTGCTCTACCTTCGATGATACCTGCTGAAACAGGTACTCCTACCAAAGCGCCGTCAGGAATATTGCCGGTGTTATATTCGCCGGATATGATCTCACCTTCAGAGGTCATGACCCTGGGCGGTGTCAGTTTTTCAAAAACCTGATAATCCTCTTTTCTTCCGGTGATGATGCTGTAGTCCAGGCTGCCTGTACGTACGGCTTCTCTAAACTCATCAAAATACAGATAGCAGACATCCTCTTTTTCTTTGATTACTCCCTTTTCCACTAATATTTCGGCTTCTTTCATAAGGGCTTCCTTATAAATCAGGAAGCGTTTTATGAAGGAATACTTGGGATATTCTCTGAAGCCGCCCATATTACGCAGAACACTGATCATTTTTTTCATTTTCTTAGATTTTTGTTTGCCTCCGGGCATTTGCTCCAGACGCTTTATGATTTCCTCTTCTTTCGCTGCTGCTTCTTTACGTCCTTGCTCAAACCTTGCTTTTCTTGCATTGGGCTCAAAATTCCTGATGTTGCTTTGGATCATCGAAATCAGAGTCGTAGGTTTTTCGCTCCATCGTGCCTTGGTGATATCAATCTCACCGGAACAGCGGGAGCCGTATTTATCAAGATATGCTTTTATGGACTTACTTACTTCGGATCCGCCTTCCAACAGAGCTAAGTCATCGAAAAAGCTCTCATCTTTTGCACGCTTGAAATAGTCAAGAACATCAGGATATTTTCGGACAACATCCGATACGTCCATCAGCTCCAATCCCATTTCAGAAGTAACATTATTAGGGATGGACTTTGATAAGGTATCAACAGCGCCCTTTTCACCCAGCCACTTTTCCGTTTTTTTCGTGATCCAATTGGAGACATAACCGCCAACTACCATCATGCTCATATTTTGCGGTCCCGTCAGCACTGTTTTCAAATTCCTGGTATCCTCTAAAATAAATTCAAAGAGGTCGTTTCCCGACAGCTTTTTTATCTGTTGCTCCATGTCTCGTATCAGCTCTTCATTGAAGGCAATCAAATCCGGAGCAGTTGTTTCATCATTTCTTCGGTAGTTTTTAACAGCCGGCAATATCCAGGCCAATGCGCCGCTGGCTGCATTAATGGAGCCTTTTCCCCGAGGCATATCTTTCACGAAATCCTGGCGTTTCATAATATTTAAAAGGGCATTCTTCATCAATATATCAGCCTTGCCGGTACTTGTAATCAGAATCGTTTTCCCTATGGGGGAAGACAAATCGTAAGTACCGTCAAGGTAAAGTCTGCCGCCGGCGGCTTTCAGATTTTCACCGAACCAGAAGGATAAAAACCTACAGAATGACATACCCAGGGGCTTGATATCTTCTGTCATCATCTGCAGATGTCCCATTGATGCATAAATTCGATTCTTACCATCATTTTCAGGCACTGGAAACAGTGTCGTAATGGGACGGCTCTGTACGATAAAAAACGCTCCATCGCGAAAACACCATTCAATATCCTGGGGACTTCCGAAATATTTCTCGATCCTTCTGCCTATGGTCTCAAGTTCCAGGATTTGTGCATCTTCCAAGGTCTGTCTGTTTTGCTGAGAAGCTTCTATGATCCGTTCCGCAGTACCGCCATCATCCAGGCCGCGGATTTCCAATTTCTTAACCGATATTTTCTTGACCGTAATCTTACCTTCACGTACCTTATAATTATCTGCATTTACGAGACCGGAAACCAAGGCTTCTCCAAGTCCGTAGCTTGCATCTATAGACAGCACCTTTCTATTGGAGGTAACGGGGTCGGCTGTAAAAAGAATGCCTGATGCATCGGGGAAAATCATCTGCTGAATCACAACAGACAAATATACTTTTCGGTGATCAAAGCCATTTTGTATTCTATAGGTGACGGAACGTTCTGTGAACAGCGATGCCCAGCATTTGCTGATATGCTTCAAAATTGCTTCCCTGCCTTTAATATTTAAATAAGTGTCTTGCTGACCTGCAAAGGAAGCCGTCGGTAAATCCTCGGCTGTCGCACTGGAGCGCACTGCATAGGCATTGTGCTCTCCAAATTGTAAGATGCGATCTGCAATTTCATTTTTAACATCTGCAGGCATCTCTGCTTCCTCGATTACCTTACGGATTTTACCGCTGACTTCAGAGATTTTTTCTCTGTCATCTACCTTAAGGTAAGAAAGTTCCTCCATCAAGTGATGGAATTCCCTATTCTCTCTAAGAGTAACTGCATAGGCTTCCGTGGTAACACAAAATCCTTTCGGAACCGAAATTCCTTCAATTCTTGACAGTTCTCCAAGATTCAGACCTTTGCCCCCCACCACCATCAGTTTGGTTTTATCTATTTCATTAAATTCCAATACATATTTAAGCATTATCATCACCTCATTAAAAATTATGAAATAAAATACTTTATATATTTCATAATATACTCATCCTTAATTTCTTGCAAGATATTTTTGAAATATTTTTATTGATATAGTTCATAATATATAGTACCCTTAAGTTGAGGTGATTATGTATGGATGGATTTGAACGACGAAAAGAAAGGAAAAAGGAAAATATCCGTAAGGCTGCTCTTACACTGTTTTCAACATATGGAGTTCAAAAGGTCAGCGTTTCTGAAATTGCGAAGAAAGCAAAAGTATCACAGGTTACCATATACAACTACTTCGGCAGTAAGGATGAACTGCTGCGGGATGTACTTTTGACGGTAATGAACAGCACTCTTCAGGAATATACGGAGGCAATCGAAAGCGATCTGCCTTTTACAGAAAAATTACAATTATTTATATCAGAAAAAACAAGTGAGCTTGCCGCGTTAAATCCGGATTTTCTGAATTCCATGATGTCTGAAGATCCGGAGATAAGGCAGATAGCCAATGATTTTGTGAAAAATAAATTCTATCCATTGATGTTAAAGTTGATTGAAAAAGGGAAAGAAGAAGGTACTATCAAACATGATATTTCCAACGAGGCTATTTTACTCTATATCAATATGTTCAGAGGAAGCAAGCATTCCGATGCCTTTCAAGGCTTGGAGCACAGCCAGCGTTTATTTCAGGACATCACCACATTATTCTTTTACGGCTTGATCGGGAAGTAAAACTTATCATTGTTCAATATTTTTTTCCTTTTCATGATAATGAAGCAGTATCGTTGATATGATGATGAGCAAGACACCAAAAAGTTGAATTGGTCTCATACGTTCCCCCAGGAAGGTAAACGCCATAATGAGTGTCATCGGCAATTCCACCGAGGCAATAACGGAAACCTTTTCCGATCCGATATATTGTAATGCTTTAAAAATGAAATAGACCGGGAGGATACCTGAAAAACCTGCCAGAACAAATATAGAGGGTAAATCCTTATAATCCACAGTAAAGCCAATACCGCTAAAGAGCAGCAGTACCAGCGTAAAAATCATTGCCGAAATACAGGCATAGAAATTGATGATATTGGGATCCTCTGATTTTAGCTTCAGGTCTGCAAAAATGTTATAAAATGCATAGGATACACCGCTAAGTATCCCCAGAGAAATCCCTATAGGAGACAAGCGAAGGGCGCCGGAAAAAATATCGAGAACGATGGCCGCGCCGCTGACTGCAAGCAACACGGAAAAATAGTTTAATGGCTTCATGGTTCTGATTCTGGTAACAGCAAAAAATATGGTGATATAAACGGGGTGTACAAATAACAGCATCGAACTGATGCCCGCATCAAGGTATTGCAAAGCAGAATAAAATAACAGGTTCGTACCTGCTCCTCCTATCACGCCTAGCAGCGCAAAGCTGCGCAGTTGTTTCGCATTGCAGCGCAATGCACTTGATTTTCGAGCAGAAAGCCAGATACCAAGAATCAGGATCGTAAAAACATATTGATAAAATGTGACCTGAAGGGGATGGGTGCCGCCGGAGACAAGACCCTTTCCAATGATCGCTATCAGCGCAAAAAAGAATGCTGCAAGAATTGCATAGATGTAGCCGTATGTATGGTTTCGCATAATTTCTTCCTTTTACCAGAATAGGTTTGATAAAAAAATTCTGACATACATAACGGACTTTGTCAAGATTATGAAATGCGTCGGTAAAACAGTAAGGGCTAAAAGTTTTAGCCCTTACTGTATATTACATATTACATAAACATCCCTCCGTTACAGGAAAGGATATGTCCAGTAATATAGGAAGAATCATCGGTTACTAAGAATTTAACTGCTTTTGCAATGTCTTCTGGTTCTCCAATTCTATCCAAAGGAATTGTTTTGATCAATGATTCCTTTATTTTTTCAGGGATTTGATCCGTCATAGGTGTTCTGATGAATCCGGGTGCAATTGCATTCACATTGATATTACTTCTTGCAAGTTCCTTTGCCAGTGTTTTCGTCATACCAATAACACCTGCTTTCGTAGCTGCATAGTTAACCTGTCCGACATTCCCGATCTGCCCGGCAATTGAAGTTAAATTGACTATCTTTCCTTCATTTTGTTCGACCATGAACCCGGCTGCAAGCTGACAGCAATGAAATACCCCTTTCAGATTAACACTTACCACTTGATCCCACTGCTCTTCAGTTAATTTTAATAATAATCCGTCTCGAGTGATGCCTGCATTATTCACTAAAATATGTAATACTCCAAATTCTTCTTTAATTTTAGCAAACATTTCTCTTGCCTGATTTCTGTCGGCAACATTTGAAGCAATAGCAACAGCTTTTCTGCCTATTTTTCTGATTTCTGACGCTGTGCCCTCGGCATCTTCCAGATTGACATCATTTACAATGATGTCTGCGCCTTCATTTGCCAAAGTCATTGCAATTGCTTTTCCAATACCTCTTCCTGATCCTGTAACTAAAGCAACTTTTCCTTCTAATTTCATCATGATTTTCCCCTTTCCAGTTATCAACAATATTATTTTATTTTTCGCCCTAAACCTTTAAAGGCCTAGGGCAATACCTGAATCCCATGCCTGTAGTCAAAGGTCATCGGTTCATTTACATAAAATCTTACTTTATCAGTTCAAATACGGCGGCTGCTCCCATGCCGCCTCCGATACACATACTTACAACACCGTATCTATCGTCTCTGCGTCTCATTTCCGAAAGCAGCTTTACAGTTAAGAATGATCCCGTGCATCCCAGTGGATGGCCCAACGCAATGGCACCTCCATTTGGGTTTACTTTCTCCGGATCCAGTCCAAGTTCCTTAATACAAGCAATTGCTTGTGAGGCAAATGCTTCATTCAGTTCATATTCATCGATATCTTCTTTATCCAGTCCTGCGATTTCTAATGCTTTTGGAATTGCTTTGACAGGTCCGATTCCCATTACTTCAGGCCCGACTCCCGCAACGGCAAATGATCTGAATATCGCCAAAGGTTTTAGGCCTAATGTTTCTGCCTTTTTTCCTGACATAAGCAGTACGGCCGCCGCACCATCACTCATTTGCGAAGCATTTCCCGGGGTTACGGTGCCATCTGCCTTAAAGACGGTTGGCAGCTTTAACAGATTTTCTGCCGTTGTCTCAGCTCTTACACCTTCATCCTTACGAAAGATAAAGGTTTCGTTTTCATCATTTACCGCTTCTATCGGAATAATTTCATCATCAAATTTACCTTCCTCTTGTGCCTTTGCCGCTCTCCTATGGCTTTCTACGGCAAACTCATCCTGCATTTGCCGTGATATATGATACTGTTCCGCTACATTTTCGGCCGTTAATCCCATAGACATATATACTTCCGGTCTGTTCTTCATAAGATACGGATTGGGGGAAATGTGATGTCCCCCCATAGGTACCGTACTCATAAATTCTACTCCCCCGGCCAGAACGACCTCAGCTTGGCCGACCATAATGCTGTTTGCTGCGGCAGCAATGGTTTGAAGTCCGGAGGAGCAGAATCTGTTTACCGTTTGACCGGGTACGCAATCCGGCAAACCTGCTCTTTGCGCTACAATTCTTCCAATGTTAAATCCCTGCTCTGCTTCAGGAAATGCACATCCAAGTACAAAATCGTCAATTTCCTCAGGATTTAGCTGAGGGACCTTATTTAAAACACCCTTTACAACTTGCGCTGCAACATCTACCGGACTTGTATTCTTAAGTTTTCCTTTCGGCGCTTTTCCTACAGGGGACCGGCCAAAAGCTACAATTACTGCCTCTCTCATATTGTTGACACCTCCATAAAATCTGTTTTAAGCTTCCTGAATTCAGTACTATTCCGTCTGGCTCACGCGGCTTCTCTTGCTTTCTATCTTTTTCATCATTGCACCAATACCATAGATTCCACCAATAATGAAAGTTCCGCCCAAAATTGTCATGAGACCCCATTCCACTATTTTTTCATGGATTTCCTCAATATGTATCAGGCACATAAGCGCATAGGTGAACGAAACCGGATTAACAAGGGTGTGTGCCACAGGACCTAATATTAATATGATAAAAAGGACGAGAGCAATGTAAACATTTAAAGCTGCTTTTACTCCAAGTACTGGAGCCATGGCCCCTAAATAGAACGGCAGCAGATATCCAAAAATCAGGCCCGATACTGCTCCTGCATAAATTTCCTTTACTCTGCCGGGGTTTAAGCCATATGCAAAGAAGAATATGCAGATAAAAAACGCCGGCCATGTATGATGGATATTCAATACCATAAATAGAATGTTGCTAGTAACAAGCCATGCTACGAACAATGTGGTAACAACGAAATGCTGTCTTGTAATTTTATTTTTCCCTTCCAAAATAATCATCTCCTTTTAATTTTTATTAGAAACTAAATTCCAGCAATTTCATATCAGCTGTCTATGTAGATATTTCATCATGATGGAATAAGTTTGTTCTCTTTCATTTCCATAATCTCCTGAGGACCATAACCTAAACCCTCTAGAATTTCCCATGTATTTGCTCCGATACCTTCAGAGGTCTTATAATCCGGCTCACCCATTTCTTTGAATTGTATAGGCGGTGTCGGCAAATATACGGTCTTACCGGATGGATAATGGATCGGATGCAGGAAGTTATTGACAACTGCCTGCTCATCTTTCGGAACGTCACTCATATGTCTCAAAACTTCGAAGGGAATATCTTCAGCTTCCCACTTTTTAGCCCACACATCATAGGGTTCAGATCCAATAATTCCGCACAAAATCTCAACAAGTTCCAGCTGATTTATTTTTGCACCCATTGGCGTGTTAAATTTAGGGTCTGTCAGAAAGTCTTCACGGCCGATTGATTTGCAGAAGGGCTCCCAATATTTATTAAAATCAAATAGCATGATCAACATCCATTTCCCGTCCGCAGTTTTGTACGGATGCCCCACAACAGGGGAAAGAGGGGGCTCACTATATTGAACCGGGTATTTTGCGTTATACTGTGTGGATGCAATTAGTGTTGCTAGTGTCCAAATCGCAGTATGGTAAAGGGAAACGGATACTTTGTCACCTTTTCCTGTTCGCTGCTGTTTTATAAGAGCGGCTGCAATCCCCTGAGCCAAAGCAACGCCCGTGGGATGGTCCCCTGCCCCTCCTATATTGACCAGCGGGATCCCTCCATCTACTACCGTATCCAGTGAAAATCCGGAACGGCCAAAATATGCTACGAAATCGTATCCCGGCCTGGCTGCATCCGGTCCCTTCTCACCAAAACTATTAATGTGCCCATAAACAAGTTTCGGGTATTTTACGGACAGCTCTTCATAGGTCAACTTTAATTTTACAAGGGCATCCTCTCGATAATTTGTAACTAAAACATCTGCATCTTCAAGCAATTTGTGGATGATTTCCAATCCTTTTTTTTCCTTTAAATTGACTGCAATAAATTTTTTATTGGCGTTTTCCATATCGAACTGCGGATTCTCATCATCCTTAATCGGGCAAGTAAGTAATCTTCCCTGGATTCTGGCAGGATCACCAGCCAGAGGCTCTACCTTGATTACATCGGCTCCTTGATCGGCCAGAATTCTGGAAGCCCCGGGACCGGCAAGATAGGTTGTCAGGTCAATAACACGAATTCCTTCCAATGGTTTCATTTAAATTCCTCCTACTTTCTAGTATCTTTCATAAAAATCTTTGATTTCAGTAATTATCCTATAGACAATACTGAGCTCTACCTTTCGCTCTCTACTAACGCAATATCCGTGCCAGAGAATTTTTTCTACGTTTATCCATTGAAATCTCTGGGTTCTTCCTGAATGAAGTCAAAAAAAAACAAAAGCATTTTTTGCACCGGGCAAAAAAGCTTTTGTTTTTTATACGGTTTATCGGTTTTGATTTTCTATATCATTATTTTTTTGCAAGATAAAAATTTTTTTCATTATGCAAAAATTATTTTGATTATCACCTGTTTTATTATGCAAAAATTATTTTAAATATCACCCTGTTTCATTTTGAAAAAATTATTTTAAATGAATCTCACCTTTTTTTATTTTTCTGTAAATAGTGGATGGCGCTATTCCCAATCTTTCTGCAGCCTCAACTACATTTGAATGTTCACTCAACGCCCTCTTTATCATGTTTTCCTCTAAAATTTTGTAGGCTTCTTTTAGGGGCATTACTGAATCATTTACGATACCTCCACCGGTATCATGATTATAAATATCAAATTTAATGATCAATTGGTATTCTTCTTCATCGATTACATCCGTTTCTGCCAGGATTACCAGACGCTCAATGATATTCTTTAATTCTCTTACATTACCCGGCCAATCATACCGGTACAGGTGTTTCATTACCTCTTTTGAAATAGATACGTTTAAATTATATTTATAATTAAAATGTTTCAGAAAATGGTGAACCAGTGGAAAGATATCTTCCTTTCTTTCCCGCAACGGGAGTATTCTGATGGGGATAACGCCGAGCCGGAAAAACAAGTCCTGCCGGAATCTTTTATGGTTCAAAAGCTGATCGCGGGTGAGGTTTGTAGCAGAAATATATCTTACATTGACAGGGATAAACTTGCTCCCGCCTACTTTTGTGAATCCATTTTCTTGAATAACCCTTAAGAGCTTGCTTTGCATTTCAATGGGAAGTTCTCCAATTTCATCTAAAAATATTGTCCCCCCATCAGCCTCTTCAAAGAGTCCTTTTTTCCCTTGTTTCCTTGCCCCGGTAAAAGCCCCTTCTTCATATCCAAAAAATTCAGACTCCAATAGTTCCTTTGGGATTGCCGCACAGTTAATGGCTATGCAGGGTTTGTCCTTTCTACTGCTGGTATTATGAATCAGTCTGGCCATGACTTCTTTTCCTACACCTGATTCCCCCCATATAAAAATGGACGAATCCGTTTTAGACGCTTTAATGGCTATATTTAATATTTTCTGCATTTCATCACTGGAATATATGACCTCGTTTGCGCCCAGATATTCTTCCAATTCTTTCAGCTTGGTATAATATTTCTTTTTCTGGTTCTCTGCTTTTTTCAATTTTTCTTCCAGATCTATGATCTTCGTAATGTCCCGGCCCGTTATAATAACTTTCTTAATGTCTCCCTCTTTCGTTAAAATAGGTACACCTGTAAGTGTCAGAACACTTCCATTACTATATTTCACTTTTTTACTTAAGATTTCCTTTGCTTCAACAACCTTAGGTGCCAATGGATCCTCCAACATATTGTCATTTTCAATTTCGAATATACTTTTTCCAATGTATGCTTTACCGTCGATTCCTGTATGCCTCTGAAAAGCATCATTTATTTTTTCCAGCACCAGATCTTTATTAAAAATAATCACTACATCATCGATAAAATCCATTACTTGATCCATTTCATTCATTTTATATTTCAACTGATTGTAAACATATAAATAGTAGGAATCGCTTTCTTCGTATCTTACTTTATAAAGGTTAATCTGGATCAAACAATTGTTTATGCAATGGGTCCATTGACTCTGTTCCTGACCCTCCAATGCCTTTGCCTCAAATTTTGGATCGATCTCTGCAATTGAATGAATTGATGATAATCCCATACTTTTTTGAATTTTCACGGCAGCCTCATTCATTTTATAAATATTGCCTTGCTCATCTGTGAGAATAAGAGCAATGGGCATGCTTTCCATGAAATCCTTACTTATTGTTATCATTTTTCCCTCCGTTAAAATGGCTGCTTACGGCCTGTTTGGCATACTGGATCATTATGAGGCATAGGGAAGCGGTGTTTCAATTTACCGCTTCCCTGCTATTATTTTATACTGAACGATCTATTTCTTTTCTTCGTATAATCATTGCAACGAAGTTCATATAGTTTCCTGCACCTGCATTCATGGATTTACGGTCAGAGATGGCATATTCATTTTCACAGAGAAGCCAATCATTCCAGCACTCGTCAAAGCCCTCCATTTCAAAGACAGATAAGATTTCAATGCCATCTGTTGCCTCCAGAATCCTTTTCCAATATGCGGCATCATGCAAAGTCTCTATATCGTCCGGTGTCCAGGAAAGCAGCATTTCGTGGGGAATGTTATCATGAATATCCTTTTTCAGCCCGGGAACGACGAAAAGCAAATACCCTCCTTGCTTTACAAGGGGGAGCAAATGCTTCCCAAGGTATTCTTCCTTGCATCCAAAATAATGATAGGAGTCTATGCTTACCACTGCGTCAAAGAATTCCTCCGAATAAGGTAAGGCATGTGCATCCGCATGGATTGGGATAATTTGCTCCGAAGTAAGTCCCATGGCCTCAAACCGCTTTTGATTGTCAGTTGCACTGATCCACAAATCCGTTGCGAATACACGAAGTCCGTATTCCTTTACCAGAAAGATTGATGTCACACCGCGTCCGCATCCCAAATCGAGTACGATTGCGCTTTGGGGGATCGGATGGATCTCGAGTAATTCCTCCAAAAGTTTTATGGGATTGGGACCCATAATATTTTCCTTGATAAAGTGATCTTCATATTTTTTAGATTTTATATAGTTCATTGGTGATTTCCTTTCTGTTTATTCGTATTATTTATTGAAATCGAAATTTTAAAATATTTGGAACACGTATTCCATACAGAAAAGAAAAAGGCATAGTACAAAACTATGCCTCCGTAACGATTCTATCGCTATTCCGCTTGACATAATTCTGCATGAAACAAAAAACCGTACAGCAAACAAAGCAATTCATAATCACTTTTTCCAAGCCTATACAGTTATCGTGTTCCTTACAGAACAATAGCCAAACAGACACCACCTTTGATTTTATTTAATGTATGGTAAAATTATATAGTAACTGTGGAATATTGTCAAACGATACTGCGCCTTTTGAATCCCATCATGCCAATTGCAGTTTTCTATTTATAAAATCCTCGTTGACCTAATTAGGTCAACAATATTTTAAAAAATAATGTGATACCCCTAATAAAATTGCTTTCATTAGGGGTATCACTTTTAGATTGTTCCATGAAGGTATGTTAAAGTTTGTGTAAGTTTTTTATTTTTTGCAGTCCAGAACGGATAATCCGCCGTCTATGGCATCCACCATGATGAAATAGTCTCGCTCTTGATCATCCAGGCAATGGACGATGTAAAACTTTTTATGAAAAAAAACTTCTTTTACCACTTCTATGGCCGGAGCCATCAAGAGCTTCGCTTTCCCAAGAAACTGTTTCATGACAAAGTCATGTCCTATTTCACGGCACTTTTCCATTGTAATCTGCGATTCGAGGGCGTCTTTTTCTTCAATCTCTATAGCAGCCATAGTTGGCGTGCCTTTCCCCTCGTAGGTTGAGCCCGACACTCCGTCAATGATGCAATCATACGTTTTATTCAATTTCGATAATCGGCCTTTCCCCACAAAAAGGGAGTACTGAATCCATACATAGGGATAAAAGACTCTGTCCGCCCCTATAATGTTGATTTTAGGGTCTGTGTGAAGAAGAATATTTTTTGCATCCTCAATGCCATAGCTGTTGAGAATCATTTTACTTTTAATCATTATTCAATCCTGGCAGCATTTCACAGCGATTTCTGAATACAAACTGTGATATCGCTTTGTTTTCTGTTGAAAGGTGCTTAGAGGAAGCCAGCTGAACCTTAATCGACACATTGGCTTTCTTTCCTTTTGCCCTATCGATAAGATCCTCCATTTCTCTGCTGGTGGGCTTGCCAAAACGGCTTCCTATAATCATCGCAATCCATGATAAGATGATGCCTGCAAAGAATTGATGCATTCCCGTGACCACATCCAGATCCAGCAGTGACCAAATCTGAACGGTAGCCCCTCCGACGATCATAGATACAACAGAACCGGTTCCGTTCGCTTTTTTCCACCATACAGCGCAAACATAGCTTGGCAGGAATGCGCATGCCATAAAGCTGAATGTGTCAACAACCAGGTTGAATACTCCGGGAGGATTCAAAATAGCAACGGTGATGCCGATAATACCTGTGATTATGATGGTCGATTTTGATATCAGCACAACCTGCTTGTCACTGGCATCCGGCCTGAGCCATCTCTTGTAGAAATCAATTGAAACGATGGTTCCGATCAATAACAACAATGCAGCTACAGTACTCATAATTGCAGACATGATCGCCGTAAGAACGATTCCGGAAACAACACCCGGGAACATCTTTCCCGCAAGAGTCGGGATAACCATTTCAGGGTCCTGCAAATCAGAAAGGAGAACAACTCCGCAAAGTCCCAGCAAATAAGGGGAGAAGCAGAACAGCTGTGTCCAGATCGTCGCATATACCACTGTTTTCTTTGCCGTTTTCGGATTTTCCATAGCCATATGTTTATTGACGCAGTGAGGCAGCCCCATGTAGCCTATTAAATATACCAATACGGCCCCTGCGATAACACCCCAGGCTCCTTCATACTGATTTCCTCTGCCCCAGATGGAGAGATAAGTGGGGTCAATTGCAGCGAGCTTTGTATTCAATCCTGTAAATCCGCCTGTATCTATCAGACATAACACTAATAATGCGAGTACTGCTCCAATCATGATAAAGCCCTGAATTACATCTGTCCACGCTACTGCAAAATAACCGCCTATAAAGGTATAAATCAGGATTACCGTACAACCGATAATAAGTCCGTAAGATAGAGGGAAGCCAAAGAGGCTTACAAGGGTTTTGCCCGTTGCAAGGAACTGGGCAAGTACATAACAAGCTAGTCCAATAACTGCTATAATACAGGCGATTACTTTTACCGGTACGGATTCATACCGCTTTTCAAGATATTCAATAGGTGAAATGGCATCAAGCAGCTGTGACAGTCTTCTCATTCTTCTGCCCAGAAGAGAAACATTGATTAAGCCGCCGCCTGCATCCCCAACGGCGTAGAATATTGCAAAATATCCGACCAGATATGCTTCCGACGGACCGCCCATGAACATGAATCCGCTCATGGCCGTAGTCTGCAGTGTCAAAGCCGTTACCAGCGGGCCCATGGATCGTCCGCCAATCATATAGTCTTCGGAGTTTTTAGCACGTCGGTTCCAATAAAGCCCCATGCCGACCATTCCTATGAAGTAACAAATTAATACGATAACCTCTACTCTCATTCGGCAGCACCTCGTCTTCCTTTCACACTTTGTTCAAATTCGGTGTCGTCAATCTCGTCATCCTGCTTCTTCATTATACCGTAAACAACAAAAGCCAGAATGATGTAAACAAAAGGCCAAATCATGATACCAAAAAATGTACTAATAGGCATTCCAATAATCATATCGATTCCTCCATCAAAAATTTTCTAGCTAGAATATGACCCAATTTTATGATATTTCAGAAAATAATGAAATACTTCGAAGCATTATTTAAATGAAACATATCCTGTCATTTAGGTTCACTTAACCTAATTTTTAGCTGCTCTTAAGGGTCTTCCTGAAGGGCTTTGCAAAAGAAAAATCCACTCGATGTCAGAGTGGATTACCATTATTTTTTATTTCATTTTTATACCCAATGCCCTTGGATTTTCTTTATTTTGTCATTAATTGCATTTCGAATGATATTCATTTTTATAACTTTCGATCTTTGCCGCTACCAGATAATTGGTATCACAGCGTCCTACCGCAATAAATACGAGCAAGTTGCATAGCAGTCCTGCGATTGCGCTCAGACTGGTATCCCATTCGACCAGGGCTACGCTCAGAAAGAAGATGGCTTCCCCTGCAAGGATTCCGACGACTGCGCCACGTGAGGAGGATTTCTTCCAGAACAGCGCGCCCACTACAGGGATAAATAGTTGGGCTGTTCCGCCAAGTGCTACAATGCCTAAATCAAAAATATTCTGAGGAATCAGCAGAATCAGGATATAAGCAATAACCGATATGAGCAGCACTGTCCATTTGGCCACAAGCAGCAGCCCTCTGTCGGACAGGTTCTTGTTGATATATCTCTTATGCACGTCAATGGTATACACGGCAGACAAAGCATGCACCTGCGAGTTTGCAGTGGAAAAAATGGCAGCATAGATACCAACGATAATAAAGGTGTAAAAGAAAGGATGTGCATATTCCCGTATCAGTTTGACAAGGATCGAATCCGGATTCTCTACTTCGCCTGCTAAAACGGTACCTGCGCTTCCCGCAAAAAGAGTCCCGATACAGATGATAGAGGACAGATACAGAAGCAGCGGCAATACGTCAAAGTTCTTTTCACTGGCCGATGCATAATTCCTGATCCATATCTGAGGTCCCATAAAGGCCCCCACAGGAACCAGGATAAATAAAGCAAGCCACATGCCGATTCGTTTGCCGGCATCCACGCCTACGATCGAAACGTTTGCCGGGTCACTTTCAATGAGCAGGTCAAAGGTGTGTTTTACGCCTCCTGCCGTATAGATCAGAAAGATTCCCGAGCTGATAATGGCAACAACGATCAATGCGCCGTAGAAAATGTCCGTCAGCGCCACCGCCCTGAGTCCGCCGGCCCATATATAAATCACAAGAATGGCAAAGAAAATGATCCCGCTCACGTGCAGAGAAATAATTCCTTCCGTTGAAACGCTTAAGATTAAAAAACCAGCCAGAATCTGCACCTGGAGATAGATCATCGTTCCCGCGATGGTTATGATCGTAACGATCAGGTTCAGTGCTTCCGAGCCGTATATATCGTTGAAAAAATCTCTGGGCGTCATATAGTTATGAGTTTTTCCATAGAACCACAGCCTCTTTCCGACGAGAATAAACAGCACCGCGAAGAGAGCATCCCACCCCACCGTGGTCATGTAGATGGGCCCTTCCTCGTAGAAATAGGTGATTGCTCCAATAAATGCAAATGCACTCATCCAGGTCGAAAAAACGGTGGCATACATGCTGAACAAACCGAGCTTTCTTCCCTGAAGGATGAAATCAAGAGTCGTAGGAAGGGATTTATTTCTCGCAACCTCTGCCAGCAGCAAAGGTACAAATGCAAAAACGCTTACAATCATCAGCACAATAGCATTGGTTACCATGATGTCCTCCATAAGAGCAATTTCGATAAAAAACTCCAATTTCCGCTTTATTCTATCATCATTATAAACTATAATGAAAGATATTGGAGGGTTAATATGTATTTAAACTTACTTTTATTTTTTGCAATATTCTCCTTTGTAATCTCAATTTCATACTTTTACATGTTCTCTCACAAACAGGAAACGGTCTTGAAATTCTGGGGTTTTTCCTGGATTGCTTATTCCGTCAGTCTGTTATGCCTTGTGTTTTTTCTGAACACCCAAAGCATATTGTTTCTGGAACTGAGAAAAGTCGTTGATATGTTTAATCTCCTTCTTTTGCTTTTTGGTTCCTATGCTTTTATCCATATTAAAATACCGGCATACTGGTATCGGTTTTCACTGTATTTGGTTCTCCTGGCGATTATCTGCATGATCTACGGCTTTGATCTATATGCTTTTTATCTGCCAATTTCCGTATATCAGATCATCATCACAGCATTTACAATCTATATCATTGCAAAATACTGGAACATTTCCAGCGCGGAAAAGATGATTTCACTTCTGGTCTTTCTGATATGGGGAATCGGTAAGACCGTTTTATCCTTTGCAGCTATTTTTTCACATTTATCAGACAACACTTATGTAATCGAAATTATACTTTCAAATGTAGTAAACTTCTGTATCCTAACCATATATATCGAATACATGAGCAGTAAATCCGGCCTTGCGGATGCCCTGTACCGAACGGTTGTGGATAATGCCAAGGATGCCATATTTTATTACAGACTAAAGCCTTACGAGGCTTTTGAGTATGTTTCTCCGTCCATTGATACGCTTACCGGATACCACCCCTCGGATTTTTACAACAATCCGAGGCTTTATGTCCAGCTTGTTACAGATCATTATTTTGATATCGTCGATGATGCATTCCACGGCAATATTGCACATACCGACAAGCATATCATTCCCATCATCAGAAAGAACGGCGAGACCTTTTGGGGTGAGATCAACTTTACGGTTTTAAAGGACGAAAAGGAGCAACCTTTTGCGGTGGAAGGGATTCTTCGGGACATCTCTATGTTGAAGTATGCCGAGCTGACGCAGATCAATGAAAAAGAAAACCGGAACAAGCAGCTTTCCTATATCTCACATGAGCTCAGGACTCCCGTCACCCTCATCGCAGGATATCTGACAGCAATTGAAGACGGTACCCTCAGCAGTGAAAACGAGCGGAATGAAGCCATGAAAATCATTACATCCAAGACCATGCTTCTCAAGAATCTGATCGATGATCTGGATCAGCTTTCAAGGATGGAAACACATCAATTTACCTTCGACTTTATCACCTATACGATCACTGATATTATGGATTATCTTATCAGGGAAAACCTGGCAGATATAGAAGCTTCCGGATTCGAAGTGGAGTTGATTGCCGATTCCAATAAACTGCAGAAGCATTGGATCATTGCCGACCAAAACCGAATTAATCAAGTATTTTCGAACATTCTTGTGAATGCTATCAAATATTCTGCAGATCATAAAAAAATTGTTATCAGCTTCGACCTGGATCCTTCCGAGGAAAACTTCGTGGTTTCCGTAAGAGACTACGGAATCGGAATCCCCCCGGATAAGCTGCCCTATATATTTGACAGGTTTTTCAGAGACAGCAATGCGTCGGCAATTAAAGGACGAGGGCTCGGTCTGACCATCTGCAAAGAGATTATCATCGCTCATGGCGGTAAAATAACAGCAGTCAGTAACCCTGATTTTGCCGGCAGCAAATTCATATTCACTATCCCATTATATAACGAAGCGGGGAATATGCCCCCGCCTAGCTAGGTGGCGGGTCCAATTTATTTTAAGGAGTTGTAAAAATGGCTAAGGAAAAAATACTAATTATCGATGATGAAGTAGAAATCACCAAGCTGGTCTGCGCTTATCTGACAAAAGAACATTTTACTCCCATCGCTGCACACAACGGTAAACAGGCATTAGCTTTGTTAAAGAAAGAAAAGCCCGACTTGATTATCCTGGATATTATGCTTCCGGATACAGAAGGTTCCTCTCTTTCGCTGGAAATCAGAAAAACATCCAATGCACCGATCATATTCCTGAGCTGCAAGACACAGGAAATTGATAAAATAATAGCCCTGTCTGCAGGCGGCGATGACTATATGACAAAGCCCTTTATGCCCGGCGAACTTGTGGCCAGGATCAAGGCACATTTGAGGAGACAGTATTCCCTGTCCAACCTGGCAGCTGAAAATCAGAATAACATTTATGAATTTGACGGGCTGATTATAGATTTTGATACCCATGAGCTGTCTGTAAACGGCCGGCAGATCGCGCTGACGTCAAAAGAGTTTGAAATTCTGAAACTTTTGGTGGAGAATCCGCGAAAGGTTTTTTCTGCAGACAGGATCTTTGAAACAGTCTGGAAAACCAACTGCATGGAAAACGACTCCAAAACGATCATGGTTTATATCAGCAATCTTCGTAAAAAAATCGAGGAAAATCCGAATAATCCTCGATATATACTCAACGTACGCGGTGTGGGCTATAAATTTAACCAATCGTTATTTAAATAGATACCAGGATTTTTTACAGCGGAGGATACAATGAGCAGGAACAAATTTATACTACTGGTTATCATTTTAGCCGGACTCTACTATTTTTCACCCGATGATGGGCTATCTCGCATGATAAAAGTAAATGCTGTTGCAGTATTGCCTTACATACTGATAGGCCTAATCCTTTATCTTGCAATTACCATTCACCTCTTAAAACGAGCATGGAAAAAGCTGGATAGTGAGCTTACCGATGAAAACGTCGTAAGTTTTTCAAAGATGATGAATATCTCTTTTGATGTGGTACGGATGTTGGGGGGATCCAATTTGCTCTCCTTATACAATAAAGTAAATTTTGCAGATTCCGTCTCTGTGAATTCCAAAAAGCTTCTGTATGAAGCAATGCGGCGAAAAAGACTGGATGTGGCGCCGCCGGGGCAAAGGGCGGAAGGAATCCGGAGCTGATGTATGGAAAGTAGGTTGGTAATCAAAATTAACAACCTACTTTTGTTATTTATGCTTTCGTGAAAGCATCTCTATTTCTGAATCCAAACAACCCGAGCCCTATAAAGATGGCAGAAAGGCAAATCAGCCAGAACAAAGGGAGCAGCGGTAAATTCGAAATATGAATCGTATAGTGGACATAGGAAAAAGGAGAAATATGCATCAGTGACCAATCAATAACCTGTGCTTCCCAGGCGACTTCCAATAAGGTAAACGACAGCCAAAGAACCCAACCCAGTACGGTAACTCGAGGCCATAATCCATATAAGAAAGAGGTTATACCTGCAAGTAACCATACCGGCGGTATTTTGGAAATACTCATCATAAAAATGTGCCAAAAGTGATTGCTTAAGTCATCGGCTGCAAGCCCATAAATCAATCCTCCGGCAGTACCCATAGCCAACAGCAATGCAGCAGAGCCTGAGAATGCGACAACCAAATGACTGCTCATCCATCGGATTCGGCCGACTTGCTTATCCAACAGCATTTCTGTTCTGCCTTCCTTTTCTTCTTTTTTCAGACATAACACAGCAGACATAGCGTAAACAGCTACCATTAGTGACATCAGGTAGATGCCTATACTGATAAAGACATAACCCAAACCCGCCTCATCCGTCCAATCTGTACCGCCCAGATTCGTCAGCCAATCACTCATCCCCCCTGCATTGGATAAAACGGGAGAGATAGCTGCAAACACAGCAATATACAATACTGTACCCACCATCCAGCCGGAGAAACTGCCCTTATGCAGCCTCCAGGCCAGCGCCAAAGGGCTGGAGAAATAGAGAGCCGCTTCACGCCGACCGGAGCGGGCCAAAAGAACTCCTGATCCCAGATCCCTTCGAGCACAAAGTACATAAGCAATGATTGCCGGTAACACTGCAATTGCTGCAAAAAACAGTAAGTTCCATTCATGATTGCCGGCAAATGGCCGGGTTACCCGCTGCCATGCCATGGGAGTAATCCATCTTAATAAGGTATCGCCTCCTCCGAAGTTATTTAAAATTGCCAGCATGACTCCTAAACCCAAAGCCGCCGCCCCAATGGCTCGGGCACTTCCGCTGCTTTCCCGCAGCTGGACACTAAAAGCACCTATTCCGGCAAAAAAGCATCCGATTATCGACATGGTCATTCCAAACAGAAAGGAGCTGCCGACAGCACCGCCAAGTCCAATGAGACTCAAGGCAATCAGCACTCCTGCTGTTAAATTTGAAGCGTAGCTTAAAATCAATGCGGCAGTGAGGTTTGCATAGCGGCCCACGATACAGGCACGAATCAACTCACTGCGGCCCGTTTCTTCATCTGTACGGGTGTGCCGAATTACGGTAAGCAGGCTACCCATTCCCAATGACAAGGCGAGCAGCGAAACAGTCCGCCATACCAGTGCTCCGGGAAGATTCATAGACATAACCGGACCGAGAAGTGCTGTAATCAAAGGATCCTTGTTAAATTCAATAAGAGCCTTCTGTAGTCCCTGTCCATGGTTGTCCATAGCAATAAAGGTAGCCGCATTTGCCAGAAGCAAGATCGTGGGTAGAAATATCCAAACAAACAGCAGGAACTGATCTCGGCGCAGATATAATCTGAAAAGTATTTTGGTGCCTGCAAAATTCCTGGTTTTCATCTCTAAACTCCTCCTTTTTCTTGAAGATCATCACCATAATGCCGCATGAACAACTCCTCCAAACTGGGTGGTTCGGCTGTCAAAGATCTGATGCCCAAAGGCAGCAGTGCCTCCAGCACCTTTGTCATGGAATTGGAATCTACAGAAAAACGATATTTAAGCCCCTTTCGGGACAGGTCGTAAACTCCGGACAATTTTTCAAGTTCTATGGCCGTACTGTCGGTTTCCACGGTGACGGTGGTGCGGGTGAGATGCCGAAGCTGAGACATGGTTCCCGACTCCACAATCTTCCCTTGCCGTATGATGCTAACGCGGTCGCATAAGGTCTCTACCTCAGAAAGGATATGGCTGGACAAAAGCACAGTCTTGCCGGCTTTTTTTACTTCCGCTACACATTCCTGAAAAATCACTTCCATAAGGGGATCAAGTCCCGAGGTAGGCTCATCCAGAAGATACAATTCCGCTTCACAGCTGAAGGCTGCCACTAAAGCTACCTTCTGCCGGTTTCCTTTGGAATAGGTTCCGCTCTTTTTGGTCGGATCAAGCTGAAAACGTTCCAGCAGTTGTTTTTTTCGGGAAATATCCAGTCCCCCATGCAGCCTCCCGAGCAGGTCAATGGTTTCGCCTCCGGACAAGTCGGGCCACAGAGTAACGTCACCGGGGACATATAGAAGCCGGCGATGTAATTCCACCGAATCCTGCCAGGGATCTCCTCCAAGCAGTGTCACTTTTCCCGATGTTTTTCTTAAAATCCCCAATAGAATACGAATCGTCGTAGACTTTCCGGCACCGTTGGGTCCTATAAACCCATGGACTTCTCCTTGTTGTACTGTAAGATCAATTCCCTTTAATGCCTGGGTGGTACCAAAGGACTTGGTTAGCTTTTGAATATCGACTACATTCATGTCCATCCCTCCTGTTTTATATGTTTTATAACGTTTTATTATATATCTCTATAATATTCAATTTCCGGACTTTCGTCAATAGTTTTGGATATTTTATATTGACTCATTATAAAACATTTAGTATCATTACAGTATCATGAAGCTGAGGTGAAAAGGATGAACGGATACGAACGAAGAACAGAGTTGAAAAAAAATAAAATACGCACTGCTGCTTTAGAGCTTTTTTGTGCGTATGGTACAGACAAAACCAGTATCGGGGAGATCGCTGAAAAGGCTGGTGTCGCCCCTGCCAGCATCTATAATTATTTCGGGAGCAAAGAAGGTTTGATGAAGGATACCGTTATGAACCTTCTTGAAAGCGGCTGGAAAGCAAGAAAAGAACTATGGGAAACGGACCTGCCGTTTCCTGAATTAATGAAGCGTGCCGTCTCCATGAGTGATGATTTCATTGACAACATCAATCTGGAGGCACTAAGAGCATTGCTTGATACCGACCCTGAGGTAAAAAAGCTGGCAGATGATTTTTATCAACACAGATATCCTGATATCGTAGGCAAATTTATCGAAAAGGGCCGCAGGGAAGGATATATTCGCAGAGAACTATCTATAGAAGCAGCTACGCTTTATTTAAGAATGTATCAAAATGTAATTCAGCAGCCTGATATGCTGCTGAATAGAAATAAAGATTTATTGAAAGAATTATGTGATTTAATGCTGTACGGACTGGCGGGACAGTCTATCTCCGAAGGATCTTAATACTTCAAATTTATAATACAGAAGCAATTTGCGACATACCAATGATTTGGCCGCGTGCATTCAGCGCTTTCACCTGAAAATAGGGGCCTGCTGAAGGAACGGGAATATCCGTTTCAAAACCGGTACGGGGGATACAGGGAACTACTACCGACAAGGTATTGCAAGTCGGACCTGCCAGCACCTGCCAAGCTGCGGTTTCAGTCGATCCGTTCCACGATGCATAAACAATAACAGCTTCACATAATTGTCTGACAGCGATACTTGGCGGATAAAGGGGCAAGCCTACCCATTTGTTCTTGAATGCCCTGTAAGAAAGATTTTGATTAGGAAACTGCATATCGTATAAAAAATTTGAAGCAGGATTTTCTGAAGTATTACCTTCGTATGCAAATTCTGAAAGATAAGGCTCCTGCCCCCATCCGACGAACTGATTACCATTAGATAATCCTTGAACATTTCCCTGACTCGGTACATATAACGCCGGATCGTGATAATACGTTCGGTCTTTGTATGCCGTCATGCTTTGAAAATCAAGCTGAAGAATCAAACCACGTGCCTGGCCTTCCGGCGGAGAGCTTGAAGAAGCGCAGCAGGCATCATCAAATAAGCTGATCCGGTTTCCTGGTCTATAGCGTGCATCGTGCTGCCAGGCGAAACCGGCTTTCGGACCAAATGAAAAATTGCTTCGTTTTCCGCCAAGCTGCCATATGATCTTTCCTGTTTCTTTATCAATATTATATATGGCCCACATGTTTCGCATACTGATCAAAAGTGTATTATTCGGCCCTTCTTCTACTGAATTTACGTGATAGCAATCCCAGATATTATTGGAGCTTACTGCAGATGAAGCGGGTATCATCGAGTCGGCCGGATTTACATGAGCAAGTACATCCCAGAAAAAAAGAAGTCGTCCTGTCTCGATATCGACTTCTTGAATGGAATAGTCATCAAAATACCCTTTTGGAGGACCTCCATAGGGAGTCAGATTAGCCGGCACTTGTTTTACAGCAGTAAACAAAGCAGTATTTCGTTTTGTAATCGTAAATTCATGAACATCAGCAGTAAAACCCATCTTTGCAGTAAGTTTCTGAATCACGTTATAATTTTCATTAAGAATCTGAAAATAGGCCCCAGGCTCAGGATCTCCAGCCGGAAGATCAGGGGTTGCAGACTGAGTTCCTGATATAGTTCCCTGCCACATGGTAAGAACCGGCCTGCCTTTGTAGGATTGCACTCTAAAGTCCGTATTTTGAACGTAGATGCTTCCAAGGGGTCTGAACCAGACCGGAATACCCATCTGATCCATAATAAGCGCGCCTGTCTGCCCAATCATAATTTCCTCATATGCAGTATATGGCGCGACAAATAGGAAGCCGGGAGCTGTACCCGGTTCATTTACATTTATAGTAACCTTCATGGGATGCAAAGCAGGAGCTGAAACAAAGTTCCATACCTGTGGCCTCGCATGATCTAAATAGTTTCGTGATGCTATTTCTGCTCTAAAGTTATTTATTCGGTTATCCATTCCCATTCATCTCCTATATATTTTACTTTATATGTAAAATATAGGCAATCCTGGTTTTACCGGACACAGAGATCTTATGCATTATATAATATGAAATTCAGCCCGGCAAGGTGTAACTATCACATGGTTTTCACATCAGGAATATTATGAAATGTACTAATTTAGTCTTAATGATAAAGGTGAGATCATTGAATAAACAAATATATCAGGAAAGAAAAATAAAAATGATGGGAGGTCTTACCGATATTCCCGGAGTCCTTGTGGGAAACGCTGAGGACAAAGGCGGTCGTACCGGATGTACAGTGATACTTTGTCCTAGCGGAGCAGTGCCCGGTGTCGACGTAAGCGGTGGCAGCCCCGGCACCCAGAATACAGACTTCCTGCGTGCCGGCACCGCGGAATATCCCGTATATGGCCTCCTCCTCACAGGGGGCAGTTTCTTCGGATTACCTGCAACTGGCGGAGTCATGCGCTGGATTACTGAACAAAGGATCGCAGAGGTTCCTCTTGTCCCTGCGGCGGTCATCTTCGACCTTCCCTACGCTCAGGGTTCTCCTCCGCCTGATGCAGCTCTGGCTTATGCCGCTTGCCAGGCTGCAAATGGGGGTCCCCTGGCAGAAGGAAATGTAGGTGCCGGAGCCGGGGCAACGATAGGGAAAATCTACGGAAGGCCAATGAAAGGCGGACTGGGAACTGCTTCTCTGCACATTCCGGGAGGCCCCGTGGTGGCGGCGCTGGCAGTCGTCAATGCTCTCGGAGATATATGGGACCAGGGACGCATCGTCGTGGGCGCTCTTCGCCCTGACGGAGACTTTGTCAATCAGACCCAGGCATTGCTCCATAATGTGCCGTCACCGTTATTCTTCACCAGTACTACCATCGCGGTAGTGGCCACCACGGCGCGGCTGACCAAAGCAGAAGCCAACCGGGTGGCAAGGCTCGCCGACGATGGCATGGCGAGGTCCATCTCCCCCAATCATACGCAGTGGGACGGAGATACCATCTTCTGTCTTGCTCTGGGCCAGCACACCAGCAACCTCTCCAGCGACGCCCTTATAACGCAGGTTGGCACAGCTGCTGCTACAGTCCTGGAGCAGGCTATTATACGGGGAGCACTGGCAGCACAATCAGGAGGATGCACTCCGTAATACAAACGGCAAAGCAAAGCTGCAACATGACTTGCCCTGTCAGCACTGGAAGCGAAGGAGCTTTGCTGCCGTTGGTTAAGCCTTGACACTTTGATTGCGAAAGAACTTCACGGCCAGCACCAACACCCATAACAGATAAGAATAGATATTGATTCGCTCCATAATTCCAAGCCAGGGTGTCGGCAGCTGTGCCGCCACCTTGGGACCTTCCATCCCTGCCAAAGCTCCAAACAGGATGATCACCAAAATTGTCACAATGGAATACAGTCGGAACCGCTTTCCATATAAAGCAGTTCCAAAACCTACTGAAAAAAGAATCAATAGTACGGTTACACCTGTAAAAATAGCGTGTATAACATCGCTTAATGTCTTTTCGGCACCGCGTAAGTGCATGGGAAAAAAGAGCAGTGTTGCAAGTCCCACGATTCCGCTGCCTATCAGCAGAATTCCCGTAAAGCGTGCGCGCTTCCGGCTGTCTGCCAGACAAATACCTATCCCGAATGCAATGACAAGTATATCATAGATACTGAAAAGTGTAGCGACAAAAGGCCTGGTCGGAGCTCCGACAGCCATCAGCTCACTGACAGCCTGAGAAGTGTAGCTGTAGCCCTCCCACTGCATGGCTGCAAGTATGTCAGTACTGACATACAGAAGTGAAGAAAGGATACCGCAGATAAAAAGGATCTTTTGATCGAATATCTTTGTTTGAAGCTCTCTGCCGCCATTGACTGCAGTTATTAATTTTGGTTTCATGTTATACCCCTCAAAAATTTCTTACTTAAAACATTTTCCTACAGACCGCTCCTTGGAGAGGTTTATTCTTTGTCGGAGCAATCCATCAACCCTTTCATTGTAAATTCCGCCAAATACTCTAAAACTTGCGGGAAATATTTTATCCCAATCTCTTCTTTGTGTGTTTCTATCGTTACTAAAGAAGAAAATATGGCCATAATCATCTCGGCTTCAATGTCGTTTCTTACTTTTCCTTCCCTTTGCCACTTCTTTACGATCTCAACGAAACTGTCATATAGAAAATCAACACTTTCAAGTCCCTTTTCTTCCCGAAAGCTTTGTTCAATTCTGGTAAAAACATCTCTGTTATACCATTCCTTCAAGATAGGATTCGAAGCCATTCCCTGAAGATTTAAAAACATAATTTCCTTCATGACATTTAAGGGGCTGTCTTCCAAGTGAACGGACTCCATGATCTCCTTTTTCAATTTCACGTTTTCTTCCAGGTAAATCTCCATAAACAGCTTATCTTTGGAAGGATAATAGTTGTAGAAAGTTCCGGTAGCGATACCGGCCATTTTTGTTATTTCAGCTATATTTGTATCTTTAAATCCCTTGGTACTGAACAACTCTCTTCCACACTTCAGTATATCCGCTTTTTTATCGTTCAAATCTGTTCCCTCCCTGTCTTTGCAAACCTCTTTATTTGTGTTGACCCATCTTACGCCCCAGGAGATCAAAGAAACAACCTGCAATCTCCTTTACCGGCCTTAACGAGATGTCATAATAGTAAGCAGACTCAAACCAGCCTTTCTCTTTGTAATAAAAATAATCAAAGTAACTTTCGTCAAGAGACTGAATACTTGATCTCGACATTCTGAACAGCATCAGCCGAAAGAAGGTAGGTACCGGCGGTGTCGAACGAACAAGCCCTTTATAAAATTTTTCAGAAGATTTCCGAATCTTCTGTTTTAGTTTTTTCTGCTGCTGCTCGTTCATTGGTTCCAGCGTCGATACACAACTGCCCGCTGTCACATGAAAACCAAGATTTTCTCCCATTTTTTCAAGATATTTCAGTATGTTATTTCCGCCATAAATGCCCTGGGTAACAATTGCCGTAAAAGTTTTTCCAAAGAATCTCGGCCTATGTAATAGATAGGCAAACCGGTCAAAAAAGTTTTTCATACGTGCGGATACCTGAAAGGCATAATTGGGAGTAGCAAAAATAACGCCATCCGAATGTTCCAGCTTCTCAAGCAATACATTCCTGTCATCTTTCAGAGGACAAAATTCCTCCCCTTTATCAAAGCATACCTTGCAGCCCTGGCAAAACTCCAGTCGATACTCACTTAAAAAAACATACTCGAAATCGATTTCACCGTATTGCTTTAGATCTCTTTCAAATTCCTGAATTGCCTGAAAGGTTGATTTTCTGCGTGCACTCCCTATGAATGCAGTAATTTTTTTCATGCGAGGAATCACCCCTTATTTAAAATAGAAAGCATTTAGTTTATTTACAAAAAAAGATATGAATGAATATTTTTTTATTCATTCATATCGTAGCATAGATCTCTATTACCGTCAATCAAAATGTTTTGATACTAAGCTCGTGGTTTTAAAGAACATGGCAGAATGACATTACGCTTAACTTGAAGTCAGTTCGTCATATTCATTTTCTATCCTGAGAAGATTTCGCTGATTTTCTATTCTTGGTTCACTTACTTTATGAACAGTAGTACGAAGGGGCATCTCCTTCAGTAAAAAGGTTAGAACCAGCGCCACCACAAGGACAATGGTTCCAGTCAGGAACACATTGGAGAGAGAAGTCGCCAGGGCCTGTCGTAATCCTTCCAGGAGTTGAGCAAAGACTGGTTGAGCCTGCTCGGGAAGGCCGTTTTGGATCACGCTCAGTTTGGATTGGTCAAGAAGCAGCTGGGGATCCATTAACCGAGTCAACTGTTTCGTCGTCTCCGAGTCCAGTCCGGAAGAGTTTAATCCGGCACTTGCAGAAATCAAACCATTCATTTTATTGGCTATGCTTGTAGAAAGAACCGTACCCATGACAGCGATGCCGATGGTTCCGCCAAGATTACGGAATAATTGAACGGAAGCGGTGGCAACCCCCAGATCCTTTGAATCAACCACATTCTGAACAGCCAGCATGAACACAGGCATGCCAAGTCCAAGGCCGGAACCGAAAATAATCATGCTGAGTACTGCAACAGGGATATTCTTCATGATGATCATTAAAAACATTCCGAATACCATAATGGCCATTCCAGTCAGGGCCAAATTTTTGTATTTCCCTGTCTTTGTCATTCGTCGTCCTGTATAAGCACTCATAGCAAGCATACTGATAGACATAGGCATTGTAACATAACCGGCATAGGTAGGAGAAATTCCCATAACGCCCTGCACATAAAACGGCATATACATAAGGGCTCCCATCATACCGGCATTCATAATGAAACCGATGACATTCGAAATCGTAACCACACTGTTTTTAAAGATATCCAGTGGAAGAACCGGTGTCTTTACTTTCCTTTCCGTAAAGATAAAAAGCACTAAGGCGGTAAGGGTGAAGGCAAAGAGTCCGATGATCATGGTTGAACTCCACGGGTATTTCGTACCTGCCCATGAGAAGGCCAGAAGCATCGGCACAATGGTAAGGGTCAATAATAAGGACCCCGGGTAATCGATAGATTGTGATTCCTGTCTCTCCACTTTAGGGAAAAGGAATAGAATCATAAAAAAGGCCAGAATTCCAAGGGGGAGGAAGAGCCAGAATACCCAGTGCCATTCGAAGTGATCCACGATATATCCGCCAAGACCTGGGCCCAGGATACTTGACATCCCAAAAATAGCACTCATAAGTCCCGACCATCGCCCTCTTTCACGGGGTGAAAATAAGTCACCTATGGCGGTGAAGGCTGTTGCCATGATAATGCCCGCTCCCGTTCCCTGAATTCCTCTGTAAACGATTAACTGAATAATATCCGTTGAAGTTCCGGCAAGGAATGCGCCTGCCATGAAGATCACAATTCCTGATAATATGAAGTACTTCCGGCCGTAAATATCCGAAAGTTTTCCTACTAAAATAGTTGAGATTGTTGAAGTTAAAAGATATATGGTAATAACCCAGGTGTAATATTCCATCCCGCCCAACTTGGCGATAATGCGGGGCAACGCCACTCCGACGATGGTTTGATTTATGGAAGAAAAGAACATGGATGCAATAATTGCAGCCATGATCGTAACTTTGCGCTGATAGGTCAAATGCTCCATTCGATTCGTCTCCTCTGATCTGTTCGATTAGTCTCTCTGAATTAGTTTGGTTTGGTGTAACCAAAAAACTTATTGTTCAAGTTGTTCAAGTTGTTCAAGGTTATTGGATATTTTATGGTAAATCCGAATAAGGTGCTGAATATCTTCATCCGGAAGGCCCTGAAAAAATTTCATCGTAACCTTGTTTTGCTCCTGGGTCAGGGATTCTACAAAAGCTTTCCCTTTCTCAGTAATTTCCAGATACACAACCCGCCGGTCTTCTTTGTCCCCTTTACGTTCCGCATATCCTTCCACTACCAGCTTATCCGTGGCACTGGTAATGGCTCCGGGGGTTGTTTGCGTCAGTTCGGCAAGCTGAGCTGCTTTTTGAGGACCTGAATGATTCAGGCTTTTTAAAATAAGATATTGAGAATGGTTGATTCCTTGAAGTTGATTGTTCCACTCTTTTTTCATTCTTTTTAAGAGATTGTAAAACAGTTTTAGCAACTCTTCATGATCGGTCATATGCTGCTCCTTTTATCTAAAATATTCAATAACTTACCCTGAAAATAGTTTAATATTAAATATTTTAACATTAAACTATTTTAGTTTAACATTTTAACGTTCATAAGTAAATAGTTTGCTCAAAAAAGAGACGAGTCCGTTGAAGATTATGGTTACCGTAATGCGTTTTAGTGATAGGAGAATTATTAACTTTGAAAAGCTGCTTTGGCAATAGAAAGGATCGGATTATAATCATATGAATGATAGATATATATACTTGATTTTTACAAAAACGGGAACTTGGCTTTCTAAACTGATCTACCTATTTGCTCGTATAAAATATGCGCATTCTTCTATCAGTTTCGATAATAGCTTTACTAAAATGTATTCTTTTGGCAGAACAAACCCCGAAGATCCCTTCTCAGGCGGGTTTGTCGTAGAAAACCTATATGAAGGGGTCTACAGGAAGTATTCCGAATGCGAGTGTATGATTTATAGAGTCAGAATAACGGAGAAACAGTATTGTATGCTGGAAAAACAGATTGATCATTTTCTGAAAGAACAGAAGAAATACAAATATAATTTTCTTGGTCTGTTAGGGGTCCTGCTCAAGCGGCCTATAAAAAGGGAAAACCGATACTTTTGCTCTCAATTTGTTTCAGAAATTTTAATGAACAGTCATGTTTTTAAATGCAGAAAAGTTCCTGAACTCATCTGTACAAATGAACTTCTTATGATAGAAAACAAAGAAATGATCTACGAAGGTTTTTTAAATTTATAAAAAGCAGATAGACAGGCTTTGTTTTTTACGTTACCCGCTATCTGCTTTCCCTTATAAACTTAATATATATTCAGATTCTACAGTTTGCCTCTCAAATTGGAAACCTCTTTTTGCGCTTCGCTCTTATTGAATATGGCATATCGGAAGAATGCAAAACCGTCCACTTTTCCTGTAGCCCTGGCCGCCAGCACCTGTCTTGCAATGATATCATCATAACGCATCCATTCTGAAACCGAATTATTATCGGAAACATTGGTTCCTGCATTAGCCATATTCAAGCCTATATATAGTTTCGCATTTCCCTTTTCCGCAAGACGAATCCAGGTCTGCAAATTATTCTCGAATGCGTAGGCTGCAATATTGCCGGAAGAATCTCTTCTCTCAAAGCCCCAGTAAAGCTGCGGCATAATGTAATCCACATATCCCGGATTAGACAGCCAGGTATCAATATCAACAAAGTAAGCGTTATTCTTGCGTAAATTGTCTACATTGCCCGCAGGGCTGATTCCAAATTCAATATCAGGATCAATCTCCTTCACTGCCGCATAGACATCCTTTACCATCATATTTACATTATTACGGCGCCAGTCTGCAATGCTCAGTGTACTTCCCGAGGCATCATATTCCGGCTTGTCAAAATACGAGGAAGGATTGCTGTCATTCACGGAAGGATAAAAATAATCGTCGAAATGGATCCCATCCACCTCATAATTGGAGGCAATTTCACGAATTCCGTCTACCACCAGCTGTCTTACCTGGGGAATCGAAGGGTTCAGATAATATTCCCCGTTATGTAAAAGCGCCCACCTGTCGTTGGAAGCATCATTGTCAAAAATCCAAACTTTTACGGGATTACTTGCTGACACCTGATTCCAATAACTGCCGTACCCCGTTACCCTGTAGGGATTCAGCCATGCATGGAATTCGAGTCCTCTGCTGTGCGCTGCCGAAACCATATATTCAAGAGGATCGTATCCCGGATCAACACCCTGTGTTCCGCTGGCAAAGGACGCCCAGGGAAAGTATTGTGAGGGATACATTGCGTCACAGTGTGAACGAACGTGGACAATAACGGCATTCATGCCCAAATCAACGCAGCTGTCAAACATTTTATCGATGGCCGTCTGAAATCCCGCCTTGTCTTTTGGCATTTCCATATACTCAAGATAGGAAATCCACATAGCACGAAGCTCACCATCCCGCGATACTCTTCCTCCACGATTTGGTACTGCAGGTACTTCTGTAACGGTTCCATCTGTTCTGACAATAACGGTTCTGTTGCCGCTGTCCCATGCAACTCCTGCTCCAAAAGCTTGCAGAACAGCTTTGATAGGCAGATAGGTCAGGTCCTCCCTGATCACTGCCGAAGTATCATTGACCACCAATTCGCCATTTACCAGAATATATGCCTGTCCAATCGGGACCAGCACTGTTGTTCCATTTTTTACAACACTGACGGTTCTGGTATCGTTGTCCCAGGTGACTTTAGCCCCGAAGGCCTCCATGACACCGCGAAGCGGCACCAATGTCCTGCTGTTGGAATCAATAAACGGCTTACCATATCCATTTTGGAATGCCACAGATTCACCGTCAATCGTGACTCCTACGTCTGTCGCCGCAAATACCGGGGCCTTACCCCATGGAGTAAAGCAAACTGCCGCGATCACCAGCAAGGTTGCAATCCCCAATGTTACCCTTGCATAAATCCTAAAACTCTTTTTCTGATTCATCATCCCATACCTCTCTGCATCTGTTGCTAAATCTGTTTTAAACACACTTCAAGTTCATATTTCTTAATATTGTTGATATAATTTTATGGATAGGGTTTCTGCATGCCTTAGAGAAATCATGTTCCGTACATTATAATAGCATAAAGTTACCTTCTTTTCATCTTTTTTCTACCCCCAACCCCCTGTTATTATTTCATTCAACTGCCATAGTATCAGCTATGGTTCTAACATATATAAAAACAGGGCCGAAAATGGTTATTCGCCCTGTCTTTACCAAAACAACTATGCATTGCTGTTTTATGGGTTTACACGCCCGGCGGTCTGAATTCAAACCAGGCTCGGACGGATAAGCTTGTTCCTTTATTCCATTACAATCTTAATATGATACTTGTCTTCAATATCATTTTTACGTAATCTGGCTTGCTCCGCAGAGTTTTGCCTGTTAAAGGGCAGGTGATCAATATAATCCAAAGCTTTTTGGAATTCACTTGCCGCTTCCGCGACCTGATTTTCATCTAATCCCCTTAGTTTATAATTTGGTCTTCCCAACGGGTTCTCGATTTCTATTTCTATCATCTTTCTTTCCCCCTTTCACTCAAACCTTACTGCGCTTTGTATAATGAGTGTGAAGCAATTCATGAGATCTATGCCCCAGTGGTTTCCCGAGATACTCTTGATACAGGTTTTCTATATAAGGATTTTCATGAGATTTTCTAAGAGCTTTTCCTTCATCTTCAGCGTAGATTGCCTGTATTCTCTTCTTTCTGACTTCATCATTCGTAGGCCTGGGCTGACCTCCTCCGCTGATACATCCGCCCGGGCAGCCCATCACTTCTATGAAATGATAGGGACTCTCTCCCCTTTGGATTTCTTCCATCAATAATGAAGCGCCTTTCAATCCGCTGGTTGTTGCAACTTTCACGGTGATTCCGTTCAAAAATTCCCATTCTTCTTTTGCATCCTCAATGGTCAACTCTGCAGTCTTGATTCTCTCAAGCCCCTGTATAGGCACAACATGAAGTTTGTCAAAAGGAAGTTCCCTTCCTGTAACAATTTCATATACGGTACGTAGAGCGGCTTCCATAACTCCTCCGGGTGCTCCAAAAATATCCGCAGCACCGGATGAAAGTCCTAATGGATGATCCATAACGCCTTCGGGCAGTGATACAAATTCGATTCCCGAATTTTTAATCATTTTCGCAAGTTCTCTTGTTGTAAGAACAGCATCAACATTCGAAACACCGTTATTGATCATTTCAGGCCGAGTGATTTCAAATTTTTTAGCCGTACAAGGCATTACCGATACAACAAAAACATCCTTGGGATCCACCTGGATCTTTTCTGCAAAATAACTTTTACATAATGCTCCAAGCATCATATGCGGAGATTTACAGGAAGAAAGATGCTCGATTTGTTCAGGGTAATAGTGTTCGATATACTTGATCCATCCTGGGCTGCAGCTCGTAATCATCGGCAGCGTCGGACCAGTGTCAGTGGGTTTGAATCCCAATTTTTCCAGTTTCTCCGTATCAATAACCTTTTGAGAATAAAGATAACTTACAATCCTCCCCAGAAATTCGGTGCCTTCCTCCATAATGGTCAAATCTGCTGTAAAATTGGTATCGAATACATAGTCAAAATTCATTTCTTTTAAAGCACTGACCATTTTGCCTGTCACGATGGTTCCAGGTTCATATCCGAATTCCTCCCCTAATGCAACCCTGATTGCCGGGGCCGTTTGTACGATTACTGTTTTATTCGTGTGAAGCAAGGCTTCCCATACCGCCTTTGTCGAATCCTTTTCCTTCAATGCACCCACCGGACATACCGTCGTGCATTGTCCGCAGTAAGTGCATGCAGCAGATCCTAAAGGCAGCTCACTTCCCGGACTCACTTCGGTGGAAAATCCTCTGAACTGGGGATTTAATATGCCAACCCCTTGTACTTCGTTGCAAATCGTAACACACCTTTTGCATAGAATACATTTGGAATTATCTCTTGCTATCGAAGGAGACGTTTCATCGATAAAGTCTTTTGATTTTGCTCCCTCAAACCTTGATTCATCTACCTGTATCAATTCTCCGAGCTTTTGAAGCTCACAGTTCTGACTGCGCGAGCATTTCAGACAATCCTTGGGATGGTCTGACAACATCAATTCATAGAGTATCTTTCTCGCTTTTCTTACTCTGTCTGAATTTGTGTGAATTACCATGCCTTCACTGACAGCCGTCATGCAGGAAGCCTGAAGGTTTTTAGCTCCCTCTTGCTCGACGACACAAATCCTGCATGAGCCGATTTTATGAACACCCTCAAGATAACACAAGCTCGGTATCAGAATATTATTTTGTTTTGCCGCTTCCAGAATGGTCGTACCCTCTTCTGCAGTTATTCTTTTATTGTTTATTGTAAGATTGATCATTTTCTCACCCCCTTATTGCCTTCTGTCGCATCTTAAGCATCTCATGGCTTCAGCGATTGCATTTAACCGGTGGAAACCTCTCGCTACTTCTTCAAAACTATGTTTTCTGGAATCCATATCGATATATTCCATTTTGAACCGCTCATGTTCTACCAATTCAGATTCATCTATGAGGTCCGGCAGTTCAATGGGTTCTCCTTTATTTAGTTGACCGCCGCCGCCAAGATAAAGATCCATAGCGCCTGCAGCTTTCTTCCCGTCTGCAATCGCTCTGATGACTACATCCGATCCCCTTACTACGTCCCCTCCGGCAAAGACTCCCGGCATTGAGGTCATGAGCGTATCCTCTTCAACGACGAAGGTTCCCATCTTGGTTACTTCAACCTCATCTTTCCTGATAAAAGGAAGATCAGAGTACTGGCTTACTGCAGGGATCACATAATCAACATCGAGAAGAAATTCGGAGCCTTGGATTCTGACTGGGTTTTTCCTTCCATCCTTGTCAAAACCAGACAGTTCCATTCTGACACACTTGACCTGCTTTACCATGTCAGTTCCGAGAAATTCTACCGGTTCCACAAGTTCATGAATGATAACGCCTTCCTCCATTGCATCTGCTACTTCCCGTTTATCGGCAGGCATATCCTCCATCTTTCTTCGATATAAAACATGTACTTCATCGGCTCCAATCCTGACAGCAACTCTTGCAGCGTCAATAGCCGTATTCCCGCCCCCTATGACTGCAATAACACCATTCAGGGATGAGAATCTTCCGAGGTTGACGTCTTTTAAGAAGTCCAACCCGTGATAGACACCTGGCAGTTGTTCCCCTTCCACTCCGATCTTTCTGGTAAACTGGGTCCCGGTGGAAATATAAACAGCGTCATGTTTTTCTCTCAGCTCATCAAAGGTAAGGTCTTTTCCGATTTCGATATCCGTTAGAATGTGAATGCCAACCTGCTTGATTGCATCGATTTCTCTTTTCAGAACTTCTTTCGGCAACCGGTATTCAGGAATTCCGAACAGCAGCACACCTCCTGCAACAGGCTGCGCTTCATAAACAGTCACATCGTAACCAAGCCTCCCTAGATAATAAGCACAGGTTAATCCGGATGGACCTGCACCGACGATTCCGACGGATTTAAATTTTTTAGGAAACACCAAATCCGTGAATGGATCATGGTGCTTCATGGCTTCGTCCGCAGCATACCGTTTCAAATCCGCAATTGCCAGGGGCTCATCCAGCTGGCCCCTTCTGCATTTACTTTCGCAGGGATGCGTGCAGACCCTTCCGCATACGGATGGGAACGGATTCTCCTGTCGTATCAGGTTATAGGCATCTTTGACTCTCCCAACAGCCACCAGGGAAATATAGCCAGGCACGTTGACATTAGCCGGGCATGCATTCTCACAGGGGGAAAGAAACAATTCGGAACATACCCCCGCTCTGCAGTATTTCTGTCTGATATGCTCATCGTACTCGTCCCTGAAATATTTGATTGTACTCAGCACAGGATTTGCTGCTGTCTGACCCAAGCCGCACAAAGCTGTATCCTTAACCACTTTTCCGATTTCCTCCAGCAGTTCCACATCTCCTTCCCGCCCTCTTCCGGTTGTGATTCTTTCCAGAATCTCCAGCATTCTCTTTGTTCCCAGTCTGCAGGCTACACACTTTCCGCAGGATTCCTCCTGTACAAATTCCATAAAATATCTGGCCACATCTACCATACAAGTATCTTCATCCATGCAGATCAAACCGCCTGATCCCATGATGGCACCAAGCTCAACCAGAGAATCATAATCCACAGGTGTATTCAGGTGTGCCTTTGTGAGGCAGCCTCCGGAAGGTCCTCCCGTTTGAGCGACCTTAAACTTTTTCCCTTTTGGTATTCCGCCGCCTATATCATAGATGATTTCTCCAAGGGTGAGACCCATTGGAACCTCAATGAGACCTGTATTATGTATATCCCCAGCCAGGGCAAAGACCTTTGTTCCTTTGCTTTTTTCCGTTCCCAATTCTGAAAACCAGTCCGAACCCTTACGAATAATGATCGGAACATTTCCAAGTGTCTCAACATTATTGATGACGGTAGGTTTCCCAAACAATCCTGACTCTGCAGGAAACGGAGGCTTTTGTCTCGGTTCGCCGCGCTTGCCTTCAACCGAACACATGAGCGCAGTTTCTTCACCGCACACGAAGGCACCGGCGCCGATTCTGATCTCGATGTCGAAATCAAACCCGCTTCCGAAAATATTTTTCCCCAACAAATTTCTGTCTCGGGCTTCCTTGATGGCATATTCCAATCCCTCCAACGCAAGCGGATATTCAGCCCTGATATAAACATACCCTTTGTTTGCCCCCATTGCATATCCGGCAATGGTCATTCCTTCCAATACGAGATGCGGGTTCCCTTCCAAAAGGCTCCTATCCATGAATGCGCCGGGATCCCCTTCATCTGCATTACATATGACATATTTTTGATCTCCTTTTGATTTTGCTGCAAGCTGCCATTTTACCCCTGTAGGAAATCCGCCTCCGCCTCTTCCCCTCAGTCCGGATTTTTTAATCTCATCGATCACCTGCTCCGAGCTGAATTCATTCAGAACTTTTGCGAGGGAATAATATCCGTCATGGAAAATATATTCTTCCATAGACCTGTAATCAATCATTCCGCAGTCTCTCAGCACGACCTTGCTCTGACCTTTAAAAAAGTCGATATCCTGCATATAAGGCACCTTTTGACCGGTGCTTCTGTCGGAATAACAGCATTCTTCTACGATCTGTCCCCCTAATAGATGGGTTTTAACAATTTTTTTCATATCCTCAGGTTTTAATTTACAGTAAAAAACACCTTCAGGAAGTACGCTCATTCTGGGCCCTACGTCACAGATACCGATACAGCCTGTAAGACTTAATTCTACAGAGGATAACATCCCTTCCTTTTCCAGTTCTTTTAAGAGAGACTCTCTTACCTCCTTACAGCCCGAGGAAACACATCCTGAACCGGAGCAAAGGAGAAGTCTGTACCGGTATTGAGCTGTTTTATTTTCAAATTCTTTTTTTATCAGATCAAGATCCTGAATGGTACTTATTTTATTATTCATATCTTTATTCACCACGCTTCACCGCCCTTAATATGTCTTTAATATTTGTTGTATTTTATTGGCGTTTACTCTTTTATATATCTTGCCATTAATGCTGATGACCGGCGACAAGCCGCATGCACCCAGACATCTCATGACTTCAAGTGAAAATTTGAGATCCTTTGTGGTTTCTCCAACATCAATCCCCAAATTTTCTTTCAGTTTTTCTAGAATCTTTTTTCCGCCTCGAACATAGCAGGCAGTTCCCAGACAAACCTTTATTGTATATTGACCCTTGGGTTCGGTTGAGAAAAACGAATAAAAAGTAACGACTCCGCTCACTTTAGAAACAGGCAGATCCATTTGTTCAGCTATAAACTTTTGGGTTTCATAAGGTAAAAACCCAAAAATTGTCTGGGCCATATGGAGAATTTGAATTAGATTGCTCTCATTTTTTTCATATTCGTTAATGATTCTGGTTAATAAAGCATACTTTTCTTCCTCATTCAAATTATGGCACTTACATTCATGGTCAAGCTGTGACATTAAAACACCTCCATTTAAGTTTGAGCTTCAAAAGGAATAGTTTGATATTTATCTAACGTAAAGCAAGACTTATGCCAGCTATTTGGAGGTTCATTTTCTGCCAATCTTGGATTTTATTGAATTATTTTAATGCATCAGTGCATCCAATAAGGTTTGTCCGAATTCCTTTCATTTCACCCCAATCACTCTAAAGCTAACTATTCGATTCAATAATAAAAAAATAATGCGGCAGTGCATTATGAATGCACTGCCGCATTAACCGGTAGATCATCATTTATTCTGATCTTGTATATGTTTTAACTTTCTCACAATCGTCGACTGATTTACACCCAATACCTCCGCCATTTTATAAGTATTGCCGTAAACCTTATACGCATGGTTGATAATTTGTTTTTCAACCTCTGAAATAGCCTCTTTAAGCGGCATGATGTTATTTACTATAATCTGGCCGTGCTGAGTATTCGAAACCTGCTTGACATAAGGGGGAATATCCTTTAAGGAGATTTCTGAATCCTTTGATATAACTACAATTCTTTCAATTAAATTTTCAAGTTCTCTGACATTACCCGGCCAATAATAGCTCCCAAGGATTGTCGGTACATCCGGGCCAAATTCCTTTTTGGTTCCGTATTGCTTATTAAAGACATCCAGGAAATGATAGGCAAGAGGAATGATGTCTTCTTTTCTCTCTCTCAGCGGCGGAATATGTATTGAAATCACGTTTAAGCGGTAGTATAAATCCTCCCGGAACCTTCCCTCCTCCACCATTTTTTTCAGATCATTATTTGTAGCGGCAATGATTCTGACGTCAACTGATTCACTTTTTGAAGCACCGATCCGCCGCACGTTTTTATCCTGTATGACTTGGAGTAGTTTGACCTGCAGGGATAAAGGCAGATCTCCTATTTCATCAAGAAAAATCGTCCCCCTGTTTGATTCCTCGAAAAATCCGATTTTACCGTCTTTCTTGGCACCGGTAAAAGCTCCGTATTCATATCCGAAAAACTCCGATTCCAATAAGTTTTCCGGAATAGCGCCGCAGTTCACTTTCACAAAGGGACCTTCTTTTAAAGGACTCAAATTATGAATTAGTCTGGCAATTACATCTTTTCCCACACCGGTTTCTCCAAGCAGAAGTACAGTGGATTTAAATTTCGCTGCTTGCGCAGCCAGTTCCAATACCTTCCCGAACTCTTTACTTTCTGTGATGATTCCGGAATAAGTAGAGGTATCTTTTTCATTCTTTTTCAGAACATTATGAGTCAGCCTGCTCAGTTCCTCAATGTCCCTGATATTGGTTACAACCCCCACTATTTCATCTTTTTCACTAAAGATTGGATTACCGGTTGCAATGAATTTGCGACCATTTTTGCATTCTTGTAAAAACGTAACTCTTCTTTTCTCTTTTAATGCAAGCAATGCTGCGGAAGGATAGACCGTTCTGCCGCCTTCTAATGCTTCTTCTGTATCGGGTATTTCCCCGATTCCAACCATATTCCTCCATGCAGAATTTGCTTTGACAATTTTGCCCGCTGCATCGCATACGATCATACCGTCATAAGAAGATTCAAAGATGGCATTTAACTGTTCATTCAAATGATTCACGGTATCAAAGGCATCGCTGATTTTCAGATAACACTCGTTTTTTTGAGACAGCAGGTAAGGGATACACATCTCCACTTCAGCAATCCCCTGATAAACTGCTATGGCCTTTTCCCGGCATGAATCATATCCGCAGGCCCCGCAATTTAATTCATCCTCCTCACTGTATTTATCGATTCTTGCAAGAATATCCCGAACGCTTCTTTCATCGGGCTGGCTCAAAGGGATCATTCTGTTATGAAAAGTTCTTCCCCTATCAATATCGTAATGCTCCCTGAAAGGTATTTGGTTTGATATCACGTCATTTCTGACAATAAAATCAGATATGATCTTACGCCTCTCCTGAATCAGCAGATCGTTATCCATACAAGCTCCGTCAATGCAGCCTCTGCAGCTCAGCACGTCATAGATTTGAAAGTCCTGTTCCCCTCTCCTATCAGATCGCTCTATATGTTTAATAAGCTCGATGCAGTTTTCAATGCCGTCACAGGAGTTCAAGCTATCTTCGGGAAACCTGCCTTTATAATCTGATATAATCCCCCCCGAAAAGGGTATTTGCCTACCTTTTGGGGAAGCCGTATAGTATGGAATGGTTTTCTCTGTGAGATGATCCTTATTACTTCTATCAATGTCTGCAAACAGCAGACATATTTCTTCATAGGTTAAAGCCGCATCAATGCACCCAAGATACTGATCCTGCATGATTTCATCTTTTTTCGCTATACAGGGACCAATAAAGACGATCCTGACATCTATGTCTTTATATTTTTCCCTTATGATTCGTCCAGTTACAATCATCGGTGAACTAATAGGAACCAGATTGGATATGAGTTTTGGAAAATGCTTTTCAATTAAATTTACAAAGGTAGGACATGGAGAACTGAGCAAGGTCTTGTTGGCATTGGTTTCTGCATATTTGGCAGTGTCATCGATTACGTATTCTGCTCCGATAGCTGCCTCCCAAACTTCATCAAATCCAATCTTGCCCAAATTCCGAATCACTTCTTCGGGGAAAAGAGGATAGAGTCCCGCCGCATAGGAAGGCGCCAGTAATGCAATGGTTTTCTTTCCCGAACTCAGTATCGATTCCGTAGCCGGAATATAATTCTTAATTTTCTTTGCTTTACGGGAGCAGTGCTTTACACAATTGCCGCATTGAATACATCTGGACTGAATTACTTCAGCCTTTCCGTCTTTGATTCTCACCGCTTTTACAGGACAGTTTCTTACACACGTATAACACTGTTTGCATTTGGAGCTATCGGTAACGATAACAGATTCGGACATCTTATCACCTTCTTAATATTGTTATTATTAAGAGCAGATCCCTTGAAGAAAGTTTTTTTATCGCATAACGATGTGTTTTATTCATTATACTCCAATTTGATATTCTTTACGAAAGCATTTTAAAATTTCTCACGAAAAAACCTGCCCCTAAGGGCAGGCTTCTTGTCTTTTTAATTTGACGCTGCATATACGCTTTTACCTGCTTCACTAAAAGACATATGATACCCAAAGACTTCAAGCACCGGGCGGGCAGGTAAGTAGGTTCTTCCATTCTTTATGATAGCCGAAGTGTCCATTTTTAATATTTTTCCATTTACAGAATACTGATTACTGCCAATATTGATATGAAGACGAGTTCCATTAAGATCAGCGTCAACGGACAGAACCTTTCCTTCGGAATCTGAGATATAGCTGACCTCTGCACCAATGGTTTCAAGCAGCTTGCGTACCGGAACAAGGGTTCTGTTATTCTCATCTATAAACGGCATCCCCAATCCGTCCTTTAAACTGAATGACAGTGCCTTATTGTCGATTACAACCCATATATACTTGTTGATTTCCTCCCTGTTCAGTCCGTCCATCGCAGTAAGGGTGTCATCGATCATCGATACTACGCTGGTTTCATCGTAGGTATCTTCATTGACATCAAACAGCATCACACCGCCTGCCTTTCTAAGAGCAATCATCGTCTTTTCACGAAGAGTATTCAAACCGTTATAGGTGGATTCATAAGGCTCTGTAGCAACATAATCCCTGTATGCATTGTCCTTATCCATTGCCACCAAGAATCTGTACTGCTGCCAGCTTGGCCTTGCATAAAGAGGCATGCCCAGGATCAGCTTTTCTGCCGGTACATTTCGATAGGTCTTCCAATAATTGATGGATGTATTGGCAAACCAGATGGGACTGTGATTGGGATCGTTTCTTAAATCATAGCACATCAAGCTGATAAAGTCGAAGCACTCAATTGTTTTATCTGTAACAGCCGCCAGTGCTTCCCATACATTTTTGCCGTCCGTACTACCTGTTCCAGGCAACGCCGTTGATAAGCCCTTTCCCAATGGTTTCAGTTTTTCTGACAACAACACAATGGTCTTTTCATAATCGGCACTACTGGCATACGTCGGATACTCCCAGTCCATTTCAACACCGTCAAAGCCATAACGCTGCACAACGTCCACAATCTGATCCGTAAAGTTTTCTCTCAGCTTATCATCTGCCCCGATTTTCTCAAATACGGAAACCAGAGGCGGTCCGTTTTTTTCTGAATATCCACCCACAGAAACGTATACCTCCGTACCCGCGTTATGACACTTTTCAATCAGCTGCGTCAATTCATCCGGCTCCTCAAAGGGCTTGCAGGTACCATCCGCCGTAGGTATCAAAAAACCGTACATGATGTGTGTTAGTTTTTCAGCCTGCAGCTTTTCCACCGGTACATCAAACCATTCCCCGCAATAATAACCGATCACCTTAAACTCATCGGTGCTATTGGTTTTCATACCGCTGCCGTTATTGCTGCTATTATCACCGCCAAAGCTGACAGTAGGCAGCAGCATCAAAATTGCCGCCGCAATTACAACCGTATTAAAAAATAATTTGCTGCTCTTTTTCTTTAATCCCATTTTACTGCATCCCTTTCCTTGTTTAAAAATAAATTGTTTACTTGTCATTTTCTTTTCGAATCAGCTCTTCCATCTGTTGTTTTGCTTCCGGAGACAATGCATCTATTAGATAATTGCGGTCTATTCCCTGCATTTCCAGATATTCCTGCCTGATTCTTTCATTGGCCTCTTCAATCTCTTCTTTCAGTTCTCTGGCGGATAATAAGAAACATCCTGCCCCCCTTACAATCATCTGCTGTAAACCGTCTGACGTTGCAACCTCTATCCTGTATTTCTTCTTGTTGTCATGGGCAAATTTTTCAATATACTGGTCCGCCGTCTGAGCTTCCCTGGTATATACGATATGGAGATTATGATAGTCGATTACTTCCTCGCGATGCCCCTGAACGCGGTAAGCATCAAATACAACGATAATCTGACAGTTTCGGATACCCTGATAATTACTTAGTGAATCAAGCAGCTTCATTCTGGCTCCGCCCATATTCTCATCTGCAAGCTCTTTCAATTCCGGCCATGCATAAATAATATTATAGCCATCCACAAGGAGATACTCTTCTTTGGTTTCCATCTGTCTGCCGGCATAGGCAGCAGGTTCATCATGTCTTCCTGAAGCAGGTTCATAATGCCTTTCGCTGGCTGCAATGCGTCTCTTCCAGACCGATTTCTTCCCCTGGTTCGAATAGAAGGTTCTATTGATAATCTGATCAATTTCCTCTAAACTGATCCCCCTCTCCCCTGCGGCCGCGGTTGGATTTTGAAGTGTTTCTCCTGATAAACCGTCTTTTTTCTGAAGATAGCTTTCAACATGCATATAGTCCTTTACTTCATCCCAAGCCACCAAAAACCCTGCACCCTGGGCACAGAACACAGAGCCTGTCGGATTTCCCATATCATTTTCCGCATCATATCCGATACTCGCTATGACCTCTTCCTCATTATGGCATGGTCCGTACCCTTTCAGGCTGCAAAACAATCTGCCAAGGCCCCTCGTATAGGCAGTTACCTCCTGCTGATAATTTCTCATGGTACTAACAGGTGCGCTTCCCTTCAGGATTGCCATCTCGCCGTCAGTCTGCGAGATTTCGCTTGTGCCATGCATTTTCTCAACGTCGGTCATCGCTCTTCCAACCATTTTCTCAGGCAGCTCCAGTTGAAAGTCGTAATAGGGCTCCAGCAATATGGATCGGGCCTCCTTCAAGCCCTGGCGCACCGCACGGTAGGTGGCCTCCCTGAAATCCCCGCCTTCCGTGTGCTTATTGTGTGCTCTGCCTGAGACTAAAGTAATTTTCATGTCTGTAATCGCTGACCCTGTCAGAACTCCTTTATGCGGTTTTTCTTCCAGGTGGGTTAAAATAAGTCTTTGCCAGCTTTTACCCAACACATCCTCACTGCAATTTACTCCAAACTCCAGGCCGCTGCCAGGCTCACCCGGCTCCAGCAACAGGTGAACCTCTGCATAGTGCCGCAATGGTTCGAAGTGTCCTACCCCTTCTACTACGTTGAGAATGGTTTCTTTATAGACAATTCTTCCTGCACCGAAGACCACTTCAACTCCAAAACGGCTTTGTATCTGGCTCTGCAGAATTTCAATCTGCACCTCCCCCATGAGCTGTGCCTGAATTTCCTGCAGCTGCTCATCCCAGACAAGATGAAGTTCCGGTGCCTCTTCTTCGAACTGACGCAGCTTGGGCATTATCGCTCTTGGGTCACAGCCTTCCGGAAGGATCATCTGATAAAAGAGTACGGGTTCCAATACTGGCTTATCAGAAGCTTTCTCTCTCCCCAAGCCTTCTCCCGGCTTGGTTTGACTGAGCCCTGTTACTGCGCATACAGAGCCCGCCTGTATCTCATTCACCGCCTCGAATTTCTGACCGGAATAGATGCGAATTTGATTCACTTTCTCTTCCCAAATGCCATTCTTCAGGAGATCCTTCACCTTCAGGTTTCCGCCTGTAAGCTTCAGGTGCGTGAGACGGTTTCCCTGCTCATCTCTTGTTATTTTGAATATTTTAACCCCGAATTCATCGGGATAGGAAGGAATCACGGCATACTTTACGATCCCCTGTATCAATTGCTCAGTGCCTTCCAATTTTAAAGCCGAGCCGAAAAAGCACGGAAATACGCTGCGCTCCTTGACCGCTCTTTTTATCTGTGAGGTCTCAATCTGGCCTGTTGCCAGATAGGCTTCCAGCATCCTTTCGTCACACATGGCCAGTTGGTCGTAAAATCCGTCGGTCTCAACCGGCCCAAATTCAACGCATCGGTCATCCAGCTGCTTTTTTATTTCCTCTATTAGCTTGTCCTTGTCCGTCCCATTCTGATCCATCTTATTCACGAATATAAAAACAGGGACCTGATACCTATCAAGCAGCCGCCATAATGTTTTGGTATGTCCCTGTACGCCATCAGCACCGCTTATCACTAAAATGGCATAATCCAACACATGAAGGGTTCTCTCCATTTCTGCCGAAAAATCTATATGCCCCGGAGTATCCAGTAAGGTAATCTGAGTCTCACCGATTTCAAATACGGCTTGCTTGGAGAAAATGGTGATTCCTCTTGCCCGTTCCAGCTCATAGGTATCCAAGTAAGCATCCTTATTATCCACCCTTCCCAATTTTCCAATTTTACCGCTCAGATACAGGATACTCTCTGAGAGTGTCGTCTTGCCCGCATCCACGTGTGCTAATATTCCGATGACTAATTTCTCCATAATCTATTTTAAATCCTTTATTTTTGTCTGTTTCAAAAGATATCCTTTTCGCAGCTTCGTTTCACCACACCTGAATAGGGATGATCGTCAGAAACCGCTGAAATCTCAATCAATTCTCCTGATTGTATCATAGCCTGCACCCTTAAGAACAGCCAGCTGTCAATGACGCCTGGTATTTGGTTTAATGTTCTGCCAATCAACTGTGCAACCCGAAACTCTCCCTCAGGTATGTTGGATCGAAGTGCAAAATCATAGAAGTCCACCGGTACACTAATGACTCTTCCATTGATTATCGTACGTAAAGGAGCATTTTCATGCGTCAAATAACCCCAATTATTTGCATAAACTCTACGTTGTAAATCACTTATAGACTCCTCATACTCAGTGAATGCTCCAAAATCTTCTGCAGGTACTTCTCTGGTGCTGTGATAACGGGTGATACTGTTGTCTTTCTCAATCTGCGCAGGTATACGTACAACAGAAAGAGGTGTCTGTGAATCTGACATCAAGCGGCAGGTATAATACAATCCGCATACTTCCGCAGGATCATCGGAGCATATCCACATTCGTACAGGCTCCAGTGTTGTTCTTGCTTCCTGAATCCGCATCAGTGCATTCATATTCGTTTTCCATAATTCATCAGACGCTCCCGGAAAGTCCGCAAACAAACCGTCAAGCAGCATTTTGCGTTTGATTATGTCGGTATCCATCTCCGCAATATCACCAATATCCAATGCAAGGGTCAAGGCCTCAACATCCTTCGAACAGCCTTCCATGGTGATACCAGACCAATTGCGGGGCTTCTTTGCTTCACGCCGTTCTTTTTTGGTGCCGCCAAACACGGCAATTGTACCAGATAGACGTTCTCCCCGTTTCATCGATTTTGCCAGTTTTAGTGCACCGGCAGGACTTTCTCCAAAGGCAAGTTCAATCATAGAAAGGCTCCTTTCTTGCTTTTGTATCCATTCTTAGTATACCACAATTATGTACGTACTTGTATGATTATGTTGCAAATATCAGCTCTGGGCCAATCTGTACTAAATGAACAGTTGTTATCATATTCTTATAAAAGAATACCATGAAAGAGGGGTGAAACTCGTTGGTCCATGTTAAAGTTCGTTTACGGCCTGTCGTCAGTGATTTAAATATGCCTACTGTTATAAAAACAGCTATTCTTCCGGGGGACTTAACTGAAAGATTATTTATTGCAACCCAGATAGGAGAAATCTATTACGTAGGAAATGGAGTTATAGAGACTTTTTTAGATATCCGTCCGCAAATCCTGGATTTAGGTACATCCAACGGCGGATATGATGAAAGGGGATTACTGGGACTGGCGTTTCATCCCGACTTTTATGATAACGGTCTGTTTTATCTTCATTATTCAGCAGCGGGAACACAAGGTCCGGGTGCTCTTCCCGGATCATTTCATCCTGACCCGTGCAACCCCGAAACCTTAAACCAAAACTGGATCGATAGAGAAATTCAATATGATCATATTGATACCGTTGAAGAATGGAGTTTACAATTGAATGGTCAACCTCAAAAACGGCGGACATTACTTTATTTAAGAAGGCCTTTTTCAAATCATAATGGTTTCAATAGTTTAAATTTTTCACCGGAAACAGGAAAGCTTGTTTTAACCACCGGTGATGGCGGATCAGGCTATGACCCATTTAATTTAAGCCAAAATGATATGGAAATAGCCGGCAAAATAATTGAAATTGATGTGGCTGTGAATACATTTATCGATAATCCGCCCGTCGTTACACGTTTTGACGAACTTCCCGCACCGATTCCGGAAACCCTTACGGTAATTGCCAAAGGGGTTCGAAATATACCAGGCATTTCGTTTCAAAGATTTCAGAATCAGTTTATCAAATTTGTAGGTAATGTAGGACAGGATCTGGAAGAGTCGATTTTTTCATTCTCTGATTACAAACCAATACCGGTTACTCAGCTTGTTCAAGCGCCTTTCACAGAATCCGGACCTGACAGAGAAGGCTTTATCAACTTCGGATGGCGCGGGTGGGAAGGTTCGTTTCCTACTTCAATCATAAGCGGCTGTGCTGGAAATCCTGCGTTGGATGAGAAAATAGTTGCTTATTACGATGAAGCAGTTAGAACTTCCGCACAGCGTCTTCGCCCTCTGACCAGTTATTTTCATAAGGATGCCCGCTCCGATAAGTTTGGGGCAACCGCACTTACAGGAGTCCAACCCTATATGGGGAATGACATTCCCGATTTAACGGGAAGTATTTTATTTACTGATCTGGCTCGAAATGAAGGTTCTTCACCACCTGCAAGAGGGGTTCTTGCTTATACCTGGTTACGGGCAGATTGTAAACAAAATGATTTCAGCGTCATTGAAACCGATTATGATTTTGGGTCTCAATCAGCTTATTATGTCGGTTTGGGAACAAATCTGGATCAAACCAGGCTGTATTTAGGGGTTTATGGCTCTATGAGAGTGGCTGATCTTAACCAAGGGACTGTTTTTGAAATTGTTCCATGAGTCACCTTCAGCGTAAATTATTCCATGAGTCACCTTCAGCGTATCCGGACAGAGCTGCTTGGTAGGGCTTGGGCACCAAAAGAGAGAAACGACTTCTCCCAACTGTCAACATAGGACCCTGTCGCCCACTCGGCCATGATTACGGCGGCTCCTTCCTGCAGGTCAATCTCCCCCAGCGGGTTTTCCGCTAATTGTTCAGAACCAATAGGGTAAATCATCAATTTATTTTTCGTTTTAACCAAAGCAATATCCTTATTCGGTGAAGTAAAGGCATCCATGGCATCAGGAACCCGGTCTTTGATATGATGCCAGCTTAAAACCAGGGTATCATAGAAAATCAAATTAGACGGCGGGATAATCTTGAGATCAAAGTCTGTTTGCGCAATCTCCCCGCCGCTTTGATGGTTGATTCTACCCACAAGAAACCAATGTCCGTTTTTCCTTACGAGGCCGAAATTCTCCCCGGAATCATCTCTGTCAATCAAACGAACCCCTTTGTCGCTTAATGCCTCAGCTGCATGCTCTCTTGCATACAAATAAGCGCTTAATCCCTTGTCCCCCATCAAATCGGAAACCTTGATTTCCGTGGCAGACGATAATTTGTCCACCGGCAATACCTGCAATTGTCTCACTCCGTCATGATCTTTTTCAGTGGCTATATAATCATTGCCGATATAATGGATGATTCTTACAGCCGGCTCAGTACCCTCCTGCGCCTCCGTTCCATCTTTCTCCTTCTTCATCTCAGGAGTTTTTGTCTCCACATTGCGGGCCGTCAGCAGATTGCCTGTCTTTCCGCCCGCAGAGATGTCCTGAACACGAAGCTGCCAAAACCCGCTGGTACGCGGGAAAAAAATCTGTTCAGCCGCCAGAACCGGGTGAAGCTGGTGATGATCGGCAGCGACCCAAATCGTACGGTAGATATAACCGCTGCCTGAAGGAATCCGCAATCCCAACAGGACACCGGATGTCCCTTCATTGCTGTCCTGATTCAGATCTTGTACATTTCTGTCGGCTGTTCCCAGCAGGCCGTCCGCCTGATCCGAAACCTTTTTCAATAAAAGGCCTTTGTTTTGTACAAAGGAAATCATGTTTGCATCGTCAATTTTCATAAATTCGCCCAGAAAATTGGAAGCGGCATAGACCGTAATGACATCGACCTCCTGGGTTTCCGGAATGGAAACATCGGAAAATGGAATATATTTTGTCATTAAATAATCTGCCGCATTTACCCTTTTGATTTTATAAGAAAGATTGTCCCATACATGCCCGCCGAATGCGACGGCACCTGCAGTAAATTGCACACTGCTTCCTTCCCATTGCAACGTTGTCTCTCCTGTATTCCCGTTTTTATCCAACTCTTGAATCACGGTCCATTTTCCTCCAAGAGGGGAGGTTTGATTGGGCGGGGGTATAATCTTACCGGCCGATGAGCCTGAGGAATTGGCACAGCCCCCAAGCATCAAAACCAAAAATGCAAGGAAGAGAAGCAGACATTTTTTAACCATTGGCTCCCACCTCTTTCGGCAAGGTAATCACGACAGTTGTCCCCACATGAACCTCGCTGCTGATTTCCAGCCGCCCCCCCATCAGGATGACAATCTCTTCACAGATGGATAAACCGATCCCGTTTTGGGAATGTGAGCTCTTGCCTTTATAAAACTTTTCTTTCACCATGGGCAGCTCTTCGGCAGCAATGCCGCACCCGCTGTCCGTAATGGTAAACGTATATTCTTTTTCTCTGATCTCGGTCTGAAAGTGGACAAATCCTCCGGCATCCGTAAAATTTAAAGCATTATCCAGAATATTGATAAATAATTGCTTTAAACGGTTGCCATCTGTTAACAAAGGGGACATGTTTTCCGGATAAGCAACGGTAAAATCAATGCTTTCCCGAACGGCCCGCGGCGTCAGCTGTTTTCGGATATGTTCCAGAAGATCCGTCAGGTTCACTGTTTTATATTCAAGCTTGATTCTGCCGGAAATAAACTTTGAAAAGTCAAGAAGCTCTTCTACCATCTGAGTGAGACGTTCACTCTCTTTGGCAATAATGCCGAGGCCGTCGTGAAGCATCTCTTTCTGCTGAAATTTCTCACTTTGAAGCGTAATAGCCCAGCCCATAATAGAGGTCAGCGGGGTGCGCAATTCATGGGATACCGAAGAAATAAAATCATTTTTAAGCCTTTCCTTCTTTTTAATTTCATCGGCCATGTAGTTCAAGGTATCTGAAAGCTTTCCGATCTCATCATCCCGTTTTTTCTGACTCTTGATTTGAAAATTTCCTGCCGCCATGCTTTCGGCAACAGTCGTCACTTCCTTCAAAGGGACCAGAATGGTATTCGCTAAAAAAATACTGAGCAAACCGACAATCAAAACAACAAAAATCCCGATGGCGATAAAAATTTTCATCGTGCTCCGAATGTCTTGATCGATGGCATCAGTAGAAGCAATCAGACGTAAGGCTCCGACAATTTCTCCATCCGACTTCAAAGGATAGGCTACAGCCATAACTTTCTGGCCGTTTAATTTGCCTACCCATTCCCCCATCCTGTCATGTAAGGCATCCTGAATATCATCCATCGGCTCTCCTTGTCCGGGGATCGTCCCCAAGGAGTCCATGATAATCTTCCCTTCCCGGTCGACAATTTCCACTTCGGCATTGCTTTGATTCCAAAATGCATCGACATTATAGAGGATATTATCTTCCAATGAAGTATCGGAATAATATTTGGAATACATATCCGCGCTGATTTTGACCTGATTCGTCAGGTTGCCCTTTAAGCTGCCGTAGTAATTTTGCTGGACAGTATAGATCAGCAGTACTTCCAAAATAGCCACCGAAACCAAAATTACAATCATGAAATTCGCCGTCAGTCTCCCTCTGATCCCTTTCATGGAAGCCTCCTGCCGGACTGAGGCTGCCATCGATAGCCGGAACCCCAAACGGTTTTAATATGTTGGGGTTCAGAGGGATTGTCTTCGATTTTTTCCCTCAGCCGCCTGATATGCACATCTAAAGTTTTCGTATCGCCAAAATAATCTTCTCCCCAGACAGCATTCAGCATCTCGTCTCTCTTCAATGCTTTTCCCGGATTTTCCATAAACATTTTCAATAAAGAATATTCCGTAGGGGTCAGCTCCACTTCCATATCGTTTTTGAGCAGTTTGTTGGCGGCAGTGTCCAAGTGCAGATCACCGCAAACATAGGCCGTTTTCCCGGTTTCAAAACGGTTCCTGCGTCTTAGCATTGCTTTGATTCTGGCAATTAATTCAAAGGGATTAAAGGGCTTGACCATATAATCATCCGCTCCCAGTTCAAGACCCATTATTTTATCCGTATCCTGTCCCTTTGCCGTCAGCATGATGACGAGCGGTTCCGGCATGGTTTCACGAATGTGCTGGCAGACTTCCAGCCCGTTAATTCCGGGCAGCATCAGATCCAGCACAACCACGTCGGGGCGCAGCGTCGTGAGCAGTGCCAGTGCAGCCTCTCCGCTCTCTGCTTCTCCGACTTCATACCCGGCCATCTCCAGATTCAGTGTGATAAAACGCCGGATAGAAGCTTCATCTTCAACAACCAATACTTTTATCTTATTTTCGTGCATATCCTTATTCCTTTGGTTTTTTAGTATTATATCATAAATTGGTGAGCAATTTATGATTCAATAAACGCTTCTTTGCAGCGACGCTGCATCTCAATGGCTAGCGTTCATTATATCATAAATTTGATAAGGCTTCGAACAAGATTTCCCCGTAGGCTTCCGCACCCTTCCTGTTCAGATGTACACCATCCGGATAAAAGTAATCATCATGGCCGCTGCTGGCTGCATACCAGTCTATCAGCTTTGTATTCGGATAAGACTCCGACACCCTTTTCAGCGTCTCATTCACCACCGTTTCCCAAGGCTTCGGGACACGCGTATTTACCAGGACGATTTCCTCGGCTTCTTTCAGGGTATCCAGTGTTTCAGCTAACTGTTTTTCCGTAAATGAACCGTTTGTTCCTAATTCTATAATCACGATTTTCCCGAGTTTCCCTTCTTTTTGAAGCCTTGAAACGACGTCCGGAGCCTGATGCATCTGTCTGCCGATCTTCGCATCGATGACAATGCCGGGCAGACGTTCCAGCAAAACCGATTCTACATCGATCATTAAGGAATCTCCAATAGCTGTAATATCATCCCCTTTGATATCACCCTTCTGATCTGCCGCAGCTGGTTCCCCATCCGTGGCAGGTTCGTCCTTAGGATCTTCCTTACCCTCTGCAATAACTTTATTTTCGTCCGTTTGGGTTTGCTTTTCAGTCACCCTGTCTTCCATTTCAGTCACCCGGGCTTCCATTTCAGCCGTATTGTTCTCCGTTCTCTCTGATAAATCCTTTGCCAAAGTCTGTATCCCTTCATTGGCAGTCACAAACAACACTAAAAAAATCAGAAGGATACTAACTGAAATTTTGATGCTGAGGGCCATTGGCCTCCGCCACCGCTGAAGGTCCGACGGCCGTTTCCGAAATGGTTTTCTTCTTCCGTATCGAATCGGCTCCTCGATCAGGTAGCGAGACAATACCGTCAGAAGCATGCTCACCGCGATTTGCCACAGTGTACGTGAAAGGTCCGGGCCTTCCGTATTCACAGCGGGGCTTGTCAGCACGATAACCGGATAATGCCATAAGTAAAGCCCATAAGAACACTCTCCCAGCCAACGCAACGGGCGCCATCCGAAAATCCTGCCCAGATAGCTTGCAGGGTGGGCCAGAGCAGCCACCAGACAAGCCGCCGCAGCAGAATAAAGCAAGAGTCCGCCCTGATAGAGAAAGGGATGGTATTGGTTGGTTTTCATAATCATCAAAAGTACGACCAACAACCCCATGCTTCCTACCGCGTCAAGGGTCACTCGCTTTTTGCCGGACAGGTTCGCAGTCATCTGACCGCTGGGCCATACCATTGCTAGTACAGCCCCGACGAGCAACGCGAAAGCACGTGTATCCGTTCCATAATATACCCGGCTGGGGTCATGTCCAGGTATATAAATCAGCGTCATCGCCGCAACCGAAATCAAAGCGACAACAGCTGTTCCCCTGATAATCCATTTTCGCTGCGGAAAGCAGCGCAGCCCTAATCCCAAAAGAATCGGCCAGAAAAGATAAAATTGTTCTTCTACCGCCAAAGACCAGAGGTGCCCCAAAGGAGACGGCGGGCCGAAGCTTTCAAAATAAGATACTTGATGGAAGATCAGATACCAGTTGCTGCAATAAAATATTGCGGCTAACGCTTCCTGCTTCAAGACTGCCAGACGTTCCGGAGCGTACAACGCAATCCAGGACATCACGCCGGCCAGCATCAAAAAAAAGGCCGGAAGCAGACGCCGGGCCCGGCGCAGCCAGAAATCTCTCAAATCAATGGATCCGGAGTGTTCCCATTGGGTCAGCAGGATGTTGGTAATTAAATACCCGGACAGTACAAAGAACAGACTTACCCCTAAAAGCCCTCCCGGTGCCCAGGTCAGATTGAGATGGTAGGCCATTACCGCAAACACCGCCAAAGCCCTTAGCCCATCCAATCCCGGCATATAGCCGATGGAAGCCACCTGTGATCTTCCTTGATATAAATTCCATTGATTCGTTTTCTTACTGCAATTCATGTTATCTTCACTCTCCACTTGTGTCAGGCCTCGGATTTTTTCCATCATAGCCAATTTTCTTTCTTTATAGCCAATTTTCTTCCTTTTTACCTTACCAAGTTTTGAGTTTCAGTGCTTTACAAAATACTTAAAATTCTTTACGAAAATGTTAAATAATTGACATCCGGTACACAGCAAGATATGATAGAAGTGATAGTATACTGAATATGATTATTGGAGGGATACCATCCGGTTGGGGCGAAAATCTGCACGAACCGGAAAAGAAAGAAGGAACAGTTTACAGATAAAAATGTCTTTTACCTTTTTTATGAAGGCATTTTTTGTTGTAACTGCTCTCCTTTCTGGTGGTATCTCCTTTTATTTTCCAGGGGATACCGTATAAGCGGTATCCCCTTTTGCAGTATGCTATCAAATGATTTATTTTAGAAAGGAAGTTGCTATGCTTACTTTAATAGACTTAATAAACACCGACAGACTTCCTGCACCATACGAACAAGGTGCGGAACTCTGGAATGATCTTCATATCTCTAAAATGATGCTGGAGGCGCACCTTTCACCACAAACCGATGCCGCAAGCTATAAACCGGAAAAAATACAAGCCATTTGCGAATATTTCATCCAAGCAACAGGATTAAAAACCGGTAGCTCTATAGCGGATCTGGGTTGCGGTCCGGGTTTATACAGTTTTCAGCTTGTTCAGAAGGGATATCAACTGACTGGTATAGACAGATCGGAAACCTCTATCCGGTATGCAAGAAATCTGAATCGAGGTAAAAATGCGGACTTCATCATTTCAAGTTACCTGAGTCCTTTTGGAGACAACCAATTTGATAGTGCACTGTTAATTTCCCAGGACTACGGTGTTCTTAGCCCGGACAGCAGGAGAATTTTACTGAAGAACATACACCAAGCGTTAAAACCAAAAGGATTTTTTGCTTTTGACGTTTCCACTATGAGTGCTTTTGAGCACCGAAAAGAAAGAGCTGTATCAAAGTGGTATGCTTCCGATTCAGGCTTCTGGAGGCCCCATCAGCACTTCGTTCTTGAAAAAACCATAATCTACCCGGATATTTCTGCACTGTGCGATCTTGCAGTTGTAATAGATTCTGAGATAAAGTCTTATTATATCTATCAGTCTTTCTTTTCCCATAAGTCCATACAAAAAGAACTGGAAGAAAATGGTTTTCATGTAGAAGCAATATTATCTAATTTATGGGGTGAAAAATACTGCGAAGATTCGCTTGTAATAGGTATCCTTTGTTCCAAAGCATAATGTGGTATTTTTATTCTGGCATGCCAGGCAGCCCCCGGCTATCTTGGCATGCCTTATTTTCATTTTATATGCAATCCCTACTGTTAAAGCGGAATTTATCGAATACAGGCCTGAACAAATTTTACAGGAACATCCATCCTCTGTGCAGCTTCCTCAACTGTCATACCACTGTCCAAAAATCGTTTACATACTGCTTTCAGGTTTTCTCCGACTTCGATAATATGCATATCCGGATCATAAAAGCGAACAACTCGCTGCCCCCACCGATGTTCGTATACAGGGTGAACATATTGGATATTTTCCATTTTATTGAGCTTTTCGATAAAATGATCAAACTCATCTTCTTCAAAATACAATTCCGAATTGTTTCCTCCGAAACGGATGCAGGTATCATCTTTCCGAATAAACTCTTCCCAGCTTTCTCTGGTCTGCAATGCGACACCGCCTGTTAGAGTTATATTTGCCCCAAAATTTAAAATAGTCCTTAAACCAAGAGCTTCTTTGTAAAATCGCTGAGATTTTTCAATCTCTTTTACAACCAGCATAGGGCCCTTAAACTTCATCATCTTTCCTCCGTGTAAATTTATTTTTTCTTCTTCGGTTTTGGAATCGGAATAACCGGCTCCAATAAAGCGATCACTTCTTTGCTGAATTCGGAATGATCTATGTCCAATATATAATGCTCTTTTGCCCCGTCATAAGGAAAGCCTGTCTCTGCGTCTTTCATCTTTTCGCTGATACAGTCAAGTTTTTTTACAAAAACCGTATTATCACATACGAGAAGTATCGGTTTTTCATTTATATAAACCATATACTCTCCAAACATCTTCTTGTATCTGATAGTACCAATCCCTCTGATCTGTTCACAGACATATTCTATAAAATCTATCGTCGTTGCCATACCTTCTCCTTTCTTCATTCCACCGTTTATATTGCTCGATTCATAGAATCATACGCGCTTGGAATTCTATCATTTTCCACAATCAAAATTATATTTTATATTTGAGGTTATTTCAATGTCATCTCTTAATAACCAATTTTCCCTATTGACAATAAAGGTTTATAGTTATAAACTAACCATGGGGTTTATAACCATAAACCTGATTGGGAGGTATAGAGAATGGAAAATCTGAAACTTTGCGAAAGTGACTACCGATTTATGTTGGTTGTATGGGAAAACGAGCCGGTGGCTTCGGGCCGTCTTGTGGCGCTATGTGCTGAAAAGCTCGGCTGGAAAAAGCCCACCACTTATACTGTGCTGCGAAAAATGTGCGAAAAAGGACTTCTGAAAAACGTGAATACCGTGGTAAGTGCTGTTGTTCCTAAAGAGCAAGTACAGGCCTTTGAGAGCGAGTGTTTTGTTGAAAGGGCCTTTGAGGGCTCACTGCCGCAGTTTCTCACCTCGTTTCTCGGTGGTAAAACCATCTCGAAAAAGGAAGCCGACGAACTCAAACGCCTGATCGATGCACATAAGGAGGGATGATCATGGAATCGTTGTTTCTGAAGGTATTAAACATGAGCATTACAGCGAGCTATGTCATCCTGACACTGCTTTTTATCCGACTGCTTCTGAAAAGGGTTCCGAAAAAGTATTCCTATCTATTATGGTCTGTGGTGCTGTTTCGTCTGATTTGTCCGGTATCTTTTTCCTCCGTATTCAGCATCTTTCAAACGAAGCCCTTTGATATGACAACCGCTCAGAGAGGCGGCGGGGCGGCACTTCATTATGTCCCCGCCGATATCGGGTATATGAGCACGCCAAAGGTAACGGTAGGCATCCCCACCATGAATTCTATCATTAGTGAAAGCCTTCCGGCAGCTGCTCCATACGCCAGCGTCAATCCTCTCCAAATATGGATACTGCTGGGCACAATCCTTTGGTGCACTGGTATCACCGTGCTCCTTGTCTACAACACGATCACCTATATCCGTCTAAAACGCCGCATGGCCACTGCTGTCCGGCTGGAAAGCAATGTTTATGAATCCGACAAAATTCGGTCGCCTTTCGTTCTCGGCTTTATCAGACCTCAAATTTATATTCCCTTCGGCTTGGGCGAACAGGAGCGTGCGTACATCCTGCACCATGAAAGGTACCATTTGAAACGGAAAGACCATCTGATAAAACCGTTAAGTTTTTGTGTGCTGACTGTTCACTGGTTTAATCCTTTTGTCTGGCTTGCTTATCTTCTAATGACAAAAGACATGGAGATGAGCTGTGATGAAAAGGTGTTGTCGGAAGCAGATGAGGACATTATTTATGAATACAGCACGTCACTGCTGTCCTTTGCAGCAAACCGGCGTTTTCTGGCAGCAAGGCCGCTTACCTTCGGGGAGATTGGCATACGGGAGCGTGTGAAGAACGTTCTGAGGTTCAGGGAGCCAAAAAAATGGGTGATCCTCCTTGCCGTCATCCTATGTTTTGCCACCGTTGCCGTCTGCGCAGCCAACCCAATGCAAAATAAAGAGGGAAAGAGGAGCGCTGAGTTGAATGGCAATTATGCGTTTGAAAAGCAAATCTATATGAATCCGCTCAGTTCCTTTATTGCTTTTGATGGGTATAGAGAATACTACACTATTACTGAAAATTCACTCATTCTGATAGATGAGGCCGGCAATCAGCAAAGGATTCCTGTTACCTATACGCAAAACGAGGTAGATGAAAGGGCGTTTGGGAATGACTTTATGGTGGAAAATATGGGCGTTCCTGATATTTCTGCATACAAAGAGCGATATCAGTACACGTTAACCGACGCTTCCGGTGCCGCTGTTTATCGAATTTATCAGCTGGATGATGAAATATGGCTGGCACGTCTGCATATGGACAATGTCAATACTCAAAAGAGCAGATATATCTGGAGTATTTACAAGATCAAAAGGGTCGACGGGGAAATTCCCATAAAAACCTCTGTATACGGAACACAGGATGGTGTTAAGGACTTTCTGTCATTGCAAGGGGATTTTAAATCGGGATACAACACCGATACATGTTATAACATCACACCAGTAACGATCAAAGAGAACTCCGACTATAGGATCTTTAAATATGACACCTCCTGTGCTTCCTTTTTGCTATATGAGGGTAACATATACCCGCTCGGCGAATGGTTCGGCGGATTCGGTGTAACGAGCATGGCTCTGGCAGATATGGAAGGGGATGGAGTGCCGGAATTGTATTTCACTTACTCATGGGGCTCCGGGCTCCATCGGTCTCATGCGGCATATTTTAACCCGGCTGCAAAGCAAATCGTAACCTTTGCGTATACACATCCAAATGGGGATATGATGATCACCTATAACAACGACGGCAGATTGTCCCTGTATGCCGGGTTACTATCAAGAATGAAAAACTTTGTAAATTTTGACATCGAAAGTACGGATTTTATTTCGGACATCGTTTATAGAAATCATGAAATTTTATTAGACCAGTAACATACAACCTGCAAGCTCTCTGTTCATCACACCAAATACCGTTATAGATGTCACGGCAGCTCTAATCGTTATTGTATATCCTGTACAGGAATACCGCTGCTTCCGCCCTTGTTGTATTGCCTCTTGGATTAATCTTGCCGCCGCTGCCTGTAATCAGTCCTTCCTTGACAACAGAGGCTACTCCGTTCACGGCATAGGCTGCTACCAGGGATTTGTCGGCAAACTGGCTGAGGTCCGAAGCCGTACCCTGTGCGTCAAGCCTGTTCAGCATTCTCAGGGCCCGTTCGGTCAATACCATCATGTCCTGCCTCGTGATACCTGCATCGGGGCTGAATTTGTTGTTTCCGGTACCTCCGGTGATGCCGAGCTTTCTGGCAGCGGCGATCTCCTTATAGTAATAGGCATCCTTGCCTATATCATCAAAATTCCCGTCAGCCTTCGCATCGGCGCCCAGGGTTCTGACCAGACAGTACAGGAAGTCCGCCCTTGTGATGTTTGTCTGGGGTGCGTATTCTGTTTCCGAGATCCCCTTCAGGATCCCTTTGGACGCAAGGACCTCAATGGGCTTCTTAGCCCAGGCCACTCTTCCCAGGTCGTCATAGGTCTTTGTCACATAGACCACAGTAAAATTGCTGAAATGTGTGGTACTGAAGGTTACGGTTCCCGTTGCAGGGTCATACCTTCCCGACGGTACTTCCGCCACATTGCCCCTGCCGTCAATGTACCATACAGTAATATGCTCCGAGTCGGCAAGCTCCTGGGCAGTAGGTTGATATGGGATACTCACCGTCACAGGCGTGTTTTCATTGCTCCATGCATAAGGCTTTCCGTCCAGTTTCAAGCTTAGCTGTATCACCGGCCTACCGCCAATCCGTTCCCTTGCTTCTTCATTGTCAATGTCTGACGAGTCCGTCTGTGCAACGGTCAGGGACACCTTTTCAGCGCATGCCGCAGCCTCCTGCTCCAGCATGCCGCCGGACAGAGTGACCGATGCGAACCCGGTTTTTATTACAAACTCCGTGCCTGTGCCGGAGGAGGTCAGGGCGCTTGCGGGCAGGGTAGGCTCATATGCCTTCGCGCCTTTTTCTACGTTTATTGTAATTTCTACAGCCCTCTTTCCGTCACTGTTTTTTGCAACCCTTTCAAAAGCCTTATTCAATATGGAAGTCCCTATTTCTGTTGCTGCTATGAAGGTATTTTGATTGAACTTGGGTGCAGCCGTTATATTTCCGGCAGAATCAATCGTTACGAGCTCTGATGTTCTGGCTCTGCCGCCGGTATCAGGTCGTCCTGGTATGATTGCAATATCTTCAATGTCAATTTGAGCTGAAACCTGCTGATTATCAACGGATACCATGATATTGGCTGCACCTGGACGATTCGCGGTGAAAGCAGTTGATGCCTGACCATCAACCATTGTTCCCGACAAAGGGTTGAAACTGCCAAGGGGTGGAATACCGGATTCATCAAACGCTACGTGGATTCCATCCGGTATGTGTCCATTGGAAGGTGCATAATAATTGCCCTGATTATCATACAGTAAGTCTGCTGTTACCGTTGAAGACTCACCAAGATCAAGAACTTCCCGGTCCCGGCTTACAGTAAGAACCAGCCATGTGGCAGGTGTTAAACCGATACCTGCTATTTTCCCATCCGATCCTTCGTTATCCCCCCACCAGTTGTTGGCAATATTCATAGTTCCGCTGCTGTGGCTTATTTGGCTATTGCCGGGCATATTGCCTGTGATTCTGTTAAAATGAATCTCCGCATTGCCGCCATCATTGTAAATGGCGCCGCCATCCGTTCCTGCCGTGTTATTGCTGAGATCACAGGCCTTCAACATCAAAATATCACAATTGTAGATGGCACCGCCATTTCGGTTAATGCCCGTATTGGTTCTGTTATCGGTAAAGTTACAGTTTATCGCTTCCAGCGTGCTGCTTTCTCTGAACCATGGTTCATCATTATAAATAGCACCGCCGTTGTTATCCGCAAGGTTGTTGATGAAATCACAGGTATCCAGTCTCAAAATGCAATCAAAACTGCAGACGGCACCGCCTTTTCCATCGCCGGACCACGTGCTGGTTACACGGTTGCTTTCAAAAGTACTGTTGCTTATATTACAATCATCAAAGCCCGTATAGAGCGCGCCGCCATACCCTGCAGCACTATTTTGTACGAGTATACTTTCTTCCAGGTTGAATTTGCCGTAATTTACAATTGCACCGCCGTAATTTCCTCCTGTATTATTTGTAAAAGTGCTGCCGGTGACGATCAGTGTGGCGTTTTCACCATTGTGTACAGCGCCGCCCGAATCTGCGCTGTTATCTGTAAAAATACTGTCTTCAACCGCAGCAGCAGAGGCGAAACTAATGGCCCCGCCATCTGCGGCTGCCGCATTGCTAATAAAAGCACAGTCTTTCACCAACACTTCATCAGCCGAACTGGATATGGCCCCGCCGCCTCCACTGTTATAATCGGCGGTTGCGCTGTTATTGGCAAAAGTACTGCCCTCAACGGTCAATAAACCTGTGGAACTGCATATAGCGCCGCCGAAAGGAGCCGTGTTGCCTGTAAAAGTACTGTCTTTAATCTCCAGAGTAGCGTACCAGTCACTATAAATGGCGCCGCCCCAATCCTGTGCAACATTATTTAAAAAAATACAATGATTAATTTTCAAAGTAGAATTCTCATAATTATAAACAGCTCCGCCGACAAAAACATCATTGCCTTGCGCGGTATTGCCTGTAAAAGCACAATCATTTACTGTTAAAGTCCCTTTATTAAATATGGCTCCGCCGCCGAAATAAAAATCAAAGCCGCTGACAGTGCTTATCTGACCGTTTGCCATTGTTATATTACGGATAGTAACGTTTCTGCCAGCCGAAATTGTGAATATTCTGCTTGCCTGCTGAGCATCAATTACTGTACCGGCCAGGCTTTGACCAATCATTGAGATGTTCTTGTTAATTGTTATATTTCTGTTGTTTGCTCCTGTGTAGCTGCCATCTGCAATGAACAGCGTTCTTCCGGCCTGGACACCTGAAACGCCTTGTTTAATCGTTGAATAAGCCCCTGGCTGAGTCCCGTCAATAACAATGCCGTCAGGGAATGTGACGGATTGACTTGAATTGCTTGCCCATCCGCTGTATACATACGCATCGCCCTCCGCAGGGGATGATAGAATGCTGAATCCCTCTTCCTCTGCCCATGATGTCATCGGTATTGCGGCAGTCACCATCATGCAGATTACAATAAAAAACACCGCTATTTTGTATAAGCTTGCCTTCCCCATATCCTTACCTCCTGGTTTTTCCAGGTATTCATCAGTCGGAATAAATTATTCCGGATTCTTAACCCTGGGCGATTTTATAGCATAATTATTCTATTTCTTTTGGAAGACGCATACATTGACATTTTTGCGGTTTATTATAAAAAAATTTTCGGTGTACCACCGTCAAACTGCGTAAAAAAAAAAGGCCGGTCGTTCATTTACGCCCGCCTTTCCATTCTTTCCTAATTTTGTTCATTCTCATTTCCCGCCTCCTGAAATTCCAATGCACTTTATTGCTTCAGAAAGGGGATATTCGTGGTACTGCGTCTGTGATGCCAGGGTTTTGGCATCTGTCCGGTACTTTTTACGAAACTCAGAAGGAGAATATTTGTAGTTTTGCCTGAAGTGTTTGATAAGATATTTTGAATCGGAAAACCCGCACTCCATCGCAATGTCAATAATCCGTTCATCGGTGCTTAAAAGAAGTTTTGCCGCTTGTTCAATCCTGCTGTAAAACAATAATTCCTGGAATGTATATCCGAACTTATTCTTAATATCATGAGATAAATGATATAAACTGATATTAACCTCTGCAGCCAGGTCTTTCAGTCCCGGATTAACGCTATGGCTGTTGTTTATATGCTCAGCCATCTGTCTGAGTCTTTCCACCTGTTTTTCCTCAAACGCTGCCTTCCCAGGCCCCCAACGCAGATAATTAAAGTTGTCCGTCAGATAGGCAAGCAGTGCCGTCAGGAGGTGTTCGGCGTCCTTTTGACGGTTAACGCCGGTTTGTTCGTTTAATATCACTGCCAGCCGGGCAATGTAATCTTTCAGCTTACCGTACTTTTCCGGCGCCTCTGCTTCATGGTAGGTGGAGCAGCAGTAGATAAAGGAATATTTGCTGTCCGGCAGGACACTTTTATAAAAGCGGTCATCGATTTGAAAAAATAGGATTTGATTCTCCTGTTCGTTTCCTTCCATACGGTGCAGTTCGCCGGCATTGACCACCGCTATGCTGCCTTCGTACAGCAAGTGATCTTCCGTGCCCATTCTGATATTGAAAGAACCCTTCAGCACCAGTATGATTTCCAGTGCGTCATGCCAGTGGTAGGGATATTTGCCGACACTCCTGACAAATGCTTTGACCGGTATTCCGTTTGCGAATTTAATTATTTCAGGGCGCACCTGTGTATCACCTGCCTCTCTGTTTTCTATCCGTGTGTCACACCGCTGAGGTTAAGCATTATTACTCCAATAATAATCATGGCTATCGCAGTGATTTTTACAGGGTTCATCTGTTCTTTGAATAGAAGATATCCGATAATTGCGATAGAAGCAGTACCTACGCCCGACCAGATTGCATAGGCAACGCCGAGGTTGATTTTCTTTAAAGCCAGTGTAAAAAGAGGCAAAATAGATATATAAAATACCATCATTAGAATTGATGGTACAATTCTTGTAAATCCGTTGGAAATCTTCATCATCACGGTTCCCGTTACTTCACATGCTATGGTAAGAAACAAATATATCCAATATTGGGCCATCTAATCTCTCCTTTATTCTGCATCGCTTGTAAATTTTTCGACAGATAAAACTACATACCAACATTTTATTCATCATCTCGGATATAGTCAAGATTTAGAGAGTATTATAAAAAGGCATTTACAGGATTTCTACATATCCTTCCGTTCCGTTCACCCGGATCCGCTGTCCGTCTTTGATCAGCCTGGTAGCGTTTTCCACGTCTACTACTGCAGGCAGGCCGTATTCTCTGGCAACTACAGAACCGTGGGTCATCATTCCGCCCACTTCCGCCACCAGACCCTTTATGGATATGAAAACCGGTGTCCAGCTGGGGTCAGTAAATGCGGTGACTAAAATATCGCCTTCCTCGATGTCGGCATCCTCCATTTTTAAAATGACCCGCGCCCGGCCTTCAATGGTTCCTGATGAAGCAGGTATGCCCGCCAAAGCACCATTCGGGATGTTGCCGGTATCGTATTCGCCGGACAAAACCTCGCCCTCGGAGGTCATAATACGGGGAGGTGTTAATTTCTCAAAGACCTCGTATTCCTCTTTTCGCTTCGTTATGATGCTGTAATCCAACCGGTTCGTACGAACGGCCTCACGGAGTTCCTCAAAGGACAGGTAGTAGATATCCTCCTTTTCCCGGATAACCCCCTTTTGCGCGAGCTTGACGGCCTCTTTCAGCAGGGCTTGCTTGATGATCCAGTAACGCCCGATCATCAAGTACTTCGGGTATTCCCTGAAGCCTGCGAAATTGCGCAAAACGCTGATCATTCTCCTTGTTTTTTTGGCCTTTTGTTTTCCAACCGGCAGCTGTTCCAAGCGGTTCAGGAGATCCTGCTCCTTCTGTTTCGCTTCCAGCAGGCCCCGCTCAAATATGGTGTTATGAGCATCCGGCTCAAAGTTTTTGATATTGCTGAAAATCATGGGAACAAGGGCGGTAGGCTGTTCGCTGAAGCGGGGTCTGGTGATATCGATCTCCCCGGAACAACGCATGCCGTATTTTTCAAGATACGCCCGTATGGATTCGCTGACAGCATTGCCGCCTTCCAACTTGGCCAGGTTTTCAAAAAAGGTTTCATTATCGGCGTGTTGTAAATACTCCATCACTGCCGGATATTGCCGGACAACGTCTGCTACATCCAAAAGCGCCAGCCCCATTTCCGAAGTGACATTGTTGGCTACCGATTGGGAAAGCGAATCTACCGCACTCTTTTCACCCAGCCATTTTTCCATGTTCTTATTAATCCAGCTCACTGCATATATCCCGGCAAAAACCGTTCCCATGCTTTGCGGGCCAGACATATCCTCTTTTAATTGCTTATGAGCTTCTATAATAAAGGCAAACAGCTCGTCTCCGGACAGGTTTTCCATCCTTTGCCGCAGATCCCGGGCAGACGCCTCGTTCCGGGACATCAGAGCCGGAACGATGGATGCATCGTTGCTGCGGTATGTCTTGATAATCTGAACGGGCAGCGCCCATGAGAAATACCCGGAACCCATACTGAAGGCTTTTTTACCACGCGCCAATGATTTCATAAAGGTTTTTCGCTTTATTATGCTCTTGATTGCGTTATGCATGAGAGGGTCCATTTTGTCTGCAGCCATAAGCACGATCTTTTGTCCAGTGGGAGAAGCCAAATCGTGCGCAATATCGAAGAACAACCTTCCGCCGACTTGAAAAAGGGGAAACTCGTCAGACAATAGCTGAAAAAAAGATAACCCCAATGGTTTCATGGCGTCGGTCATCATCTGTTGATGGCCGAAAGACATATACACATGGTTTTTCCCATCCTGCTCGTCCGGTATCGGGTAAAGAGTAGTGATCGGACGGCTCTGGACGATATAGAATTTATTTTCATACAGGCACCATTCGATATCCTGGGGGCGGCCGAAATAAGCCTCAATATGCCTGCCGATCAGCTCCAGCTTTAAGATCTGTTCGTCTCTCAGCGTTTGCAGATTCTGACGTTCGGGCTCGATCACCCTCTCCTCCGTTCCTCCTTCTTTTATAGCATAGATCGCCAGCTTCTTCGTGGAGATCTTCTTATCAACGATTCTGCCGTCACGTACCTTGTAGATATCTGCGTTTACCAGTCCGGAGACCAGGGCTTCACCGAGTCCAAAGCTTGCATCGATGGATGCAACCTTTCTGTTGGAAGTAATTGGATCGGCAGTGAACATGATCCCCGCTGCCTCCGGGAAAACCATCTTCTGGATAACCACGGACAGATGGACCTTGTTGTGGTCAAAACCGTTTTGGATGCGGTAGATCACGGCACGGTCGGTAAACAGCGATGCCCAGCACTTGCTGATGTGCCCAGGATCGCTTCCTTTCCGATAATGTTCAGGTACGTATCCTGCTGGCCTGCAAAGGAGGCCGTCGGCAGATCCTCTGCCGTAGCACTGGAACGCACGGCATAAGCATTGTTTTCACCAAGTTGTTCCAGATGACGGGTAATCTCATGATTGATGTCTTTTGGAATCGTTATTCCTTCGATGACCGTTCGTATTTTGGCGCTGATTTTACCAATCCCTTCCCTGTTGTCCGATTTCAGAAGGGACAACTGATCCAGCAATGAATGAAATTCCTCGTTATTCCCAATCATTTCTTGATACGCTTCGGTTGTGACGCAAAAGCCCTCCGGTACTTGTATCCCCTTGATCTTGGATAGTTCCCCCAGGTTTGCGCCTTTGCCCCCGACTATCGCTAATTTCGTTTTATCGGTATCCTGAAACCCAAGTACATATGAATTCATAAACATACCCCTTCCTTGATCATTTTGATTGCATCGCCCAGATTCTTTAAATACCTTTCCTTGTCTGATCCGTTCCTGAAATACTCATTTAAATTGAATGTGGAAATCATATTGATCACAAGCTCGGAATCAACTTCTGGTTTGATGAGGCCGCGCGCTTTATCACGCTCAGCCATTTTTACATATCGATCAGCGGATGATTTACGGATTTTCCTGATAAATTCACTGTTATCAATCTCCATCAGCATCGCTGCCTCGACATATCCCGGTTTCACTTTTCCTCGTTCAAGGAACTCTCTGGTTCTGCGCTCAATCACTTCAAAAACATCTGCATCCGGATCCATTCCTTCTATGTGGCTGAGTATTTCTGTCTTTTCTTTTGAAACTTCTTCTAGCATATAGAGATAGAGGTCTTCTTTATTATCAAAATACTGATAGAAACTACCTTTCGGTATACCTGCATTCTTGATGATCTGGTTAAGGGATGCCTGGCTGAAAGTCCGGATTGAGAACTCCTGCAGAGCAGCGTCGAATATTCTATCTTTCTTCTCACCACTTAAATTATAAAAAGTATTTGTTGGCATAACTTTCGTCCTCCTTTCGCAAGTGGGCAGTCATATTATTTACAAAAAGATTTACTTTTCCATATGTGACCACGTGGTCATATTATGGTTTTATTATATGACCATCTGGTCATGTTGTCAAATAATTATTAACCGCATCTAAAATAATGATCCGCCAGCTTAGCCGGCGGATCATTATTCTGCAAATTATTCTTCTTTATTCTGTCTCTGAAAGTAACAATGATCGCTCACGCAACAGCGAAGAACGGCATTCTTAAGCATCATATGCAAATTTGCACAAATGTTCCAAAATGCATTCCGCCTCATCACCTCATAAATTTTTTCAGTACTATATTATGAATCTTTATTTTTTCACGTCATCCAAGATTCAGATGCTTATATTTTTCAAGAACTTCTTATTTAAACGAACACTTCAGCCAAAGGAGCGGCGAGTCCGTCAAAAGCTTGGGAAACTGCGACCTCATCATTTTTATAAATAGCACAGCTTTCGATTTGCAAGTCTTGAAAGTCATAAATCATGATCGTTTTCTGTATGGGATCCACCACCCAGAATTCCTCTACACCGGAGAGCATATAAGTATTCAGCTTTTTTACCATGTCCTTGGACCGGGTACTAGGGGAAAGTATCTCAACAACCAGGGTTGGGGTACCCATATATCGGCCTTTTGCATTAACATTTTCCTCGATATCACAGGCAATAAGCAAATCCGGCTGGCATACGTCCGGATCTTTGATTTCCGGCTTGAAAAAGTGAACGTCAAAGGGAGCATAAAACACTTTACACTTTTTTCCCTTTAAGAACTGACTGAATATAATGTGTAAAAAGCCTGATATTTCCTGATGCTCTACTGTTGGTGACCCAAGCAGTATGATCTCCCCATCGATATACTCCATCCTCAGCTCGCTTTTTTCACTGATGTCCATGAATTCCTCATAGGACACCTTTTTTCCCCCATACTGGTAATCCAGCGCCTGCTCTTTCACCTGCATCAAATAATACCGGTCATAGTCCGACAGGTAGGGCGTCATCCGAACCGCCTTTTCCCCATTCTTGGTTATGACCACCTCATTGTTTTCATTGACATAGTCCAGATATTTTCCCAAATTCTTTTTCAGCTCAGTTGCAGTAATCGTTTTGCTGAACACATTATTTTCACTCATTTTATCACCTCCGTACGATAAAAATTATTTATCGTACGAACAACATATCACATCGTACGAATTTTGTCAATATTATCGTACGGCGAATTCGTATTCTACACACTTTTCGTCAAGATGGCCCCCCCTGCCACCAGGGGGGGCCATCTGTTACAGGATTTCTACATAGCCTTCTGTTCCGTGTACTCGAATCCGCTGCCCGTCTTTTATCAGCCTGACAGTGTTAGAAATATTAATTTTCCCATTCCTCTAAAAAAGCGTGGATTCTGTCGCTTGGCATCGCCATTCCAGAAATAAACTTTCGAAAGATATTCTCATTACCACCTAAATTTATTCCAACGACTTCCAAATCTTCATTAAGTAAAGCGCTGCCACTGCTTCCTTCTGATAATACAGCGGTATGCTTAATTATTGGATATTGCGTTTTTCCTGCTTCATCACCGAAGGGTCTTGGTTTTCTGCTGATTACTTTTCCAGCTGTAACAATATTTCTTTTACCATATGGATTACTCATAGATACAACAATATCTCCATACTTAGGCATTTCATCTGCAATTGGAAGAACTGTATAAACTTCATCAGCAATAAAACTAATTATGGCTAAATCATATTTATCATTAGAGTATTCGACTACAGCTTCGGGGAACTGCTGATAATAATTGGCTATTCCCTGAAATTCTCCTTCTTTGCTTAGATAATCTTTAAAATCCAAATCGTTATATCCCATAACAATAATCTGAGTTTTATCAATATTATCATCCTCTGTAACTACATGCTCAGCTGTAAGCGCATAATACTTATTACTTTCCTTACGGATAATGACTCCGCTAGCGCCTGCTGAGACCGATGTGGAACTACTGTTTCCTTGGTTTTTATATTTTAGTTGAACGATCTTTATATTTGCTGAAAGCGCATATTTATCAACCTTTTCAATAAGTTCTCTATGCATCGCTTGGTTTAAAGACGATTTAATAGAGGGAAGAAAAAAGGAAATAATAAGTATAACAACAACTATTATTCTAAGGACTATTTTTTTTTGTTTTGTTTTCATTGAATTTCTACATACCCTTCTGTTCCATGCACACGAATCCGCTGCCCATCTTTTATGAGCTTGGTAGCATTTTCTACTCCGATAACTGCCGGCAAGCCATATTCGCGTGCGATAACGGCTCCATGGGTCATCAGTCCGCCAACTTCGGTGACCAGACCTTTTATGGATACAAACGATGGTGTCCAACTAGGGTCAGTAAAGGAGGTGACTAATATATCTCCATCTTCTAGGTCGGCATCTTCCAGGTTTAAGATGACACGCGCCCGGCCCTCTATCACTCCGGAAGAAACAGGCAGACCGACAATAACGCCCGCCGGGAGGTTTTCTCGTTTATACTCACCTGCAATGATTTCACCATCAGACGTAATCACACGCGGGGGAGTTAGTTTTTCGTATAATTTGTACTCATCTTTTCGTTTACTAATGAGCTGGGAATCCAGTTTATTTGTGAGTACGACTTCATGAAATTCTTCAAAAGTAAGGTAGTAAATATCTTCTTTTTCATGAATAACGTTGGTTTTCACGAGTTGCTCAGCTTCTTTCAGTAAAGCCTGCTTATAAACGAAGTAGCGATGAATCATTCCGTATTTGGGATATTCACGATAACCGATGAAATTCCGAATTAAGCTGATCATTTGTTTTGTTTCTTTGGCTTTTTTTTCACCATCCGGTAATTGCTTCAATCGCTCCAATAACTCTTGTTCTTTTTTCAAAACTTCCTGCAGTCCTTGCTCAAATTTCCGCTTGCTGGCATTCGGCTCAAAGTTTTTAATATTACTAAGAATCATAGGGATAAGTGTAGTTGGTTTTTCGCTCCAACGGGCTTTCGTAATATCGATTTCTCCGACACATCTCATACCGTATTTGTTAAGGTAAGCATGGATAGCGTTCCTGATTTCCTGTCCGCCGTCAAACTGAACCAGTCCATCCAAAAAGTTGTCATCTTTTGCCTGCTGCAAATAATCAACTACTTCCGAATAAGGACGAATCACATCTGCGACATCCAATAGTGCCAGACCCATCTCCGAAGTAATATTGTTTGGTACAGATTGAGAAAGCGTATCTGCTGCGTTTTTTTCACCTAACCACTCGCTCATTTTTTCATTAATCCATGATGAAGCATTGATAGCAGTCATAAACACCGCTGTACTTTGCGGATCAAACAAAATCTTCTTTAATGTCTGGATATCTATTTACGATTTGTGCCTGTGGCTCCGGAGGCGGCGCACCTTTACTGCTTTTACCGGGACTCTGTACTGTCTTATCATTTGGTAAACATTTTATAAAATCTTGCTCTATTATGGTCATGAGCGCGTCTTTCATGAGCGGCTCGTGTTGTCCCATGGTATTTAATAAAAGTTCTCGGCTGTCAGGCGAAGCCAGCATTGGTGCAACATCGACAAACAACCTGCCACCAGCTTTAAACCTGGGTCCCATAGATGTTAACTCAAACAAAGACATCCCCAATGGTTTCAAGGGATCAGTCATCATTTGCTGATGACCAACAGATACATAGACGTGATTTTCTTGATCATTCGCTTCAGGGATGGGGTATAAAGTAGTGATGGGCCGGCTCTGGACAATATAAAACTAATCGTCAGCCAGACACCATTCGATATCCTGGGGGCTGCCGAAATGTTCTTCGACCTTTCTGCCAATGCCCTCTAGCTGTAAAATTTGCTCATCCGTCAGGACTTGCCTGTTCTGTCGCTCGGGCTCAAGCTCCTGCTTTTTTGTGCCGCCGTCTTTTAAGGCAAAAACAACCATCTTCTTGGCGGATATCTTCTGTTCCGATCATGTTCAAATACGTATCCTGCTGGCCTGCAAAGGAGGCTGTCGGTAAATCCTCTGCAGTTGCGCTGGATCGTACTGCATAGGCATTTTTTTCTCCAAGTCTGGTGAGAAGGCGGGAGATCTCTTCACGAATGTCCTCAGGGATGGCTGTCCCTTCGAGACGTAAGCGAATCTCACCGCTAAGTTCAGCGATTTGACCCCGGTCTTCCGCTTTTAGAAGCGATAGCTGATCCAGTAATCCGTTAATCGAGGACGATTCTTCAACGATTCTTTTAAAGGCTTCCGTAGAAATACAAAAACCATCTGGTACGCGTATTCCTTCAATCCTGGAAAGTTCTCCCAGGTTCGCGCCTTTCCCCCCAACAACCATGAGTTTTGTTTTGTCAATGTCCTGAAAACCAAGCACATGTAAACTCATATCTTTACCTCCTTTGGCAATTCCCCTTATGCAAAGAAATCACAAATCGTTGCCGTTTTGCCACAGCTTTAGCTTTAGCAGCAAAACGGACAGCGAAGCAAGCATGGCTTGTTCCGCTGTCATATTGCATTAACATGTTATTGCATTTAGCATTGCCAAATGAGAACAAATAGTCTACATTTACAATTTTTTATATGTTATAATTAAGGTAGAGAGAAAGATTATGGTCCCAATCAATTCCCAATCGGGTAACTTATTTTTGTGAATCCAGTATAAATAGCGATGCATCATGACCCATGAATATTTTACTTCCCTTATAGAAAGTTTTAGATTGAATATTTTTGTATCCTATATTTAACATAGTATCTGATAGCATTTCTTGATCAAAGCCGCTATGAACCAAATCCGAAACTATTTCATCATTCTTATTAAAATCAATGATTATTAAATGTCCTTCCGGATTCAAAACGTCATATAGCTTTGATAAAACTGACTGAAAATCTTCAATATGGAGCAGAACCTGCGCCATAAAAATATAATCCGTATGCAAATCCGATAGATGATCTTTTTCAAAATCAAAGCATAATGTATCTGCATTCTGTATATTAGAACCTGAAATTTTTTGCTTAATTTGATGAATCATGTTTTGTGATGTATCCAGAAACAGTATTGATTGAAACTCATTCAATAAGTTCATACCGACAAGACCAGTTCCACATCCAAAATCAATGGCATTCTTGTTGTTAGCATCAACTAAATATTCACGAATAGCATCTGATGATACCTTTGCAATTTGGGCCCTTTCAGGAGTGTCATATTGATTGGCTATCATTTCGAACTTATCCGTATTTCCCATTATTACCTCTCCAATCTGCCTTAATAAAAATCTAACTTTTATTTTAAGATTATACCAAACTTACGTCTCATTCGTAAAGTTGAAGTTAGAAGCCTAACTTTTATTAGCAGTCTGTTTGGCCGGGCCAGATCACAATGTTGTCACAATCTCTTCCAGAGTGGGGCTGTATCCATTTGAAACGTAAAAGCTGGCATATCGATTTGCAAAGATTACCCGATCCTCATCCGTTAGGCCCATCACCGTACCAAAGCAAAAGGCTGCATTGAAATTGTCTCCTGCTCCTGTTGAGATCTTTGGGTGCTCAACAAATTCACTTGGCTTGCCTGTGATTCCGTGGGATGTCACAAGGAAACTTTCCCGAATGGTGTGGATTATGACCTGGTCAATTCCAAACTCGTCACGCAACGCTTTTCCGATGGTTCCCAGTTCGGTCCCGCAGCATAGAATCCTATCGGCTATCACATGGGCTTCATTCTCATTCACACTTAATATTGACGTCCGCACTTTGGAAAAACGTCCCATCAGTTGCAAAACATCTTCAATTTCCCTATCTGTTTTCCTGGAGCAGTCACATAGGTCAAAGAACATGAACCGCTTCTTATCACAGGACTGATTTTTCAAAGCATGTTCAAATACACCCTCCCACAATCCAGGGGCGAAGGAAAGCTCGCTCCAATTGACCATAGCTGTCAGATCAGCGTTTTGAAAAAGACGGACAGCTTCACTGTCTGTGGCATCAAGCACCAGCTGCCAAGGATCCTGGGTCATCTTACAGTCCGTTGCAAAGAAAATCTTCCCATCCTGAAATTCAAAACATGTTGACTGTCCCGGCGCTGCAAATGAGTACAGTCTGCATGGCAACTCCTGAAACTCCTGCTCAATCTTGCCGTCAGCTCCCAGCATTCCGATGCAAGTCACATTCATTCCCAATCTGCCTGCACTGCGGGAAAGGTAAGGTAAATTCCCCCCAAGCTGTTTCGCTTCCTGCTTCAGTTCAATAGAGCAGCTCTTTTCGGCGCAACCGGCCAGAAACTGACCGAATTCACCTATGGTTCTAAATAGCATTTCCGGAGCATCGACAGCTGCAGTCTGACGTACGGGTCTGACAATGGTATCGATAAATCCGTCAAAGCCTACGACGATGCGTTTCTCGGCGATCTCAGCCTGCCTTTCTGACAGGTGGGAAAAGGGATTCACAGCATAGCCGCGGCTGCCTGATCCACCACCACGTAACAGTTCGGATGGTTTTGCAGCACGCTGGCCGGCACCCTGTTTGTGACCTCGCCCTTGACCGCTAGCTTAAGAATTTCTGCTTTATGCGCTCCGTTAGCGATCAGAATTACCTTCTTTGCTGCCATAATCTGACGGATTCCTTGAGAAATACCGTACTCCGGATGGAATTTTTCACCGAAATACTTCGTCATAACCTGCTTCGTCGTTTCCGACAGCGGAATAATATGTGCGTTAAGATTGAAATCTACGCCGTCCTCATTAAAGCCAAGGTGACCATTCATGCCGATTCCCAGCACCGACACATCGAGAGGACCGTAGGTTTGAATAAACTCATCCAGCGCTTTCCGTTCCTGCTGAATATCCTCCGCAGCACCGTTAATCAGGTGCATTCGGGCGAAGGGCTTATGAAGGCGGTTGATAAGATTTTCCCTGTTAAACAATCCACAGGAGCCCTCATCGCTGTTCGAAAGCCCTACCCATTCGTCCAGCGACACATAGCTCGCTTTCGATATGTCCACTTTTTCTTCGTTCACCATCTCAGCAAAGGCATGAACCATACCCACCGGCGTATCTCCGCCGGGGAAGCTGACAAGGGCTTCCGGGTTGTCCCGGATACTGACTGCCGCAAGTTCAGCTGCCTTTCTGCTCATTTCTTCGTAATCCTTACATACGATAATCTGCATTTTTCTCCCTCTCAATCAATCACGTGTATCTTTCTTAAATATTCCAGATTTCTTTTTGCAGAAAGAGCTGCCTGAGCGTTTGTCGCCCGTGGCATGTCAGATTCCACCACTGCAATACCATCAAAATTAATATCATCCAGAATTCTTTTTATTTCCTTAAAGTCGATAATTCCGTCAGGCAGATCGCACATAACGTTCATGTCAAACGCCGTATCCGAATCCAGATGCTCTGCAAGCACCTTACTGTAGACATTTCCATCCATCTGCTTGAAATGCAGATATGGTATACGTGTGGCGTATTTGCGCAAAAATTCCGGCGCCGAAGAATCTCCCTGTCTTCCGTCACCGTTGACGTAGGCGTGATGACCTGTATCAAAACAAAGATCAAGTCCGGTATAATCCATGAGTCTGATGATTTCTTCCTCTGTTTCGATTAGAGACTTGATATGTGGATGATAAACCGTCTTAATTCCGAACTCTTCCTCCGTAAAGCGCCCCAGCTTTTGAAACATATTCAGATACTTATCCCAAAGCTCTGGTGTGTAATCCATCTTTTTCTCACTGTACAGGCCAACGTCGGATTCATCCATGGTCACAAGATATTTGCCGCCTAACGAGCCGATGCGCTCACACAGTTTTTGAAGCTGCGGACGAAAGCCCTCAAAATCGTTGTATCTGTCGAACTGATAGCAGGCAGTTCCTGCACAGACGGCAAGTCCGTAATGAGCGAGAATTTCCCTCAGTTCTTCCTTATCCTGAGGCAGATAGCCGTCGGGACCAAGCTCAAGCCCTTTATATCCGATTTCCGACGCCTGGCTCAAAAACAGATCATAGGGTGTTCCGGACGGAGTTCCGTCGGCATACCATACGCCCCATGAGCACGGTGCTGTTGCAATTGTTACTTTACTCATTTCTTTCCTCACTTCTTAACATTCTATCCGACATATATGCTGAAAAATCATGAATCTCTGATTCATTGATTTTTGTCGTACTTATTTCATCTGTTCACCCATGACTTTGATAATCTCCTCAAAGAGTTTGAAGTCACCCTGGGCGTCTTCAAGAACCGTCTTCGGCTGTTTTCCCGTTTCAATACACTCTGCAAAGAGATTCAGCTCGGTCTGGAACGCATCACGGTAATCCGGCCCGTGATTTGTGGTCTTTGTTTCTTTTTCGCCGGATTCAGTAACCTGGAGTGACATTGGCTGATATCTGATATAAGGGGTCTCATATTTCACCAGTATTTTTCTGTTTTTCTGGAATATTTCAATTGCAGCGTCAAACTGAACGATATCCTGATTATTGACCAGCTCATAAACTCCCAGAAAGCCGTCGAATTCCATTACGATGACAACCTGCTCACCTCCTGCGGCAGTGGTTACAGAGTGGATTTTCTTCGGCAGTCCAAACAGTTCTCTGACCGCGGAGAAGGAATGACAGCCCAGTCCGGTCATCATCTGATAGGTCACACGCTGAGCGTCGGTTGCATCGGCTCCGATGGCACGGTCAAGATGCTCGCGTCTTCGTTTTCCGCCTTCCTGAATCACATCGGCAGGTACATCGCCCGGATAAAAGATCGGCCTTGTCTGTCCGATATAGAACGGTCCCTCACAGATAATATCCCTGAAACGGAGATATTCGGTTTTTCGCGGATCGTTTTCCATGATTTCCTTTGCTTTAAGATAAGCTTCGGCATATCTTCGCATATAACCCACCATCACCATCTGATGGGGATACTGTTTTTTCAGTTCGATGAGTTCCTGCAGCTCCTCACCGCAAAGGGTAACGGGCTTCTCTACAAATACATGTTTTCCAGCTTTTAAAGCTTTGGCCGCATACTCTCCGTGATACTGGTCGGGAGAAAGAATCAGTACGGCATCGACATCCGCCTGTTCAATAAGCTCTAAGGCTGACAGGTATCCTCCCTCGATATGGTATTTTTTCTGAATGAACTGCACCAGAGATGGCGATACGTCGGATACCGCCGTTACCTGATATTTATCGCACAGATCCTGTAAAATAGGAAGATGCATAAGCTGGGAAACCTCTCCCAGGCCGATAACCCCAAGTTTAATCATTTAATATTCCTCCATTTTGTATTGTTCTATATTATGGGGAGTCTCAAAATAGATTGAATCGAAACGCCTATGATTTTCAATCTATTTCAAGCCAACCCCTTGTATCCTTATTCTTTGACAGAGCCTGCGGTGAGACTCGATACCACCTGCTCCTGGAAAATAGCAAACACTGCGATGGACGGTATCACTGCAATGGTAACCGCTGCAAACATTGCCGTATAATTAAAGCTGAACTGGGCGGTGAAATAGCTCAGGGAGAGAGGCAGTGTTCTCGCTGACTGTCCACTTGTCAGAACCAGAGCAAAGGTAAATTCATTCCAGGAATTCAGGAATGCCAGCACAGCCGCCGAGGTCAGACCACCCTTTGCACAGGGCAGCATGATCTGGAAAAAGGTACGGACAAATCCTGCACCGTCTACATAAGCAGCTTCTTCAATGGCTTTGGGGATGGACAGAAACGTGCTTCTGAGTATGAGCAGCGACATGGGCAGATTCAGTGCCGTATAGACCAGAATCAGGCCGGCCTTGGTATCATACAATCCAAGGTGTTGAATTACGCTGTATACCGGATGCAGCAGTGCAGTCATGGGAATCACCAACGCCAGGGAAAGTATGAAATAAAGCGTGTCCCGGCCGCGGAAGGTGAACCGTGCAAATACATATGCCGCCATGGATAAAAATAATACGTTCAGCACGGTGGAAATCGCCGTAATAATAATGCTGTTCCAAAAGTAACTGAGAATCGGTGAAATTTTCAGTGCATCCACATAGCCCTTGAAGCTGAAGCTGTGCGGAAGCGCCACACCGTTTGATAAGATCTCTGCATTGGTTTTAAACGAAGACATAATGACCCAAACTATGGGGAACAGCGCCACAAATACGCAGGCAGCGAGAAACAGGTATTTGAGAACGTGCAGTATGCGTTCTTTCTCGTTCATATGTTTGAATTTCACGATTTCCTGCCTCCTTAATACTCTTCTTTGTTGACCTTGAGGGCCTTATTGATGATGGTCATGGCAATCACTCCGATTACCACGATGCAAACGCCGATGGTGTTGGCATAGCCGTAATTGTTTTCTGTTTTATATACGCCGTAAAGCTGAAGCGGAAGGTTTGTTGTTGTCTTTCCCGGCCCGCCGTTTGTAGTGATGTAAATAAGGTCAAATATCTGAAGCATATAGGTAGCTGCCATTACCATCGTTGTTCCAATGATCTTTTTCAGCATGGGCAGAACCACCATCATATCTACCTGAAACGGAGTCGCTCCGTCCACCCGTGCAGCCTCAAGCATGGATTCATCGAGAGAGAGTGCCTGGGCCAGTACCAGCGTTGTGGTATAGCCTGCAAAGAGAACCCAGATTAATGTGACGGCTGGAAATGCCGTAGCGGAATCCATCAGCCAGTTATGTGTCAGCTTTTCCAGTCCAACCGCTTTCAGCACCGAATTGACAACGCCGAACTGCGGGTTAAATATATTAAGAAAAATCATGCCGATTGCCGCATTGGATATGATATTGGGCACCATATAGGCAGTTCGAACAAACTTCCAGCCCCTCGGTTTTTTATATAGGATCAATGCGATTACAGTACCCAGGGCCACATGAAGAATGCACTGAATAAAAATCCAAATCACCGTATTGCTAAGGGCCTTAAAAAAATCCTGATCGTGAATGAGCCGAATATAATTCTCGAAGCCGATAAAAGTCATTTTCTGGGCGGACAGTCTGTAATCAAATAACGAAGTGCCAAACACCATAACCAGAGGAAGCGCATAAATCAGCAGGAAAAGAACAACTGCCGGAAGCAGAAATATCGGTATCCAGCCTTTTTTGATTTTCACAATGACTCAGTCCTTTCCGTTATTGGTTTTTGTATAAAGCAAATGGGCTGCGAAGCTACTCTGCGAGCCCATTTGCCATATCAATTATAGAAGAAAAATGTAATGAAAAATTTTGCTGTATTACTTGTTCTTTGCAGCAGCGTCTGTGAGCTTCTGGCAAAATGCCTTTGCATCCAGTTCGCCGGAGTAAAGACGAGGCAGTTCCTGACTTACCACATCAAGCAGGTTGGAGTACATGGTAGCCTGCATATTGTCGCTTCTCAGAGTCGCATTGGATGCCTTGCCGAGGAAGTCAACCAGCAGCGGATATTTTTCAGCTGCTTTATCCGTAATTTTAACAGTATCAGATGCCGGTACCATACCCTGCATTTCAAGTCCGAGCTGCTGCGCATGAGCCGATGTAAAGAACTTAACCATTGCGATTGCAGCTTCTTCTACCTTTGGATCATCCTGCTTTGTTACAAAGTAACCCTGGATCGGAGCGTCATACACGAAGTTGCCCGGATATACCGCTGATCCTACTTTATCTGCAAAACCTTCTGTTGTCTTAGTTGTATCGGAGAAATCGCCGATCATCCATGGTCCGTTTGCAATCATTGCAGCCTGACCGGAAAGGAAGTTATTGGCAGCGTTTTCATACTTACCGCCGATGGCATCCAGCGTGGTATATTCTTTGAGCATCTTCTGTACTTTTTCAACCGCCGCGATCATTTCCGGAGTATTGTAGTCCGACGGATTCATCGTCTGCATGAATTTCAAGCCATTATCTCCCGAGGTTGCAACCATTGCACCCCACCAGAGCTGAGTAACCCATGCGGAATCTGCAGTATCCATAGCCAACGGAGTAATTCCTGCTTTCTTCAGCTTATCGCACTGCTGGAAAAATTCGTCCCAGGTCTTTGCAGGTTCGGTAATTCCGGCCTTTGCGAACAGTTCCTTGTTATAGAAATAGCCAACGATGGAACCTTCCACAGAAGATGCGTAAATTTTTCCGTTACGGCTGTTGGTAGTCAGCGCTGCCGTGGAGTAGAGCGCCTTCCATTCCGTATCAGCGTTTACCTTGTCGGTCAGATCAACCACAAGATCCTTTGCAATCGCAAGATCCAGCAGATTGTAACCGCCTCCGTATACGACAGGCGGAAGATCGCCCGTACCGAGCTGTACCTTTATTTTGTCAACATAGTTTGCATCGCCGGGAACCTCTTCCAGTTTGATCTGGTATTTGCCGGCATATTCTGTGTTGAATTCTTCCACCAGTTTTGCAACTACGGGAGCAGCCGTATTGACGCCGCACTGGAACGTCGGATAATTAATGGTCACAACGCCATTGTCAGAATCTGATTCAGCGGTATCTGCACTCTTACCGCAGCCTGTAAACAACGCTGCAGTCATGACAGCCGCCATGGTCAATGCCAATAATCTCTTCTTCATGATAATCCTCCTCAATTTTAACATAGCTCGGATCGCTCCGTTTTTTTGCATTGGCTGACAAGATAACGATACACTTGACGCAGATGAAATTGTCAACCGATGTAATGTTACTATAAGTATAAAAAATAACCCATAAAAAAACTATAAAGCAAACAGATCAAAGTTTGCATTATCCTGCTTGGTTTTCGGCTCAATAAAACTCTTTTTTATAACTTTTTGAAAAAACCGGACTATTTTACTCATTTCTAGTACAATTTTGTGCAGCTTTCCCAGAGGTGTCCGAAAACGAAAGCGTATTATTTTCAATAGATTGCAAATATGATAAGATTAAAAGAAACAAGGGCACCTCCTAAAACCTGCTTTGCTCGGGCGGAGGTACTCACAAAGAAGTTAAGAGGGTTACAGGTATGAAACACAAAAAGTCTCTTGCAGTAATCGCCGTTCTGATGTGCTGCATTTTGATCATTCTGCCGATTTCCTGCACTGCCATATATTTCGGAAGTGCGGCATCTGCCAGATTAAAGGACACCGTTCGCGAAACGGTGGATTTTTATTTGAGCCAGGTTTCGGAAAGGACAGGCTCTACCCTCAATGCCATGCGCAACAGCATCTACTATCTCATGAGCGACGATGCAACACAGCAGATTATGCGCACGGAAGTTGCGCCGGATCAACTGAAGAGGCTTGAGGTTGAAGAAGGTCTGAGCCGTGCTCTTCTTGTCAGTGATACGCTGGACCCCAATGCAGTAACGGGAATCTATCTGGTAAAAGACGGTCAGCAATATTTATCCATCTTAAGAGGAGGAGAATTCATCGGAACCTCCCGCCGTGTCATGCACGTTTTCGAGACATACAAAAACGCTAATTCTGCCAGAGAACTTTTTACCGTACCGGAATACCCTGATTATTGCTATTGTATTGTAGATTATATTGACCTGGAGACGATGAAGACTTTAGGGAAAATCATCATTGAAATACGAGCTGCAAACCTTGTCGATACTTCATATATCGATACGGTTTATCAGCAGGCTAATGTAGTAGTCAGCAGAACGGACGGAGGCATTATCAGCGGAGCCGAAACTCCATTTGCCTCTGCTTTAAAAGGAAAGATCAAGGGAGACCTCAAGGGACACTATATTGACATCGACGGTGCTTCCTATTATCATACCGGCCAGTTTCTGCCACCGTCACGAGTGAGAATCGATGTATTTATTCCGAGAAATGAGATTCTGGAAACCATTCGGCAGACACTGTTTGTTTACGGACTTTTCACCGTCCTCATACTGCTGATTACCCTGCTGATCGGCGGATTCCTATTTTATATGCTGGGCAAGCCCGTCAAGCAAATGCTGAATAAAATCGACCTTCTGGCGACCGGCGACCTGTCTGTGCGCATGGAACCGACGCCTTATCGGGAAACGGAACGAATGGCAACCGCCTTCAACGACATGGCCGACCGCCTGGAGGATCTTTTCGGGGAGGTATATACCAAGGGATTGCTGCTTCGCGAAGCAGAATTCAATCTGCTGGAGTCACAGATACAACCTCATTTTATTTTCAACGTCCTTGAGTTGATCAACATGCGCTGCCTTGCCGCAAACGAATTGGGAATCTGCCGCATTGTATCCAATCTGGCCCAGCTGCTCAGGACGAATGTCACTTACAAGCATAAACAGACCATTACCTTCCAGGAAGAGCTCCTTTATGTAAGATACTATCTTGAGCTTCAAAAGGAGCGATTCGAAGAGAAGCTGAACTACGAAATTAATCTGGAAGATTCCTCCATCCTGCATTACTATCTTCCCAAGCTAACCATTCAGCCTCTGGTGGAAAACGGTATTGTCCACGGCCTGGAACGGAAAAGAGGGGGCGGCACTCTGAAAATCAGCATCTGGGAAGAAGATGAATCGGTTTGTGTCAAGGTCTCAGATGACGGTGTTGGTTTTGATACCTCCCGGATAGATCTGGAAGCAGAGTCGGATGATGGCCAGACAAGGCATAACCATGTTGCTCTTGCCAATATTAACCGCCGAATTCATCTGCTCTACGGGCAGCAATACGGCATGACGATCTCTTCCGAACCTGGAAAAGGCACCGATGTAATGCTGACTCTTCCCATAGACACGGATAACCAATCCGAAAGGAGTTTTTACGATGTTCAAAATTATGATCGTGGATAACGAAGCAGCTATCAGAAAAGGGCTTGCCCACTGCATCCGATGGGAGACACTGGACTGTGTTGTGGCAGGCCAGGCAGAGGACGGAATCGACGCACTGAATCAGATTCCAATCATTCATCCGGACATTGTAATCAGTGATATCCGTATGCCTGAAATGGACGGGCTTGAACTGGTCAGACAGCTGAATGAAACATATCCCCATATAAAGTCTATCATTCTTACGGGATTTCCGGATTTTGAATACGCACAGCGAGCTATTGAATACCGTGTGGTTCATTTTGTTCTGAAGCCTACTTCTGTTGATTCCCTTGTACAAGCAGTGGAAAAGGCAAAGGCGCTTATCGCCGAGGACAGCAGCAACCAGCATCTTGCCAGGAGACTTGCTGACCAGTCGGAACAAAATCTCATGCTGCAGCAGGGGATGCTGATTCATGATCTGATCAACGGCGCCAGCCTTTCCCAGCTCTTTGTGCTGAACCGCATCAGCCAGCTGAATCTCGATCTTACAAGCTACCACGTGCTGTGGCTGGAGATCTCACCCATCGAGGAAAATGAGAAGGATCTCCTGGTCTATCTTCAGCAGGCCCAGAGCGTCCTTGCAGACTGTCTGTCCGAATACCTAGTGCATTTCGCCCCCTTCGGCGATCAGATGTGCTATGCCATCGCTTGTACCTCCGATACCGATTCTCTGGAATTGCGGTGCCGGGAAGCCGTTGACATCATCGGCAGCTTACCTCGTTTTCTGCTTTACATCGGTATCAGCCGACACTATACCGATCCTCTGAGCATGTCCAGAGCAGCCGAAGAGGCCGGCCAGGCGGTACAGATCGCCCAGTGCTCTCCGGAGCGTCCTGTGATCAGCTATTCCCAGATGCCGGCAATTCCACAGCAGATTATGGCCCATGTTTTCGAAGACCTTAAGCTATTGAAATCTGCCATTGAAAATCAGAACATCAGCGGTACGCTCAAAATTATCACAAAGCTCTTTCAATATATCAAAGAAAATAAAATTCCTATTGAAGAGGTTCGCAATATCTGTGTTTATATTCATCAATTCTGCATCAATCCGCTGTTCTTCCACAACGCAGAGGATTATGCGGTAGAAATCGGCCTTCCGGCTTTGAAAAAGCTCATTGAGGGGGGCTCCGTGGACAGCCTTGAAAAAAATATGCTGTCGTTTGCAGAGCTGATTCTGGATCGAATGGCCTGCGACACTTCCTGTCAGGGAAATCTTATTCATACCATTAAAAACTACATCTCCCAGCATTACAGAGAAGAGCTTACACTGGAGGGGCTTGCCAGTCTCGTCTATTTAAGCCCAACCTATCTAAGCAAGCTATTCAAGCGGGAAACGGGAGAAAATCTAAGCACCTATATGCAGAATGTTCGCATTGATGCAGCCAAAACGCTGTTTCGCACTACGCCTCTGAAAACCTATGAGGTTGCTGAACGAGTGGGTATCTCCGATCCGGTTTATTTCTCCCGTATATTTAAAAAGGTTGTAGGCGTTAAGCCCAAGGACTTTCGCAAAAGCTGCGAGGATTAGACCAGAATTAAGAGTTACAGCTCTCTGGCAAGTTCGTATGAATTCCAGATGGAATACATAATATTATGTACCTTCTGGGAATCTCCAATGTTGTGGACCGGTATATCCATATCCTTTAGTTTGTCATACAATGCATTATTTTCGCGGTAGCCGATGGCTGAAATAACCGTATCAGCCGGGAATGAACGCTCTCCTTCCGGAGTTTCCGTTGTCACCTTTCCTCCCGCTATACTCTTCACAGTGCTGCTTGTATAGATATCCACCTTATGGAATGCCAGCAGATCCACAAGCATATCATGATTCATATGCGGAAGCGCACCGTGGCCGCCCAAAATGTCCTTCAGCATTTCGATGACTGTGACCTTGGAACCGTTCTGTGCCAGCCATAGAGCAGTTTCGCATCCAACCAGCCCGCCGCCGATCACAACGACATTTTTTCCGGCCTTCGCTTTTCCAAGAAGGATTTCATCTGCGGTAGTCGCAAAAGCCTCCGATCCAAACTTGCTCTGAATCGGTTTTGAACCGGTTGCCGTAATGATTTCATCCGGCTTGTAATCGGAGATATGATCCGCGGTAATCTCACAGTTCATTTTGACTTCCACATTCAGAAGTTCAAGCTGTCTCTGATACCACTTGACCAGGGCCCTGTCGTAGCGTTTGAAATGAGGCACGCTTCCCGGGATCAAATTTCCGCCGAGGCTGCCGCTCTTTTCACAGAGGGTAACGCGATGCCCCCTTTCAGCCAGCACTCTTGCCGCTTCCATTCCCGCTACACCGCCTCCGATGACAAGAATGTTTTTCTTCTTACCGGCCTGTGCAAGACCGTAAATTTTCTCTCTGCCGCAGGCCGGATTTACGGCGCAGCTTACAGGTGCGTTTGCGATTCTGCCCAAGCAGCCTTCATGACAGCCAAGGCATGGTCTGATTTCATCCAGTCTTCCGGTTCTTACTTTTTCCGGATAATACGGATCGGTCAGAAGCTGTCTCCCAAGGCCGATGATATCACAGGAATCTCCGAGAGCTTCTATTGCCATCTCGGGATTTTCCATTCTTCCGGCCAGAATGACCGGAACATCGACGTTCTGTTTTACAAGTCTGCCGAACTCTCTGTACATTCCTTCTTCGAAGTACATCGGCGGATGATTCCAGTACCAAGAATCGTAGGTTCCCGCATCTACGTTCAACGCATCATAGCCTGCCGCGACCAGAATTTTAGCCGCCTCGATTCCTTCTTCGATATCCTTGCCCGCTTCTTCATACTCTTCGCCCGGCAGCCCGCCGTGTCTGATTCCCTTCATGCAGCTTTTCAGACTGTAACGCAGGCTGACCGGAAAGTCGGGACCGCATGCAGCCTTAATGCCCTTAACGATATCGGTAGCTACTCTCAGTCGATTTTCCAATGGACCACCGTACTCGTCCGTTCTGCGGTTGAAAAGGGCTATGGCAAACTGGTCGAGAAGATATCCTTCATGAACCGCATGGATCTCAACACCGTCAAAGCCTGCCTTTTTCGCTACCACTGCAGACATGACAAATTTTTGAATCAGGTTTTTGATTTCTTCTATCGTCATTTCCCTGTGCTTGATGCGGGGATCAAATCTGTTTTCATTCTCCGAAGGAGCGATAAACTTGGTAGCAAATCCAGGCAAGGCGCTTCTGCCAAGGCCGCCGGTGAGCTGAAGAAAAATCTTTGTTCCGTATGCGTGAATTCTTTCATTCATCTGATACGCTTCATGAATAAACGCCAGCGGATTCTGAGTCGGACATGGGAGGCCAGGTCTGACCAGACCTTCAACATCCAGATCCACACTGCAGATACCGGTGATAATCAGTCCGATTCCGCCCTTTGCCCGCTCTACATAATATTCCTGCAGCCTTTGGTTCATTGCACCCAGTGCATCGGCATATCCGACAGGACCCATGGGAGCCATGGATAACTTGTTTTTTATCTGTACTTTCCCGATATATGCAGGCTCAAAAAGTTCTTTGTATTTGGTACTCATGTTTTTTCCTCCATTTCTATTCGCTTAAAAAAGTGTAACGTTGCCGTCTTCCGTGACCTCCACCGTCTGTCCCTCCTGAACCAACTCCAGGAAGCGATCGCCCAATCCGTCAACCGTAATGATCTTTGTATTTTCCCAAATATCCGCCAGCAGCACTCCCGAAATCGCCAGGGATTCTGCTGTTGCCGAAAACAGCATTGCTTTCGGCTGAATACCCATCGCTGCGATGGTCTGAATCAGCATACCTGCCGTAGTGGAGCCGATTACCTGAGGAATGCACAGGATGGCTCCCGACAGATCCTTCTGAAACAGATCCGGATTGTTCTGGTCGGTACACAGTGTCTGTTTTCCATTGGATACCAGCGCGCCCATATAGGATGAAAGCACATTGAATCCCTTTTTGGACACCATAGCATTTCCCTTGATCTGTCCCGGAATCACCGCTCTTCCCTGAAATTTTTCCATGTTAAAAACCTCCCTTTACGACAAGATTTACAAGCTCATGATCGTCAACATACCGTGCAGTGGAATAGGTTCTCAGCTTGTTTGAATTTGTAATGATCGGTTTTTTCGCACAGAGCGGATTTGACATATACATCAGAGGACAGATGTGGGACACCCTTACTCCTGTTTTCAGAAGCCGGTCATAGTACTCTGTCTCCTTAAATTTTGCAATTACATCCGGTGCGCTGGTTATAACTGTATCAACCGCAACGTTGTCCTTTCCGCTTTCTTTGAGTGCCTGTTCAAAGATTTCCGTCCATTCTTCCAGCTGATTGAAGGATGCATGGGGGCATCCGATAAATGCTTTGTCTGGCTTTGCATTTAAATCCGCCCAGAGGATCGGATAGGAGCTTACCACTCTCTCCAGCTCCGCATCGTCGATAACATAGACGGAAGCATTCTCTCTGATCAGTTCTTCTCCGTACTTTTTCGCCTCCGGTGTCAGGTTTTCCGCATGGAAAAGGGCCACTGCGCCGTTTGATGCGGTCGCTGCTCCCATATCTTTAAGATAGTCCTTTACTGCCGGAGTCAATTCGGGCCCGAGGAACTGATCCAGTCCTTTTATGTAAGGTACCTTTTCCACCACCTTCATTCCGATGGCGCTTCCCAGAATCTGAGGACGGGGCATCTTGGATGTTTTCAGCTCTATGACCCAGTCGGCCTTTCTTCCTCCATCGGTCAGAAAACCAAATTTCGGAGTCTTGCCGATAATTCCGCTGAAGAATTCCATTACGCCGGAGGTCCTGTTTGATCGGGCTCCCAGCACGGAGTTGGCATAAACCACCGCCGAGGACTCTGCCCAGGCCAGATTGTCTCCAAACTTGGGAGTGTTGCCTACCTCGTCAAAATAACATGCACAGGTATAGGCCTTTTCGTCTTTCATTCCCAGCTTTGCCAGCATACTCTCATATTCCTTCTGAGTTCCGTATAACAATTGATACATTTCTTGCTCCTGCTGGGTAGCCGGTACGTTCTCGTAGTCAAGAGGCTGCGGGTCCGCTGTGAAAGGCAGCTTGGTTCTGATTCCGGCGTCAATCATCTCTTTCATGATTCTTGACAAAGGTTTCAGGGCCGGCATTCCGAAGGAACACACTAAATGCACCGGCCCATCCAGAGGCACAAGACATTCAGCATCATACATGTCCCCATACCTTACAAGGGTCTCCATTGTTTTTTGCAGAATCTCTCCCTGTTTTCCATTGAGAATATCCTGCTCTTCATTTGTTAACCGCATAATCTTCTCCTTTCATTTATATTGGTTCAAGGAACAACCTCGTTCACCGAACGATGTTATGTTAATGTTATCACCTTGTTATACTTTTGTCAATCATGTCCAAAGATTTCACCTTGCAATTTTTTTGATAAAAGTTTATGATTAGGAAAACTGTACGTAATTGGAGCGAAATAACTTATGGCAAGAAAGAAAAGAGTCGAGCAGGCTACCCAGACAAAGAACAATATCATACGGGTCGCCTTGAATTTAATTCAAAAAAAGGGATATCATAACATGAGCATCCGGCAGCTTTGTCAGGAAGCCGGCATCTCCACCGGAGCGTTTTACCATCATTTCAGTTCAAAGGAAGAGATGATCAACAAGGGCTTTGCTCTCTATGACGAAGCTTTGGACCTTCTGCTGCAGCATTATGAATTTCATGATCCTATAGAAGATATAAAATTTATATTACTTCACCAAACAAAATATGTTATGGAAGAATCGGCAAACCTAACAAAAGAGCTTTACATCGCTCAATTGTCAACGGATGTAAAATATTCCGTCAAGCCTGTAAGAAAATACTATCAGACAGTAGAAGAACTGGCGGGAAAGGCATTGCAGAAAGGCCTGATTCACACCGATATGACGGTGCACGAACTTACTTCCTTTCTGATCCGAATCAACCGGGGTGTGATTTTTGACTGGTGTCTCAACGATTATTCCTACGATCTGATGAAACAGGCAGAAAAGGATCTGTTATTCGTTCTGGACAAACTAACGACTCCTTTATCCATCTAACGTTCGGGACTTTCACCCGTTAGACTGCGTCCACCGGGCGCCTATTAACGAGAATCACCCCGTCAGCGCGGGGTGATTCTTTTCTTGAAAAAAGACGTAGTCAATTTTGATATTTTCCACTTGAAAATGCGATGTTTCTAAAGGTTTCGCCGAAAACTTCATTAAATAGATATAATACCCTTAAATCATGTTAAAAAATCTCTTTTTAAACAGAAAAGCCGTAACGGTATCTGCAGCTACGGCTATTTTTACATGCTCAGAGGACTTATTCAATGTACACTTGTTCTATCCATATTCATTACAATCGCCTTAGTTGGACATTTTTCTATGGTTTTCACTATCATTATTCTATGACTCGGATGAATATTACTTAAATTAACCTTAGCTTTACGGTCCACTATTTTGTATACTTCAGGAAGCATTTTTGAGCATATCCCACAGCCAACACAATAGTCTTCATTGACATAGACTTTTGATTTTGTCGAATCTAAAGTCTCGGTTATGAGTTCTTTTTTACTAACGATTTTGCCGATAACCCATGCCATCAATAAAATCGCAATAACGGTAAGTACCCAACGAATTCCCATGAAGGAAGCACCCAGGAATTTTGCTTCGTTTGCCAACATAGGGATTTTTATAACTGCCCACGTGCTTAAGATAATGACAATATTAGAGACGCTGGCGCCTTTTCCGAGTAATGTTTTACTGATTGGGAAGGCGGCATAAATAGGTCCTGCAGAAATGCTCCCTAATAATAATGAAAGCAGGTTTCCCATCAACCCGGAGTTCTCACCAAAATGCTTCATGATCCATTCCTTTGGGATTAAAACTTCTATGACAACTGTCAGCAAAAATATAACCGGCAATACTTCCAGCATTTCAATCAGATAGTAGACGCTATTGCCAAGGGCTTCATTAGCCTTTTCCGGCATGGTCACAAATAAAACCATATAAACGAGTGCAACTATCACAAACAATTTATTTTTCTTCAGCATTTGCTTTATGGTCAAAAGATCACCCCCATTACCGCTGCAATGAGGAGTGCAGCTATAAAACTAAGACTATTTCTTGCCAAGGCAAATTTGAAACCAAATTCCTTTTTCTCAAGCGGAAACGTCACAACGCCAACCATTGTCAGTGTTGTTAAAAATGCCACCGCCGGAACAATACTAGCGCCAACATCCGCAAACGATCCCACGAGAGGAAATGCAACAAAGGCGGGTATCAAGGTAACACTTCCTGCTACTGCTGCAACGATGGTAGCCATCAACGTGTTTTCAGAACCCAGTATACTTTTTATCGACTCCGGCGGAATAAAAGTAAGTACAATGCCTATGATAAAAATAATGGCAATAATTTCTCCAAGCATATTACCCATCATGCTTTTTGATTTTTTCATAGCTTCAAAAGTCTTTTTCTTACTCTTAATAAGAGAAACACTTGTCAAGGCAATTGAAATACCCCAGAACGACAGTGTAAAAATATCCATTATAAATCTCCTTTCCAATCTTTTATGCAAAGTATATAATATAATTAAAAAAGATGGCGTTACCAAGGTAACGCTTGAAAGGAAAATTATGAATGATTTAAATGAGCTGTTTAAGAACTTTACTCTTTTAAAAACAATCCCATTTCATTCTTTATCTGAAAATAGGAATGCTGGAAATTCAATTAAGAAAACAGTTTACAATCAAGGTGAAATCATTCACTTTGACGGAGACATATGTACTTATATAGATATCATTATCAGCGGAAAAGTCGTTGTTGAACGCATTGATGATTCCGGGAATTTGATGACCATAACAGAATTCTATCCGGACGATGTACTGGGTGGAAATTTAATATTTTCAAAGAATCCACATTATCCGATGATGGTTTCTGCTAAAACTGACGTATCTCTTATCTCTCTTTCAAAGGGATTGGTTTTTGAATTTTGTGCAACCAATACTGATTTTTTAAAAGTCTACCTTGAGTATATCTCTGACCATGCCACGCTTTTAGGCGATAAGATCAAACATTATGTGAATCGTTCCATTCGTGAAAGTTTAATCGCCTTTTTGAAAAATGAATATAAGCTGCAAAAATCTTCCACGATACAGTTGAACACTTCAAAAAAAGCCATTGCAGATCGCATAGGTGTTCAAAGGACGTCTCTTTCCAGAGAACTGCAAAAGATGAAAAAGGAAGGACTCCTGATCTTTGATAAAGACAGTATTACCATCATTAACATGGATATGTTAATGTAAAAACGCCGTAAGTATTTTCACCTGCGCCGTATTTCAGATATTTATAATTTTTCAAAAGCATTCTTCAATAGCAACGCATCTTTCTCTACCAGTGGCCCCTCTGCAATGATACATCCCTTGACATTAAAATCTTTTATGGCTTTTAAACAATCTAAATAGTTGAAATCACTTTCTAATAAGGGAAGATGGCTTTTCTCTCCTTTATCATTGTAGTCTATTCCACCCATGTGGATATGCATATCATCCAGAGCGGACCTGCCCAACTCATCCGTCACATATTGCAGTATTTTTGCAAAATCATCATAGCCTTTTAAACATCCATTCTGTCTTGCATGGATATGAGAAAAGTCAATACATAGCTTGCAGGAGCTTACTTCTTTACAGAGAGAAACTAATTCCTCAAGTGTCCCAAACTGCGTTCTTTTTCCCGTAGTCTCAAGTCTATAATCGATATCTTTATATGGAAGCTTTAACAAGTTTTCTTTTATAGTATGATAAGCCTCTTCGTTGGAGTCCTTTAAATAAAAACCCGGATGAAAGATTAAACTTCTCCCCTTCACCTTTGATAATCCTTCCATTGCATTCGTTATTCTTTCCATTGACTGTTCCTGCTTTTCAAATTCATCTGCATTTAGATTAATATAATGGGATCCATGAGCTGAAAGATAGAAATCATTGTCTAGCTTTGTTTTTAATATTATACTCTTATTTTTGTCTGTCACATTAACACTTCTTACAAAAAGAAGTTCCATTGCATCAAGCCCTATTGACTTTATATAGTTGATACCAGAAGCATAGTTTATTTTCTTTGATCCACTGCCTACCGGTAAGCCCGATATCCCAAATAGTAATTTATCCATATTTTTCTCATTACACTTTCCAAATTTTTGCAATCAAAATATATATTTTTTATCTTTTGACGTAAGTTAATGGAGTGTCTAATATTGATCTTTCTATATTGACTGATATTTTTCCCAAACTGTAAAAATAATAATCACTGTATCAGAACAACTGCTATTGACAGACCAACTACTACGTGATACTATGTAGCAGTAGTAAGTAATACTGAATATCAGTCATACAGAATAGCAAGGAGGTGATTGTGATGGAAGACTTAACGGAAATGCTCAAAGGCGTGCTTGAAGGCTGTGTCCTTGAAATTATAAACCGCGGCGAAACCTACGGCTACGAAATCACGAGGCGCTTGAATGCTCTCGGCTTCACAGATGTTGTGGAAGGAACTGTCTACACCATTTTGGTGCGGCTTGAGAAGAATAAACTCGTGAACATAGAAAAAAAACCATCCGATATGGGACCGCCGCGCAAGTTTTTCGTGCTCAACGACGCAGGGCGTAAGGAACTATGGAAATTTTGGGAAAAATGGGAGTTTGTATCATCAAAAATGAATGAGTTAAAGGAGAAAAAATAATGAATTTTTATGAAAAAATCACAGGCAGCGACATGACGAAAGAATTGAAAGCTTTTGAATCGCGAGCCAAAAATCTGCCGGCTGATTATCAAGCGGCATGGGAAAAAATTAAAGCCAATCTTTGGGTGCACTCAGATTTCACCGGTCGAAATCTCATGCCAATTCTTGACGGTGTGCTTGGCCTGCTCGAAGAAACAGCGGCGGACGGTCAGAGTGTCCCAGAGGTTTTGGGTGACGATATCGAAGGCTTCTGTTCAGCGCTGGCCGGCGAAGAAGGGGCAAAGTCTTTTCGTGACAAGTGGCGTGAGCAACTCAACAAAAATATCACTAAAAAATTAGGTAAATAGGAGGATAAAATGAGAATACAAGATATCATCGAAGGCAAAAAGGAGTGGCGAGCGCACGTGGCGCGTGTCAAAGCGCTCCCGCAAGATTATCAGATTGTTTATAAAGAGATTCAAAAATATCTGTTTAAGGTCGGCCCTGTTGAGCTAACCGAAGGGACGGGTTTGCTCTCGGGGATTATCGATCTTTTTGAAGAGGGCGCGGCCTTGGGGAAAGGCGTGCTCGAAGTAACGGGCAGTGATGTAGCGGCTTTCTGCGACGATCTAATCAAAGATTCAGAAACTTACGCTGACATCTATCAAAAATCTGTTGACAAAGAGATTATGGAAGAATTTAACAAGGAGGAGCAATAACGATGCTGGAGCTTATCAAAAAATTAATTGGGGATAAAAAAGAATATAGGGAGCAAATGGCAAGAGTAGAGGCATTGCCTGAAGACTATCGGTTCGTATTTAAAAAAATTCAGGGATACATGTGGAATTTTGCGGGAGGAGACGGCTCTGACATGTTGAAAACTCAGTACGAATTGATAGAGTTGTTTGAAGCCAGCGCGATGGACGGTAAGCACGTTCTCGACGTGACGGGCGAAGATGTTGTCGGGTTCTGCGACGAGCTTTTGCGCGACACGAAAGTGTGGACTGATAACTATCGTAAGAAATTAAACCGCGACATTATGAACAAATTTGGAAGGGGGAACGATTCTAAATGAAAGACATCGCAATTCAAGTAAAGGATTTAAAAAAATCCTTCAAGACCACAAAAGTCCTAAAGGGCGTCGATTTTGAAGTGAGGCGAGGTGAGATTTTTGCCCTGCTCGGCTCCAACGGCGCGGGCAAGACCACGATTGTTAAAATCCTTACCACGCTGCTCAAACAGGATGGAGGCACCGCCGTCGTAAACGGATTTGACGTCGCGTCAAATCCCGACCATGTACGGCAGTCGATCAGCCTGACAGGGCAATTTGCCGCCGTGGACGAGATATTGACCGGGCGTGAAAATCTCATCATGGTCGCCAAGCTGCGGCACCTTACAAATCCGCGTCAGGTTGCAGACGATATGCTGAAACGCTTCGTCCTGACCGACGCCGCCGATCGCAGGGTTTCCACTTATTCGGGCGGCATGCGCCGCAGACTCGACATCGCCATGAGCCTTATCGGAAAACCTCAGCTTATCTTCCTCGACGAGCCGACCACGGGGCTTGACCCTGAAGGACGCATCGAGGTTTGGAAGACGGTCAAAGAGCTTGCCGGCGGCGGTACTACGGTATTCTTAACAACGCAGTACTTAGATGAAGCCGAGCAGCTTGCCAATCAGATTGCCATTCTGCATGAGGGAAAGATTATAGCCTCCGGCACGCTGGCAGACCTGAAAAAGCTGTTCCCGCCCGCAAAGGTGGAATATATTGAAAAACAGCCGAGCTTGGAGGACATATTCCTCGCAATCGTCGGCAAGAAGGAGGAAAAATAAATGGAAACCGTAAAGAAACACTTTTTCAGCGATATGAGCGTCATGCTTGGACGTTCCATGCGCCATATTTTCCGCAGCATGGACACTATCATCACAGTGGCCATCACGCCTATCGCGCTTATGCTGCTGTTCGTCTACGTGTTCGGCGGCGCTATCCAGGCCGGCACGGATAACTATGTAAATTATCTGCTGCCCGGAATCCTGCTGATTGCGATTGCAAGCGGCATCGCCTATACGGCTTACCGTCTGTTTCTGGATATGCAAAGCGGCATCTTCGAACGGTTCCACTCTATGCCGATTGCGCGTTCGGCCGCGCTGTGGGGACATGTGCTGACCTCACTGGTATCCAATGCGATATCGATTGTCGTAATCATTCTCGTAGCGCTCATGATGGGCTTTCGGTCGTCGGCGGGAGTATTGTCATGGCTTGCTGTGGCCGGTATCCTCGCGCTGTTTACACTGGCCTTGACATGGATCGCGGCGATTGCCGGACTGTCCGCAAAATCGGTGGATGGTGCAGGCGCCTTTTCCTACCCGTTGATCTTCCTTCCATTTATCAGCTCGGCGTTTGTGCCCACCGAAACGATGCCGTCTGTCGTACGCGCTTTCGCCGAAAACCAGCCGGTGACTTCAATCGTGGAAGCCATCCGTGCACTCCTGTCGGGGCAGCCTGTGGGAAATGACATTTGGGTTGCGCTCGCATGGTGCTTAGGAATACTGATCGTCGCATATCTATTTGCGATGCGCGCATACAAACGGAAAGCAGCATGATCTTTGCATGTATAAAGGAAACGATCATCAATGTAAAACAACTAAATATATCAGTGATCAAAGAGCCAGACGCTAAGACGCAGAGCCGATAACCGTGAGATTGTTCACAGTTAACGGCTCTTTCTTTTATGGTACTACACTGGAACCTGCGTTGAAAGCGGGTGCGGAATAAGTTGTTTGGCTGCGACCTGCCGGTAGTAATGATAAAATCGGGCTGAAAAACGCAATTCTTCGGCCCGATCCTTGAGTAGATAAAAAAGATGCCGCTTGAGGCTGGTGAGCCTTGGTAGAAGGTTCATTTTTGAATTTTCTATACAAAATTTAGACTCTGAGTGAGCCTCGGAAGCCCCTGGCAGTATAATAGGATTCTGCTCCATTGTGGTATAAAAAGACGGTGTCGTAGCGACGATCACAAAAGAGGGCCCCGCCGAGTTTCCTAATACTCGCAGGTGTTTCCACCCAGCTTGATGTTTTCGTATCGAAATTTCCAAGTTTCTGCAGCTCCCGGTATTGTTCTTCCGTCAAAATTTCAATGCCCATGGCAGCAGCCATATCAATAGCGCTATTGTCTGGTTTATGTTCTTTCCTTGACTCCAACGCTTTACGGTCGTAACAAACACTTCTGCGGCCTTTAGGGCTTTCCGCCGAACAATCATAAAAAATATATTCGCCCGTCGTTCTATCCTGACCAACAACATCCGGTTCACCGCCGGTTCTTTCCATTTCGTTAAGTGACCATAATTTTTCAGTATTAGTTTCCAGCTTTGCTTGTACTTTTGCCCATTCAAGACCTTTATGACGGTTCATGTTTTTCTCAAAACGAGCTTTCAATGCGCTTAGTAATTCCTCACGTTGCTCTGGTGGCGACTCTATATTACTATTGATGTTATTCATACTTTTATAACCTCCGTTGATATCTTATTCTATCCTTGTCAGAAGGAACGCTTCTATATACCGTTTCCCATTTACCATCCCGAAAAATTTCATACTGCTCAAAAGCACATGGGATACCCTTTGCTGAAAGCAAATCACTGCTGTCCATGAGCTGGAAATGCAGGTGCGGAGCTGTTGAATTGCCTGAATGCCCTACTTTTCCTAAAATATCTCCTTTTTTTACAGCCTGACCAACAGAAACTGTAATGGACCCCGTTTGCAAATGGGCGAATGCGGCGTATACATGATCAACGCATTTCAAAATAATATAGTTGCCGGCAACAGTCCGAATATCATCTTTTTCAGGATTGAACATATTAGCATTCTTTAAAGCGACGAACAAATCGGAAAACAAATTGACTATTGGCCTTTCTTTATAACCGTCTTCGGCTTTGATAATTTCCCCGTCACAAGGTGCATATATTTCCTGACCCCAGCCGTAACACTTGTTTAAGGGAACGCCAAAGAAGAGATACTGTAATAGATTTTTCCGATAAAAGGGTCTCCCTGTTCTTGCCCAATCAACCTGTAAAAAATCAAAAGCATAGCGCTCTCCCAATTGGTCTGTTCCGTGGCTTGGAATCCTTTTCCCCGGAGTATTGGGTGCCATCCACTCTCCTCTTAATGGAAAGCCGATGATAGCCGGATCGTCGAATCCTTTCATTTCATTACCCCCTTTTTCTTACTAGGAACTCTTTTACAACCTTTTAGCACGTTTATCTGACAACAGTTTATCCAAATATATGGATTTAAACTGTTTACTAGCCATCATCTGCTTTAAAGGCGGTAATTTAAGAATAACTCCAAGTACCGCGGCCATCGCACGATGATTGGCAAATGCCTGGTTATCAAATATGAGATTTTGGAGGGTTCCTTTTTCGATCGCTTGTAATACAAATCGATGGGTACTATTCACCGGTGTAATGACTTGAACCTCTCTTCGCAGAAATTCAATAGCATTTTGGGGACAACTTCGCACACATACACCACAACCAAGGCATACCTCATGATCTACTTGAGCTACCGCCTTACCCTCTTTGTTTTTTTGCATAGAAATAGCTAATACCGGACATACCTTTTCACATTTACCACATCCTGCGCATTCTTTCGAAATCTTAGGGATATAATTTGTAGTAGCCACTGGCTGCATTGGGCTAAATTTTCTTGCTGCTTGCAAGGCTTCACAACAACAACCGCAGCAATTGCAAATAAATGCCGGGGCTTCCCGAACATTTTCGCCAATTTGCACCAGATTGGCTGCATAAGAACGTTCTAATACATCCATTGCCTCCTTCTTATCAATTAATCTCGCATGCTGCCCATTTTCTGCAAGAGAACGTGCAACATTTCCAAAGGTAAGGCAAACATCCAATGGGGCATTGATTTCACATGGGTGGCCCGCATGTAACATCTTATGCCTGCAATAACAAACTCCAAGGCCGATATGAGTTGCTTCCTCAATGATATAGCTTGCTCTTTCGTAATCCAAAATATGAATTGTGTTATCATTCGTCAAGATTGGCTCCTGCACATAAACTCGTCCAAGATGCGTCTCTGTTGCGAAAAATAAATCCTTAACAAAATCTTCTTCTACATTCATATATTGATAATACAATTCACTTAAATACTTCTGATCAATATCGCCTCTTGTTCGCATCAATGCAAATTCAATAAATCCTGCCATTGGCGGCGGCATTACAAATTGACGTACCCCTTTATAAAACGAATCCACAAGTAACGCCTTCTCGCAAAGATGCTCTAAAAAAGTTTCTGCCTCACCTTCACTGATATTCCAGATTTTTGCTGTTTTTTTTGCAGTAAATGGCCGAACTGGCAATAGCGCGACTCGTTTAGCTTCAGTTTCTGTATATAGAATTTGCAAAATTTTATATAGGCTATCCGATGGCGGAGCCCCTTGTGTAAACCAATTGATTCTTTCTTCTAAATTCTTATAAGCATCTTTACTTGTAATATGTCCCATGGATTCACCTTCCCAATACTTTGCATAAGTTTAAAAAGTGCAGTAGTTCATCCCATCAATTTTGTTTTGATTTCATTATAATTAATATTCGTCTACCACAACCATATTATAGCATTTTGGTTTTGAATGACAAGGCTGGATGTAAAAACAAAGGCACCAGAAGAGCTGTTCTGACGCCTTTGGATTTTCTGTCTGGAATTGTATTTTTAAAGGTCGTATCTTTCCAAGTACCCTTTGTCACCTAGGTGCACTGCTGCCTGATCCGGTTGTTCTTTATCGATCTGATGCTGTGCATGGAAATAATCAAAGCTTATTTATGTTGGAGATAATCTCCTCCGCTGTTTTTATTAGTTTTGCCGTCTCCTCTTCAGTCAGCTTTCCTGCGCCTGCAAGACTATTGACCTGGACGACAAAACCATTCATTACGTCGATCGCTTCGTCCTTCTTATCACCTTTCTTTATTAGCAGATTAAGAGCCTGATCAAGTTTCACCGTCAGGGCGTTTTTATTGCCGTTATTCAAGTCCGTACTTTCAACGTAATCCTTAAGTATCTTGATGCCCAAGTCGAGTGTGTCGATGGCGTTGTTGAGGTTGGTCAGGGCTTCCTTGACCGCGTTGACACCGTCCATATCGTAGATTCTCTTAGTCACCAGGGGTTCTGCCACGTCCCTGGCCTCCTGATATGCAGCCCATTTCTGAGCAGGGTATTTGCCGGCCATATCGTCGGTGGGGCCGGACTCGAGGGCATTCTTTAGCTTGTCGCGGTTTGGCGCGCCGATGAAGGCAAAGTAGGACATCTTCTCCGGATTTCCGGCCACGCCACCCCACAGGTGAGCGCCCTTGCTCCTGTTGAAGGTGTTGCTATCGCTGGAGCCGTCCCACTGCATGACCACGAACTTGTCCTTGTACTCGATGAGGAGGTCCATGAGGTCGGCAGTGTAGTCTGCCTGCTCGCGCTGGATATCCTCGCGCATTGCCATTTCAGATGCCTTTTGCGCGGTCCATCCATCCTGATTCATACGGCCCCAACCATCTCTTCTGATCGCCGGGCCGTTTTTCACATCGTATGTATTGGTTTCGAGGGTGTCTCCGGTGGGCTCGGCAGGCTTGGTGGGATCCCAGTCGGGATTTGGTTTGAAGTCGCTGCGGATATCCGTCTCGGTGAAGGAGAACTCGTCAGCCACGGTCAGGCCCAGCTCAATTTGCTGGCGAAGTAAATCAATGGACGGATAAGCCGTGGCCAGGCGGCCCTGCATACCGTATCCGTCGATGTTGCCGGCCTCGTAGATGGGCTTGAGCATCTTAATAGTCTGGCTCATCTTGGGCTCATAAGGCTTGTTGCTGTCCTGGAAGTCGTTGTAGTAGAGGGTCCAGTCGGCACCATACTGATCAGAGTACTTGCGGGCGAACTCAAATGCCTTGCGGATGTACACGGACTCCTCATACAGCCGCTGGTCCTCCTTGCCAGGATCGTCCAAATCCGTCCGGCGGAAGATATTTCCCCACTGACCGCTCTGGGTGAGGGGGTCATCCATATTGCGCACCTGGCCGGTGTAATCGTCGAGACCCTCGTTGACCACATCCCAGGAGTAGATGATGTCGTTGTAGGGTGCATAACGCTCCATCATCTGTTGGATATAACTCTCCAAACGAGCGAGCATGGTCTCGGGGCTCGCCCAGTCGGCAGTTATTTTATTGCCATTGTAGTTAAAACCGTTGCAGAAGAAATACATAGGCTGCTGGCCGCCGTGCCACACCAGCACATGAGCGCGGATCTTCTTCTGATCCCGCTCAGGGACGGTTTTGTTGTACTCCCGGATTTGATCCAGCATCCGGATGCTATTTGGGTTGGCAAGCAGCACCACGTTCCGGTTGGCTTCCTCGATTAACCGCGCTTTATCCGCATCGCTGAGGCTGGTGTCGGCGTTGATTTCCGCAACACGTCTATTATATTCGTTGCGGGAGGGTGTGTTGATACCGCTATCAGGGCTGCCAATCTGGCCGACCAGCTTCAGGTCGTTGGGGAAGCTGCTATACCGGTAGTGGTACATCGAATGCTGACTATTCCAGCCGCCGAAGGTGCCTATAATGAAGTAGTCTTCGTACTCTTGCCACAGGGACGGTAGATTATAGTCATACGCCGACACATTCACGGGTGAGCAGAGACCGCCAAACAAGCTCAGGCAGAGACCGATGGCAAGCGCCAGGGATAATTTACGTTTGTTTTTTGTCATTTACTTATCCTCCTTTAAATTAGAATTTAGATTGTTGCCAAACTCCTGAATCTCATTATTTTCAGGCATTTTCACCTCCTTTTGGATGAGTTTTATTAAATACTTTTGAAAAACTTCTTTATAAAAGCTTGGGTTTATTATATCATTCCCAAATCTTATGATTCAACCGAATCAGTCCTACAAATTTCATGAGTTTATACATATAAGATTAAAAATTTTTCATATTTTCTAAAAATATGACGACATATGACAGATTCTAATAAAAAATATTTTGAATTGTTTAACACCATAGAAAAACCCTCGATATGGTCCATATCGAGGGTTATACCTGGTTTAAGTGGAACAAGGGATTTTATTTATCAAAATCTCCTTTTAATTTTCTGGCTCCCAGAACCATTCTGTTCCTCCACGTCAAGTATTGGTCGTGGTCCTTTCCTTTCATGACCGGTTTAAAGTTTTTGACGGCCTTATCGATAAAATCTTGTCCGTAATCCGTAACCTTTCCTAGTTCTTTAAAGCCTCCGATCATATATGCCTTATATTTTCCGAGTCCTTCCCTCAGATTTTCTGAGTTTAATTCTTCAACGCCGTAGGGGCCGGTAAACGCCCACCTCAATCCCAGTCCATCCGTGATTGCACGCTCAACCGCTTCCACCGTGCAAATATCCTGTTCAACCAGGTAGAGCGATTCCTGGATCAATGCCAGCTGCACCCGGTTCAGTACATATCCGTATACTTCTTTGCATTGGATCGGTTTTTGTCCAAGATACTCCATGAAAGCATATGCCGCTTCTTTGGCCTCCTTGCTTGCACCGTCGCCGGATATTTCCATAAAAGGAATCAGATGGGGGGGGTTCGTCGGATGTGCCACCATGCATCTTTCAGGATGATTTTGAACCTTTTCCACGATGTCTGCCCTTCTCAGTCCGGAACAGCTTGAGCCAATGATCACATCGGAATTTGTCAGCCGCGCAGCCTCTGCAAAAATATCCTGTTTCAGCGCCATATCCTCAGGCATTGCTTCCTGAACATAATCTACACCTTTAAGCGCTTCTTCAAGATTGTCATATGTATGGATCCTTGCCAGTGAAGCTTCAATTAAATCTTCCTCAATGATCCCTTCATCCTTTAAGAATTCGAACTGATCCCTTATCCTCTCTTTCACGCTTTCCAGACTTTTCGATTTTCGGTTATACATATTGACTTCAATTCCTTTTCGGCTGAATACGATTCCAAAACTGAAGCCAATAAATCCGCAGCCCAGAACTGCTACTTTTTTGATTTCTTCCGGTTTTTTCATTTTGTTTCAATTCCTTTCTTAAAAAAATCAGGTTTCAGATAAGCAGGATCCGGATATTCATAAAATCCTTTGCCGGTCTTTTCACCAAGCCATCCTTTTTCAATCATTTCATCAAGCGCTTTGGGAGGAACATCGGATTGATCTCCGCTTTCATTGTAATAACTGTATTCAATGTCTCTGATGACATCAAGCCCCACCTTATCCATAAGCCCGAAAGGGCCGTGATCCGTAGCCCACTCCATCATAAAAGCTCTGTCAAGATCCTCAGGTCGAATGTAACCTTCTGCCCAAAGCTTGAGGCATTCCTTTTTTATTACGCGCCAAACACGGTTTAAGGAAAAACCTTTTATCTCCTTATTTGTAATAATGGGAATATGTTTGTTTGACTTAAGAAATTCAAGTATAAGCGCTTTCGATTTTTCAGACGTATCATCGTTCCACATGACTTCGACCAGATCATCTCTTGTGGGAGTCATGAAGTTCAAATTAAAAGTTTTATCTTTTCTCTTCACGTTGACGCCTATTTGAGAGCTCCTTAAAGAAGAGCTGTTCGTTGTAAGAAGCGTTATTTCCGGAGCGGCCATATCGATTTCCGACCATACTTTTTGTTTGAGTTCAAGTTTTTCAGGCACATTTTCTATGGCAAGCTCAGCGTCAGCCAGGGCTTCTTTCAGATTATCCGAAATTTGAATCCGCATCAAGACGTCGTCTATTTCATTCGTTTTAATTTTACCATCTGCAGAATATTCCGAAAGCCAATCTTTGATTTTATTTAGAGCTTTCTGTGCCGCTTCATGGCTTACATCATAAATGCAGACGTTTTTCCCGTAGAGCGCGCTGCGGAATGCAAGCATCGAACCTTGAACACCGGATCCGACAATCGTTACATTTTTAATTATTTCGACCATAATGAACCTCCACTCAAAATATTATTATTGCAGATTGTTATAAGCAATAAACATGCCCATATTTTATTCTGAAGTATAAGGTCTTCCAATTCCAAGCGTTTAAGATATTCAAAAAAGCTTCCTCCATTAATTTAGCGAAGGTCATTATTCAATAATAAATAACCATTATAAAACGTTAACCTTAAAACCTTGAATTATAAAGAATAGGAAGCTATCTACATTTGGATACCTTTATCTTATAATGAATAGTTTCTTTATTATATTTTTTATGGGTCTGTATCATTGAGAATTATTGCAATTCCTATGTTTCAACAGATATCACGCATCCTTGTTTTCCTTTTATTTACATTTATTAAATTATGTATTTTTTATTATAATGCAGAAGTCCGGTTCCGATATGGCAGAATATTAGATATTTTCTGTCTATTATTTGCAATGTTTTCAGATCATACAAGAGGTTCATTTCATTAAAAGGAAATGACATGGCACGAGAATTGCTTTTTTTATATTAAAACAAAAATAACAGCTGAAAAGAATGATGAGATACTGTCTGATCAACTGTTATCGTTTTGTATTTATCAGAAACTCGTAAACGGGTAGTGTCAAGTGGTTTATGAAAACCGGAGCGAAAGAAGAAGGCTCAAATAGAACCTTGAAAATTGCAAGTACTCA
>NZ_JAGSND010000011.1 GCF_018128545.1 Sinanaerobacter chloroacetimidivorans | reverse complement strand
GAATGAGTCCTGTTGAATATCGAACTCATTCCCAAGTTGCTGCTTAAATTAACGTCCAACATTTGGGGTGCTGAACATTTTGATGGTTCTTTTTCTATTCGGCAGATGATTTTTTATTCGTTTTACCGTATAAAAATTACTGTTGGGATAAAAAAGAACCGGAGCTTGACATATTATATCGTACTCTTGGAAATATTAACGCTGGGAGGTGAATTCTGTGAGCAAAGAGAAAGAAATATATTATGTAAAGAAAGAGAACTTCAGAGCATACGATACGGGTACGGAGACAGAAAAAACTGCTGAAAGGCAGAATCCGGACGCAGTGCAGCTAAAGGACGACGGCAATGTGACAAAGCAGATCTATGATGCGATTGGATTCGAAACCTTACAGTCACACTATAATGTTTATCAAAAAAACGAAGAGTCTTAAAATTTTTTTTCACAAGCTGAAATAATGTCACCAGACAGCCGGGGGGCTGTTGTGAAAACGTGAAAGGAGCTTATACATGAAGGAGATTATCAATTTTTTAGAACAAAATAAATTCGGAAATCTTGCAACCTCTGCCGACGGACAACCCTATGTAAGGCCGTTCGAGTACGGCTTTAAAACGGACGACGGCGTGTTTTTTTATACCTCGGATGATAAAGCCGTTTATTCCCAGCTGCAATCAAATCCAAAAGCCAGCTTTTGTGCAACAGATGAGAATCTGACCTATGTTCAGCTGACGGGGGATGTGAAATTCACCGACGATAAGAAGTATAAGGATATGATGATCCAAAACAGCAGGAATGCATCTAAAATCTATCAGTCGGCAGACAATCCGCAGTTCAAAGTATTTTACATGCCCCATGGGCACGCTATGATGCATAAACACGAGGGCGGTTATGTATGTGATGAAAATTTTTAAGGATCGCGAAACGCAATAGAATCAGGTATCATCTATTAACCCTGCAGCGGATTAAATTGCAGGGTTTTTGTTTTTTTTCAAAGGCCATTTATAAATATTGACGGTATATTGCGTTAATAGTAAAATGTAGTCAAAGAAGGACAATTTTCGTCTAAACATGTTCAGATATTATGGAAGTTTATCGTAATATGTAATTTGGAGATACAGTATATGAAATCTAGATTATTACAGTTTCTTAGAAATAACATTATGGCTAATATTCTATTTACATATACGATAGCAGTCATATTTGTCACTTCTATTTTTTACCAATTGGTTCCTGTGTTATTGAACTATGCGCCAGGATACGCCTATATTGATGAACTGCACGGCTTAAGCTATACGTGGCAGTTTGTTATTATGCTGTTATTCGGATTATTCATCGGCTTTGTCATTATCATCCTGTCCCTGAGAGGGGTAAAGGAATTTGAAAAATACCTGAATAATCCCGGAGATGTGGTGCCGGAACATTTGTTAAAGATGAAGCGGAAATTGCTTAATTTACCGTATCAGATCTATATCATCCAGATTGGCGTTGCAGCGGTCCTTGTTACGCTGCTGATCCTGCCGCTTTTTATACTGGAAAATGCCTCGCTTTCAGTTTTCTTCAGAGTATTTATTTTAGTCATTACATTTTTTACATTAGTATCCATCATAACACTGGTTGTATCACAGAATTCTTTAAAAAGATTGTTGCTGAGACTTGAATCGGATACCAATATAGGCGGAATCAGAATTCCCATCGTATTTAAACTGTTTCTGCAAGTACTGCCCATATTCATCGTGGCCATTTCTATTACTTCATTGGTTGGATACTCTTACAATATTGAGGATAAGGGCAACTTGATCTGTGACGGTTATATGGAATCTTTGCAGGATACCTTTTCAGATTACAGACATCAGGAATGGACCCTGGAGCAAATTAAAGAACAGCTTTACAGTATCAGGCCTGTAAACGATCAGAAGGATACAAGATTTATCATCACTCCCGATCATCACATCATTACCAGTGATAATGAGCCATTAGGCGACTACTTCATAACTTATTTATGGGAAATGTCCATGGATAACGGCGGATATGTCTATGATGTTACGGAAGAAATCCGGGGGGCCATTGTCAATGTTCCGGGAATAGACGGGAACTATATTGCAGGCATCAAATTCGATATCGTTTCCAACAACCTGGTTATTTTTTATGTTATTGGATTTATCTTTATTTTATTGATTTGCAGCATTGTTCTCTATTTTTTATCAAAAGCAATGTCTGACGACATACTAACCGTTGCACACAGGTTAAACGAAATAGCCTCAAACGAATACATAGGTCTTGATAAAAGACTTCCTATTACATCCAATGATGAAACTTCGGATTTGGTTATCGCTTTTAACAAAATTCAAAGATTGGTTCAAAATCATATCAATCAAATCGGAGATAACCAGGAGGTTCTCATACAGCAGGAACGAATGGCATCGCTGGGACAATTGATCGGCGGGATTGCCCACAGCTTGAAAACTCCTATATCAACCGCATCTGATGCCACGTTTTGCATCGCAAACCTCGCCGAAGAGTATGACCAATCTATCGATGTCGATATGGTAACGAAAGAAGACCACCATAAAATTGCAGAAGAAATAAAAGAACATGTGAAAGATTTACAGGAGACTTTGAATTATATTAATAGTGTCATCAATATGGTTAAAAACCACTCTGCGGATCTGGACAAGTCCGAAGATGAGCAGTTTGCCATAAAGGATTTGATAAAAGGCATTAACATCCTGATGACAAACGAGTTGAGGAAAAACAGCTGCAAGCTGGATATTCATACGAACATGTCGGAGGAGGATAAGATTACCGGAGATATCGGAAACCTTATTCAGGTTATTGATGTACTGATATCCAATGCAATTCAAGCCTATGCCACAGGTGACGGCCAGATCGATCTTTACATTTTAAAGGATAAAGAGGAACTGGAAATTATCGTACAGGATTATGGCATGGGCATTCCGCCAAACATTCAGGATAAATTATTAAACAGAATGGTGACGACAAAAGGGAACAAGGGAACAGGGATTGGACTTTACATTTCGAATTCTATTATTAAGGCTAAATTTAACGGAAGCCTGAGTTTCGTAACGGAAGAAGGAAAAGGATCGAAATTCATTATTACTTTACCAATCAGGAAAGAGGAAAAATAATTATGCGGATACGGAATAATGCAACAAACCTCCATGACTATAAGATTTTACTGCTTGATGACGACGGCAAATATGTTGCTAAAAAAGTAGAGGTCCTAAAGAGTTACGGATATCAGGTGGAAGGGGAGACGATAGTAGAAAATGCCTTGATGAAGCTGCAGTCGGATACCTATGATCTGCTGATCCTTGATTATCTTATGGATGAAATGCGCGGGGATAAGGTGGTCGAGGCAATTAGAAAATTCGATAAAGATCTGTACATTCTGCTGTTAACCGGCTATGCGGAAGCCCCGGCATTGGAAATCATGAATACTTTGGATATTACAGGGTATTGTGAAAAGTCCAACGACAATAATCAATTGTTGATCCTGATAAAATCTGCTCTGAAGTCCGTAGATATGATGAAAAAGGTCAAGAAAACCAGGGACGGATTCAATAAGATTTTAGTGGCAGTTCCTAATATTTATAAAATACAATCCATCAACCTGATGATCAATGATATCCTTGAAGAGCTTGTCCCCATTGTAGACACTCAGAATGCTTTTATCCTGGTAGATAATATCACCAATTATGAAAACAACAATAGAGACGGCAATTTTTTTTGCGGAATCGGTACGTTTGAAGAGGGTTTTCATGCCATAAGCGATGAACTCCTGGAGCAGATTCATTTTGCACGTTCAGAGAAAAAAATAAATGTATTCGGGAATGGTATCTTTATTCCCCTCAGCGATGAACGGTATGGCACGCTGGGAATCCTGTATGTGCAGTTCAACAACAAGGCAATTGATCAGGATCTGGTTCAGCAGCTTACGATTTATACTGCCATTGCCACAAATGCCATTACCAATTTTTTACTTCAAAATACGATTAAGGCCATCAATGAGGAGCTGCAGCATACGAAAGGAGAAATGGGCACCTGGTATGTCAACACTGTGGAAACCATCAGACTGGCAATTGATGCAAAAGATCATTATACGGGCGGTCATTCGGAAATGGTTTCGGAGTATGCCGTAAAGATCGGAAGAGCAATGGACCTGCCAGACAAATTGATCGATTTGGTCAGGGACAGCGGAACCTTCCACGATGTGGGAAAGATCGGCATAGATGATGGAATCTTAAAAAAAGCGGGACGTCTTACCGAGGAAGAATATGAAGAAGTGAAAAAGCATCCGCAGCGCGGGGCTGTGATATTGGCGGCAGTCCCCATGTTTAAAGAAATTGTACCTATCGTTTTGTATCACCATGAACGATATGATGGAAAAGGATATCCGAAAGGATTGTCAGGTAATGAAATCCCTCTTCTGGCAAGAATCCTTTGTGTGGCGGATGCGCTGGATGCCATGACAACCGACAGGATTTACAGAAAAAGAAGAAGCTTAAGCGATACGATTAATGAGTTGAAAATAGGATCTGGTACGCAATTTGATCCTGAGATTGTTGAAGTTGTTATTCAATTAATAGAAAATAAAATCATTGATATTGATGACTAGTTTTTTTGCCGGATCATCAATTTACTGCAATTTAAGGGGTGTTCATTATGGTAGAATATTTAGATTTAACACAACCCCAGATGAGAATATGGGATACGGAAAGATTTTTTCAAGGTACCTCCATCAGCAACATAGGAGGTACCCTTCTCTTAAAAGAAGAATTGGACTTCAAGCTTTGGGAACAGGCTATCAATCAATTTATAGAAAGCAATGATTCTATAAGATTACAGATCAAAGTAATAGGAGAGAAACCTGTCCAATATGTGTCCGAATATCAAAAAAGAACTTTTGGAATCATTGACTTCTGCGGAAAAACAAAAGAAGAGCAAGATTTCTGGCTCTTAAACAAAATGAAAACGCCATTCAATTTAATCGATTCTGATCTGTTTGAATTCTATTTAATGAAGTCCTGGGACGGGGAACAGGGTTATTACGTCAAATTCCACCATATCATCGGAGATGCGTGGACCATCTCTCTTTTAGGAACCCAAACAATGGAGAATTACAAAAATCTAAAGGAAGGCAACGGGAATGCCGCAGACAGGAAACCTTCCTATTTGGATTATTTAAAAAGTGAGAAGGATTATTTGAACTCCTCCAAATATCGGATCGATGGTGAGTATTGGTCTGAAAAATTCCCCCAGAAGCCCAATCCAACTTCCATCAAGCTGAAAACCAAGGATTATTACAGCTCAAATGCCGGCCGTAAAACTTATATTGTTGATGGTAAAGAGGCAGCCATCATCCGGCAATTTTGTGAAGAACACGCACTATCACCGGCTGTTGTCTTTGAAACAGCGCTTTGTATTTATGCCGGAAAATTCCTGGGTTTTTGGGAAGTTTCCTTCGGCTCATTGGTTTTAAACAGGAGCGGGGCAAAGGAAAAAGCAATGACGGGGATGTTTATCAGTACGGTGCCATTAACGATCCGAATGGATCAGCAGAGTACTTTTTTGGAATTGTGCAGACAAATGGGTAAAGAGCATATGGAAGTGTTCCGTCATCAAAGGTATCCCTACAATATCCTGTTGTCCGAAATCCGTAAAAAGCATAAGATATCCACAAATCTTTTTGATTTCAGCGTTTCCTATCAAAATTCAAAAATTTTGAAAACAAATCACGATTTTCAATTTAAAACAACCTGGTATCCCAATGGAAGTGTAGCCGAATCTCTTTGCCTGCATATCGATGACAGGGACGATACCGGCGCCTTTATACTGCATTTTGATTACCTGGAGGATTTATTTACAGAAGAAGAGATCGATGATTTACAAAAAAGGATCATGCTTTTTCTTCGGCAGGGAACAAAGGACGAAACTGGGAAAATCTGTGATATGGAATTAGTGGATGAGATCGAACGAAACAGGATCTTGAACGAATTCAATCATACATTTTTTAATTTCCCCGGAGATATAACAGCCTGCCAATTATTTGAGGAGCAAGCGGAAAAAACACCGGATGCCATTGCGGTTAGATTTGAAGATCAGTATTTAACTTACAGGGAACTAAATCAGAAGGCAAATCAATTGGCAAGGGTGTTAAGCCGTAAAGGGGTGACGCCTGACACCATTGCGGGAATCATGGTGAACCGTTCCCTGGAAATGATCATCGGAGTCTTTGGTGTCTTAAAAGCCGGAGGAGCATATCTGCCCATTGATCCGGAATATCCGCCGGAGAGAATATCGTACATGCTTCAGGACAGCGGTGTGAATCTATTACTGATCCAGTCTCATTTAAAAGATAGAATTCCTTTTATGACAGAACTCGGTGAGCCTGCTGATGGCGAATCTGGAATCCTTGCTGAAGGTAAGAACGCTGAGGGTAAAGCTGGTGCGATTGTTGAGATTGATGATCCTAAAATTTATATTGGGGATGATTCCAATACAATCCATTGTGCGAAACCTCAAAACCTTGTTTACGTGATTTATACATCAGGCTCCACCGGAAAACCAAAAGGAGTCATGGTAACAAATGAAAATTTTGTAAATGCTTCTTTTGCATGGAGAAAAGAATATGACCTGGATCAGTTCCCCGTTAAATTGCTGCAAATAGCGAGTTTTTCCTTCGATGTCTTTGCCGGTGATTTAGCCCGGGCATTATTCAACGGCGGAGAGATGATCATCTGCAGAAATAAAGATCAATACAACCCGCGAAATTTATATGCATTGGTTGAAAAACACAGGATCAATATTTTAGAGTCAACACCTGCTTTGTTGATTCCATTCATGGATTACGTCTATGACAATCAATTGGATATCAGCTGCTTAAAGCTGCTGATTATCGGTTCCGACATTTGCCCCATCAAAAACTATAAAGAAATCGTTGAGAGATATGGCAGTCAAATGAGAGTGATAAACAGTTACGGCGTTACAGAAGCCACCATTGATACCAGTTATTATGAAGAACCTCTTGATAAAATTCCCTCCGCCGGCAGCACGCCCATTGGGAAACCAATGACAAACATGAAATTGTTAATCGTTAATGAACAATGCAAGCTCCTGCCGATAGGATTTTCAGGTGAGCTTTGCATAGGGGGCAAGGGAGTCACGAAAGGCTATATCAATAATCCGGATCTAACCGCCGAGAAATTCATAAAAAATCCATACTGCAAGAAGGAATATTTATACCGTACGGGAGACCTTGCACGGTACATGAACGACGGCAATGTTGAATTTTTTGGCAGAATTGACAACCAGGTCAAGATCAAAGGGTTCCGGATCGAATTGGGAGAAATTGAGACCCAGCTATTGAACCTTAAATTTATAGATGATGCCGTTGTTGTAGCCAAAAATTCGGAAGAAGGAAATAAATATCTGTGTGCCTATATCGTATCCCCGCAGGATATCAAAACGGTGAACTTAAAATCTTATCTATCGGAAAGTCTGCCGGAATACATGGTCCCAGCCTTTTATGTTCAGCTGGAAAAGATACCGCTGTCACCCAATGGAAAGGTTGACCGAAAACAATTGCCGGATCCTGACCGTAATAATCAAAAGAGGGCCAAATATACCGCACCAAGGAATAACGAAGAAAAAATCCTTGCAAAGATATGCTCTAAAATTTTAAAAGTAAGGAAAATCGGAATTGATGACAACTTTTTTGAGTTAGGCTGCGATTCTCTGGGAATCATCCAAATTCAAATCGTCACCTATGCTTTCGACTGGAACCTGACAATGCAGGATTTTTATCGATATCCCACCATCAGGCAGCTTTCTGATCGTATCGGGGAGATTACCAACGAAAATCTTTCTGCGGAATCCAATATTATTTATTCAATGCCCAGAATCAGAAAATACAAAAATGCGAAGAAAGATATCGAATCAGGCAGCGTTCTTCTGACCGGTTCCACAGGGTTTCTCGGTATACATATTCTAAAGGAACTATTAACCGCAGGCAATCAGGATATTTATTGTCTGGTCAGAGGGAAAAATAAAAAAGACGCAAGGGACAGATTGCTGAATTTGCTGAAGGATTATTTCCCACAGTTGGATCAAACCGTTATAGAGAATAGGATTTTTGCAGTAAAAGGGGATGTCTCTCAGCACAATCTGGGACTCAGTGACAAAGAATATGAAAAATTAGGGCGCAAGGTGGATGTTGTGATTCATTCTGCAGCAATTGTAAAGCATTACGGCAATTATCCCGATTTTCAGAAGGCAAATGTGATCGGAACCCAGCAGGTTGTCCGGTTTGCAAATCAGTTTAAACTGCCTTTGAATCATGTTTCCACGGTTAGCGTGTCCGGAGAATATCTTGTGAATGAGCCGAAAAGAAGAATGCGATTCACGGAAAAGGATTTTGATATCGGTCAGAATTATAAGGACAATCTCTATGTCAGAAGCAAATTTGAGGCGGAAAATATAATCCTGAAAGCCATGGGAGAGGGGTTGGAAGCAACCATTTTCAGAATGGGGAATCTGACCGGAAGATATTGTGATGGAATTTTTCAAAAAAATATAAGAGAAAATGCCTTTTATAACAGATTAAAATCTATCATTGACATGAAAGCTATCCCAAAATATCTGCTGGCTCAGGAGATTGAATTCACCCCTATTGATTATGCGAGCAAAATGGTATCGATCCTGTCAATGAAAGGAGAATCCAGAGGAAGAGCTTTCCATATATTAAATCCTAAGAAAATCAAAATAAAAGAGTTGATCAGTATGTTTAACCTACTATCTCTGAATATTGAAGAGCTCGATAGCAGAAAGTTCGAGAATTATATAAAGGAGATTTCGAGCAGCGAATCCAGACAGAATATCTTGTTTGGGCTTATTAATGATTTACATGATAGAAAAGCATTAAACTACAAATTTGCCATCGAGCCAGACACTAAAATAACCAGAGATCATCTGAAAAAATTTGAACTCGAATGGCCCGAAATCAGTTTGGATTACATTCGAAAAATAGTTTGTCATATGAAAGACACAGGGTTTATTTAAACTATGTAAAAGTCACCCAGAGACCGAATTAGAATCTGAGTGACTTTTTTATATTGGCTGGAAAAGTGGGGCTCGAACCCACAGCCTCTCGGTTAACAGCCGATTGCTCCACCATTGAGCTATATTCCAACAACAGGTAAAAGGGCAACTTTGAATGACCTTCGGATGATTATTTCAGCGAAGAAGTTTTTTAGTTGTCCGATCTAGAATTAGTATGACCTAAAAGAATTTATAATATAAATAGAAATCATAACGAAATAACTGGAATCGTATCCAAATTTTAATAAATTTTGATTTGAGCTGCTGCCTGGAACAACCCCACCAAACTATGCACCTGAAACTTCTTATAAAGATTCATAATATGCTTTTTTAAAGTGTTAGGGCTGATACATAAATGCTCGCAGATTTCCTGCTTCTCCTTTTCATTGAGAATTGCATATAAAACTTCTGTCTCACGCAAGGTAAGATGATAGTTGTTCAATAAGATTTCCCGGTCCGGATTATTTGTCTGTTTTACGTTGATTGACCGGAGATGTTGGTACATCCGGGCTCCCAGATGCGAGGCCAGCAGTTCCAGGTTAAATAATTCTTCCGGCTGAAATTCACCTTCCTCCTTCGTTCTAAAAATTGCAATAACGCCAAGAAAAATTCCGTTCTGTATGATGGTTAAAGCTGCCTGATAAAATATTTTCAGGGGAGCGTAGATCCTATAATAGAAATCTGTATTTTGTTTTGCTTCATTCTGAATAAAGGCGGATTCGTTATATACTTTAGAAACGGGAGTCGCATAGGACCATATAGTCTGATCGTATTCCTGAAATTCCTCCAAATAGATCGACATGCATTCCTCTGATATGCCGATACCAAGTCCGTCGGTCAGCCTGTATTGTTCGGATCTGGATGCCAGGTAAAAAGCAATACCGACGCAGGGAACTAAAAACCGCAGGGAAGACAGGACGATCTTCCTCATATCTTCAAAATCTTTCGCAGTATGGATCTTTAATATAATATCATTCAGCAAAATAATCTGATTATTCGTCAATCCTATCCCCTCGCTTTCTCAATCCTTCTCTATAGCATATATTTATGTATTGCTCTATAGGAATATAATCCGATTAGAGTAAATCTGTAATCCAATTAATTATAAAAATCGTATTGACAGATAATTTCAAATATTTGGAATTATGTTAAAATTATAAGGGTAAAGTGTAATGTTTGCAACATCACAATCATAATATTGGGGAGGTTCATTTCCTATGCTGTATGATATCGTGGTCAACAACGGCACCATTATAGAGCCGAAGAGAGAAGTTCAGACCGTAGGCAATATTGGCATCAAAGACGGCAAGATTGCCGTGGTGTGCAGGGAGAAGCTGCAAGGAAAAGAAATGATAGATGCGAGAAATAAAATTGTTTGTCCGGGATTCATTGACATACACTCTCATCTAAATTTTCCGCTTTATCCGGTATGGCTTTCGGCGAAGCAAGGCATCACTACCTGCCTATCCGGCAACTGCGGAATGACGCCCGAAATGCCGATCAAAGCATATCTTGAGTCAATGGAAGAAAAGGGATACCCCATTAATTTTGCAACTTTGGTTGGGCATTCCTGGACTTTAAGAGAAATGGCAGGCATCCGGGATCCGCATGCTGCGGCGTCTCCAAGTCAGATTGAAGAAATGACGAAGATTGCTGAGCGGGCCTTGGAAGAAGGGGCCTTTGGCATCTCTCTCGGTCTTGAGTATGCACCGGGTGCAGCTCCCGAGGAATATATGCCTCTTGCCGAGCTGGCTTCAAAATTTGACAAGCTGGTCGCCATACATATCAGGACTGATGCGCTGGACTTTGCACGCGGCCTGAAAGAAGCCATCTCTATTTCGGAACAAACAGGCGCAAGAGTTCAGATTTCCCATTTGGCCTATCAGTTTGGTGTCCACCCTGAAGTTACACAGATGGCTTTATGCATGATCGATAATGCGGCAAAGAAAAACCTGCCCGTACTATGTGACTCCGGGATCTATGAAGCATTCGCAACTTTTGTTAAGTCGGCCGTATTTGATGACGGGTGGCATGAGAGGTACGGATGCCAGATCAGTGATCTGATGATTTCTACCGGTAAATATGCAGGGCAGAGAGCTACGCCGGAAATGATAGAGGATATCAAGAAGTACGAAGAAGAAACGGTTGGAACCGCTTTTGTGGGTGTTATTCCCGATCTTGCACTTGCCATCAAACAGCCGTATACAATGATTTCCACTGATGCCGGATTATCAGAGAAACCCGGCAATGGCCACCCCCAGGATGCAGGTACTTTTCCAAGGGTATTTCAAAGGTTAGTCAGAGAACAAGGTGCTTTATCGGTGATGGAAGCTGTAAAAAAATCAAGCTATATGCCGGCGAAGCAGATGGGAATATCGGATACAAAGGGCTGGATCGGAACCGGCGCAGATGCGGATCTTGTAGTGCTTGACATCAAGAAGGTAAAAGATAATGCGGATTATGTCGGGATAGGCCGACCGGATGCTTCTCCTTCAGGTATCGAGTACGTTATCGTAAACGGTGTGACGATTGTCTCTGAAGAAAAGGCCATAGAAGACAGGCTTCCCGGCAAAATTCTCCGGCAGAAAAACAAGGTTTGGACATTATAGAGCAATTTATTTGAACTTAAAAATAAGAACCTATAAAAAATTATCAATTGGATAGGAGGTAAAAAATGGATTATGGAGTTGTGTGTTTAATTCCATCCGCAATTGTAATTATTTTAGCATTAACGACAAGAAGAATCATGGAACCTTTATTGGCAGGCGCTTTATCTGGATTTGTGATTGTTGCAGGACCAACGGGATTTTTTACAGCTTTTATCGATGCTGCTTACAAGGTGATGATGGATGCAACAACGGTATGGATTGCTTTGGTGGTGGGTCTCTTTGGGGTACTGATCAGATGGCTTGAAAAGGGGGGCGGAGCAAGCGGATTTTCCGATGTGGTTCAAAAGATTGCAACCACGAGAAAAAAGGCTTTGCTGGTTACCTGGCTCCTTGGTATTGCAGTATTTATCGACGATTATATCAATGCCATGGCTGTAGGCGCTGCCATGAGAAAGGTCTCGGACAAGTTTCAAATTTCAAGAGAATATCTGGCATACATCATCAACTCAACGGGCACTACAGTATGCGTTTTGATTCCGGCAACCACCTGGTTTGCATTCATGCTTGCACAGATGGAAGCGGTCGGTATTGAAGGCGGTTCATCCTCTTATTTTGCCGCAATTCCGTTCATGTTCTACCCTTGGATTGCCGTATTCATCGTACCATTAGTAATTCTCGGCATCATACCCATGTATGGTCCCTTGAAGAAGGCTGAAGAGCGTGCAAAGGCCGGTCAGACTTTGCCAGACAGCACCTATGAGCAGTATCGGGATCAGACAGGGGCGGAAGACACTAAGAAGTCAACTGCATGGAATTTCATCGTCCCTATGGTCATTACCGGTGTGGTCACCATTGCAACCGGCGAGGCCTTATATGGCGTGATAATCGGTCTTGCAGTCTGCTTTGTCATGTTTGTGCCTCAACGTCTGATGAAATTCTGGGAGCTTTGCGATGGACTTGTAGATGGCTTCAAGGATATGCTCTTTGTTATCATGCTGATCATAATGGCGTTCATCTTGCAGCAGGCCAACGATGCTCTGGGACTTACCGATTACGTGATTACCAATGTGTCCAGTGTCATCAGCCCAGGTCTGCTTCCTGCAGTATGCTTTGTAACGGTAGCGATCCTCATGTTTGTTGTAGGGAGTTTTTGGGGAATTGCTGCAATTTCATTTCCGATTATCATTCCGCTGGCCGTCGCAATGGATGTAAATCTGTCCCTCGCCTCCGCTTCTATCATCTCTGCTTCGGCATTCGGGAGTCAGGCGTGCTTTTTCAGTGATGCAGCCACCATCACCTGCGGCGCAACCCAGATCAGAAATATGGATTATGCAAGGTGTGCAATTCCATACATCGTGATCCCGTTTGTTCTGGCAACGATACTGTTTGTGATCTTTGGGTTTATGATGTAGCAGGTGATAATCGGTACCCTATAGGTTTTATGAACATCGGTTTTATGAACAGCGATAGGCTATGTCTGTCGCTGTTTTGCCGATGTTTTTAAGAGTACCATCCAAAGTGTCAGACCTACTATAAAAGTCAAACCTTCTGAAACTGTAATAGTCCAGATTACGCCATTTACTGCAAATATCAGATTTTCTAAGATCAAAATGGAGATATTTTCATCTAAATAAGACTCCTTTTCTGGTTCATAAAAATTCGTTTGTGCAGACTCCTGCACAAAAAAAGGCGCAAAAAAATAAAGGCGCTAACTTTTGAAGTGTTACGGCGGCGCCTTTATATCGTGCTGTCATTTTTTTATTTATTCTTCGTCAGACTTATTCGGTGGAGCAGTACGTCTGACAGCATGAAAGCCTCTGGCTGGCCCGTTTGGATTTTCTCCATGGAAGCCTCTGGCTGGCCCGTTTGGATGTCTGCCAAAGGGATGATCAAAGAACTTGCCGCCAAAATTGTGGCGGTGAAAATGACGTTCTTGCTGCTCTTCCACAAGCTCGGATTCTAAAACCTGGATGATACGGCTTAGATAGTTACTTAAATTTTTCTGTTCCTCTTCTTCTAGACATTCAAACAGTTTGTCAAAGCTGAATTCCTGCTCCGTTGCTTCGGTTCCTTCCTGGGTAAGCTCAATATTCATTACACGACGGTCAGTCTCAGACGGAGTACGTTTGATGTATCCGTTTTTCTCTAATTTAGAAAGTAACTCTCCCAATGATTGCGGTCGCATATCAAGCAGGTAAGACAGTTCTTTTTGGCTGATTTCCGGTTTCATTTTTAAAATTGCGAGAACCCTGCCCTGGCCTCTTCGAGGGTCCCCCATAGGACCATGCTGTGTATGGTTCTGTTGATGATAACGGTGGAATAACCACTCAATCCGTGTAAATTGTTCTATCAAATCGAAATTTATTTCAATCATAAAATCTTCTCCTTTTCACTAGACAAATAGATTTGAAGGTACCTTATGATCATATTATAAAGGTACCTTAATAAGATGTCAACTTATTTTATAAGGTACCTTACAATTAAACTTATAAATTTCTGATAGAGATTGATTCTTACTGGGGGAATATCGCGGATTACGAAACCTTGATAGCCTTCTTAAGTGACGGAAGGATCATAGCGGCGATGATACCCCCAGCTAGCGCAGTGATAAGCTGAGGGATCGAAAACATATGTGAAATAATCGATGCCTGTTGTTCAGGTAAGTTCAAAAATAGTGGAACCGCTACTTGCACAATTCCGATATATAAAACAAAAAACTTTGCGGCTGCAGCAGTAGCCAATGCCACGATATAGGCAATGTACTTCTGACCTCTATTTTGATTACCTATGAAATACCAAAGCAAGATCAGCACAATATTACCCGCAGCAATAAAGGGAATTAAGATCCAAAGTGGGCCGATACCGAAAAACTTCGCTATGATGGGTGAAATAACAGCAACAGAAAGCCCCGACGCCAGTCCGCACGTCATGGCCGAAACAATGAGCAGCAGATTGACAATCGTCCCTGTTATCATAACGTTCCCTAACGGTGCAGTTGCGGCCTGCAGCACAATCAGCAAGGCGATAAAAATTGCTGTGTGAGTAATCCAAAATATTTTTTCTTTGTCCTTCATGTTGTACCACCTTTTTTCACGTTTTATCCATTATATTACAAATCAACCGATATGTATATCAGTGAATCTATCAAATACAAAAACTTGACTTTTAGGTATAAGATACTATAATTTAAATATAATCGATTATATAAAAAATAAAATTGGGTTGGACCAGAAATATAAAATAGAAAGGGCGATGATAAAATATGAGAATGGAAAATATAAATCATGTCGCTATTATCGGAACCGGTATGATCGGAGCCAGCATGGCGGCACTGTTTACAGGAAACGGTTATCCCACGACGATGCTTGCATTCAGCGAACGGGGGCAAAATAACGGGAAAGCGCTTTATAATACGTGCTTTAAGGACTTGATTGAAAAAGGACTTGTGACAGAGGAACAGGCTGAGCGGTGCGGAAAGCTGCTGCGCATTACTTATGATTACAGTGATATTTCCGATGCCGATTTTATTTTTGAATGCGTAGTGGAGCGGACGGAAGTAAAATACTGCGTTTATGAAAAAATCGAAGAGCACTGCAAACAATTTAAAGTATTGGCATCATCGACTTCCGCTCTGTCCGCCGATATTCTTGCAGAGGGTCTGAGCAGGAATAAGGAAAAATTGGTGGTGGCTCATCCGTACAACCCGCCGCATCTCGTGCCCTTTGTTGAGGTTGTTAAAAGTGCATATACGTCGGAAGAGACAGCTAAAACCGCCTATGATGTACTCGAGTCAACGGGGAGAAAGGTGATTATCATGCAGAGATGCGCTCCTGGATTTGTTGCAAACAGGCTGCAGCATGCACTCCTTCGAGAAGCGATACATATTGTTGAGGAAGGACTGGCTACGCCAAGGGATATCGATAAGGCATTGATGTACAGTTTTTCGCCGCGATATACTTCTGTCGGCCTTTTTGAACATCAGGATGCCGCAGGGCTGGATATGGTAAAGTGTATTGAGGATTATTTGCTGCCGACACTGAGCAATGCGAACACAACCCCGGATTACATCAATAACCTGGTAAGTGAAAACAACCTTGGCATGAAAACGGGTAAAGGAATTTACGACTGGACAAAAGAGGCACAGGAAGATTTTCGCCGAAGAGCGTCAGCACCATATTTATGTTATTTTAACTGGGACATTCCAAAAGAATAAAACAATACAATACATATCAGGTTCTCTCCTCCTTTTCTATTTCATGAAAGAAGTACCTCGCCGGGCTTCTTTCTTTTTTTGAGCAAACGATTTACCTGTTTATATATCAACGATTACAAACAATCGATTAAATAATTGCATTGACTTTGAACAAGTATTTTTGCTATTATATAATTGTTAATATATAGTAAGAGGTAGAATATGACAAAGATAAAGAGAAAACCTATTGAAAAGAGACCATTATACAGGGAAGAAATAGGGAATGCCATCCGAGATGCCATCGTTTCAGGTGATTTGAAGCCGGGCGACCGAATTGTAGAAACCCAATGGGCGAAAGACCTGGGCGTATCCCAATCGCCGGTGCGCGAGGCGATCAGAGAACTTGAGATGATCGGCCTGGTGGAAAATATCCCTTATCAGGGCTGTTTTGTTCGGAAAATCACAAAGCAGGATATGAAGGATGCCTATCGGGTCCGTATGTATTTGGAAATGTTGGGGATTCAAGATGCAGTTGAGAGTGCGACAGAAGCCCAGTTAAAGGAAATATATCAAATTCTTGAAGAGATGGAAGCGGAAGCAAAGAAAAGCGCTTTTAATTCATATACAAAAAAGAATGAACAGTTTCATGAAAAGATCATAGAAATTTCTCAAAATAAGCTCCTGATCCGTTTATGGAAACAAAGCCACATACAGGATTCAACTTTTTTTGGAACACAGCTTTCTGAGCAAACCCTGGAAGCGTTGGCAGTCCGCCACAAAGATTTATATGATGCAATTGCGGCGCGGGATGAGAAACGTGCGAAAGAAGCAATCTATCAGCATTTCCAGGAACTGATTGAGGAATTGGATAAGAAAGCATAACAAATAAATCATGATAGGAAAGCAAAATGCTCGGCAGCGGGTGTTTTGCTTTTTTTTATCTGATAGTACATATCGCCACTTTTTACGTTGAAGGCTTCAAGGCTTAAAATTAATGATTTCATTTTCCATGAATCTCTTAACACAATATTGACATCATTTGATTAGCTGATATAATTATATAATAAATATAATCGATTATATAAAAACGATATTTCCTCATATAAATCAAAAGGAGGTGAAGGATGGATACCTTAAAAAGGAAACCGATTGAAAAGCGGCCCCTGTACAGGGATGAAATCAGGAATGCCATCAAGAAGGCGATTATGTTGGGTGAGCTGAAACCGGGAGACCGGATCATCGAAACCCGCTGGGCAAAAGAGCTGGGCGTATCACAATCCCCAGTGAGGGAGGCAATACGGGAACTGGAAATGATCGGGATTGTGGAAAACATTCCGTATCAAGGATGTTTCGTTCGAAAAGTCACAAAGAAAGATATGCGGGATTCTTATAAAGTTCGTATGTATCTGGAATTGCTGGGGATTCAGGATGCAGTGAAAAATGTGGATGAAAACAAGATAAAAGAGCTCCATTCCATTTTAAAAGAAATGGAGATTGCTGCCGAAGAGAATAATTTTGATCTCTATATAAAGAAAGACGTCTTATTTCATAAGAAAATTGTTGCGATTTCTAAAAATAATATCTTGCTCCGCTCCTGGGATCAATGCAACATTCATGATCTGACCTACATAGGGACTTGGGTTTCACACCGGACACTGGAACAGCTGTCCGTCCGTCACGAAGGTTTGTATGAAGCGATTGCGGCGCGGGACGCGGAACGAGCATCGACGGAGATAAGCCGCCATTTCGAACAGCTTATCGATGAGCTGGATATTGCAGAAGATTAGGCGGAGAAAATGATTGAATCAGCACAGCATAGCACTAAGCTATGACTAGAATATCAGGAGGTAAACTGTGGAAGGATTAATTGGCAAAAGCGAGATAAGAATTGATGCTTATGACAAGGTCACCGGAAAAGGTCTGTATGCCAGTGATTACGTCAACCAATTCCCTGTTTTGGCACATATGAAAGCATTACGCAGTCCGTATGCTCATGCAAAAATCAAGAAATTGGATATCAGTAAAGCAAAGGCGCTGGATGGAGTGATCTATATTATGACAGGGGATGAACCCGGAATTGATTGGGATCAATACCCCAAGGCAGCAATCATCGCCAAGGACGAAACACTTTGGGCCGGCCAGATGGTTGCTCTGGTCTGCGCAGAAACAAAGGAAATCGCTGAGAACGCAGTGGAATTAATTAAAGTGGATTATGAAAAACTGCCGGCAGTTTTGGATTATTATGCGGCAATCAATCCGAATCCCGTATCGGTAATAGATCCGGAATACGAAACACGCCCGCTGGGATTTTCCGATAGACCGGGAGACCGAGCTTCAAACCGCGTGTCTCCAAACGTCGTGGGAGCGTTTAAGATGCATGCCGGTGATGTGCCTGCGGCCATGGAAAAGGCTGAAGTTATTGTAGAAGGTGAATTCTGGACCGGAAAGAAAACGGCCAGTCCGCTGGAATGCGCCAATGCGATCTGCCGTTATGATTCTGATGGCGGGATCACCATGTGGTCCAACGGCGCAGGTGTGCATGGTGTTATCAAACAGGGCATCTGCAGGATCCTTGGCATCAAAGAAAGCATGGTGCGGGTCATTCAACCTTATATGGGAGGAAGCTTTGGTTCCCGTCTGAACCCATATGTAGAAATAATTACTGCATTGATGTGTTTGAGAACGAAAAGGACTGTTTCGTTCCAGTTCAACAGAGAAGAAGTTTTTACCGGAGCACCTTCCAACTGGCCTTGTATTACCAAGGTGAAGCTGGGTGCCATGAAAGACGGAACGATTGTAGCCAATGACTATTATCTGGCGGAAGAAATCGGAGCCTGTGTAAATAATACATTCTTCAGCGGGCGGCTTTCCTCCTCCGGTGTAATTCCGGTTTATCGGTTCCCAAATCTGAGGATGGATACCTGTGCTGTTGCCACCAATACGGTGCCCGCGGCAGAATATCGCGGACTTGGCTGTCCGGAATCGGAATTTGGCATAGAGTGCCTTGTGAATCAACTGGCTGACGAACTGGGTATAAGCCCTGTAGAGATCCGGATGAAAAACATCATCGATAAGGGAGAAAGAGATGCTCACGGTGAACTGATCACGAGCATCGGACTGAAAAAATGTCTGCAAAGCGTTGCAGATGCGGTCAAAGTTGAGGAAGAACCCGAACAGGATACGGGCGTATGGAAAAAAGGACGCGGTTGTGCAGTAGGCGGCAAGCAGAATACGCCGCTGGGACGTTCTGAAGCCGAAGTATGGTATAACAGCGACGGAAGCATTCAGCTGTTCATCAGCTGCGACGAAAATGGTATGGGTGCAACGACGGCCTTGGCCCAGATCGCTGCCAACGAATTTCATGTGCCGCTTTCCGAGATCAAGGTTACCAAGGGTGACACTGCGATCACACCATATGACAACTATTCCGCATCCAGCCGTACTACGTATAATACGGGCAATGCGGTAAAGCTGGCCTGTGAAGATGCCATTGCCAAGTTAAAAGAAGAAGTTGCCCGGGTTTATGGTTTGCATCCTTCTAAAGTCGAAATCAGAGGAAGAAAAGCCATTCTGTCCGGATCCTACATACAAGAAGCGGATATTCCGTCTTTATTCAAGCCAACCTCCATGTTTACCCAGGGCAACTGGGGACTGCAGAAGGGTACCCCTGTGGTAGGGCATGGCCTGTTCTGCCCTGCTCCGATCCATCAATGGGATGAAAAGGGTTTGTCCGACCGTGTGTGGAATTGGTTCCAATATTCCGCAGCAGCAGTCGAAGTGGCTGTCAATGAAGAAACAGGGCAGGTCAAGGTCCTGAAGATCGCCTCGTCCGCGGATACAGGAAATCCTATCAATCCGAAACTGGTTGAAGTACAGATCGAAGGCGGCGTCCATATGGCCATTGGCTTTTCTATCAATGAAGAACATATTTTTAATGAAGACGGAAAAATCGCCAATGCAAATTTTAGTGATTATCGGCTTCCGACAATTTTAGATATGCCAACAAACGAAAATGTGCATGCCTTTATCAATCCGGATCCGCTGCCTGACGGGCCTCATGGTGCAAAGGGTATGGCGGAATCCATCACGATCCCTGTAGGTCCGGCAATCGCGCATGCAATTTATAAAGCGGTTGGTGTCAGAGTAACCGGCTATCCTATGACCGCAGAGCGAATTTTAGCTCTTATCAATGAAAAGAAGGCAAAGGAGGCGGCTAAATAACATGGAAAGAATGGAAATTAAGATCACTGTCAATGGCAGAAAGTATACGTTATATGTAAGTCCGGACAGAACGCTCCTTGAAATACTCAGGGAAGAACTGAATCTGATCGGTACGAAAAAGGGCTGTGATGATTCCAACTGCGGAGTCTGTACTGTTTTGATGGACGGCATGGCAGTGAAGAGCTGCACGATACTGATCCCTCAGGCCAACGGACATTCCATTACCACCATCGAGGGACTGGAACGCGAGAACAGTCTGCATCCTTTACAGCAGTCGTTTATCGATCATTTTGCGGTTCAGTGCGGTTTTTGTACTCCCGGCATGATCCTGACGGCGAAAGCGATTCTGGATGAGAATCCAAAGGCAACAGAAGAAGACATCAGAGAGGGTCTCCATGGAAATGTCTGCCGCTGCGTCGGGTACAAGAAGGTGGTTGAATCCATTGAAGCGGTACGTGACGGTGAATATAGCGAAAGCTGCGGGGAGGTGTAGAAGATGCGTTTTGAGAAATATTTTGAACCAACTACGGTTGAGGAATGCGTTCAAATCTTAAAAGAATATGGTTCCGATGCGAAAATTCTTGCCGGTGGAACCGACTTGGTCCCACGACTTAAGAACAAGATCTGGAAACCGAAAGCAGTGGTGGGCATCGGAAAGCTTCCGGATATCGACACCATCGCAATACAAAAGGACAGCCTGGAATTAGGCGCTGCGGCACAGCTGAGAAAAATTTCCCTGGATAAGTCCCTGGAAAAAGACTACAAAGTGATTATGGAAGCCGCCGGAAATGTGTCCTCCATGCAGATCAGAAATATTGCCACCATCGGCGGAAATGCCTGTAATGCTTCTCCAAGTGCGGATGCAATCCAGGGATTGATTGCAATGGATGCAAAAGCTGTCATTGCCGGACCTGAAGGGACTCGGGAAGTGGCCATCGATGAGTTCTTCACCGGTCCCGGAACCACTGTACTGAGTACGGGAGAATTTCTTCTGAAATTCAAAGTCGCCGTACCGAAACCCCGTACGGGAGCGGTTTACAAGAAATTTGCAATTCGAGGAGATACGGATATTTCAATCGTTGGAGTAGCTTGCCGGTTGATCCTGCAAGAGGACGGAACCATAGAGGATGCCCGTATTTCATTAGCTGCAGTCGCTCCAAAACCGATTCGGGCTTCAGAAGCGGAAAAACTGCTGATTGGAAAGAAACTGACTGCCGATTTGATCGAACAGGCAGCGGAAGCAGCAGAAAAAAACTGCACTCCGATTTCCGACCAACGTGCCACAGCTGAATACCGAAAGCAAATGGTGCGTGTGTGGACTCGCCATGCTGTGGAGGAAGCAGCAGAAAGAGCAAAAAATAATTAAAAATTTTAGCAGAGCAGAGGAGAACGTCGATATGCAAATGTTAACACCAAATGTATACATAGAAACAAAAATCAGAGGTTGCAATCCAGGAATTGTTTTTACAAGGGAGGGCTCAGTCTTTATCGATACGGCTCAATGGATTTCAACATTACTGGAAATGCGTAAATTTGCCGAAGAGAAGGGACCGATCAAATATCTGATCAATACAGAAGGACATATTGACCACATCTTTGGCAATCATTGGTTTGCAGGCGAAACCACCGTAATCGGACATGAGAAGCTGAATGAATTATTCTGGACGGTTGCCGGAGAACTGGACTGCTATGACTACAGCGTGGATGTCATTCAGCGCCAGGATAAAGAATGCCTGCATTTGATGCCTTCCCGTGAGGAGTACATTGTTAACCGCCCTCAAATCACTTTCAGTGATCGTATGACACTCAAACTGGGAGACCATACCTTCGAACTGTATCATACTCCGGGGCATTCCACTTCACAGCTTTGTGTTGTTGTTCCGGAGGAACGAGTAGCCTTTACCGGGGATACCTTATTCTCAGGCTGCCAGACATGGCTTCATTCGGCAGATATCGATCCTCTGTTTAAAACCCTGGATTTCCTGGAAACACTGGATGTAGACTGGTTTGTGCCGGGCCATGGCCCGGTGGTAGGCAAGGAATTTATCCGTGAGCAGCGTGCCTTTATCTATGAATGGATTGCAGCGGTTGCAAAAGGAATTCAAAAGGGCTGGTCTTTGGAGGAATGTATTAAAAACATCAGCTTTGAAGACCGCTGTCCGGTGGACATCGGTCAGGAGGAAATGATGGAGTACATCCAGAGAACAAACGTGGTGAAATGCTACAACTACCTGATGAAAAATCAATAAACACCCTCCGAGAGCCGGCTGCGATCTTTTAAAAAAAGCCCAGCCGGTAACCTTGTTTCATGAGAACGTTGGCTTGGAAGACTATACATTGATATTCCGTTTGATTTCCAAGGGGGTCTTTTTAGAAGCGGTATTTTTATACAAATCAAATTGATAGGTGCATTTATCTGCTCGTGTCACGGAAGTTGTATATTCAAATGCAAACCCGGAGTCTAGATAGGATATTCTTGTGATTTTATATCCTGCATTTTTTGTGGAGCATTCCAGCAGAGCGGCCTCGCTTCTGGTTAGAATAATTGCGTCTAAGGACTCTTTTGCGTGATACATATCTAGATGATAGGTTTCATTCAGGATCTGGTACAGGGAGTTCTTATTGAAATCGAAAGTTTCAATTTTATTGCAGAGATAATAGGGAATATAAGTACGCTCCCATAGTATGGGTTCCTGATTGGCAAGACGCAGACGCTCCAGATAAAACACGGGTGTTTGTGCGGTGGGAAGCTTTAAAATGTCCGCGATAGCATCAGGACACCTTTCCAGAACCTCTGCCTTTATGACTTTCGAACTGGGTTTGGCATCAATCAGTTTCATGTCTTCCGTAAAATTATAGAGGTGATTCATGTTTCGCTTTATTTTAGAATTCGCAATAAAGGTACCTTTTCCGCGGTAACGGACAAGGAGGCCTTCTTCCACCAATTTATTCATCGATTGCCGGACTGTTGTTCTGCTTACATTTAATATTTCACATAAACTTTTTTCGGCAATCATCATATCACCTGGTTGTAATACGCCGTTTTGAATCTGAATACGAAGATAGGCAGCCAGTTGTACATACAGGGGAACATCTGCCCCTTCTGAAAACTGAAATGTATTTTTAAAGTATTCGATATCCATAAGAAAAGCCTCCTTTTTGCACCTAAATCCGGCCAATCTTTGATTGGCAGGAATTTTCCGTTAAATTGATGTTGGATTTTCTTTCCATAGATTAAGAAAACCGATTAATTCCTGAAGGACGGGACTTTTGGCATAGCGTACATAATAACCGGAGGTTGCACAGCCCATATAAAGGCAATCTGTAAAGGAGAAGCTGCGCATCATACCATATAAAAATCCTGCATTAAAATTGTCACCGGCGCCTGTGGTAAGTTTCGGATCGGCACAGTAAGGCCCGTTCACTTCGTAATAGGAATTGCCGTGTCGGCAGCATGCCCGATCAACAAGATGGATTACAATGCAGAAAAGTTCTAACCGATCGGATAAAAAATCAAGAATCGCCTGTGGGTCGGCCGCCGCGTAATCCGTTATTGTTTTGCCTAGTGCCTCGCTGATTTCACAGGCTTCTTTTAAATTCATACTTAGTGTAACACGAAATCCTGCTTTCGTAAAATTGATTATATGGGAAAGAGCAATTTGCAGATCCTCTTTTGTGCGCTTTTCCGGGTCGGCCAAATCAAAGAATACAGTCTTTTCGGATGTCGTAATATTAGGTGCTGCGACGTTCAGAAATTCTTCCCAGATCTGATTCATACCGACGATCATGGACCAATTTGAGAAGACGAGATAATGACATTCTTCAAACAGTGCAATGAGCTGAGGCAGGGAACAATGTTTTTTTATATTTTCCCAAGTCACCGCATTCAGTGAAGTCAGCTTGGAAGCAATAATCTTACCATCGTTGAATTCCAAAGCATCGGTCACTGCAGGAGGACCAAGGCAGATAATCTCTCTGCATCGATGAAGAGCATGAAATGTCGGATCAAGATCGGGAAAACCTACAGATCCCATATAGGTAACATCAACCGCGTAATTGAGCAGAGAGTTGGCCAGAATCGGCCCGTTACCGCCCATTTTTATCTGCTGACTTACCAATTCGATATTCGTACTCATACCGCTTCCGTGTGCTATTCGGTCTGCATAGGCTTGAATGGTAGAGATCCTTTTATAAGAATCAGGGGAAAACCGGATATCTACCACATGAATGATTTCATCAATAAAGCCGTCAAATCCAACAAAGACCTTTTGCGTCTTGACTGGTTGATTTAATAAGGCAGATAGACCGGATAAAGAAGCAGCAAAGGACTGAATTTTTTCCGCGCACATAAGACCTCCTAAATGATTTGATTGTATGATACATTTTATAAATGGGATTATATCGTTGTTTCGGACAAATTGCAAGAAAAAATGTATTGACATAAAAATTTCAGGGTGCTACATTAAATGTATCATACATTTGGTACATAATGCATATAACGTATCAAATGTTATAGTAACCAAAGGAAATTTGGGAAGGAGAAAATCAGTATGAGACCAAGTAAAAAAGCCAGTGAAATGACCGTAACCGAATTAGCTAAGTACATTGATTATTCTGTATTAAAGCCGGAATTCACAGAACAGGAGATCATTGATTTAACAAAGGACGGAGTAAGGCTGGGCTGTGCAACCATTTGCATCAATCCGGGATATCTGGATTTATGCGAACCCTATGTAAAGGGGAGCGAGACCATGCTCTGCCCGGTATGCGATTTTCCGTTCGGAACAAGTTCTTCGGAGTCAAAAGTAAAACAAATTGAGATTGCAGCAAAATATGATACGGTAAAGGAAATCGATGTCGTAGCAAACTTCGGATGGATCCGCGGCGGTATGTATGACAAGGTCACGGAAGATATCAAAGCCTGCGCAGATATGGCACATCAATATGGCAGAAAGTTAAAAGTAATCTTTGAGACAGATGCACTGGACGAAGAACAGGTAAGAAACGCTTGCCAATGTGCGGTAAAAGCGGGAGCAGACTTTGTAAAAACCAGTACGGGTTTTTTAACCGGGTTTGAGGCACACGGTGCGACACCCGAAATCATAAAAGTGATGATGGAAGAAGTCGATGGCAAGTGCCAGGTGAAAGGAAGCGGCTGCATTCGAACCAGAGAACACTTTCTGCAGCTGATTGATATGGGAATCGACAGAATGGGTGTAGGGTATAAATCTGTACCTGTTGTTCTGGATGAAAAAAAGGAAAGCATCATGCACGATAACTATTAAACGAAGAACGGAGGGAAAGCAAAGGTATGAAAAAAATCAAGGCTGCAGTTGCAGGCATGGGCTTTATAGGGACCGCACACGTTGAAGCGCTGAAAAGGCTGAATAACGTGGAAGTGGCAGCAATTTGCGGGAGCAAACGATGCACCGAGGCAAAGGCAGAGGAGCTCGGTGTTGAAAACTATTACAGCGATTACAGCGAAATGCTGAAAAATCCTGAAATTGATTCCGTACATATTTGTACCCCTAACTATCTGCATTTTCAGATGGCAAAGGATGCCCTGAATGCAGGTAAGCATGTAATTTGTGAAAAGCCTCTGACAACCACAAAGGAAGAGGCAGAGGAGCTGGCAGCTCTTGCAAAGGAAAAGGGGCTTATAAATGCTACGAACTTTAACATTAGATTTTATCCCCTGATTCATCAGCTTAAGGCTATGGTTGAGAAAGGGGACCTGGGAGAAATTTTCTCTGTGAACGGCTCCTATCTTCAAGACTGGCTGTTCTATGAAACGGATTATAACTGGAGACTGGAGCCCGAACTGTCCGGAGAATCAAGGGCCATTGCAGATATCGGGTCTCATTGGATGGATCTGATTGAATTTGTGACCGGGCTCAGGGCAACTGAGGTTTTTGCAGATTTTGCAACCTTCCACAAGGTAAGGAAAAAGCCTTTGAAACCGGTTGACACCTATTCAGGAAAGATGCTGACTTCTGAGGATTATCAGGATGTGCCGATCAATACGGAGGATTATGCAACTGTGATGATACGGTTCGGCAACGGTGCAAGAGGAGTCATGACAGTAAGTCAGGTATTTGCAGGGAAAAAAAATTGCCTTTCCTTTGAAATTGCAGGTTCAAAAAAATCAGCGTCTTGGATATCAGAGAAGCCGAATGAAATTTGGATCGGCAGAAGAGATACAGCAAATGAGTCTCTTCTGAAAGACCCCTCCATCCTGTATCCTGAGGCTGGAGCCCTTGTAAACTATCCTGGAGGCCACAACGAAGGGTTCCCGGATACCTTCAAGCAAAACTTTATTAAGATTTACAAAGCGATTTCTGAGAACGCAGGGGTCGTAAAGGAGGAATATCCTACCTTTGAGGCCGGATTGAGGGAAATCATACTTTGTGAAAAGATCGTTGAGAGCAATAAGAAAGGCGCCTGGGTAAAACTTTAATTATTAAAATAAGTAAGTTTACTATTTGTTTGATTGAACGGAAGAATTCCAATCCGGCTAAAGCCGGGGAATTCCCGTATGGCGCCTGCCGACATTTGCTGCGCAAATGGGGCTAGGTGCGTAAAAGGAGAGAAATTGATGAAACTAGGTTTAGTAAGTGCGATCCTGGCTGGTCTAAGTTTTGAAGAGGTTGTTGATTTTGCAGCTGAAAAGGGTTTTTCCTGTCTTGAAATGATGTGTTGGCCGGTAGGGAAAGCAGAAAGAAGATATGCCGGGGTAACCCATATCGATGTTTCAGACATCAGCGAGGATAAGATCAGCTACATCCATAATTATATGAAACAAAAGGGTGTTGAGATTTCTGCACTCGGCTACTATCCGAATCCATTGGATCCGGATAAGGAAAAAAGCGACTTTTATGTGGCGCACATTAAGAAGATGATCGTAGCTGCGCAAAAGTTGGGGGTAAAGACAGTCTGTACCTTTATTGGAAGGGATAAGTCCAAAAATGTAGATGAGAACTTTGAGAAGTTCAGGGAAATATGGCCGCCAATCATTCAGTTTGCAGAAGAACATGACGTAAAGGTGGCAATCGAAAATTGTGCAATGTACTTTACAAATGACGAATGGCCGGGGGGAGTGAACCTTGCTTCTACTCCCGCAATCTGGAGAAGAATGTTCCAGGAAATACCAAGCGATTATTTTGGACTGAACTACGACCCATCCCATCCTCTGTGGATGCAGATGGACTACATAAAGCCGATCTATGAATTTAAAGATAAGCTGTTCCATATTCATATCAAGGATGCGAAGGTGTACCAGGATAAGCTGGACGAGGTAGGAATTATGGCGACTCCGCTGGAGTTCCATTCCCCGAAGCTTCCGGGGCTTGGTGATGTGGACTGGGGTAAATTCATTTCAGCTCTTACAGATATCAGGTACAAGGGATATGCATGTATCGAAGTGGAAGACAAATCCTTTGAAGATTCCCTTGAGGACATAAAAGATTCGGTGGTTCTCAGCAAGAGGCATATTGATCAGTTTATTATATAATGTCATGCAATCTGTATAAAAATGCACGATGCAATAAACGTTTCCTTGCGAATCAAAAAAATATAATCGATTATATATAAATATTTCTTGAATTACCATTTGATTGTGATAAAATAGTATTACATAATCGATTATATATAAAAAATGCGGTCGAGTATGTATAACCAAAGCCTTGTCCTATTGTTTGGCAATCTTGATGACATATGTTTTTCAGGGTTTCAAAATAAACAATAAAAAATTATTTGAGGAGGCAAATGTATGAAAAGAAAAGGAACCAAGCTAATTGCTCTGGCGCTTGTGGTATTGCTTATGAGCATGACCTTGTTGGCAGGCTGTGGATCATCAAAAACGGACGAATCAAACGGTCAGGGAGATGTTTCCAATGACCTTCCTACGGTTGGAATTTCAACAGGTTCTTCAGGTACTTCATGGCGTAATATCATGATTGACGCTTTAGATGAAGTTGGAAAAGAGTACCTGGATGCAGGAAAAATTGCCAACTACAAAATTGTCAATAACGTGAACAATGGGGATGCGACTGAGCAGGCAAATATCATTCGTGACTTCATTTCAGAGGGTGTTGACATCATACTTGTTAATCCGAATTCTCCCGATGCGTTGAACGGTGTTATCAAGGAAGCTCAGGATGCGGGAATCCTGGTACTTGCCTTTGACGCTACAGTAACTGCTCCTGACGTTGTGAATGTAACGCTTGACCACTATGTCTGGAATGTAAAAAATGTAGATTTTATCTGTAAGACAGTCGGTAAAGGCACTGTAATTCAGGTTTACGGACTTGATGGACATCCGGCTAATAATGAACGTATCAAGGCTACAGAGGATGTACTGAAGAAGTACCCTGACATTAAGATGATTGCCAGCACCTCTGGAGGATGGGATCAGACAAAGGCGAAAGAAGTAACAACTCAGATCATCGGTTCCGGACAGCAGATTGACGGTGCAATTACACAAGACAGTATGGGCTTTGGTGTGTTATCTGCATTCCAGGATGCAGGCAAGCTGCCAAAGGTGATGTTCGGAGATCCGGGAACAGCGTTCTTCAAAGAATGGAAAAAGCTTCGTGATGCAGGCGCAGACTTCAAGGCCTGTGCACAGCCAAATCCTCCGGGGATCGGCGGAACCGGCTTCAGAATCGCTTTAAATCTTTATAATGGCATGGAATTTAAAGACGATGTTTTAAAAGACGGTACATATTACTATGAAGTTAGCTCCTTCTATACCGACGAGAACTTTGATGAAGCTTGGGAAATGCTTAAGGACAAGCCGGACGATTACCTCTTGAGCGAAATCATGCCGCAGGACAAGGTGGACGAACTGTTCAAATAATAGCATATTAACACTGAATTAATTATTTAGGAGGCAGAACTACTGCCTCCCTAAATTATTATAATCACACCGGCCGGACATTTGCTCTGCAAATGTGGTTAGGTGCGTAAAATTGGGCGAGATAATATACGAAGTTAGTGAATGAAAGACGGGTGGAACTTGTATGATTTTGGAAGTAAAAGGAATCAGAAAGTGTTTCGGCGGAGTGGTCGCCCTTTCAGATGGAAATCTGGTATGTCGAAGAGGGAAGATAACCGGTCTCCTGGGGGCAAATGGTTCCGGCAAAAGCACCATTTCAAAAATAATTACCGGTGTTTATGATGCGGACTGCGGTGAAATTAATTATAACGGAAAGTGTGTCAAATATAAAAATCCTAATGAGGCCAGACAGGCCGGTATCGCTATGGTATTTCAGAACTTGAGTCTGATACCTGATTTAACCGTGTGGCAGAACATCGTTCTCGGGGCAGAGCAGAAAAAAGGGATTGGATTAGATAATAAGTGCGCCAGGGAGATATCCGAGGAGATCATCAGCAAGCTTCATCCGGGGCTTGATATCAATAAGAAGGTCAATCAGCTGAATCCCGGGGAAATGCAAATCGTGGAAATCGCAAAGGCGATCTCTGCAGAGCCAAAGCTGCTCATCCTTGATGAACCCACAGCAGCTCTGGAACAGGCACAGGTAAAAAACCTTTTTCATTACATGCGTGAACTTGCCAATCATGGTGTCTCGATGATTTTTACTTCACATAGAATGTGGGAAGTCATGGAGATTTGCGATGATGTTATCATATTCAGAAACGGGGAAAACGTAGCAAGCATCGATTTTCATAAAGAAGGTAAGGATGCTGAAAGAATCATTGGCTACATAACAGGAGACTCAAAAAAGACAGAATGTGAAATAGAGAACAGACAGATTGCCGGTGAAACTGTTTTAAGTATAAAGGGAATGAACTACGGAAAGCATCTGAGAGACATCTCTTTTGAACTGAGAAAAGGTGAAGTCTTAGGAATCGGAGGTCTTGCAGGACAGGGCCAGAACGAACTTTTGCTGGCACTTGCAGGGGCTTATCCGGAGATGAAATGTGAAGCTGAACTCAAAGGAAGAAAAATAAAGCTTACAAAGCCTGTAAATGCTGTAAGAAACAGCATTCTGCTTGTCCCCGGTGACAGGCAGCTTGAGGGGCTGTTCCTCAAGGACTCCGTCTATAAAAATACCATATTCCCCAAACTGGCTTTAAAGCGTCAGCCAATTTTTACACCATCCAAAAAATACAGGAAGGAATGTGAGCAAATCGTAAAGGCACTTTCTGTTAAAACACATAATATTGATACACCTGTGGGAACTCTTTCGGGGGGAAATCAGCAGAAGGTTGTTGTCGGGAAGTGGCTCACCTTTGATATCAATGTATTACTTCTTGCCGATCCGGCCAAGGGGGTCGATATCGGTGCGAAAAGGGACTTATATCAATATATTGTAGATATGGTAAAGGAAAAGAATACAAGTGTCATCCTGTATGCAAGCGACAGTGAAGAGCTGATTCAATATTGCGACAGGGTGCTGATCATGTATGAAGGACAGCTTGTAGAAACACTTGAAGGGTGTGATATCAATGAGGATGCAATTGTTTCCGCTTCAATGCGTGTCAATCGGACAACGGAGGTGAACTAGATGAATAAAATTACAAAGGTTTCACTCAGTTCAAGCTTTAAGAAGATTGTTTTAAAGCAAGAGTTTTCAAGCATGTTGATTCTATTGGTAATGTTTGCCGTTACCGCTATCCTTCAGGATAACTTTTTTGAACGTGGTTCCGTCGTCAGAAATATCAATGCTTTTGTTCCGCTGATCCTGCTGGCAATGGGGCAGGCGGTGGTGATTATATCCGGAGGCCTCGACCTCTCTGCAGGTGCGGCCCTTTCGCTTCTTACCTGTGTATTGACTTATATCATGAAGCAGGATAGTCCGGTTACTGGAGCTTACGCTCTTGTCATTGCCTTTGCAGTTGCTGTGCTCATTGGTGTGATCAATGGGATAGGGATCGGATATCTGAGAATTCCGCCGGTCATCATCACCTTCGCAACCTCTTACATATGGCTTGGAGCAGCGCTTTTTATCAGGCCTACTCCCGGCGGAGAATCGGTAAAATGGTTTAAGATCTTCTATGATGCTAAGGCAGCAGAGGGAGTTCCCGGGTTTGTTCAGGCAATCGGCTCGGTTTTACAGCCTGCTCTGGGGTTATTGATTGTCGGCTGCCTGTTCTGGTATTTCATAAGTAAGACTAAGACCGGCAGATATATCTATGCAGTGGGCAGTAATAATGACAGTGCTTATTCCACAGGAATCAACACTGCAAAGGTGCAAATGATGGCATGTATTATCAATTCCGTATTCATTTTTCTGGCAGCGCTGTTCTTTGTAGGGCAGAACCAATCGGGAGATGCGAGAATGGGAGACCCGATGACCTTAAAGGCCATCGCAGCCGCAGTTGTTGGGGGGATTGCACTGACCGGAGGCCGGGGAAGCGTCTATATGGCCATTGTCGGAGCCTTGATTTTAAGCTTTGTAAATAAGATTATATTTTTTGCCAACATTCCAAACGCATATCAGACCCTTGTCAGCGGGCTGATTATCATTGTTGCCATATCAGGTTCCATGGCATATTCTCACATCAATAAAAAGGCCATGCTAAAGGAGAAAGAATGATATGAATACCATGAAAAATGCAGAGAACATGAGCATTGCGCAGAAGGGTACGCTAAGCGTAATTCTCAATGAAAATAAAAAAACTATTGTTGCTTTCCTTCTGATTATATTGCTGTTTATACTGGGGGAGGCCATTGTATCAAACTTTTTCAGTGTAGGACAAATCCTTCTGACAATCAAGCTATCTTCTTTTATCGCATTGTTTGCGCTATGCCAGATGATCGTTATAGCCGCGGGAGGCGCCGGGCTCGATTTGTCTGTGGGTTATACGGCAACACTGACCGCAATTCTGACTGCATCGATTATGGACGGACAAAACGGGAACCTGTTACCGGCCATCCTGGTCGCTTTGGTCGTCGGTGCTGTGATCGGTTTCGCAAACGGAGCACTGATTGCTTATATAAAGCTTCCTCCGCTGGTTGTTACAATGGCAATGGCCAGTATCATACAGGGGATTATCAACGTATATACAGCAGGCAGAAATATTACGGGTAAACCGTCCCCGATCCTGGAAATCATTGCGGCTAAATCAACAGGAATCTTTCCCAATATTTTGTTCGTTTTGATCTCTCTGGCTGTGATTGTAATGATCCTTCTTTATAAAACGAGATGGGGCTTAATGCTCTTTGGGGTCGGCACAAACGAAAAAACTGCCTACCTAAGCGGTGTAAACGTTAAGGCAGTAAGGCTTGTTGCCTTTATGATCAGCGGAGTTGCAGCGAGTCTGATAGGACTTTTGTTGATCGGAAATATGGGCATTGCCTTTAAAGATATGGGTTCAAGCTATGTTATGCCGAGCATAGCCGCAGTGGTAGTTGGAGGAGTATCTCTTGTAGGCGGAGAAGGAAATTATTTCAGAGTAATTTTAGGCTCTATTTTCCTTCAGACACTTACAAACCTTCTTGTTGCTTTGGGCTGGGGAGATGCAGGAAAATGGCTGGGATTTGGCATCGTACTGTTCGCTTTACTGATTGCCTATGTCAGTGACAGACGTAAAAGGTAACTGAAGAAAGAAACAAGATACTCCCACAAGATGATTTAACCAAATTCCATAAATGTATACTTGGTAGGAAGGACTCATTATGGCAGAGGAAGCAACTAAAAAGCAACTAAAAAAACGTAGCTTATTTCGGGAAGAAATCTGTGATTACATAAAAGAATCGATCCTTTCGGGAGAATTGAAACCAGGAGACCGCATTGTAGAGACACGGTGTGCAAAGGAACTTGGCGTATCACAGTCTCCTGTAAGGGAAGCAATCAGAGAGCTTGAAATAATAGGACTTGTAGAAAACATACCGTTTCAAGGATGTTATGTAAAAGAGCATACAATCAAGGATGTGAAGGATTCCTATAAAGTGCGGATCAGCCTTGAGACCCTGGGAATGATGTATGCGGTGCAAAACATTACCGATGAACAGCTTCAGGACCTTTTCAACGTAATGAAGGAGATGGAAGCTGCTGCAGAGAACCATGAGTTTGATTTATACATAAAGCTTGATGCATTGTTTCATCAGAAGATCATTGAAGTTTCTGAGAATAAAATGCTGCTTCGGTTGTGGAGTCAATGCTATATAAGAGAATGGACTTATATTGCGACGAAAAAACTTTCAGACAAGGGTTTGAAAAATCTGGCTGTACGTCATGAGTCGATTTATGATGCTCTTGCTGAGCGTAATGAAGGAAAAGCATTACAGGCTGCCATTTCTCATTTGGAAGAGCTGATTGTAGAGATGGAAGCAAAGCAGAAGGAGTGAATGGATATGTCAGAAAAGAGTTTTTTTGAAAAAATCAAGGATATTCCAAGAAGAAGGTATATTACGCAGATAACCCCGCTGCAGAGACTGGCTCATTTATCACAGGCTCTAGGCGGGAACGTGGAACTCTATATAAAGCGGGATGACCTGCTTCCTTTCGGCGGCAACAAGACTAGAAAGCTGGAATTTCTCTTCCAGGAAGCAGTGGATCTTTCTGCTGACACGATCATTACAGCAAGTACGGTTCAGTGTAATCATAACCTCATGGCCATCTTAATGGCCAATATAGAGGGGATGAAAACCGAGCTGATTCTTGAAAACTGGGCAAAGTCAGACTACGATTACGAGCTTGACCCAAATAAGCACTTATATGAGTTTGCCGGTGTCTCAAGGACAGTCAGCTGCGGAGCTCCCGTTACCGGACCGCTTCATACCATGGAGCTTGCACTGGACATGAAAGCAGACCTTGAGGTGCAAGGCAGGAAGCCTTACATACTCGCAAGAGGCGGAACCTGTCCTCTGGGAAATTGCGGGTATATCCTTTGTGCCGAGGAACTGATCCAGCAGGGCAGAGAACGAAATCTTGATTTCGACTATGTGGTATGCCCAAGCGGTACCGGAGGAACACAGGCGGGCTTGATACTCGGATTTGAGCAGGCTGGCTACCCGGCTTCCGTCATTGGAATCAATGTTGCTCAAAAGAATGAGCGACAGCTGAATTCTGTTTCCGGAGCCCTTGAAGGAACGGCCTCCCTTCTGAATCTGGAAACGCCCCAGAAGGATAAGATCCGCTGCTATGAGGAGTACGTTGGAGAAGGCTATTCCAGACCCACTGTTGAATTGAAGGAGGCCATAGAGCTTCTGGCAAGGACCGAAGGAATCCTTCTTGATCCTGTTTACTCAGGAAAAACGCTGGCCGGGCTCATCGGACTGATCAGAAGTGGTGCAATCCAAAAGGGCTCAAGGGTGGTTTTCCTTCACACCGGAGGATTTCAGACCTATTATGACTATTCTTCCATGAAGGAAATGCTATAGGCGTTGGCAGGGGCATGAAACCCGCCGCTGATGCCGCCGATCAAACCAAAGGAGGCGAAACGCGTGGAAAATGAAAAAGTAAGCCCAATTGACAGGCAGGATGCCTATGGGAAGATAACCGGCAAAGCCAAGTATGTGGATGATTTAAAATTTCCCGGGATGCTCTACGTACAAACAGTCAGAATTCCCGTTCCCCATGCAAGGATTTTACATATTGACAGCTCGGAGGCCCTGAAGTTGAAGGGTGTTGTGAGAGTACTCACTGCAAAGGACGTTTTTGGAAGAAATCATTTGCCAAACGATAAGCCCGTACTTGCTGCGGAGGCGGTGAAGTGTACCGGAGACGGCGTAGCCCTTGTTGTAGCAGAGACAAAGTCACTGGCATTAAAGGCAGCAAAACTTGTAAAAGTAGAGTATGAGGAACTTCCGGCTATTTTTACTCCCGAAGAGGCATTTGAACCAGGTGCTCCCATCTTGCACGGCGACTCGAATTGTGCAATCACCCATAAAACCGTAAAGGGTAATATTGCTGAAGGTTTTAAGGAGGCAGATGTCATACTTGAAAGGGAATACGCTACCCAAAGGGCAATGCATGCAGCTATAGAACCGGATGGCGCCATCGTTGTGCCGGAAGCCGACGGTATCTCTGTATACTGCCCGGGAAAAGGCCCCTTTAATGTGAAAAGAGCTGTAGCCGCTGCCTGCGGCCTCAGCGAAAATCGGGTCAGACTGATTCAGCCTGCCATTGGCGGTGCTTTTGGAGGAAAGGACTGTGATATCAATGTCATAGCTTCCCGTGCGGCCATGGCTGCAATGCTTACCGGAAGACCATGTAAAATGACCTGGAGCCGGGAGGAAGTGCTGCTTGAGGGGAGTAAAAGACACCCCTTCAAATTAAAATATAAAATAGGCGCCAAAAAGAACGGACACATTACTGCAATAGAAATTAACGGCCTTGTGGATGTAGGCGCATACATAACAAAGAGTAAAGCTACCATATGGAGAGCTACCGTAGAGGCAACTGGACCCTATAATATCGAAAACGTCTCTACAACCATTGTCGGTGCCTATACAAATAATGTATATTCTGACGCAGTTCGAGGCTTTGGCTCGCCTCAGGTAGACTTTGCCTCAGAGTCGCTGATGAGCGAACTTGCGAAAGAACTTGGGATGGATCCTCTGGAGATCAGGCGCCTCAACGCCTACCGGGAAGGTTCGATTACTGCAACCAGTCAGGAACTGAAAAGCGTCAATCTGATAGAGTGTCTCGACAAGCTTGAACAGGTTTTTCCTCTTCATGAAAAGCCTGCAGCCCTACAAGAGGGAAAGGTACGGGGAAGAGGCATCTCCTGCATATTCCGCGGGGAGGCCAACGGGGCCGGAGTTACAACCCTGGACGCTGCAGCTGTAAACATTCATATTGAACGGGATGGAAGCGTAACGGTACTCACCGGAATCGCAGAAATGGGCCAGGGAGGAAGCAATATTGTGCTTCAGATGGTCAGTAAGACTCTAGGAGTCAGCATTGATCACCTGAAGGTCAGCCCGCTGGATACTGCCTATTTGCCGGACAGCGGAGCAACAGTAGGCTCCAGAGGAACGATCACATCAGGGAATGCCGCAGTCGTTGCTGCAGAAGATGCCAAAATTAGAATCGCTAAAGTCGTGGCTGAAGCTTGGTCGGTTGCTTCCGAGGAATTAATATTCGAAAATAACAGCATCTTTACAAAAAATAAAGAAAAACAAATCAGCTTCCAGGATGCCATCACTCTATGCTATACAAAGCTTCCGGGTGTTTTCGGTTACGGTTGGTGGTCGCTCCCCCCGGTGTGGTGGGATTTTGATAAAAACTGCGGCGATACCTATGCCTCCTTTAACTATGGAGCCTGCGGCGCAGAGGTTGAAATCGATTTATCCTCAGGAAAGGTTGAAATCATAGATTTAGTTGCGATTCACGATGTTGGCCGGGTATTGAATGAACCCGAGGTTAAGGGTCAAATCGCCGGAGGGGCTTCTATGGCCCTGGGCTTTACTTTGACAGAAGAAGTTGTGATCCAGAAGGGCCAGGTAAAAACGCTGAATTTTGATGGATATTTACTGCCCACAACCTTGGACTTCCATAACTTCAGACCGATGCCTCTGGAACCGAAGCAACCGGGGGTCAATCCGCTGGGGGTAAAGGGAATCGGAGAATCCTCCACCGCAACCCTTGCACCTGCGGTGATCAACGCCATTGAAAATGCACTAGGTGTCAGAATACGGAAGCTTCCGGCAGATTTGGAGAGCGTGTTCGCAGCAATTCAAGAAAGCGAAAGGCTGGGATCTATTAACGATGAAAATCAGCAAATTAAAGATTTGCGATTTTCTAGCCTAAATTCTGTCAACGGTTCTGAAGAACCGGAAAGAATGTTAAAAGGAGGGGAGACGCAATGATTAGGGAATTTTTTCAACCCGATACTTTAATCAAAGCACTTCAGCTGAGAAGAGATTATGAAGGATCTTCCCTGCTCGCAGGCGGAACGGATCTTGTGGTCGCCTTGCACAATGACAAGGGACCTGAAGGAAGCGTGATCGATTTATCCAAGGTTCATGAGCTAAAAGGTATAGAAGCAGCGGGAGGCCGCATAAGAATCGGCGCAATGACCAGCTTTACGGAGATCTCAGACTCGGAGATTTTAAGAAATGCGGCAAAGATGCTTTGTAATGCTGCGGCGACCATCGGTTCGCCACAGATCAGAAACCGGGGCACAATCGGCGGCAATATCTGCAATGCCAGTGCAGCCGCAGATAGTTTGACTCCGCTTCTCTGCCTTGATGCAGAAATGGAGCTTCAATCACTTGCTGCGGATGGAACCGTTGACATCCGGATCTTGGCGCTGGAAGATTTTATACTTGACAGCAAGAAAATCGCACTAAAAGGCAGTGAAATACTGACAAGCATTATATTGAAACATCCTGCAGCAGACATCCGCTCCTCTTTTAAAAAAATCGGAAGGCGAAATGCTTTGGCTATTGCAAGAATAAACGGATGCTGTGTATTCCGGCTGCATAACAACATCGCGGAGAGCGTGAAGTTTGCTTTAGGAGCGTCTACCTCAAAACCGGAAAGAATCAGAGCCGTAGAAGAATTTCTGACAGGCCGGGAATTAACCGCGGACCTTCTGAACAAGGCGGGGAAACTTGCAGCAGAGTACGTATTTACACAGACCGGAACACGCTCGTCAAGCGCCTATAAGCTTCCGGTTATTGAAAAGTTTACGGTTTCACTTATTAAAGAGGCTTTGGGAAAGGAGGAATAAGATATGGAAAAATTGGAAATTCGTTTTCTGTTAAACGGAAAAGAAGTTGGTATGGCTGTTGACCCTGAAATGACACTTTTAAACCTGCTTCGTGAAGAACTATTTCTCACAGGAACAAAGGAGGGCTGCAGCTCGGGCGAATGCGGCGCTTGCACCGTGCTGATGGATGGAATTGCTGTGAACTCCTGTCTTGTACTCGCACCTCAGATCAATGGAGCCGAAATTATAACCATTGAAGCCCTTGAGCAGGATGGCAAGCTTGACCGCCTTCAGCAGTCCTTCATCGACCATCATGCAGTGCAATGCGGGTTTTGTACTCCCGGAATGCTTATGAGTGCAAAAGCCTTACTTTTAAAAAATCCACACCCTACGCAGGAAGAAATCAAGATCGCTCTTTCGGGAAATCTCTGCAGATGCACAGGCTATCAAAATATCATTGCTGCAGTTGAAGGGGCAATAGACAACGATGCTGTATAAACTGAATGATAAACTTACGATCCGAAAAAATATGATCTATGGGTTCCAACATGTGATCTTTATTGCGCTATCTACGGTGGTAATGCCAGTGGTAGCCGGGCCGCTGCTGGGACTTTCCCAAAATGAAATTGCAGACATGCTGCAAAGAACCTTTCTCATCAGCGGGGTCATTTCGATCCTGCAGGTGAAATTCGGACATGGATATCCCATTCTTGAGGCTCCGGCCGGGTTTTGGATCGGTATTCTGACTCTTATGGCAGGCCTCGCTCCTGCGGTGGGGAAGGATCTGCCGACTCTGCGTACAGACATGGAAGGAGGATTGATGATTGCGGGCATCGTCGTGATACTGATCACGATGGCGGGATGGATTCCGCGTGTTACAAAACTGTTCACTCCTGCGGTCAACAGTGTTTTGATTCTCTTGATGGTTCTTCAGATCAGTCCAAGTATTGTGAAGGGTATGCTTGGAATCACAGCGACCAATCAAACGGCAGACTTCAAAGTGGCCGCAGTGTTTTTCGGGGTTGTGGTGATCAACTTAATGCTGAATCTTTTCACCAGGGGATTTTTGCAGAGCATTTCAACGTTAATCGGCATCCTGACCGGATGGATCGCAGCAGCATTTCTAGGGATGACAAATTCGCCCTACCAGACCGGAAAGGGATGGATTTCCCTGCCGGAGATATTTGCCTGGGGAAAGCCAACCTTTGATGCAGGAGTCACAGCGACTTGTGTGCTCGCCTCACTTGTTCTGCTGTCCATGACCTATACCAGCATCAAAAGCATGGCGGAATTGATGGAAGATCAAGTTTCCGTAAAACAATGGAATCGTTCCTTTTCCATACATGGTTTCACGACCTCATTGACCGGTGTTTTTTCCATCATCGCATTTATGCCATACTTATCTTCCACAGGATTTCTTGCGATGACAGGTGTTGCCGCCAGATCACCTTTTATACTGGCTGGTGCTGTGATGATTTTAATGGGAATGATTACCCCGGTGGGAATGTTGCTGGCCACAATTCCGATGGCAGTTGGATGCGGCGCGCTCCTCGTGATTTTTGCCCTGATTTTGGGCCAGGGTCTGAAAGAACTGCAAAATACGAAACTAACCAACAGAGAGTGTTTTGTTATCGGTATTTCACTGATCGTCGGGATTGGCACGATGTTTTTGCCGGAAGAGACCTTTCAGGCGCTTCCGGGTGTAGCCGCATATATTTTGCCTAACGGCTTGGTTGACGGGATCCTGCTTGCACTAATTCTGGATAATATTCTTCCCAAGAAGAGTTAGGGGGAATTCATGGCTGGGTAACCTGTCAAGTTAGATAGGATGGCCCCATAATAATTTGGTGCAACAGAAAGATTAAAACCCTATAACTATTGAAGTTATAGGGTCTTTTAAACTCATAAGATGATTCGAACAACCTCCGGACCTATAGCGTACCCGAGTTTTATAGCATATTAGAACGAATCTGTTCGGCCAATGCCTCATACTCTGAATCAGTTAACTTCACTTTTCCGCTGTTCATTTCGAAGGTTGTTGCCCACTCCACACCATCCTTGTACTTAGGCACCAGATGGAAATGAAGGTGCTTTCCGGTGTCTCCATAGGCTCCATAATTGACTTTATCCGGGTTGAAGGCTTTATGAAGAGCGTTAGCTACTTTCGCCATATCAGAAAAATACCCGTTACGTTCTTCATCAGTAAAATCAACCAGTTCGCTTACATGCTGTTTCGATGCAACGATACAGCGTCCTTTGTGACTCTGTTCCTTGAATATATAAACGATACTGTGCTCCAGTTCACAGCATGGATATCCAAATTGAGCGACGAGCTCACCCTGCATGCAATATGCGCAATTTTGATCTTTCATAAGTGATTCCTCCTATTAATCCTTTGTTATTTATAAATACATTATAATCAATTAATTGCCAGAAAACTATATTTTTATGATTCTTCCCGTCTCGTCGGATGTTCGAATCCTTTTTCCGCTTAAATCAGCACCACCCGTAAAACGGGTGGTGCTGATTTAAGACGTTCTTTATAAAATATTATAAATAGTTTATAAAATTCACTAGGTTATAGTGTTATTAGTGCTTTGCTGATTCAAAGCTATATAATTAAATAAACCTTCTGTAAAGTAGTCTCCCATAGTATCTGCATGATGAATAAGTCTATCATAGATATCTATATCTTTAGCGTAATCTTTAGTTAAAATTGCAATCATTTCATCCATAGTATACTGATAAAAGGTATATATTAGATTTCTTGTTTCCGTTTCATCCCAAAAAGGATTTATGGCGGCCATAAATTTCGCTCTCTCATCTGCGAGTTGATACAGTTGTTGCGTTATTTGATCTATTAAATTGGAATCACCTTCAATTTCTGCTTCTAATAATGATCTAAAAAGTACAATTTGCTGAGATAATAATTGGACAAATTTAACTGCATTATCGTATCCAACAATATATTGAAGAAGATTACCGAATTCCTGGGGTGTTTCATATAAACGATTAAATACATCATTCGCTATTTCTAATCCAGCAGACCTATTAACCATGTAAGCTCTAGACCAGGTTGTTATATCTCTCCAGAGATTCCTGATAGCGAATAATAGATTCATTTGACCGTATGTAATGGTTGGCTCACTAACTCTATTACATTGCATTATACTTACTCCTCACTGTTCGTGATTTAAATCCTATCTATCATATTATGTGGTTTACTATAGAAGTGTTATAACTGAAAGATTGAAACTTAGTTAAAGCCCTAAAGTTATTGCTAATTCTTCTTCTGGTGATAGAATAAGTGTGACCGTAGGAATAGAGCTTAGCCAGGCCTCATGCCAGGCTGCAGTAATCATACCGTAGTGATATGGGTTGGTCTACTTGTAGGAAGAACATGGCATGGAGAATGAAAAAATAACTTACTTAACAGTAGATCGTGAAGATGGACCAAAGAAAAACACTCCATCTGCATTGTTGTACTGTTAAAGTGCAAATAAATGAAATTATAGAGGAGGAACAATTATGACGATGATTAGGCTAGATCTAATCGGAGAAATATCTGAAAGAACATGTTTGACCAAAAATGCTTCCGATACATTTTTAACCGCTATGGTTGATGTAATAACGGATAAGCTGACAAAGAAGAGAAAGTACAGATTGTACGATCAATGTGGGAGTTGAAGAAAAAAAGATTGAATAATATGAAGTACAGAAAAAGGGGAAATATGCAAATTAGTCAAGCAAGCCAGGGAAAACCCGGCTTTTTTTAATTTTTGACATATCGTTTTATAGAAAGATAAAAAGAAAATATTGTAAATGTTTGTCATATGAGGTAAGATTTAAACATCATTGATTTAGGAGAACAAGACATGACTATGAGGGAACTTTTATTGGATTATAAGGATAAGATATTAGAAAATATTTCTTCCACGTTTGAGTCATGTACTGACTTTCAAGAGATAAGAATTAATATTTCTGCAGTGTTTAAATGTAATTATTTGGGAGAAACATGTATATTTAAGTATTTACTTGCAAGTAGTGAGAATCTGGATGAATCATACTCGGATTATTTAAGTATTCATTCTGAGTCAATGCTTAAGCTTTCGAGTTGTCTATCTTTTCCTAAAATACTCGAATATAAATACATAGAAATTGATGGTTATACATTCTTAGCAGTAATAGAAGAATACTTTCCTTTTGATTTTACAAGTGGAATACTTGAAATATATAATCAAAAAAAACAAAATATTATTGAAACTTGCAAGTGGTTTTTAATTGAACTGTTAGGATTATATATAAAAGGACATGATTTTGGGTTCGTTTCTCATCGAGATTTATCATTTGATAATCTTATGTTTAATAAGAATTATGAATTAAAGATGATAGATTTAGGAAGTGCAAAATCTGCATATGCAGAAACGACAGTATTTCATATTATGGCGCCTACAAAACTATTTTACTCTGCTCCTGAATATGAACAAATTCATAAGACCAATAAAACTAATGATGATTTAGTTCGAGCTGAAATTTATACAATTGGCCTATTAACACTCTCTTTATTAAACGCTTTACACGTACGTGCGTTTCAAGAGAATGAAAGACAAAAATGTGGAATAATTATCTGGTTAAAAGAAAATGAGAGGCTTCAATTACCAGAAGAAAGATTGAGCGAAAAGAATAAAATTGATTATATTTATTATGTTTTAATAAATATATTTGGTGGTGATGAAACAAATAAATTGTTTAGGTTACTGCGTGCGATGGTAGATAAAAGTGTTTCATCAAGACTGCAAAACTATAAGTTCATTGTTGATTATTTAGGGAGGGATTAGGAATGGGAAAGTTGTTCATAAACGCCACTAAACAATTTGGTAATAAAATTGAAAATGCAATTCAGAATTCCGATGGAAGAATTGACGGTATTCATTATAGTATTGCTGATATTCCATGTAGTAAAAAGGAAAAGTTAAATACAGAAGGTATTATAGTTCTACGTGAGTTTCCTTTATACTATTTAACCATTAGTAATGATTATTTAGACTCATATTTAGACCAGACACCAGTCGATTTGGGAGAAGGTAAGAAGTTTATTCCTAATGAAAATAATAATAAGCTAATATGCCTGAATAGCCATATAGACTTTTCCTTTTTTAAAAGTCTTCCACTCTCTCCATATGAGTACTCAATAAACCGTGATAGTTTTCAAGAGATGGTTTGTAATTTTTACGATAAATATTATGTTGATAGCTATCTAATGACACCAACTTTTACATTTAATAAAATTAACTCTTGGGAAGAGGTTGTGCTCGCAGATACTCTAGAAAGTACAAAAAACTATTTGCATGACAATCATAAAGAAAAAGTAATACTTAGTGTTTTATTAGACCCAGCTTTATTAGAAACTTCTGATGTGGCAAGCAACATTATTAATTATGTTTCAAGGTTTAATTTTATTGATAGTTTGAGCTTAACAATTATTAGTGATGAGTCAATGTATTACTATAGTAAGGATGTATACAAAAATATATTAGTTTTTATTAAAGAACTAGTATCTCATAATATTAATGTTTATTTGCAGTATTGTGGAATTAAAGATGCTATATTTTCAGTTCTAGATATAGAAAGGTTTTCTGTGGGATGGTTTGGTAGCTATAGAAACTTTGATACAAACACAAAAGGGATATCCGAAATTAGTACCACCGCCTTTGGCAAAAGAATTAAGAAGGTTCTATCTGAAAATTATATGTCAGAGGTGCCACTAAGTTATCTAGATGTTCTGTCTGATGATAATTGTTTTAGAATGGTTGGAATTAAAAAATCAGATATTGAAACTACAAACTATATATATTTAGAACAAAAATATTGGAATGAGATGCTCAAAATAATTAAAAAAGATAGTGATGTAGAAACTCAGCATTTTGGAGATGAACTAATATACGAAAGATGTAAGAGATTAATAAAAAAGATAGAAGATGCGATAGTAAATTTAAATGAGTTAATATCGTTGCTTGAAAAAGACGGACGAATGAGTGACGCATCAAAATTGACGCAAGGGAACTTAAAGTATGTTATACTATACAAAGAGGCTTTAGAGGAATACCAAAACAGATTATTTTTTTAGAAAGGGAGTGAGCTAATGTTTAGATATGAAATAGATTTAGTGAATAAATTTATTGATTTAAAAAGATTAGAAACTAACTTCATACGAGAGTGTTCATTTAGATGGGGGAATATAGATATTGTTGAGTACCAAACAAAATCGATTAGTTTTTTAAATTCAAAACAAATTAATTCTCTGAAAAATAAAGATAATTTACATGTATTTTCTCTGCTTTATAAAAAAAGACCCCACACTATAAATTATCTATCTAAAGAAACAAAATTAGATGAAAAAATTATGAAGAAAAAATTAAATAATTTAATTGAACTAAATATTATCAAAGATAATGGGAATTTATTCACGGTAAACGAACAAATTGATTTTCCAGATATAACAGTTATTTCATATGAGATGAAATTAACCGATATAAGAAAAGCATTGAATCAAGCTGTAATTAATAAAAAGTATTCAGACTATTCTTATGTCGTAATGCCTTTTGATAAATACGATTTGTGTATTAAATATAGAGAGCTGTTTCAAAAATGTAGTATTGGACTTATATTAGTTGATGATGAGCAAATAAAAGAAGTAATTAGACCGAAACGAATAAAAGAAATTAACTTTAATAAATTAGCATCTAAGATTAGATTAGTAAATGATATTGAAAATCATGTACTAATCTATTAGATTGGTAGTATCCCAAATTTTGTGTAACTCAAAAAAACGATGTAGAATATTGAAAAATAACGAAAGGGTTAAGGGCCTTGAAAAGCTCTTAACCCTTAACCATAGTATACATAAGCTTTTAAGCAAGTCAATATAAGGGGCCTAGTTTGCTCCCGGATTTTTAAATCTGACCGGTCTTAGTTCAACCTATCTGAAAAGTAGATTTCAAGCTGAGAATGAATAATTCCCCAGCCTCTGCGACTTTGAGTCCATTTCTTAGTCACGTCCATCATCGCTAGGTAAAGTATTTTCATAAGACTATCATCCGTCGGGAATACTGGCTTGCTCTTGGTGACCCGTCGCATCTGGCGGTTGAAATTTTCGATCTGGTTCGTGGTATAGATCAGGGTTCTGACCTCCTGAGAATATTTGAAATAGGTTGAAAGCGTAGACCAATGCTCTTTCCAGGAAGCTGCGATTTTGGGGTATTTATGCCACTTTTCTTCAAAAGCATCTAGCTCGTAAAGAGCGGTTTCTTCGTTTGGAACTGTATAGACCTTTTTCAGATCCGCCATTAATGCCTTGATATCTTTGTAAGAAACAAACTTTGTGGTATTCCTGATCTGATGGATGATGCAGTGCTGGATTTCAGCCTTCGGAAATACTGCCTCAATGGCATTCGGGAAACCGGTCAGGCCATCGACGCATACGATCAGAATATCGTTCGTTCCTCTGTTCTTAAGGTCATTTAAAACGGATAGCCAAAATTTTGCGCTTTCATTTTCTCCAATCCACATTCCAATCACATCCCGAAATCCTTCCATATCGATCCCTATAGCGATATATACGGCCTCTTTTACGATACGGCCCTCACTCCTCATGTGGAAGTGGATCGCATCCAGAAACACCATGGAGTAGATTTCACAAAGTGGACGCTGCTGCCACTCTTTGACTACAGGTAAGATTTTGTCAGTAATCCGGCTTATGGTGCTGTCACTGATTTCGATGCCGTAAAGATCGGTGATATGTTCTTCGATATCAGCGGTACTCATCCCCTTTGCGTACATAGAGATGATATTGGCTTCTACGTCCTGACTGAGAGTGTTCTGATGCTTGCTATGATCTTTGGTTCAAATTCGCCGTTTCTATCCCGGGTAACATTGATTTCCATATCTCCATAGCTTGTCCGAACGGATTTCTGGCTGAAGCCGTTTCTGCTGTTGTCAGTATCCTTGTTGCGATAATCATAGCGTGTGTATCCCAATTCTTCTTCCAATTCGCCGTCAAGGCTTCCTTCAAGAACTTCGGTCATCATTTCTCGCATAAGGGCATTAACATCCTCTCCGTCTTTGAGCGGAGAATCTTTCAGTAGCTCTCTAATCAATTCTCGCCTTCTCTTTTTTTCTGGACTTTCATTTCTTCTTCCCATTTTAAAAACCTCCTGGATGATGTTATTCTACATCATCCAAGAGGTTTACACAAACTTTGGGACGTTCTCAATAATGGGTTCTATACTTTACTTTTGAAAACTTTTCTAAGAAAATCTATTAACCAGAACAGTTCAAATTGGATTTAACAATTTGGCGTCTTTAGTTTTCCACTATGTGTTGGCGTATCACCTATTTTGATATGGATTTTTACCAATAGCAGACAGCGACTGCAAGCTCACATCATACTGAAATTGCAGAAACACGTAAAACATCACCATTACTTCCATGCGTCTAATTGAGCTTAACCCAAATTGTACCAAGCTTAATGTTAGTTCGGTCTGATTTTATGAGATGTTGTTGCTGATTTTTTGTAAATATTCCGACGGACACTATGGAGAATATGAAATAGAATTTACTACCTGCAGAAAATTCAAAGACAGTAATAATTGCTATCATTCATCTTCCATATCTTCAGAATGCTCATCAATTGATTGAAGCAGTTTTAGTACGGCTGAAGGCTTTGTAAACATTGTAAAAATTCGGCCTAAAGATCCGCCATACAGATAAGATATGGTGTTATTGTATTTTAATTCAATCCCCTTACCGTCAATATCAATCATTTTAAGATACCTACTATATTTAGAATTCATTCTTGCGGTTTCCTTTTTGGACATCCATCTATAACTATACCCAACTTTTTCAAATGTTTTTAGCCATATATTCATGTCTATAGTTATCTTAATAACCTTTTTACCAATTGTTAAATCAAAAAGATCATTTGAAGAAAAAGGAAGTGCATATATAGGACATGCCAGTGGGTCCAGGAAAGAACTTTTCAAATCGTATATTGGGCTTTTGATGCCTAAACCACCTACCCAAGCTTCAAAAGCATTTTCATTAAATTTTGTAACGTCGTAAACACCAATTAGCACACATTCTTCTACGACTGAAATTGCGTACCCCTTTGCAGACGATTTTTTTAATAAATTTACCACAACATCGAAAAAATCATCTAATACGAGAGTCTCCTGAACAATTCTAACATTTTGCCCGGTTAATCCATCTACTCCTTTTCCAGTGGTTAGAGTATTAAGAACATTATCATTGGTTTTCATTTGATTAATAACTCTATTAAATTGTTGATCGAAATGCTTACCCTTGTCCTTTATTGCATTGTATAAATAGTAATCACACTCATTCTCCATATAATTATTAAGTATAGTAACTATTTGATGATTAACTTCACCTTCTTTTATTTCAAGAAGTTTAATACAATGGTCTGTTGAGTTTAGATGTGTAATATCCGAAATTTGTATAAAAGTTGTAAGATCATTGATCAAAGCAAAATCAGATGGATTTCTCTTCATAAGATCGTTTGCAGTTTCTATACATGATTCTATATTAGAATTTGTAATATCGATAGGAGGATTACCCAAATAAAAACGTCTGATGGTAGAAAGATCGTGTTTGTATATTAACCAAGCCAATGAATCCGCAAATTTACGTATGACTTTTTCTTGAAATATTAATTGTCTTTGCTCTTTTTCTATAGCATCTATTGATTTACCTGATTTATTAATAGCTTTACTTCTGAGTGATTTTAATTCAACTTTTATTTGTTTTTGCTCATTTATTATTTCAGTTAATAATCTAGTGATATTTTCTTGACCAATAGCAAAACCTTTATGTACTTGCTTAAAAAACTCTTTCCTATGTTCAATTTTATAAACATTAAAATCTACATACGTTTGTTTTGTATGTTCAAGCCCATATTGACAAATATAATAGATTAATAACTTAATTTCTCGATTGAATGTACTGTTTTTCAATTTTAGTCCCTCATTTATTTAGTTTTATAATTCTCTTTATTGGTAAGGTTTTTATCCAATAAATAATTTTGTATTGGATCTTCGATCAAAGGCACAAAGGGGTTAGGATGCTTTTCATTACTGCCAATTCCTGTATATGCCCTATTTACAACCGTAGTGTAAGGATTATAGACATAACCAATAATATAGTTTAATAAAAAAGGGAATACACGAGCATTACCCTGAAGTCATATATTCCATCAATTTACAGTTTACGACATAAGACATAATTATTCAATATATCATTTATAAAAAATCCACGTCTCAATTCAGAAACGTGGATAGTCATATTGAGAACCATAAATTTTCCTACCCCAAAAAAGAAGCATAACCTTTCCAAATGGAAAAGTTATGGTTCCTGCTACAACCACATAAAGTGGTACTTTTCGTTTTTGGCACTCCCGAGATGATTTTGCATCTGCTTCCCTTGGCCGCATCTGCCGTCCTTCGCCCAAAAACAGGGCTCGGACCGTCTCGCTAAAAAGTATCCCCGATACTTTTCTTAACGCTCGACGCATGTTCATGTTCGAATCATCTCTATCTGATACAAATAAAACAGCGATAGACATAAAGCCTATCGCTATTTTATTGGCACTCCCGAGATGATTCGAACATCCGACGCACGGTTTAGGAAACCGACGCTCTATCCCCTGAGCTACGGGAGCATGGTATCTGGAATCTGAAAAGGCGGTTCTTAAAAACCATGCCTTGAAGGATTCAACAGTAGTAATTCTAACATACTGGAGCTTTTCTTTCAAGAAGTTCTTTCGTTTTCTTACGTACCTTTATAAAGCAGTGACTGGGAAAAAACTGAATCTTGTTTATCAAATGGTACCATTAAAAGGTTTTAATGAAACATTTTTCGAAAAAAACCTTCCTTATATATTGAAATCATTTTTTCAAGGTTTTATTATAAATTTAAAAAAATAAAACTTAAATTAATAGGGGAAATAATGATGAGTAATAATCGACTGAAAACATTTTGTAAATACCCGCTAGCCCTCTTGTTGGCTTTGATCATCACAATTTTCTAATATGCAGGAAATATCGCTTTCGGCGATATTGACGGAATATCAAAGAAATCACCTTAACCGTTGTCGCCCGTGAGGCGACATTTGGAAATAGGAATCCTTTGATTCCGTCATTTCCACTTTTTTTATTACAAAGGTCTGGGAATAAACTTTACAGAAACGAATGTTTCCAGTATTATCGTAGCCTTTATAATTATTACCATAATTGTCTATGCAGCTATTCGTTTCATCATTTTCATGGTATCTAAAATCAGAAATTAAAAAAGCAAGAAATAATGGTCTGAACCCCCAAAGCTTTCCTATACTTTCTTTGTCAGTGAAAGAATATAATGGAGTAAACGATGTAGGGCGGCAGGTGCTGCCAGAACCTTGGATGTCCAAAGCAGTAGGTGCTGCCAGCACCGCCGATGCCAGGCGGCTGGTATTCCCAGTGTTGCAGCCAACAGGCAGCCGCAGACTGCTGCAGGCTGGGTTTCTGGAAGCCTGCACAAAAAAACAAATTTTCCGGACGGAAAGGCAAGGATGCAGAATGGAGCTGATTATATACCGGGGAACCCATGAAATCGGGGGAACCATGATTGAGCTAAAGACCCGTGGCACGAGAATTCTGCTGGATGCGGGATATCCCTTATATTATAAAGGGGAAATTATAGATGAAAGCTGGGTAAAGAAGCCCGCTAAAGAATTACTGGAATTGGGGGTCATTCCCCAGGTAAAGGGTCTTTATCAATGGGATCAACCGAAGTTTGACGCTGTGATTCTTTCCCATGCCCACAGCGACCATTATGGGCTTCTGAAATATATTCATCCTAAGATTCCTGTCTATCTTACGGAAGCCGCGGAGACACTCATATCCCTGTCTCTCAGTTTTCCCATTCCCAAATTCAGAATGGAGAATACAATGATCTTCTACATGGAGAAGCCCTTTCAGATCGGCGATTTTTTCCTGAAACCCTATTTGATGGACCATTCTGCCTTTGATGCAGCTGCCTTTGAGATCAGAGCAGAGGGAAAAACCTTGATCTATTCCGCTGATTTCCGCAACCACGGATGGAAAGGGTATTGCCTTGAAAACTTTCTGCAGAAGGCGCCCAAATATGCAGACCTGCTCCTGGTGGAGGGCACCAATATTGGGAGGAAAAGCGAATCTTTGCCGTCTGAATCAGATGTTCAACAGAAAGTAGAAGCCATTCTGAAGGACAGCGAAGGTATCGTTCTCTTTCAGGCATCCACCCAGAATGTTGATCGGATGATAAGTTTTTATCAGGCCGCAGAGGCACAGGGAAAATTTCTTGTAGTAGATGTTTATGTGGCTAATCTTCTTTCACAGTTAACCAGACCGAACTATCGGCTTCCGGTGCCCGGAGGCCGATACCGCGCAATGAAGGTCTTTTATCCTTTCCCCTTGGGTAGATTATGGCAGACGAAAGGCCGCGAGATACTGTGCTCCTTTCTTCCTTTTATCCGCTCACGGATTAGCATGAGAAAAATCAGCAAAAAACAAAAGTGCATTGTGATGATGGTAAGACCATCCATGCTCTCCGATTTAAAAAAGATTGAACTTGACCCCGGTGACTTTATTTATTCCATGTGGCAGGCCTATCGCGGCAAAGGCAGCCAGGTTCGCTTTGAAAAGTATCTCTCCTCTTTGGGATTCCAAAGTCACCTGGCACATACCAGCGGTCATGCTTCGGAGGCAGCCATCAAGCAGGTTATTGCCGAGCTGCACCCCAAAAGAGTGATTCCCATTCATACCTTTCATCCGGAAGCTTTCTTTGCGTTTTCAGATAAGACGGAAGTTTTTCAGGACAGCTGGGTAATCAAAGTTTGATCCCTTTATATAAATTTATTTACTGTGAAAAATACCAGATTGTTGTTATATAAATAATTTCCGAAAACAGAAGCATTCAGCTCGTCTATTAACCATTCGCTGCCCAGCAGATTTGTGACGGGCACCATAAGAGCAAGCAAAAGATAGATGATAACGATGCCCTTCAAGGCTCCGGCAAAGATGCCGAAAAAACCATCGATTCCTCCGATAAATCCACCGTTGGATCTTTTAGAAAAAATCGAAGTAATAAAGAGAATAATCACCTTGATAACAGCAGCCACAATCAGGAACGCAATAATACTGAACAGAATATTGGCAAGACTGCCCGCAATAGAGGCTGAGATAGCGTCTGCAGCGGTATCCACTGTTTTGGTGACCGCTTCACGGATAACCTCGGGAAAGCCATTCAAGGCTGAATCTGTCGCAGTACCTGCATTGTCTGCAATTCGTAACGCAATCTTATCCTGTATGGAACTGTAAAAATCAGTTTTATTCTTTAAGAAATCAACCACGTAGGGAAACCAGACAAAACCCAAAACAACTGCCAGTACCCACCCCACCGTATGGATAAACGTATGTACAAAACCGTGGCGGTAGCCCTGAATTAACGATAAGATCAAAATGGCTGCGATGATCACATCAAACCACATAATAAACCAATCCCCTTTCTCCTTCTCTTCAAAGGAAGCAAAAATAGCATAATTAAACCCCTTATAGCATATATCTATATTACCAATTTATAGGGGCAATTTCAAGAATGCTTAAAATAAAATAAGAGAGGGAACCATCCGAGGGAGGAGAAAAAGCTCATGAATTATGTAAAATATAATCGCGCATTAGTAATGATGGAGGAACAAGGCAACCAATTTGCCTCAAAGGAATCAACGCCTATCAAAGGTTACTTGAAAATAGAAACGGGAAATAATAAGGGAGCCTTGCGGTGCGCAGTACAAAACCTCAAATATTACGATAAAGGCGAATATATATACAAGTTGATTTTATTCGGAAAAAAAGGGGAAAGAACCATACATACCATTATCGGAAATCTTTTGATCAACCGGCAGGGGACCGGAGAAACTTATTTCCGCTTTCAGCCGTTGGATCTGGATGGAAAAGGGACACCATTCCATAATTTTTCCACCGCTATTATCGCCGCCGCCTCTACCACTGATGAAAAGGAGCCGCTTCACCCGGTGCTGAAGGGAATTACCTTCAGTGAAAACGACCCCTTTCAATCCGAACTCTTTGAGGTAGGAACGGATGCGGACGAGGAAGAGGAACAACTGGCAAGGGATATGGATCTTAGCGAAGAAGAGGAGGAAAAAGAAGAGTATGGTGCAGAGGCCGCCGGTTCGAGTGACAGAACTGTCTCCAAAAAGGTGTATAATAGCTTTTATAATGAATACGTCCTGAACGCCTGCGCCCATACCTGCAGAATGGCCGAATATTATGAGGATGTGGATCCCTTTGAGAAAGATAAAACCGGAGCCAGATGGAAAAAAATCGTCAACATCACCAATCTGCCGCTGGTTTCCCCCGGGGCCCATTACTTTGCCACCCAGTACCGGCACTATATCTTCGGTGCGAAGGCAGATCAGAATGGGATGGCTATGAAATACTATTTTGGAATCCCCGGAAGATTTCTGGATGAAGAGCAGCCGGACGGAGGAAAATCAGGCTTTACTTACTGGCAGCCGATTCGCGGTACGGATGATACAGATGGCATAGGAGAAAAACTGGCAAGAAAAACAGCCTATGGCTACTGGATCGTCGCTATTGACGTAAAAACCGGAAATATCGAGGAGATTTAAAAATTTGATTTTAGTATATAATGATTATATAAAACACTTCAGATATGTAGGATGCATCTGCCGGCAGGTGCATCCTTGCTTGTTTCAGGGACTAGATTTTTTCATTGAAAAAAAATAGGAAGTATGGTAACATTGTAAGGTATATGAAGAATTCATGGAAAAGGAGCATAATCAGAAGGATGAGAACACCTGAGGACTTTATGAAAGAAGCGCTGAAGGAAGCTTCCAAAGCTCTTTCCATGGGAGAAGTGCCGGTAGGAGCCATCGTAGAAAAGGATGGCGAAATTATTGGACGAGGCCACAATTTGACGGAGAGTTCCAAGGATCCTACCACGCATGCAGAAGTCCTGGCTATAAGAGAAGCGGCAAAAAACCTGGGCGGATGGCGTTTGCTGGACTGTCGGCTGTACACGACAACAGAGCCTTGTCCAATGTGCGCAGGTGCCATTGTACTCGCCAGAATTCCGAAAATTTTTATCGGAACCATGGATCCGAAGAAGGGAGCCGGCGGTTCGCTGATGAATATTTTACAGGATGAAAGATTAAATCATTTTGTTCAGATAGAAACTGGAATCATGCAGCAGCAATGCGAAGAAATCATGAAAACATTTTTTAAGCAGCTTAGAAAAAAGAAATCGGAGGAAACTACAATATGAAAAAATTGGGCATGATGTTAAGCCTTTCCATTTTACTGGTATTACTTTCCTTTTCCCCGGCTTTTGCATCGGGATTAGAGTTGGTAGACAGCTATCCTAAGGATGGCGGCGGTGGTTTCCAGCCGGAAAACGTTATGGTAAAGCTCTACTTTAACGAGGACGTTTCCGCAAAAGAAGTGCAGGATATTAATAAAGACTGCTTTGTGTTCACCGATGAAGAAGGAAAAGAAATTCCCCTCAAGGTTTTATACAGCTCCAAAAATCTGGATGAAATCTGGGTTTTGGTGAATCAGACACTGAAGCCGGATTCCGCTTATAAACTGAGGATTTCAGGGAACTTGCAGATTCCTAACGGAGATACTTTGGGTCAGGATGAAACGGTAGAATTCAGAACGAGAAACACCAGTATGGATACTACGGTGAATATGGGCTTGATGCTGCTGATGGTCGTAGGAATGCTGATATTTTCCTCCTTGTCCATGAAGAGAAATCTGAAGAAGCAGGAAGCGGAGAAGGAAGATATTAAGGTAAATCCTTACAAAGTTGCAAAGGAAACGGGCAAATCTGTTGAGGACATCGTAGCGAAAACAGAAAAGGAAAAAGAAAAGGCTAGGGCGAATGCTGCCAAGAAGAACAAAGGAAAAGCAAACGCTTCTGCAAAAGAGTCTGCGGCACAGACAAAATCTTTAAAAGATAACAAGAGTGTTAAGGGACCGAAGAGAATTTCAGAGGCAGGAAGCACTTACCTTACAGGCAGAAAAGAGGCGGCGGAAAAAGCAGCAGCAAAAGCAGCAGAAAGAGCCAAAGCAACTACCACAAATCCGAAAAATGCCACCGGTAAGAGCAAAAACTCAAAGAGCAAGAAAAAATAATCAGTAAGAAAAGAATAAAAATAAGCAGTATAAGCGGGCGAAGAATTTCTTACGCCTGCTTTTCAATAGATGCTGCAGAGGGATGGTTGAAGATGAAGGATATTACTGTGAATGCTTATGCGAAGATCAATCTTTCCATTGATGTAATCGGGAAAAGACCGGATGGCTATCATGAAGTGCTGATGGTGATGCAGCAGATCGACTTATTCGATAAAGTTACTGTAAAGTGGATAGAGGACCAGTCAGAGAAACCAGATCAAAAACAGGAAACGGCTCCGAATCCGAACCAAATGGGAAAGGGAATTTCCATAAACCTCTCAACCAACTTACCCTTTCTTCCGGATGATCATCGGAATCTGGCTTACCGGGCCGCTTCTCTGATGGCGGAAACGTATTGCAGAAATAGAGCGGGTGAGATCCGGATCAAGATTGAGAAAAGGATTCCCGTTTCTGCAGGTCTGGCGGGAGGAAGTTCAAATGCGGCAGCAGTTCTCCTTGGCTTAAACCGAATTTGGGAGTTGGACTTGGGTCTGACATCTTTAATGGATTTAGGCGTAAAGCTTGGGGCGGACGTTCCCTTCTGTCTGGCCGGACAGGCTGCTCTGAATGAAAATCTTTGTTTGCAATGGGATGAAAGGGCAGGAACTTGTGCCGTTGCATCGGGGATTGGGGAGCAGCTGGAACAGATTAAACCTCTAAAATGCTGGGTTTTATTATCAAAGCCGCCTATTGCCGTTTCAACGGCGCAGGTTTATGGAGGCATGGACTTGGCAGCTATTAAAAACCGGCCGAATACCATGGAATTGGTTTGCGGAATCAAGGAGCATAATTATCATAAAATTTCAAAAAATATGGTGAATGTACTTGAAAATTATAGCTTAAAAGAGTATTCTAGTATCATGTATACAAAGAACAAGATGGTAGAAACCGGGAAGCCTATGAAAGCGCTGATGAGTGGCAGCGGTCCGACCGTATTTGGGTTGTATACCAGCAGAAAAAAAGGCAAAGAAGCCTTTGAAAGACTGAAGTATATGAATAAAGAAACATTTTTTATAAAAACATTATAAAACAAAAGAGGGGAAGCTGATATGCTTAATTTTGATATTCAAAGCCATAGACCATTACGAGAAATCGTATATGAGGAGTTGAGATCTCTGATACTTACCGGAAAAATAAAACCGGGTACCAGAATGATGGAAATCGAGCTTGCTGAGGATATGGGTGTAAGCCGTACACCTATCAGAGAAGCCATCAGAAAGCTGGAAAAAGAAGGACTTGTTGTGATTGAGCCAAGAAAAGGAGCCTATGCCTCAGAGGTATCCCTAAAGGATATGGAAGACATCCTGGAAGTAAGAGCAAATCTGGAAGGCCTCGCGGCTTATCTTGCGGCGGAAAGAATGACAGCAGAACAGAAAAAAGAACTGTTATCCGTGTCTGAAAAATTTCATCAGGCCGTCTTAGACAGCGATGTGGCCGAAATGATAAGAAACGATTCCATCTTCCATCACCTGATCGTGGAATCCAGCAGAAACAATCATCTGATACATATGGTAGAGCAGATGCAGGAGCTGGTGCTGCGATTCCGCTATATCTACTATAAGGATTTCAAACGGGCAGAAGAAATGATTCCGGAGCATCAACGTATCTATGAGGAAATTACCAATGGAAACGGAGCAAATGCCAGATTTGAAGCCTTCAATCATATCGATAAGCTAAAGGATATGATCATGAAGGATGACAGCTTTAAATAAAAACCAGACCTCTTTTTTTACAGGTTTTGTAGAAAAGGAGGTTTTTATTTTGTCATAACAAGCCCTCCGTGAGAATACACTTATAACAACTAACCGTATATAGAGGGGGAAATAGTGATGACATACGAAAAAGACCCGTTTCAATTTAAAGACATTCCTGACTTTGCATTGCAGCCTGCCAGGGAAGCAGACGAATATAATTCACAATATATGCCTGGAGGGAATGTAGAACCGTTTGATGCTACGGCCTATGAAAAAGTGTTCCATGTACCTGCAGAGAAGGAATTCGCTATAGAGGAACAAGAAAAGGTACAGCCAGTAGTCCAGCCCATTCCGGAACCGGCAGTGCAGCCGCCGGTTATAAAGCCAATATTTCAGCCAATTGTGGCGAAGCCCGCAGAGGAGCCGGAAGTGCAGCCAGTTGCCGCGGAGCCGGTGGCAAAACCCGCAGAAGAGCCGGATGTGCAGCCAGTCGTCGCGGAGCCAGTGATGAAGCCCGCAGAAGAGCCGGAAGCGCAGCCGGTAGTACAGATGGAAGAAGAGCTGGTTTTGGAGACGATAGCAGAACCTGCATCAGAGCCCGCAGAGGATACAGAGGAAACCGCAGCAGATCTGACAGAAGAAGAGCCGGATCTGAAGGAAGTGGCAGCACCCAGTGTTGTCGAAGAGCCGGTGGCTGTTCCTGTAGCGGCACCTGTTCCACAGCCCGTTCCCGTACCCAAAAAACAACCAATCAAATTAATGCCGATGGTAGGGGCGTTAATGAGCAGCAAGCTGAAGCTTGTGGACATCAAACAGAAGCCCCAGGTACGAATTTTTATAGAAGAAGACATCCTGGTACCGGATGTGAAGCCGGATCTGGCCAGAATCCTGTCCATGGATGGAAAAATCAAACTTTCGGATAAAGAAATCCATACGGGGCAAGTAGAGGCAGAGTCCATTAAGACGACAGGTGATCTCATTCTGCAAACACTTTACATACCGGAGTCCATCGCAGAAGGCGAACCGATGGTAGCCATTGAATCAAGAATTCCGTTTAAGATTGATACGGAAGTAAAAACGGCGCCATTCTCCGATCTCACTGTGACACCTTCCATTGAATCTATTGATTATACCGTAATCAATGAGAGGAAGTTTAAGGTCAAAGCAACAGTTGCCCTAGCCCTGCGTGAATACAGCAATGTGGATATTGAAATTTTTGAAGGGATCCGGGATGAGGAAGTACAAATGCTGAAGGAGACAATTAACCTTACAGATGTTGCATTTCGAAAAACGGAGGCCACGGAGATAAAAGAAGACCTGACGCTGAAAGATACCATGCCTGAAATCCAGAAAATATTGAAATATGATGTGAATGTGGTGGAGAATCACAAGCAAATTACGAAAGAAAAGGCTGTTATTAACGCTTCTGTATATTGCAACGTAATGTATTTGGGAGCGGATGCTGCCGGAGAGGCAATCAAATCCGACGAGGATACTGCTGAAGTGGAAGCGGCGACTCCGGTTCTCTATCAAGGGAAAACCGAGTTTACCCAATTTATCAGACTGGATGGTGATAATAATCCGGCAGGGCAGAATCCGGCAGGAAGCAGAGTAAACTTTACCATTTCTTCATTAAATTTAACAGCAAAGGAGGATGGTAACGGTAAAAAGAATATCATAGAACTGAACATGAATGTTGATACGGGTTTAGAATTATACAAAAATATAGAAAAGGAAGTGGTAACTGACGTCTATCACCACCTGAAGGATATTCAGTATGATACCGATGAGATCGGCCTGATGTCACTCAGCGGCAGCGGAGTTGCAGAGCTTTCGGTCAGAGAAATTGTAAATATACCGGAAAGGTATGGGAATGTCGATAAAATAGCCTACATTTCCGGCAGCGTAAGTGAAAAATCATCCTATATCGAGCAAGGGAAGAGCATTGTGGAAGGCAATGTGGCTATTCATCTGATTTGCATTTCGGCAGATGAAAAGAAAACACCGTTCAGTATCCAACAGGAAATTCCGTTCAGGAGCTCCATGGAAATTCCGGGAATCAATTCGGAAATGAGCGCCAATAATGATATCATGCTGAAGGAGCTCTGGTTCGACAAGATCAATAACAGGCAGATTGAAGTCAATGCCGGGTTATTGGTAAATACGGCAGTTTCACAAAAAGAAAAACATCAACTGGTTAAAAATATTAACTTTTTGGAAACTCCTCAGAATACGCAATTGAATCCGGGTATCATCCTTTACATAACAAGAGCAGGAGATACCATCTGGAAGATTGCCAAGAAATATAGGACCACTATTGATGAAATTAAAAAAATTAATGATTTGGATTCAGCAAAGGAAATCAAACAGGGAACCAAATTGTTAATCGTAGCGAAAAATTATTAAAAATAAAGGTTTTTCTATTGCTGTAAAAGCCTAATATATCCCAAATGTATAAAATTCCCTCTCCTTGGGCAAGATTAGAATACGAAATCTTTTTCAAGGGAGGGATTTTAAATGGGATTGAGAAAACGTCAGATCAGGATCTTGTTTTTCGTGCTATTGTGCGTTTTTGCTTATACAACATGGGCGGTGTATAGCAGCCAAAATAATCTGAGCAATGATGACTTTATCAGATTTCATGTCATTGCAAACAGCGATTCTGAAGAAGATCAACAGTTAAAATTAATCGTCAGGGATGGAATTCTTGCCAAGATAAACAATGAGCTTGTACAGGAAACCATGGCACAGCATCTTGCGGATTATCAGTCGGGAGGTGCTGTGGTAGTATCCAAGAGCAATGAAGAACAAACAGAAAGCACCATAAGCTTGGACTTGGAATCCTCCAGAAAGTACATCAGAGATCATTTGAAGGAAATAGAAGCGGCTGCAGAAGAAATCATAATAGATCAAGGATATGATTATTCTGTAAAAGCAGAACTGGGGGTAAAATGGATCCCTCAGAAAACCTACGGTGATATCATCTTCCCATCAGGCAATTATGAGGCCTTGAACATAACGATCGGTAATGGAGAAGGAAAAAATTGGTGGTGTGTTTTATTTCCGCCGCTCTGCCTTATCGGAGTAGAATCTCCGGAAAATGAGCAGCTGGCAGAACAGGCTCGGGAAGTGTATAAAGATATACTGCTGGATCATAAATATGATCCGCTGACAAAAGAAAGAGAAAAGCCAACCACTCTGAAGCTCAAATTTAAATCACTTGAGCTATTGGAGGATTTAAACAAGTAAAGAGAGAACTCTGCCGGTGTCATGGGGCAGAGTTCTTTCTTTGTTTCCATACGAAAGGGTAAATCGCCGATCATGCCAGCAGGGAAGCAAAGATCGGAATGGTGACCAGAGAAACCAGCGTACTGATACTAACCAGCTTAGAAGCATACTCGCCTTCGACTTCATAAAATTCGGCGAGAATGGAAGTCTGCATATGGCAAGGCATGGTAGCCGTCAGCATAAATACCCGGAACGCCAATCCTTCCACATGGAAAAGCTGCAGAAGCACGAACATATATAACGGACTGATGATAAATTTTCCTGCCAAAATAATAAATTCATCCTTGTAAATTCGGGGTATGCCCTTTGCAAAGACCACAAGATTCGCACCGATAACCAGCAGGGACAACGGAACGCACAAAGCTCCCAGATATCGCAGCGCTGAATCAAGGGCCATGGGAATTGCCAGCTCAAATTCTACCAGAAGACAGCCGATGATAACGCCGATTAGACCTGGACTGAGGATTTTCTTAAAGGAAAATCCTTTTGGCTGGCCGGGGGAAGCCTTTGCAAGCTCATAGGCACCCAAGCTCCAAAAACCGGTTAAGGTAATTAAATAAAAAGTAAAAAGGTAGGGAAGACCATCATGACCGAATACGATTTCATTGATGGGCAGACCGATAAATATGGTATTTGAAAAGGTGAAGGTCACTTCAAATACGCTCTTCTTGCCGCCGGAAAGATGCAGCCCTTTGGAAAACAGCTTTCCCGTCCCAAATAAAAGTACCGTATAAAGCAGCAGAATCAGCAGATGAAAGCCGGAATCTCTGAGCAGCTCCTGGGTAAATCGATCTGAGATGCTGATTACGGCTAAGGCTGGTGCTGCGATTTTTACGACGATGACGGAAAGTACCGACGTCGTATTTTGGGGCCAAAGCTTTCGGCAGGCAAAAGTAAATCCTACGGAAAATATTAAAAAAATGACAATTACGCTAATAATCCCGTTAATCAAGTCAATACCTCACAAAGTTTCCTCTAAAGTATTTGTAAATAAGCAATCTATAAACATTTCGCCGGATAGCCCGAAAATATAATCCTCCAAGTGAACCTTAGCCAGGGCTTGCCGGACAACCTCCTTATCATAGGGCAGCCCCCTGATCAGCATCAGCAGGTCATCTGCATCCTTTGTCCCGAAGAAGTCACCATAGATTGAGATCTCTTTTATGATGCCGGATTCGACATTTAGACCGATATCCAGAAGCCCAAGATCATATTTCAGTGTATGCTGGTAGGTAAACTTGGGCGAGCTGCCGTAGACCCATTCCCAGGCAGCATATTTGGTATCGGCAAGGCTGCCAATGGCTTCCTTGTCTTGCTCTGTCAGTTCATAGAGGGAAGCCCCGGGGAACAGAGAAAGAACCTCCTGAATAATGGTGGCGGAAAACTCCTCTATAGTAATGGGAGAAGGCAGATAAGGAAGGATGTTGGTTACTCTGCTCTTTACCGACTTCACGCTTTTATCCTGGAATTTTCTCGGATCCGCATTCAAAGACTTCGACACCTTCTCCAGATCCGAAGAAAACAGCAGTGTCCCGTGTATCAGAACCTTGTCCTTTGTATGATACTGGGCATTTCCGGAAAATTTCTTGCCATCCAGAGTCAAATCATTTCTGCCGGAAAAACAGGCTTCCACACCTAACTGATTCAGGACCTTCAATATGGGGCGGGTAAATTCCTGAAAAACGTCGTTGATATCTTTGCCTTTATTTTTCGTAATGAATCCGTAATTCAGGTTACCGTGATCATGATACACTGCGCCGCCTCCGGACATTCTGCGGACTACATCGATACCATTCTCCCGAACGTAATCCTGATTGATTTCGGAATAGGTATTCTGATGTTTCCCTACTACGATGCAGGGGGAATTGATATACAGATAAAATATATCATCATCAAAGTGAGACAGAAAATATTCTTCACTTCCGATATTCCTGTAGCAGCTGTCAAAGGGACTGATCATACATTTCATAATTTTTCTCCTATTTCACTTTGTTATACTTCCTATAGTTTTTGACTAAGTTTTCAAGAGACATGGCAATATTTTTGTCTTCGGTAATCTCGTCGGTCCGGAGTGCTTTCAAGTCCTTGCCGATGAGCTCCGGAAAGGGGGAGGTTCTTGCAAAGGTGACGATTCTGCTGGCTTTTAACTTTCTGGCATCCAACACTTTCCCGTTTTCGTTCACTGCGGCAAAGGTAAGGTATTTTGTTCGGAATATTCCGGCATCACGTCCGAAGTAGATTTTGCCGGAGGAACCTTCCAATACTTTATAAATATTTCTGATTTGTACATTCTGCATATAGCTGAAAAAACTCATGATAATCCAGAAGACACCTGCAACAATGATAATATCCCAAAACATGAATGATTCGACCTTCCTTTCCATATTACGCGCATCCTATCTGATATCGCCTGCCAGTACTTTTGCACTTCATCTGCAGCCCGATAGGGTGGCCTATAAAGTTACTCAATTCAAATTACTATATTTATATATGCAAAATCTATACCGTAAGATATTACCAGTCTGATGTTTGTCAAATTGTTCGGTAAGCCCTGATTACCAAACCCGGTATTGGCTTAAATCGATCTGATATTTGCTGATCTTTCGATAGAGTGTTCGCTTTGGGATTCCAAGCAGGGTGGACGCTTTATTGATATTTCCGTCTTCTCTTTCCAGTGCATCAATAATCATATCGTATTCACGGGTCTTAGGGAGCAGCTTGGATGGGCTCGGCATCGCTTTTTCCTTCTGTACCTGAGGTTTCAATACCGTTACGTTATTGTGCAAAAGGATTTCATGAGTCAGCTCCGACTCGGTAATGAAAGCTTCCTGGGTGAGATTCATCGCACGTTCAATGACGTTTTCCAATTCTCTTACATTACCCGGCCAGTCGTATGACAGCATCAGTTCCTGCGCTTCGGGAGCCAGCCCCTGATTGGATTTCCCCATGGAACGGTTATAACTTCTGATAAAGAAATCAGCCAGGATGGGAATGTCTTCTCTTCGCTCCCTTAGAGGCGGAACCACGAAGGAAAGCACGTTTAAACGGTAATACAGGTCGCTGCGGAACCCCTTGTTTTTTACCGATTCCAGCAGATTTACATTGGTAGCCGCCATAATGCGGACATCGATCGGTTTTGAGGTTTTTCCTCCGATTCTTACGATTTCTCTGGTTTGAATAACACGCAAAAGGGAAGCCTGCATTTCCAGCGGCATATCTCCGATTTCATCAAGAAACAGCGTTCCGCCTTGTGCCAACTCAAATTTTCCGGGGTAGCCGTCTTTGTTGGCGCCAGTAAAAGCACCGCCCTCATAGCCAAAGAGCTCGCTTTCGATCAACCCCTTGGGGAGTGAACCGCAATTGATGGCGATAAAAGGTCCGTTGCAGCGGCTGCTGGCATTATGTATGGATTGAGCGAGGAGCTCTTTTCCCGTTCCGCTCTCGCCAAGTATCAAAACGTTGGAATCGCTTTGCGCTGCAACAAGGCCCAAAGCCTTTAGCTTGTTGATCCCTGATGATGTTCCCACGATGGATTCAAAGGTATATTTGGCGGTAAAACCGCTCATTTTGGTAATCATTTTATGAATCCGCTGAAGCTCGTCTATGATGAAAACCGTGCTGATTTTTTCATGAGCATCATTGTATATGATAGAAGCGGACAGGGACAGATTCAATCGAATGCCGTAAACATTCGTTATGGTGACTTCTTTGTTATTTATATTCTTTGTAATCTCCAGCGGATTTAAAGTGCCGGATTTGATATCAACAATATCGGCTATATTTTTATAGGAAAGATGGTCAAAAGGGAGTTTTAAGATATTGGACGCCCTATGATTATGATGGGTGATAATCCCCATGTTGTCAACCATCAGGATTCCGGAGGAAATGGATTGGATGGTGCTGACAAGCTGACTGTTCATCACGAAGATTTTTTCGTAAGCCTGCCTCATTTTCATTTCTTTTTCGATTCCGTCCACAGCTGCGCAGACCATGGCAAGAGTATGCATGCTGATGGCCTCCATCGGCCCGACGATGTCAAGGCAGCCGATGATGGTGCCATACTGATTTTTAATGGGAGCTGCGGTACAGACATAGTTGTGGTGCGGTTTGATATAGTGTTCATAGCCCCAGATTTGAATGGGATGGCCGGTATATAGGCAGGTACCGATACCGTTGGTGCCTGCGTACTGCTCGCTCCGATTGCAGCCAATAGTAAGCCCGCTTTTCTTCGCACGGGCCTGAATCATGGCATCCTGACCTACCAGATCGATGACGTAACCACGTTCATCCGTAAGGGCAATAATAAAGTTGCTTCCTTTAACGAAGGAATACAGGTTCAAAATATAGGAATGGGCTACGGAGATGAGATTTTCTTTATGAACCAGTGCCTTGTTGAGCTCTTCTTCACTCAATTTGGCATCCTTGACCTCCAGGGGAGAGATGTTGTGCGCTTTGGCGCGTTTCCATGACTCATATATAATAGGGCGAACCTCATGACTTTTCTCCGGCATAGGTTCACTCTCTTCAATGTACTTTTCCCAAAGAATTGCAAGCTTCTTCTGATAATCATCCGAAAAATTCATCCAGGAATCCCCTCCTCCATAAACGTTAAATGTTTGTCGAATTTTGGCAAAAACATTGTGTATTAGATGAATCATAGCATATTGAAAAGAAAGTAACAAGAGAAAAGCTGTGCCATTTTTGAAAACTGGCGCAAATATGTCACACGGCTGGCACGAAATGTCACACCTTGGCACAATTGTGGCACAGGCTGTCTTTGGTTTCAGATTGTTTTTTCTTATTCCTTTTCAAGGCCCTGATTGACATTGTTAATTTCTTTGCAAAAACAAGCTTTTGGTAATTTAAGCATCGATTTCACCGCTTATAAAATTCCTATGTTTTCATGGGAAAAGAGAAATTTTTTTAATTGGCACAGGATTTGCTCTATGTAAATGGTGAAACGTAAAACCCAAAATAAAAAGTGATGAAAGGGAGGAATTAAAATGCCAAGATCAGGAATGAACGGAGTTGACTTCGAATCAAATGTAGATTTTTCGAGACTTCGGAAAGATCGTTTAGAAAGAGCAAGGCAGAGTATGAAGAACTATGGGCTGTCCGCACTCATCTGCTATGACTTTGATAATATCAGATACATAACAGGAACACACATCGGAGAATGGAACCGAAACAAGATGAACAGATATTGTCTGCTTATCGACGGTGTAGAACAGCCATTTTTATTTGATCCGGCTGCCCCATCCAAGAGACAAAGAGTAGACTGGCTGGCCAAAGACCACATTATGCCTGCAGTAGGGTCCATGAGAGGTGCGATCCCTGTGGAAGTAGATATGGTCTCGAAGGTGGCGGAGCAGGTAGCTCAATATTTTAAAGAATATGGAGTAACCGGCAAGGTGGGAATGGATATCACAGATATTCCTCTCATTCGCGCATTGGAAGACAAAAATGTAGAAATCGTAGACGGACAGCAGGCCATGCTGGATGCCAGAATCATCAAAACCGACGATGAGATTCAATTGCTGAAGACTTCCGCGGCTATGGTAGATGCCGCTTATTATGATCTTGCCAAAGCGCTGAGACCTGGAATCATGGAAAATGAACTGGTAGCAATAGCAAACTATAAGCTTTATGGCTGGGGTTCGGAACTGGTGGAATTTGTAAATAGTATTTCCGGACAAAGAGGAAATCCACACAGCCATACCTTCTCAAACAGAATGATCAGACCGGGCGAATTGATCTATTTTGATATCGGAAATACTTACAATGGATATAAAACCTGTTATTACAGAACCTTCTCCTGCGGTGTTCCCAATGCTGCACAAAGAACAGCCTATGAAAAAGCTTCTAAATGGATCAAGGCTTCCATTAGTGCCATCAAGGCGGGAAACACCTCTGCAGATGTGGCAAAATGCTGGCCTGCTGCCACAGAATTAGGATTCAAGAACGAAGAAGAAGCGTTCCTGCTGCAGTTTGCTCATGGTATCGGACTGGGACTCTGGGAGAAACCGGTTATCTCCAGACTCTTCTCACTGGATAATCCTTTCGAACTGAAGGAAGGCATGGTATTTGCTCTGGAAACCTGGTGTGCTTCCGAAGACGGTTCCGGAAGTGCAAGAATCGAAGAGGAAGTAGTCGTAACGAAAGACGGATGTGAAATCATTACGAAGTTCCCTTCGGATGAAATTACCTCCTGCGGACTGCCGGGATGCCAGTTCCTGTAGAATTTCCACAATTTGGTTCTTGATCTCAATATACAATATTTCATATATTTATCATCAATAAAGGAGGAAATAAAAAATGGCTAAAGTTGGTTGGATAGGATTAGGAAACATGGGTGTTCCAATGAGCCAGAATCTTATAAAGGCTGGACATGATGTAACGGTATGGAACAGAACCAAGGCTAAAGCCGAGTCTGTAATCGCTGCCGGAGCACAGTGGGCGGATTCCCCAAAAGAAATCGCTTCTAAATGCGACTTCATCTTCACCATGGTATCTGACGGTCCTACATTACAAGCAGTGACATTGGGAGAAAACGGTGTTGTAGCCGGATTATCCCCAAAGAAAATAGTCATCGACATGAGCACCGTATCCCCTGCAGAATCTGCAAAGGTTAATGATGCCGTTGAGAGCAAAGACTGTAAATTCATCAGAGGACCTGTTACTGGAAGTACCGTACTTGCACAGAATGCAACGCTGGGAATTCTGGCCTCCGGTGACAGAGCGGCTTATGATCAGGTTCTTCCCCTCTTTGAAGCTATGGGTAAAAATCAGTTCTATCTCGGCGCTGAAGAAGAAGCAAGAGTTATGAAACTGTCTTTGAATACGATGATCGGAACTTCCATGCAGATGATGGCAGAAGCCGTTGTCCTTGCTGAAAAAGCCGGTCTTGACGTGACTCAGGTCTGCGAGGTAATTGCAGGCAGCGCAGTAGGCTCTCCGCTGGTTGGATACAAGGTTGCTCCTATTTCCAAGGGAGAATATAATCCTGCTTTCAGCGTGAAGCTTATGATGAAAGACTTTGATCTGGCCTTTGATGCTGCAAAGCAATACGGCGTATCCATGCCTGTTACAGCGATTACCAGACAATGCCTGGCAGCTGCTGCCGCAACAGGAAGAGGCGAAAAAGACTTCTCCGTTCTGACTCAGGTATTGGAAGGTCAATGCGGAGTTACCAGATAACAAGCATCTAAATTTATCCGGTTTGTACAATTACTTATTATATATTTAAAAAAGGTTTAAGGAGGAAACTTAAAATGGCTAAAGCTTATGTAAAAAACGTATATGACTGTCCCGCAGCCCAACCTGCAAGGCACCTGAATGCACATGCATGGTGCATGGCGAATCCGGTAATGATGGATTCCGATTCCTTTAACTTCTTCTCTATCTGTGAAATCAGATTCGGCGGAGCAGCCATACTGGATAACCACAAGAATGCAGACCACTGCTATTTCATCCTTTCCGGCAAAGGATATTCCATTATTAACGGTAAGAGATATGAATATAAGCCAGGAGATGTTATGTGGATTCCTGGAAACAGTGATCATGAAATGTACCCGATCGGAATCGAAACCTTAAGATTTCTCGTAACTCTGACTCCGAAAGATTTCAACCAGACAGAACCATTTATCAGAAATATCAAAGAGGTCTCCCCGGTTGTACCTCCAAAACATAACAATTCCGTCGCATATCCAATCGTTACTCCAAAGAACGGCGGAAGCAACACCATCGAATTCAATGTAACGGAAATCAGACCTGGCGGATATTCCGAACAGGATGTAAACGAAGATGCAGATCGCATTTGCTTCATGATCTCCGGCAGCGGATATGCCCTTTGTGATGGAGAAAGACTCGATTTCGGACCCAATGATGCTCTTTACATACCGAAAGGAGCCAAGCATGAAATTTATGTTGAAGGGGAAGAAACTCTTAGAATGGCAGTAACCTACGGCCCTGTACGCATGGCAATGAGAGGCTAGCCCAAGGAGTCTGGGTCAAACAGAAAAATGACATTGATTATGGCGCATGAAACGAATCGTTTATACTTTGCTTTATGCGCCATAAATATGCTGGTAATTAGTAATCCAAACCCCCCAATTAAATAATTAAAGGAGGAAACGAAACATGAATTTAGGTGTTCTGATCGGCGTATTAATTTACGAAATTATTGTAATTTTCGGAGTAGGCTTTTACCTCGCAAAAAAGAGAAACAAGGATGAAGAGGGCGGATTTGCTTTAGCAGGGAGAGGAATGGGCGTTATGGTCCTGGCTTCCACCATGGCATTAACCGTTTTAGGAGCAGCCCACATTCTGGGTGTATTTGAAATGACCTATGGCATGGGTGCAGTTGCCATCTGGTTCAGCCTGGCCCACGTAATTCTCATTATCGTTGCATGCTTTGCAACAGGTCAATGGGTTAGAAGACTGGGTGTTACCACCGTTCCGGAAGCATTGGAAGGGATGTATGGCAAGAAAATATCCCTGGCAATCGGCTGTGTTATGGCCGGTGTGATCTGGGGTATTCTGACTCTGGAAACACAGGGTGTAGGAATTGTAATTGCAACCATGACAGGCTGGGGTATCGTACAGGGTGCTATCATCGGTGGTATTTTAGGTATTTTCTACGTTGTACTTGCAGGTATGGAGGAAGTCGGTATCGTTAACGTAATCAACTCCATCGTCATGTACATTGGTCTTATCGTAGCAACCTTCTTTGTAGCTACACAGCTCCCGGGAGGCAATTTTGATACTGTCAGAGACTTCTTCGAAGCAGACCAGGCACAGGCATTTATGACTAATATGTTTGGAACCCCGGACTTATTTATAACCTTTGCAATTGCTCAGATTATTGCAGTTGTATTCTGCCAGGGTATCAGTCAGATGCTTATGCAGGCTTGCATGGCTGCCAAGAATGAAAAAACCATCAGAAAAGCAGTATGGATTGCCGCTCCTATGAACGGAATGTTCGGCGTATTTGCCGTAACATTAGGATTAACAGCCAGATCCATTCCTGAATATGCGGAATTGGGACCGAAAATGGCAGCCACTACCATGCTGGTAGATTTATTGCCGGGTTGGGTTGCAACCTTGCTTCTGGCCGCATTATTGGCCGCAATCCTTTCCACCTTTGCAATGACTTCCCTGACTCCTGCTACTATCTTTGCAATGGATATCTATAAAGGACTGTTTAAGAAGGATGCGACGGAAAAAGATGTTGCCAGAGTGATCCGTATCATGGTAGTCATTCTTGGTGCAATTGCAATTGGAGTATCCGCATATCTGCCTCCGATCCTTGGTGCCATCAACTGGGTATTTGCCTGGATCGTACCTGTATTCTGGCTCTTTGTTTCCGGTTTGTTCTGGAAGAGAAGCAGAGGCGTTGCTGCTGCCACACTGATTATCACCTGGGTTGTGAATATGATCTGGTCATTTACAGGAGTCGCAGCTTCTATCGGAGGGCTTTTCGGTTCCTTACCGAACGGATATATTACTTTATTATCCACTGCTGTGGTATTAATTATCGGCAATTTAGCTGTCAAGGGAGAACCTGCTTACCTTAAAGTCGTTGAATATAAGGCAGCTGAATAATTCTTGTTCCAAAGGAGGAATCAGATATGTTTTTACAATTATTTTTCACTAATCTTATTACCATCTTGATTTTAACAGGAATTGGCCATGCGATTTTCAGCGCTGCCAATAAGGCCTCAAAGAAACAGTAACCAGGTGTGATTCCATAAAAGTTAGGAGGGAATTTTAATGACAGATGCTGTTGTAACTCAATATTGGATGTTCGGTGTAATGGGAATCATGATAGCGTACGGAGTATGTGCGGTAATCGGTAGCTTAAAAAGCAAATAAAAAAGATAATCAAACTCCCATAAAAATTTATAAAAGGTACCTCTTTGAACGGTGGACCTGAAAACGGAAAAAAACAGATGACTTTTGCGATTGGCGGAAGTCATCTGTTACTTTTTTCGTATGGTTTCTTTTTCGTAATTTCTTTCGGGCTTTCCCCTATTTTCTTTCAGGGCCGTTTATCCCCTGTAATTTTTATAGTCAATTTTATATTTATCCATTTTTCGATAGAGGGTTCTTCTGCTGATGCCAAGAAGTTCAGCCGCTTCTTTGATATTCCCGTTGCTTTTCTCAAGGCTGGACAGAATCAGCTGATATCCGCTGGATTTCAGATTTAACCCGGAGGCCGGTATCTCTTCTTCTATAACATGATAGGGTGTTGGCACCGACGGGGGTACAAAGCCCTGACAGATATGACGAGGGAGATGTTCCAGTCTGATTTCATCATCATCCGTTACATTGATGGCCCGCTCGATGGCATTCTCCAGCTCACGGATATTTCCCGGCCAGGAGTACTGCCGCAGAACCTGGTAGACTTCGGCCGCAATATGGATATTTTTATTTTTCTGCTGTGTTAATGTCTGCACAAAATAATCTGCAAGCTCTGAAATGTCGTTAGACCGATCTCTTAACGGCGGTACGTGGATGGTAAGCACGTTAAGACGGTAGAACAGATCTTCCCGGAACGTTTTCGCTTCAATTGCTTCGGAAAGATCCCGATTGGTTGCCGCAATGATTCGGACATTTATTTTTTTCGGATATTTTGCACCGATACGGACGATTTCCTTGGTTTGCAGAACCCGGAGCAGTGAAACCTGTACATCCAGCGGCATGTCGCCGATTTCGTCAAGGAAGATGGTTCCGCCGTCTGCGAGCTCAAATTTACCGGGATTACCTTCTTTGTTGGCACCGGTAAAGGATCCCCGTTCATATCCGAATAGTTCGCTCTCAATCAATCCTTTGGGGAGCGCGCCGCAATTGATGGCAACAAAAGGTCCCTTGGAAAAGGTGCTGCCGTTGTGAACCGCCTGGGCGACCAGCTCCTTGCCGGTTCCGCTTTCCCCCAGTATGAGGACGTTAGAAGAACTCAGCGCTGCGCGTTCACAGGTCTTGATCATTTTCTTTGTAATAAGAGAGCTCCCGATAATATTGTCAAAGGTATAGGACGCTTTAAATCCTCCGATTTTATTGACCAGTTTATTGATATGCTTTGGTTCGTCCAGCCGGATGACGATACCTTTGTTATGGCTGCCGTTGCGGCCGATAAAATTAACGCTCATGTTAAATTTTACAGGAGGCAGCATGGAACCCACATAGTAAATATTCGTTTCTTTATTATAAACATCCCTGTCAAAATTGGAAAAGCTGAAATGGTTATGGATGGGTTCGTCAATACTGATCAGCTCGAAAATATCTCTGCCCATGGCATTCTTGTTTTCCAGCTTAAGCATTCTCTGGGCATTCCCGTTCATCTGAATGATCTGATTCTTTTCATTTAAAAGAATCAGCCCTGAGGAAACGGATTCCAGGATGCTGCTCCTTTGGGCGCTCATGGCTTCGATTTCTTCATAGGCGTTTCTGATTTTCAGCTCTTTTGAAATGCCGTCGACGGCACTGAGGACCATACCTAAAGTATGGGTATGTATCTTTGTGAATTCTCCGGTCAGGTTCAAACAGCCGATGAGTTGTCCGAGATGATTAAAAATGGGGGCACCGCTGCAGGCATATCGTTTATGACTCATTACATAGTGCTCTCCGTTCCAGATCTGGATGGGCTTTTTCATGGCAAGGCAGGTACCGATGGCATTGGTTCCGGCAAAGGATTCCTTACGGTTGGCTCCGATTACCAGCAGACTTTCTTTTCCCTGCTCAATAATATCTCTGTCACCGACCAGGTCCAGTACATAGCCATCCTGATCGCTCAGCATCAGATAAAAGCCGGAGCCCTCTACGATGGAGTAAAGGCGTTCCATATAAGGCCGTACCGTCTCGATCAACAGGCTGTTCGCAGCTAATCTGGCATGGATATCTTCAGAATTTAAAATTTCGGTCTTTCTTTCGTAGGGATTGACTTGAAAATCGCGGGAACGCTTCCAGGATTCCAGTATTTCCGGACGCATAAAAGAATAATCAAAGTCCTTGTAGGCAATAAAATGTTCCCACGCAGCATTTAATCTCTCCATATACTCATGATCAAATTGAATCATCGTTCTTCGCTCCTTTGTCCAAGCCGTCCAAGCTGTAATAGTTTGCGTTTATTATAGCATAAAAGACAGGGAAAATGAACTCCCTATCTTCTTAATCTTTACAAAATATCCCGCCGGTTCAACATTTTGTCCTTTCTTATTTTATGAAAATGCGAGTGACAATTTGTTGCTTAGGTTTGTCACAGTGTGACAGATGTGACAGAATGGCACAATGAAAACGGGTATAACGGACATAATATGGGGAATTTTGACCAAGAGCAGGGGCAAATCCCAACAATGGGCCTTGGCATGGAATTTGCTTTACTAATATGACAAATAGATTCAGGAAATGCAGGAGGTCACAATGGAACTGAAGAATTATAGTAAAAAGCAATTGATTGGTTTTTACGAAACCATGTATAGAATGCGACGCTTTGAGGAAGAAGTATTTGAATTTTATAAACAAGGCATGATGCCGGGACTTGCCCATCTTTATCTGGGAGAGGAGGCCATTGCTACCGGTGTTTGTGCGGCACTGAAAGACAGCGACTATATCGGCAGCACCCATAGGGGTCATGGCCATTTGGTTGCCAGAGGCGCACAAATTGATAAGATGATGGCCGAAATTCTGGGGAAAGAAGGCGGATACTCCAAAGGCAAGGGGGGATCCATGCACATCATGGCATTAGACAAAGGGATTCTTGGTGCCAACGGTATTGTAGGAGGAGAAATCCCCATTGCCACCGGGGCAGCCTATACCGCCCGGTATCTTGGAACAGACCAGGTAGCCGTTTCCTTCTTCGGCGAATCGGCAACCAATGAAGGAACCTTCCATGAAAGCATCAATATGGCGGCAGCCTGGAAGCTGCCCATCGTCTATGTAATTGAAAATAATTTATACGGAATCTCGGTGGATATCAGAGATGTCACCAATACGGAGAACCTTGCGGACAGAGCTGCAGCTTACGGAATTTCCGGCGTTGTGGTAGACGGGATGAATGTCATCGCCGTTCACCAGGCCGCGGAGAAAGCGGTAAAACGTGCCAGAGACGGGGAAGGACCGACCTTGATTGAGTGTAAAACCTATCGATGGCAGGGACACCACGTGGGAGATCCTGCGGTATATAGAGCAAGAAGAAATGAAAAAGAAAAGGCCGAATGGATGGAACGATGCCCGGTAAATGCCTTGAGAGCGGCACTGATTAACGGGAAGGTGACAGAAAAAGAGATGCTGAAAATAGAAGAAACCATTGAAGCAGAAGTTCAGGCAGCGGTGACCTTTGCCAAGGAAAGTCCATATCCGGACCCGTCAGAAGCCTATACCGATATTTTTGCTTAGAGCCGATTGGTCATCGGATAAAATCAGGAACGAAATTAGGAGGTTTTCAATATGAGAGAAATATTATATCGAGATGCCATCTGCGAGGCAATGGATGAGGAAATGGCACGGGATGACAAGGTGCTGCTCCTCGGTGAAGACATTGGATTTATCGGCGGAAACTTTAAAACATCAGTGGGACTTTTGGAAAAGTACGGCCCTCTGAGAGTAAAGGATACCCCGATATCCGAAGCCGGTTTTGTGGGCATGGGAGTCGGGATGGCTCTCACGGGCTTGAAGCCTATTGTGGAGCTGATGTTTTCAGACTTCCTGCTGGTAGCAGCGGATCAGGTTATCAATCAGGCTGCCAAAATACGCTACATGTCCGGCGGTCAGGCGTCCGTTCCGATGGTAATCAGAACGCCTATCGGGGCAGGGAGATCCTCTGCAGCCCAGCATTCTCAAAGTATGCAGGCAATGGTGGCGCATTTTCCGGGTCTGAAGGTGGTAGTGCCTTCCACTGCGCAGGAAGCGAAGGGACTGTTAAAGACCGCCATTCGCGATAATGATCCGGTCATCTTCTTTGAACACAAAATGGAATATTCCAATAAATTTATGATTGATGATGTAGTGGAACCGATTCCTTTCGGAAAAGCAAACATCGTAAAAGCCGGAACGGATATCACCATTGTCGCCACATCCTCACAGGTGATGAAGTCTCTGGCTGCAGCGGAAAAACTGGAAAAAGACGGCATTTTTGCAGAAGTTATCGATTTAAGAACTATTGTACCAATGGACAGAGATGCAATTATTGCCTCGGTAAAGAAGACAGGCAGGCTGCTTGTGGTGGATGAAGCCTATGAAAAATGCGGTATCGGCGGAGAAATTGCGGCCGATGTCATGGACGACGTATTTTATTACCTGGAAGCACCTATCGGCAGAATTGCCACACCAAATGTACCGCTTCCCTTCAGCCCTGCTTTGGAATTCCCAATCATACCATCCATAGATAAGATATACGATAAAGTGAAAAAAATGATGGGATAGAGGTGAAAAAATGGCTGAAATAATCATTATGCCAAAACTGGGATTTAACATGTCCACAGGAAAACTGGTTCGCTGGTATAAACAGGAAGGAGACCCGGTCAAAAAAGGGGAACCCATCTTTGCCATTGAAACAGATAAAACCTCTATCGACATTGAAGCTACCCAGGAAGGCGTATTCCGAAAGAAATTTATTGAAGAGGGGGACTCGGTAGAGGTTACCCTTCCCATTGCCATAGTGGCAGATGCCGCAGAAAATATTGATGTTGCCATTCAGGAAGTAAACAGCAAGCTGGGCCGAACGTCAGAAGCAGGCAATACTGACATATCGGCAGATCGTTCAGGCAAAGAGATGGAAAATAGAAACGCAGCGGAAGCTGCCCAATCAGGGGCCCCAATGGCGAAGGTACAGCATACGGAGTGCGGAATACTGAAAATAACTCCCAGAGCCAGAAGGTTTGCAAAAGAAAAGGGACTTGAGCTGGAAAGAATCCAGTTGGCCGGCACCGGATATGACGGAGGAATCTGCGAGAAAGATATTCTCTCCTATCTGGAATCCCATAAAATGAAGGCGACTCCGGTTGCACAAAAAATTGCAGAAAGCCGGGGGATTGCGCTCGAAGACATTCAGGGCACGGGTATCAACGGAAAGATCACTAAGGAAGATCTCCTGGGCTCGTTAAGAGATGATAAAGCCGTGGGAACACAAATGCAGCAAAGCGGGGGATTTGCTCCTTCCCAGGGCGCGGAAGGTCCATTTACATCCGAAGGTCCATTTGCTTCCGAAGTTCAAGTTACACCCGACGGAAAAGAAATTCTAGAAGTTGTTCCTTACAGCGGCGTAAGAAAAATCATCGGGGATCGTTTGTCACAAAGCAAATTCACTGCTCCGCATCTCTATTTTACCCAGAAGGTCAATTTGGAGAAGTTGCTGGATTTGCGCAAAGAAGTAAACGAAGCCCAAAGCAAGAAGACTTCCGTAACCGACTATATTGCAAAAGCTGTGATTATCACGCTTCAGAAGTATCCGGAAATGAACGCTTCTCTGGCAGGCGATAAAATTGAAAAATATAAAAGCGTAAATCTCGGAATTGCCGTGGCAGCGCCAACCGGTCTGATTGTTCCGGTTGTAAAGCATTCTGAAAATAAGTCCGTACTTGAAATATCAAAGGAATCCAGTGCTCTGTTTGAAAAAGCAAGAAACGGAAAATTATCGCCGGATGAATACAGCGGCGGAACCTTTACCATTTCCAATCTCGGCATGTTTGGCATAGAGAACTTCACCGCCATTATCAATCCGCCGGAGGTGGGGATACTGGCCATCAGTGCAACAAAGGATGAACCCTGGGTGGAGACTGACGAAAAGGGAGAAAAGAAGTTAACCATCAAGCCCATGATGAATATCACCCTGTCTGTTGACCACCGAATCATTGATGGATTGCTGGCGGCTCAGTTTGTAACGGAAGTGAAACGGCTGCTGGAGCATCCTATTGAACTGATGCTGTAACATCGATAAAAGGTCACCGGGCAGACAGCAAGAAAAGAAGAACGGTACCCGGATATTTTTAAGGAGGATAACATGGCAGATATTATCATTATGCCAAAGCTTGGCTTTAACATGAGTGAAGGCAAGCTGGTAACCTGGCATAAAAAAGAAGGAGATGCGATCAAAAAGGGAGAACCTTTATTTTCTATAGAAACAGATAAAACCACCATTGACATTGAAGCAACGGGAGACGGGATCTTAAGGAAAATTCTGCTGGAAGAAGGCGAAAAGATACCTGTAACCCTTCCTATTGCCATCGTAGCAGGAACCGATGAAAATATTGATGCAGAACTGGCCGATGCTTTAGCCAAGCTCGGGAAGGAGGCGGAGCCAGCAAAATCAGAGGTGACAACAGCGGCGGCTCCAGCATCAGCTCCGGCAAAACCAGTTTCTGCCGTCAGTTCCAACGATTTTGACATCATTGTCATCGGAGGCGGCCCGGGAGGATATGTGGCTGCTATTAAAGCAGCTCAACTGGGGAAAAGAACTGCTATTATTGAAGAAGACAGCTTCGGAGGCGTTTGCCTGAACCGCGGCTGCATTCCCACGAAAGTATTGCTTAGAAGTGCCGAAGCATTGAAAGAAGTAAAAGAAAGTGAAAAGTTCGGTGTAACCGGTGTTCCTGCCGAGTCTGCAAGGCTGGATATGAAGCTGGTGCAGAGGAGAAAGTCCGGTGTAGTTTCTCAGCTGGTGGGAGGTGTCAACGGCCTTTTGAAGGCAAACGGGGTCTCCATATTCCAGGGAACCGGAGAAATCCTGGATCATCACACTATAAAGGTAGGAGATCACATCATCACTACAGAGTATCTGATTATTGCTACCGGTTCCGTTGTAAAGCACCTGCCGGTGCCTGCCGATCCTGAAATGAATTTGATCACAAGCAACGAGGCACTGAACCTGACAGAAATACCTGAGAATATCGTCATCATCGGCGGCGGTGTAATCGGAATTGAATTTGCCTATTTCCTTGCAAGTATTGGAAGCAAGGTTACCGTTGTAGAATTTCTCGACCGTATTTTGCCCATGGTGGACGAGGAAATCACCGATCAGGTGTCCGCTATGCTTAAAGCTATGGGAGTCACCATACATACCGGAGCCAAGGTTACCGCAATTACGAAACATGCAGTGGAATTCGAAAAAGCGGGAAATCCGGAGTCCGTGGAAACCTCTTCCGTATTGATGGCCGTAGGAAGAATACCGAATTTAAGCGGAATCGACTGTCAGGGCCTGAATATAAAGACGGAGCGGGGAGCCATCGTTACGGACCTTACCCTGAAAACCTCCGTTGACAATATTTATGCCATCGGTGATGTGAATGGCAAAGCCATGCTGGCCCATACGGCATCTATGGAGGCGGTCATCGCAGTGGAGAACATCTGCGGACATGCCGGCAAGATGAGCTATGACACCATTCCAAGCGCTATTTACCTGCAGCCGGAGATTGCTTGCGTAGGGCTGACCGAAGCCCAGGCGAAGGCCAAGTACGGCAAGGTGAAGGTGGGGAAATTCCCGTTGCTGGCCAATGGAAAAGCCAAGGTGGCCGGAGAAGAGCGAGGCCTGATAAAGGTCATCGTGGAGCCGCAATTTCATGAAGTTGTAGGGGTGCATTTGTACTGCATCCATGCAACGGACATGATCGCAGAAGCCGTACTGGCAATGAATCTGGAATCTACTGCGGAAGAAGTGGCAAAGACCATCCATCCCCATCCAACGGTTTCAGAGGTCTATCATGAAGCCTTCCATGCGGCTCTGGACCAGGCGATCCATTTTATTTAAGAGTAAATTACGCTCAACATATAATCCTTTAAAATCCATGCAAACAGAAATCCCGAGACCGGAAGGAATCGGGATTTTTGCACGGTAAATCCCTTTGTTTCTCCGCCTTGCCCTAATATGGATGAATAAAAACAGAAGCACTGGAATGGATTTCCGTTGAAAAAATATTGAAATTCGTTGAAATTATTTTATAAATATTTAAAAATAAAAGGAAAACCAACAAGATATCAAAACTTGTCTGATAGGATAAAGAAAAAAAGGAGGTTTTCCTAATGGAAGAAAAAAGAAAAAGCAACGATCAACCATCCTTTGGGATCGCACTACTCATTGTTATTTTTTTATTTGCTCTCTTGATCATTCAGGTAGTTCAGCTAGGCAGCCCGGATATACATATGACGCTGATCTTCGCTATCAGCTTTGCCACCTTGGTGCTGATGCTGACGGGAATGAAGTGGAAACGTATTGAAGAAGGGATTATGCACGGCTGCAAAATTGCGACTATTCCCATGCTGATACTGATGTTTATCGGTATGCTGATTCCCACCTGGATTGCTTCGGGAACGATTCCGGTATTGATGTATTACGGCTTACAGCTGATTTCGCCATCCATGTTTCTCTTTACTGCCGCTATCATTTGCGGCGTGGCATCCTTGTCTACCGGAAGCAGCTGGACGACGGGAGCCACCTTCGGTGTTGCCTTTATGGGCATCAGCATGGGGCTGGGCGTACCGGCACCTATGGCAGCAGGAGCCATCGTATCCGGAGCGATTATCGGCGACAAGCTTTCTCCGCTTTCCGACTCCACCAATCTGGCGGCTGGCGTTTGCGAGGCAAATCTATTCAAGCATATTAAAAGCATGCTTTACACGACGGTACCGGCCTTTGTTATCGCGCTGATCATCTATTTTATATTGGGCATGCGCTACTCGGCAGACAATATTGATACCACTGCAGTAGATTCTATTCTTGCAGGTCTTTCCGGAAACTTTAATATTACACCGGGGATTGCCATCATCAGTCTGATTCCTCTGGCAGCAGTAGTGATTATGGCCTTCAAACAGGTAAGCGCGCTTGCCGCCATGGTAATTGCCTCCCTGATCGGTATGGTACTGGCTATTGTAATCAACGGTTACAGCCTTTATGAAATGATGTCCTTTATGAATTACGGATTTACCATTGACACCGGTATCGCAGATGTTGACAAGCTGCTGAACAGAGGCGGGCTTCAATCCATGATGTGGACCGTATCTCTTGGATACCTTGGCTTGAGCTATGGCGGAATTCTGGAGAAAACAGGAACGCTGGAAGCACTCATCGGCAAAATGCTGGTGCTTACCAGAAATGCAAGAAACCTTATTATCACTCATATCATCTCGGCTATTGCAGTAAATATGTTGTCAGCAAGTCAGTATGTGGCCATTCTGATTCCGGGAAGAATGTACCTTTCCTCTTATGACAAGCTTCATATCAAGAGACAGGTGGCTTCCAGAACCTGCGAAGACGGCGGAACCGTCACATCTCCTCTGGTACCATGGGGGCTTTGCGGCGTATTCTTTACTGGAGCATTAGGGGTTGCTACCCTGGAGTATCTGCCATACACCTTCCTGGCTATTTTTACTCCGCTCATGGCAATTCTCTATGCAAGCACGGGTAAATTTATATGGTATAATACGGAAGAAGAACAAAAAGAGATTGACAAATCAAAACAATCGGAGATGATTGCATAACAGGGAGACCGGCTGATGATAAATAAGACTGAAGTAATAGATTTAATGAAGAACCTGATTTCCATACCCAGCCCTTACTTCAAAGAAGACCGGATCATGGACTTTGTGAGTGACTGGTTTATCAATCACAATATGGATGCATCCTTTCACGAATACCATGAAGCCAAGGTCACCGGATTTAAAGGTAAAAATATCCTTCTAGAGCTATCCGGCGGAGAACCGGGGCCCACCATCTGTCTGAACGGTCACCTGGATACGGTAAAACGCTGCGGCGGCTGGACTGTGGATCCCTTTGGCGGCTTTGTAGATGGTGACAGGATCTATGGTGTGGGTGCTCTGGATATGAAATCGGGATGTGCAGCGATTATGCTTGCATTGAAGGCATTTACCCAAAATTATAAGAGATTTCAGGGAAAAATACTTGCATCCTTTGTCTCGGTAGAGGAAGGACCCTATGGTATGGGCACCAACGCCCTTATTGAGGAAGGCTATTTGAAAGATGTGGATTTTTCCATTGTTACCGAACCTTCCGCAGGATTCACCAATCGCCCGTTCCCTGTTCTATGCCTTGGTGCGCGCGGAGGCTTCGGTCTGGAAATTGAATTCTTCGGGACTTCCTCCCATGCTGCTTTGCCTCAAAATGGAGTCAGCGCCGCATTGGATGCAGCTAAGGTGATTTGCGAGCTTGAAAAAGTGGAATATCTGGAAGATGAACATCTTGGAAAAGGATCCGTTTGTGTGGTGGCAGTGGAAAGTGACGGTGGTGCCTGCAGTGTTCCGGATTATGCAAAGATAAAACTGTTCTGGCACATTGTCAGGGGAGAAAGCGAAAACACCATACGAAATGAAATCATAAAGGCCATTGAACGTGCCGGGATCGAGTGCAGGTATCAAATAAATTTCAGAGAAGCACCCAGTGAAGGCTCCAAAGGCTTTATGCCTTACACCGTCAGTGAAGAGGAGCCTCTGGTAAAGACCTTTGTGCAGTCGGTAAAGACCGTTTGTAAAGAAGAGCCGGCCAGGGAATACTTCCAGAGCATCGGAGACTTTAACTATCTCGGTTCCAGGCTCGGAGCTCCTGTGGTAATCTTTGGTGCCGAAGGGGACAATTTTCACAGCCATGACGAGTATGCCACCTTGTCCTCTATTATAAAAACCGGAGAAGTCATTTATGATTTCCTGGTAAGAATATTGGTTGAAACAGTTTCGCTCAAATTATAATGAATCATAAAATGCAGATGAAGCCGATGAGTTTTTAGACAACGGCTTCATTTCTGCGTTTCAAATTGATGTGCCGATTGTAGACGATTCGCTCACAGAACAAAAAATATAATATATAAAGGCGGCAGCAGAAGGATGGAGAGAAGAATGGAACGTAATAAACTGGATACCCTGTTAACGAACGGAAAGATCTATACCATGGAATCGGAGGGGCACAAGGCAGAAGCCGTAGGAATCAAAGACGGCAGAATCGTTTTTGTGGGATCAATGAAAGAAACAGAAGCTATGGAAGCAGACAAACTCATCGATCTTCAGGGGAAGACTGTGCTTCCGGGTATGGGTGATTCCCATCTCCATCTTTATGCCTATTGTCAGAATCAAACCTCGGTAAAGCTGGATGATGTCCGAAGTATGGAGGAACTCATCGATGCTATGAAACAGAAAGCTGAAAAAACCGGATCCGGCAGATGGATAAAAGGTGCAGGGTTTGATCATACAAAATTCCGGGAAAACAGACTTCCCACAAGATGGGATCTGGACCGGATCAGCATGGAACATCCTATTGTAATTAGACGATGCTGCCTTCATTTGATGGCTGCAAACAGTATGGCTATCCGCATGGCGGGGGTCACGAAGCAAATGGCGGAACAATCCGGAGGACTCATTGAAGTAGACGACTCCGGGGAGCTTTCCGGCATCTTTCGTGAAAAGTCCATCCTGATCTTTGATGAAATCGTACCGGATCCTTTATCAGAACCTTTGGAAAGAAAGAAGATTTTTCAGGAGGTTCTGACAGACATGGCCTCCAAAGGAATTACGTCCATCAACACCTATGCTGCGAAAATCTGGAATTATGAAGAGGATATCGATCTTTACCGGGAGCTGGACCGGGATAAAAGCCTCCCTGTACGGGTAAGGATCAGTCTGGATGACTTTTTTGAAAAAGAGTTGCCGGAAACCATAAAAAACCCTTACAATAAGGTTAAGCAGGGAGCTTATAAGCTATTTACCGACGGTTCGCTGGGAGCCAGATCCGCTTCTCTTTTTGAGCCCTACAGTGATGATCCGGCGAATTCCGGTGTGGCCATCGAAGAAGAAAAGCTGAGAAAAAAATTGGAAAAAGCTTATGATATGGGGCTGCAGCCTGCCATTCATGCCATAGGAGACAGAGCACTGGAGACCGCATTGGACTTAATAGAAGGTGTGATTTCTTCAGGAAAATCTCAAAAGCATAATCCAGGGGCAGAAAAAAGGAGGCTTCCTTTTCGGATTATCCATGCCCAGATGGTAACGGAGGGCCAGCTGGAACGAATGAGACACCTTCCGGTGGTTCTGGATATTCAACCTGTTTTTCTATGCACGGATTTATATTGGATCGAAAGCAGGCTGGGAAGTGAAAGGATCAGGCGTTCTTATCTTTGGAAGACTCTTATGCATGCAGGTCTTATGCTGACAGGCGGGTCCGATTGTCCGGTGGAATCCTATGATCCTATGAAAGGCATTTATGCGGCAGTGATGCGGCAGGATACCAACGGGTTTCCCCATGGGGGCTGGCTTCCGGAAGAGAAGCTTACCGTCTATGAAGCGGTAAGCCTGTTTACAAAGAACATACCTTATGCCGAAGGGGATGAAGACGTGCTGGGCACCGTTGCGGAAAATAAATTTGCCGATTTGGTCGTACTCGATCAGGACCCCTTTTCCATAGATCCGGCAGGATTATTAGATTTAAAAGTATTGAAGACCTTCGTTGCAGGGGAGCTTGTATTTGACAGCGAAGCGTAGGTAAGGTGATAGGATGAAGAAGGATATTCTGGTAATAAACGGGAATTGCTTATCGATGCAGAATAACGCCCAATATGATTGGATCGCGGTTAAAAACGACATGATCGTTGATGTAGGATACGGGGAAGATTACAAGAAGCATCTGGGGAAAAACCAGACCCTTTTGGATGCAAAGGGTGCAACCGTGCTTCCCGGCTTCATTGACAGTCATTTTCATGTTGTCCAGGCCGCGATCAATTCTATCAGCGTGGACTTGAGTCAGGCAAAGTCATTTGATGACATCGGTGATCTGATTGTGCAGGCGTCAAAAACCAGTCCGGATAAGGTGGTTCGGGGAATTCGCCTGGATGAGCAGAAACTGAAGGAAAACAGGATGCCGGACAGAACGGTGTTGGATCTTTACTGCAAGGATATTCCTGTATTTATCAACAGTGTGGAATATCAGAAAAGCGTTTTAAATACTTACGCATTACTTTATTATAAAATTCCGTTTACCCTGGAGGGAATAGAATTCGATGAAAACCAGGTGCCTACCGGTATCATCACCCATTCCGCCAATGCCCTTCTCAGAGAAAATATTTTAAGGAATATCCCCAACGGCAAGAGGCTGGATGCTGTCAAGAGCTTTTCCAAGACCCTGATTGAAAAAGGGATTACCACCATCAATGCCATGGAGGGGGGGAGGCTTTATTCCGACAAGGATGCCGACTTTATCTATGAATATGGAACTCAATTCCCTATTGATATGGTTTTATTCTATCAGACCATGGATATCCTGAAGGTCAGAGAAATGAACCTGAAACGCATCGGGGGCTGTTTTTATCTTGACGGGACCTTCAGAGCAAGGACCTCGGCCCTATCCTTTCCTTATTCAGACAGCCCGGGCAATCGGGGGGGCTTGAACTATACCCAGGAGGAGCTGAATGAATTTGTGCTGGACTGCTATATCAATAAGCTGCAGCTAGCCCTCTACACCATAGGTGACCGTGCAATTGAACAAGCTATTACCGCCCATGAGTATGCGCTGAACAAAACCGGAAATGCGGGACTCAGACACAGGCTGGAGCATGTGGAGCTTCCCACCGCCGGTCATCTGCGCAGGGCAAAGGAGCTTGGTCTGGTATTTTCTATGTCCCCCGCTTACGAATATATTTGGGGAGGGCCTGATAAATTATACAAAGACCGACTGGGAGAGCACTATCAGAGAACGAATCCATTCCGGGAAATTATCGATGAAGGGGTTGTGGTTTGCGGCGGGTCCGATTGCGACGTAACGCCGGCAGATCCGATGCTGGGCATCCATGCCGCTGTCAATCATCCGGTGGAAAAACATAGAGTGGAGCTTTACGAGGCGATCCGTATGTTCACGGTAAACGGTGCTTACGCAATCTTTGAAGAGGATAAAAAGGGAACTTTGGAAATCGGTAAACAGGCGGATCTTGTTATCCTGGATCAGGATATCTTTAAAACGGAGAGGGAAAAAATAAAAGATATCGGAGTCAAAGCCACCATCAAGAGAGGAGAACTCTTGTGGAGCGCTTATAATATTAAATAAATTGAATCGTTGGAATTGGATTTTTGAGCAGAGTCTTTTGAGGGATTTCAATACTTTTTAATTTTATAAATGGGGTTTTCAGTATGAGTAAATGTATAGAAAAGCACTGTTTGAGCGAAGCGAGTTTGCTTTTCTGCCTGAAAACCATAAATAAAATTTATAAAAGTATAAATTCCGAAAACCAACTCTGCGAAGAAAGACAATTTTAATATTCAAAATATTTATTAGAAGCACCTTCGCAAGAGAGTACATTTGAAGGAGATCTTTTATGCTGAGAATTCAGTTGCTCGGAAAAGTGAATATCAGCTCTTTTGGCGAAAGAATTGAGGATAAGCTCAGCAATAAGCTGATAGCTCTGCTTAGCCTGCTCTTTTTAAACAAGGACAAGAATTTGAGTAAGGAAAAAATCATCTCTTACCTCTGGCCGGACAGCAACGAGGAAGCCGCCAAGTCCAATTTACGGTTTCACCTTTGGACGATTAAAAAATTGATACCCCAGAGCGAAAAAGGAGAAGAGCTGATTCTCAACGAAAAGGATTTCTGCAGGATAAATCAGAGATACCCTTTTTATTGCGATAAAAGTGTGCTGGATCAATATAGACCTTCAGGACCGTCGAATGCGGAAGAACTGATAAAGCTGAAGGATTTATTTCAGGGAGACTTTTTAGAAGGTTTATATCTGAAGAATTGTGATGAATTTAATGAAATGATCCTCTTTGAGCGTGTGGTGTGTCAAAATAAGCAGGTGGAGATTCTTGAAAAATTAATAAACTTATATGAAGAGCAGGAGAAATATGAAGAAGGCCTTCAGATCTTAAATGAAGTGACTGCCATTGAGCCTTACCACGAGCGCTTTGCTTACCAGATCATCTCGATGTACGGCAAACTGGGAAACCGAGTGGCTGCCATCAATTACTACAAAAAGTTTGAATCCGCTTTAAGACGAAATTTGAATATTTCACCAAACAAGGAGCTGAAGCTGCTGTATGGAACGTTACTGGGATCCTCGGCAGAAAGTTCGGCGGAACCAATAAAAAACATTTCCGGTATCAAAAAGAAAAAGCTGCTGATCGAGAGTCATTGCGTTCCGGATATCGAATATTTTTGGGTGGCAGACGTCATACGGGAAGTCATGAGAGCAGCGGATAAAAAATATATGCTGGAGATTCCGAAACTGTACCTCTTTGATTTGGGCTATATTCAACGAGAATTACTGATCGACTATGAAAAAATAATATCTGCGGAGACGGAACTGATTGCATTTGTTCCTGCTGTCAGGATTCTTCAGGCATTTTTTCAGTTTCTGCTCCATGCCGCGGATCTTTATGATCTGACTATTCGGACCAATTCTTCGCAAAATATGGATCCCGTTTCCGCTCAAATCCGGAAGCACATAGAAGAAAAAAATCTCCAGGGGATATGGTTTGAACCGTGATTGGAAGACTGAACCAAAGGAGAGCAGCCCTTTGGCGATTCCCAAAAACAAGGCCGCAAGAACAGAAATGAGGCTATCTGAGGTGATCCTATTTCTGTACCTGCGGCGTTTTGTTTTACTCTAAAACATTGATAGACACGATGATAACATTGTTGTCTGTATCTGTATCAGTCTTAAAGCTTACGATGCTTCCCGCACTGATTTCGGACAAATCGATTTCTTCCTGACTGTCTCCCGTGCCTTTCGTTATAATGACGTTACTGGAGAGGGTATAGATTGCTTCACCGCCCGTAAATTCCATATTGCTGAAGTCTCTTGACGGAGCTCCGCCTTCCGGACCGCCGGGTTTTCCTCCGGTTGTACTGTTTGGATCAATTCCTGCACCGGTTGGAGGGGTTCCTGCTCCGTCCTGTGCCGGCTGTCCGGGGCCACCCTGAGGTGCCGTGCCGTCTTGAGGTGCCGCAGCATCTCCATTTCCTTCAGGGCGTGCCGGTTCTGCCGCCAGTGCGACGGTGATGGTGTTTCCCTCCATGGAAACCACTTTACCCATAGTACCTCTGTCTGCTCTCTGATTCTGCCCGCTCTGATCCTGTTCCTGCGGCAGCTGGCCTGAAGCATCCTTATTTGACGGAGTATCTCCGCAACCTGCAAATAGTGCTGCAATGATAAGTGCTGACATCAAACAAGTAAGTAATTTCTTTTTTTTCATTCCCAAAATCTCTCCTCTCGAATTCATTTGCTATCCATAATCTTTCCTGATCATGATTCATTTACAGACACAGTATAGAAGCCCTTTATGAAGCATTTGTGAAGAAGACGTGATTGATTGGTAAATATTGGGCAAGATGAGAACCGGCAGCTGACCGGCTTATGAACTAGCCTGCAAACCGACCGGCAGCGCTTTATACCCTGCTGCTTCAAAGGTCACACGATTTTTCTTCTGCCCTCCACATAATTTACACAGAACATACACATTCGGATCGTAAGATGTTAGTAAAAAATGGAATAACATGAGAATCTCGGACGAAAGTGAGGTAAGGGAATTGAAGTTGAAGGAAGGTTTTCACAGTAAAATCTCTATTGAAACCATAAAAGGGATGGCTTTCAGATTGGAAAACTCAAAAGCGGCGGTAAAGCTGGAAGCAATAATCGGTAAAATACCAATCCTGAAGAAGTTGAATAACTTGAGTATAAAAAAGAAAAGAGCGGTGTTCACCGCCATTTTGCTGGTGATCGTCGTGGGAGCATACTCCGTTGTCAGCGGTTTATTCATGGGTGAATCACAGGCCTTGGAATACACGGAATATGAAGTCTCAAAAGGGAATGTAACGGTGTCAATCAGCGGATCCGGCACGGTGGAACCCATCCGCCAATACGATGTGGTGGCTTTGGTAGAAGGAGAGGTGCTGGAAGATACCTTTTATGAGGGAGATACCGTTGAAAAAGGCCAGCTCCTTTATAAGATCGATTCCTCGGATATGGAAAAGACTTTAGAAAAGGCCAACATCTCCTATGAAAAATCACAAATGAGCTACCAGAGCAGTCAGGATGCCTATAACGGCCTCACCGTAACAGCTCCTATTGCCGGAAGGGTGACTGAGATTTATGTGGAAAAGGGAGACAATGTCTCAAGCGGGAGTAAAATTGGTGCTGTTGTGGACGATACCTATTTAACGGCAAAAGTCCCTTTCAATGTCAATGATATCGGAAATCTGTACAATGGTCAGAGTGTAACGGTTACGGTAGAAAATACATTCGAGCAGTTAAGCGGAACCATAACGAAAATATATAACTCCAAAAGGATTCTTGACGGTTACATATCGGTAACAGATGTCGTGGTTACCATAAAAAATCCGGGAGCCTTGTCGGGCGGGACCTATGTTACGGTGAACGCAGGCGGTGTGGATTGTCATGAGGGAGCTGCACTGGAATGCACCAACGAGAAAATTGTAACGGCTGGAGCTTCCGGCATGGTAACGAAACTAACGGCGACAGAAGGGGAGTATTTAAGCAGAGGAGGAGAGATCTTAAAATTGTCCAGCGATTCTGCCGGCGACAGTCTGAAAAGCAGCGAATTGTCCATGCGGGAAGCGGAACTTTCTTATCAAAGCACTCAGGAGCAGCTGGATAATTACAGTATAACGGCGCCCATATCAGGCTCCGTCATTTCAAAGACAGTGAAAGCGGGAGATACCCTGGAATCCTCTTCCTCAGCGCAAACAATCCTGGCAGTCATCGCCGATATGTCGACAATGACCTTTACTATTGATGTAGATGAACTTGACATCGCCAGCATGAAAAAGGGCCAGGAAGTCAATATCACTGCAGATGCACTGAGCAACCGGAAATTTACCGGATATGTGGATAATATCGGCCTTTTAGGAACTTCAACCAACGGCGTTACATCTTACCCGGTAACCATCGTAATCAACGACGGAGAAGATCTCTGGCCCGGAATGAACGTGACTGCGGATATCGTCATCGATTCGGCAGAAGATGTTTTAACGATTCCTGTAGCCGCTGTGAACAGAGGAAATACTGTCCTGGTAAAGGGTGCGGAAGGAACGGAAGGGGTCAATCAGTCATCCGCACCTTCAGGTGCTCAGTACGTAAGAGTAGAACTGGGATTGAATGATGACAGTTACATAGAAATTGCCGCCGGACTCAAAGCGGGAGATGTCGTCCTGGTACCGGCAGCGAAAACGGAAAGTGAAACAACCTCCCAAATGCAGAAGAACGGCATGATGCCTGGCACCGGAATGCCTGCAGGAGGCGGCGGGATGCCTCAGGGCGGAGGACAGATGCCGTCCGGAGGACGGCCTGACAACAGCGGCGGCGGGGCGCCGGGAATGTAAGGGGTAATGCTGATGATAAGGTTAGAAGATGTCTATAAGATTTATACCATGGGGGATAACGAAGTTCGTGCCGTAGATGGAATCAGTTTAGTCATAAGAGAAAGAGAGATGGCTGCCATTATAGGGCAGTCGGGTTCCGGAAAATCAACCTGTATGAATATTATCGGCTGCCTGGATGTGCCTACCAGCGGAAAGTACTTCCTGAACGGCCAGGATGTAAGCACCATGAAGGATGATGAACAGGCGGAAGTCCGAAATAAATCCTTAGGCTTCATTTTTCAGCAATACAATCTGATTCCGAAGTTAAACGTTATTGAGAATGTAGAATTGCCTTTGATTTACAAAGGTGTGCCGGAAAAGGAACGGCTGGAACTCTCTATGGAGGCCTTAAAGCGGGTAGGCATCGAAGATAAACGTTACAATATGCCTTCCCAGCTTTCCGGGGGGCAGCAGCAGCGAGTATCCATTGCCAGAGCTTTGGCAGGCAGACCTCCGATTATACTGGCAGATGAACCCACAGGCGCATTGGACTCCAGAACGGGTCGGGAAGTATTGGAGTTTTTGCAGAAGCTTAATGAAGAAGGCAATACGGTGATCCTGATTACCCATGATATGCTGGTGGCGGAAAAGGCAAAAAGAATTATACGGATATCCGACGGAAAGATCATAGAAGATTCCGGGCATAGTGTCCCCGAAGAGGGGGAAGAGGGGGGCGCTGCATGAATTTTAAACAATCCTTCAAACTTGCAATTAAAAGCTTACGAAGCAGTAAAATGAGAGCCTTTCTCACCATGCTGGGGATTATCATCGGTGTGGCCTCCGTTATTGTTCTGGTCAGCTTAATGAATGGCTTATCCAATGACATGACGGCACGGTTTGAAAACATGGGAACGAATACGATAACCATTAATATTATGGGGCGGGGAGGCAACCGGGCTTTGGCTATCGAGGATGTGGAAGACCTGGTAACGGACAATCCCGACCAGTTTGACAAATACAGTCCACTGGTCAATGCCTCCATTACCGCCAAATATGAAACCAATTCTGTGGATACTACCGCAAAAGGGGTCAATGAGTACTATGAAGAGATGCAAAACGTTCAGCTGGCTCAGGGGAGATTTATCCAATATATTGATTCGGCGAGAAGACAAAAGGTATGTGTGATTGGGACGTATCTGGTAGAGGAGCTCTTTGAAGGGAAAAACCCTGTTGGGGAATCCGTCAAGATAAACGGATCCTCCTATAAAATCGTCGGAGTTTTGGAAGAGACTGCAGATTCCGCAGAAAGCTCCGATGACGATATCGTTTATGTTCCCTACCCCACCGCAACAAGGCTGGCGGGAACCGCAAGCATATCCACCTATTATATTTCGGCAGTGTCAACGGATCATATCGAGGAGACTATGGCTATTATCGAAAATAAGCTGTATTCCATATTTGGAAGTGAAAATGCCTACAGGGTTTCCAGCATGTCTGCCATGATCGAGCAAATCAACGAGATGACTGGGTCCATCGCTTTGGTGCTAGTGGGTATCGCAGGAATTTCGCTTGTGGTGGGCGGTATCGGAATTATGAATATCATGCTGGTTTCCGTAACGGAAAGAACCCGAGAAATCGGAATCAGAAAGTCGCTGGGAGCCAAGAGAAAGGATATCATGAGGCAGTTCATCATTGAGGCGGCCACTACCAGTTCGGTAGGCGGTGTATTCGGAATTCTTTTCGGAATTGCCATGGCCTATCTTGCGGGATCCCTGATGGATATGTCCGTAGCCCCTTCTGTGAATGCCGTTGTGATTGCTTTCAGCGTTTCCGTGGCAATTGGGATGATTTTTGGTTATTTTCCGGCAAATAAAGCGGCAAAGATGAACCCCATCGACGCATTGCGATATGATTGATATCTATTACAGAGGAAAGAGGGAAATGAAATGTTCAAGAAAGTAAAAACAGAAAAGATAAGGGTAAGCGTTGCAGTGTTTCTGGTTCTGACCCTTTTATCCGCAGCGGTACCATTCTCCGCATTGGCGGCAGACAGTTCGGCAACGTCTGCGGACAGCGCCACGATGCTTTTGGCTTCCATGGGCGTGATTTCAGCGGACAGCTCAGGGAGCTACAATTTAAGTAAGTCTTTGACCAGAGCGGAGTTTGCAAAAATGCTGGTGATGGCGTCCAGCTATAAGGATTCGGTGGCAACCGCGTCGGTTTCTTCTCCTTTCAGGGATGTGCCTGCTAAAAACTGGGCTGCCCCCTACATTAAAATTGCAGCGGCAAAAGGACTCTTGTCAGGATACAGCGATGGCAGTTTCCGGCCTGATAACACCATCACTTTGGAGCAGGGAGTAAACAGCGTTCTGAAGCTGCTGGGATATACGCAGTCTGATTTTACAGGTGCATTCCCATATGCCCAGATGAATCTCTACAGCAGCAGCGGACTTTCCGCCAACATTGCGGGCGGGATCGGAACGCTGATGACCAAAGGAGATGCTGCCAGCCTGATCTACAATATGATGGGAACTTCTATCAAAGACGGCACAAAGAAATATGCCGAGACTTTGGGATACTCTTTGAATGACAGCGGTGAAGTAGATTACGCAGGGGTCATCAGCGCTAACATGTATGGGCCGTATACCGTAAAGTCAAGCAGCTGGGCAAGCGAACTGGGGATGAATACTTCCAATCTCATTATTTATAAAAACGGCAGCGTTGTGGCCGCGTCGGAGGTAGAAAAATATGATCTTCTTTACTATTCTCAGTCTAAAAGCTCCGTATGGGTCTATGACGACAGGGTTACCGGCATCTATGAAAAGGCTTCGCCCAGTCAGAACGCGGTGACTGCCGTAACGGTTTCCGGAACAGAATACCAGCTGGAATCCACGGCGGCTTTCGCGGCATTGTCTTCTGCCGGTACGTTGAAAATCGGAAATACGGTAACGCTGCTCCTTGGTAAAAACGGCGGTGTTGCAGATGCCGTAGCCATTACGGTGTTAAACGAATCCGTCATGATGTACGTAACGGAAGCAGGAACCAAAACCTACTCAACTGCAAGCGGAAGCAGCTACACCTCAAAATATGTGAAAGGAATCAAGCCTAACGGGTCGGAAGTTGAATACGCCATCAGTCAGGATTGGGTCGATGTGGGGGACATAATCAAGATCAGCTTCGACAAGGACGATAATATGAATATCAATCCTGTTTCCTCAGGGGGGAAGATTGCAGGGAAGGTCGATGCAGACCTCAGAACCATTGGGAGTACTGCCGTTTCAGCAAATGTTACGATGCTGGACACAAATCTGGGAAATTATGCGGCCACCTCTTTGTCAAGGCTGAACGGGGTAACCATTAAAAGCGATGATGTCCTTTATTACGAGGCGAGCAACGGACAAATAACCAGCCTGATCCTGAAAGACGTTACGGGAGATACCATGGAATATGGCGTGGTAACCTCGGCAAAATCAAACAATTCCGGAATGAGTCTTTCCGGCAGCTATACGTATTTGCTGGACGGAGCCCAGGCTACGCTTACCACACAAAGCAGCACTTTGAATGTACATGCCGGACCGGCAAAATTCTATGGAGAAAGCGGCGAAATCAGCATGATTCGAAATCTTACCGCCACGGGAACCAGGATCAAAAGCTTTAACAGCACGCAGGTGTCGGTGGATGACGACATCGGCACCTATCCGATATCGGGTAATGTTTCCGTTTACACGAAGACATCAACCACCTACAAAATTTCCACTTTGAGTGCTGCATTATCCGCCTACCAATCCAATAAGACCGTTTCCTTCTATTATGATAAAGATCCTGCCGCAGGCGGACAGATCAGAGTTATCGTATATTAAAAGTACATCTTAAATTTAACAGTCGATTCGATCAGCAGCCAGGGCCGATTCAAGAATCAGATCCTGATCGCTTAGTGAAGCCGCAGCCATATATTCGGGCTGTGGCTTTTCTAAATTATGGGAATATGGTAAAATTGAATGAATGAAAGCGATCCATACAAAATAAGTTCTATAGGTAACAAAAGTTTCACTTTACAATATTAAAATCCTGAGACCTGGGTATGATTAAAAAATAAAAATGAGGGAGGATGAATCATATGCTGCAATGGGAAGAAATGATGGAAAGATGGCTCAATCAGGAGGATCTGGACGAAAGTTTAAAAGAGGAGCTTCAGTCGTTAAACTCCAGGGAGGAAATGCAGGACCGGTTTTACCGTGACCTTGAGTTTGGTACCGGAGGACTGCGAGGAGTTCTTGGAGCCGGAACAAACAGAATGAACTCCTATACGGTTCGAAGAGCAACCCAGGGATTCGCAGATTACATCAATATTCATTACGGCAGAACAAGTCAAAGCTTTCCGGGGAAGACGCCTTCTGTTGCTATTGCTTTTGACAGCCGGATTCTATCGGATGCCTTTGCACTGGAGGCAGCTTATGTCTTGGCGGCAAACGGAATTCGGGTCTATCTGTATGAGGAACTCATGCCTACTCCCGCTTTGTCCTTTGCAGTACGGTACTACAGCTGTGCTGCCGGGATTATGGTAACCGCCAGTCACAATCCATCCCAATATAACGGATATAAAGTATATAACGAGGAAGGCTGCCAGCTGACTCTCGACGCAGCAGGGGAAGTTCTCAGCCTTATCGAAAAAGTGGATATTTTTACAGATGTGAAGACTCTGGCACCGTCAAGGAAGGGAAGTTTGAAGGAGAATCGGGACTTTGCCAAATCTCTGCTTTCAGAAGAAGGCCTGCCTTGGATTACCTTCCTGTCAGACGAGGTGACGGAAGCCTATCTGGATGCGGTACAGAAGGAAAGCATGGGAATAGGCTGTGATGCCTTGGCGGTGGTGTATACACCTTTAAACGGAACGGGAAACAAACCGGTGAGGAAGATCTTAGAACGCGTCGGAGTAAAAAACGTACAGGTGGTTCCGGAGCAGGAACTTCCCGACGGGAACTTTCCAACCTGCCCCTATCCCAATCCGGAGAAGAAGGAGGCCTTAGCTTTCGGTTTAGCGCTGTGTAAAAAACTCTCTGAAGAAGGAAAGGGGCCGGATCTTTTATTGGCAACAGATCCGGACTGTGACAGAGTGGGCATTGCGGTAAGGCATAAGGATCTGAGCGCAGAGACAGAGGAATATCTCCTGCTCACCGGTAACGAGGTGGGCGTCTTGCTCCTTGACTTTATCTGCCAAAAGAAAATCATGCCTGAAAAACCCATAGCTGTCAAAACGATCGTTTCCAGTAAAATGGCCGACAGTGTGGCTAAAAATTACGGCGTTCAAATGATCGATGTCCTGACCGGATTTAAATTCATTGGAGAACAGGTTGGTTTGCTGGAGCAAAAAGGAGAAGAGAAGAGGTTCCTGTTCGGTTTTGAAGAAAGCTATGGCTATCTTGCAGGAGCCTATGTGAGAGACAAGGACGGAGTGAACGCATCCATGCTGATTTGTGAAATGGCGGCATACTACAAGCAGCAGGGAATCACTTTGGTAGATCGTTTGGAGGCCCTTTATGATAAATATGGATATTATAAAAATGATTTGATGGAATTTGCCTTTGAAGGTGCTGCCGGAATGGATAAAATGGCCGCAATCATGGAAAACTTAAAGAAAAAAGCACCCGCGAACTTCATCGGGAAAAAAGTTGTTCAGATTGCCGACTATCAGTCTTCTCAAAGGAGAATCCTCGGAGGAGGCAGCTGTGATCTTGCAGTAGGATCAAGGCCGATTCATCTGCCCAAATCTGACGTATTGGAATATATTCTGGAGGACGGAAGCAGTTTTATCGTACGTCCCTCCGGAACGGAACCAAAATTGAAAATTTATCTTTCCTCTAAGGGATCGGATAAAAAGGAATCTGAGCAGATTATACAGTTACTGAAAGAAGCATTACGAGAAGTCATAGGAGAAATTAAATGAACAAAGCATTAATCGCAATTGATAAAAGCCGTTCCTTTCGTGTTTACCTGGCCATAACCACCACCATGGTGGAAGATGCAAGGCAAATCCACCAGGCCAGCCCTTTGGCTGCCGCAGCTCTTGGGAGAGTGCTGACCGGAGCCGGGATCATGGGTTTGCAGCTAAAAAATAAAGAGGATAAGCTGACGATTCAATTTAAAGGCGAGGGCCCGGCAGGTGAGATTCTCGTCACGGCCAACGGTGCCGGCAGCGTGAAAGGATATATCTCAAATCCTGACGTGGAACTTCCGCTTCGCGAGGATGGCAAGCTTAACGTAGGCGGAGCCATTGGCGTGGGCACCTTGACCGTAATTAAAGATTTAGGAATGAGAGAGCCTTATGTGGGGAAAATTGATCTTGTAACCGGGGAAATTGCAGATGATTTGACTGCCTATTTCTTCCTTTCTGAACAGCAGTCCACCTCGGTGGCTCTGGGCGTCAGAATCAATACCGATGGCAGCACTCTCTCGGCAGGGGGAATGATGATACAGATGCTTCCCGACGGGGATCAGGAGGCTGTGGATGCTTTGGAGCTGCTGCTTGACAAAATGACTCCAATCAGCAGTTTGGTTGAAGAAGAAGTGAAAAGATCAAATGGCAAAACGGAAGAGGCCATCATGACAGGCTTACTTCAGACTATTTTTGCTGACCTTCCGGAGAAATTTGCAGTGGAAACCCTGGAATTCAGAGAGCTGAAATGGGATTGTGACTGCTCAGCAGAGCGGTTGGAAAAGGTCCTGATCAGCATCGGACCAGGAGATCTGAAGGAAATCATCGAAGAAGACGGACAAGCAGAGCTGGTTTGCCAATTTTGCGAGAAGAAATATCATTTTGATAAAGAACACCTGGAGCAGTTATTAAAGGAGAGCTTGGGAATCGGAGGTTAAAATGCTTAAGGAATTTAAAGAGTTCGCACTGAAAGGCAATATGGTCGATATGGCCGTTGGGATCATTATCGGCGGCGCCTTCGGAAAAATTGTCACGTCTATTGTCAATGATATCGTCATGCCGATCTTTGGATATTACATGGCCGGTATCGACTTCAGGCATTTAAAGTATGAACTGGGGCCCGATGCGGAAATTCTGTACGGCAATTTTATACAGAATGTGGTGGACTTTTTAATTATAGCATTTTCGATCTTTCTGGTTATTAAAATGATCAATAAAACCCGGAGAAAAGGAGAGCAGCTGAATATGTCGGCTGCGGAAGCACCACCGCCTCCTCCGGGAACGAAACCACCGGACATAAGTTCCAAACCGCCCGTAAGCACAGGGACTCAGCCGCCGGCAGCCGCCGGAATTCAGACAATGGCAGCCAACTCCGGCGCACCGGCAACCGCCAACTCTGGGGCACAGACAATGGCAGCCTCCACCGGGCCGCAGTCTACGGAGTCAACCGGAATACCGCCTTCACAGCAGTCTCAGTCCGCCGGCTCCAAGGAAACCCAATTATTGACAGAAATCAGGGATTTGCTAAAAGCAAAATTACAAGAGGAATCATAAAAGTCGCATGATTATTTAAAATTTATGATATAATAAACTGTTAGAACACTTGCGGGGCTGGTTAGACATCTAACCAGCCCTGACTCTATGCGATTGGAGGGTATTCCTATGATAAAATTAGGCGTAATATTTGGAGGCCGTTCAGGGGAGCATGAAATTTCGTTAATGTCGGCGACCTCTGTGATCAAGGCCATAGATAAAGAAAAGTTTCAGCTTGTGTTGATCGGGATTACAAAGGAAGGGAACTGGCTGCTCTATGACGGCCCTGTTGAAAAAATAGAGGACGGAAGCTGGCAGCAGGAAGCGGAAGCTGCACTTGCCAATGACCCGGATAAATATGGGATTACAGTCCTGGGCGCCGGTGGGAAATCCTTAAAAAGCATCATCGATTTTGCCCTGCCTGTTTTGCATGGCCCATTTGGTGAGGATGGAACCATTCAGGGGCTCTTTGAGATGGCAGACATTCCTTATGGTGGCTGTGGTGTGTTGGGTTCTGCGGCAGCCATGGATAAAGCGCTGGCCAAAGAAATCTTTGCAAAGCGTAACTTGCCGGTATGCAGGCATTTAATGCTTCAAAAGGAGGAAATCGAAGAGAATCTTCAAGGTGTGATTCAACGGACCGAAAAATTCCTGCCTTATCCAATTTTTGTAAAACCTTCCAACATGGGATCCAGTGTTGGGATCAGCAAGGTACATAATCAGGAAGAGCTGATTTCCGCCCTTCAGCTGGCAGCAGCGTATGACAGGCGTTTGGTTCTGGAAGAAGGGCTGGATTGCAGGGAACTGGAAACCGGTGTTTTGGGCAATTATAATCCGGAAGTTGCGGCTGTAGGTGAGATCTTGCCCTCCGCTGAATTCTATGATTATAAAGCGAAGTACTTCGACGGCGGACAGTCAAAAATGTGTATTCCTGCAGATATTCCGGATGAAATTGCGCAGGAAATCCGTGTAATTGCCGCAGAAGCCTATTGTCTGCTGGATTGTTCAGGCTTTGCCCGGGTTGATTTCTTCCTGGAAAAGGGAACAAATAAAGTGTATTTAAATGAAATCAATACGATACCCGGGTTCACCAAATACAGTATGTTCCCTCTTCTTTGGGCTGAAGCGGGTTTCGCTTATCCAAACCTGATCGAAAAAATTATTGATTTGGGTTTGGAACGATATAAAGTCAGACATCGCTAACTTTAGGTCTCACCTTTTGGATTTCTTGTCATATCATGAAATGATGAGGATCACTTAAGGAGGGGACTTTTAATGGATACTCCGGAAAGGTTACAATTATATATAGACAATGAAATTTCTGCAGCTGCATTATATAGAAGATTGGCAAACATAGCAGAAGATCAGACGGTAAAAGAGCTCCTAAATGAATTTGCAGAAGATGAGATGAATCATGCGGATCGTTTCATGGAAATGTATCGTATGCTGACAGGAAAAATGCATTTTCCTACGGAAACACATCCAAACATATCGGGCTCATTAAAAGATGCATTGCTTGACAGAGTATTGGAGGAAAGCAACGATGCCGCCAATTATGGGAAAGAAGCTTATATTACTGCAAACAATGAAGTGCTGAAGCACATGTTTCATGAGGCTGCCACGAAAGAAAACTTTCATACCGTGCGGTTGCTATATATGATTCATAAATAAGAAACATAATCCAACAGGTATCTATGCATAAAAAAACTTTCTGAGGAGAAATTAACCTCAGGAGGTGAACGACTATGGATACAAGCAGAGTTCAGACTGCAAACAGAAAGAACATGGAAGATATTCCTGATGAATCCCAGATTGATTTTGAGGAAATGTACAATAAAAACTCTGAGGAATTGAAGAAACTGGGCAGACAAGTTGAGGATTAGTGCCGGCCCGGTTCCGAAAAAGACTTGAAGCGCATTTTTTATGCGCTTTTTTCTTTCCACAAAAAGAAATTTTCCCTCTTTAAAATAATTTTTCCAATAATGATAATAATTTTTACTTACTTGAAATCAAATTATTTCGGGGTAAATTGAAGATTTAGTTGATCTATGTTATACTAACCAACAGGGGGTGAAACATGAAAGATATAATGCTGAAAATTGTAGGAAAACAGGTAACTATTGATTCCGAAGAAGAACAGCTGGAATTTGTAACCGAGGGTAAATTTTATGAAAAAGACGACTCGGTATATCTGTTATATGACGAAAGTCAATTCTCGGGAATGGAGGGCTGCACCACCAGCTTGAAGATCACCGGTGATACGATAAAGATGAAACGTTATGGGGATGTTATCGGAATCGATACTGAAATTGAATTTGAAAAAGGCAAACGATTTAAAGGATATTATGATACACCTTTCGGTTCGGTAGAAATGGAAGTTCTTACGAATGATGTGGTGAATAATATTATAAAGAATGAAGGAAAAGGCTCTTTAAATATTGATTATCATATCAGTCTGAAAGGCCTCTCCGAAGGGCGAAGCATCCTGGATATACAAATTATATAAGGTTCTTTTGATTCTTTCTGACAGAATATAGGGGAACTGGATTTTTTATTGGAATGAGAAAGGGGGAGCCGGTTTGGACCCATACAAGACCAGAAAATTAGCTAAAATTATTGCGATTATTATTGCGGTAGCAATGATCGTCACATCCTTTTCGTTTATTCTATTCCTGCCTTCCGTGATAGGGCTTGAGGGATCGGTAGTCTATGCGGCGGGGAACGAAGACGAAGAAGATCTGGACCAGCAGCTGAAAAATTTAAAACAGTACATAGAGTTTATTCAGCGGAATTATAAAGACGATGTTACGTTGAAAGAGCTTGCCAACGGGGCTTTTGAAGGAGTGGTCAATTCTCTGAATGATCCTTACAGCGTATATTATGAAACCACAGAGGAAGGCAACGATTTTATAGAAGCAGTTTCCGGAGAGTTTTCCGGAGTAGGGCTCAGCGTGGAAGATTATAATGGCCAGTGCAGAGTCATATCGCCTATAGCCGATACTCCTGCGGATAAAGCCGGAATAAAAAGCGGCGATATCATTGTCAAAATCAATCAGGTGGATGTTTCAAAAAAGACCGTTGATGAAGCAGTGGCTTTGATGCGTGGTGAAGAGGGCACAAAGGTAACGGTCACCGTCAAAAGGGCAGGCCAGACTCTTTCTTTTACCATGACAAGAGAGAAGATTAAAACAGCATCCGTACAGTACGAGATGAAGGAAGATAAGGTTGGATATATTAAAATAGCAAGCTTTGACAATGATTCGGATGTGGAGTTCAGAAAAGCCTGCATTGCCCTGGTTAATAAAGGTGCCGAAAGTCTGATCATTGACATTCGAAACAATCCCGGAGGACTGATCAGTACTGCAGCGGAAATCGCCAATCAGCTGATAAAAAAGGGCCCTATCGTTCATTTTGAACAGAAGGGAAAAATTTTGGAAACGATTTCAACCGATGGAACGGCGACGCTGGATCTCCCCGTTGTTTTACTGGTAAATCAGGGAAGTGCCAGCTCATCAGAAATTCTTGCAGGTGCTTTGCAGGACAGCAAAGCGGCTACGCTTGTAGGGACTACCACCTTCGGAAAGGGTGTCAGCCAGCAAGTTGTGAACTTTTCCAACGGGACAAGCATGAAGCTGTCCATGTACTACTTCCTTACACCGAATAAAAGAAAAATAGATCATGTAGGTATTGTGCCGGAATATACGGTGCAGAACAGCAAGGATATCGATATCGAAGCTCTTACTGAAAAATATCTTTCCTTTGCCCCAATGAGCGAAAAGGTGAAACCAAAAGCTGGAGACACCGGACTGAACGTTTATGGTGCACAACAAAGGCTGAACCTTATGGGCTACAGTGTAAAAACCTCGGGGACCATGGATGTGCAAACCGTTGCAGCTGTAAAGCAGTTCCAGAAAGAGAAAAAGCTGTATCCTTATGGGATTCTGGATTATACAACCATGAATTTGCTGGACAAGGCTGTAACCGAGTACATCACAGGAACTACGGACGGCAAAGATCTGCAGCTTGAAAAAGCTTTGGAACTCGTTAATTAAAAAATAATCTAAATCGATCATAAAAACTCCTTTGAAGAAATTTTTTTGCAGAGGAGTTTTTTTATTTTGCTGCTTTCTCAAGGAATTCCGTTTAGGAAACGTTGATTCCGTCATTTTCACTTTTTTATTTCCTTAAAACAACTCATGATAAATAAAAAACTATGATTGCGCCGGAAAAAAACCTGTGATATTATTGTAAAAATTTTTTTCCGTGCATTTTGAGAATTTGTAAAGGAGGATTGTGAAATGAAACTTCAAAATAAGACAGCAGTTGTTACCGGAGCCGGCTCCGGTGTAGGAAAAGCTATCGCGGTGCTTTTTGCCAGAGAAGGTGCGAACGTCGTAGTCTCGGATATCAACATAGAAGGCGCCGAAGAGGTGGTTGAGGAAATCATCTTTACCGGAGGAAAGGCAATCTCCGTGGCGGCCAATGTTGCCAAAGAAGAGGACGTCCAAAATCTCATCGATACTGCCGTTCACAAATACGGAACGCTGGATATTCTGGTAAATAATGCGGGGATTATGGATAATTTTGTGCCTGCAGGTGCAGTAACCGATGAACTATGGGAGAAAGTATTCAATGTGAACATCACCGGCGCCATGCGCACCATAAGGAAGTCTTTGCCGATTTTTACGGAAAAGGGTGCAGGTGTTATCGTCAATGTTGCTTCGGCAGGGGGCTTGCTGGGATCCCGGGCAGGCGCCGCATATACGGCATCGAAACATGCAGTGGTGGGACTGACAAAGAACGTAGGATTTCAATATGCAGAAGTAGGCGTCCGCTGCAACGCCATTGCACCGGGTGCGGTGAACACCAACATCGGGACGACGATTTTTGCGCCCCATACCTTTGGGATGGAAAGAGCAATGGCCGGTATGAACTTGAACCCAAGAACCGGAGAGCCTGAAGAAATCGCCAAAGTTGCCCTGTTCCTGGCCTCCGACGATTCCAGCTTTGTGAACGGCACTGTTATTACTGCAGATGCGGGATGGACGGCATATTAGAATCTAAAGGTTTTATGAGAGAGATCTACCGAGGATGCAGGCTGATAAAAATCAAGATACGAATCGGCAGTAGAACAAAAAAATCCAGGGTCGGATCATCCGGCTCCTGGATTTTTCTATAAATTTTCTAATTAATTCTAATTAAAATAAACATTTGTTGTCATATATTCGGGATCACAGGTTACATCAATTCCCAGATCTCTCAGTGTCTGTTCGTCCCTATCACTTAGAATGGCCGTACAGTGGGCTTTACAGCCTTTTAATAGCAGCAGCTTCTCTACGGCGACCTGGGCCGATGGGTTTGTGGTAGCGGAAATCGTAAGAGCAGTGAGAATTTCTTCACAGTTCAGGCTGGATTTCTCGTTCTGAAGAATGTCGGTTTTCAGGTGCTGTATGGTCTCTAAAACCAGGGGTGACAGCAAGTAAATATCATCGGCAAGACCACAAAGCTGCTTGATGGCATTTAATATTGCCGCCGCAGCTGCAACCATTCTTCTGGAGCTTCTGCCTGTAACGAAGGAACCGTCCGGCATTTCGATGGCCATGACCACCGCATTTTCATATTTCGGATGAAGGCTGCGTTTATATTCCGCATAATCCCATGCTGGTTTTACCACTGCCCGGTCTTCCACCTTCAAGTTCAGATCATCCATCAATAGCTTGGATCGCAGCAGGGAATCCTCGTCGATCTTCCCCTTTTTATAGTCACATTTGGCTATCAGGTACCTGCGGATCACTTCCTGCTCTGAGGCATATCGGATTGCCTGATCGTCGATGATGGAAAAACCTACTCTATTGACACCCATATCGGTCGGGGATTTATACTCCGCCTCTTCCCTTGTGATTTTCTCAATAATTCTTTTTACAACTGGAAAGACCTCCAGGTCTCTGTTATAATTTACCGCCATTTCGCCGTAGGCTTCCAAATGGAAGGAATCAATCATGTTGACATCCTTAAGGTCTGCAGTGGCAGCTTCATAGGCAACATTCACCGGGTGCTTCAGCGGCAGATTCCAGATGGGGAAGGTTTCAAATTTTGCGTAACGAACCTTCTTTCCTCGCTTATAGTCATGATAAAGCTGGTTCAAACAAGTGGCCAGCTTGCCGCTTCCGCCGCCGGGTCCCGTTACGACTACCAATGGCTTGGTCACTTCTACATAGGGATTGGCACCGTAGCCTTCGTCACTGACGATGGTATCCACATCCGTTGGATACCCCTTGGTATAAAAATGCTTATAGGTTTTTATTCCGCGGCGGTTCAACTTGTTGATAAACATATTGACTGCAGGCTGATCCTCGTATCTGGTAATCACAACACTATTGATGGAAAGATCGTATTTTCGGAAGGTATCAATCAATCTCAGCACTTCCAGATCATATGTGATTCCGAAATCCTGTCGGGTTTTACTCGTTGTAATATCTCCGGCAAATATACAGATGATAATTTCAGTCTGCTCTTTTAATTTCTGTAAAAGCTTAATCTTTGCATTTTCGTCAAATCCGGGAAGGACTCTCATGGCATGCTTGTCATGAACCAACTTACCTCCGAATTCCAGGTAAAGCCTTTCGCTGTTGCCGGCATCGATTCTTTCCAGGATGTACTTGGACTGTTCTTCGATATACTTGCTTGCATCAAACCCTATTTTCATGTTTCTTCTCCTCTTTTATAGTGTTTCAAAAATTATAGCCTATTTTGCAGTATGTTTATGAAAACAACATTAGGAATTATAACAGATAATTGAGAGGGGAACAACTAGAAAAGGCCGAGGAAAAAATTATATTGAACATTGACAAAATTATAAAATATGTATAAAATGTTAAATAATTACAAACAAGAGGTGAATCGTACCTTGGCAATTGAATAGAAACCATAGACAGGGCTGATAAATACTGTTATGGTTATGAAGAGACAATAAAAAATGGAAAATCACTAAGAAACTGGATTTTGTTGACGATATATAAAATGTAAGTCCTAATTACATCGAATTTTCGATTACCACTAAAAAATTAAAAGGAGTATGGATTATGAGAAAATCACGTGTACTGACATTCGTCTTGATCTTTATGCTATTCACATCCATTGCCGCTTCCGGCGCGGATTACCCGGACGTAAAAAGCAGCAACTGGGCCTATGAGGCTGTTTCTGCAATGTCGGAAAAAGCAATCATCCAAGGGTATCTCAACGGAAGCTTCCAGCCTGGTAAAACTGTTACCTACGGAGAATTTATCAAAATGGCTCTTATTGCTGGCACTGGCCAGGATGTAGGGAATGCCGCTCCAGGATCTGAGCATTGGGCAATGAACTATTATAACAAAGCCCTGGAATTGAAATACTTTACATCTCATGACATAGACAAATCTCAATTAAAATATGAAATCACCAGGGGCGATATGGCTTTGATTATCAGCTCCATCCTGGGGGACGTAAAAATCGAGAATTACGACGAGATCCAAAAGGGAATTAAAGATATAACATACCAGACAAAGCATGAATATGACATAACCAAAGCCTATGCAACAGGAATTTTGACAGGTTATACAGATAAAACTTTTAGACCGGAAAAGACCCTAACAAGGGCAGAATCTGCCACAGTAATCTATCGGCTTGTAGATGAAAGCAAAAGAGTATTGCCTGGAGGGGAAAAAGAGGAAGTTACTACAACTGCTGTGGTAACTATCGGGAAAACTGCGGATTTGATTAAAAACTATAAAACCTTCTATGCGGAAGCAGATGCTAAGGCTATTGCTGAGGGGTGGGATTATTTACCGAGTGATGGAGTAAGATTTACTGAGGAATATGAATTATATACCGATGCAAGTGTATGGGACATAAAAATGAACAGATTATTTAATGGCGAAAGTTGCAGCTTTGTTCATACATTAAGGGGACATATCTATCTTGTAAAAGATGGCCTTATCGTGAACTCTTGCAATACTTCTCCCCGGTTTGATGGGGATGGAAATTATCTGAATTACCAAGGCTCAAGAGCTGAATATGATATCAGTAAAGTTGACTATATTATTGCAGTACCTACTAGCGCTAAATCGGATAAAGATGAAATTATAAAAGTAGTTGCCAATCCATTTAAGAAGTAACAATCGTCCTAATAGGAAAGGAGGGCTTTTATGCTCACCACTTACAACCGAATACAGAAAAACAGCATTATCGTGATGCTGATCACAGCCTTGATTTTATCAGGGCTTTTTTCTTATCCAAATACAGCCTATGCCGATAGAGTCGTTTTATCAGAACAGACGTATTATCACCTTGACATGGGGGTACAGCTGGCATATAACCCGGGTTCCTCCTGGGGAACAAATTATTACGGAACTACATTAAATAATCTCACAGCAACCATCCGGTTTAACAGTGATGTGGAGGTCATTGATGCGTACCCCTTGGAAAGCAGCAAGGGAAGCAGTTTTGATTTTAATGGCAGTACAAGCAGCCATAATATTCCTTCTACATTAGGAAGGGGAGATTCTGCCTATATTGCTTACTACCAACGCCATGTATCTTCCTTCATGATGGAGGGAGATTGCAGCGGCAGCGGTAGAGAAGTCACCTTTAGCTATAATGCAAAGCTAAGTACACAAACTTCTTTAGAAGTGGTGGCATATGGAGTGGAGCAATGGGATGAAGATATTTGGAGACTCTTTGGCGGAAAAACAAATCTCCAAAATTATCAACCGCTTATTGCCGACGCCATAGCATACGCATTAAAAGCAGGAAGGGAAGGCACAGCAGGCAGCAATAAGCTCTACCTTATTTTCTGTCCCACAGTCATTGTATATAAGAAATATATTACCGTTGGTGATCTGGAAGCGCAGCTATCGCTTCCGACATCGGCCAAGCAGGGAGCTAACTACATAGCTGCGGATGCATCCTCAATAGACAGCAGCTTAAATGTTGATGAAGCGGTATTGGAAAAACACTATGGAGATGGTAATTGGCAACGGGTTGTCACCTGGGATGGTACCGGCGTACCAGGGAAGAATTCCGGGGGAAGTATCACAGAGAAAGAAGATGAGATATGTACCATTACCTACAGACTCACAGTGAAAGCTACCAATGGCCAGACAGACACAGATATTAAAACCATACAAATAACCGATGGCAGAGAAGTAGATGCAGCGGCTATCTTAGAACTTCCGGAATACACCTATGAAGGACATCCTGCTCTTGCAACGGACATATCCGAATTTAAAGTAGACGGGGTATATTATTCAGCCCGAAGGGCCTATGAAGAAGGGGTTGCGACCAATAAGTTCGTGCCGGTTCCAAGCGGATCGGGAAGTGTTTCAAGAGAATCAAAGACAACAGCTTATGTAACGTTCCCGAAAAAAGGAAGCTATCATGTCAGGCTTGATGTGAATACGGCAGACGGAAAGAGCCTTTCGGATACAAAACCTATCGAAGTGAGAAAAACCCCCTATATCATAGACCGGCTTGGGGGCTTTCAAAAACAGAATAGGAAGCAGATATTAAATATTTCCGTGGCCACCTATCCGGGAAAACCTATCGTAGATTACTATATAAAATTGAGAGATATGAAAACCGGTGAAGAAATTACCTTAACCAAGGATCAGCCTCAGGAGAACAACGCAACCATAAAAACGAGAGCGCACACCACAAGCGGAGATCAATACTGGACTGAATTTACTCTCGAATTTCTTACTAAAACACCGGTATATAACCCTTACAATCCCGAATATACACAGGAATTCCGATACTCTATTTACATGAAAGACAGCAAGGGAGATACGGACTCCGTACAGAAGACATTCACAGTAAAGCCTGATCTGCCTCCAAATCCGGTGATTACAATCCAGGACTCCTTTATCCGAAATAAAGGAACCAACATTGCAGAAATTATTGCAGAAGACAGCAGCATCACTGACGGAGATCAGCTTCAAAGAACCTGGAGTACAGAAGGAACAAACTTAAGAGACCTTCCGGGATATAAAGATCTTGCTTTTGGTTCAGGACAAAAGGTTCAATACAATAAAACAGGAGTCGGTCATTCCACCGTGAAGCTGGATGTAAAAGAGGTCTGGACGGAGCCTACCCTAGAGGAATATATTACAGATGCAGATTACCTTTCTGCATCTGCAACAGCAACCACCGACGTTATTAATATCGCCCCCACGGTCAGACTGGAACCTGTGGATTCAGAGAAGGCAGACGTTATAATTGTGACAGATAAAGCTTCCGAAAGCGGAATCAAAGCAGGAATGAACAGTATAAAGGCAGCCTTAATCGAAGCAGGAATTGATGCCAATGTACAGGTAATCCCAACGGCAGCACCAAACAGTTACGGGTACAAAAGGTTAGGATCTCATGAATGGAAGGTTGCAATCAACGATCCAAGTCAGCAATCTACGGGTATGGTCTTTGACTCCGAATATGCTTATGTGGTGGAAGCCGCAGGGTTTCAAGTGAGCGGATACCAGGAAGTATGCATTCCGCCGTATACCGTGAAAGCCCTGAAGCCGGGAACCATTGAAGAACCTGGTATGTCCGCTGCGTGGAGCTATACGGTAACGGATTCCACCAATTTCAGATTGAAACTAGACAGCAATGAAAAATATGTTTATCTGGCCTGTGTTGATCTTGGAAAAACCATTATTTTAAACAGTAAAAACGGTGCCTATTTGACAACGCTGCCGGTTGTAATTCCGGACAACCCCTACACTACGGCAAAAAATAACAACTTATACTTTTTATCCGGTGAAAAGATCCAGAAATATGATCCGGATACCGGAACGCTGAAAACCGTTATCAACAAAGGCGGAACCCTTGGACGGATGCAGAACGGAAAGATCACTTTCGTGGGAAAGGAAGACGGGTACCGATTCTATATCGGACAGTTCGACATGGACACGGAAACCGTCACAAGAAAGGCAATTCCGGAGCTTGAGGAGTTTCAATTCGAGCAGCTCGGCTGGTATCTGTCTTCCGTTACTCCTACAGATCTGGATACCACGGGAAAGGTCACCTTTACACAGACCATCATTGATAATGATGCCGATATCAGGGGCATTATTCTCTGGCTTGCCGATTCAGAGACACAAAGGATCTATAACCTGGGCCGGGTGGCATCACCCTGGGACATGAGAAATAATTCTGTAGGATTTGTAAAGGATGAAACTGGTAAAGCCGTATATATGTACCACGCTTACAGTGATGATGACTCAACCTCTTCTACAACGAGACGCTATTTCCATTCCTATATCTACACACTGGGAGACAGGAATACGCTTCCGGCAAAAAGAACGATCTACAGTGAGAAGAACAATCGCTTAAATTGGACAGGGATCTCGTACGCAAAATACCACAGCCAGGAAAACGCGATCTATCTGATGCAGGGAGCTGCATGGCAGTCCTACAATTGGGGAGGAAATGTACAGGGGGTGCAATGCAGAATCCAGCTTCCAGAATGGAAAGCAGACTTCAATCAATACAACTGGGGATGGGACATAGCAGACGAAGAAGGACGTTGGAATGATTCCCTGATGATGACCTATTATCATTATGAGAATTGGATGGAAAGTAACAAAAGGTTAAAATTGTTCACAAACTCTATCACAAAGGAGCAGGCGGAAGAATCTGCTGTGGCACGCCTTGCTGATTATGCGCAGGATGCAACCAGATATATTGAGAAGAATTTTAATGGGCAGATCCAGGAGTTAATTGATAAGGTAAAAGCGGCAGTAAAAGAAAAGACCTCTTTGAAACTTCAAACCGGTTCAGGCGGGCAGCTTAGTCTGTCGAAATCCTTTAATTTAAACCCGGGACAGACTTACTATTACGAATATGAGGTAAAGAAACCTGCATCGGAGAACGGAGAAGGGGAAGAACCTTCAAAGGTCAGCGTTACAGCACCAGAGATTTCATTTGATACAGAAAACATTTATGCAGGTTCGGAAAACAGAGGGTCCTATTATGTTACCCAAACCTACAGTGAAAACTTTAATGATGCTGAGTTAGATCCTTTTTTCACTTACGTTAATGGGAATCTGAATGGAAAACTCACTACACCAGGTACTACAAAGGGAAGCTCAAACCGAGACATATCCACCACTGCTACGGTGAAGGTGAATATACCGGCAGGGAAGAAAGCTATTGCCGTAATGGATGTGGCCGGAAACCTGGGAGGCCCTTCTTCCCAATATGGCCAGCAGGATACAAATGGCTGGAAAAGCGGAGTGTATATCAACGGCAAGCGGTATGATAAAGAGCCAAAGATTGGTTTTAATATGACAGACTATGTCCACCCATATTTCCTGAAGGAAGGCGAAAATACCATTCAGGCACGCTGCTATTGGTATGGCAGAGGAGATGATGGATATTACATTTCTATTGACAACCTGAGAATCATGTTCTTGGAAGATTCGGCTGATTCTTCTGCTAACACGTTCTCATCAAGTCTTACCGGGGACGGATGGACAAAGGTGACGGGCAGTTTCCGGACACCACAGCAGATCACCGAATTTCAGTCGCAGTCAATGACCCGCTATTTAACCTGGCCCCCGGCATATGAGTTCTCCAGTGACGGTGATAATAAGGGGTTTTACAATTTTGCCATTCCAGCAGGAATGATAGGACGAGTTCATGCAACCTTTGAGGGATACACCTCCAGGGACTCCACTGCTGGAACCTTTCAGGTGGGGAACAATTCCTTTACCCATGCCGGCAATCGATCTTCGCTGCAGTACGTACATAGCGGTGAAACGTGGTTTGTTGGAGATTTTCAGGGAACCAATCGATTTACAGCAACTGCAGGATATCAGCGATATGTCGGATTTTCAAAGCTGGAAACTTACGTTTATCCTGAAAATCTGAAAGGTAAAAATTCCTTTTTCTTTGAAGGTGACCAGGTTTATTCTGCCAGCGACTTATTTAAAGGCAGCTCCAATGTAACCATTAAGCTGAACCCAGGAGGGGCTGCCAATGAACTGTTATTGCAAAACCTGAAAATCTATTACATCAACAACGGCAATAAGGTGTATCTGTACAACAAGCCTTTACAGGATACAGCAGAACTTACTGGATGGACGATTTCGGAGGACACGACTGCCGATCTGTATACCGAGACAAAACCGGAAAAGGAAAAAGATTCGCCGCTGGTCTACAAGAAAGGTGAGCTCATTTCCTATAGCATCTTCTATGATGACTATGAAAATGACCCAAGCAAAGCAGGATATTGGAGATACACCCATACCCCTTATAATGAAGGCCCCCATCCGGATGCGGCCGTGATCCTGGATGAAGACGGGAATGTAGTCAGCACCACAGGAGCCATATTAACAAGCTCTATACCAAGATTCTATATCGACGGCAAGTATACGGTTGAGCATTGGGAGGTTGACAACACAAACAGAACCGGGGATACTTCCGGCAATACGGACTATACCAGGTACGATAAGGTATCCAATGTAGAAAGTATCACCTTCTACATTGAGGGGGGAGCAACGGCTCCATGGATCACATCTATCAAAACAATTCCAGGCACTGTAAAAGAAGGAAGCAGCTACAAACTTCAAATTGGAGTAGATGATCTGGAAAAGGAGGAACTCAGACTCACGACGGAACTGTACCTTGATAAGAAGCTGATCTATACCCACAAGGCTACCGGTATTATTGCTGATGCATCCGGAAATTACCCCTATATAACAACCGGGACAGCGCCTTTAGCAGCGGCAGGAAAGTACGAAGTGGTTTGTACTGTCAGGGATCAAACCGGAGCAGGAATCGGAACCTATCAGTTCATTGTGGTCTCCGAGGGCAAGATAACAGGTTATGTGAATCACACGGAACAGTGGGAATTAAATCGAAAAAAGTATAACCTGAAGCGTTTTTCGGATGAGATTAATCGTATAATGACGATTGACGAATATTTAGCAATGCCAACACCCAGGCCGCGTGGCACTAATGTATTCTGGTCTGGTGAGAAGTTTCAACTGGAAGCAGGTCTGGAAGGTGACCCCCGAAATGTTCAGGTTCGTATTTACGAAACCAATGCTCAGGGCCAGAAGCAGAATACGAATTATTCGACGTACTTGTCAAATTCCGGCATAGAAAATGAAAAAGGAGAAATAATTTGGAAAGGAAGTTTGTGGCAGGATACCATGATCAATAAATGGGGAAGAAAAGCACCTGAAGAGCTGACTTTCCAGTTTACGGCTACGTATGGCGACGGAAAAACAAAGACCCATGAAGTCAAGGTCATCATAGACAGTATGAATGATTTCTGGCAGCTTCACAGACTTTGGTAATCTGATATTGTCCATGGCGAAAGCAGGTAAATGCCGATAAATTAAGGAAAATGTTGACAAAGATAATTAAGGGATGTAGGCTAAAAGAAAATACAAATAAAGTGAATAAAAAGTAAAGGGAATAAAAAGAAGGAGAGGCGTAATGAAGCAGGATAAAACAGAAGATCAAAAATCTGTTGATGTGCAAAAGAAAAATATAACGAAAGAATATAAAACGGAGGATCTTATTGTTTTCTGGTACCCCGCAGAGTGTTCCCATTCGGGGAAATGCATGAAAGCTATGCCGGAGGTTTTCAATCCCGAAAAAAGACCATGGATCACACTGGCGTCCGCTGATCTTGAGAATATTATAAAAGCCATAGACAGCTGTCCCACAGGTGCATTACGATACAAGCTGCCGGAGGGCTCCAAAATAGATCCGAACAAAGCCAAAGGGCCAGGTTCAGTGGACTATAAACCGGATGCGACGACAGCGGTGCAGATTAAAGCAGTAAAGAACGGCCCATTTTTGGTACGAGGTCCCATTCGTCTTATCGATGCAGATGGAGAGCTCATCAAGGAATCGAGCCAGATGGTACTGTGCCGGTGCGGACTAAGCAAGAACGCTCCCTTTTGCGATGGATCCCATATGAAATAGTTGTAAAAAGGCTGCCCTAGGGCAGCCTTAACCATTTATGGGGTTGGGGTGGTTCTTTTAAATCTAATCACGTGGTCCTGTGTGGATCTTCCGTCCGCGGTCCGTACCGTAAAGGTAACCGATGGATTCATATTGGTTGTATCGCTGAGACTTAACGGAATTGGTTGATTCCACTGCAATTGCTGGCCGCTCATGGTCAGGATGGCACTGCTGTCTTCCGGTGTTAACATCAGGCTGACGTCGGATGTATCAGCAGCGATTTCGTAGTTACTTCCGATGGTATAGGGATTGCCGTTTATTGTCACCGACTGCAGTTTTGTACTGCCTAATTCTTTTACTGTTACCGTATAAAGGCGAGGACTTTTGCCGATTTCCTGGATTTTAACTTCTATCCTGGCAGTTCTTGACCCCGGGCTGCCCTGCAAATCAACTTGCAGTGAATTGCCAACCGTATTGTTGATGGTGACTTCCCCTACAAAAGCTTCTCTGTTTGCCACAGCATTTACATCAACATAGGAAGTTCCGTTAGGTACGCTGATGTCCGTATAGGAATAATTGGTTGATGAAAAGCTGCTGCTTAAGATATTCGATCCGCCGTTTGGCCTGATGGACAGGGTCTTAAGGTTTAGTGAAGTTGTTTTAGCAGTATCAGACTGTATGGAGGACGGATTCCCTTGAGAATCCTCTAAAACTGCAAAAAACTTATAGGACGTTTCGGTATCCAAATTACTAAAGGTTACAGATTTTGAAGTACTTGCAGTTACAGTTGTATTCTGGGAAGCGGCAGCTGTCTGGTCGGTACTGGTCTTTCCGTTCTTAATTTGAGTAACGGAAGGAGTGCCTACAGAACCGCTTGCGGGAACCGGAATCGCAACCAAATAGACTTTTCCGGCCACATTTGGGTTAAAGGACGCTGTGATACTGGTATCTAAAGCGGAAAGGCTAAAGTTGCTTAACGAAGGAGCCGAGACCCCTACGGTCCATGTAGCAGATGAAGCAGCTACTGCTGTACCGTTGCTGCTCGTTTTAAACCTGCTTCCTAAAACCGCCACGTAATACTTTTTGTTTGCTTCCAAGCTGGAATTCGGTGTAATTGTTATCTTTTTCGCAGAACTGATGCTTACGGAATAGGGCACCTCCGTGCCGCTGGCACTGTCTTTTCTGAATACGATACACTCCTTCAAATAGGAGTCGTTGGTACTAATCGTGTTACCATTACTGTACCGTACCACACTTTCTGAAAATGTGATGTTGATAGAAGGATTAATGGATATTCCAGTTGCTCCATTTGCAGGACTATAGGTGGTAGTAAAAGCAGAAGTAGCAGTGCCGGTGTTGAAATAGATGGACTGTTCGTCATTGGTGTTGCCGTCGGAGTCCTTCAGGGTATTATCTTCTATAATCACATAGTATCGGGTGTTTTCGCTTAAATTTGAACTTGGAGTTATAGTGATTTCTTTTTTTGCACTGTTGATGGTGGCAGAAAAGCTCACCTTGCTGCCTGAAGTGGAGCTTTTTCTGATGGTAATAAAATCACTGATATCAGAGTTGCTGATACTGCTGCCGTTACGGAGCTTCATGGCAGACCCGAAGGTAATTGTAATTTTCGTATCTAATTTCACATCCGTCGCTTTATTCTTAGGACTGAAGGTTACGGAAAGCACGGCATCCGCTTCCTTGGGGGTATCAACTCTTGAGGCGATGGTCCAGCTTTTCGGTTTCGTTTCGTAAGTGATTCCGTCAGCATTTACATTCATCTTTGTAATAGTGCCTGTTCCGTGGAAATAGGATTCGCTGTTAACGGTTGCCTGACTGATTGTAGTACTTCCTGAGGCAGTAATATTGGAATACTTGCCGCTGCCGGTTACGTTAAGCGTTGTAATCGTACCGGAGTCGAGAATGACATTGGCTTTTGAACCGTTGATATTTACCAGCGGAAAACTGCCCTTCAGCGTGACTTCCGCTGAACTGTTTATTGTAATGTTGCTGAATCCGGGGCCGAAAAATCCGCCGGACAGGCTGGCTGTCTGCAGGATTGATGATTCCGATGCGCTTAACTTGGCAATGGAAGTTTCCCCCTTCGCAAGAATCCGTACGGCGCTGTCGTCCTTATCAACGGTAACATTGGAGACTCTGGAATTATTGATGGTAATGGTATCCTCACCACCGCCTTTTACATTTAAATTTCCCAGGATAACACAATTGTCTATGGTAGCGCTGTCGTCACCAAGGTCTTCGTCAATGGTAACATTGTTTACATAAATTTTATTGGAAAGCTTCGTTCCGTCGTCGTCTATGACAGGACTGCTGGTAACGATGGTTTCGTTATCCAGAATATCACAGATGATTTTTGCAGTCTGTGCCCTGGTTAAAGGATCCGTCGGATGAATTTTACCGTCGCTGTAAGCTCCTATATAACCTTTGCCGTTCATTCTGGCCATGGCGTCATAAGCCCAGTCGGCAATGGTCTTATAGTCGGAATAGGATTTTAGGTTTCCGCTGACCTTGTAAGCAGGAACGATCCTGGAAATCATAACGGCGGCTTCCTGCCTGGTGATCGGATTGTTCGGCTTAAAGGTATTGTCATCGTAACCGCCTGCGTAAGAGGCCGAAACCGCTTTGGAAACGGCATCATAATACCATTCGTAGTACGGTACGTCTGCAAAGCCTATGGACGCGGAACTTCCGTTGCCCAGGGCTTTATTGATCATGGTAGCAAATTCTGCCCTTGTTACAGCTTTATCCGGTAAAAAAGTTTTGTCCTGATATCCGGTTATGATTCCCTTGTTTACAGCCGTATTTATATAGGATTCGGCCCAATGTCCGGCAGTATCGGTAAGTTTGCCGGCCCCAAAACTTTGGGATGGCGCCGCTATCGTTACAGCAAGCATAATCGCCAGCAAACCGCTCCCGATTTTTTTCAATCTCATTTATTAAGTCCCTCCCTTTTTACTGTTATACAGTAATTGATACACACATTGTTCCTAAATTTTACCACATCAGAATCAGAAATACAATTCCAACATGAAATCCTGTCGAATCTGGTCCGTTTTTTGCTGGACACCCCCAAAACCAGGGAATATAATGAAAACATCAGAATGTGATTATACGGCTGATTCTACATAATTCTTTGACGATATAATCAGGTAAATTGTTCCGGTCATGATGGGGAAATTTTGGAGGAAATTGAGATGAAAAAGAAGAAATTGATATCGTTTGTAGTATCTTTTATGCTGATTCTTTCCGCAGGAACGGGGAGCGCCTATGGGGAGACCTCTTCAGAGCAGCAAAGTGCTGCTCAAACAGCGACGTTTTCGGATATAAGCGGTCACTGGGCTGAGAATATTATAAAAGAAGCAGCGAGTCTAAAAATAGTAGGGGGATATATGGACGGTACGTATTTGCCGGATAACCTCATAAAAAGAGAAGAATTCTATAAACTGCTCACCAATATTCTGACGGTGACGCCGGATATCGCCAATACCAAGGTAAATTTTACCGATGTGCTGGACTATGAATGGTATGTGCCTACGATTAAAATCGCAGTGGCAGCAGGGATCACCTCCGGCTATGAAGACGGAACCTTCGGTATCGGACTGATGATCAGCAGACAGGAAGCGGCAAAGGTTGCCGGTTCCGTAATACCCGGAAGTGACGACGACAGTGCAAAAGGTGTTGAAACGGCGTTAGATAAAGGAAATATAGCAGCTTGGGCGTATCCCTATGTGGATCTCATGTTTAAAAAAGGCTATATGAAGGGGGATACGGAAGGGAACTTCCGGCCTACCATGGCGCTTACCAGAGCGGAAGCCGCTGCGATATTATTAAATGTAAAAAAGAACGAATCTGTAATCGCTGCCAATGCGGAAGAATTGACTCTGACTGGATGTTCCCAGGTCCACAGCGTAACCCAGGGGGCCTTCACCAAAGGAGAGGGCACAAGGAATGACCCTTATCAAATTGCAACGGAAGAGCAGCTTAACCATATCAGAATGCATGTGACAGAAGGTGCTTTTTATATTCTGACGAAAGATATTGCCATTACGAAAGATTTTGTTACGGCAGCTCCTGCAATCGCCTCCGGTGAGGATGACTGGAGTGCCGGAAATTTCCAGCCAATCGGCAGCAAGGCCATACCCTTTAAAGGGTGCCTGGATGGTGACGGCCATACCATCAGCGGTTTGAACATTACCGGCACGGTAGGGGGCAGCAAAGGATCCGGAGGCTCAGGCAAACCAGCAGCAAGTTATGCCGGCCTTTTTGGCTATGTTGGACAAGGAGGAAGCGTCGAGGATTTAACGATAAATTCATCTTCCATCACAGGGAATCAATATACCGGGTCCATTGCAGGATATACTGAGGGAACCATAAAGAATTGCCGGCTCGGCAGTAAAGGTACGGTAAACGGATCAACCAATACGGGAGGTATCGTCGGCTTCAGTACTGCAACGCTTACCTCCTTGAAAAATCAGGGAACGGTAACGGGCAAATCCGCAAACACCGGTGGAATTGCAGGAGCAGTCAATGCACCGGGGACCGCATTAATTTCTTGCCAGAATGAGGGTACCGTAAATGGAAACGAAAGAACAGGAGGTATCGTAGGGAGCTTTGCTTCCGCTGCCGGTGAGTCTTCTGTAATAAAAGAATGCTACAATAAAGGCACGGTAAATGCCGGACCCTATAATGCGGGCGGAATTGCCGGAGCTGCCAGCGGCAGCAACTATAGCATACAAATAGAATCCTGCGGAAACTCCGGTACCGTAACGGGCTCCGGTGTCAATGGAGGGATTGCAGGTCTGCTGGAAACCTCAAAAGCAACCGTAACCCAAAGTCAAAATTCAGGGACAGTTGCAGGGAATGGTGCAGGGGGTATCGTAGGCAACAACCAGGGTATCATCAGCTACTGCTATAACTCCGGCACGGTGGAAGCCAATCTGGACGGCGGCGGAATCGCGGCCTACCAGCAGAATGGAATGGGTAAAATTTCCAAATGCTATAATGAAGGAAAAGTTACGGCAAAAAGCTTTGCCGGAGGCATTACCGGAGAAAACGAATCGAAAATCGACAACAGTTATAATTCGGGAAAGATAAACGGAACCAATTATATCGGAGGTATCGCCGGTAAAAACTTAGGAACCATTACCAATGTTTACGGAGCCGGTAAGGTTACGGGAGAAAATGGCGCTGGCAGTTTGGTAGGGAGAAATGCGGCTGCTCTGAGCAACAGCTTTTGGTTAGATACGACCGGAACTGCCGGTGTGGGGCTTTCTGACGGAACGGCCAGTCAACAGCTGGTAAAAAAAGTAACCCACGAAGAACTTTCAGGGCAGACCAGGATCAAAACAAGCAATGGCTATGAACTTGTGGTAGATGTTATGAATGCAAACAATAAAACAAGCGCAGATGTTATCAACAAAACAGAACCAGCAGCGGTTTGGAAATATCTCTACTCTGTCACATCGGGCAGTACAGGTGGAAATACGGTGATTTCCGACGGCGGCGGAATCGTAGCGCCAATTGAGGTTCCCAGCGACGACAGCACCGGAAACACCATAGCGTCGGAAGATTTGGAAACAAAATATTTATATCCGGCAATCATTCTTTAATTTGTAATACGGATGTAATGGACTTAAAATTTTTGCTTTGTTATAATAAAAGTATATGCTTCGAAATGATGTAATTGAAATACCGAAAGGGGAGAAAACCATGAAAATCACCAAAAAGGTCCTTGTCCTGATGGTAACGTTGGCATTGACACTGACTTCTGCAACGGCTGTGGCATTTGCCGATGTAGACTATAGTCAGTGGAATTCCCAGGCGGCTTACCCGTCCGATGTTATCAATACGCCGCTGTTTACACCGGTTAAATTTTTAATTGATCAAAAAGTGTTCACCGGTTACTCCGACGGCACTTTTAAACCGGAGAACCAGATTACAAGAGCAGAAGTTGCCGTTGCCCTTACCAAGATGACCAACAGAACAAGCAGTCTTGCAGCCATGGAAACTGTAGACAAATTCAATGATCTGGCAGGTTATGGCTGGGCAAAGGGTTACATTAATACCATGGCAGATGCGGGAATTGTTAAAGGAATGTCCGGTACCTCCTTTGCACCGGCCAAAAATATCAGCTATGCGGAATTAATCACCATGCTTATCAGAACAAAAGGAGGAGCGGCATCGGAAATTGAAGGCTACGGCACTTGGCCAAACAATTACATTCAGTATGCGCAAACCTATAATCTTCTTGGTGATGTAGTGATAACAGATTGGAATGCGGCAGCTACCAGAGGGGATACGGCAAAACTGATGTACCGAATGATGCCAAAAAATTAAAGAATAGATAGGAACACAAGGGGGTAGAAACATGAAAAAACAATTTTTGAAAGTTGTTGCAATTGTTCTGATCCTGGCTCTTTCGGGCGCCACTGCCTTTGCGGCGGTACCGGAGGACGTTAAAGGTCAGACCTATGAAGAAGCCGTTGCGGCTCTTGTAGAAAAGGGGATCATTACCGGAGATACGGACGGCAGTTTTCATCCTGATTCTCAGCTGACCAGAGCTCAGGCCTGCATTATTGTAGTGAAATCGATGAATCCGCCTGCTGCCGAGGTGACAGGCACAGCCACCCAGGCAGTACAGAAAAGCAGTTTCTCCGATATGTCCGGCTACGGATGGGCAGAAGGATATATCAGCTATGCGGTAAAACAGGGCGTAACGAAAGGGTATCCGGATGGAACATTTAAGCCCGGAAATCCGGTTTCCATGAATGAGTTCATTACCATGGTTCTCAGAGCTGCGGACTATTCCGATGAAACGCTGGGGGGTACCTGGCCGTCAAATTACGTGAATAAAGCTGTAGAATTAGAATTGCTGGCGGGTCTTCCTGCGACACTTCCTTCATACGCTACAAAATGGATGGCTGCACAGGTTGATTATAACGCATTAAGCAAAATAGAAGCAGCAAATCCGCCGGCAGAGACTCCGGGACAGGGTACGGATCAGGATAAACCATCGGAAATCCCTGCCGCTTCGAATATGACCTATGTTGCCAGCGGCAGCTTTAACGATACCATGTCCACTTACAACGGCAAAACCATTGCCGGAGATGTAACAGTGTATACTTACGGTCTGAAAAAGGATTACAGCAGCACCATGACCTTCTCAAAGAAAATTGCTGATTACCGGGTTGATACAGTATATAAATATAAAAATGTAAAAACACCGGCTTTTTATCAGCTGGAAAACAATAAGATTGTTGCCATGGTGGTACCGATGAATGTCGGCTTCAGCGGCAGAGCTTACGGTGTTATTAATGGTACCGTGACCACTTTGAACGGTGAGAATGAATCGGTAATCGGCTTGGAAACCCTTACTGCTACCAGAGAAATAACCTGGCTTGGCAAGAAAGGACTTTCTCCGGTACCATCCAGCGCTGAGTATCTGAACGGAACTGTCTATGAAATAAATCTTTCCGACGGAGAAGTACAGAGCATCTATAAGGCAAATGAGAGCTATAGGGGAGATGTATTTGAAGAGATCTCCGGTTCGGGAGCAGATTTTGTAGAAGTGGAAAGCTACAGCGACAGTGCGGTAAAAATAATTGCCGGTGACGGCGGAGAGCTCTTTGCCGTGAAATCCAATGCTTCGGTGTATGTCCTTGACGGTACCGAATATACGGCGGGGAGGGTATCCAACATCAGAGCCGGAGTGGAAATCAGAGCTTATGATGTAACAGACGATGACGATGCTTCTGCCGATATTGTAGTAATTAAAAAGAATTAAAGATAACTTGACAAATTTCAAGAATATTTTATAACTATTAAAAATAGTAATAGGGTGACTGTATTGGCAGTTGCCCTATTTTTGTGATACAGTAATATAATGATGTTGGTCTGCTGCAAAGTGAAAGAGCAGTTAACGAGACGGTAAAGCGGTAAGGTTGCTATAGACACGCCATCCAGCAAGTTCATGCAAAAGGAGTATCGACAATTGAATAAAGTGAAAATAGGAAAATATGAAATATCAGCGGATTTATTTATTTTTTTAGTGATCAGTGTTCTTCTGGGAGTCGTCGCTGCTGTAGAAAGCACCTCTTTAGCCAACCGATTATATGAAGACCTGGACTTTACAGTCATGCAGCGTTCCCTTTTGGAAACGCCGCGGGAATTACCCGGACTTTTGGCAGTAGTTTTCTTCGGCATGCTCAATGGTCTTGGGGATATGCGAATCGCTGCGGTGGCAAATATCATTGGCGGTATCGGGCTGCTTTTCTTCGGGTTAGTACCCAATCACTTTTATTTGGTTTTGTTTTTCTTAGTTATTTACAGTGTTGGACAGCATCTGTATCTGCCGTTATCAAGTACTATTGCTATGGGCTTTGCAGAAGGAGAGAATTTCGGCAAAAGAATGGGTCAGGTTCAGGGCCTTGGAAGCTTGTCCATCATCATTACCAGCGGATTGCTTTATATTTTGTATCGTTTTTTTCATGTTACTTACCAAGTGGTGTTTGTTATCGCTGCTTTCGCAATGGCTTTAGCCGGTGTGCTCTTTTTCTTCATTAAGAATGGAGGAAAGAAGATCATTTGTGAAAAGCGGTTTGTTTTTCATAAGGAATTTAAACTTTATTATATTTTATCCACCATTAATGGTGCCAGAAAGCAGATCACCCTGACTTTCGTCCCCTGGCTTATCATCGACGTGTATCACCAGCCTGTAACTACCATTACAATGCTTTTCTTTATTGTTTGTGTGATCAGCATTTTCTTTAAACCCTGGTTCGGGGATTTGATTGATAAGAAGGGTGAGCGCTACGCGCTCCAATTTGAAGCAGTGATTATGTTTGTTGCGTGTATTGGCTTTGTTTTTGCCAAGTCTCTCGGGTCTTTTACCATAGCGCTGATTGTTGTGGGAATCAGTTATGTGGCGGATAAGCTCATGGAGTCTGCCTCTATGGCAAGAGCCACTTACGTCAGAAAGCATTCTCATGATCCCGCTGAAGTGGCCAGAACCATTTCTATGGGCGTCAGTATGGATCATCTCGTTTCGATGTTTGTCCCGGTCTTTGCCGGATATGTATGGTATTCCAACGGGCCCAATGGTTATCGGTATGTGTTTTTAGGGGCTTTAGTTATTTCTTTTGTTAACTTCATGATTGCATCCAAACTAGACACTTAGTACTCTGTAATACCTAAAAATTAACACCTGCTTGCCTATTTTCCCTCAAATTTTTAATGAGAAAGGGCTGACTTTAAAGAAAAAAGGGTCAGAGCCATTCATCTGGCTCCGACCCCGGAAATGACGTTTCTTTTATTCCTGGGATTCCTGTGTTTCTGTGTTTTTAAAGATATAAACTTTAGTTCCATTTTCTAATTGTTGTTCAGCTAATTTTTCACCATTCACAAAGGTTTCGCCGTTGTCAGTCAATCTGATATCAACTTTTCTGCCGTTTAAATCAAGGGAAACGGGCTCTATACCGTCAAGAATATTGTTTGCACTATCTACAAAAACAATAACATCAACTACGGTCACTACTGCGGAGTTGCTTACTGAACCACCGGCTCCGGCAGTTCCTCCGTTACCTCCGGTTCCGCCTACCGCAAGGCCTCCCAGCCCCGCAGCGCCTTCTAACTCGAGAAGGGCTTGGAGAAGTGCATTTTGATCCACGGTTCCGTTTTCTACCAGATCGGCTACCGCTGCAGCTGCAGCAGCTGAACCACCGACAGCTTTTCCTCCGGCACCGCCGTTAGCATCTCCGCCGTTTGCTTCGCCGTTTTGGCATACATTCACTGAGGTATTGATATTAATACCCCCATTTTTCTTATCCTTTTTAAAATCATGATCACAATCTTCGCAGCAGAAGCAAGGTTCACAACACTCACATGGCTCGCAGCAAGGATCACATTTTTTACAAGGATCCCATTTGTCGTGGTGGTCGTGTTTGCAAGGATCCCATTTGTCGTGGTGGTCGTGTTTGCAAGGGTCCCATTTGTCGTGATGGTCGTGCTTGCAAGGATCACATTTGTCGTGGTGGTCGTGTTTGCAAGGATCCCATTTATCATGGTGGTCGTGCTTGCAAGGATCCCACTTGTCATGATGATCGTGCTTGCAAGGATCCCATTTATCGCAAGGATCATGCTTGCAAGGTTCGTGGCAGTCGCAGGGGTCTGGTTTTTTCCAGTGTTCCCATGGCTTCTCACATTCTTTATGACAGTGTTTTTTTAAAGGTCGGTCATAGCACCAGTAAGAGGAATCATCTCTTCTGTAGTCATCGTTCCTTTTGTAATTTTCATAATTTTCTCGTTGGTTTTGATAGTCGTACTGATCAGACATTCTATATCTATCGTTTCGATTTTCTTCGTAATATCCGCCTCTGTCCCATGGGGCTTCTTCCCAATCTCCATTATATTGTTCTCTATAGTATGGTCGATCATAGCACCAGGAACGATTATCATCTTGATACATAATAACCAATTTCCTTTCTTGTATTAATGCATAGGTTTTATGAGAGTAAAACTCTGTGCAATGTATTTTATTCTAGGTGACCTCAAATTGTGAATAAGTGCCGTTGCTCGTATATCCCTTGATCCCTTTATTTTAATACTATAGAGACTGTTCTGATTCTATCTTGTGTTATGTTTGTATCATTTTGATTCATTCAGTTTATTTTTGATGGATATTACTATCATGATGGGCCCGACTATCCGCAGAGAAGATTTTTTCTCTGGGGTGGAATTTTGACATGATTTCTCTTTTCTTACCCTCGGAGGTATGAAGATAGATTTGAGTAGTGGCAATGGAGCTGTGTCCAAGAAAGTCTTGGATAAATTTAATATCTACGCCTTCTTGCAATAACAGAGATGCAAAGGAAAATGGAATTTGACAATGAGAATATCATAATTCCAAATATCCAGAAGCTCGCTGAAGGATATGTACCATTGTACGAAAAAGTTCTTCAACAGGGTGTTACGCTAGTGTTGTGACACGTTCACTTTTGGATAAATGACGCAGGATGAATTTTCGGCCTGCAAGGCGGAGGAACGAGGCATAGCCGTAGCTATGGTGAGTGACGACAACACAGCAGATGGAAATTCAGACAAGTCATTTGCCTAAATATGAGCGCGCCACTGCGCTAGATCTTCATCGAGAAAAAGTTGATGTTTTAGAAGTTTCTACAAAACGCAATTCACAGGAAATCGCAAAATTAAAGACAATATTGAATGTTGGCGTGTGACGTATAAGTCATATTGTAATTTTATTACGACCTTTATCTTGAAATAAAGGTCATTGCCACTTTTTGTACTAAAAATGCGATGAACGTTAACATAGCTGTAATATGTCTGTAATGGACTTATCGGTTCTGTCTGCTATAATGGATATATACCTGATAATAATCAACCGATAAGGGGATACGCCTATAAAGTTCCTGTCTAGCATAGGAAAACAGGCGAGATGGAATGGCTGGTAAACAAGCTTCTCCAACAGGTGAAAAACCAGCGAAACCCTAGGAAATTACTTCTTTCCGATGTATTACAATTTCGTTACATTTGAAAGTATAGGTTGACTGCTTTAGTGGCAAAAGGTATAATTCAATGTGATAGAATATGCGGGGATTCAACGAACTGCATTTCTATAGATAATGTCAAATTACTTCAAGAAGGGGAGAGGTTATTTGAAAGTATATTGTAACAATGTTCCCCTTCGAAAAACAATACTTTAAAGGAGGAATTTTAAATGAGGATGAGAAAAACAATCTCATTTGTACTGGTGCTGGCACTGGTACTGGGCAGCTTTTCCATGGCCTTTGCCTCTTCATCCAGCTCAAGAACAGTAAAAGAGTTCTCGGATGTAGAAGGAACTGCTTATCAAGATGCCGTAACGGTTCTCTCGGCTTTAAATGTGGTTGCAGGTTATCCTGACGGATCCTATAAGCCGCAGCAGACAGTTAACAGAGCAGAAATGGCGAAATTTATCATTACCACTCTGGGTTTGGAAAGCTCTGCTTCCGGAGCCAGCACAAATTTCACCGATATGTCCGGATATGGCTGGGCTAGCGGTTATGTAGGCTATTCTCAGAGCCTGGGTATCATTAAGGGCTATGGCGACGGAACTTTCAGACCTGGAAAGACAGTTTCCTATGACGAAGCCATCACCATGATCGTCAGAGCACTGGGATATACAGAGGCTGTAAAAGAAATGAACGGTACCTGGCCTGCAGTATTCACTCAGAAAGCCAGAGTTCTTGGCGTCACCGATGATGTCAATGCCGGCGGAAGCGTAGGCGCTACCAGAGGCGACGTTGCTATCATGCTTTACAATGCCTTAACCTGTAATATGGGATATGCAGATGCTGACGGAGTATTTATCGAGAAGAAAGATAAAGACGGACACATAATCAAACTGATCAGCAATCTGGATGCGGAAGAATCCGAAGATTATGCCGTAATCACAAAGTCTGATGCTGACGATGCGGTTGTCAATATCAGACCTTATGTAGGAGCATACGCAAAAGTCTTTACCTTAACCAAAGGCTCAGATGAAGACGCAATCATTGCGGTAGGAGATGTGAAATCCACTTTTGTTACCGGTGAATACAAAGCAGCAGATAAACTAATCAAAACTGCCGATGGCACCGAATACAAGCTGGATGATATTTCCAGCAAAGGAATCTGCGGAACCTCCAAGGAACTGGATTCCAAAGATACTGCTATAGAATTTGTGAACGGTGAAACCGGATCCTCCGGAAGCACGATCCTGGATTCCGATCAGCAGACATTAGACACTGATAAAACAGGAGCTATCGTAACCGTTTCAGCAGATGTAAGCGGAAAGACGATCAAAGGAATTTTCTCCGTATTACTCTGGAAAGCGGATGCAGACGAAAAGGTTGAGGCAGATGATCTGAAAGATATTACTTCAAATCATACGCTGCTCGGTAAAGATTTTGCTGAAAATGATGATGATGAAATTGATGTGACTTCTTTTGAATTATTTGGCGTAAAATCACTGAGCGACATTAAGGCTGATAACGTTGTCTATGTATATGCAAACAAAGATGACGAAATCACAAGAATTGCTGTAGGTACTACAGTGGCAGAGGGCGAAATCACTGCAATCAAAGAAGGCAGCGAAACAAAAGTAACCATCGGCGGCAAAACGTACCTGTTTGCAGATGAAAAGCTTTCTAAATACAATGGCGTAACAACTGACTTTGACAAAAATGATGTTGACACCGGCGACGAAATAAAAGCGTATCTGGATGCTTACGGATATATGTATGATTACGATGCAGTTTCCGGTAAGGCTGACAATTATGCAGTCGTATTGGAAGTAGGTACAGCCGGAACAAAGATCGGCGATAAGAACCAGATCAAGCTGTTCCTGGCAGACGGATCCGACAAGGTATTTGACGTAGATAATGATCTGTTCAAGGCCTCCGATTATGTACCTGGCGTAACGACCACTGATGCAATCAAGTGGGAAGTAACAGGCGGATCCATTGTCAAGTACGGTGTTGATAAAGACGGCGTAATCGACTCTTTCGAAAACTTGAAAGACGGCAAGGATTATACAACAGTAGACAGATCCGGAAAGCAAATCGATATCACAGCCAAGGGATACTATGACAATACTCAGATCCGAACCGGCGCAGTGATCTTCTCCTTCGATGGAGTTCCCGGCGACGGCACTGATATGAGTGACGAAGATAACTATGGCGTAACGACTCTGGAAAAAGTACTGGATACTTCCGATGTTCGTGCTTTATATGTTACCGACAGCGATAAGATCGCGGCTATGCTGCTCTATGATTACAGCGGATCAGACGAAGTTTACGGTGTTGTAACAGAAGCGAAGAAGACTTCCGGAGATTCAGACTATCAGGCAACCTTATTAATTGACGGAGCGAAAAAGACTTACGGATTATCCAGTGAGAGCGTTTACTCCAAAGCAAGGGATGGTGCGAATGCCTCCAATAACACAGGTGATAAGCTCTTTAAGCTTGAATTCAATGCCAGCGGAGAAATCAAGGGATTAGTACCGGCCTGGACAGATTCAGCTGACACTTATGCTACTGAAAAGGCAATCGTTGCGGATGCTTCCAAGTCTTCCTTCTCCAACAACACTTATAAATATGACACATTGAGTGTTAAATTGGAAAAAGATGCGGTTGTTTATAAGAATGACAGCGGAGATTTCAAAACTGCAAGCACAAGTGACCTGAAGAATTTAAAGAATGGTGCTACGGTATGGTTCTATGATACCAATGACGATAACAATGACGGCTTGATGAATATCATAGTGATCGATAATCCGGGAACCGACTCTGACACCAGCACGGGCTCCGACGTGGTAACGGTAACTTATGTAAACTCCAGTGCTACCAAGTTTACAGCAGGAGGAACCACTTATACTATCAATGACGATACCAAACTTCTTGATAAAGATGGAAATACTATCGGAATAGGTAGTGAAGATATGAAAGCAAAGCTGACAGCAGGAGATAAGCTTTCCAGCATTAAAGTGAGCAACGGTGTTGTCACTTCAATGAAGCAAGCCGAGTAATCCCTTCAGCATAAACGGGCTGTTCTTAACCGGTTCGTTTGATACGTAAAAGGTCTCTGTAAACCAGAGATCTTTTATCTCAGCAATCTCCCCCGGCGATTCCGGGGGAGATGCCTTTATAAAGAAATGGTTTTACCCTTGGCAAATAAACAAAAGGGGGCAGTTATGAAGAAAATTTTAGTTTTACTTTTAATTATTATTTTTGGCTTGGCGGTTACTTTTCCTACTTTTGCTGATTTTGAAGAGAACCAAAGGCTGCCTGCTGATACAGCAGGCAGTCTCTATGAGGAAGCGGTGAAAACTCTCATAGGTAAAGGGGTGGTCAGCTGCTATGAAGACGGCACCTTCAGACCGGAGAAGACGTTGAATCGGGCGGAGGCCTGCCTTCTGATCGTGAAATGTATAAATCCGTCAGAATCAGCAATTCGGGCTGAAAAAAACGATTATTTCAATGATTTGAATGGATACGGCTGGGCGGAAGAATACATTGATCACGCATTGGAAAAGGGGATCGTAAAGGGCTATGGCAACGGAAGCTTTCGGCCGGGAAGCCCTGTGACCTATTATGAACTGTCGGCAATGCTTGTCAATGCATTGGGATATCAGGAATCCGAGCTTCAGGGAAGCTGGCCGCGGAACTATTTGGATAAGGCCTTTGAATTGGGTGCTTTTCAAGGCATAGCGGAAGATTTGAGTGGGTTTGACAGCGGTCAGGCGGTAACCAGGGGCAATGCGGCTTTGATGGCTGAAGCAGCCGTTCGTTCTTTAGAAGGAACAGAAGCTGCCAAGGAACACGATTCAAAGTCTTCATCAGGTGCAGAGGCACCATCAGACTCAGAATCCCCGTCCAACTTACCGAAAGAATCTCAAAGCGCGGGAAAACTTTCAGATTTCAGCGGCCGTGCCTTTGGAATGATTTTAGGCATTTCCAAGGTTCTGAATACAGATGGGGATCAGGTACAGCAGATTGAGTTTTTAATGGGCAAGGATACTTTTCATTTAAATACCGATGGTAAGAACACTATCTCAAATCCCATAAGCTTTGACGGCAGCATCTACTGCCTGAAAATGTCAAATGGAATCGTGAATGACGCCGATACGGATGGCAGAAAATTAAAGGCAAAACGATATGCTGAACTGACCGGGGGATGGAAGGAAGTGGAAGGCAGAGAGAATAAAATCATAACGGTGGCCGGCTCAGGGGATAAGATCACAGTGATGAAAGATGCAATCTTTTATATCGCTGTTTTTGATGGGAATAACATAGAGGAATATAAATCCGGAGTGTTGGCTGACATTACAGGGGGAAGCCTGATCCGGGCTTATGACATTACCGATGACTCCGCCGACAATGCTGATATTGTTGTCATTGTGAAGTCAAAAGATAAATCCAAACTTATGTAAGTACCTGTGAAAAAATGGAAGTAAACGATACGTCTGAAACAAACTACACGTTCTACCTTTGTTACGAATAAAACTGAGAAAGTTGGGATATAGAATGAAAAAATTGGTAATCTGCATAGTAACTGCAGCTATTGCAGCGACTTGCTTTACGGGCACCGGATTTGCCGCTGACAATAATAAGCTCTCTTTAAACGATGCAATTCGAATCATGCAGACGACAGGCACCAGAGCGGAGACGGCAGAACTGAATAAAAAATCGGATCAGGCAATTGCCGCAGGCTATTCCGAGGCCGTAAAGACCATTAGTGAGACGCTGAATGACCTAGCGCTTATCAGGCTGTACCAGCCTTCCTCATCCATCAGCTATAGTGCTGCAGCGGAAAGTGCGGGAGCAACAGCTGTAAATGAAAAGGTTTCAAAACTTAGAAGGGATTTTGCGAAGGAGCAAATCGATAAAAATTATAAGGCCGAAATGAATCAGATTGAATACGATACCGTACAAGCTTACTATGGTGTATTACTGGCTCAGGATAATTTGATAACGTGCCAGGATAATTTAAAGGCGCAGCTTGATATCTTAAAGAACACAAATGCGAAATTCAAGGTCGGAATGCTGGCCAAAAAAGATGTGTTGTCTGCAGAATCTGCAGTAACCTCTGCAATGAGTGATATCCGAAACGCTCAAACAAAACTGGACTACGCAAAAATGGGATTTAATTTCTTACTGGGGTATCCTGTGACCCAGGATACGATTCTATCGGATACCCTGAAAGAAGTAACCGCACCGGCAATCGATATTGAGGGATCTGTGAAAAGCGCAGTTGCCAACAGAAATGAAATTCAGGGCGTAAAATTTGCTGCAGAGGTTCATGGAATACTGCTTTCAAGCCTGCAGGTACGATATCCTAAAAACTCGTCAACCTATTTAAAGCAGCAGGCTACTACCCTGGAAGCCCAGAAATCTGTCAAGGATGCCCCGAGCCAGATCGAAATAGAAATCCGAAACAAGGCAGCAGAGCTGGGGGATAAGAAGGCGGCACTGGACGCGGCGAAATCAACCCGGGAATATGCTCAGGAGGGATATCGGCTGATCAGCCTGTCCTATGATGCAGGATTGGCAACACTGGCGGAAGTACAGGAGGCCCAGGTAAATGTGTATAAAGCAGGCTTGGGTGTCTCTCAGGCGATTTCCGATTATGATTTAGCGGTATATGCTTTTAAATATGCCCAGGATGTAGGGGTAAACAGGCTGCCTTTATAGTGATCGGCACGTTGGATCTCTTTGCCTGCTATAAGTTTGACAATCTCTTTTCTTTCGTCAAAAAAAGACAACAGGATGCGGCTTTAAAGAACAGCTTTATGATGGAAAAAAATTTCCCAATAAAGCTGTCTTTTTGTATGAAAGTGTGTACGTAAGAAAATACGGACATGTGTCAAAATGACATATGGCAAAATAAATTATGACAATATGACATTATTTTTATAGGAAAAAGAGAATTTTATTTCGCTTATGATTGTATTTTAGGGATCTGACATTGGATTATGGTTAGTATTTTTCGCAAAATTCCTGTATTATAATCTGACAATTTGCGACAAAAATAGTTGGCACGTGAATTGCACAATGTATAATTATCTGTCAAAGGTGCATTTGGCAAAAAAGATTATTTTAATTATTCGGTTTTTAAAAATTTATTTGCATAGGATTATACACAATTTTCTGAATGTTTATTTTTTAACGATACTTTACATTTCGGAATTTAAGTTTATAATAGGTTTAACAGTTAAATGATACGATGGGGCAAATATTTAAATGAGCGAATTGACAGCCTTTAAAAACCAAATATTTTTTTACGGAATTATTGTTGCTGCATTATGTGAATTGGCTTCTCTGCCATTTTTGGGGCTGAATAGAATGTTCTCTTATGGCCTCGCCTTAGGTACAGCAATCGCAATTGTAAACTTCAACATTATGGAATTTACGCTAAAGAAAGCTCTTGCCGGACGCGGAGGTTCCATGGCATTCATTGGGTATATTCTACGATTGCTCATTTATGGCGGTGCTTTTTATATGTCCATGAGAGTGGGAACCATCAGCGGTTTGGGTACTTTACTCGGCTTTCTGACATTAAAAGCTGCCATTTACTATCTGCATGGTTTTAAAGCGAAATTCTCAAAAGACAGGAAAGTCAGACCCGAGGTTCAGGCGGAATATGAAAAAATGGATTTGTTAAAAGAAGAACATAAAAGTGACCGGCTTCGGGACAAAATAAGAAATGAACTCAGTTATCAGGAAGATGAGGTTTTCTATGAAAAATCACCTAAGAAAACCTATAGAACATACAAGCGAAAGAAATTAAGCAATAAATAGCAACGGCAATTTGCTTTGCCAGTTGTGCAGGCTAAGCGAATAAAGGAGGTAAAAGCAGAATGCATGATCTTAGCAATTTAGGAGCACGAAAAATAATCGGATTTGGGGACGGCAGTGTATTTATAACAGAAACGGTGCTGTATTCCCTGATTGTAGCAGTGGTACTTATTATTTTCGCCTTTGTTTCTACCAGAAAAATGGAGAGATATCCCAAAGGGCTTCAGGCTGTGGCAGAACTTATCGTGGAGTTTACATATAAACTCGTCGGCGATACCATGGGCAAGCAAAATCTTGCTTTTGCACCGTATATCGGTACGCTGTTCCTGTTCCTGCTGCTGGGAAACTCCATGGGTCTTTGGGGCTTTCGTCCGGTAACTGCCGATGTGAATACCACTTTTGCACTGGCATTGATTACCTTTATGTTGATCCAATATAATTCTATCAAATCCAGAACGCTGAAGGGGCATCTGAAGCATATGGCAGATCCTTACCCCTTTATGTTCCCGTTAAAAGTCATCGAAGAAGTATCCTTCCCGATTTCTCTGGCTTTCCGACTTTTCGGAAACATCCTCGGCGGAATGATCGTTATGGCGCTGATTTTTACGGGACTTGGAAGTATCAGCCACAAGCTGCATCTGCCTATACCGTTCCTGGAGGCAGTAATTCCTCTGCCTGCCAATATCTTCTTTGACATCTTTGAACCGATATTACAGGCATTTATCTTTACCATGTTATCTATGGTGTTCATCGGAATGGCCATTGCCACTCATGAGGACCATCATTAGAAATAAAAAAAAAATTACTTGTATTTAAGAAGGGAGATTTTACTATGCCATTAGTAACACCAGAAGCATTCGTTTTAGGAATGTCAGCATTAGGAGCAGCTTTTACAATGATCGCTGCAGTGGGAATCGGTATCGGTCAGGGTTTTGCCGCAGGTAAAGCAGTTGAGAGCGTTGCAAGACAGCCGGAAGCTCAGGGAGATGTACTGAAAACTATGCTTGTAGGTCAGGCTGTAGCGGAAACTACAGGTATCTTTGCATTTATCGTTTCCATCGCTTTGCTCTTCATCAATCCTCTTGTAGGAATGCTCTAAAAGGAATGCAAGAAAATAAATCATAAACGAGAGGAGGATAAAACCTTGGAATTCTATACAGGATTAATCGAATTTAATTGGACCCTTGTCATGCAGTGGGTGACTGTTCTGGTTTTATACCTTATACTCAAACGTTTCTTCTTTGAGAAGGTGCACAATTTCATGCAGGAAAGGGAAGCATCCGTTAGAGATGCTTTCGAGAATGCTGATCGTGTCAACCTTCAAGCCGGTGAAAAACTGTCTGCTTATCAAAAACAACTTTCAAATATCGAAACTGAAGGCAGAGAGATCATAAAAAATGCGAAATTGAAAGCGGAAGCTCTGGCAAAGGATATCACAGATGAAGCAAACAGAAAAGCAAACGAAATGATCTTACAGGCGCAAAGAGAGATCGAAAGAGAAAGAATCAAAGCCGTAGCTGAGATGAAAGAGCAGATTGCAGGTCTGGCCATCTATGCAGCTGAAAAGATTATCGAAAAACAGCTGGAACAATCAGGTCAGGAAGAGATCATTCAAAGAATTATTGAACAGGCAGGTAGGTCGGAATGGCAGAATTAACCGTTGATTTAACCTATGGAAAAGCCTTGTTGTTGGCTGCCACTGATGTAAATAAGACAGAAGTGATCTTAGAGGAAGCAAAGGAACTCCTGAAGATTCTGGATCTAGAACCCGAGTTCCGTGAGTTCCTCAGCACTCCTGTAGTTTCTGCTGCCGAAAAAAAGAAAGTCATCGCTGATATCTTTACCGGCAAAATTTGTGACGAACTTTTAAATTTGCTGTTTATATTGGTTGATAAGGGAAGAGCAAGAGAATTCTCCAATATTATCAGAAAATATAAGCAGCTGCTGGATGAAAGCAGAGGATATTCCATCGGTACCCTTTTCTCGGTAAAACTTCTTTCTCAGGAACAATTGGAAATATTCGAGGAGAAAACAGGAAAGCTGATTCAGAAGAAGGTAAAGCTGGAAAATAAAATAGACACCTCCATCATTGGCGGTGTGAGAATATTCATAGAAGGCAAGGTAATCGATGCCACCATTAAGAAGCGGCTGAAAGACCTGAGTGAGAGCCTTAGATAGAAGGAAGGAGGATGTTGCACCTATGAATTTGAGACCAGAAGAGATAAGTGCAGTAATTAGAGAGCAGATCAAACAATATAAAAATGAACTGGAAATCTCCAATTTTGGGACAGTAATACAGGTTGGCGACGGCATTGCCAGAATCTACGGGCTTGATCAATGTATGGCAGGAGAACTTTTGGAGTTCCCCGGTGAAATCTACGGCATGGCATTAAACCTTGAAGAAGACAATGTTGGTACTGTTATCCTTGGACCCGATAAAGAAATTAAAGAGGGCGATATCGTAAAACCGACAGGAAGAGTTGTAGAGGTACCCGTAGGGCCCGAACTGATCGGCCGCGTTGTCAATGCGCTGGGTCAGGCCATCGACGGAAAAGGTCCAATCAAAACCAGTAAAATGCGACCTGTAGAAAACCCTGCTCCTGGAGTGCTGCAGAGAAAATCGGTTAATCAGCCGCTGCAGACGGGAATCAAGGCTATCGATTCCATGATTCCAATTGGTAAGGGACAGAGAGAGCTCATTATCGGAGATAGACAGACAGGTAAAACGGCAATTGCCATTGACACCATCCTGAATCAGCAGGATGAGGATGTTGTCTGTATCTACGTTGCCATAGGGCAGAAAAAATCAACCGTTGCCCAGTTGGTACAAACCTTGGAAAATAAAGGTGCAATGAAATATACCATCGTAGTTTCCGCTACTGCCAGTGAGGTTGCACCCCTTCAATATATTGCTCCTTATGCAGGCTGTGCGATGGCTGAGGAGTTTATGTATCAGGGAAAAAATGTGCTGATCATTTATGATGATTTATCCAAGCACGCCGTGGCCTACAGAGCCATGTCCCTGCTGCTTAGAAGACCGCCGGGAAGAGAAGCTTATCCCGGAGACGTTTTCTATCTTCACAGCAGACTTCTCGAGAGAGCTGCTAAGCTTTCCGATGAATTAGGCGGCGGTTCCATCACCGCACTGCCCATCATTGAAACCCAGGCAGGAGACGTATCCGCATATATTCCGACTAATGTAATTTCCATTACCGATGGTCAGATTTTCCTGGAATCCGAGTTGTTCTTCACCGGACAGAGACCAGCTGTTAACGCCGGTATTTCTGTTTCCCGTGTAGGCGGAAATGCGCAGATTAAAGCTATGAAAAAGGTAGCCGGTAAGGTAAAGCTGGAACTGGCCCAGTATCGTGAGCTGGCTAGCTTCTCCCAATTCGGTTCTGACTTGGATAAGGATACGAAAAACAGGCTGGAGCACGGTGTTATTCTAATGGAAATCCTGAAGCAGCCGCAATATTCTCCGGTTAAGGTAGAACATCAGGTTATGATTATTTATGCTGCAATCAATCATTACCTGGCCAATATTCCGGTAGAGGATATTAAAGAATTTGAAAAGCAGTTCTATGAATTTATGGATGCTCAGTATCCTGAAGTTGGAAAAGAAATTAAAGCAACAGGAAAGCTGGAAGGCGAAATCGAGGAAAAATTAAAGGCAGGCATCGAAAAATTCAAGTCGATTCAATGTTCCGTTTGACAAACAGTAAGGAGGAGGTGAAGATATGGCAGCAAGTAATATGAGAGATATCAAGCGCAGAATACGAAGTGTAAACAGTATGGAGCACATCACAAATGCTATGAAGCTGGTATCTGCTGCTAAGCTTAGAAAAGCAAAAAACACCTTTGAAAAAACAAGAGAGTATTTCCATTATGTAACGGAATCCATTGAAGAAATTTTTCATAACACAAATGAGGTTCCAGACCAATATTTAAGAGGAAATCGTGAAATAAAAACCACTTGTTATATTATCATAACAAGCTGCAGAGGTCTATGCGGAAGCTTTAACTCCAATGTCATCAAAGAAGCAACCAGGGCCATTGAGGAAGATCCGGAGAAACCGGTAATCGTCGCCATAGGAACAAAGGGAAAAGAACATTTCCAGAAACGTGGCTATGATATTCATGGTGAGTACATGCTGCCACCGGAAAGCATTTCCTTTATGGAAACCCATGACATCAGTAAACCGATCATTGATATGTACAATGAAGGCAAAATTGATGAAGTGGTGCTCATTTATACATCCTTTGTCAGCTCTCTGGAACAAAAAGTAAAATGCGTAACCCTGCTGCCTTTTGAAATCGATAATGATCCTGAATTCCCTAAGCTGGATAAACAGGTAGATTATGAACCTTCCGTAGAAGAAGTATTTAATTATCTCGTGCCTAAATACGTTGAGATCATGGTTTACGGAGCGATTGTCGAATCTGCCACCTGTGAACATGCCGCAAGGCGTATGGCTATGGAAAATGCCACGGATAATGCCAGAGAGATGATTGCCGACCTTACCCTTTTCTATAACAGAACGAGACAGGCGGCCATTACAAATGAAATTTCAGAAATCGTAGGAGGCGCCGAAGCGCTAAGATAAAAAAAGGAGGGTGATGGAGTTGAGCCATAAAGGTACCATTCATCAAATTATTGGTCCTGTAATCGATATAAAGTTTATGCCTGAAGAAATGCCGGAACTGCTGAATGCTGTAATAATTCCTTTCCAAGACAAGGAAATCGTTGCGGAAGTCGCTCAGCATATTGGCGACGACGTAGTAAGATGCGTAGCGCTATCCTCAACTGACGGGCTTACAAGAGGAATGGAAGCGGTTGACAGCGGAGCTCCCATCAGTGTTCCTGTCGGAAAAGAGGTTCTGGGCAGATTATTCAATGTAATAGGAGCAACCATAGACGAAAAAGGACCCGTTGAAACCGGCAAAAAGATGCCTATTCATCGAGCTGCACCTCAGTTTGACGAACAGGATACAAATGCACAGATCTTTGAAACAGGAATCAAGGTTATCGACCTGATTGCACCTTATACCAGAGGCGGTAAAGTCGGACTTTTCGGCGGTGCAGGTGTAGGTAAGACCGTACTGATTCAGGAATTGATCAGCAACATTGCAAAAGAGCATGGCGGTATTTCCGTATTTGCAGGTGTTGGAGAAAGAACAAGAGAAGGTAATGACCTCTATTATGAAATGATAGAATCAGGTGTTATCAATAAGACTGCCATGGTATTCGGACAAATGAACGAACCCCCTGGGGCCAGAATGAGAGTTGCTCTGACAGGACTCACCATGGCCGAATATTTCAGAGATGAGGAAGGACAGGACGTACTCCTGTTTATCGATAACATCTTCCGATTCACCCAGGCAGGTTCTGAAGTATCCGCTTTGCTTGGACGTGTACCCAGTGCGGTAGGTTATCAGCCTACGCTGGCAACGGAAATGGGTGCATTACAGGAAAGAATTACTTCTACAAAGAAAGGGTCCATCACTTCAGTACAGGCCATTTACGTACCTGCAGACGACTTGACTGACCCTGCTCCTGCTACCACCTTTGCCCACCTGGATGCTACTACAGTACTTTCCAGAGCGATCACGGAGCTGGGAATTTATCCTGCTGTTGATCCGCTGGAATCCACTTCCAGAATCATGGATCCACTGATTTTAGGAGAAGAGCATTACAATACGGCAAGAGGTGTTCAGGAAGTACTGCAAAGATATAAGGATCTTCAGGATATCATCGCGATTCTTGGTATGGATGAGCTTTCAGATTCCGATAAACTGGTTGTATCCAGAGCGAGAAAAATACAGCGTTTCCTGTCCCAGCCTTTCAGCGTTGCAGAAGCGTTTCTGGGAACACCTGGTAAATATGTTACGCTTAAGGAAACCGTCAGAGGCTTTAAAGAAATCCTGGAAGGAAAGCATGACGAAATTCCGGAGTCCATGTTCCTCTTCGCAGGCGGTATTGATGAAGTAGTAGAAAGGTTCCAGAAAAATGGCTAAAAGTATGCTGTTGGAGGTAATTACTCCATCCAAACTTTTTTATAAAGGTGAAGTTGAACTGGTCATCGTCAGAACCTTAACCGGAGACGAAGGCTTCATGGCAGGTCATACCTGGGCGGTAAAGCTTTTGGATGCGGGTGAACTCTGGATTCAGGAAGCCGGCTCCAAGGAGTTTAAAGTTGCGGCTCTTGCCGGAGGCTACGTAGACGTGAAGGATGATGTCGTCATCTTTACGGATGCAGCGGAATGGCCGGAAGATATCGATCTGGAAAGAGCAAAGAATGAAAAAGCCAAAGCGGAAGAATGGCTCTGCCATCCAACCAACGATGATTATGAAATTGCACGTGCAAAAATTGCAATCGCCAAATCCCTGACCAGAATGAACGTAAAAGCCGGCGGGATTCGGCGAAAAAAATAAGGGTTTTCATTAAAAAAAGCAGTCTGCTTAAAGTTAAAACCATTTATTCTTTTTAAAATATATAGTGCTAAACAGGGCCACGGTGACACTGAGGATAATTACCGCAGGATAACCGTAGGCCCATTTATATTCCGGCAGGGGAAAATTCATACCGTACCAGCCTACAATCAAAGTCAGCGGGAGAAAAATCGAAGTGATAACGGTAAACAGCTTCATGATGCTATTTTGGCTGATATCCACCTGAGCCTGATAAGCTTCTCTCACCTGAGATACATAATCCCGTAAATTGGATACGCTGTCAGACAGCCTGTTGATCCTTGTGGTCAGGATGTGGAAATATCGGACCATTTTTTTTGTCAACAGTTCGTTTTCATTTTCTTCGATTGCTTCTGCAATATCCAGCAATTGTTCATAATACCGTTTTAAGGCCAGAAGCTTCTTCCTGAGCTTTATAATCTCCCTGGTGTAGTCCTTTTTCACAGAGGTGATCAAATACTCTTCCAGATCGGAGATTTCCTGCTCCAGCGATTCAAGATAGAGAGAGTCCCCGGCTGTCAGCTGGTCGAAAAATTCGTAAAGCACTCTCTCAAGAGTGAGACTTTTGATCTCTTTTAATTCAATCTTTGCAATAATGCCTGCGAGAATGGTATATTCTTGCTCTTCTTCGCAGATAAAAATCAAAATATTCTCCCTGACGTAAATGGATAGCTTGCTTTCCTGCTTCATCAGATTTGTTTTATCAGGGATGAGAAGGCAAATATAGTCAAAACCATCATGGCTTTCAAATTTGGAAGCCTGACCTGTAAGGCATTCGGCCAAAACCCTGTCGCTGATGCCGAGATGGGGATTCCAGGCCTCAACTTCATTCCTGTTCAGGACACCGATACACGGATACTTGCCGAGCATTTCTTCCTCTTTTAATGTATTTTTATCTACTGCTGTACCGTCCAGATAATATATCATAGAAACTCACTTTCTAAAAGAAAATAGAATATTTTATTTACAACAGAACACCTTATCCAATAGGGAACCTGTTCGTTCAAAGGGATCTATCCGATATAGATCGTACCACCGGCCAGCACCGTACCGGTCCCGCCAACCTGAATTTTCACTGTGCTTTCCTTCTCTTCAAAAGAAGAATCCTTTTGAACGGCAAGCCTGCTCAAGATTTGGGAAGGACGATTCATCGCTTCGCCTTGGATAAACGTGTTGAAGGCATTCTCTTTTATCATTCCATTTTTATAAAGGTAATATGTAAGTGCTCCGTTGGAAGTTCCTGTAGCCGCTTCCTCATTGATGCCGTAAAGAGGTGCAAAATTTCTGCAATGTGCTGTGATTTCCTCCTCGCCCATGGCAAAAGCGTGCACGCCGACTACTTGATATTTTTCCGACAGCTTTGACAAAGCGTCAAAATCGGGAGACAGCCGTGAAAGCATCTCTTGCGACGAAAGGGGCATCATGATGTCCGGCAAACCTGTGGAGATCAGTTCAGGGAATAAACGAGAAGACGAATGGAGCTCACCGCTGTAAGTTATTTTGGCAGCGTCGGCATAGGGAATTCCCATAATGGAATACAATTCATTCAGTTCCTCTTCCGACTCTATTTTACCCAAAGATACGGGGGCCCCCATATCCATCATCACAAACCGATCTTTAATATCAATATTGAGAACTCCCGCTTTGGTATGGCAGAAATAAGAATCCCGATCCTTTATTTGACCGTCGGCCAGCAAGGCAGTAAAGGCCCCGATGGTAGCATGGCCGCATAAGTCTACTTCCGCCGCAGGAGTAAAATATCTGACTTGAAATTCCTTTTCTGAGATTCTGAGGATAAAAGCAGTTTCCGAATAACGCAGCTCTTCTGCTGTTTTTCTCATCAATTCATCTTCGGGGAATTTCGCACTCTCTTCCAAAATGACAATGCCTGCAGGATTGCCGCCGAATAAAACATCGGTAAAGGCATCCACAATATAGAATTTCATAATATCACCACCTTGCCATTATTTTACATCGTCCGAAGAAAAGCTGCAATGGTGAAAACTATCAAAAAACAGTAACGCCAATCATCACTACTTCCGATGATTGGCGTTACTGAAACTCTGCATTTAACATTTCTGGTGGAACCACCTTCTTTCTCGGCTCATTGATATAGCATTTCTATATCTGGTGTTCAGGTTCCCATTTTCTATTCCCAATGATCACCCTTATCTATAGTATAGCAGAGAAAATCGAAATTGCAAGAATTTTCTGATAAAAACTTTAAATTTATTTTTAATCCGTCTGGAATTGAAAACCTAGAGGAACAGGGAGCCGATCTGATATACAAGAAAGGCGAATACCCATGCTACTGAGGTTTGGAATACCATAACCAGTAAAGCGCTTCTCCAGCCTCCCATTTCACGTTTTACAGCAGCCATGGCGGCTATGCAAGGCATATAAAGCAGGGAGAAGACCAAAAAGGAATATGCCGATAACGGGGTAAAGAACTGTGATAATAGGGGAACCACAGAGCTTGGATCGCTGGCACCCAGTAGAACGGCAAAGGTGCTTACCACTGCCTCTTTGGCCGTCAGTCCCGTTACCAGCGCTGTTGCAGCTCTCCAATCTGCGAAACCGAGAGGCGAAAAAATCGGAGCGATGATTTTGCCCAGAGAGGCAAGCATACTGTCGCCGGTATTTTCAACCATATGGAAACCATAATCAAAGCTCTGCAGCATCCAGATGACAATGGTAGCGATAAAGATCAAAGTAAATGCACGCTTCAGGAAGTCCACAGCCCGTTCCCACATTTTCATGAGTACACTTTTAACTGAGGGAAGGCGGTAGGAGGGCAGTTCCATAACAAAGGGAACCGGACTCCCCTCAAAGAGGGTCTTCTTTAAAAGAAGACCTGCGGCTACAGCGACCAGCATTCCAAAAATGTAAAGGCTGATCATCACCAAAGCTTGATATTTGGCAAAAAAAGCGGCGGTAAATACGGCATAAATTGGCAGCTTTGCACTGCAAGACATAAAGGGCGTCAGCATGATGGTCATTTTCCTATCCCTTTCGCTTGGCAGTGTTCTCGTTGCCATGATGGCAGGAACGGAGCAGCCGAATCCAATCAACATGGGCACGAAGGACCTGCCGGAAAGCCCGATCTTACGAAGCAATTTATCCATAACAAAGGCAACTCTGGCCATATATCCGCTATCTTCCAGAAAAGACAGGAAGAAAAACAGAATTACAATAATCGGCAGGAAAGAAAGCACACTGCCTACTCCTGCAAAGACGCCGTTGATAATCAGAGAATGAAGGGCAGGGCTCACATCGGCCGCCGTTAGGCCGGCATCCGTAATCTGGGTGATCTTGTCGATGCCGAGGGACAGGAGATCGCTCAGAATAGAACCGAAAACCCCGAAGGTAAGCCAGAAAACTAACAGCATGGCGCAGAGGAAAATCGGCAGTGCCAGATATTTATGAGTGAGTACATTGTCGATTTGAACGGATCGCAGATGCTCTTTTGTCTGACCCGCTCTAACTACGGCATGGCTGCAAAGGGTTTCGATATAGGCATAGCGCATATCGGCCATGGCCGCCTCACGATCCGTATGAAGGTGTCCTTCCATATCTGTAACGATATGATCGATGATATCCAACTCCGGCTCCAGTAATTTCAGCTGCTTTATAACCGGTTCGTCACCTTCCACAATCTTTGTGGCAGCAAAACGCAAAGGCAAACCGGCAGCCTTTGCTTCCTCAGAAATAAGATGGGCAATGGAATGAATGGCAGCATGAACATAACCGGAACAAAAATCAAGGTTTTTCGGTCTTGCTTTATCTTCTGCACATTTAATAGCCCTGTGGGTCAATTCATCAACCCCGTCGTTCTTAACGGCGGAGATGGGAACGACGGGGATGCCAAGTTCCGCCTGGAGTTTTTGTATGTCTATGGAACTGCCGTTTCCCCGTATTTCATCCATCATGTTTAAAGCAAGGATCATGGGGATATCCAACTCCATTAACTGAAGGGTCAGGTAAAGATTTCGTTCTATATTGGTGGCATCTATTATATTAATAATGGCATCCGGCTTTTCCTGAATCAGAAAGTCCCTGGTAACCACTTCTTCCGCAGTATAAGGAGATAAGGAGTAGATTCCGGGGAGGTCAACGACGGTTACGCCTTTATGGCCGCGAACCGAACCTTCCTTTTTTTCCACCGTTACGCCGGGGAAATTTCCGACTCTCTGGTTACTGCCTGTCATCTGATTAAAAAGGGTGGTTTTACCACTGTTTGGATTCCCGATCAGTGCAAAGGTAATATTCACTCCGCCACCTCCAATACCTCGATTTTTTGAGCGTCCTCAAGACGGATGGTTAATTCGTAACTTCTTAAAAATAACTCGATAGGATCTCCAAGAGGAGCTACCTTCCGAACCATTACTTTCGTATTGGGAGTCAGTCCCATATCAAGCAGGCGCCTTCTCAAGGCACCGGTACCGCCGACTGATTGAATGATACCGGAACAGCCTGTTCTTAATTGATCTAAAGTCATTATATAAACCTCTTTCGTATTGCATGGTAATTAGCAGATGTTTCCTAAAAATAAATGGCTGCTGATGCAGCCATCTCATAATAATTTTATTGTTTCTGACGAAAGATGTCAATATTCGTCGCATAAAATAATTCGGCTTTTCCTTTCAGGTTTTCCTTGAAATTGACCGCTTCAGGGAGAGGATTTTATTTCCAGCCAAAGCGAAAATTTTTACCAGAGAGGCTATCATAAGCAGCGCCACGGAAATAGCTCCCGCCATCAGGATCGTCTCGGTTCCCACAGAAGCTGTTTCTGTAAAATTGCCTTCAAGAATAGCCAGCATGGTGTAATACATTCCTGCTCCGGGAACAAGGGGAAGGATGCCGGGTATAATAAATATGGTAGCCGCCTCCTTGAAGCCCCTGGAGAAAATGTCGCTGAGCAATGCAACGATACAGGAGCCCACAAAGCAGGCAAGAACCTTGCTGCCTCCTTCAGAGGTGAGAAAAGTATACGTAATCCATCCGCAGCCTCCTACAAAGGATGCGCTGACAAGATGCTTCTTTGGCACATGAAACAGGATGCAGAACCCCATAGTAGAACAAAAAGCAAAAATAAAAGACAATATCATAAAAAGGTACCTCCGAAGAAATCCCATATTTTAAGGGCCACTCCGACGCCTGCTGCCAATGATACCGCCACCATTACAGCTTCCATGCCCTTTGAAACGCCTGCAAGCATATCGCCAGCCAGCGTATCCCTTACCGCATTGGTAATGGCTACTCCAGGCAGAAAGATCATGATAGAGCCAATGATCAGAGCGCCTAAATTGGAGCCCAGTCCTACAGAGTAAAGGAGAAGTGCAAGGAAGGTTGCGATTGCACAGCAGGAAAAGCCCTTGATAAAGAGATTGATTTCTATTCTATCCAGTAAGATTGACAAGGTATAGCTGAAGGCACCGATGAGAAATGCACTGAGAAAATCAAAGGCATTTCCTTCGAAAATCAGCGCGAAAAAAGATGCTACCAGCGCAGCGCCGAAAATTCGAAACAAAAACGGATAGGGCTTGATGCCTGAAATCCCTTTTAAAATTTGGAGGCCTTCATCAATGGTAAGGTCAGTAGTAGTAAATACCCTTGAAAAGTGGTTGATTCGGGATATTTTTTCCAAATCTATGCTGCTCCCCCGGATTCTTTTGATGAAGGTATGCATGTCGCTGTCAGGTGACCCTTCGTCAAGAGACAAAAAAATCCCTGTAGGCGTTGCAAACACCTCTACATAGGGGATTTTGCAAGCCTTGCAAATTCTGGTGATGGTGTCCTCGACTCTGTAAATCTCAGCACCGCTTTTCATCATGAGCTCTCCGGCATGGAGAGCCAATATTAATACTTTTTTTTGTACCTGATTAATCATTCTGTGTTCCCATTCCCTTTGTTAGTTGGGACTATTATAACATTTGCACTCTTGCCTGTACAGACCCGGTAAACAGCCGAATTATTTTGTATGCGGTCTGGGGAAACAGCTGAATTATTTTGCATGTGGTCTGGGGAAACAGCTGAATTGTTTAGGATCGAAGCTTGGGGTATAATATATTCAATCACAATCTTTGAAAGTGATGTCTGAAAGGCAGGACGTCCCGGAATGAAAGAAAGGATGAGATAGATGGAAGAAAAACAAAAGGTTTTTAGAATTGGACCAATCAGACCTCCCAGTGAGGCGAACAGTCTGCTGCTGCAGATAACAGAGGGCTGTACATGGAATCGCTGCAAGTTTTGCCAGCTCTATAAACATAGTAGTTTTAAAGCATTTAGTGTTGACAGCATCAAAAATGATATTGATATGATGGCGGAATACGCTGAGATTGCAAGAAAATATCAAAGAGACGACGGCTCCTGGAATCACAAGGCATTTGCAGAGGAAATGGAATCCATGACTTATGCGGAGCAGAATTGCTTTTATATGATCTATCAATGGTTGATTAACGGCGGAGAAAATGTCTTTTTACAGGATGGAAACAGCCTGGCTCTAAGATCCCAGCGAGTTGTAGAGGTGCTAACCTATTTGCGGAAAAGATTTCCTCTTATTAAAAGAGTAACGACTTATGGAAGAGCGGAAACCCTCTCAAAGATCAGTGTAGAAGAATATAAAGAATTGAAGGCCGCAGGACTTGACAGAATACATTCCGGATTTGAGTCCGGCTCCGATAAGGTTTTGGAACTTATCAGCAAGGGTGTAACCGCAGAACAGGAAATTACAGCGGGGAAAAATATAAAGGCAGCGGGGATCGAATTGTCCGTTTACTTTATGGCAGGTGTAGGCGGAAAGGATCTTTCGGAGGAAAATGCCCTTGAAACTGCTCGCGTGGTCAGAGAAATCAATCCCGACTTTGTAAGAATACGAACGGCTGTCATAAAAGAGGGCACGGAGCTGTGGCGTGAGTATCAAAAGGGAGCTTACAAACTTTGCAGCGACAATGACAAGCTTTTGGAAATCAGGAAATTGATCGAATATTCTCAAGGATGCACCGGAATCCTGGTAAGTGATCATATCATTAATCTGATGCAGGAGGTATTCGGTCGGCTGGACCAGGACAGGGAGAAAATGCTTTCGATGATAGATCGATATTTTGCATTGCCCCCGGATGAACAACGGTTGTTCCAGCTGGCCAGACGATCGGGAATGGTATCAAGCCTGGAGGATATGAGCAAAATTCCCAAAAACAGACTTCTGCAGATGGAGCAGGTTTGCAGCCGTATTACCGATGACAGCGAATGGGATGAGAAGATAAATGAGATGATGATGAGTTATATATAGTCTCAATTGTAAGAAAAAACAGAACAAAAAATTTGAAAAATGAGATTAATTTTCTGACAATAACAAGGAACGGCAGAAAAATGAATCTCATTTTTTGTTGAAATTGCACACAAATTCAGAAAATTTTAAATTTAGTTATAAAAAATTTTTGTGTTGGCATGAATTTTGAAATGTATATAGGCAAGTTAGTTAGCTGCTCAAAAAGAGTTAGAACAAAAAACAATGAGGAGGTCATATCATGACTGTATGTAACAAAGAATTAGCTCTACAAGAAGCAAAAAGAATCGTCGGCTACATTGAAGGTGCCGAACTAACAAAAGAAGAAAAAGATACGATTGTGAAAGATTCAATCGCAAACTTTAATGAGAATGTAAATCCTGGTTGGCTGGAATACAGAAAATCAGTATCGACTGACGCCGCTTTTGTAGAGTGGACAGATTCCGTTGACCACTTTGAAGACCTTTACGGAACAGAATTTATTGACTGTCTCGGCGGTTTCGGTATCTATACCTGCGGACATAGAAATCCTGAAATTTTAAAGACAGTAAAGGCTCAGCTTGACAGATATGCATTACATAGCCAGGAATTGGTTGACCCGCTTAGAGGTTATCTTGCAAAATTAGTTGCTATGATTACTCCTGGAGATCTTCAGTATTGTTTCTTTACCAACGGTGGTGCTGAAGCTGTTGAAATGGCACTTAAACTTGCTAGACTGGCAACAGGCGGAAGATGGTACATCTCAACAGTTGGAGCATTCCATGGAAAATCCATGGGTGCCATCTCAATGGGCGGAAAAGGTGCTTATAGAGAAGACTACACTCCAATGATCCAGCAGGTTCAGCATGTGAAATACGGCGATGCTGATGCTATGGAAGTTGCCATTAAAAACCTGCAGACCGTAGGTGAAAAGGTTGCCGGGGTTATTATAGAACCGATTCAGGGTGAAGCAGGCGTTCAGATCCCTCCAATGGGATATCTGAAGGCAGTCAGAGAAATCTGCGATAAATATGGCGTGGCTATGATTGTAGATGAAATTCAGACTGGTATGGGAAGATGCGGAACCATGTTTAGATGTGAAGTGGAAAATGTAACTCCTGACATTATGACATACGGAAAAGCATTCGGCGGCGGAATTATGCCGATCACAGGTATCATTGCAAGACCAAATATGTGGGTTGATAAGCTCATTGATAATCCTTGGATTCTTGGATCTCCAACCTTCGGAGGAAATCCTCTTGCTTGCGCTGCTGCTATTTCAACAATCAAATACATGCTTGAAAACGATATTCCTAAGATGGCAAAAGAAAAAGGCGACTACTTCATGGAAAAATTAGCTGCTTTGAAAGAAAAATATCCTACCGTTTTGAAGGAAGTCAGAGGAGCCGGACTGCTGATCTGTATGGAATTCCCAGAAGCAGAAGTTGGTTATGCAGTAACAAAAGGACTTTTCGACAGACATGTTATGACTGCCGGTACTCTTGTAAATGCAAAGACAGTAAGAATAGAACCACCTGCAGTGTTGTCCTATGAAAAGATCGATACTGTTATTGCTAAGCTGGATGAATCCATTGCTGATGCAAAAAAACAATTTAAACTGTAGTAATATAAGTTCATAACAGAATAGAATCAAAATCATTCAATAAACAAGTAATAAAAAGTAAAACTCTTATAAAATCATCACAAAAAATTAAATTAATATCTAATGACAGAAAACAAAAAGGCAAAGCGGAAGTGAAAAATCTTCCGTTTTTGCTTTCTTGCAGGCTGAACGGCACTTCTGAAAAACCCACGAATTCCAACGTTTTGATAAAGGGGTAAGGGCAAATGCGGAAAAAAAGGTATACTTTTTGGGCAAATGTGGTATAATCAATATGTCTTCTTAAAAAAAGACAAAAGAAAGAGAGGGAAAAAAGATATGACGAAAAAGCTTATATCTGTGTGGCTTTCGTTGACAATCTTACTTTTCTCATCAATTTCTATATATGCTGAAGAAAACGTACGAGGAGATTTTTTTATTAAAGATGTTGTAATTAACGGAGAGGAAATTGATAATAACCATTTACAGTTTCCATTTTTCATTTACAAAAATACCACTTATTTTCCGCTAACACCCGAAATAGGGGAAATATTTGGATTTAAAGCCGAGATGGATTTTGAAAGCCGCACACTAAAACTTTTGAAAACAGAGCCCACGCTGACAAATATCAGCGATAAGTGGAAGAAAAATAACAAGGAGGATGTTCTCACCCAGGTATTAAATGATGCGACCATATTGGTCTATGAGCTGGAATCAAAAAAATTGGGTGAAGAAAAGGATGCACAAACCTCTGATGGGGGTGTAACCGCCAGCCAAGTTACAGAAGGGACCGTAAGCGACGACGAAGTTATTGAGGTGCCTGAATTATCAGTCAGGGAGATCAATATGGAAGATCTGCCGGTGCTGATAAAGGATAAAGTGATCTACCTGCCGATTAGAGTCATGACCGGAGACGGCGGACTGGGCTGGGATGCTTATTTCGATTCTTATACAGGCATTTATGTTAGCACAAAAGATGGGGTTCCGGCCAAATCTTATTGGAAGGAATCGGAGTCAAAATATAATAAAGGTCTTGCAAGCTATATCATGAAGTATAACGGCAGCTATTCTACGGGAAAAGCACAGGAACTGGTGCAAATCTTCGAAGAAGCTGCGAAAACTTACAATATTGATGAGAAGATACTCATGGCTGTAGCGCACAAGGAAAGTACCTTCAATCCAACTGCCAGAGGCAGCAGTGGTTCACTTGGTATGATGCAGGTAATGCCTTCTACCGGTGCCAGATATGGATTGAGTACCGATCAGCTGTTGGATGCTGAGATAAGTATCAATTTCGGGGCGATGTATTTAAGTGAGAGGATCGATGCCTACGGAGGGGACCTGGTAAAAGGATTTTCAGCCTACAATCAGGGTTCTGTAGCCGTTAACAGAGGCAGCTATTCCACTAGATACGCATCAAGAATCATTGGTGCTGTAGATAGCATCAACACTTATCTGACCACGAACGGTTACGGGTTAGGTAACGAATAATAAAAAACATGACAAATAAAGCATATAAATATAGAAATTAAGAAAAAGCCGAGGCATTTCCTCGGCTTTTTTCTTATTCCTGTACAAAAGAAAAAACTTAAATATTCGTATTTTATGTTTGAAATATACATAAAAAGCTGTTATTATAAAAATATAAAGCGTTATTTTAATAAAAATACGAATATTAACATAAATATTAAAGCACAATGTTCGTAAAGAAGGAGGAGACTAATGGTACGCCGTATCTATGTGGAAAAGCGAAGGGGCTTTGATACTGAGGCCCAGGGATTATGTGAGGACTTGAGAGAAAACCTGCATCTTCAGCAATTGAATCTTGTGAGAGTGTTAAACCGTTATGATGTGGAAGGTATCGATGATGATACTTATCAATCGGCTAAATATACAGTTTTTGCGGAGCCTGCCATCGATAGCGCCTATGATGAAATAGTGCCTGTTGTTACGGGCTCTCAGTTTTTTGCTGTAGAATATCTTCCCGGACAATATGATCAAAGGGCGGATTCCGCAGAGCAATGTATTCGGCTTATGAATGCGGAGGCAACTCCCACTGTACGTTTTGCGCGATTGTATATACTGGAAGGCGGAGTATCGGAATCGGAACTGGCAGCAATTAAAAATTACTGTATTAATCCTGTAGACTCCAGAGAAGCTGACCTTAATAAGCCTGCTAAGCTGGCAACGGATCAGTTGGAGCCGGAGAATGTAAAAACCGTTTGCAATTTCTTATCCATGTCAGAAGAAGAGCTGGCTGACTATAGAGAAAAACAAGGCTTTGCCATGAGCCTGGAGGACTTGAAATTTGTAAGAGAGTATTTTTCAAAGGAAGAAAAAAGAGATGCCACGGTTACAGAATTAAAAGTAATTGACACTTACTGGTCCGACCACTGCAGACATACCACCTTTTTAACAAAGATAGATTTTATTTCCTTTGAGGAAGGCCCTTATTCCCATTTGATACAGACGGCCTATGAAGAGTATCTGCAAATGCGCCAGGAGGTCTACGGCAATCAGGAGAGAGACGTCTGTCTTATGGATATGGCTGTTATAGGGGCCAAATATCTGAAGAAAAAAGGTCTGGTAAAAGATCTGGACGAGTCGGATGAAATCAATGCCTGCAGTATCAAAGTCAAAGCTCTTATTGACGGACAGGAAGAAGAATGGCTTGTCATGTTTAAAAATGAAACTCATAATCACCCCACTGAAATTGAACCTTTTGGCGGCGCAGCAACATGTCTTGGCGGTGCCATCAGGGATCCTCTTTCCGGAAGGGTGTATGTATATCAGGCGATGAGAGTGACCGGAAGCGGTGATCCCAGAAAGAGTGTGGAAGAGACCTTGCCCGGTAAGCTCCCTCAGCGAAAGATTACCAGAGGCGCTGCAAAGGGATACAGTTCCTACGGAAATCAAATCGGTCTTGCTACCGGCCAGGTGGCAGAGATTTATCACGAAGGATATGTGGCAAAGCGCATGGAAGTGGGAGCCGTGATCGGAGCAGCACCTGCAAAACATGTGATTCGTAAGAAACCCGCAGAAGGAGATTATATTATCCTGGTAGGAGGCAGAACCGGAAGAGACGGATGCGGAGGAGCCACCGGTTCGTCCAAAGAGCATACGGAGGATTCGATTCTTACCTGTGGTGCGGAAGTTCAAAAAGGAAATCCTCCGGTAGAACGGAATATTCAAAGATTATTCCGTAGGGAAGAAGCCGCGAATTTAATCAAAAAATGCAATGATTTCGGTGCCGGCGGCGTTTCTGTTGCCATTGGCGAGCTTGCAGAGAGTCTCGATGTCAACCTTGATTTGGTTTTAAAGAAGTACGATGGTTTGGATGGAACGGAACTGGCGATCTCAGAATCACAGGAAAGAATGGCTGTGGTGGTTTCTGAGGAGGATTACAAAACATTTATTTCCTATGCGGAAGAAGAGAACCTGGAAGCTGTTGCTGTGGCAAGGGTGACCAATACGGGAAGATTTCGCATGTTCTGGCAAGGAAACTGCATCCTGAATTTGAGCAGGGCGTTTCTGGACACCAATGGAGTCAAGCAGGTAACTCAGGTGTCCGTTAGAGAAAGAATGAAATCGGAAACAAAATCAATTGATATGAAAGACCATTCAGGCATGGACAAATCCGCAGGATCAATGGCGGATCAAGCTTTGGAGTTTGTGAAAAGTTTAAATTGCTGCAGCCAAAAAGGTCTCGTTGAAATGTTCGACAGCACCATTGGAGCCGCTACCGTACTGATGCCTTTAGGCGGAAAATATCAGCTGTCGCCTGCTGCGGGTATGGCTGCCAAGCTTCCGGTAACAGATGGAAATACAAATACTGCTACCCTGATGACTTTTGGCTTTGATCCGGATCTTTCTACCGCCAGCCCGTATCACGGCGCTTTATATGCTGTGGTGGATTCTGTCACGAAAATCGCAGCGATGGGCGGAGATGCTTCCAAGGTGAGATTGACCTTCCAGGAATATTTCGAACGATTGGGGCAGAATGCTGAAAAATGGGCCAAACCTGTTTCTGCTTTACTGGGAGCCTTAAAAGCCCAAAAGGAGCTGGGCATCCCAGCCATTGGAGGGAAAGACAGTATGTCGGGTACCTTTATGGATCTGGAGGTACCGCCTACGTTGGTTTCATTTGCGGTAGGGGTGACAGAGGCGGAGCACGTTATATCCACTGACCTGAAGAAAACTAACAGCACACTCATCTACCTCGAAACAGAACGTGATGAAAATGGTATTTTAGATTTTAAGCAATACCGCAGAAATATGGAAAAGGTGAGAAGTTTGGCGGTAGAAGGCAAGATCCTTTCGGCTAATACTATCGGAAAAGGCGGCGTATTTCTTTCTCTCGTAAAAATGGCCGTTGGAAATCAAATCGGAGTTTCTGTGGATCGTATTCAAAAAGAAAAGCTGTTTCAAGAAAATTACGGTTCATTGATTCTGGAAATTGATAAGAGAGACAAACCGGAAAAACTTTTTGCCGGTGTGGATTATTCCGTATTGGGCACCACTAAGGAAAAACAGGAATTTGTGATTCGATTCCTGGAAGAAAAGGATGAAGAACAGGCTGAGCAAATAAAAATTTCATTAAGAGATATTTTAGATAGCTGGACCGCCCCATTGGAAGCAGTTTTCCCAACGTTGAGCAGAACGGGAGATTCTGAAAAGAAAATCGCTTCTGTTTCTTACAGCATCAGAGCTAGTCATAAACCTGCGGTCAAAATAGTGAGGCCGACTGTATACATTCCGGTATTCCCGGGAACGAACTGTGAAATGGATTCCAGGAGGGCCTTTGAAAAGGCCGGAGCCGTTACCGATGTTCAAATATTACACAATCTTACTCCGAAAAGCCTGACTGAATCGATTGAAGAAATGGCAGCACGAATTCGAAAGAGCCAGATCATTATGATTCCGGGAGGCTTTAGCGGCGGTGATGAACCGGATGGTTCCGCAAAATTTATTACTGCAGTATTCCGAAACCCGCAAATCAAGGAAGCTGTAACAGACTTGCTGGAAAACAGAGACGGTTTGATGCTTGGTATCTGCAATGGTTTCCAGGCATTGATCAAACTGGGCCTCGTTCCATACGGAAGGATAACAGACACCAGTGAAAACCATCCTACGCTGACCTACAACCAAATCGGCAGGCATGCATCCTGTCTGGTAAGAACCAGGATAGCATCGGTAAAATCACCGTGGATGGCGAATGTGGAAGTAGGAGATATTCACACAATACCTGTGTCTCACGGAGAAGGAAGATTTATTGCGAAGGATGACGTCCTGGACATGATGATAAAAAACGGTCAGATTGCAACACAGTATGTGGATCTTGACGGTGAGCCGACTCTTGACATTGCCTATAATCCGAATGATTCCACCCTTGCCGTTGAAGGGATTACTTCTCCCGATGGTAGAATATTAGGCAAAATGGGCCATTCTGAGAGAATCGGAGAGAATTTGTACAAGAATGTACCGGGCAGCTTTGACCAGAAGATCTTTGAAGCAGGAGTTTCTTATTTTAAATAAATATAGATTACTATGTAAATGGATCTTAATTGTATCCAATAAAGAGTTAGAACGTGAGAATTGACGTATTGCTAAGGTAAGCAGGGAGGTTTTTATATGAAAATTGCAATTGTAATGGGCAGTAAATCAGATTATCCGGTGATCGAAAAGGCAGAAGCCATTATCAAGGAATTCGGTGTCAGCTTTGAGACAAGAATCATATCGGCCCACAGGACACCGAGAGTTGCAGAGGATTTCGCTTCCAAGGCAGAAGAAACCGGAATCGAAGTGATTATCGCAGCAGCAGGAAAGGCCGCACACCTGGGAGGTGTCATCGCCGCATATACGCCGCTTCCGGTCATCGGCCTTCCCATCAAATCATCGACTTTGGACGGACTGGATTCACTGCTGTCCATGGTCCAGATGCCAAAGGGGATTCCGGTGGCCACCGTTGCCATAGACGGGGCCGAAAATGCTGCTTTGCTGGCAATACAGATTTTATCTCTGAAATATCCGGAGCTGAGACAGAAGATGAAGGATTATAAAAAGAAGATGGAAGAGGATATTGTGAGGATGGATCGGGAGTTTCAAAATTAGCATTTATTAGTTAGTCAAATTTCATTTATTAGTATTTAAACCGAATCATTCAACTGCCAGATCGAACTAGATCGAAGTAATTGAGTTTTGACAAGCCAAATGTCTGACTTTGTATCACGAAAATACTCACAGGTTTCTAATAATATGGTCTCGATTCGTTATTATGTCGTATAATTGGTCTGAATAGCAGATGGGCTGGAACAATACGTTGGAATGATTTTGCTTTGGTCTTATCCGAGGATGAGCTGAATTTTTAGGTAACGTCAAACACCGATTATATTACCGGTTGTTTGATGTTCTAAAAATTGCGAAACGAAGGATAAAGACCTTCAAAATCATAACCGTACTGGGATAGACCATCTGCTATCAGACCAATAGAATAAGTAAGTTTCAGAAACTAATAAATATTTTTAGGGGAGGATAAAAAAATGGAAAAATTGGAAATGTTGTATGAAGGAAAAGCAAAGAAGGTCTATCGAACGGATGACCCGAAGTTATATATCGTGGACTACAAGGATGATGCCACTGCATTTAACGGAGTAAAAAAGGGGTCCATTGCGGACAAAGGAGTTGTCAACAACACCATGTCGGCTATTATCTTTGAAATGCTGGAATCCAAGGGGATACCAACGCATCTTGTAAAGCTTTTAAGCGATCGGGAAACCCTCGTAAAGGCCGTAAAGATCCTGCCTCTTGAAGTAATCATCCGAAACGTGGCAGCAGGATCCTTCTCTAAAAGATATGGAGTTGAAGAGGGTCGGCCTCTTGCCCGTACGGTCCTGGAATTTTCCTATAAAAATGACGACCTGGGGGATCCCCTGATCAACGACGATCATATTCTGGCATTGGAACTGGCTACGGAAGAACAGCTGGCCATTGTAAAAAAATATGCATATAAAGTCAACGAAGCGTTAAAAGAATTCTTCCTGGATAAAGGTTTAAAATTGATTGACTTTAAAATCGAGTTTGGACTCTGTGACGGAGAAATCCTCCTTGCAGATGAAATTTCACCGGATACCTGCAGACTTTGGGATGTAAACACCAATGAAAAGATGGACAAAGACAGATTCAGAAGGGATCTTGGACATGTAGAAGAAACCTACCAAGAGGTATTGGCTAGAATCAAGAAATAGGAGAAGACAAATGCAAAGGCAATATGATTTCAATAAAGAATTACGGGAATTGGAAGAGGATAAAGTATTTGACGAGTGCGGTGTCGTAGGTGTATACGCTCCCGGCAAACCCGACATTGCCCGGTCGGTGTATTACGGACTTCATTCCCTGCAGCACAGAGGCCAGGAAAGCGCAGGAATCGCTTCCAATAAGGGCGGTAAGATTCAGTATTATAAAGAGATGGGTCTGGTTCAGGAGGTATTCAATGACGAGATCATTGAAAGGCTGCAAGGAGATATTTCCATTGGACATGTAAGATATTCCACCTGCGGAGAGAGTCATGCGGTAAATGCCATGCCCCTGGTTGTCTATCATAAAGGCGGCAGCTTAGCCCTTGCTCATAATGGGAATCTGGTAAATGCTATGCTTTTAAGGGAAGAGATGCAGGATCGGGGAGTTATTTTTCAGACCTCCATTGATTCCGAAATCATTGCAGCTCTCATTGCAAGATACATCAGAGACAACAGTATTGAAGATTCCATTGTAAAAACACTGGAACAGGTAAAAGGCGCATACGCTCTTGTCATTACAAGCGGAGACAAATTGATCGGAGTAAGGGATCCAAACGGCATCAGGCCCTTGTGCATCGGCAAGACTCGGGAAGGATACATTCTGTCATCCGAAAGCTGTATTTTTCCGCTGCTGGGAGCCACCTTCCTCCGGGATGTAGAGCCGGGAGAAATGATCATTATTGAGGACGGAGAGCTGAAGTCCATACGCTTTCAGAAAGGTCAGAAAAAGGCAATCTGTGCTTTTGAATATGTGTATCTGGCAAGACCCGACAGTGATATGGATGGAAAAAGCGTATATATGGCCAGAAGCCAGGCAGGCAGAATTCTTGCCAAGGAACATCCGGTTGAAGCGGACATGGTGATTGCCGTACCGGATTCAGGCACGGTGGCAGCCATTGGGTATGCGGAAGCATCCGGGATTCCTTTTGGGGAAGGGCTGATAAAAAACAGATATGTAGGCAGAACCTTTATTCAGCCGGATCAAAGGATGAGGGAACTCAGTGTAAGATTAAAGCTGAATGTACTGAAGGACAGTGTAAAAGGGAAACGGATTATCATGGTAGATGACTCTATCGTAAGGGGCACTACCAGCGGAAAGATCGTTACCATGTTAAAAGATGCAGGAGCTAAGGAGGTTCATGTAAGAGTAAGTTCTCCTCCGGTTACCCATTCCTGCCATTTTGGCATTGATACACCTAATTCGGATAAATTGGTAGCCTCCAGACATACTGTGGAGGAAATCAGGCAAATGATCGGGGCAGACAGTCTGGGATATCTAAGCATTGAAGGACTTTTGGAAGCCATCGGTATCGGAAAAGAGAAAATCTGCGTAGCCTGCTTCAACGGAAATTATCCTATGCCGCTTCCCGATGAAATAGCAAAGGATAAATGTATGACTGAGGAGAGAGAGGATTATTAAGATGAATGAGAAACTTACCTATAAGGATGCCGGGGTAGATACCAAGGAAGGGGAAAAGGCTGTTCGTCTGATGAAAACCCATGTAAAAAAGACCTTTAATGAAAATGTATTGACAGGTCTTGGCGGATTCGGAAGTCTCTTTCAATTAGACATAAAGGAAATGAAGGAACCGGTACTGGTATCCGGCACGGATGGTGTGGGAACCAAGCTGAAGATTGCTTTTTTAATGGATAAGCATGATACGGTTGGCCAGGATTGCGTGGCTATGTGTGTAAACGATATTTTATGTCAGGGCGCAAAGCCTTTATTCTTTCTGGATTATATCGCAACAGGAAAAGTAAAGGCGGAAAAGGTCTCGGACATTGTAAAAGGCATTGCAGATGGCTGTGTGGAAGCCGGTTGTGCTCTTGTAGGCGGTGAAACGGCTGAAATGCCGGACTTCTATTCCGACGGCGAATACGATATGGCCGGTTTCGCCGTAGGCGTCGTTGATAAGAGCAGGATGATTGACGGCAGCAAGATCAAAGAAGGAGACAAAGTCATCGGAATTGGGTCCAGCGGGATTCACAGCAACGGATATTCCCTTGTCAGAAAGCTGTTTTTTGACAAGCTTGGCCTTTCTGTGGATAATGAAATTAAGGAATTAGGGATGACTTTGGGCGAAGCGTTAATCACTCCTACGAAAATCTATACAAAAGCCTGTACTGCCGCACTGTCACATTTCCAGATAAACGGAATCGTTCACATCACAGGCGGAGGATTTTATGAGAATATTCCGCGGATCATACCCAAGGGTCTTGGCGTAAACATCCGGTACGGAAGCTGGAAGATTCCTGCTATCTTTGACTATATTCAAGATTCCGGAAATATCGAGCAGGAAGAAATGTTTTCAACCTTTAATATGGGAATCGGTATGATGATGATGGTACCGGCTGATTCTGCCGAAGCGGTTAAGGCCGAACTGATTAAGGCTGGCGAAAAAGCTGAGATTATCGGTGAGATCGTAAAAGGAGAAGGTGTGGCCATTGCGTAGTCATGAGAAATTGAAAATCTCCGTTCTGGTTTCCGGCGGCGGCACCAATCTCCAGTCGGTGATCGATCATATCGAGAGCGGATATTTGGATAAAGCGAAAATTGTCAGAGTCATATCCAGCAACTGTGACGCCTTTGCATTAAAAAGGGCTGAAAATCATAACATCAAGGGCGTTTGCATCAGTAAGGAAATGCTGCCGGATCCGAAGGAAAGGTGTGCTGCGATCATGAAGGAATTAGAGGCAGCGGGTACAGATTTGATCATTCTGGCCGGATATATGAGCATTCTGGAACCGGAGCTCATTGATCGTTACCGGGACAAGATCGTCAATATTCATCCTTCACTCATTCCCAAATACTGCGGGAAGGGCTTTTATGGGAGAAAAGTTCATGCAGCTGTGCTCGCCGGAAACGAGCTGGCTTCCGGTGCTACTGTTCATTTTGTAGACGAGGGCGTGGATACCGGAAAGATTATATTGCAGGAGCAGGTTCCGGTAAAACCCGGAGATACTCCGGAAACCTTGGCGAACAGGGTCTTGCAAATCGAACATCGAATTTTACCAGAGGCAATCAAGATGTTGTGTGATGGTAAACTTAAATAACTGATTAAACGACTAGCTTGAATTTCTGCGGGAAATGGGTTAGCCTATATAGCAAATAATGGAGGGAAGAACATGAGAGCGTTGATTAGTGTGTCAGATAAAACAGGTATTTTAGAGTTTGCTCAGGAGCTGAGCGGCCTTGGAATTACCATTATTTCCACAGGAGGAACCGCCACAAGATTGAGAGATAATGGTGTGGATGTGGTTGGTATTTCAGATGTTACAGGCTTTCCTGAGTGCCTGGACGGAAGAGTAAAAACCCTGCATCCTGCAGTCCATGGGGGAATCCTTGCCATGAGGGACAAAGCGGAGCATATGCAGCAGTTATCCGATCTGAATATTGACACGATAGATATTGTTGCCATCAACCTTTATCCCTTTAAAGAAACCATCCTAAAACCCGGAGTTACTTTAGAGGAAGCCATTGAAAATATCGACATCGGCGGACCTACCATGCTTCGCTCTGCAGCCAAAAATCATAAGGATGTTGTGGTCATCTGTGATCCTAAAGATTACGGAAAGGTGATTGCCGAATTGAAAGAATCCGGCAGTGTATCCTATGCCACAAAATATAAGCTGGCCTTAAAAGTCTTCCAGCACACCGCTGCTTATGATGCTATGATTTCCGATTATCTGAGAAAGGAAATCAATGATGAGCTTCCTGAAAATCTCACCTTAACTTTTGAAAGGGTACAGGAATTACGATATGGTGAAAATCCGCATCAGAAAGCCTATTACTATAAAGAAGTGAAACCGTATCCCGGATCTTTGGTGCATGCGGCGCAGCTTCACGGAAAAGAACTCTCATTTAACAATATCAATGATACCAACGGTGCACTTGCTGCGCTGAAGGAGTTCCAGGAACCTACGGTGGTTGCAGTCAAGCATGCCAATCCCTGCGGAGTAGGTACCGGCTATGATATCTATGATGCTTATTGCAAGGCATATAAAGCAGATCCGGTTTCCATCTACGGCGGAATCGTAGCCGCCAACAGGCCTATTGACGAGATGACTGCAGCTGAAATTAATAAAATCTTTATCGAAATCGTCATTGCTCCTGATTTTACTGAGGAAGCCATTAAAATTCTTACGGAGAAAAAGAATATCAGACTGCTTAAGCTGGACGGTATTCTTGAAAAAGCTCCTGCCGATGAACTGGACATCAAAAAGGTCAGCGGAGGGCTTTTGGTTCAGGAAAGTGATTCCGGCCTCTATGAGAAAGATGAGCTGAAAATCGTTACCGACCGCATTCCTACCGAGCGCGAGATGGAGGATCTCACCTTTGCCATGAAGGTGGTGAAACACATCAAATCCAATGGGATCGTCCTTGCAAAAGACGGAAAGACCATCGGTATAGGACCTGGACAGGTGAGCAGAATCTGGGCTGTTGAAAATTCCATACGTCAGGCTACGGACTCTACGGAGGGGGCAGTACTGGCGTCGGATGCCTTCTTCCCCTTTGACGACTGTGTTACCGCAGCAGCAAAAGCAGGTATTTCTGCAATCATTCAACCGGGAGGATCTATTCATGATGAAGAATCCATCAAGAAAGCAAATGAGTTGGGGATTGCCATGGTGTTTACCGGGGTGAGACATTTTAAACACTAATTATTTGTTAGTTAGTCAAATTTCATTTATTAGTATTTAAACCGAATCATTCAACTGCCAGATCGAAGTAGTTGAGTTTTGACAAGCCAAAGGTCTGACTTTGTATCACGAAAATACTCACAGGTTTCTAATGATATGGTCTCGATTCGTTATTTTTAACCCCAAAAACAAACGGTATCCCTAATCGGTGTTTTTGGGTTATAGCAAAACTTGAATGCCATCATTAAAAATAACATTATCTTCATCCTATATCATTGACGAAACCTGTTCGGATATTTTCTTAAATCCAAAGTTCAGCCATTGCGGCTTGGTAAAAAAGCTCGCAAAAACTAAAGCTGACAGTTTCATAGTGTACTAATACATAATCTTATTTAACTAACGGGTGGCCTGAC
>NZ_JAGSND010000010.1 GCF_018128545.1 Sinanaerobacter chloroacetimidivorans | reverse complement strand
CTATGTGATTTAATTTGTCTGATCAGCAAAAGGGCTATAACAATACGTCGGAATGATTTTGCTTTGGTCTTATCCGAGGATGAGCTGAATTTTTAGGTAACGTCAAACACCGATTATATTACCGTTTGTTTGATGTTCTAAAAATTGCGAATCGAAGGATGAAAGACCTTCAAAATCATGACCTGTTATTGGGATTGACCTTTTGCTGATCAGACAAAAATTGTGACTTAGTTTCACTAACTAATAAATATTTATTCCCACGGTTTATTTAATACTTTTTCAACAAAAACCCTTGCAATCACAGGATCAAACTGAAATCCTGCATTCTTTCTGATCTCCTCTACTGCCGTTTCTTCCGACAGCGCACTGCGGTACGGCCGCTCACTGGTCATGGCGTCATAGCTGTCTGCCACCGCAACAATTCTTGCAACAAAAGGGATTTGCTCCCTGGCAAGCCCTCTTGGATATCCTTTTCCATCCCATCTCTCATGGTGGGATAATATGGCTTCCGCCAATTCTATCATCTCATAGGATGCGCTGAGGATACGAAATCCAATGTCGGGATGGCGCATAATATCTTCTCTTTCTTGTTGGGTAAGGGAACCGGGTTTATTGAGGATTCCCTCTTCGATGGCTATTTTGCCGATATCATGCAGACGGCCGATTGTTTTGAGCTTTCCGGTTTCCATCTCAGAAAGACCCAGTGCTTCCCCAATGCTGTGGGAGATATCCCCCACCCTCTCAGAGTGCTGCTCTTCCCTGGGGTTTTTCTCATGGAGCGTATGGATGATGGTCGTTATAATATTGCCTCTTAGCCCTTCATTTTGTATAACTTTATGCTTATACATCTGATCTTCCGCATTTTTGAGAACATGAATAATACTTGTGTCTGCAGTCTCTTTGGTATCCCAGCCCAAAGACATGCTGACTCGGATCTTTTGGACATGCTTTCGGCTGCAGGTGGACTTAATCCTGTTTACGATTTCTTCGGCCTCTGCATTCCTTGTGTTGGGCAATAATATCACAAATTCGTCACCGCCCCAACGTGCGATAATATCATTTTCCCGGCATGCATGCTTTATGGCCTCAGCTGACTTTTGAAGAAGCTGATCCCCCAGCTGATGACCAAAAGCGTCGTTTACTAGCTTCAAACCGTTTACATCAGCCATTATAATGGAGATCGGAAGGTTCTTTTCCACATCCAGTCTTTTTATTTCGTCTTCGTAAAATCTTCGGTTGTATAAGCCGGTTAAGACATCATAGTAGCTTAAATAAAGATTTTCTTTTTTGGATTCTTCTACTTTTTTTAATAAACTATTAATCAGAAAAAACAGGATGATAGAAGTCATAAAGACATAGACCCAGCCCTTATATTGATTGATCAATAGCAGCATGGCATCATCTTTTGACAAAGTATATGCGATTCTATCTGAAAAGTAGATCCAGAGAAATCCAAGAGCTAAGTAAAGCAGACAAATTTTAATACATTCATAAGTGAATTGAGTTTCTTTCTTTTTAAAATCTGAGAAAAAATTAGAAAAGAACATGCTTCACCTCCGTTACCATTTTTTCTTAACGATCAGATAAAATGATGAAGGCCTAAACAGATCCGGATAGCAATCTATCCTTCGTCGGAATCAGAAATTGACAATGCGCTTAATTGAAATTTATATTGATAAAGACTTAGGAAAAGTGCGGCATCCTTAGGATCCAGTGTGCCATCACCTGCAACAGCAGAATGAACAAGCCCCTGAAAAGCATTGCTTAAGCTTGTTTCATTAACACCAGTTAGATTAAAATTGTTGGCAGGATAAGAAGAATTTGTACCAACAAAAGTATTGGTACCGCTAAATTCATTGCTGTAAGCCATGACCTTGCCGATATAGTTTTGTGTTTCCTTAAAGGGCGGAACTCCGTCATATTTCATAACATTTCCTGGGCCGGCATTATAGGCAGCCAGAGCAAGCTCCGTGTTTCCCTGAAAACGCACAAGCATCTGACTTAAGTATTTTGCACCCCCCATGATATTTTGTTCCGGATCAAAGGAATCGGAGACGCCCAGGCTCCTTGCCGTAGCAGGCATAAGCTGCATGATTCCCTGTGCACCGGCACCGGATACCGCCGAAGGGTTAAAATTTGACTCTGCCTTAGCCACAGCCTTTAAAAGTGCAACAGGAACACCAAAAGTCTCAGATGCTTTTGCAAAAATAGCATCAAGATTTGCCGTTTTCTCCTGCGTCACTGTTTTTTTCAAAACCTCGGAAAAACTGCCGTCGCCGGTTATAGCATCTCCGTTCTGAATATCGGTAGAAGAAGAGACATCCGTACTTTTTAAATTACTGTAATATAAAGAATAATACGGGTTGATAATATCGATGGACATCCGAGTTCCCTTTCTTTTGCCTAAAAGGCTGGCCAGAGTGTAATTTTTTTTACAAAATCTACTATAAAGTTACACGATATATCCCTGATTGTCAATCTTATTTCTTTTATTCCCCGCCCAATATCATCTAATTTCTTTGCATTGATGCAGGAAGCTCTCTATATTTCCCTCTTCTGCCTCCCGGTCTGCTCCTGTTCTCCCCATTCGGTCACAATAGCCAAGAAGTGCTATTTCCTCAATGTCTGTATCCCTTTTCATAGATGCTATATCTGCAAATTTTAAGGATTTTACTACGAAGAGTATCTGCATATGCCATCGGATTAATTTCGAGGTCTTTTCAATAAAATCCTCTTTTTCATTAAAAAATTTTAGAAACTCCACAGCCTGCTGCGTACCCACTTTATCATGATCATAAGCTGTGATCTTCCCCTTACGGTTCCTGGTCGTATCGGCTTTTCCGATATCGTGAAGCAGGGCAGCCCACATAAAAGCCCTTTTATCCTTGCTCTTCTCTTTGATACGGGCCGCCTCATCCACCACCAGCATCGTATGATTCCATACATTTCCTTCAGGATGATGAAGCGGGGATTGCGGTACCTCTTTCAACCTGCTTATGAAGGTAAAAGGGTATGATGTATAGAAGATCTCTTCCTCAATTCCATTCAAAAAGCAGGATGGAGCATCATCCTCCATCAGGTGAAAATCCATCTGCTCAAACAGTTTTTTACCTTGACTCATCTTTCCTTATCGGGTCTTCCCTTCCCGTCCAATCCGAAAACAGCTCTGGCGCTTTCCGCCTGAGGGTCATGTTTCACATTTTTTGAAGAAAATTTCCCGTCTTCCTTTTTATTTCTCATCTTATTTTTCTGATTGCTGCTCATCATAAGCTCCTTTCCATCGCTGGCATTTATTTTCTTTTGTTATCCTTCATAGTCTGCACTTTTTCGGAATCATTATAACCTTAAGCCGCTGCCAAACAATTTTTTTATAAAAAAGTAACTGCAAATTGGAAAAATCCAACAGCAAAATCAATGTTGTCGGTTGTAAGTTCTTGTTAATCGGGTTAAAATATAGAATAGAGATGTAAAAAAAAGGGGTTAAAAAAATGGATTTAAAACAAGCTTGGAATCAGGCAATCATCAGCAGAACTTCCCGGAGGTCGTATAAAAACAAAAGAATATCTGCTTTAAAGGTTGCCCAAATCAAACAGCTTATCGACATGTTCAACATGGAGAGCGGTCTGAAAATACAATTCATCGATAATGGACACGAATTTTTGACAGGATACAAAGCGTCCTACGGAATGTTTTCCGGCACTCCGGCAGTCATTGCGCTTGTAGGGAACAGCCAATCCGAAGAAAGCAAAAGGCTTGCCGGGTATTACGGAGAATTTTTAGTTCTGGAGTGTGTTTCGTTAGATCTGGGTACCTGTTGGATTTCAGGCACTTTCGATAAAGAATCCTGCCGAAAACATATCGCTTTAGATCAAGAAGACGAACTGATCTGTATCATCGCTGCCGGCATTGTCAGAGAGAATAAATCGCTGAAGGAAAGGATCATTTCTCAGGTGGGAAAAAGCAAACAGACCTTTAACGAGTTGTTGAAAGAGGCTTCGGATACACCGCCTCTATGGGTAAAGCTGGGGATAGAAGCTGCCCGCTTTGCACCTTCGGCTGTGAACGGTAAGCCTATCGGCTACCGTTATCAGGATGGCCAAATATCCGTTTTCATTGCCAAGGAAAACCATGGTAATCAGGAAATTGACCTGGGGATTTCCATGGCGCATTTCCAGCTCGGAGCTTTGCAAGGCCTCCAAAGGGGCAATTGGATAAAGGACAGTCAAAGTTATCGCTTCCAATGTGAATTCTGACAATCCCAAAGAGAAATAAATTGCCGTACAAATCACCTCTTTTAAGTCCGGGCATATACTTAATGGAGGTGATTTTTTCTTATGAAACCATGTGAACTGACGTTGTTTATTACAATTCTGGCAAATTATGTGGCAAAAGATCTCTCCGACGATGACCTGGTATATATGTCCGCCGTTCTTTCTCTGTTTGTAGATACGCTGAGTACCATTGTAGTGCAAAGAGAACGCAATGCTGCCAAAAAAAACGTATCGGAAGACGATCAATTAGACACCTTAGCAGTGCAGACCGACACCAATCTGAATCCTGTCATGCTGCGTTAAGTCCTTTGATTGAAGTATTCCTAATCTCCGATGTTTGTTCCTGCTGTGTTGTATAAATTGTAAAGCCTATAGTAAGCACCCTTTTTTTCTATGAGTTCCTCATGGCTGCCCTGTTCCACAATTCCCTGATCTGTCAGCACCAAAATAACGGATGCATTTCTTATCGTCGTCAATCTGTGTGCAATTGTAAAGGTTGTTCTTCCCTTAGCCAGTTCTTCCAGAGATTGCTGGACAAGCAATTCCGACTCATTATCCAAGGCAGAGGTAGCTTCGTCCAGGATAAGGATCGGCGGGTTTTTCAGAAATACTCTTGCAATGCTGATTCTCTGTTTTTGTCCGCCAGATAGCTTGACGCCCCTCTCTCCCACATAGGTTTCATACCCTTCCGGCAGTTCCGTTATAAAGTCATGGGCCCCGGCAAGCTTTGCCGCATTGATGATTTCTTCTCTAGAGGCCCCGGGCTTTCCATATTCGATATTATCATAGATGGAGCCGGAAAACAGATAGACCTCCTGCTGTACCACCCCGATCTGGGATCGCAGAGAATGAATGGTGACCTTTTTAATATCGTGCCCGTCAATCAGAATTCTCCCCGCAGTGACATCATAAAACCTGGGGATCAGGTTGGACAGCGTGGTTTTTCCTCCTCCTGAGGGTCCCACCAGTGCCACATGATCTCCAGCTTTCACATGAAGATTAATATCGGAAAGTACGTCATTGTCACCGTCCGAATAGCGAAAACTCACCTGGTCAAACCGGATATCTCCTTCAACCTGAGGAAGAGGTATTGAGCCTTCTTCATCTTGAATTTCTACAGGCTCATCCATGACCTCTATAAATCGTTCTATCCCTGTCATTCCTCTTTGAAACTGTTCGGTAAACTCAACAATTCTTCTGACGGAAGTCAAAAGCATGGTGACATAAAGAAGGTAGGCGATCAAATCAGAAGGAGTAATCAGACCCCTTATCATAAATAAAGCTCCCGCAACTACCACGGTAATATACATGACGCCGTCAAACAATCTGGTAGTACTTTGAAATCCCGCCATATAACGGTAAGCCTCTTTTTTGATATTTAAGAATCCCTTATTCCCTTCTTCAAATTTTTCCTCTTCGATTTCCTCATTGGCAAAGGATTTCACGACACGGATGCCAAGCAGACTGTCTTCCACCTGTGAATTCAGCTCTCCGATCTGATTTCTGGAGCGTTTGAAGGCGCTTCTCATCTTCCGGTTAAACTGCATGGAACAGTAAATCATGATGGGAATAATGGCAAAAATAATCAATGTCAGCCATGGATTGACGGAGCTTAAAATTACAAAGGATACAATGAATTTTAAGGCGGCAATAAAGTACTCCTCCGGGCAGTGGTGTGCGAATTCCGTAATGTCAAAAAGATCGCTGGTGATGCGGGCCATCAGCTGGCCAATTTTCGTATTGCTGTAATAGGAATAGGACAGATCCTGAAGGTGAGAAAATAAATCCCGCCTCATGTCCGTTTCTATTTTCGCACCCATGACATGACCGACATTGGCCATAAAATAATTGGCAGCCACGTCTATCAGTCGAAGGGCCAGATAAATTCCGCCGATGGAGAGAATGATCTCTACCGTCAATGCCTCCAAATCGTTCATGCCTTTATCTGTAATGTACCGCACGATCAAAGGGAGCACAAGCTCACAGACCGTGGTCAATGCCGCACAAAATAGATCTAACAGCAAAATCCATTTATATTTCTTGAAATACGGTGCAAACCGTCTAATTAAATAGGTTGTTTTTTTAGAATCCAATTGTTTTGTTTTATTCATAATCCTATCCTTTTTCAGTCAAATGCCAGGCCTAAATATCCGGAAGATCCAACTTCCGATTGATCAAATTTCAATCCCGGCACCTTTTCTTTCCTCCATTGCGAATGATCATGCAGGTTCCGAATCATTCCAAATGGTCTGACAGAGGACGCCTCCAGGCTTTGCCCTAAAAACGCAGGCATACGAAAAAAATACTCTGCAGCCGGAAGCAGTTTTGCCGTCTCCAATATCACTGAGACCAGGTCTTTCTCAGAAGCCAGCAATTCCTTAATTAACACTTTATCCTCATCGATACGTTCTGCCAGCATACAGCCTTGATACCCCGGGAAATCTATCCCGTATAAATCAGCTCCCGACAATTGGGAAATCTTTTTCTGATACGAAAATTCATCCGCTTCATAGGCGACGTGAAAGTGGTTCCGGAAATGTGATTCCCTGATTTTATTATATTCTTCCGGGCCTGCATGATAGAATTTTCCTGCTATAGAGGCGGCTCCCAGAGCGGTTCTCTGAAGCTCTTTCATTTGCCGGTCATCAACTTTTATTTCTCTCAGATAGAAGGCTTCCTGATATCCTTGCCGCTGATAAAAGCGAAAGAGGCTTTTTTCAGCAGGGACAAGCATGGAAAAGGAAGTCCCCTTTTCAGCCAGGTGATCATTTGCAAAGTCCATCAACTCACCCGCCAAACCTCTGCCTTGATATTGGGGATGGGTAGCAATGGCATAAAGCATGGAAGCTTTTATTTTTTCACCTTGAGGCAACACGAGCCACACAGGTATCATCGTGAGCATAGAAGCAATTTTTCCGTCGCTGAGGAGCACTGCTGTGTCTTCCTGCCGATATCTGTGAGCAAAATAATAATCAATATAGCTGTCTTCATCTCCGAAGCAAAGCTTCCACATTTCTTTTAAACGGGGTATCTCTGTCTCTTTTGATAGCCTTAGCTCTTTCATGTTTCCCTCCCGAACAAGTATCACATTCAATTCTGCCGCTATTCGCCTGTTTGAATTCTCAAGTCTGATACGGTATTTTTCAAACCGCTGATGGTTGCCATCAACCATATTCTTAAGCAAATCATGGCGATGGCAAATACGGTGAGTAGACTCTGCAATTGAAAGGTTAGTCCTACGATCTCCAAATTCGTCAGAAGGATAAACAGAAGAAGATATCCCCTGGTTTTTGCAACGCAGCTGTCTGCCAGCTCCCCTTGACCGCTTTCTTTCAAAAACACCGCAGATCCTCTGAACAAGTAATAAAACAGGAACAATTCCAGCATTGCCGCAACAACGGGAAGCAATACAACCGGCAGGAAAGCCCCTCTGCTATCAGAAAGCACCAGATCCAGGACTCCGGCAATCAGGGAGTAGATTCCTAAAAGGAGAGCCGTGGTTTTAGCTTTTATCAGGTCCTCAGATGTAAATTCTTCCATCAAGGATTTTATACCCATAAAGATCAAAAAATAACCCAGGAAATTGGGAAGGATCTGCAAGGGGCCAATATTGATATGAAAGGTGGTAATAAAAATACCCCAAAAAATAATCCGATATCCCTCAAACATTTAAAGCATCCCCCTTCCATGCAGGTATTTTACCAAACCGAAAAATGAGTATTGATTCAGATGGTAAGGTATGTAATCCATATTATATATTTTCTCCCTGAATTGCTTACCGTTACTGTCTTCATAAATCATTTCCGGGACAATTTTATAGGTATCATACCGGTTCAAGGAATCCGATGTGATTTTCATCTTCGTAAAAATTTCTACGGAATTTCCTTTTTTGATTGGCATACGGTCTATTGATTCATAATCTTTTTTATTTATAGTGATTTCAATCATATCCCGGAATTCTTCCTGCAAAGGAGAAGATACATCAAGAATACAAATATCGTCCTTTGCAAACAAAAAAGCTGAAGAAGTTCCATCTGAAGAGCTGGTGCTGGTTCTCGGTTCCAGAGGGTCTTCCTCCAGAAAGCGATAGGAAAGGATGATCTTTCCCAACGGTATTTCCTGACTTTCACCATTCTGATATACCACCACAGCCTGAGTCAATACAATATTCTCTTGATCCCGAAGTTCTTCCTCAGGGTTCGGAAGAGATACGGCAGCAGTTACCATTCGAAGGCTGTACCTTCCATACGTGGTTCCCTGTGCCTGTTCGGCATCCGGTCCGAATACAAAGGCGGCAGTGTTGAAATTTGATTGAGCAACAGATACGTTTAGCTGAGGCGCTTCCGGAAATCGAACATCCACTATTGTTCTTTGGTCGGAAATATTGGTAACGTACTGCATAGCAATGGCAATTTCCTGCTGCTCGATGGCTCCCTCTGCATTCCGATAGAAGGGACTGCTTAATTCACAATAGTTTTTAAAAAATACCGGTTTCTCCAGCTTCAGATATTCAGCTGTAATCAAACACAAGATAACTGCCAGAAAAATACTGGTAACCCCTATCTTTATAATTTTTCTATTTTTCTCCATTCCCATTCCTTTCTATTTTGCTTTATGATATTGCATTATGATTATAGTCTACCCTCCGTACAGGCGGAATGCAATCCTTACACCTTAAAAAATCCAAATGATTCCAAAAACCGCTTAACCTTTTCCTGTGCTCAATCATACTATGGAGTAGATTATATCAGCGTATATAACAAATTATGAAACGGAGGTTTTTACAAAAGTGTATACAAACTCAAATCCTTACATGACGCAATATAACAAGGAATCTGATTCCGTAGAAGAGCGCTACAACAAACAGGGCATGCCTGCCATGATGCCCGGCAGAATGGATAGAATGGATAGAATGGATTGCTATACGATGTATCCTGATGTCTACTATAAGGTTCAGCCTCATATTATGGTAATTTGCGATGAAATGGACTCCTACGACTGTATGATGCCCAGCCATGAGATGATGGAAGAAATGATCCAAAGGCTCAGAGAAGATGTACTTAGAGTGCACCCAGAACTTGAAGATTACTGTGTCTGCACTAGAATGTCTCATTCTGCAGAGAATCATCCGGAAGCCCAGCAATTTTTCGGCGGGGGCTTTTTTGGCGACTTTTTATCCATTCTGTTTCTCCAGGAATTGTTCCATCGAAGAGGTAGAGGCCGACGCTTTAGACGATGGTGGTGGTAGAAACAACGTACATCCAATAACAGCAATTCCTATTGTTTATGCAATAGCTGAATTGCCCCCTTTAAACTTATTACTCCGATAATTTGAATGCCACCGGGCACCTCACAAAGCTTAGTGGCATTTTTATTTGGTAAAATGACCTTGGTAAACCCCATACGGGCCGCTTCCTTCACGATCCTATCGGCATTCTGAACAGAACGAAGATCTCCGGTTAGTCCGATTTCTCCAATAGCCAGCGTCTTCGCACATCCGCTGATGCCTTTATACGAGCCATAGATGGCCAATGCAACGGCTAAGTCAATGGAGGTGCCATCCGGTTTTAACCCACCTACAATATTGACATACACATCCTGATTGATCAGGGATAAGCCTGCCTTCCTTTCGAGCACCGCCAAAATCATATTCAGCCTTGAAATTTCAACTCCAATCGCCGATCTTCTGGCAAATCCGATGCTGGTAGGAGCCGTAAGGGCCTGTACTTCAAAAAGTAACGGACGAGTGCCTTCATATACAGCGGTTGCCATGGAACCTTCCGCTCCATGCTCCATTCCTTCAAGGAAACTCTTTGAAAGGTTCTGAATCTCAATCAGGCCTTCTTCTTCCATTTCAAAAGCACCTATTTCACTGGTGGTTCCAAATCTATTTTTGTAAGACCTTAGAATCCTTAGTTCCTGGTTCCGCTCTCCCGTAAAGTTCAGGACACAGTCCACCAAATGCTCTATAATTTTCGGTCCGGCCAGTTCTCCATTTTTGGTGACATGAGCAACGATAAAGACAGGAATATCCTTCCCTTTCCCGATCTTCATCAGTTCATTTCCGCAGGCTCTTACCTGGGAAACACTTCCCGGAGCTGACTCCATGGAATCCGAATACATGGTCTGAATGGAATCGATGATCAGAAAAGCCGGATTCAGTTCTTCCTGAACCTGTACGATCCGCTCCATATTGGTTTCCGACAGGAGGTACAGCTGCTCCAGATTTCCCTTGCAGACTCTATCGGCTCTCATTTTGATCTGCTCCTCCGATTCTTCTCCGCTGACATAAAGAACTTTTCCGTATCGTTCCGCAATCTTTGCAGCAGCTTGAATAATCATGGTGGATTTTCCGATTCCGGGCTCTCCGGATATCAGCGTCAGGGAGCCCTTTACAAGACCTCCCCCAAGGACTCTGTTCAGTTCTCCGATTCCGGTGTCCATTCTGCTGAAATCTCCGGACTTGACATCGGACAGTTTACTGGCCTTCGGCCTGCTGCCGGAAGTACCTCTTCTTCTGGAATCATCCTCCCTGATTTCCACGACTTTTTCTTCTATCATGGTATTCCATTGTCCACATATGCATTGCCCCTGCCATTTGGGGCTTTCATATCCGCATTCCTGGCAGACAAAAACTGTTTTGGATTTTTTGCTCATTACCGTCCTCCGAAAGAAACATTTGTTCTTATTTCAGTATACTACATCTGCGGCTGTTGTCCAGCAAAAAAAGAGCGAATGACGAAATCATGGATTTCCATTCACTCTTTTTTTTCAATCAGCGATAACAAATTGTTCTCTTAGTATTCAAAATGCACCTTTAAAGAATACGCTTTCTCGCATAAAGATAAAGCGGCAGCCCGAGCAGTATCAGGAAAACCCCGTAAAAAACCGCGTCCTTCCCCGAACCATAAATCGTATAAACGGAGTATCCAAAAGCGACAAGCCCCGGCAGGAAGTTCTTTAGAAGCTGCAATGGCCTGCGTCTATCTGCAGTGAGATATGAAATTCTGATTTCCGAGGCCGCTCCAAAAGCATAGAAGATCAGCAGCGACATCACAGCCAGCAATACCAGGAAATTATATAAGGAGCCCTGATTGGTGATATACCCTAAAAACATGACAACAGTCATCAGCACAGCATTGATGATCAAGCTGACATAGGGTGTTCTATATTTCGGATGTACTTTTTGGAATAACTTCGGAAAAAGACCCTGTTCACCAAGAGAATAGGCGATTCGTGCAGAAGATATGATCCAGGCCCCAATACAGCCAAATGCCGAGATGCAAACTCCCAACGAAATAAAGCCTCCTGCCCAGTATCCCCCGGTAGCTCTGAAAATAATATCCGAGAAAGGAGAGTTCGATGCGGCCAATTCAGCCTGGGATAAATTTCCTGCAGCCAGTATGACAAGCAATAAATATAAAATAATAACAAAGGCAGTTCCCATAACCGTTGCCGTTTTCACCATACCGGCATGCTTCACCTCGCCGGCATTGACACTTGCTCCTTCAAAGCCGGTGAAAGACCAAAGAGAATAAGCAATGGCTACCGGCAAAACATGAAATCCCGATACTTTATCAGAGGATACCGTATTCAGATTTTGCACATCAAAATTCGGTATGGCTATGACGATAAACACAGCAAGGGGCAGAAGCTTGACGATGGTCAGAATCAGATTTACGTTGCCCGCTCCTTTCACTCCCTTGATATTAATGAAGGTATAAATCCATATGACGGATACGGATATGATAAACTGCAGGAATCCATTGTCTGAAAGCGATGGAAAAAAGTAAGAGGCGTAGCTGATACCCCCGAGGACAATAGCACCGTTTCCAATCCAGCATCCACACCAATAGGACCATCCCACAATAAACGCAGGGAGGTTTCCGAAAGCCTTTCTTGTATAAACCACTGCCGACCCAGACGCAGGCATCTTAGACCCCAGCCGTGCAAAACATAAAGCCAGCAGCATGGTTCCCATTCCGGTAAGAAGCATTGCCAAAATAGCAGCTCTGGGATTGGACAATTCCGCCAGCCCCTGAGGGGTCATATAAATCCCCGATCCTATCATCTGACCCATGATAATAGCCGTAGTAGCAAAGAATCCCAAATCCCGTTTCAGTTTTTCACTTTGATTTTCCTCAAAGTGATGATACCTATCTTTCATTGATTCGCCAACTTTCCCAATATACAGATAAGATGAATATGAACACGGTGGTTTGAAAACACCGTGTTCATGGAAAAACCTTACGAAATAACCGGTTCCCGGTTACCTGCCAAACCGTGATTACTCTGCTGCTTCAGCATCCTGAACCAGCTTTGCTCTTCTTCGGACAAAGAAGGACGCCACACAGCCAACCAGACAAACAAAAGCCAGGAATATGAATATGTAATTATACCCACCGGCACCGTGGTTGTCAAGCCATGTGCCAAACATGGTAGCCATAAAGAAGTCCGGTGTATACCCTATAATGGAGGCAATTCCTACCGCTGTACCCATAACCGCTGCCGGGATCCTGGTTTCATTGGCAATGGAGAAAACAACACCATATAAGGCAAGGCCAAACATGCCGGGAAGCAAGGTATAAATGCTTACGAAGACAACGCCCGTACCTTCCGGGATCATCAATACTCCTGCGAAGAGAGCCGCTAAGATAATAAACAGGAACATAAACCATTTGCTCGTGGATTTAAAGACTTTATCCGCAAGGATTCCGCTGACAGGAGCCAGGATATAGAACAAATAGGTTCTGAAAATAGAGAGTACGCCCGATTCTTCCGGTGTGATGCCTACCACCTCTGTTAAATAGGGGGTGAAATAGCTGGTGCTGGAGTAGATAGAATACCCTGCAAAAATAATGATGGAAAAAATCCAAACGGTAGGGTTTTTAATCAGTTCCCCAACCTGGGAAAGCTTGAATTCATTCACCTTCAGCTCTTTGGATCTCTCTTTATCCTCTTTTACCAGGAACCAGATCAGGACTGCAGCAACTGCAGTACTTGCAGCATAAATCAAGACTGCATTGAAGAACTGTGATTTCATATCTTCGGAGAAACCGGTTGCCCAGATTGCAATGCTGTTTACGATGGCTCCTGTGATCCCATTTCCCATGTAGTATAATCCAAACATAAAGCCCTGTTCTTCTGCGGTTCCAATCAGTCTGATGGTTTTAAACAAGGACCCCCAGAATACAAAAGTAGTGGTAAATGCAAATAAGAACCAGATAGCAAGAGATGCGGTATAACCTAAAGTAAATGCATAAATAACGGTTAGCAGTGTCGTTGAAGCTAAGGAGATAAGGATACATTTTTTCGTTGATGTTTTATCCGCTATGATTCCTCCCGGAATATAAAGGATCATGCAGCCGATTGCGTAAATAGAAGTCAGCAGACCAAGCTGTTGGTTGGTAATGCCCATTGCTGCGATCTGATGATCATAAAATACATATCGGATATAGGGGATAAGGTAAATCGATCCTCCCGCTGCGGATAATGCGAGAATTGATAAGTATTTGCGTTTTTTGCTTTCCACTTTTCTACCTCCATTTAATCATTATTTTTTTATATACAATGCATCCACTGCACAGATGCCTTTTTCATAAATGAATACCGGGTTGATATCCAGTTCGCTCATTTGATCCTTATGTTCGCAGGCAAACTCGGAGACTTTTACCACCGTATCGATCAGGCTTTGAATATCGTATACAGGCTTTCCCCGATATCCCTGGAGCATTTTCACGCCTTTCAGCGAATAGACCATTTCAGCCGCCTCATCTGCTGAAAGCGGTGCCAATCCTAAAGCAACATCCTGGAAGACCTCCACAAATACGCCGCCTGCTCCGCACAATATACAGGGGCCAAACTGGGGGTCGTTGTTGACCCCGATAATCATTTCTGCGCCCATCGGTGCCATTTCACAGATTTGAACGCCTTTGATCTTTGCTCCCGGGCAATGATTTTCGGCATTCATGATAATTTCTTCATAAGCGAGCTTTACCGATTCCTTATCTCTGAGATTCAGTTTCACACAGCCCACATCCGATTTATGAAGAATATCCGGACTGTCAATCTTGGCTACGGCAGCCGTTAGATCCATCCTCTCAAAAATCTCAGCCGCTTCTTCCTTTGAGACTGCTACATCAAATCTACCGCAGGGAATCCCGTAAGAAGCAATCAGCCTTTTACTTTCTGACTCTGTCAAAGCGCTTTTACCAGGAGAATTTGTATGTACTTCCGGTACCGCAACATGAAAATTATGATGCTCCGGTCTGTAGGCAGCAAATTTCAAAATGTTTCGGATCACTTTAAATGCGTATAAAGAAGTTGGCAGTACGGGGACCCCGATCCTTTCCAGCTTTTCAACATAATCCCGGTTTCTTGTATTTTCAGCAAAGGGAAGCATTACTACCGGCTTTGCCCACTCCTTGGTGCAAACCATTTCCAGAGCTTCGCTCATATAAAAGATGGCATTGTCTGCAATCTCCTGCAGCAGGGTATAGCCCACGGCCACCAAACCGATGTTTGGATCCTTCATGACTGCTTCCAGAACCTCAGCATATTTCTTGCTGTCATAGGATAAGGTTGCCGTTGAATCCAGCGGGTTGTTGGGCGTTGCATAGCTAGGCAGTAATTCTTCCAATTTATGCAGGGTGGATTGTTCAAAGTCCGGATAATCTACCCCCACAAGCTGGCCCAGATCCGCACAGATTCCGGTTTCACCCCCTGACAGACTCATACAGGAAAAACCCTCCTGTTCCGGGATCATGTTAAGCGTTGCAAGCGCCTGTGCAGTTGACATCAGTTCCTCCAGGTCATCAACCCGGATGACGCCGAATTTCTGAAATAAAGCATCGTACACTTTATCGGCGCCTGACAGGCTTCCGGTATGGGATGCTGCAATAGCCTGCCCTTTATCCGACCTGCCGGTCTTCAGCATGACAATGGGTTTTCTCTTGATTGCGGCCTTTTTTAGAGCTTCTACGAATCGTTTCGGCTCTTTGACTCCTTCCAGGTACATGGCTATGACTTTCGTATCCGCATCATCGATGAGAAATTCCAGGTAATCCTCCATTTTGCATACTTTGCTGTTTCCTGAGGAAATGGTATAGGAAAACTTCATTCTTGGGCTGTCCATCATGGAAAGCACCAGTTGACCGCTTTGGGATACGACCCCTACGGCTCCCGTCCTGTCCCGTTCTTCTGAAATGAATGCAAAAGGATAGATTCTGTCTATGAAGTTGGCATATCCGGCACAGTTTGGTCCCATAAGTGCGATGTCAAGCTCTTTGCATAGCCGGATCAGGGCTTCCTCTGCCAGTCGGCCTTCTTCCGTCCCTACCTCCCCATATCCGCTGGCATAAACCACCGCAGCACCAACTCCCTTTTTTGCTCCTTCTTTCAGCATCTCCTCTACGGTGCTTTTGGGCGTGCAAATGACGAGCAGATCGATGGGCTCCGGCAAACTGTCTATGGACGGATAGCATTTCTTACCGAAGACAGCATCTCGTTTCGGGTTGACAAAATAATACTTGCTTTCCTCCATATAAGACAGGATATTTCGGCAGGTATCCCCTCCAAAGCCTTCCTTTTCACTGGCTCCCACCACTGCAATCTTATTTGGTTTCAACAGTTTTGTTATATTCATAGATTCTTCTCCATTATCATTTTATCCAAGAAGCAGTTCCATACTTATCGCGCTCTTATCACTGCCTCTTCCGCACCTTTTCGAAAACACAATGCATTTTTAGGGTTCTTTTTACCTTTTGAAAGAAAGAAGTTTTCAATTCCCTCTTCCATTGTCATTTCGTCAAAGAGATCACCTGAAGCAGCCAGTGCGCCCATCATGACGATATTGGCTCCCTTTGGATTTTCCAGTTCCTCTGCAATGGCGGTGGCTTCAATTTCAACCAGTTTTACATCCTCTCTGAAGGTATGCGCCCCGATCAGTGTCTTATTGGAAATAATCACGCCTCCAGGCTTTACCGCTGCTTCAAACTTATCTACCGACGGCATGTTCATTACCATGAGAATATCAATATCCTTTACAAAGGGGCTGGATATCTTCGTATCCGATATCTTCAAATTACAGTTGGCCGTTCCGCCTCGCATTTCACTTCCGTAAGAAGGGATCCATGTAACATTTTTCCCGATATCCACACCGGTTTTTCCTAAAATCAGTCCGGCAGTCAGTACCCCCTGCCCGCCGAAGCCTGCACAAATTATGTTCATTCCTTCGCACCTCCATCACAGAACTCCCCTAAAGGATAGACCTCCCTGACAATATTCTGAATGCGTTCGCAGGATGCAAGTGGTGTCATACCCCAATTCGTCGGGCAGGGCGAAAGAATTTCCACCATGGAATAGCCGCGGCCTGCTTTTTGAGCTTCAAAAGCTTTTCGTATGTATTTCTTTGTTTTCAGAATTTCAGCACTGCTTGTCATGGTTCCCCTGGCCAGATAGGCTACGTCCAGACTCTTCATCATTTTCATTACGTCCAAAGGTTTTCCGGTAGTTGTTACGTCCCTTCCCTTCGGCGATGTGGTTGTTTTCTGATTCTCAAGAGTCGTGGGTGACATCTGCCCGCCAGTCATTCCAAAATTATTGTTATTTACAAATATGACGGTAATATTGTCGTTGCGGATTGCTGCATACATGGTTTCGGAAAAACCGATTGCCAGTGCATCGCCATCTCCCTGATAGCTGAATACCATACTGTCCGGCCTGCATTTTTTCATTCCCACAGCCACTGCTGCCGCTCTTCCGTGCTGAGCCTGAACGATATCGACGCCGTAAGTATCCGGCATCAAAGAGGAACAGCCTACGGCAACGGCGCAAAGAGCATTCCCGTCTTCGCTCATTTCTTCCAGCACCTCGGCAATCAGTCTGTTTACGATACCATGGCCGCATCCGGGACAGAATTTATGATCGACATAAAGCATCTTGGGTCGTTTTCTTTCCATTTGTCAATACACCTCCCTGTCATGGCCTGCAAGGATTTCATCAATTTCATGACAGATATCGCTTGCTTCATAGATCTTCATTCCGCCGCGGATCGGATAAACCGGCGCTGCTCCTCTTACAGTCAGAGCAACATCCTCAATCATCTGAGAAAGGCAGGACATCTCCACACTGGCGTAGGCCTTTACATTTTTGAGCTTTTGAAACGCCGTGACCGGAAACGGGTAAAGGGTAATGGGCCGAATCAGCCCTACCTTCTGGCCCTTTGCCCGGGCCAGATCCACTACTTCCTCGCAGATTCTGGATGATATCCCATAGGCTACCAAAATGAGTTCCGCATCTTCCGTTTGATACTCCTCCCATCTTTGTTCCTTTGCTGCGATAGTATCGTATTTTGCCTTTAGATAGTTGTCGTAATCCGGATTATAATACATCACGGAGGTGTGTCTTTTATTGGGACCATTTCCTTTTCCCCTTAAAGCCCAATCATATTGATCCATATCATGGTCTTTCAGCTCGGGAAACCCTACCGGTTCCATCATTTGACTGATAGAAGCATCCGATAAAAGAATGACCGGATTCCGGTATTCCTCGGCTTTATCAAAGGCCAAAGCCACTAAGTCCGCCGACTCCTGTACGGAATTAGGCGCGTAGACAATGCATCGATAATCGCCGTGCCCGCCGTTCTTTACTGCCTGCCAGTAATCTCCCTGACCGGTAAAGATATCTGCAAGGCCGGAACCGTAACGCATCACGTCTACAATGAGGCAGGGAAGCTCTGCGGAGGCGATATAGGAAATTCCCTCCTGCAGCAGACTGAATCCCGGACCGGAAGAGCTGGTCATTGCCCTTGCTCCCGTGGCCGCCGCGCCATAGACCATAGAAATACCGGAAAGTTCCGATTCACTTTGGATAAAGGTGCCCCCCACCTCCGGCAGCCGCCAGGATAAATACTCCAGTATCTCGCTTTGAGGAGTGATGGGGTAACCGGAAAAGAATCGGCATCCAGCTCTGACAGCTGCTTCAGCGATAGCATCGTTTCCTTTCATCAATTGCTTTTTCATTCCTGCACCTCCTCTTTGATGAATTCATATACATAGTCCGGACAAACCGTATAACAGGTTCCGCAAAGAATGCATTTCTTCGGGTCCACCATTGGGGTGGGATATCCTGCTTTATTGATAGGGCCCTCCAGCACGATTGCTCTTTTAGGACAGTTTGCCACACAATATTCACAGGCTTTGCAGCCCTGGGGATGAATCAACATTTTTTCCATAGTTTTGCCTCTTTCTTCTTAGATGTCCGGAGTGTCAAAGGTATCCGGCGCAAAAAGTTCTCTTGCCACATCCCTCGTTCCTTTTCCCTCTTTTTTGGCCTTTTCAAATACCAGTCTGGTATTTTTTCTGATCAGTTCCGTAGTATCATCTACGATTGCCTGGGGCTCACAGGGAACCAATCCGAATACCGCTACATCGTAGATACGGATTCCTCCAAGATTGCTGACAAAATCCACACAGATATCCACTCCTTTTTCTGCCAGAATCCTGTCAGCCTCAGGAGTAACCGGAATATTAGCTGCTTCAACGATTAAGGAAGCCTTCACTTTATGTGCGTTATCCTTATTGATAACATCTTCCAAAGCAGCAGGCACCAGTACGTCGCACTCAACATCCAGCCATCTGCTGTTGTCTATTACTTCATAATCCTCTGTAAAAGCCGCAGGATCCAATTCTCCCTTTGGCTTTCTTGTCTCGACCAGCTTCTTAATGTCCAGTCCGTCCTTACAGGTTACCAGGCAATTGGCATCTGCAATGCCCACCACTTTGTATCCCATCTTATCCAGACAGACCGCCATGGACGCACCCACACAGCCGAAGCCCTGGAGCAGCACAGTGGCACCCGGTTTTCCGCCCTTTATTTTCCAAGCCTCGTCAAGGGCCGCCGCACAGCCGTATCCGGTGATCATATCGTACATTTTGAAACCGTCATAGGTCATGTCGCATAGTACATCGTGATCTTTGATGCATTGCTGGATCCTGGAATCCTCTCTCATTTCTTTTGTAGAGGGAAGACCAATTCCGATTTCATCCAGAATATTCAGAACATCTCCGTAGTCCACGCCAAGGTCTCCTCCGATGGAAACTCCGGCTTTTATGTAAGGTGCCATGGCGATTAAATAGCGCTTCAGCACCTCTTTGGCATCCGGTGCTTTATAGTCATATGCAATTCCGCCTTTGCACCCTCCTGTAGTTTTGGACTCGGAAGCCTTATATTTGTATCCCATGGTGGTAGCCAGCCGGATGACTTCTTCTCTGGTTACGGTAGGATGCATTCTCGTGCCTCCGCCGCAATAGTGATTGACAAAGTTATAAGCACAGAGCCAGCCCTTGGCATCGCTCTCCACATCGTTCCATTCCACTACGACATAGGGTTTCTTTTCCATTTTGTTTTCCTCCTTTTATGGCAAAACGTAATTTGGGTTCTTGGATAAGCAATCGGATATCCGACCTTGGATTGCAACTAAAGTATATACGTATACATTACAAAAAGTCAATGATATAATTTTACATTTTCCGCTGAATTACCAGGTTAAACCGTCCTAAATAGCTCTAAAATACAGATATATGCCGAAGAATATGTATTTATGTATACGTTAATACATAATGCAATTATTTTTTCTATTTAGTTGCGTATACAGCAAAACTGTGATATAGTATGTCTAGCGTATATAGAAAATTTTACCTAATTTGGAGGCAAATATGAGTACGATATCACTTAGAAATATGGCAACAAAAAGTATTTTAGATAGAATTCAGCACGGAGATATTTCCCCGGATGAAATCATAACGGAATCGCAAATCTGCGATACCCTGAATATCAGCAGGACACCGGTAAGGGAAGCATTGATTGAATTGGTGGCAAACGGCGTTCTGGAAAGGATTCCAAGAAAGGGATATCGGATCTGTGATATCGATCAAAAACAGAAAATTAACGCCTATGTTATCTTAGGAGTTCTGGATGCTCTGGCTGCAAAACTATCCATCAACAATATTACCGATCAGGACATCCGAAGAATGAACGAGACCATTGATTTGATCGATATTGCCATAAAATATGAGAATTACTCTTCCTACTGTGAATTGCAGGAAAAATTTCACCGGATTTATATCGATCGATGTGATAATCCCCAACTCGAAAAAATGCTGGAGGAAATCAAGGCCAGCGTGTCAAGATACACCTATTTCAGTGAGAATTCGGAGAAGCTTTTTACACTGTGCCGCGCTATGAACGAGGAGCACAGGGAAATTGTAAAATTCTTTGAAAGAAGGGATGCTTCCGGCCTGGAGGATTATCTGATCAATACGCACTGGATTACGAAGCACTTTGATGCGATTTAACTTCAAAACTGGGAGGTGCAGGATTGTTAACAGAAATTAATTGGCCGCTTTTACTATTGCTTCTATTGATCTTAGGCTCTATAACAGGTTTTCTCGTGTATTTCTTCAGGTTGGTTATAAAAGCCTTAAAGATTTATATAAAAAAAAATAATGATTGATAGTCTTAAAGATTTGTAATAGCGATTAAAAACCTTAGTTATCTGGAAGGAAAAAAGGCAGCCTCTAAATGATTGATCCAATCATTTAGAGCTGCCTTTCATTTTTATTCGTTATTATTCGGCATCCGCCTTCTTATGTTCTGCTATAATCTTTTCTGCAAGGTGTGCAGGAACTTCTTCATATCGTTCAAATTTCATGGTAAAGCTTCCTCTTGCCTGGGTCATGGATCTCAAGGTGATGGCATACTTAAACATCTCTGCCTGAGGTGCTTCTGCCAATACCCTTTGTCCGCCGCCTGACTGTGGTTCCATACCAAGGATCTTTCCTCTTCTCTTATTCATGTCACCCATGATGTCACCCATGTATTCATCAGGAACAAGAACTTCAACGTGCATCACCGGTTCCAGCAGAATCGGTTTCGCTTCTACGATACCCTTCTTGAAGGCCAGTGAAGCGGCAATTTTAAATGCCATTTCGTTAGAGTCAACGTCATGATAAGAACCATCATAGAATACTGCTTTGATATTTACTACAGGGAAACCTGCAAGAGGCCCTTTTTCCATGGATTCTCTGAGACCCTTTTCTACAGCAGGAACATAGTTCTTTGGAACAGAGCCGCCGAACAACGCTTCTGAGAACTCAAAGATTTCCTGGGACGGTGAAAATTTGATATGAACATCACCATACTGACCGGCTCCACCGGACTGCTTTTTATGTTTACCCTGAACATCAGAGCTGCCTTTAATGGTTTCTCTATAAGGAATCTTCTGATCCACAAGATCTACACCTACGCCGAATTTATCCTTCAGTTTGGCAGTAATGATACCGATTTGGATTTCACCCTGTCCACCAATTAAGGTCTGATGCGTTTCCGTATTTCTTGTCATGACAAAGGATGGGTCTTCTTCCATAAGCTTGTGAAGGCCGGAGCTGATCTTTTCTTCGTCGCCCTTTGCCTTTGGTTCCACTGCCATATATAAAGATGGTTCAGGGAAACCAACAGGAGGATATTTAATAAAATGTGCCTTCTCGCAAAGAGTATCACCGGTTTGAGTGAACTGAAGCTTGGCCGCAGCTACGATGTCACCTGCCACCGCATCTGTTGTTTCCGCCTGATTTTTTCCTCTTAGGAAGAACATATTGCCTAGCTTCTCGGGTTTTTCTACTCTCGTATTAAATATTTCAGTTCCGGAGTGTAATTTACCGGAGATTACTTTCATTAAGGATATTTTGCCTACGAATGGGTCTGCAATGGTTTTAAAAACAAATGCGGAAACCGGAGCAGCAGGATCACACTTGATACTAATCTCAGCATCCTTTGCATCTAATGCCTTATATTCAGCATGATCCTTTGATTTGGGAACGTACTTCAATAAGGTATCCAAAAACTCCTTGACTCCTCTGCCGTCTACAGCACAACAGGTTATAATGGGCACAATATTGCCTGATGCAATACCGGCTACCAGTCCACGATTAAATTCTTCTTCTGTGAATTCTTCTCCGCCAAAGAACTTCTCCAAAAGCTCCTCGTCACTTTCCGCAACGGCTTCTGTCAAAGCATCCCTTTCAGATAACTGAACCACAGATGTACCGAACTTTGCTTTGAGATCGTCAATGACTTTATCAACATCTATATTTTCCTTATCGATTTTGTTGATCAGCATAAACGTTGGCATTTGATATTCTTTACAGGAATTCCATGCTTTCTCTGTACCTACCTGAACTCCCGCAGAAGCGTCAACAACGATGACTGCTGCTTCCACAGCCCTCATTGCCGAATTCACCTCACCGATAAAATCGAAATAACCCGGAGTATCAATAAAATTAATTTTAACCTTATTGTATTCAACTGGTACTATAGAAGTACTGATTGAATATCCTTTCTCTATTTCCATTTTGTCATAATCGGATGTTGTGTTTCCGTCTTCTACCTTACCTAGTCTGTTAATTACTCCTGTAGCAAGTAATGCGGCCTCTAATAATGTAGTTTTTCCACATCCTCCGTGTCCTACAAGTGCAACGTTTCTTATCGTGTCGCTAGTATAGCCTTTCATGTTCAGACCTCCCATATTTTTTTCAAATAGTGGTTTTAGTATATCATTATTTTTTTTAAATAGCAAATAGAAATAGGCCCTGCTCAACAATGACACCATTTTGATACAGGACCTATCTAGTTTGTCCGTGGCTATAAAGTTTTATGATTTTGAACGATCCATTTTTTGCTTTTTACTCATTTTTTTTGATAATGCCAACATGACTTTCGTTGCAAAATAAAATAATATCAAAACCGAAAATACACCGCCCAAACCGAATGCCGTTACTTCAAGGCCCGAGGCCATTAATTGCATATCCATCCTTTCCCTCCTATAACGCTGCCAGTACCTTTGGTACCAGAGCGAGAATCAAGCTTCCTGCAACAACAGAGCCCAGTTGCCCTGCAACATTTGCACTCATTGCCTGCATCAGAATAAAGTTGTTCGGATCTTCTTTGGTAGCCATTCTCTGCACCACACGCCCCGACATGGGGAAGGCGGAAATCCCAGCCGCTCCGATCATCGGATTTACCTTGTCCTTCAGGAACAGGTTCAGCAGCTTGGCAAATAGAACGCCTCCGGCAGTATCAAAGATAAAAGCCACAAGGCCCATACCCATGATCATAATGGTGTGTATATTTAAAAAAGCTTCCACCGTCATGGTGGATCCTATGGTAATCCCCAGAAGCAGTGTTACCAGATTAGCCAGTTCGTTCTGTGCGGCATTGGACAGCCGTGTCAGAACGCCGCAGGATCTTATCAGATTTCCAAACATGAGGGATCCCACCAAAGCCACACTGATCGGGGCAATGATTCCTGCTATTACGGTGATAATAATCGGGAAGAGGATTTCCATAATTCTCGGTATCTCAACCTGAGTATATTTCATCCTGATTTTTCTTTCCTCACGGGTAGTGAGAATTTTAATCACCGGGGGCTGTATAATCGGCACCAGCGACATATAGGAATAGGCGGCTACCGATATTGGGGCAAGATAGTTCTGTGCAAACTCCTTTGCCACGTAGATGGAAGTCGGCCCATCCGCCGCACCGATAATCCCGATGGCGGCAGCTTCCTTTAAATCAAACTGCCCCGTTGAAAGAGCGAACATCATAGTAAAAAAGATACCAAACTGTGCTGCTGCACCGAAGAAAAGCATAAAGGGATTTTGCATTAAAGGCTTAAAATCAATCATAGCTCCTACGGCAATAAAAATCAGTACGGGAAAAAGTTCCGTTTTAATTCCCGCATTATATAAGACGGTTAAAAACCCTTCGTCCCCAATGGCAGAAGACAGCGGTATATTTGCCAGAATGGCGCCAAAGCCGATAGGCAGTAAAAGCATAGGCTCGTACTCCTTGGCAATCGCCAGATAAATCAGCAGTCCTCCGATTGCAAACATGATAAGATGTGTTATTTCAAGGTTTATAACTCCGATCAGAAGTTCATTCCAAAGCCCGTTCATTCAATATTGTCCTCCATTTTTCTGATCATAGGCAGTCTTGCCGCAAGGGCTGTCACCACAAAGGCAATGAGCAGTCTGCCAATGGTAATTGCAATAATATTTGCACCGGCAACATAAAAAATAAATGCTGTTTCAATGATGCCGTGACATAAAAACATAAAAATTCCAATAAGAGCGTAGTCCTTTTTCGGAATCGGTGTTTGCCTGTTGATTTCAATCAAAGTGCCTGCCCCATATGTAACGCCCATAATGACCCCCACAAGAAGAGGGAATATGGACTGATTTTTCATTCCCATTAATTTAGCAAGAAACTGCAGTCTATTTGCCAATTTCTCCATGACGTTATACACCATGAGAATTTCAACAACGATCATGAGAGGGATCAGTATTTTCAGCAAGCTTAGGATCGTAGAAATGCATCCCAAGAAGATCTCCTGAAAGATGACGCTAAAAGATGCACTCACGAAAACACCCCCCCAATCCAACCAACTAAAACTCCTACCAATACGGCAAAAACCATACGGAAAGCAGAATATTTTGCCGCAGACAGACCAATTTTCCGAGCTAATGCAGCCTCAACAGGCATCGAATGGGCTACCAGAACCATCATGGCGATAGTTGTGATCTCCGCAACGGAAAAATCAAAGGTGCTCATTACCGCAATGGTAGCGTATTCATCTGTAAACAAGCCTGTAATCAGAGGCACAATTCCATCACCCGGCAGGTGAAAAAACTTCATTGCCGGTGAAAATAAGCTCTGCAAAAATGGCATTATAGGAGAATATTTAATGAAAACAACGACAGCATAAACCGGCAGTACAATTTTCAAAAGCATAAAAGCTGTTTTTACGCCCTTTATTGCACCGTCTTTGATAGCAGTTCCTAATAGATTCATAATCGTTTCCTCTAAAATTCCGCAGTTTTCGGTGTTCTTGGGAACGGGAGCACGTCCCTGATATTACTCATTCCGGTAATATACATAATGATTCTTTCAAAGCCGAGGCCATATCCCGCATGCTTGACACCGCCGTATTTTCTCAGATCCAGATACCACCAGTAATCCTGCTCGTTTAAGCCCAGTTCATTGATTCTGTTAACAAGATGATCGTATCTTTCTTCTCTTTGGCTTCCGCCGATAATCTCCCCAACGCCGGGCACCAGCAAGTCCATGGCCGCAACGGTCTTCCCGTCTTCGTTAAGTCTCATATAAAAAGCCTTGATTTCCTTTGGATAATCCGTTACAAAGACCGGCTTCCTGTAAATTTCTTCTGTCAGATATCTTTCGTGCTCCGTCTGCAGATCAATCCCCCACTTTACAGGGAACTGGAATTCCTTCTCCGCTTTGGAGAGAATATCCACGGCCTCCGTATAGGTGACCCTTGCAAAATCATTGCTTACAATATTGTTCAGTCGGTCTAGAAGCCCTTTATCGATAAACTCGTTGAAGAACTTCATTTCCTCGAGAGCATGCTCCAATGTGTAATTGATAATATACTTGATCATACTTTCAGCCAGAGCCATGTTATCATGGATATCTGCAAAAGCCACTTCAGGTTCGATCATCCAAAACTCGGAAGCATGTCTGGCCGTATTGGAGTTTTCGGCGCGGAAAGTCGGGCCAAAGGTATATACGTTTCGGAAAGCAAGGGCGAAGGTTTCCGCTTCCAGCTGTCCGCTTACTGTAAGATTGGTTTCTTTTCCGAAGAAATCCTGGCTATAGTCGATTTTTCCAGATTCTGCTCTGGGGAGTTTATCCAGATCCAAAGTGGTCACCCGAAACATTTCCCCGGCACCTTCCGCATCACTTCCGGTGATAATTGGGGTGTGCACATAAACAAAATTGTTTTCCTGGAAAAACTGATGAATCGCATAAGCTACCAGAGATCTTACACGGAATACGGCCGAAAAGGTGTTGCTTCTGGGTCTTAAATGGGCTATCTCACGCAGAAATTCAAGGCTGTGCCTTTTTTTCTGGAGAGGATAGTCGGCGTGTGAACCTGCTTCGACGATAACCTCTCTGGCTTTGATCTCAAAGGGCTGCTTGGACTCCGGCGTCAACACCAGTTCTCCGGTGACACAAAGGGCAGCGGAAATAGGAGCCTTTGCGATTTCATCAAAATTGCTAATGAAGGCTTCTTCATATACAACCTGTACAGACTTGAAGTAACTTCCGTCATTGATTTCTACAAAACCGAATTTGTTAGAGCTTCGGTTTGTTCTGACCCACCCCCGTATGATTATTTCTTTACCGGTGTAATCATCGGTGGAGACAAAAAGCTGCTTTAATTGAATATCTTTCATCATATAACTCCTTTTCGATAAGAAAAGTTTGCCGAAGCAAACTTTTCTAGTAATTCTATGTTTCAAGCAATTATAGCCGTATTAACAGTCCAACGCTGTGGGCAATTTTATATTACCTGTTAGGCGCCGGCAGTAACAACGCTGTGGATAATTTTAACAAGCCTAAAGTGGTTTCATGGTTGGGAACAGGATGATATCTCGTATCGACGGAGAGTTGGTCAGAAGTATGATCACTCTGTCTACCCCGATGCCGAGTCCGCCTGTAGGCGGCAAGCCGACCTCCAGTGCGTTTACAAAATCCTCATCCATTGGATGGGCTTCATCATCGCCGCTTTCCAGCTGTTCCTGCTGCTCTTTAAATCTCTGATACTGGTCGATTGGGTCATTCAGCTCGGAGAAGGCATTGGCAATTTCCCAGGTATTGATATAAGCTTCAAATCTTCTGGTGATTCTTGGATCCTTCGGATCTCTCTTTGCCAGAGGAGAAACCTCAACGGGATGTCCTGTAATAAATACCGGCCCTTCCAAATATTCTTCGCAATATTCCTCAAATAATGCACAGATAACATGACCTCTTGTCATCTTTTCTACATCTTCAAGATGATGCTTTTTGGCCACTTCTCTGGCTTCTTCATCGGTGGTAATGAGATCGAAGTCTTCTCCAACCCATTTCTTAACAGCATCCTGCATGGACAATCTCTGCCATGGAGGTGTCAGATCGAATTTCTTTCCCTGATATTCGATCTGCATAGTTCCTAATACATTTTGAGCAACTGTAGCAATCATGTTCTCGGTGATATCCATCATATCTTCCATATTGCCGTATGCCTGATACAGCTCCATGGAGGTGAATTCAGGATTATGGTTTCGGTCCATACCTTCATTACGGAACATCTTGCCCATTTCATAAACCCTGTCAAAGCCTCCAACAATCAGCCTTTTCAAATAAAGCTCATTCGAGATACGAAGCTTCATATCCAAATCCAAGGTATTATGATGGGTAACAAACGGTCTTGCATTGGCGCCGCCGGCAATGGTGGTAAGAACCGGAGTATCTACCTCCAGGAAGTCTCTTCCTTCCAGGAATTTTTTTATTTCCTTAATCATTTTGGATCGAAGGATAAAGGTCTCCCTTACCTCCGGATTCATAATAAGGTCTACATATCTTTGTCTGTACCGAATATCCTGATCTTTCAATCCATGGAATTTGTTCGGCAGAATTTGAAGGGACTTGGACAGAAGCTTCAGTTCATGAACCTTGATGGAAATCTCCCCATGTTTTGTCCGGAAGACATCACCGACAATACCTACGATATCACCGATATCATAAGTCAGAAAAATTTCATATTCTTCCGGGGTAATGGCATCCTGTCTGATATAGCATTGAATTCTTCCCTGCTTGTCCTGAATATCGATAAAAGATGCTTTTCCCATCTGGCGCTTGGCCATGATTCTCCCTGCACAGGTTACTTCCTGCCCATCCATTGCATCAAAATTATCTTTGATATCCTTGCTGTAATTTTTCACATCCCAGGTCTCCACAAGAAATGGATTTCTGCCCATATCCTGCAGTTTTTTCAACTTATCACGTCTGACCTGTCTCAGTTCATTCAATCCCTCTTCGGATAATTCAATCTCTGCATCAGCTTCATTCACATGCTGGTTCTGAATGTTGTTGTCTTCTGTACTCATCATTTCCCTCTTTTCTAGACTACTATAGTGATTACTGTTCAGTATGAGTCTATTTATATATTTCTAATACCTGATAGTGAACAATCCCATCCGGTACCTGAACTTCTGCAATTTCATTTACCATTTTTCCAAGGAGCGCAGCACCCACTAAAGATTCGTTGGAAATTTTGCCTTCGAAAGGATCTGCTTCTGTCGAACCTACAATAGAGAATTCTGAAATTTCATCCGTCTCCATTTCCTTCACCTTTACTTTAAGGCCAATGCCAACATGATCCTTAGACATAGCGGATTCATCTATAATCTTGGCTTTACGCATCATATTTTCAAGCTTGTTGATTCTCTCCTCCAGCTCTGCCTGCTCATTTTTAGCAGAATCGTATTCGGAGTTCTCGGAGATGTCACCGTAGGAGATAGCCTCCTTAATTCTTTCGGCAACTTCTTTTCTTCTGACCGTAACCAGTTCTTCGTGTTCTGCTACAATCTTCTCATAACCTTCTTTTGTTAACAGCATTTGCTCTGCCATTTTATAATCTCCTTTAATATTTAAAATATGTTCCACACTACCCTATAGATGCGCTCGTATGCGCAATATTATAAAGGATTCCTCGACAAATGTCAAGGAATACCATTGAAAAACAAGGCTTACAAGTTGGCGTCCAATTCTGAAATCACTTCTCTGAGAATCTCCGCCTTGTCGATGCTATTCACCTTTCTTCTTATTTCCGCGGAGCCCGGAAAGCCTTTTAAATACCATCCGACATGCTTTCGCATTTCACGTACGGCGGCATATTCTCCCTTTTCGGCAAGCAATAAATCGAGCTGCTTTCGGATTACAGATACCTTTTCTTGAATGGTGGGAGGAGGAGGCAATGCCTGTCCTTTCCATAACGCCACTGCATCCCTGAAAATCCAGGGATTCCCCATAGCGCCTCTGGCAATCATAACAAAGTCGCAGCCGGTTTCTTTCATCATCCGGATAGCGTCTTCCCCTCTGAAAATGTCACCGTTTCCGATAACCGGAATGGATACGGCTTCCTTCACCTGTTTAATCACATTCCAATCAGCGTGACCACTGTAATATTGTTCTCTCGTTCTGCCGTGTACTCCGATGGCTGAGGCGCCTGCGGCTTCTATAGCCTTTGCAATTTCAACGGCATTTATACTTCTCGAATCCCACCCGATTCTGATTTTTGCGGTTACTGGTTTTTCCGCCTCCGCTACTGCTGTTTTTACGATTTTCTCTATCAGAAGAGGGTCTTTCAAAAGGGCGGAGCCCTCGCCGTTTTTTACAACCTTTGGAACCGGGCAGCCCATATTGATATCAAGAATGCAGTTTTCCCGCCTTGCCAGCGCCTTCGCTCCATAGGAGATAAACTCGGGTTCCGAACCAAAGATCTGATAGGCCACCGGCTTTTCCTCATCATAAATATTCAGCAATCGCTCCGTAGCTTTATCATTATAATATAAACCTTTTACACTGACCATTTCCGAATAGACAAGACCGGCGCCCTGTTCCCTGCAGATCCTGCGGAAAGGTGCATCGGTAATACCGGCCAGAGGTGCCAGAAAAAAAGGATTTTCCAGCTTAACGTTTCCTATTTCCATCCCTTGTGCCCTTTGTTTTTTTCGTATATTAATTCAAGCCCTTCCAGGGTCAGAAGCTTGTCTACACAATCAATACAATCAATGCCGCTTTCGATGAGTGTAGCCAGGCCACCCGTAGCAACTACTTTAGCAGAATTGCCCGAACTGGAATACTGTTCTAATTCTTTCTTCATCTTCTTTACAATATAATCCACCATGCCCATATGTCCGTAAACAAGTCCCGACTGCATGCTTTCAATGGTATTTTTACAGATGACATGGCCGGGTTCCTCCAGTTCAACCTTCGGCAGTTTTGCCGTTTTTTCAAACAAGGCGTCGGAGGCAATTTTAATTCCAGGTGCAATGGTTCCGCCTAAATATTCGGCTTTCTCCGTTATGGCGCAAAAGGTGGTTGCAGTTCCGAAATCCACGATGATCAAGGGCCCTCCGTATTTGGCATATGCCGCTACGGCATTGACGATACGGTCGGCTCCCACTTGTTTCGGGTTATCGTATTTGATAACCAGTCCGGTTTTCACTCCGGGTCCTACTACGATTGCCCTTTTGTTAAAGTATTTCATGGATAAATGCTGCAAGGTATAAAGTACCGACGGAACTACCGTTGAGATAATGATATCTTTGATCTCTTTAGTGCTCAGCCCCACATAGCTGAAAAGCTGATTGATAATCATGCCATACTCGTCAGCGCTTTTGTTGTTGTCGGTTTCCAGTCTCCAGTTTTGAATCAGATTGCCGTCTTTAAAGACTCCTAGAACTATGTTAGTATTCCCTACATCGAATGCTAATAACATATCTGTTCTCCCTTCGTTTAATAAATTGCAGGGCAAACCCCGCTTCAGTAGAATTGACCTACTTAGTATAAACCATATCCCGTTCTTTTACAATAAAAACCGGACTTTGTAAAGTCCGGTTTTCGTATTGTTATTAGGTTGATTCGATCATGATCAGCTAAACATGGACAGCATAACACCCGCTGCTACTGCAGAACCGATTACGCCGGCTACGTTAGGACCCATTGCATGCATTAAAAGGAAGTTGGATGGATTTTCGGCCTGACCTACCTTTTGTGATACACGCGCTGCCATTGGGACTGCAGAAACCCCTGCAGAACCGATCAGCGGATTGATTTTACCGCCTGATAATACGCACATCAGTTTTCCAAGAAGGACACCGCCAGCTGTTCCAACTGCAAAAGCAAGTACTCCAAGAACGATGATTTGGATTGTGTCCAGCACCAGGAAAGAAGGTCCCTGAGCGGAAGCTCCTACGGAGATTCCCAGAAGGATTGTAACGATATTGATCAATGCATTGGACGCAGTTTCTGAAAGTCTTGCTGTACAGCCGCTTTCTTTAAACAGGTTGCCCAGCATCAGCATTCCGATAAGAGAAGAAGCCGCCGGAAGGATCAGTATAACAATCACTGATACCATGATCGGGAACAGGATCTTTTCTCTCTGGCTGACCACTCTCAGCTGTTCCATTTTGATGATTCTTTCCTTCTTGGTAGTTAACAGCTTCATAATAGGAGGCTGTATAACCGGCACCAGAGCCATGTAAGAATAAGCCGCTACCGCAATGGCACCCAACAGATGGGGAGCCAGCTTTGTGGTCAGGAAGATAGCTGTCGGGCCGTCGGCTCCGCCGATAATACCGATGGAAGCAGCTTCCTGTGCGTTAAAGTTACAAAACAATACTGCTCCAAGGAACGTGGTAAAAATACCAAATTGTGCTGCCGCTCCTAAAAGCAATGACTTAGGATTCGCAATCAGCGGACCAAAGTCTGTCATGGCACCGATTCCCAGGAAAATAAGCGGTGGGAAAATGCCCAATTTGTTAAAGGAATAAAACAGATAAAAAAGTCCACCTGTTGTTTCCGTTTTGGAAGGATCTATATAAGCATCGAAAGCCGTAACGGTATGCTCGAAAATACCAGACATAGGTAAGTTTGACAGCAGCATCCCGAATGCGATAGGCACCAGAAGCAAAGGCTCAAAGCCTCTTCTGATAGCCAAATACAGGAACAGTAAAGCTACACAAATCATGATAAAGCTCTTTATGTCCATGTTTACGATACCGGTAGTTCCAATAAAATCTTTAATCGTCTCTAAAATCATTTTTATTTCTACCTCCCGTAAGAATATTTCGTTAATATCGGAGGGCTACTTAAGTGAAAGTAATATGTCTCCTGCATTTACTGAAGCACCCTTTGTAACCTGGATTGTGTCAACAGTTCCTGCTCCCGGAGCCATAATTTCATTTTCCATTTTCATAGCTTCGAGAATAAGAAGTACTTGACCCTGCGTTACTGCATCTCCCGGTTTTACCTTGATATCCAAAATAGTTCCCGGCATTGGGCATTCGACGGTCTGTGCGCCGGCGGAAGGAGCTGCTGCAGGTGCTGCTTTTGGAGCCGGAGCGGGAGCTGCTGCAGGTGCTGGAGCTGCTGCAGGTGCCGGAGCTGCTGCTGGTGCCGGAGCTGCCGCTGGGGCTGCTGCTGGTGCGGAACCGGATCCTACTTCTTCTACTTCTACTGCATAAGCAGTGCCATTCACTACGATATTATATTTTTTCATTGTATTTTCTCTCCTTTAAAAATAGTTATATCATAAACCAAGTTCCTAAGATGATACAATGGACGCTTCATTTGCGCTCATTATATTTTTCTGCTTTCAATACAATCTGCCGCACCAGCTCTGCTCCAGGATGTGCTGTTTCCTGAAACTCGGCTGATTTTTCTGATAATCAATTGGTTCGATGTGGAAGACTGGTTTTCCATGGCGGCAATGGCCGCAGTGATAACAGCAATGATTTCTGCGCCGATCTCTGCTGTCGCCGGAGCTGCAGGTGCTGTATTTTGTACTGCTGCTGCCGGGACTGCCGCTGGCGCCGCTAAGGGTGTAGACCCGCTGTTTTTCTTTTCCGTGCCGTTAATGACTTTGGTAACTGCAGCGATAACACCCCACAAAAGGGTCAGAACCACAAAGGTGATCCCCATTCCCATCATTGTTGTAATCAATGCACCTTGTACCAGCTCACCTTTTGACAATTGTTCAAACAGAACAGGGTCTGCAAATCGTTCCATTATGCTTAACTCATTCATCTATGTCACCTCTATTCCTTTCTTCAATTTTCTTTTTGAGTAAACTCTTAAAGTTTTACCCACAAGCCTGCCTTCAAGCTCTTATAGCGGAATATTGCCGTGCTTCTTTGCAGGCAGTGACTGTCTCTTAGATGCCAGCATGTCAAAGGCACTGATAATTCTCTGTCTTGCTGTAGACGGTTCGATAACGTCATCTACATAGCCCATCTCAGCTGCTCTATAAGGATTATTGAATTTCTCTTCATATTCTGCAACTTTCTCCTGTCTTTTAGCCACAGGATCAGCCGCGTTTTTAATATCATTTTTAAAGACGATATTGGCTGCACCTTCGGCACCCATAACTGCAATTTGAGCAGTCGGCCATGCGAGTACCAAATCGGCTCCTAATTCTTTATTACACATTCCAATGTAAGCACCGCCATAAGCTTTTCTAAGAATCATCGTTACCTTTGGAACGGTTGCTTCGCAATACGCATAAAGCATTTTTGCTCCATGTCTGATGATTCCACCGTATTCCTGATCAGTTCCAGGCAGGAATCCAGGAACATCCTCAATCGTCAGCAAAGGAATATTGAAGGCGTCACATCTTCTGATAAATCTGGCGGCTTTATCAGATGCGTTGATATCAAGACAGCCTGCCGCAAACTTTGGCTGATTTGCGATAACACCTACTGTCTGTCCATCTAAACGGATAAAGCAGGTTACCATATTTTTTGCATAATGAGGCATTACATCATAAAACACGCCGTTATCTGCAAGTTTTTTAATAATTTCATAGATGTCATATGCTTTGTTTGGGTTTTCCGGAATGATTTCGTTAAATTCCGGAATTTGTCTGTTCGGATCATCGCCGGTAGCCAAAACCGGAGGTGTTTCCAGATTGTTGGAAGGCATATAGCTTAGAAGATCTCTTACCTGAGCCAGGGTTTCGGTATCATCCTTGCCGATGAAATGTGCTACACCACTGATAGAATTGTGTGTCATAGCACCGCCCAGTTTTTCAGCAGAGATATCCTCGCCGGTAACGGTCTTAATTACCTGAGGCCCTGTAATAAACATCTGGCTTGTTTTGTCAACCATAAATACAAAGTCTGTAATTGCCGGCGAATAAACCGCTCCGCCTGCACATGGTCCCATGATCACGGAGATCTGCGGGATAACCCCTGAGGAAATCGTGTTGTTGTAGAATATTTTTCCGAATCCCGAAAGGGCATTTACACCTTCCTGGATTCTTGCTCCACCGGAATCATTCAGTCCTACGATAGGTGCTCCCATTTTCAGCGCCATATTTTGGACCTTAACAATCTTTTCCGCGTGATATTCACCCAGAGAACCGCCAAGTACGGTAAAATCCTGAGCGTAAGCAAATACCAGTCTGCCGTCAACTGTTCCATAGCCTGTCACAACACCATCTCCGGGTGCGTGCTTATCAGCCATATCAAAATTGTTGCATCTGTGTGAAACGAATACATCGATTTCTACGAAACTGCCTTCGTCAAACAGAAGATCCAATCTTTCTCTTGCTGTCAGCTTGCCTTGTTTATGCTGAGCATCGATTCTTTCCTGTCCCCCGCCTAAAGCAATGGCTGCTTTTTTTGCGCGAAGATCTTCAAGCTTGTTCATACAATACATCCTCCTACTAATTAATTTGCATATATATAAATTGTTCCTATCTTAGCCTGTCTCAGCCCGCACAATTTGTGAAGCAAAATTGCGCTGACGCCTTGCTCTCATAAGACTCAAACAAAATACGCCATGGATAATATTATATTATAATGTATCAATTTTCAACAGATTTTGAATTGTATACATTATATTTCGCCTTGTTTATCCACAGAGATTTTAAAGCCTTTCCGCACGATCCCTGATCTCTTTTTCTTCCTCATCCTGGATCTCATCCATCACGATGCCATGAGGTCTTTTTCGCTTAGTATCCGGTTCTATGCAGACAAAGGTCAGGAACCCATCTACGTGGGTTGTCCCATGAATTTCCGACATAGCCTTTACATATACCGTTATACTGGTATTACCCACCTTGGCCACTTTGGAAAGAAAGGTGATAATATCTCCTTTTTGTACCGGTTTTTTAAATGTAAAACCATGTATATTTACACAGAGTACATCCTGCGGTCTTCCATGCTGGGATGCGGCAGCAACAAAGGCCGCTTCTACCAGCCATTCTGCAGAACGTCCTGCAAATAAGGTCCCGTGATGATTCAGATCTTCTGATTTAACTAAATGGGATATCTTATAATACTTCAATTTTCTTACTCCTTTCTTAGCTCGCCCAATTTGTGAAGCAAATTGTCGGCGAACTTATGCAAGGAAATCACAAATCTTTTTTAGTATACGGATTTGTAGATTTCTACTGCTCTTAGCTCGCCCAATTTGTGAAGCAAATTGTCGGCGAACTTATGCAAGGAAATCACAAATCTCTTTTTTAGTATACGGATTTGTAGATTTCTGCGCCCGTATTTTTTGCTTTCAATTAGTATTCCAGATTTAAATCTATTGATTCCAATTCTTAAATTGTTCACCTGTTTCAATATGTTACCATCATATACCCACAATGTCAAAGTATACATGGGGAATCTAAGAGAAAAGAAAAAAATGGCGAAAACCGGGTGTAAACGCCATATTTATTAGTATTAATCGGTAAATCAAAGAATTTCTCTTTGTTCGACAGGAAGATCAGTATAACTTTTTTGCCGTATCAACAAGCAGCCTTTCTTCTTCTTTGGTCAATTTGGTATTCTTGGGAAGAAAAATAACCAGATCATTCCTTTCTATGTAAGGCCTGCCGGTTATCACCTGATATAGCTCACTTGGTGCCATGGCTTTACTGAGGTACAGACATACTGGATTCTTTACACGCGTGATCCGAAAACCATTACGCAGATAAGGGCTGCCTACTACGATACGATAGGTATCTTCTCCGTATTCTATGGCCAGATCCTTGCCCTGATTCATAGAAACGGATTTGGCTCCAAATGCTGTCATGGTGTCGGACAGGGGAAGGAGAAGCCTGCCGCCGCTGCCCTGCAGAGGGAAGAAGGATTCCTGCCTGTTTTCGTAACGATTTGTCAGACCATTTTGATAAAACCAATGCTCTCCTTTTTTGGCTATCAAAGAGTTCTGCAAGATTTCCCTGAACTTTACGTCAATTTTTGAGCTTTCCATAACCGACAGAAAATCTTTCGGTTCTTTTACGGCATCAAGCCGGTACTCATACTTTTTATGTAATAAACGGAATTTTCCTTCCTCTTTCCAGATCAGATATTCCAATTGGCCGACAGGCTTGCCTGTCACATCATAGATGGTTATGGTCAGCTTATGCTTTCCTTTTTCCCAGAGGTTGAAGTCTTCACCCTGAGTAAGGGTTTTCTTCTCGTCCAGGGTATACTTTACGGATTCCCCCTTTTGCAAGCCATAGACCTTCCATTCGTTTACACTGCTGAAATACTCATCCTCCAGTTTGACAGTTTTCCCGGGATCGTTATTGGAAAGCAGATAATAATCTTTTTCAGGACCCTCAAATTCTTCCGGCAGCAGAGTGCCCGAATACACACCGTATGCCCCCATTTCGGTAAATTCCATAGCCTGCTCCATCGCAGACACGGGATGCACATATATTTTGATTCCGTATGCGGAAAGTTTTTTGCAGTACCCTCTTTCCGCGTAGTAATCCGGCATGGTCACCGCATAAAGATCATGGCTTGTAACAAATTGGGCCAAGGTATCTATATCAAAGTTTGGTTGCGCATAAAGGGTAAAGATGATGTCTTCATATCCAAGTGCTTTCACAGGCTCCAATTCATCATAATCATAAATTTGTGGAATGATTCTGCATACATATTCCGGATATTCCTTTGCGATTTGACTTAACAACTCAAGATTGTCCCCCTTGGTGTCCGATACAATTTTTATTCCAGGGGCTTGTTTCAAAATCGTAATTAATTTATCAAAGGTTAAAACCTCAAGCTGACCGTGAATGGTCAGGTTCAGGAACTGGCTTTGGCTGATTTTCCTATCAAAGACGGTTCCGAAATAATGAAGTGTGGTTCTGTCCCAGTCATGAAGCATAATTACCTTTTGATCCGAGGTAAGCTCCATATCCAATTCTATCAGCTTATAGCCGTGTTCAATAGCCTGATTCAACGCCTCGACGGAATTGGTGGTCTCATAACCCTTATAGACGCCGCCTCCGTGAGCGATCACTTTTTCATAGCTGCGCTCTGCAGTTTCCTCTGCATAGGAATTTACGGCCGAGATTCCGGTTATTAGAACAAAGGTTAAGATCAAAGTGGTGATTCTTGCTGCATTTTTTGTTTTCATTCTTGTCTCCATGTATTGCGTACGGTAAAGTGCGTTAGCTGGTCATTAGGAGGAGAAGCGGATCATTGTTCAATACTCCCTAGACTCCCAAGTTATAATTTCTTCGTAATTTTTTCAATCCTTTCGATAGCCAGAGCAACCGTCAGACCCGGCATAATGGTAGTACCCATCATATCGGCCTGCAGAATCTCTTTAATCCTCTTTAAACGGTATTGAACCGTATTGGTGTGAATGCCCATCATATTTGCCGTTTTGGAGGTATTCATCCCCGCATCCAATACAAAAATTTCAAGGGTTTCCAGCAACTGCCTTCCTTTTCCCTCTCCGACAATTTTAAAAGGCTCAAGCAAATCCATATAGTTCTTTTTTACAGAATCATTCTTAATAGAAATATTAATGCAATTACTTGCCAGGGCAAGTTCATATTTTGTAAACAGATTCTTGTGAGGGAAAATATTTTTTATAAACGTCCAGCTTTCATTGATAAGCTGATAGGCATCCGCCGAACCTTCTATTCCTTCTACGTTGGTAACATGGAATATGGTTTCGGCCCCGGCCCCCTGAAGCTCCTGATATAATGAAACAGCGGATTCTCTGGTTTTGGATTTCTTCTTTTCCAGAATCATTCCCCAGACCTCGTCCCCCTCATGGATTTTCAATACCTCATAGCCTGTCTTTTTTTCAAAGATGGATATTTTTTTAAAGCAATCATCCTTTTCCAAACCTTCTATGCTGAAGACGCTGAGAATTTCCTTTCCCGCCACTTCCGCTTCCTCTTTCAGGCTGTAAGCGAGACTTCTGTTCCCACGCCTTAGCGCCTTTAGAAAATCTGCCTTTGCATCCTTTACAGGGCTGAATTTCCACATACCTATGGCAATCTCTACAATCTCAGCCAGTTTGGTTATTTCTCCCGGCGAATAGGAATCTTCATTATCTACAATGAACATGTAGTGCTTCTCACCGTTGATCAGCACCGGCCCCCAATAGGTTAAGGCTCCGTTGATATCGATTTTGGTATATACCATAGATTTATTTACATCACGTTCAATTCCTGCACGTATGGCTTCGGCTATGGTGGTTCGATATCTTGTCTCTACGGAAAAGATCGGATTAAAATCTTCGCTCAATATGACAAGCTGGAAATTGTTATTAATGGCCGCTTCCCTTGCCGCAGACTGGAAGCTGCTGTGTTTTTCAAAATTCAGCAGATGATAAATGGTATTGCTGATGAGACGGTTTCCAAAATTATCTCCGTATAAAACCTTTTCCATTACCACATTAACAATATCGGAGAAGGTGATTTGGGCATCACTGGGCAGGCAAATGACAGGCAGATCCAGCCGGTCGGCAAGGGCTATAATGTTTGGGTTCACTTCCCGAAACATGACTCCCATGGGGAGCAGCACCAAGGTAGCTGCTCCGGCCCCGGAAAGATCCTCAATCATCTTCAGCCGGCTCTCGAGGGGTTTTTCCTCAAAGGAAAAAGCAGCAAGAACCATTTCATCCTCTTTATACATCTGCGATTGAATCTGGCCTGATTGATCCGGTTCTAAAAAAGAAACAGCGCTGACTCTATTGTCAAGTCCTGGCTTTCCAGCCAGAATTCTTGCTTCTTTAAAAGCCGGAAGTGTAAGACAATCTCTTACCGTTACCTTCATTTTTCACTTCACCCCATTGTTAAAGGGACAAGTAACAAGACCTGCCCCCCAAAGTTAACTTTATTTACTTTCTGTCCTCATCATCCTCATCGGACACGGTATCTTCTTCCGAATCCTCCGTCATATCTCCGCCTTCTTCATCCTCCGATTCTTCCAGCTGATCAAGGTCATCATTCTCTGCCAGTGCTTCTTCCATTTCAGCTGCTTCTTTTGCATTGGCCTCTTCTATAGCCAGTTCCAGATGATGAACTTCTTCAATTAATTGTTTTGAAGTTTTTTCTCCGGTAAACAACGCTTCGAACTGCTCGCCATCCAGAGTTTCAATTTCCAGCAGTGTTTTGGCCACGGTATGAAGCTTGTCAATATTCTCTGACAGCAGTTTTTCTGCGGTAGCAAAGGCATCTTCAATAATGGTTCTGATTTCTTCGTCGATTTCCGATGCCATTTCCTCAGAATAATTTTTTCTGGTAGAGAAATCCTTACCCAGGAATACTTCATCAGAGGAGCTGTAATTGACAGGACCAAGCCTCTCACTAAAGCCGTATTTCGTTACCATGGCTCTTGCAATCTCGGTGGCACGCTCAATGTCATTGCTGGCACCGGTACTGATGTCGTTCAAAGTAAGCTTTTCCGCCACTCTGCCGCCAAGCAGATGAATGATCTGCTCCGTCATGGTAGTTTTTGTTGCATAATATTTATCTTCCTTAGGAAGGATCATGGTAAAGCCTCCAGCCCGTCCTCTCGGAATGATGGTTACCTGGTGTACCGGATCCGTGTTAGGCATCATTCTTGCCACAAGAGCATGGCCTGCTTCATGATAAGCCGTTAACTTTCTTTCACTCTCGCTGATAACTCTGCTCTTCTTCTCAGGTCCGGCAATGACCTTCGTAATGGCTTCTTCTATTTCATCCATACGAATTTTTCTGCCGTTTCTTCTGGCTGTAAGCAATGCTGCTTCATTTAGCATGTTTTCAATATCAGCCGGAGTGAACCCCGGTGTCCTTCGTGCAAGCACCTTGGGATCCACAACTTCATCCAGCGGTTTATTTCTGGAATGTATTCTGAAAATAGCTTCACGTCCCTTAATATCGGGAATACCGATCACTACTTGTCTGTCAAATCTGCCCGGTCTTAATAAAGCCGGATCAAGAATGTCCGGTCTATTGGTTGCTGCAAGGATAATAATCCCTATATTTTCACCAAAACCATCCATTTCCACCAGCAATTGGTTTAACGTCTGTTCTCTTTCATCATGGCCGCCGCCTAATCCGGCACCTCTTTTTCTTCCTACCGCATCAATTTCATCTATGAAAATGATACAGGGAGAGTTTTTCTTGGCCTGTTCGAACAAATCTCTTACTCTGGAAGCACCGACACCTACAAACATTTCTACGAAATCTGATCCGCTGATGCTGAAAAACGGTACTCCGGCCTCTCCGGCAGTTGCCTTGGAAATATAGGTCTTACCGGTACCCGGAGGCCCTACCAGCAGGATTCCCTTCGGTATCCTGGCTCCCAGGCTGTTATATTTTTTCGGATTTTTCAGGAAGTCTACAACTTCCTCCAATTCTTCCTTTTCTTCATCCAGTCCTGCCACGTCGGCAAAGGTAACCCTTTTCAGGTCATCGTCCTTATGAAGCTTTGCTCTGCTTTTCCCGAAGGACATAACCTTTCCACCGCCGCCCTGCCCCTGGTTCATAAAGACAAACCAGAAAGCAATCAATATTACAACCATGATGATGGTTGGAAGCAAAGTCACGATCCAAGGAGTGGTTTTCGGTTCGTCACTTTTTACATCGATCTTCCCTTCTTCCATCTGAGGGAATACATACTGTTCGTTCAAAATGTTAATTTCAAGAACAGACGGAGCGTAGGCAACGATTTTTTCACCGGATTTTAAGGTTCCGTTCAGCGTTCTGTCCACAATCGTAAGTTCTTTCACTTTCTCACTTCTTACGGCATCGTAAAAATCAGAGAAGGTAACTTCTTTCACTTCCTGTTCCGGCACTCCTTTATAAAACCAGGCCATGGCCAGTACAAGAGCAAAGATCACTACATATATTCCTAAGTTTTTCACAACTCTATTCAATGTTTTTTGTTCCCCCTTTTCGGATTCTGTCTCATTATTCTTTATGCATTGCAGCATTTTGTCATTTTATCATTTTTTTGAATAAAATTCAAGCAAAATCATGTGTTTCGTATGGTTTTGAATCTTGTAATTCTCGCTGATCCGATATCCGACGATCCATATAATTTCCGACCCCAGACAAAGCAGCGGAATACGATCTCTGTTTTCTTTTTTAATCTTTGCATCAACAAAAAAATCTTGGAGTTTCTTTTTACCCTTCATTCCAAGGGGTACTATATAATCTCCCTCTCTTCTTGTTCTCAGTATCAAACGGCAATGACTTTTTTGTATTTCGTCATAACTCATGCTGCAAGAGAAAGAAGTACTATCCAAGGTCTTTCTTTCAGAATTTACATTTTCCCATTCCTTTCTTCTTAGAATTCTTACCCCGATTTCTTTATTTAATTCATGAATTTCAGTAATACCATTCATATTTATGTCATATTCGAAACTTTCATCCCAATTGTCCCTTTTTTTATAAAATTCCGCCGACCCGTAGGAAATTTTCATCACATAATCTGAAGAAAATTCTGCAACCGATGAGGTTTTTCCATCCAGCAACAGCTTATCCGCCTGCTCAAGATGAATGGCTGAAATATCTCTGTCCAGCCCAATGCTTTCAAAGAGCTTCATGATAAGTCTGTGCCTGAGTGCCGGATGCTGCTCCCTTAATACTTCTACGGGAAAGGAAACAGAATCTGCACAATCCCTGCCTTCAGACCGGATTTTCTCGCAATGCCGGAACATGAGCTCTTCTATCCTTTGAGAAAAAAAGTTCTTATCTTCCTTGGCAATCCTGGAAAGACGATTGATAGCCTCCATCACATTGCCATTGAAATTTTCCTGGATATAAGGCAGCAGTTCCAAACGGATTTTATTTCGCGTGTAGATGGGCTCCAGGTTGGTAAGGTCAATTCTGGGATTTAAGTTGTTTTCTTTGCAGAAAGCTTCGATTTCGGCCCGAGAAACATCCAGCAACGGTCTGATAATCACAGCTCCGCTTCTGTCTTTTCGTTTATACTCAATTCCGGCCAGTCCTTCGGTGCCGGTCCCTCTCATAATTCTCATCAATAAAGTTTCTGCCTGGTCGTTCAGGTTCTGGGCAACGGCGATTTTTACCGGTACACCGTTTTTTTCAGAAACAGATTTTGCTTCCTCAAAAAAAGATTGATATCTCACCTGTCTTCCGGCATCCTCACTGGAAATCCCCTTTTCCTTTGCAATACGATTTACATCGTAGACATCCACCCTGCAGGGAACCCCAAAACGGTGACAAAGCTCCTCCGCATACCTCTGATCTTCCTCCGCGGCTCCCGGTCTGAGCTGATGGTTGATGTGAACAGCATGAAGAGATAGTTCAAATTCCTCTTTCAATTGATTCAGAATATAAAAAAGGCACACCGAATCCGGGCCTCCTGAGAGTCCCATCACGATGTGCTCACCTTTTTCAATCAGGTTGTTATGAAGAATTGTATTTCTGACTTTATTGATAACCATGCTATTATTATAGCACATTTTTCCTAATATCAATACGCTTTCTTCCGGCCTTTCTACCTTGGGGTTTCATAAAGGCTGTTGCTTATTTCAACAATTTGCTGACGTATTTAGGAACCTGGAAGCTTGCCTTATGTGTCTCTGTAGAATAGCAGCGGGTTTCAAAATCCGGTACTCTGTCAGGAGAAGGCATCATTGGATCATATTTCTTTGATCCAATGGTAAAGCAATGCAATCCGCTCGGATAGGTAGGAATATTTGCCGTATATAAACGGGTAATGGGATACAAGGCGTTTACGTCCTTCTGAATCCTTCGGATCAAATCCTGATGATAGAAGGGAGATTCGGTCTGCTGTACAAAAAGGCCGTCTTCTTTCAGTGCGCCGTAAATTTCTTTATAAAAATCATAGGTGAAGAGTTGTTCTCCGGGACCAACGGGATCGGAACAATCCACAATAATCACATCGTATAGTCCTTGTGCCTCTCTCATATGCTTAATTCCATCTTCAATTTTCAAAGAAACCACACTGCTGTCCTTCAGTGTATGATTCCATTCAGGAAGGTAATTTTTGCAGGCTTCGATGACCCTCCCGTCAATATCTACCCACTGGGCCTTTTCCACACTGCTGTGCTTGATGACTTCCCTCATGCTGCCGCCGTCTCCGCCGCCGATAACCAATACCGACTTTGGATTAGGATGAGTAAACATCGGTACATGTACGATCATTTCGTGGTAAATAAATTCATCAAAGGTTGTAGTTTGTATTACGCCGTCCAGAATCAGCATCTTTCCGAAATATTCCGTTTCCAGTATGGCAATGTCCTGAAATTCCGACTTTTCCGCATACAGAGTTTTTTTCACCCTACAGGAGAAGTTTACATTTTCATTTTGTTGTTCGGTAACCCAAAGTTCCATTTCTTTCAGCCTCCTTTAGCTCAATTTTTCTTTCGTTATTGTCTGCGTTTTTCTGGAGCTTATTCGTTGGCATTTTACAGCCGCTGTGGACCCAGGTTGCAGCAGAAATCGTTCATTTGTGACTTCCTTGCATAAGTTCGCAATTTTAATATAACAGTTTGATATGATATCACTATATAAAGTTGGTTGCAAGAGATAATAAAAAAAAGTGGCCGTATCTAAAAATTATTTTAGACACAGCCGGTTTCATAACAATCCTGACAATAAAAAAATCGTCATTTCTATTTTTTCTTCACTACCGGAAGCCAGACCTCCGACCTGTATTCGGAGGATTGCTGATCTCCCTCTGTGTACAGTTCAATATCCGGTGCATCTGCGTATTCATAGCCTGACGTGGGCAGCCACTCGGTTACGATTCTCTTCTGAAGTTCCTGTATCGCTTGGGGCATAGGCCCTATGCATTCAAAGACAGCCCAGGTTGCCGCAGGGATCTCATATTCCACCAAGCCCTCCGGCGTTGGAATATCCGTAGCCACTGCTATATAATAATCAAAATCCTTGCCGTTCATACAAGTGCTCACTCCCAGCAGGCCGAAGGGCGGCTGGTTCAGCAGTTCAAGTATCTGCGGGATCCGTCCCTCCGCAACGGTTTCCTGCCAAAATAAAGGTACCTCGCGAAAGCTTTCTTCCAAAGCCATGTCCATGTGTTTTTTAACACCGACTATTCTAAATGCATTCTTGTTTTCAATTTTGTAGTTCATTTCTACATCTCCTTTGATCGAAATTGAAAAACTGATGCGTGGATATGCTTTGAGAGAAATCCCTTCCAATCTTGCTGCTGACGGGCTGACGCCATGCACGCTCTGAAAAGCACGATTGAAGGAAGTCGGAGAATCATAGCCGTACTTCAATGCCAGATCGATTATTTTTTCACCTGTAGTCTGTAAATCAAAAGCAGCAGCAGTCATTCTTCTTCGCCGGATATATTCGGACAGCGGGATCCCCGCGATATAAGAAAACATCCTTTGAAAGTGAAAGGTAGAACAACAGGCAATCTGAGCAGCATGTTCGTAGCTGATAGTCCCGTTCAGATTCTCTTCCAAATAATTGATCGATTGATTTAGTCTCTCAAGCCATTCCATAACATCACCTTCCTTGAATCAAAGCTTATCATACGGCAAGCAGGTCATCCTCTCATTTGATGCACAAAAAAGTAAGATGACCTGTTTTCGTTATTTATTCTATCATAAAAAAGTGGTATTTTATACCTTGGCTTTTTCTGTCCCGGTCATTTCATGATCACACATTAACATTGCCCTGCAGATCAAAAGCAGCAAGGGTCATACCTGGAGGTGCATCATTGGCATAGCCCACCGGGAAATTGGGATCCACCGTATCCGTAGGTCTTCCCCAGGGTGTCGCAATGTTGAAAACATTATTATACACCTTAATTTGGCCGTTGCCCGGAACAAAGCTTCCTCCTGCACCGCTGTAATATACCGCCAGCCTCTCTATATTAGGATTTACAATGGAATTGTTTTCAATCAAAATTTCATCCATGAGTGAATAATTTACTCTTGCGAATAAAATGACCGAACTTCCTGATCGATCCTGGTGGTCAATTACATTATCGGTAATGATCAAGCTGGTGTTACCTGCAAGATGGGGGAAGAAATTCACAAACTGGGTAAATCTCTCCATGGTGTTTCCCATAACATTGATTACTCCTGAAGTTGTATAAGACACCAGATTCGGTTCCACTACAATGGCACCTACGCTGGTGCTGTTCCCTGTGAAGGTATTGTTAAGCAGATTCGTAGTTCCTCTGACAAGCTGTAGCCGCAACGCTTGAGTATTTACAGCATTATGAATAAACTGCGTATCTTCAATGGTCATATTTTGAGCCCAGAGATATCCGCTTCTCACAGTACCCTCTACAATGCTGGAGCGCAAATTAAAATTGTTATAAAGATCAATAGGAAGCGAGGATTTTAATACCACTCTGATTACTGCATTATCTGCAGTTAACGTCCGGTTGCTGATCAAGTGCAGATTCTCGACAGTGATATCATCTGCCATGATCTGGACTGCATCTAAAGTTACGGCAGGATTAAATATGATTTGCGGCAGCGGTTCCGATTCACCCAGTAAAGTAAGTGATTTGGTGATATTAATTTGTGTGGCTACATTATACGTTCCTCCCAATATATGAACAGTACCTCCAGCCGCAACAGCGGTAATTCCTTCTTCAATGGTTCCAAAAGGATTTGCGATGCTTCCATCACCGGAGACAGCCCCTGCCTCGACCCAGATATTTTCAGGGTCAACGGTATGAGTAACGGCATAGTCCAAAGCTGCCTGCACACCCAAAACCGTAAAATAGCCTATTGTAGGACGATTATCCAGAAGAAATTGCAGCACTTCGTCCTGGGCCCCGGCGCTCATCATATGGAAGGCAGAAAGATCCAGACCAAGCAGTGGGTCCTCTATAGCCAATCTCATTTCCGCAGTCGTCATAGCTGCATTTACAGCTTGCAGTGATGCTGGAATTACTGGTATCTCACTGATTTTTAGAATTGTGACGGAAGCATTCACATTGGTCTGCGTTCCACCCGCCATGTTCTGTAGATTTACACTTGACAAACTGGTATGATTTCTGATGCTTAAAACATCACCCTCATTCGCTGCAATCATCACCATTCCCGGATTCGGCTGGGTCAAGTCCCCGGATTCATAAATACCGCCCGGCACTTCCATACCGTTCTGAAAAAGTGCAAATTGATTGGCTTCTTCCGCAGCAACCAGGAACCAAACGGAATAGATGCCATCACTTCCGACTACGATCTCATCGGTATTGACAATATGATCAAGTCCCAGCAAGGCACCATTTGCATTAAACAAAATGTTCTCTTCTACCGGCACTGTTTGGATGCCTGTATTGTAAATATACGCATACTCTACGGTAAAGGCACCTCCGGTTGGGCCTGTTGGGCCTGTGTCCCCGGTTGGCCCTGTTGGGCCTGTATCTCCTGTTGGTCCGGTGGGCCCTGTATCTCCGGTAGGTCCTGTTGGCCCGCTCCCCTGCAAATCATCCTGAACAACAACGAGAGCTGCTTTCAACGGCACGACTACCGAATAATACAAAATGTTATTACTTGCGTTTATAAGCGATACGATTACAGGGGCAGCTGAAACTTCAATAATGCCCATACCGGTAACTTCACCTGTTTTGACCGGTGAATTTCCCTCCAAGAAATCTCCTTGTGACGAGGATAAAGCAAATACGGCTCCTATTGTAGAAAAGGTGGATTGCGTTGCAACCCACCAATTAATCATATATCTGCCTGTTTCATGAAAAGTAATGACTCCGGTGGTGGTGTTGTAACTGATATTTCCAGCCGAAAATACGGTTGTTTCAAAGATTACATTTTGTCCGACAGCAACTGTTTCAGCAGTGCTTCGTTCAATTTGAAGAGCGATATCGCTCATAATAATTCCTCCAATTTTTGCGTCAGCGTTAAAACGCTGTTCGTCTAAAGTATAACTCCATTTCTTTTCTCATGGTTTTATCATAATCAATATATGATGATCTGTCCTTTTTTGTTTCGTCTTGGCTGTATGGTTATCCGAAAAACAGAAAAGGCGATAAATGAATTTCCAATTCGAAAAATATCATCTATCGCCTTTATTAATTTTTATAATCGTTTAATTTACTACGGCAGTGATTACCGTCATATCATCTTTTTCCTTAAGTCCATACCGTTCTACAGCTTTATTGATGATCAAGTCCGCCATAGTCTGAGGATCTCTGGAACGAATATTTTCAATTGCTTCTTTGATCCAGTCCATCTGTGCATCGGTTCTGTCAGCATCGGTGATTCCATCTGAAACGATAATGATTTCATCACCTCTTCTTACCTGGAGTTCAATATTGCTGATCCGAATGCTGTCTACAATGCCCATTGGGAGTGCGGAAACTTTTATGGCTTCCACCTTGTCACCCCTTTTAACGAATGTTGCTGCCGCCCCTATTTTAAATAGTTTTAACTTTCCTGTGACTTTATTGAATACTCCCAGATCCACTGTTGAGAAAATTTCTTCCGTGGACTTGAAAAGCAGCAGAGAATTAATGGTTCTTAGTGCCAGCTCCACATCAAAGCCTGCTTTCATTAAATTATACAGCGAAGTAATGGTTAAGGCGCTTTCTCTGGAAGCATTCCTGCCCTTTCCCATACCGTCGCTTAACGCAATCATAAATTCTCCGTCTTTCAGATCCGCACAGACGTAGCTGTCCCCCGAAACGTTATCCTCTTTGGCGTAACTTGAAACACCGACCTTGATCTGATATTTCTCCTTAGGCTGCATAATGGTGGCCGTAGAAACCGTAAGCTCCTCCATCATGGTTCTTATCACCTTTGCCATACCTCGGAACTGCATGGAGATAATGTTGCTTCTGTTCTTTGTATCACTGTAAAGAACTGCCAGCTTTTCAAAGGTTTCCAGATATCCCCCCAGCATAATTTTCATGCGATCCTTGGCAAGAAGCTCATAGTAAATATGATCCTGCCTGATTCTGGCGAAGACCAGTTCTGTCTTATTCATCAAGGATTGAGGAAGAAGGGCAAAAACACCGGCTGCCAGCAGCGGATCATAGATGGAAATGTAGAGCTCAGGATATCCTTTTATCAACCCGAATGCCAGGCATACTGCGGCAAAGCAAACAGCTGTAACCACACGGTTGAGACCTTTGAAAAAGCCTGCCACCATTCCGGCGCAAGCAAAGATTCCAATAATAGCAGGGGAACCGGAGGATACAATCATAACCACAATTCCCGAAGCCACCCCAGCACTGCCGCCTTCCATCACCCCGATTTTATATCCGATAAAAAGTGTCAGAAACAGTGCCCCAAGGTATAGCGGAGAGAACACCCAGATCGATTCGATACCTATACCTCCAAGAAGCATGGTGATCACTACTGTAGTGGCAATAACACTCTCTGCGATAGAGCTCTTATTCTTCACTTCTTTATCAATGAGTCCGTAGAATATATAGAAGATGTAGACGAATGCCAAGATCAAAATCGCTTCAACAAACATCATAAAGACATCATAAACAAATACCAAAGGAGACAGGAAATAATAAATGGACTTGGCCAGTACCATAACACCGGCAGCAATAAAAGCTCTCATGACAATACTGATCTTTATTTTGTTCAGCAGGAAAAATCCAATTCCGCATACCAGTACGGCAATGGCATCCCCCCACAAGTCATAGCCTGTCCCATAATTCGTCAGCAGTCCGCCCAGTATAATAGGCAGGGTGTAGACGTTGGCTCTGCCTTTACTCATCAGTACCGTAATCAAAGCAATCCCGCATGGGAATATGGCATAAAACAAGGATACTCTTCCCAGTAAAAAGGAACTTGCTACAATCAAGATCACTCTGGCGTAATCGTATGCAGCCACCTTTGACACAGTGCGAGAAGTTTTAGCTCTTTTACTAAAGAACGTATTTCGTACATTTTCTAATAGTAATTCCATCACAATCACCCCTTTTTTTTAGTATAAATGGTACCGTTGGGTAGATTTGTAACTTCTTGTAAGGGAAATGATGAAATTTCAGTCATGAACCTCTAGCTTTCCGCAAAAAAAGCTCCGGTTCTTTTCAAACCGGAGCGAATATTGTCGCTTTTCCCCTATTCTTTCAATCAATTCCGAAGAATCTTTTCGCATTTTCGCAGGTGATGCGGGCCACCTCTTCATAAGAGATTCCCTTAATTTCCGCTACCTTTCTGGCCGTATATTCTACGTAAGGCGGCTGGTTTGTCTTCCCCCGAAAGGGTTCTGGTGTAAGATACGGGGAGTCTGTTTCGATGAGAAGATGTTCCATGGAGACTGCTTCAACAACCTCGATCCCTTTTCTTGCATTTTTATAAGTAATAGGACCGGCAATGGATAGGGTGGCACCCAGCTTTACATATTGCCGGGCAAGTTCTTTACTTCCGGAGTAACAATGAAGAAGAACCTTTGCATCTCCCGACAGATTCCTTCTTTCATTGCTAAAAGCGCCTTCTTCCTTTAAAATTTTCATCACATCATCATTTGCATCCCGATCATGAATGACAATGGGCATGGAAATCTCCAAGGCCAATTGAATCTGTTTGCGAAACCAATATTGCTGGACCTCTTTTTCCGAATGATTATAGTAATAATCCAGCCCGATTTCACCGATAGCCCTGACCTTGGGTTTTTTCGCAAGACCCCTGAACATTGCCAGCGTTTCCTCATCCATGGTCTTGGCATCGTGGGGATGACAGCCTACAGCAGCATAACACCAGGGGTATTGTTGTGCATGCTTCACTGCCATGGCTGAACTGGCCAGGTCAAAGCCAATGTCCATAACATAAGACATGCCGGCCTTTTCTATGGCCTCGATGAGCTGATCCCGGTTTTCATCGTAACGCTCACTATTTATATGAGCATGGGAATCGAATAACATGTTGAGGTTCCTTTCATATAATTCATATACGCTAACCGGATGGCTGCGGTTATTGAAGAAAAGCCTTGAGCAGTTTTTCAAGATAACAGCAAACCGTCGGTTAGCTTTTAAATATTTTTAATAGAATACAACTAGTTGACCGAATTCCCATTCTCCGCATCAGTCGTCACAAAAGCCAATTTTTCACCGTTATCGGCAAAGAGAATCATCCCTTTTGATTCTTCCCCTCTCAGACTGATGGGCTTCAGGTTGGCCACGACGATGACCTTCTTGCCTTTCATCTCTTCCGGTGTATAATATTTTGCCACGCCGGATACGATCTGGCGGGTATCCGTTCCGATCTTTACCTGGGAAACCAACAGTTTATCTGCCTTGGGATGCTTTTTGCATTCCAGGATTTCTCCTACCTTCAGGTCAATTTTCTCAAAATCTTCGATGGTAATTTCTGGTTTGAATTCCGTAGGCGCTGCTTCCGGTTCAGCAGGCTCGTCTTTCAATGCAGCCAGCGCTTCCAGCTCCTTTTCAATATCAAGTCTTGGGAAAATCGGATCACCTTTCTTCACCGTTTCCCCGCTCATCATGTTAAATCGGAACGCATCCTCCCATGCTACATCAGCATACCAGATGCCCAGCTGTTTTCTGATTTCTTTTGAGGTCGTATGCATAAACGGATAAATAAGAATGGATATAATCCGGATTGCTTCTGCCAGATTATGCAGTACCGTATCCAGTCTGTCCTTTGTGGATTCATCCTTAGCTAATACCCAAGGCATGGTTTCATCTATATATTTATTGGTTCTTCTTACTACGATCCAGATTTCCTCCAGAGCCTGACTGAAGCTGAATCGATCCATGCAGGCTTCCACCTTATCCGCAGCACCTAATGCAACCGCTTTTAAATCTGCATCGAATTCCCCTTCCCCTTTGAATGGAGGAAGCGTCCCACCGTTATATTTTTCGATCATGGCGACGGTTCTGCTTACCAGGTTTCCAAGGTCGTTAGCCAGATCAAAATTCATGCGGTTTAGCATCACTTCGTTGGTGTACAATCCATCCTGTCCAAAGGTATACTCTCTCAGCAGGAAGTACTTCAAAGCATCTACTCCATAACGTTCAATGAGTTTTACAGGATCAACGATATTTCCTCTGGATTTTGACATTTTACCGCCCTCCAGAAGAATCCAGCCATGACCCAGGACTTTCTTTGGAAGAGGAACATCCAGAGACATCAGCATAGCAGGCCAGATGATGGAATGGAACCGTACAATCTCTTTTCCAACCAAATGGACGTCACATGGCCAATATTTATCAAATTTTTCCGGCTCATCAGGATATCCGAGAGCCGTAATATAGTTTGAAAGAGCATCCAGCCAAACATAAATGACATGTTTTTCATCGATGGGCACCGGGATCCCCCAGTTAAAGGAAGATCTGGAAATGCATAGATCTTCTAGTCCCTGTCTGGCAAAGCTCAGCATTTCGTTTCTTCTGGTATCCGGCTGCAAAAATTCAGGATTATTCTCGAATAAATCGATCAGCCTGTCCTGATATTTGGAAAGTTTGAAGAAGTAGGCAGATTCCTTCGCCTTCTCTACCGGTCTTCCGCAGTCCGGGCATTTCCCCTCTTCTATCTGGGTTTCTGTCCAGAAAGCCTCACAGGGAGTGCAGTACCAGCCTTCATATTCCCCTTTATAGATATCGCCCTTTTCGTACATTTTCATAAATATATTCTGAACTCTTTTAATATGCCGAGGTTCTGTGGTTCTAATAAAATCGTCATAGGAAATCTCCATGGTTTTCCATAATTCTTTAATACCCTCTACGATTTCATCCACGTGCTGCTGCGGAGACATCCCTTTTTCATCAGCTACTTTCTGTATCTTCTGTCCATGCTCATCCGTTCCGGTCAGAAACATGACATCATAACCGGCAAGACGCTTAAAACGTGCCATGGCATCAGCCATTACCGTGCAATAGGTATGTCCAATATGAAGATTGGAGCTTGGATAATAAATAGGTGTTGAAATGTAATAGGTTTTCTTCGTCATTCTTTTTTCATCCTTTCGTGCCCGGGTTCGTATAGCAGCTCGCCCAATTTGCGAATCAAATTGTTGGCGAACTTATGCAAGGAAATCACAAATCTTCGATTTGTAGATTTCCACTGCTGGGAACCGGCGGCTAAATTACCCTATAGTATAACATACATCGTTATTTAATTAAATAGCTTCTCCTTTTTTGATGCCAGTATTCCAACGATAAGCATCATAACGGCCAGCCCTATAAAAAGTATAATGACAAAATTCCAGGAATGGACCTTATCATAAAGCACACCGCATAAAGTGGGGCCGATGGCAGCCAATGCGTAGCCCACGGATTGCATCATTCCCGAGAGGGAAGCTGCTTCTTCGGCATTATCGGCTTTTAAGCCCGCCATAGCCATGGACCAGGCAAAGCTTGCAGCACCGCCATTTGCAATCAATAGAAGAGCAAGCATGGTGAAGGGGACGGAAGGCCGATACAAAAGCATCGCCAGCCCCAGTACACAGAAAATCCCTGACCCCAGCGCTACGGGTTTTTGGCTTTTCAATTTAGCGGCCATGACAGGGGCAAGAAAGGAGGCTGGAATACCAATCAGTTGAAACCATAGAGCCATATATCCCGTAGTTTCCGGTTCCATGCCCCAGCTCTGCAAAATGGAAGGAATCCATGCAGTCAGGGAGTAAAAGTTAATAGACTGCAGGCCCATGAACAAAGTGATATACCATGCCAGCGGCGACTTCCAAATACTCTTTTTCTTATGATTCTGCCCAATTTTCCGATTTCTCTTTCGTGCAATCTCTTCTATTCTGTCATCTTCCCCCAGGCTCCTGTGCGGCAGCCAGCTTAAAACAGCGAGGAAGGCTACTCCCGACCAGACGAGCAAGACCCTTTCCCAACCCAATCCGGATTCTGCAAGGGGATAGCTGATTCCTGCTCCAATAGATGCAAAAGCAGCCATAGCTGTGATATAGATGCCGGTAACGATTCCAATCTGCTGGGGAAACTTTAGTTTTACGATACTGGGAATCAGCACATTTCCGACACATATTCCGATGCCTACCAATGCGGTGCCCATGAGCAAGCCCGCAATACCGGCATATGACCGGATTACCCCTCCAAGAACGATCAGAAGCAATCCGGCCATCATGGTCTTTCCCAATCCAAATCGGACATTGAACCACGATACCATTGGAGAACAAACAGCGAAAGTAATCAGGGGAAGGGTTGAAATAAACCCTATAAACCCATTGGTGGCGCCTAAACTCGCGCCCATCAGCCCCGCTAACGGTCCAATGGAGGTCATTGGTGCCCTCAGCGAAAAGCTGATGCATATGATTGCTGTCATGAAAAGCCAGCCGCTTTTTTTTGAATTTTGAAATTCCGGTCTGCCCATAAGGAAATTACCTCTCTACGCATGAGTAGCTCTACCTGAGGCAGAGCTACTTGATTTTAGAATCTATTATATCTGAGTTATGTTTCTTTTGCAATCAAAGAAGATACGAAATCCCAATTTTTACCTCCTATTGACAGCTGATATCAAAACGTACGCCAGGATCTCCGATAAACACTACCATGCCTTTTTCCGGAAGTTCCAGAGTATGATTGCCTGTGATCCAGGTAAAGTCCATACAGGTCTGATCTTCGTCATAGACTGCCACCGCACCATTTTCAGGCAGGGCCACCGTCATTGTTTTACCCGTATCTTTGGGTCCTACATGGTACCATCTTGCATATCCGTCCTCTGCGATGGTGCAGACAGCGTTTCCTGCCGTATAGAGATCTGTGACGTAGTCTTCTGAAATTAGTATGGTACTTCCCTGAAGCATATATTCCCTGCCGTTTTCTTTCATAAAGCCGGTGTCGCTCAAATCTCGCCCTGCAGTACCGGGTATTTCAACAAAAGCTCTGGCATTATTTTCATCTGTGATAATTTCACTGCCAAGATATCCTGGAGCCTCATCAAGAAATCCAATCCCGGCCATGGGTAATTCCGTTGCATAAGCTTGTGAGGAATATTTTTCATTGACAGCATAATACAGTTTTTCATTCCTGGAATCCCAGGCTGCGGCTGCGGAATCCGTAAGCTTCACAGGTTCAGTCTTTTGCGCCATATATTCATTCACCGCTATCTGACCCAAACCCGCTATATGATTATAACCCCTGTTTATCATATAGGTCTTGCCGTTCTCCTCTACTGCAAAGCCTATTGCACCGCTGCCGTCCTGATTCCTGAAAATGCCTTCCGCTGTATAAATCATCTTTTGTACAGGATAACTGGGCATGGCGGGTATGGTAACGTACAAGCTGCCATCCGTAGAAATTTCCGCCCGCATGATCATCTCCCCACTGGCATAGAGCCCGGAGAAATTTATCATCTCCTTCGGCATTTCCGCCTTTACAGGTTCAGCACTTTCCACATCTCCTTTGATCTCAGGAATATGTCCTTCTGCTTTTAAAACTTCCAGGAGTATGCTTTGGGCAAAGGCCTGGCTGTAAGTACTTACTCCGGAGGAAGAAAGCACCGCCATAGCCATATTGTATTCCGGCAGCACAATCAGCGCCCCATGATACAGCAAGGTGTCTCCTCCCTTATAGGCAGCCTGGATCTCATACTGATTGAAGGGGAAGGCATTCACATGATCCCAGCCCAGTCCGTAGCCAAGCAGTCCATCTTCTCCTGCAGGCCAAATACCCTTCTCATATTCTTTTTCCATGGTGGAAGCTGCCGTTTTTCCCGACAGCAAGTTATTTGCCTGTCCTTCCGGTTTTTTCATAAAGATTTGGGAGAACCTGCAAAGATCCTCCGCAGTGGAGTAAATGCCTCCGGTCCCGATAACGGTTACCGTATCTCTTGGTGTTGCGTCCGAAAAGCCCTGCAGATAGGTTTTGGCCAGCCGTTCCTGGTCGAATTCCTCTGCCGGTGTTTTGGTATGATCCATATCCAAAGGATCAATGAAATTTTGATGGATATATTCTGTAAAACTCATGCCGCTTACCTTTTCAACAATCAGTTCGGCAAGTGTAAATCCGTCATTGCAATAGACCGAATATGCACCGGGGTCGGCCTTAAGTCTCTGCGTTGATAACGTTTCCAGCAATGAATCCTTCGCGGAGGAATCATAATCACCCAGCAAAAAAGCATTGGTAAAGCTGGAACCCATCAGGCCCGATGAATGATTCAAAAGCATCCGTACCGTGATTTCAGAATATCTTTCATCTGCCATGGTAAAGTCCGGCAAATATCTCGTAACCGGCTCATCCAGCCGGATCTTCCCCTGATCGGAAAGCCTCATCACAGCTGCTGTGGTAAACATTTTACTAACAGAGCCGATTCCATACATGGTTTCCGCCGTAATCGGTCTTCTATCGGATCTATCGAGCACTCCTGAGTGACCGGACAGTACTATTTCACCGTCGGATATCAGCGCATATTGCACGCTGACGGCACCGTAGCCCTGAACGAATGTGTCTGCTTTTTTCTGGGCCGCTTCCTTGATTCCCGCATACAGGCCCTGATTCGACTGTTCTTCGGCAAAAATCCATGAAGGAAATGCCGAACACAATATCATCACAACCAAAAGTATAAAAGATACTTTTTTTCTCATCGTCCCTCTCCCCTTATCTTCACGACCAGTATTCCATTCCTGTATTTCATTACAGATATTTTTTCATTCCTTATATATTTGTTCTATTTCTTCCAATAGATATAATATATCACATCTTTTGCGATCAGAGATTGAAATTTTAAACAAAATCAAGAAATTTCTCTGGAAAATGAAGGCTGCCGAGTCATCCTTTTCTATCAGAATTCCTCGGCACCTATTTTTATTTATTTAAAGTTTAAATGGATATCGCCCATATTTGCTTTTATTTTTATCACATGATCCGTCTTTCCTCCGGTGCCGGAGGTCACCCCTGACACTTTATCCCCGTCAAGAAACACAGATCCCATATCCGTATTCAGTTCATAGGAATATTGATCCTTTGGAATATCCGTATCAACGCTTACCTTTCCCATGCTGCATGTTACTTCCGTTTGCCCGGAAAAGGCTCCCTGAAGATTGACATCCCCACTGTTGGATTCAGACTTTAAGCCCTTCGTCTTAAAGTTTTTGGCGCTGAGCTTTCCAAAATCAAGATTTAGGTCTGCTGATTCAGCATCCGTATCCTGAATCACCACATCACCGGAGTTGGCATCGATCTCAACTGTCTTGAAAGAACCCTTCTTCAGCGTTACCTTTCCAAAGCTGTTGGCAACATGCAGTTTATCTCCTGAGATTTGCTCCAGACTGCAATCACCGCTGTTCATCTCCACTGAAATGGTATCGGCTGTAACTTCATGCAAGTCGAGCCTTCCGAAATCCAGATCCAGGTTCAGCTTCTCAGCTGCTAGTTTTTCATAAGTTAGATCCGCAGCGCTGCAATGAATCGTTACCTCTTCGAACTTCGTTTCCTTCGGATAGTAAATTTTCATTACATATCCGTCTGCATTACTGAAGGAAAAATCCAGAACATCAATATTGACACTGACACGATCCTTTTCTTTAATAATTAAAGTGTCATTTTCAACCTGATAGGTGATATCTTCTTTTTTCCCGGTATACGTATACTCCAGTCCGTAATGATCGCTTGGAATCAGGTCAACATCATATTGTCCCAGATCGGCATCGATATTATGAAAGGCCTCCAGATCATCTGTAAACCGTTCCATCTTGCCGTTAGAGATCGTTCCTTTTCGGTCCGACAGCTGGATGCCGTCTCTGCCGATATGAATGGACTGGCTGCCGCCGGTTATATATCCCACTCCTGCAAGCAGGATACCTACGGCAATCATGCAGGCTCCGACAATGGCTACCGCTTTTACCGCTTTATTCATTTATTTCATCCCCCTTTGACTGTTTATGCAGTTGTCTGTTACTAAGCTTTGCAATTCCGCTGAAGGCAGCCCTTGCCGCCAGCATGATCAGAATGCCCACCAGAAGCATAAGGCCAATAAGACTGAGTCCAACGCCTACCGTAAATGCAGCAGTGGGAAGGCTGGTGGCAATTGCAGCGATTCCTGCTACAATAATGATAATCCCGGAACCTAAAAAAGCAATTACCGTAACAATTAAAGCCACGATGATTCCGATTGCCGCCAGTACCAGACCGATAACCAGGGCTGCCGCGCCTATGGCCAAAGGCAATGCGATAGGTGCCGCGAAGATAGCCAGCAAAACCCACCAGATGGCCGAAATTCCTTTTTTTACCGAAGGTGCAGGCTCCTCCAGATTTTTTACTGCAACATCCGCTCTGATTCCGGCAGCAATCTGGGCAGGTGAACCAAGTTCTTCGATGACCCTCTGTTCATTTTCTTCTCCCGCATCATCAAAATACTCGTTATAATATGCGATGGCTGCTTCCGCCTCCTCTTTGGGAACCCTGGAAAGCCCTTGCTCCAATTTCTTAAAAAACTCAGACCTGTTCATTGTCTACACCTCCACATAACAATTTATCTACTTGAGTTTTGTATTCGATCCAATCATTTTTATAACTTTCATACTTCGCTCTTCCTTCCGCCGTTATGGCGTAATATCTCCTGTTTCGCCCCTGAAAAGGCTGATCATAGGTAGTCAGATACCCATCCTTTTGCAGTCTTCTCAAAACCGGGTATAAGGTCGACTCTGAAATATCCATAGCATCTCTCATCGTCTGGGTTAAAATATATCCATACGTGTCACCCCTGGATAACACCGCAAGCACACAAGCGTCCAATAGAGTGGATCCCACCTGAAAACCCATTTTATTCCCTCCTTTTTTATTGCTTTTTCTTAAGTCATATAATATTATTTCTTGTTTAATACTATACGTCGTATAATATTATTTGTCAACTACTTTATTTCATTTGCTTCGGTGATTGTTCATTCTCTTAATTAACCTACTTTTAACCTGAAGTTAACCGGTATTTTATGTGGCCGCTGTAGGATAAAAGGGACAGACGAATATCATAGAAGCCTGGTTCCATTACAGCACATAACAACATCACATAACATAAAAAAAACAGACAAGAAAGGAGCTTTCATATGATTCGCAGTATGAAAATAAAGCAAAAACTAATCTCAGCATTTCTCTTAATCGGGCTCTTCTCAACACTGGTGGTTTCCTTGGGTTTATTTACGATCCATAAATCCAACAGTATCACCATGCACAGTTATAACGAGCATCTTCTTCCGACCTCTTATCTTTATACCGTTCAGAAAAACATGCTCTATATCAATTCCAATTATCTTCTGATACTCTACGAGAAGGATATTCTCCAATCAGAAAAAAGAATGAAAGAAATTCGGCAATGGACGAAGGAAAATCAAGAGCTGCTGATTCAGTATGAAAACAGTTCCCCTGATAGAAATCAGCTGGATACCTATACGCAGTTTAAGAAGGATCTGGATTCCTATCAAAACATCTCATCCCAATTAAGCAATCTGCTTCTCCAAAATGATTTTTCCAATGCAATGAATGTTGCGCCCTCCTTCCATTCAAAGACAAAAATTATCAACAAGGATATACAAGTTCTAATCAATGACAATCAGCAGGCTGCTGAGGCTGCCATGGCAGAAACCCGTTCCTTTTACATGACAGCAACCGTCATCCTGATAGGCCTCGCTGCGCTTTGTCTGGTGCTTGCTCTGATTTTGGGCCTGCTGTTTTCAAAAATGTTCTGTGTCCCCATTATCAAACTGACAGCCGCAGCGGATAAGCTCGCAGAAGGAAATATCGAAGTTGATCTGGATCATAAGGGAGAAAAAGAAAGTTCCGTCCAAAAAGATGAAATTGCGGAGCTACTGTGTTCCTTCAGAAAAATGGCGGCGAACATCAAAAGGCAAGCCCAGGCGGCGGAAGATATCGCGTCAGGAAATTTATCCCTTGAAATTGTACCCCAATCCGAAAAGGATGTCCTGACCCGCAGCATGATTTCTATGAAAGAGACCCTGCAAGACCTGGTTGAGGAATCCAATACCATGACTTTGGCCGCCATAGAAGGAGACCTGGAAAATCGAGGAGACGAGCTGCGTTTTCAGGGGAGCTACCGGGAGATCATAGCCGGTTTTAACCGTACTCTTGATGCTTTAACAGAACCTCTGGACGTCTCGGCAAAATATATTGAACGCATCAGTAAAGGAGATATTCCCCATCGAATCACAGAAAAGTATAACGGCCATTTCAATATCATCATCGAAAATTTAAACCAGTGTATAGATGCGGTAAACGCATTAATAGAAGATATACAAATGCTTTCGGATGGAACCCTTCAGGGAAATTTAAAAATCAGAGCCGATGCCAAAAGGCACGGGGGTGATTTCGGCAGAATCATAGAAGGCATGAATTCGACCCTGGATGCGGTAACCGTTCCGTTACTGATGGCAGGGGAGTATATGGATCAAATTGGGAAGGGTGAAATCCCCGAGGAAATCACCGAAACCTGCTATGGTGATTTTGACCGGATCAAGGGCAGTATTAACGCCTGCATCCTCGGGCTGGGAGCTCTCCGTGAGGGAAGCGGGGTCCTTGAAAGAATGAGTAATAATGACTTTTCAGCACGGGTTACCGGAGAATATTTAGGAATTTATCAGGAGATTGCAGAATCCGTGAACGAAGTGGCTGAAAGCATTGATAGTGTAATAAAGATTGTAAACCACGTTTCAGTCGGGAGCTTCTCAGACCTTGAAGTCTTAAAAGGGAGCGGGAAAAAGAGTGAAAAAGATGAATTGATCCCCTCTCTGATCATGATGATCGAAACGATCCGAAGCCTCGTAAAAGAAACGGATCTGCTCTCCGAAGCCGCAGTGGAAGGAAACCTTTCAGTAAGGGGCCAGGAGGCCGGATTCCTTGGAGAATATGCCAGAGTCATTCAGGGCATCAACAAGACTCTGGATGCCGTCAATGCCCCTGTGGAAGAAGCTCTTAAAGTCCTCCAGGAGATGGCCATGGGAAATCTTCAGACGGAAATGGAAGGCGATTATCAGGGCGGCCATGGGGAACTTAAGAAAGCGATCAATGATACAACAGGCAAGCTCAGAAGCTATATTAAAGAAATCTCTGAAGTTCTGAATGAGATGGGCGGAGGAAATCTGAATCTCACCATTACTGCAGATTACAGCGGTGACTTTGTGGCCATCAAGAACTCCCTGAATCACATCATTGTTACCATGAGCCGGATTTTAGGAAATATTAACAATGCCGCCTATCAGGTGGCTTCAGGCGCAAAGCAGGTCTCCGACGGCAGTCAGTCTCTTTCTCAGGGATCTGTCGAGCAGTCCGGTTCTATCGAAGAGCTGAATGCATCCATTTCCGAGGTATCTTCCCAGACAAAGCAGAATGCAAAGAATGCCGGAGAGGCCAGCCTTCTTACCTCGTTAGTGAGAGAGCATGCAGATACAGGAAATCAACAAATGAAAGAAATGCTATCCGCTATGGAAGGGATCAGCCAATCCTCCGCAAGTATCTCAAAAATTATCAAAGTCATTGACGACATCGCTTTCCAGACCAACATTCTGGCTCTGAACGCAGCTGTCGAGGCGGCCAGAGCCGGCCAGCACGGGAAAGGTTTCGCAGTGGTGGCAGATGAGGTAAGAAGTCTGGCCAAGCGAAGTGCGGATGCTGCCAAAAACACGTGGGAATTGATTGATGAATCGATGAAAAAGGTTCAGGACGGAGCCAAAACAGCAGATAAAACTGCACTGGCTTTACAGGAGATTGTAAACGGCGTAGAGGCGGCTGCCGATCTTGTATCCGATATCGCTCAGTCTTCCAAAGAGCAGGCCTCTGCCATCGCGTTGATCAGCAAAGGGATTGAGCAGGTTTCCCATGTGGTGCAGAACAATTCTGCTACGGCAGAAGAAAGCGCTGCAGCCAGCGAAGAGCTGTCCGGCCAGTCAGAGATGTTGAAGGAAATGGTGTCCGGATTCCGGCTTTATGAAGGGCAGCCGTTATTACCTGACACGGAGCCGCAGTCAGACACGGAATCAGAAGCCGAGGTGCTCCTGTTGGAGGATGGTCTGTCCAGAGATTATTTTTGGAATGAAAACAGTCCCTGGGATGATGAAAAAATGAAAAATATAAGCTAAAATCCGCAGCCTAGATTCTATAATAAGAAGAACGCTCATAAAGTAATTCCGTAAGCCCAAATTATCAGCCCGGTTTACTGAAGGAGCGTTTCTATTTTGAGATTAAAAATTCATACATCAACCGAATTATTGGAGCCTCTTTCCTACCTTCTCTCTTTTTTTCTAGGATTTGAAGCAGGAGGCTTTCAATTTATTTTGCTTGAAATTGCACAAGAATTTCAACTGAACAATACCGCAATGGGGAGTTTCGTTTCTGTGGAGTCTGCTGCCATAATGATGGGCCCCCTGTTGTTTGGAGGACTTGGAGACCGAATCGGAAAAAAACCGGTTGTGATATTTTTTGCCTTCGTATTTGTGATCGGGTGCTTTATCATCACAAACACCCTGTCCCTCATCGTACTGTTTATCGGCATCTTTCTCGTTGGTTTCGGCTACAGCCTTTGTCAAAGTGCTACCATTGCTGCCCTGGCAGATGCTTACGGAAAAGAATCGGCAGAGCCCATCCATATGTCTCAATGCCTTTTCAGTATCGGTGCCGTTTTAGGCCCGCTGGTTACTCATTATACGATGGGAGAATGGGGCTTTGACTGGAGAATCGTCTTCTCCATTGCGGGAGGCGGATATTTTATTTTGCTGTTTCCGCTCTTTATGACCAAATTTGTGAATCGCTCAAGCAGACAGTATCATCCTGCTCTTGGATCCGGGAGAAAAGAGCCGCCATGGCAGTCCATTCTCTGTTCTCCTGCTTTTCTCTGTCTATTTTTATCGATCCTGATTTACGTAGGAATGGAAAACGGATTGGCCTTTTTTCTGGATCTTATGTTTACCGATGAATTGAATGCTTCGGCCCAATCCTCATTTTCCGTATCGTTGTTCTGGCTGGCCATGATTCCTGCAAGGTTCCTTGCAGGAATATTCTGCAGACATCAGCAGCTGTTTCTGCTTGTAGGCTTCGGCGGTGCGGCCATTTTCCTTTATCTGCTCACCACGGCAACCCAGCCCATACAAGCCCTTGCCTGCTGCTTTCTGCTGGGTCTTTTTTACGGTCCTATATGGCCTTCTATCACCTGTCTTGCAACGAACGAGTTTCCCAATCACTCCGGAAGAGTCGCAGGCATTATGCTGGCCGGCTCTGGCTTCGGCGGTGCGGCCTCCCCCGTTCTCATGGGCCGTCTTGCAGATATTGCCGACATCCGGACCTCCTACGGCGTCCTGTCTGTGATGGCTTCCTTCGGAATGATCATCATGCTGCTTTATACCGGAAGAAGAATACTGCGTCATCGATCGTGAACCGGCCAAGTTCAAGTTAAATTGAACAATTTTATAATATTATCCCGTCCTATTTTTACTCTGTCATTTTCACTAATGGAGCAGTTGTCAAACCAGACGCAGGCATCTTTCACTTCTTCAAAGGGGAAGTCTGTTGCGAACAGAATGCGATCCGCTCCGAACTCCATGATGGTGTTCCAGAGAGCCGCTGTTCGGAACTGTCCGCTGGTGGTTAGCCACATATTTTGTTCCATATATTCAGGCAAGGCACGTTTTGCCGGAATTCCGCGATTTTCTTTTCGGATTCTATTTGCCGTACGCCAGATACAAAACGGCAGTGTCTCTCCCAGGTGTCCCAGGATGTATTTTAAATTTGGAAATTCGTCAAAGATACCACTGCACATGAGTCTGAGCGTATGAGTAGCGGTTTCAACCCCAAAGGACCAGGCTGCACCATCGAGCCAGGGATGTCCGGCCAGCATCTTAGAGTTGCAAGGCATTGGTTCTCTTGGGTGCATATAAAAGGGAACGTCCAATTTTTCCACTTCGGCCCAAAATGGACGATAAATGGGATCATCAAGATATTTATACTCATCCTGAGAATCAATTTGAGAATAACCATTCACCAGCACACCCACACAACCCAGTTCCTTCACGGAGCGATGGAGCTCCATGATGGCAGCATCCGGATCCTGCATCGGCAATGCCGCAAATCCACGAAACCGTTTCGGGTTTTTCGCGATGGCTTCTGCCATAATATCATTGGCTTTTTTGGCAACTTCCACGGCTTCTTTTCTGTCGTAAATAGCCTGAATGGCAGGGGAATTCAGCGATAAAATCATCATTTCCATGCCGTTTTCGTCCATTTGATTGATGCGGATTTCCATGAGATCCAGGATGTGCTTTGAAAATTTAGGCCATACCTCCTTCGGAAAGTATTTTTCCGAACAGCCCAGGGTTTCAGGGATTGCAAAATGTTCTTCCAGTCCAATTTTATGTAACATATAAATTCTCCTTATCTTAAACTACATCGTTGACGGCAGCCAGGTTGAAATTCCCGGGAATACGGTCAGTATCACCAATCCGGCCAACAAGATTAAAACCATGGGTACCGCACCCTTGATGACGGTTTCCAAAGTCAATTCGGGGACAGCCCCTTTGAGAACAAAAAGATTCATTCCTACCGGCGGCGTTATCATGCCGATACAGCATGCTATGGTTACCGTTACCCCCAGCCAGATGGGATCAAAGTCCATTGCGGTCAGTGTGGGAAATATAAAGGGCATGGTTATCATTAAAATTCCTACAGGCTCCAGGAAACATCCCAGGATCAGCAGCACGATCATCACAACAATATAGGTAATCCAACGGTTAGGGCTGACAGCAATTACATATCCGGCCAATTCCTGAGGCAGTCCGTAGGCACTGAGAAAGAAAGCAAATACAAGGCCGCCGAACATCAGGAAAAGGATCATACAGCTGTTTTTTGTCGTATTGAGCAGTGTCATTCTCATGCAGTCCAGGGATAGTCTTCTGCGGCAGACTACTAAGAGAAATGCGCCAATAGAGCCGACGGCTGCCGATTCCGTTGCCGTCACGATTCCCGTATACAAAAGCCCGAGAACAACTATAATCAATACCAGAATCGGCAGAACCGAAACCAAATCATGCCTTCTTTCTTTTCTTTCATCGATAATTCCCGGCTCTTGCTGTTTTATTTTTGTCGGATCAATAGCCCTGGGATCCAGTTTTATTCTTATCAAAACGTAAAGAATCAATAAACCTGCCAGGAAAATGCCCGGTATGATACCTGCCATGAATAGCTCTACTATGGAAGTTTCCGTTATAATGCCGAACATGATGAAGGTAATGGAGGGCGGTATCAGGATACCAAGGGTTCCTCCTGCCGCCTGCAAGCCCGCGGCAAATTTGGCATCGTATCCTTTTTGAATCATAGACGGAATGCTGATGGTTCCGATGGTAGCGGCTGTAGCAGGTGCGGATCCGCATACGGCGGAAAAAATAGCGCTGGCCACAATACTGCTGATGGCCAAATTACCCGGCAGCATCTTCAGCTTTCTTGCGATGGTATCAAACATATCAGAGGCTACCCCCGAGTTTGCCAGCAATTCCGCCATGAGTATAAACAACGGAATCATCAGTGTCGTAACACTGGTTGCCTGGGTGTAAGTTATCAGGCAGAGCTGGGAGAGCAGATTCGGATTCAGAAAAAGCATGATGCCAGCCATTCCCAGGAAACCCAGACCCAAAGAAATAGGGGTGCCGATAAATAAAATGAGTATTAGTATCAAAAATATCAACCCTGTCATCCAAAGCATCTTATTTTTCAGCCTCCTTTTCTTCCCCTTTCCTCCAGATCTCAACCACTCTGGCAAGCAATGTCAGGATCAGCATAACACTGCCGAATACCATAATTCCATACAGAATCACAGAGGGCAGGGGCAGATTTCCCTGGGCATCCCAGGCAAATTGATACGCCATAACGGCATACTCCCAACAAGATTTCAGCAAGGCTGCCGCGAAAATCAGAGCAAATAGATATCCAAGGGTAAAAAGAATCCTTCTGGGCAAGGGCCGAACCCTGTCTACCAAAATTTCCACATGGACATGGCCTCCGCTTTGCAGGCAATAAGAGGTTCCAAAGAAGGCAGCAGCCAATATCAGGTATTGAGAGATAGACTGGGCCCAGACGGAGGGTGATCCGAGGAAGTATCTTGCAAATACATCATATAGCATGATAACCCCGGTCAAAAATATCATAAACCCGCTGACATATCCCAGTATGGTGGTGAATTTCTTCAAAAGCATCGATTGTTTCTCCTTATATTACCAAGGCAATGCCCGGAGGGTTTCCATCAGTTTCACACCTTTTTCTCCGGAATATGCGGCTACCTCCTCATACAGTCCCTTACTGGCTTCCATAAAGACTGCACGTTCCTCGTCGGTACATCGATAAACGGTGCCTCCAACGGATTCTACTGCTTCGTAGAAGGAAGCTTCATAGTCTTCCATCAGACCCTCGTTATAATCCATAGCCAATTCTGCCGCTTCCAGCATGATTTCCTGCTGTTCCTTGCTCAGCTTCTGCCAGGCAGCATCAGAGATGGATACATATTGCCAAGTGGAATTTGAAAGACCAAGCACACTGATATTCGGTGCTGATTCAAACAATTTAAAGTTATAGACAAAAGGCCAGCCTGTATAACCGCCGTCCACGGTACCTCTGTCAAAGGCAACTGCTACGTCAGCAGGAACAACTGTCATAGGAGAAGCGCCCCAGGCTTCTAAAGTTTTTCCGATCCACATGCCATGATCCCGGATTCTCAGGCCTTTTATATCCGCAGGCGAATGTACTTCTCTTGCATTTTTATTGTTTATGTAGAAAATTGTTTCTCCCTCATCGGTAGCAAACAGATACCGCTGCTTATATTCAGCCAGTATTTCATTCATGATGGGAGTAATAGCTTCGTTGGCCTCTCTCCATTTTCTCGGATTGAAAAGTCCGGGAACATCCAAAGGCGCCAGTGCCTTTGCTTCATTGGAATTTAAAGATGTAGGACAAGCCGCCATATCAACGGTATTCGTCATTACCGCTTTTAAAGCCTCCTGGTTTTTTACCAGTCCTTCTGTTGGATATACTTGAATATCAATGGTTCCATCCGATAGTTCTTTTACTTTATCAGCAAAAAATTGATAAGTCTTTCCTCTGGAATCCTGCTCTGTAAAAGCATGGTTAAATGTCATCGCAACAACTTCTCCTGCAGGCTTATCGTTTGATTCGTTGCCGTTTGAGGGCGTACTACCGCCGCAACCGGCCAGGGCAGATATCGAAAATACAAATAACAGAAATAGGGTGAAAATCTTTTTCAACATAATTACCTCCTCGTAATTTTGTAGATTTTGTAACCACCTAGGTAAGACAAGTTACATCCAATTGACAAATATATAGAGCAATTTCTATGCCAAACTTGGATAAACCCTATATCCCATTCATTCCAATAAAAAAATGCTTGTTCATTAACAAGCATACTTCTTTTTTTGTGCCAAATTGGCTTAGCCACATGCACATATGTGCTCGCAAGCAATATTCCTTACAAAATCAGCCCCCTAACGCGCACATATGTGCCATCACCCCCTTCGTGTATCAAAATTCCTTTATTCTTTTCTCTTGTAAAGGTAATTGTCAATTTCATAAGCCTCAAGTCTCCGATATAACGTTCTCCTTCCAATTCCCAGCATTTGAGCTGCTTTGCTGATATTTCCCCTGCTTTTCTTTAATTCTTGGAGGATTGCTATTTTTTCCAGTTCCTGATGCGTAGTGAGCTTTTCTTCCGATTTTGATTTTACAACGGTTTCTTCCGTTAGAAACTGTTGAAAGCTTGAAGGCAGATCCTCGATCATAAGCTCATTTTTCCTTGTAACATTCACCGCTCTCTCAATTACATTTTCCAGCTCCCGGATATTTCCGGACCAGTTATGGTACATTAAAGCCTTCCTGGCAATGGGATGAATCCCTGTTACCTCTTTGTTTAACATGACGTTGTATTTCTTGATGAAGAGCTCTGTGAGCTGAATCAAATCTTCTTTTCTTTCATTGAGGGGCGGGATGCTTATGGAGAAGACGTTCAGACGATAAAACAAATCCTTCCGGAATCTGTTCTCCTGTACTTCTTTCTCGATATCCCGGTTTGTGGCCGCAATGATCCTGACATTGATTTTAATGATCCTGTTGCCCCCTACCCTGACCACTTCTTTGTTTTGAAGTACTCGAAGCAGGCTGATCTGCTCATTGATGGGCATATCGCCGATTTCATCCAGAAACAAGGTTCCTCCGTTGGCCTGTTCGAATTTGCCCGGCTGGCCTTCCTTCCGGGCTCCTGTAAAAGCGCCGCCTTCGTACCCGAAGAGCTCGCTTTCAACGAGGCCGCCCGGCATTGCTCCGCAGTTTATGGCGACAAAAGGCCCTTCTCTGCGGCTGCTGTGATTATGTATGGATTGTGCGAACAATTCCTTGCCGGTTCCGCTTTCACCTAAAATCAACACGTTGGAGGTGCTTCTCGCCGCTATTTTGGCAAGACGGATCGCTTCCTTGATCGTGGGAGAGGCTCCCACGATATCCTCGAAATAAAAATGGGCCTTATTGTCATCCTTGCTTTTTTTGAATTTCCACATGTATTTGGAATTTTTCAGTTTTATGACGAGCCCCTGTATATTTTCATTTTCCTTCCCTTTCACCAGGGATACGATCACTTCGCAGGTAACGTCACCATCCGGCATATGAAAAACCATTTCTTCATCCAGCATTGTAATTCTCTGATCCAGCATCTTTTGAAAGAATCCGTTGGTGTGCAGGTAAGCGTCCACTTTTTTGCCGACTATGTTTTTGATATCCTCGCCGAATATTTTTTGAGTTGCATCATTGACGTGGATGATCGTCATGTTATGGTCCGTAACGATGGTACCGATAGGAATGGTCTCCATAGTACCTAACAGTTGATTGTAAACTCTGTCATAATCAGTTTGAAACTCCAATGCCTTCAGCTGTCCTTCCAGGGCCGAAAGCGTAATTTTAAAAATTCCTCTTATGGAATCGATCTGATCTCCCAAATCTGGGCAGAAAATGGCAAGAGAGCCTACTACGGAATTGTAGGCGTTATGGACAGGCTCGGCAATATGATGAATGCTCACAATTTTGTTCAGGGCTTTCTTTTCTGCTATCAACTCTACAAACATATCCTGCTTGATGGACTGGCCTATGGCCTGGCCGACAGTATCCTGAAAAGAAATTTGATCTCCTGGTTTCAGGTTCAGGACATATTCCGGCTTTGCCGAAACATTCGTCCAAACCTGAATAATTTTACCTGTGGTATCTGTGAAAACCACCGTTGTGTCTGCATTTCTGATGACCTGGAACATATTTTTAACTATTTTATAAGCAATGCTGATAAATTTATCATCCATATTCGCGCTCCTCACATCTTCTATTTCATTTTTAAGACACCCATTTTGTGCAGGTAGGCTGCTTTCTGAACCTGGCTCTCGAAACATATTTTATTTCTTTTCCTGTATTCGCTTGGGGTGCAGCCATACAGCTTCCGAAAAGTCGTATAAAAATTGTGAGTAGATGAAAAGCCGCAAAGCTCGGAAATGTCCGACTGGCTTTTGTCGGTGGAAAGAAGCAGATTAATAGCGTATTCTATGCGGATCTGGTTTACCAGATCTTCAAAGGTCATCCCCGTGTCTGCTTTTATGGTTTGGGAAAGAACTGTTTCACTGAGATTGGCAAAATGCGCCACTTCTTTCAGCGTTAGTTTCTTCTTGTAGTGATCGTAAAGGTATTGATAAATTTTTGAAGTATCCTCAACCTTCTCAGAATTTCCTGCCTTCAGAGCAGCAGCTCCGAATTTTTCCAAACATTTGACAGATGTGCTGAATTTGCTCTTTAATAAGGTCAGCAAATCGGCGGCATAATAGACTGCTCTGTTTTCATATCCCTTTTCCAGCTTGGTGAATTCAAGGACGATTCGATTGATCTTTTCCCGGATTTGAGCCGCAGCTTCCTTTTCTTTCCCCGGCATTTCTTCAGTCCCGCACTTGAATTTGACATTGCTGATGTTTGGAAGCAAATCATCAAAGGCATAAATATTGATATGACAGCAGGCATAGATCAGATTAAAGCTTTTACTCTCAATCCGATGGACATCATCACAATTCAGAACAACGATATCACCTTCGGCCAAGGCATAGTTTTGATTGTTTAAAGTAAGAGTCATTTTTCCGGACAGCACCGAAATAATCTCAACGAGATCATGCCAGTGAAATCCTTCTTCTTCCGTCTTGATGCTTGCTTTTATAAAATAATCATACATGAAGAGTCCTCGCAATATGTTCATTCCGGGCCGCCGGACAACCCCAAAGTAAATGGGATTGTTCATCAGGCCCTGATTTGACTTCATTTTTAACTAAGTCAAAAATAACATAAAACAGAGGTCGTGAAAAGCGTATTTACGACAGAAACATGCAAAACAGGAAGCGGGTTGTAAAGCTGTCTAAAGAGATTTGATCAGGAATAGTGGGAAGAGCCCTTGTGAGCAGAGCATTTTGAGGAATTTCTATCCTTTTTCATTTTGTGAGTGAGGTTTTCAGCGAGCATGAAATGCGAAGGAAAGCACTGTTTAAACTACAGTTTGCTTTCCTATCTGAAAACCACGAACAAGATGGTGAAAAGGATAAATTCCGAAAGTTGACTCTGCTCACAAGGGCTCTCCCCATTTATTTCTCAGATCTCTTATTAGACAGCTTTACTTTACTTTCCTTCCTTGACCGGATGGCGTAAAATGGTTTTCAATTTAGCCGGGGCTGTTTTTCTGGGATCTCCCAGATAGATTTCATGATGCCTCTTGACGGTTCCGTCAGGCAGTATGTCACAAATAGCGCTCCGATAACCCTGCTCCCTCATAAAGGTATCCATTTGAGCGATGGATTTCGGCTCTTCATCGTAGGGTCCGATATGCAGCATCTGGATGCATAAGCCCTCCTTGTAATCCTGCAGTCTGGCTTTTGCGGTATCCAGATGAGGCTTTTTACCGGCCACCTGATCCATGGCCCATTGAAAAACTTCATCGGATACAAATTCCGGCTGGCGGATCATGGAGGTCCAGCAGAAGCGGTCTTTCCGGGTAAAGTCAAAGTCCTCAGGGTCTTCCAGCCACCAAAGCCCTTCCAGAGGAGGAACTACATAATCGAAGAATCCCTGGGGTTCACGGCCGCTTTTAGGACTCATTTTAATGGTATAGGACAGGGCATACAGCAGCTCCACTGCCCGCTCATATTCTCCTCCATCAAGATTGGGATTCCCTTTACCATCTACCATAATAAACTTGATTTCCGGTACCAGGACGATCCCCGGCACCGTTTTGGGCTGATACAAATCCGGGAATTCCTTTTTATAATCCATTTTCACCTGTGTCATCATTACACCTCCTCAATGGGAAGGATAATTTCTGTCAAATAGTTATTTTCATTCCCTTTAAAGATCATACCGGGCCCTTTATGGTAGATCTCTCTGAAAGGGGTGGTGCAGCGGAGATTGCTTTTAGCGGCGTAATCCAACAAGGCTTTATATGCCAGATTGATCTTGCCATAACTCCCTTTATGGAAGGTTGTGATTCCTTTGATCTCAGGCAGCTTCCGGGAATTGATTCCGGGCTGCTCTACGGGCTTGCTCGTGGGTACACAAAGCTCGATGTCCGCTTCTTCTTTATATTCCGCATCATAATAGCATTGGAAAGGTGCACCTGCGGCATGATTCTTTACGGCCTTGTAAATTTTGCCGATATACTTTCCGGTATCCCCGTATTTCCCTTTGTAACGGATCGATGCCACTATCACCGGCGGAATGGTTTTGATTTCAATTTTATAGTCCATACTGTTATCCTCCCTGTTTCTGGGTTTGATATAGAGGTCAATGTGATCCATAAGTTCCTTTTCTCTTTCTATATTTTGCAGAATCCGGCTTTTCTTTTCCTCCAGATAAAAGGATAAGTCTGACGGATCTTCACACCCTGACAGGACATCCTTCACCTCTGAAATGGTAAAGTCTAAGGAACGCAGCAGCGAAATGAGCTGCGCTTTCTGAAAATCAGCATCACTGTAATACCGATACCCGTTTTCCTCATCGCGAAAGGAAGGTGTCAACAGATTCTCTTCGTCATAATAACGCAATGCTTTTACAGTAAGCCTCGTTATCTTTGAAAAATCGCTTATTTTATACATTTTGTTTCCTCTTGGCTTCAGTATAAACGATCCCCCGCAGGGGAAAGTCAAGGGCTTTTTTTATTTGCCCCTGACTTATTATTTTATAAGATTTTTTTAATAGGCTTTATCCGGATCGAATTTGGCGGCCCAGGCTTCTTCCAGTCTTTTGAGCCGGTCTTTGAATCCCATATTGCTCTCGTCTTCTTTCTTTTCAACTTCTTCCAGAAATTCAAGAGAAAAAACTTCTGATCCGTATTGATTGTAGTCCCCCTGCATTTTCGGATGCAGGCAGCCTTTCACTCTCTGATTGAAATTATATCGGTTTTGAAAAGACTGAAGATCGACCTCCGCTTTCAGCAGATATCTTCCGTTCGCCATGTTCGTGATCTTATAGACCCCGCCGGTGGTCTTCTTCTGCTTATATTCGCTGATAATTTCTTTTTTACGTTCTCTTTCGATTCCCATTTTAATATCCAAGCTCCTTTAACAGCCTTGACAAGGTACTGAACCGCTCACCCAAAAGCTCGCTGTCATCGGACAGCGCTTGGCGCACCGTTTTGATATCCTCATCAATCATCTCATTTTCGGTACAAACTTTTACGGTCATGGCATCTCCCTGAAGCCCGACCCGCTCTATCACCGTATTTTCGGGATCATAAAGCTTCTCATAACGGTAAGCTTCCCTGAAATATTGTTCTGCCTTGCAGATGAATATGGCAAGGTCAAGTACCCTGTGAAGCGGCATTTCTTCCGACTGTCTTGACCATTTTTCACCGGTATATCTCCAAACCTTTGCGGAAATATCCATCTTTCCCCTGTCGTTCCATTGCGCCAGTCCTAGGGAAAGGCCCTGCACATCGGTTTTATAAGCATATCTGCCGTCTACATTTCCATAGTTTTCTGCTACGATTACTGGCTTATGCTTTAACGTAGTTGGTATTTTCATTTTTCATTCCCTCCAATATTTTGAGCCGTTCACCAGCCTTAATAATTACTAATTTAGTAAATTACTAAATTTATTATAGACTCCATACATAGATCTGTCAACGAAAATCATTATAAAGGTATCTTAAAGAAAAAAATTGTTGCATAGTTTGAAATCGAAGATTATAATAAACATGTTCGTTCATGATCGTTAATGATTGTTAATAACATAAAATCCAAACAAAGAAACATAAAATTATAAAAAAACGAACAAATGTCACTTTGGAAAGTGAAATCCTAAAAAGAAGAAAACATAGGGGGGATATAATTTTAAAAATACGATGATGGACTTAATTTTTAATTATTAATTATTGAAGGGAGTAACCAGAATGAGTAAAAAAATTGCCATTTTAGGTAGCAGCGGAGGTAACCTGTATACCTTAGGAGGGAAAGATCCCAAAAGCCTACTCGGTGAAACAGCGCAGCAGATAAGAGCAGCGGGCATGGAAATTGGTGCGATTCAGTTTATTGCTGCTGAGGCTTCGATGGATTTTGTCAAACCAACAACGAAAGCCCACTTATGGACCTGGGACGGAGATAGTTTCGGTATAGTCTTTTCCGGCACACTCGAAGAAGTTAATCATGCAGCGGTTGAAAAAGATAAAAAAATCGCTCAGCTTATTGAGAATGGTGAAATCGATGGTTTAATTTTAGCTAGCGCCGATCCGGATGGAGCAAACAAAGAAGCGATTAGTGCTGCAATCAAGACAAAAATTCCAACAACAGGTACCGGTGGAACATCGATGGCAAAAGCTCAATCAAAGGGGTTAAATGTAATCGCAGTTTCAGGAACAACCGGGACAACTAACAGAATAAGAGCAGTAGCAAGTATATCAGCACTATCAAAACATTTTGGAATTAAATACAGAGCTGCAATCGGAAATGCCGGTGAAATAGATACGTCAGGCAGTATTTTATCAAGAATCAGCTTACGCGGAATCTTAATGGCCTCACTGCCAGGGTTTATTGCAATGGCACTCACTCTGTTCATTAGTAAAATACCTGGCTCCCCTGAGTCTGTTACGAAGCTTTTTGATGTTATGATCGCAGCATTGCCTGTAATTGTAGCGGCAGTGGCTTCAAAGCAGGTCTCCGGAATGAACGAGGTTGCTATTGTTGCAGGTGTTGTAGCAGGAACTTTGTCAGTAAGCGGCGGACTAATTGGCGGAATAATTGGTGGTATCATTGCCGGAGCTCTTGTACAGATATTTTTAATGAAATGTTTACAATGGAGGTTCCCGGCAACGACAGCAAACATTGTAGCTGGAGGATTGGCTGGTTTGATTGGCGGCCTGTTAGTCTACTTTATCATAGGGCCGTTGGCATTGATGGCCGGTAATGGAATTCGTGAATTAATTAATATGGCCTTAGATTTTAGCCCGATTTTATGTGGAGCTGTTGCGGGACTTTTAATATGGCCCGCTATTATCGGCGGTGTTTATCATGCAGCTATTCTTCCTATCGTAATGCTTGAGATGGAGAAAACCGGAAACAGCTTTCTTGGGGCAATTGATATGTGTGGATTAGTTATGGTCTCAGCAGGAATAACTCTGGCCAATATTATTTACCCGAGAACAAAGGATGAGAAGGCGCTGGCAGCTCCGGGATTCCTAATCAATGTTGTGTTTGGTACATTTGTGGAAGCCGCATACCCCTTTATGTTCTCAAATAAAATTGTATTTGGAGGAGCACTGGTATCCGCATGCTTATCCGGCGCTGTTGTAGGATTTTTCGGTGTTCGCGGAACTGCCTATGTACCTTCAGTGCTGGCACCAGCTTTATCGAATAACTCGGCCGGATTCATTGTGAGTATGCTGGTAGCTGCGGCAAGTGCTTTTGTGATTACAGTAGTTGCAAATAAAATTGCCAGGGCTAAAGATACAAAAAAAGATAAGGAAGCCGCAATAGGCTAAATTAAAATTTATTCAGACTACGAAATCCAGATAATGACGAATACGTTTAAGGCTGGAATAGAGGAGGATCAAGACTAAGATGATTAAAGCAGATATGAAAAGAAAAATGGATATTGCCAGGAAAAAGGTGCTCGATGCAATTGAATTACACGGGGGAACAACTTTGCTGTCAACCGGAATAACGGGAGATGATGCAAGAATGGCAAAGGCTGCCATCGATGCAGGCGCAAAACTCTTAGAACCGAACCATCCTGCCGTTGTTTTGGCAAGAGGTTATAAAGGCGTGACCAGTATGCATAAAGCTGAACAAATCCGCCATGAAATCCCGATTTCTGAAATGGCAAAAGTAACATCTGGAGTTCGACAGATAGCTGGACCGAACATCTATATTACGGTAGGTATTCCAGGTGGTTTCACAGAGGTAATGCCTACGATTCTTAAAGATGAAGACTTTTTATTAATGTCAGAATCCGGTGCAGATGGCCTTCATGTTCATAAGACCAGCATGGAGGATTTGAAGGAAGTTGTTGAGAAGGCACATTATTATGGTCTCCTAGTTGATGCTTACATAGGACATCCGAGTGATCTGCATTCGTTTGGGATCCCGGCAGAAACTCCGGAAGATGTGGCGAGGGTCGCAGTTGAGATGGAAGAGATCGGAGTTGATCTAATAGGCCTGATGACAGGAATGAGCTATGAGGGAGTTGCTGCTGGAGAAATACCTGAAATTATAAGAGAACGCCTTAAAGCTCTTGTAGGATCGGTTCGTGTTCCAACGCTGGCGGAAGGCGGCATTAATGTACACAATCAAAATGCTTTCAGGAATACGGGTGTCAACATTCTTGTCGTTGGAACTGCTATAGACGATATGGCGGGTAATGCGGTAAAAGAAGCAGTAAGTTCTTTTATAAAACAATAATCTCGAATTAGTAAATAATCAGACATAATATCATTAAAATTTAAAGGGCAAAGGCACGATTACAAGTCTTTGCTTTTTAAATTTAAAAATAAGAAAATCCCGAAAATTGATTTTTAAGAAATGAACTGCTATAATTTAGACAACGTACTGAAATGGAGGTTTCTATGAACGAAGCGGAACGTATCAATCAAATATTAAATATTTTGTACCAGCAGGAATCTGTAACATCAGAAAGTTTGGAGAAGTTGTTTAATGTATCCCCCATGACTATACGGAGGGATCTCCAAAAACTGTATGAGAAAGGATTGATTGTTCGGTACCGCGGCGGCGCCATGCTAGCAAGAACTACATTTGGACACGAACCTCCGCTCCACGAACGTGAAACTGAAAATTTGCAGAAAAAGCGTGCCATCGTTATGAAGGCAGCAAACCTTATCAAGGACGGTGAGGTGATTGTTCTGGATGTCGGAAGTACAACGATTGAATTAGCAAAAGTTCTTAGAAACCGAAGTAATATAACAGTTTTTACCGCAAGTCTAACGATTGCAAATATTTTCTTGAATACAAATGTAACAGTATATCTTGTCGGCGGAGTGCTGCAACATAAGGAAAACTGCCTCGGAGGGCCAGTTGCCAGAGGAGTGATACGTCAATATCACTTTGATAAATTCTTTTTGGGAGCTGCCGGAGTCTCTGAAAATTCTGGCCTGACAGATTTCGGAATGGATGAAGTTGAAACGAAAAAAGCATTTATTGAGCGCTCAAAAGAAGTCATTGCTTTAACTGATTCCAGTAAATTCGGAAAAGTATCCTTTACAACCATATGTAAATTTAACGATATTAATCACATCATTACAGACTGCGATCTTGATCCACAGATGCAGAACAGTATAAGGAAAAAAGGAGTAAATCTTATCATTACAGACTATAATGAGGAGTTACTGTAAATCAGGAATGCGGATTTTCTCTTTTATTACAGTTAGAGAGGCTGTCTCTCGATGATTTTTCAATCATTTTGATACAGCCTCTTTTCGTTTTCTATTGTATTTTAAATAATTTTTATTTGTTATATAACTTTGCTTCCTAGAATACAGGTACTACGGAACCCTGATAGGTCTCTTCAATAAATCCTCTTACTTCCTCAGAGGTTAAAGCTTTTATAAGGGCCTGGATTTCCGGTCTGGATTCGTCTCCTTCATATACGGCAACGATATTGGCGAAGGTTTGTGCGCCTTCGGACTCGGAGCTTTCAAGTGCCAGAGCGTCCTTTGCTACAAAACCGGCTTCCAAAGCATAATTTCCGTTAATAACAGCCAGGTCTACGTCCTTGGTGGAACGAGCCACAGCAGCAGCCTCAGCTTCATAGATCTTAATGTTCAAAGGATTTTCTACAATGTCCTTTGGTGTTGCAGCCAGACCGACTCCATCCTTTAGCTTAATAATTCCTTCCTGTTCCAGTAACAGAAGTGCTCTTGCTTCATTGGTCGGATCATTGGGTACTGCAATGGTAGCGCCGTCTTTCAAGGCATCAATGCCGGCTGTTTTTCCTGCATATATGCCAAGAGGCTCATAATGCACCGCTACGGCAGAAACCAAATGGGTTCCGTTTTCTTCATTAAAGCTGTCCAGATACGGTACGTGCTGGAAGTAGTTTGCATCCAGTTCATGGCTTTCCACTGCGGTATTCGGAATTACATAATCCGTATACTCCGTGATCTGAAGGTCAATTCCTTCTTCTGCCAGAATCGGCTTTACAAACTCTAAAATTTCAGCGTGCGGTACTGTTGAAGCACCAATTTTCAGAACGGTGGTCTCAGTGTCAGCATTGCCTTTGTCTGTATCCGCATTGCCGCCGCAAGCAGTAAAGGCAAAGACAGTCAGTGTGAGAACCAGGATCAGTGCAATTTTCTTTTTCATCTTTTTTCCCTCTCTCTTCATTCTATTTTTTTATTCTTTTATCGATTTTTCTCGAAATACCATTTCCTAAAATCTGTATGATCTGTACCAAAATCATTAAAATAATGATCGTTGCAATCGTCAGATCCGTCTGGAATTTATAGAATCCATAACGGATGGCAATATCTCCGAGACCTCCTGCGCCGAGAGCACCTGCCATAGCCACATAACCAATCAGGGTAATAAAGCTGATGGAAGAGCCTAAAACAATGGAGGGCAGGCTTTCCGGAAGAATGACCTTCCAAACGATCTGCCATGTGCTGCAGCCCGTGGACTGAGCTACCTCGATGACTCCTGCATCTACCTCCTGCAGCGAGCTTTCTACCATTCTCGCCACAAATGGAGTTGCCGCTATAACGAGCGGCAGAACGGCGGCCTTTGGGCCGATAGCCGTACCCATGACCAACCTGGTAAAAGGCATCAGAGAGATCATCAGTATGATAAACGGTATGGATCTTCCCATATTGACGATCCAACCCGCCACCAGATTCAAGCTTTTATGGGGCCAGATTCCGTGAGGCTGGCTGATCACCAGCAAAACACCCAGCGGTACTCCGAACAAATAGGAGAACAAGGTGGACGCAGCCGTTATACAGAGGGTAACCCAGGTTCCTTCCAGGAGCATGTCCCCGTATTCTGCAAAAAACTCACTCAACCAACTCACCCCTCTCCAGCAATTGCTTTGTTATTTCCTGCTGTGGATTTGAAATAATATCTTTTGTAAATCCTTGCTCTACGATTTCGGACTCATTGATAATCGCAACCTTATTGCAGATTTTTTCAACAACGGAAATCTCATGGGTGATAATGATGATGGTAACGCCAAGTTTATGATTGATGTCTTTCAATAATTTCAAAATGGAATTGGTGGTAAGGCTGTCCAATGCGGAAGTAGGCTCATCACACAACAAAAGAGTCGGATGATTTGCCAGAGCACGTGCAATGGAAACACGCTGCTGCTGTCCACCGGACAACTGTACCGGGTAGGCTCCTGCTTTTGATGAAAGTCCTACTATGTCCAACAGCTCCTCAGCCCGCTGAAGACGCTGCTTCTTATCTGCTCCTGCAATTTCCAGCGGGAACGCTACATTATCCCGGATGGTTCTTTGCATCAGCAGATTAAACCGCTGAAAGACCATGCCGATCTTTCTGCGAAGAATAAGTAAATTTCGACCTTCCAAAGAAGTGATATCCTGCCCGTCTATGAGGATCTGCCCTTCGCTGGGCTTTTCCAAAAGATTGATGCAACGGATGAGGGTACTTTTTCCTGCACCGCTCATCCCGATTATGCCAAAGATATCACCGTCTTCGATGGTCAGGTTGATATTTTTAATAGCTGTAAAATCCCCGTTTTCCGTACTGAAAAACTTGGATAAATTTTTTATTTCGATCATGTTGTTTTGGTTTTTCGCTCCTCTCAAGCCTGCTTAGCAGACAATCTCATCCGATTTGTCAGCCGCCTGGCTTTCCATCTCCGATATCCATATATTTTAGCTTTAGAACAGCGAAAAGTCAAGAAATTCTAAACTGGCAAAATGGAAACAGCAAATTAAATTCAGTAAAAAATGGTTAGATTTTCTTACTGAAATGCCTGAGCCAGATCTTCAATAAGATCGTCTATGTGCTCTGTTCCGATGGATAGTCTGATGGTATTTGGTTTGATACCAGCATCCAGCAGTTCCTCCACTGTCATTTGAGAATGAGTGGTACTAGCAGGATGAATGACCAGGGACTTTACATCGGCCACATTGGCAAGCAGTGAAAAGATCTGCAGTTTGTCGATGAAGGCCTTAGCTTCTTCTGCTCCGCCTTTGATTTCAAAGGTGAAGATAGACGCGGCTCCATTTGGAAAATATTTATCATAAAGTGCTTTTTCCGTACCTTCTGTTAAGGATGGATGGTTTACACGCTCTACCTTCTCATGGTTTTTCAGAAAATCAATCACGCTTAGGGTGTTCTCAATATGGCGTTCCACTCTCAGCGAAAGAGTTTCCAAGCCCTGAAGGAACAGGAAGGAATTAAACGGGCTGAGGGATGCGCCGGTATCTCTCAGCAGCGTAACACGAGCCTTGATGATATAGGCTGCAGCGCCCACTGCCTCTGTAAACGTTACGCCATGGTAGCTGGGATCCGGCTCTGTTAAATAAGGGAATTTGCCGGAAGCTGCCCAGTCAAATTTACCGGAGTCAACGATCACTCCGCCGATGGAAGTCCCGTGACCGCCAATAAACTTCGTTGCAGAATGAACAACGATATCTGCTCCGTATTCAATAGGTCTTAATAAATATGGTGTTGCAAAGGTATTATCCACGATAAGAGGGATCCCTGCTTTATGCGCAACTTCAGCAACTGCTTCGATATCAATGACATTGGAATTCGGATTGCCAAGGCTTTCGATGAAGATCAGCTTTGTATTTTCCTGTATCGCTTTTTCAAATCCGTTTTCTTCAAGAGGGTCTACGAAAGTTGTGGAGATGCCAAAATCGGCCAAAGTATGTGCAAATAAATTATAGGTTCCGCCGTAGATGGTCTTTGCCGATACGATATGGTCTCCGGCATGAGCGATATTCTGCACGGAGTAGGCAATAGCGGCAGCTCCCGAAGCGGTGGCAAGGGCGCCGATTCCGCCCTCCAATGCATTGATACGCTGCTCGAATGCATCCGAAGTTGGATTCATGATTCTTGTATAGATATTTCCGCCTTCCGTAAGGCCGAATCGGCCTGCAGCCTGAGCAGAATTTTCAAAGACATAAGAAGAGGTTTGATAGATTGGAACAGCTCTCGCACCGGTAGCGGGGTCCGGATTTTCCTGTCCGGCATGCAGCTGCAGGGTTTCGAACCTTAATGTTTTATTTTGTTTCTCTGTCATAATGATCATCTCCTTTATTATTTTATTTAACAGAACGACATAACTATTTAATACTATTCCTATCAAATTACTATGAAATTAAAATAATACTAATCTAATTTCAGTTTCATGTCAATAGTTTTTTATTAATTTCTATAAAAAACACTCCGGCAAATGGGATACCCGGAGTGTTTCCTCTGTAAAATCAATTAGCAGCACATCTTTGGCTGTCACTGTTATCTAGATAATAGTGATCTCCACCTAGATAATGTAGACCGGCTCTGCCTTTTCCTGATATCGCACTACCAGGTCGGCCAGCGTAATATTATCAACTACATTTTCAACCGCCGATTGTATCTTTTGCCAGATTTCCTGGGTTACACACCCTACCGCCCGATCGCAGGCATTGGTTTCTTCATCCAGACAGCTTACGGGAGCCAGGCTTCCCTCCATCAGTCTCAGAATCATCCCAACTGTATATTCGGATGGATCCTTTGCCAGCATATAACCGCCTTGAGCGCCTCTGACACTTCTCACATATCCGGCCTTGTTCAGCTGCGTTATAATCTGCTCCAGATATTTTTCCGAAATTTCCTGTCTGGCTGCAATACTCTTTATGGAAATATATTCACCTGTATAATTAATCGCCAAGTCTAACATAAGACGTAAAGCATAACGGCCTTTTGTCGAAATCTTCATTTTACCACCCACCATTTATAGAATAATTGCTATTAATACTCATATTATATAATAGGAGTACTATGAATTCAATAAGAATTATTCGACTTTCCGTTGAATATTTTAAATCGGATCAGCCAATACCTCCGCGCAGAACGGCAGGCAAGCCCTTTTCCAATGAAGCCATCCCCAGAAAACCGATTTTTTATACCTCAAACTGGCTGTTGTATAACTCCGCGTAAAATCCTTTTTGGCTCATGAGTTCTTCATGGGTTCCCTTCTCAACAATGTCGCCATGATTCATCACCAGAATCAGGTCTGCATCTTTTATAGTGGAAAGTCTATGAGCGATGATGAAGCTGGTTCGGTCTTCCATTAAATTGTTCATAGCCTTCTGGATCAGGGACTCCGTTCTGGTGTCAACGGAGCTGGTAGCCTCATCGAGAATCAGGATAGGCGTATCTGCCAAAATAGCCCTGGCAATGGTGAGCAGCTGCTTTTGCCCCTGTGATATATTGGAAGCATCCTCGTTGATCACCATCTGATACCCATTTGGAAGGGTGTGAATAAAATGGTGAATATGTGCTGCTTTGGCGGCAGCGTAGACCTCTTCATCCGTAGCATGAATGTTGCCGTAACGGATATTCTCCATAATCGTGCCGTGAAAGAGCCACGTATCTTGAAGAACCATCCCCAGCATATCGTGCAAATCCTTTCGGGAAAGTTGGCAAATGTTTACGCCATCAATCCGGATCTCTCCTTCATTCAGTTCATAAAAGCGCATCAGAAGCTTCACAATGGTGGTTTTTCCTGCTCCTGTAGGGCCTACGATGGCCACCCTTTGCCCTGATTTCACATCGATGCTGAATCGATTAATCAGCGGTGCTTCGTCGGAGTAACCAAAGGATATATTACGGAAAGAAACTTCACCCCTCAGATGATGAAGATCCAGTTTGACAGGAACTTCCGCCTCTGCAGCCTCCTCCTCTTCCTCTAAAAACTCAAATACACGTTCCGCCGCTGCAGCCGTAGACTGCAGGATGTTAGCGATATTCGCCGTTTGTGAAATAGGATGCTGAAAGGTTCTGACATATTGCATAAAGGCCTGAATGTTACCGATGGTAACGGTGCCTCTTACGGCGAGGTATCCTCCGACAACGCAGACAAAAATGTAAGCCAGATTTCCCACGAATCCCATCAGTGGCATCATTAAACCCGATAGAAACTGTGATTTCCACGCCGACTCGCAAAGTTTGTCGTTAATGCCCCGGAAGGTATTGATGGAAGCGGCTTCACCGTTAAACGCCTTTACAACTACATGGCCGGTATACATTTCCTCGATGTGTCCGTTGAGTTCCCCCAAATACCTCTGCTGATCCTTAAAGTGTCCCTGGGAACGTTTGATAACGATCCTTATCAGCAGGAAGGAAAGGGGCAGCACGATCAAAGCCACCAAAGTGAGGATCAGATTAATGGAAATCATCATCACCAGCACCCCTGCAATGGTGGTGATGCTGGAAACCATCTGGGCGAGACTTTGGCTTAATGTGGTGTTTACCGTGTCAATATCATTGGTAACACGGCTTAAAATTTCACCATGGGTCTTCGTATCAAAATACTTTAAGGGAAGGCGATCCAGCTTTTCGGACATGCTTTTCCTCAATTGATACGTAATATTCTGAGACACGCCGGCCATGATAAATCCCTGAAAATAACCAAACAACAAACTCAATATATAAAGTGCCATTAAAAAAGTCAGAATCCTGAATAAAGCCTCAAAGTCAATGCCGCCGGCACTGACACCCGTTACAATAACATCCGTTGCATTCCCGAGAATGGCCGGGGACAAAATGGAAAATACGGTGCTTATTATTGAGAACAAAAACACCAATATAATTTTAAATTGATAAGGCTTGATATATTGCAAAAGCATTTTCATGGTGCCTTTAAAATTTTTCGCCTTTTCCCCAGGCATCATGCCCTGAGGTCCTCTTCCGGGACCGGGTCCCCTGCCGGCTCCCGGACCTCTGCCCATAGGAGTTTTTTTATTCTCACTCATGCCAATTCCTCCTTTGCCAGCTGGGACAACGCAATTTCCTGATAAACCTGACACTGCGACATCAACTCCTTATGAGTGCCTATGCCGACAATATTGCCCTGATCCAGGACTATGATCTGATCCGCATTTTTGATGGTGCCAATACGCTGCGCTACGATGAGAACGGTGGCGTCTCCGATATCTTCCTTCAATGCGCGCCTCAATGCGGCATCCGTTTTAAAATCCAGTGCGGAAAAGCTATCATCGAAGATATAAATGTCCGGCTTTTTTACTAAAGCTCTGGCAATGGAAAGTCTTTGCTTCTGCCCTCCGGAGACATTGGTGCCTCCCTGGGAGATAGCGGACTGCATACCTTCCGGCTTTTCGCGGATAAAATCCTCAGCCTGGGCGACAGCCGCAGCATGAAGCAGGGCTTCCTCCCCGGCATCTTCATCTGCATAACGCAGATTGGATTCTATCGTTCCGGAAAACAAAACACCTTTTTGCGGTACATAGCCAATTTTATCCCGCAGTGAATTTTGTGACACTTCACTGACATTGATTCCCTCCACCAGAACTTCTCCTTCCGTAGCGTCGTAGAACCTGGGGATCAGGTTTACCAAAGTCGTTTTTCCGCTTCCGGTACTGCCGATAAAAGCCGTGGTTTCACCGGGCTTAGCGGTAAAGGAAATGTTCAGCAAAGCATAATCGTCTGCGTCGGGATAACGGAAAGATACATTCCGGAATTCTACAAGCCCTTTTTTCTCCGGGCTAAATCTATGACCCAGCTGCTCCTTTTCCGGCGGATCCAGTATGCTGGGCTCAGCCATCAATACTTCCGAAATTCTCTGGACGGAAACAAGCGCCCTGGGCAGCATAATAAAGACCATGGAAATCATCAGAAAAGAAATGATGATCTGCATGGTATACTGCATGAAGGCCAACATATCCCCTACCAGGATACCTCCCAGATCTACGTATTTTGATCCTACCCAAATAATAACGATGGAAATGAAATTCATGATAAACATCATGATGGGCATCATAATTACCATTGTACGGTTGATGAACAGGTTCAAAGCTGTCAGGTCCTTGTTAACATCATCAAATCGGGATCTCTCTTTTTCCTCCGTATTAAAAGAACGTATCACCATGACTCCGGACAGTCTTTCATTCATCACTAAATTCAACTGGTCCACAAGCTTCTGTGTCAGTTTGAACTTGGGCATGGTGATGGTAAAGATAACCAGCATGATGCCAAGGATCAGAGCCAGGGCCAGTATAATGGTCCAGGAAAGAGACGGACTTTTATAATATGCTCTTAAAAGTGCTCCGATACCCATCACAGGAGCCAACAGCACCATTCGCAGCATCATAATGGTAACCATTTGGATCTGTTGGATGTCATTGGTAGAGCGGGTAATCAGAGATGCTGTCGTAAAATGATCAAACTCGGGATTCGCAAATTCCGATACCTTTTCGAATACGGCATTCCTGATATTTCTGGACGACTTGGCCCCGATTCTGGAGGCATAAAAGCTTACCAGCGCAGCGCACGCTACACTGCCGAAAGCCAGCAGCACCATTTGAATTCCTTTGGTATAAATATAAGGAATGTTTCCTGCAATGATACCCAGATCTATAATTTTAGACATGTAATCCGGCAGAGCCAGATCCGTCATGGCTTGTAAAAACAGCAGAAATACAACCATTATAATACTGATTGTATAAGGCTTATAATATTTTAAAATTTTGAACACAAAACTCTCCTTTCCGGCTTTCTTCTTTAGTTATCCGCGTCAGACTCTCCGGTTTCAACCGGTTCCGTATCCTTGATTGCATTATAGATCTCAGGCTTTAAAAGCTCTTTGAGTTCTTCCGCATCAAACTCAAAATATCGGATTCCTGCAGCGTAAGGGGCTATCTCATACAGTGAGAAGAATACTGTAATTTTATTGCCGTTTATGTAAAACGGATAGCCGCCCTTGTAATTCTTTACCGTCTCTTTCGCTTCCGGGAAATAATAATCCTGACTCTCCGTAATCTCCGATAAGATTTTGTCAGTGATCATGCTGAGATCTTTACCCTTTTGAAAAAGACTTTGAAATTGATAAATTTCATTTGTTGAAATGTTGAAGGTGTAAGGTTCAATCCAATAGAGGCCATGGGCCCCTCCGGTGTAGTTGCTCCACATGATCCACAAAGAAACGATATCGCCGCTCTGCGAATATTGAAAACTGCTGCCCAGACCTGCTTTAGCAGCGCCCCCTCCGGCCTCCTTCATACTCTCCGCGGCCTCTTCAACCTCTTTTTTGGCAGCATCCATGCTTTTTGCAATCATCTTATTGATTTCCGGCGCCGTCTCAAAACCAGATAAAGCCGGAAGATCCAGATTGATTTCCAAATATTCATCGCTTTCAGCTGTTGTCTCGTGAGCAACAGAAAAAGGCTCCTTTGAATTAGTATCAGCTTTCGCACATCCTGTTATACCAAACAACAGAATTGCTGCAGTAAAAAAAACCAGTATGGTGTTTTTCCCTATTCTTTTCATAATCATATACCCCCTGTTAGAAATCACCTGCATACATGAAAGTACTCTAGTTGATTCGCAGTTATTTATTATAACGCAACTTGAATTCCCCTACAACCTATCTTGACACAATTCTATCAGTCACTTTATAATCAGTTCATACGTAAAGTCTGCCGGAAAGATATCTTTTAAAGCCGGCAAGTCCCAAGACAGGTGGTGGAAAGAATGTCTACGAAGCTTAGTGTACTTAAGATATTAGAAGAAAAAAAGGGGCAGACGATCTCCGGAGAAGAATTGGCAAATCATCTGGAAGTCTCCAGGGCTGCCATTTGGAAGGCAATCAAGGAATTACGCAAAGAAGGTTACGCGATCGATGCCATTACGAATAAAGGCTATTGTTTAACGGAAGATAATGACAGAATCTCCGTTCAAGGAATCCTCCCGCATTTACAGTCAGCCAATATGGAAGAGAAGGTCTTCGTATATAAATTATTGGAATCAACCAATTTGACGGCAAAGAAAATGGCTCTGGACGGGGCGGCTCCCGGAACGGTGGTGATTGCGGAAGAGCAGTCAAAGGGCCGGGGCCGTATGGGACGCAGCTTTTATTCTCCTGCGGATAGCGGGATTTATATGAGCCTGATACTGAAGCCCGGCTTTGACGTGGCAAAATCCGTTTTGATTACTACCGCCGCTTCGGTTGCGGTTTGTAAAGCAATCGAAAAAGTTACCGGGATCCGTTGTGAAATCAAGTGGGTAAACGATATCTATATGAAAGGGAAGAAAATATGCGGAATTCTGACCGAGGCTGTTACCGACTTCGAAAGCGGTCATATCGAGCATATCATTTTAGGTATAGGCATTAATTTTACAACTGCAAAGGTTTCTTTTCCTGAAGAACTAAAAGATATTGCCGGCTCTCTGTTTCATAAGACAGAGGATCTGAAAAAAACGGGAACAAAACAGATTTCAAGAAATCAGCTTATAGCAGAGGTAATCAATGAGGTTCTTTCCATCCATCAAGATCTGGAATCCCGTTCCTTCATCCCCGAATACAAAGAACGATCCTTCGTTCTTGGAAAAGAAATCAACATTATGCAAAGGATCAGTTCTTCTTCCGGTTCAGACGTGCCCCCTCCCGTACCTGCCACTGCAGTAGATATCGACAGTGACGGCGGACTCGTGGTTCGTTATGAAGACGGGAGTACGGACACCTTAAACTCAGGTGAGATCAGTATCAGGCTTCGGAATTAACTTTTAATCACTGCATATATAAAGGCTATCTTAAATAAAAACGTTGAGTAGTTTTCTTATATTTTCAACCGAGTCGAATTAGGTTTTTCCTAGATTGCTTCAGCAATCCCAGCAAATAATGTGACTTGTCACATTTTTGCGAAGGAAAAACCATGAGATAAGGTTACGAAAATATGAAAACTACGAACAGTTTGTTTTAGGATAGCCTCTTGTAATGCAGTGATTAAAAAACAATATCGATTCTGATCTCCCTTAACTGGAATGGTCCGTTTCATGGAACTTCTTCAGGTTGCCGATCTTTCGGCTTCGCTCTTTCAGGATCTGATTGATGTCGTCCAGAGGGATATTCTGCTCTGCCATCAGTACGGTGAGATGATAAAGAAGATCACAGATCTCATTCTTAACGTCTTCCCGGGCTTCTTTTGCTCTGGCCTCATCAGCTGCTGAAGATAAATTTTTTGCGGCAATCAGCACCTCACTGCATTCTTCACCGCATTTCTTCAAAATTTTATCCAATCCTTTTTCAAAGAGATAACAGGTATAGGATCCTTCCGTAAAGGTTGCTTTTCGATCCAGAACCACTTGATACAAATCGCTTAAAGCTTCGTCATCAGTTTTTAACGCTTTCTCCCCGTTCTCTGCCTTATCCGGTACGGTATCGTCAAATTTCACGATATCTCCTGTCTCATAAAAACAGCTGTGGTTACCCGTATGGCAAGCCGGGCCCGTTTGTTCCACCAAAATTAAAAGGGTATCATCATCACAGTCTGAGGTAATGCTTACCACTTTCTGAAAATGACCGGAGGTGGCTCCTTTATTCCAAAGTTCATTTCTGGATCGGCTGAAAAACCAGGTATATCCTGACTCCAGCGTTTTTTTTAGGCTTTCTTCATTCATATAAGCCAGCATCAGCACTTCATTGGTTCTCTTTTCCTGAATAATGGCCGGGATCAGCGGCGACTTTGCGAAAAACTTCGTCAAATCCATTTTCTAAACTCCTATCTGTTTCTAACCGTTTCCGTTATCTTCTCTTATCAATACACACCTATCTACAAATTTTCCATATTAGAATCTACTGTTATATTACACCAATCTCACAGGTAAATCATTGGTTTCCAATTCTTTTTTTACTTGCTTTACGGTAAGCTCTCCATAGTGAAAGATGGAAGCGGCAAGGGCCGCATCTGTAGATGTCTTTTGAAACACTTCCGTGAAGTGTGGCAATTCACCGCAGCCTCCGGAAGCGATAACCGGAATATTCACCACGCTGCAGACCGCATTGAGCATGTCGATATCAAATCCCTGTTTTGTGCCGTCGGCATCCATGGAGGTCAGAAGAATTTCACCTGCCCCCAGCTTTTCTGCTTCCATAGCCCATTGAACTACGTCCAGGCCCGTGTCGATTCTGCCGCCGTTAATAAATACATGGTACTTCCCGTTTTCTGCTTTTTTTCCATCGATGGCTACGACGACACATTGGCTGCCAAATCTGGCCGCCGCTTCGGAAATGATGGCAGGATTTCTGATTGCCGCGGAATTTACCGAAACCTTATCCGCTCCTGCCAATAAAAGATCCCTGAAATCTTCCACCGTTCTGATCCCGCCTCCTACGGTAAGAGGGACAAAAACATTTCTGGCTGTTCTGCTTACAACGTCCAGCATGGTTCCCCTTCCTTCATGGGTGGCAGTGATATCTAAAAAAACAATTTCATCGGCCCCCTGCTCGTCATAAGCAATGGCACAGTCCACCGGGTCGCCAACTTCTTTGATTCCTACAAAATTGATTCCCTTTACCACCTTTCCGTTCTGAACATCAAGGCAAGGGATGATTCTTTTAGCCAGCATAGGCTTACTCCTTTCCTGATTCTTTTTTTCTGCAGTATTCCACCGCTTCCTTTAAGGACAAGGTGCCTTTGTAAATAGACTTCCCGCAGATGGCGCCATAGAGTCCCATTTCTTCCAACGCCTTAATATCCTCCATGGTGTGGATTCCTCCGCTGGCGATGATCTTGCAGCTCACCGCTTCATTGATGCAGGATAACTGCGTAAGATTTGGTCCCGACAAGGTTCCGTCCTTGGAGATGTCCGTATAGATCATATACTGAACACCCAGCGATTCCATCCTCTTGGCGAGTTCCAGATAATGAATGCTGCTGTCGTTCAGCCAACCCTGACCGGATACCATCTCATTTCTGGCATCTATGCCTATGGCAATTTGATCTGCGTATTTCTCCACTGCTGTTTTTACCAGTTCAGGATCGGATATGGCGGCAGAGCCTAAAATCACCCGTGAAATACCTGCGCCGATGTAATAATCAATACTTTCCATGGTTCTGATGCCTCCGCCGAGTTCCACCTTCAGTCCGGTGTTTCTCGCTACATTCAGAAAAACGGAGCTGTTTATCCTGCTCCCTTCCTTTGCTCCATCCAAATCCACCATATGGATCCACGCTGCCCCCTGATTTTGGAAGTCCAGGGCTGTTTCCAAAGGGTCTTCTGCCACCTTCTCCACCGTAGCAAAATCTCCTTTCGTAAGTCTGACACACTGACCGTTCTGGATGTCAATTGCGGGTAATATGATCATTTATTTCAGTCCTCCAAAATTCTTTAGTATTCTCAAGCCGATTTCCCCGCTCTTTTCAGGATGAAATTGAGTTCCAAATACATTATCTTTAAAAACCAAACCGGGAATCAGCTGGCCATATTCACTGTAGAGTGAAATGTATTTTCTATCGGTATCCGCTTTATAGGAATGAACATAATAAAGTCTTGCACCATCTTCAATTCCTTCGGAGAGCACACAGGAGTTTTCCGTCTTTACATCACTCCAGCCCATGTGCGGGATTTTCAGACCGGGAGCATATATCAGTGATACCTCTCCCGGAATCAGAGACAGGCCCTCCGTTTTCTCAAACTCGTATCCGTATTCAAAGAGCATCTGCATTCCCAGGCAGATACCAAGCAGCGGTTTTTTTGACGCTTCTTCCCTGATCACCCCATCCAGACCCGCATCCCGGAGCATCTTCATAGCATCAGGGAATGCTCCTACGCCGGGCAGGATCAGTTTATCTGCCTCTCGCATTTCATCTGGTGAAGATGTAATAAAATTATTAAAACCTAAATAGTCAAGGGCATTTTTTACACTGAATAAATTCCCTGCTCCGTAATCGATAATTCCAATCATTCTGTAGTCTCCTTACAATGTGCCTTTCGAGGATAAAATCCCGCTGCTCTCCATTTTCACCGCTGCTTTTAAAGCATGGGCAAAAGCCTTGAAGATCGCCTCAGCCTTGTGATGATCATTTTTCCCGTAATAGAGGTTGATATGGAGCGTAACTCCCGCATTCATGGCAAAGGCTCTGAAGAATTCCTCCACCATAGCAGAATCCATATCTCCCAGGCGATAATCACCGAATTCCGCATTGAAAACCAGATAAGGTCTTCCGCCGATATCGACGCTGCAGGATGCCAGGGCTTCGTCCATAGGAATGGTAAAGGTTCCATACCTGGCAATTCCATTTTTGTCAGCCAGAGCCTGGCGGAATGCCATGCCCAGGCAAATTCCAATATCTTCAATGGTATGGTGGCAGTCCACCTGCAGGTCCCCCTTGCAGCTTACCGTTAAATCAAATCCGCTGTGTACCGCAAACCCTGTAAGCATATGATCGAAAAATCCTACGCCGGTTTTGATCTCGGCCATACCCGTACCATCCGCATGAAATGCCAGCTGAATTTGCGTTTCCCTGGTTTCTCTTTGTACCGTTCCCGTTCTCATTCTTCCAACCTCCTGAAAATTTTACCGAGAGCCTCTACAAGGCTGTCATTTTCTTCTTTGGTTCCGGCGGTGATCCTGAGAAAATCTCCCAACCGTCTAACAATAATGGATTCTTTTTTCAACTCCGTATAAATTAATTCCGCATCTTTCATTTCAACAAACAGAAAATTGGTTTCCGGTTTCATGATTCTGATCATCTGATTTTCTCCCTGGAATTTCAAAAACTCCTGATACAAATAATCCCTGGATTTTTTTATTTCTGCCGCCGCCTGCCTGATATATTCAGGATGGGAGAAAATAACACAGCCCACTGCCTGGGTAAGTCCGTTTACGTTATATGGGGATCTTACACAATGCAAGGCGTTGATGATACTTTTTGAAGAAACCGCAAACCCCAATCTGATGGCAGCAAGCCCCAGGGCCTTGGAACAGGTCTTCAGAATGATCAGATTATCGTATGCTGTCGTGAGATCCATGATGGACTGATCAGAAAACTCCATATAAGCCTCATCAATGATCACCAATGCATCCGTACTGCGAACTATTTTTTCCGCATCGTCCCGGCTGATCACCAATGAAGTGGGACTGCACGGATTCGAAAGCACAACTGCCTGAGGCTTCGCCTTTTCAATGGCTTCAATAGCCAGGTCTGCGGTCAGCACCAGTTCCGTATTTTTTTCTACGACGATCCCCTCTTTTTCGTAGGTTACGCCATAGAACTGATACATGGAGAAATCCGGAGAAAAAAGAAGCAGCTTATCCTGCGGCCTTAAGAAGGCACCCAGGATCACGGTGATCAATTCATCAGATCCGTTTCCCGCGACCACTCTCTCAGGATCCACACCATAGAACGCCGCAAATTTTCTGCAAAGCTCTGTTGCCTTGGAATCCGGATAACGATTCAGTTCAATACCGGCCACAGCGGACAGAATTTCCTCTTGAAACTGAGTTCCCGGATTGATAAAGCTTTCATTGGCATCCAACCTGATTTTATAGTCACCTGCCACCGCATCATAGGGTATCAGGTCTTTTACTTTGTCATTTAATTGATATGTCATCTTATTCAAACCTCACTTTTACTGAATTTGCATGGGCGCCAAGTCCTTCTTTTTCGGCAATGGTAATGATGTCGTCCTTATCCTGAGCCAGGGCATCCCGTGTATAGCAGGTATAGCTCATCTTCTTTACAAAGCTGTAGACTCCCAAAGGTGAAGAAAATCTGGCCGTTCCCGAAGTCGGAAGGACATGATTGGTTCCGGCAAGGTAATCTCCCAGCGGTTCCGGCGAATAATCGCCGCAGAAGACAGAACCTGCATTTTTAATTTTATTTACATAGTCCATAGGGTCTTTTACCATAAGTTCCAAATGTTCCGGTGCAATGAGATCGGCAAGTTCAAGCATCTCCTCCATTCCGCTGCAAACCATTATAGCGCTGCAGTTCTCCAGAGATTGCCGTATGACATCTTTTCTGTCCAAGCCCTTCAGCTGAAGTTCAATCTCGTTTAAGGTGTTCTTCGCGATTGCTTCCGACCTGGTCAGCAATACGGCTGAAGACAAGGGATCATGCTCCGCCTGGCTCATGAGGTCCGCTGCGAGGTACCTGGGGTTTGCCGTTTCGTCTGCAAGAATTAAAATTTCACTGGGCCCTGCAATCATGTCGATATCCACCTGGCCGAAAAGAAGCTTTTTCGCAGTTGCTACGTATATATTTCCCGGGCCTACAATCTTGTCCACTCTAGGGAAGCTTTCGGTACCGTAAGTCAGGGCGGCCACCGCCTGTGCACCTCCCGACAGGAAGACTCTGTCAACACCTGCCAGACAGGCAGCGGCCAGAATATCGGGATTGGCTCTGCAAGTGAGGTTTCCTGTGTCATCCTTCTCAACCAGAGGCGGCGTCACCATAATAATCTCTTCAACCCCTGCAATTTTTGCCGGAATGGCGTTCATCAATACTGTTGAGGGATAAGCGGCAGTTCCGCCGGGAACATAAATTCCCACACGGTTGAGGCCTCGAATGATCTGACCCAGGATCACCCCGTTTTCTTTTTTCAGTTCATAGCCCTTTTGCACCTGTTGTTCATGATACCGGGTAATATTCTCCTTTGCGTGAATTAAAGCATTCCGGAAGCGTTCATCCGCCGCGTCATAGGCTTTTTTCATCTCATCTTTTGAGATTTCAAAGGATGCAGGGCATGCACCGTCAAACTTTTCACCGTATTCCCGTACCGCTTTATCACCTTTCATGCTTACATCCTTCAGAATCCCAAGGACGGATTCGCTGACAGAAAAATTTACCTCGCCGGCTCTCCGGTTCATCTCATCAAGAAACTGAAATTCCGCCTGTTTATCTGTATAGATTACTTTCATCTTATCCCCTCACCTTCTGCTGGATATCTGCTATCAGCCGATCAATCTCTGTTTTTTTCATTTTCATGCTCGCTATATTGACAATCAGTCTGGCAGATACGCCGCGGATTTCCTCAATGACCTCCAGCCCGTTCTCTCTCAAGGTGGTGCCCGTTTCTACAATATCCACAATTCCATCCGCCAGGGAGAGCAGCGGTGCCAGTTCAACGGAACCTTCAATTTTTATGACTTCCACGTCCATTCCCTTGGATTCAAAATAGGTACTGGCGACTTTGGGATATTTGGTTGCGATTCTTTTTGTACTGTATCCGCTGTAAAAATCCGATCCCTTTGGTACGGCCAGTGCAAATCTGCATTTTCCGAAGCCGAGATCCAGAACCTCATAGAAGGTTCCTCCGCTTTCCAGTATGGTATCCTTCCCTACAATTCCCACATCGCAGACGCCATGCTCCACATAGGTGATGACATCGGCGGCTTTTGCAAGAACTACGTCAATATCCTTATTCGGGATGGGAAGCAATAGCTTTCTGCCCTTTTCCTTCAGGTTTACGCAGTCATATCCTATAGTATCGAAAAGATCCATGAAGTTCTTTTCCAATCTTCCTTTTGTCAAAGCAATTCTGATATTTTTTTCGGGGGTTCCGGAATCACTTACCGCTTTTTCCGCTTTAGCATTGTAATCCATCTCTTTCAGTCTTTTTGCTGCAAGCTGATCCACGTTGATGCCGAAGCCTGTAGCGGGAAGATTCTCTCCAAAGTCCTTGAAAAGTTCATCATATCTGCCCCCGGATAAAACATGTTCTCCGGCAGAAGAGATGTATCCTCTGAAGATTAAAGAACTGTAATATTCAGCCTGATGTACCAGCCCAAAGTCGATCATCACTTTATCCTGAAGATTTTCTATTCCCGAAATATTCAATTCTATTAAGCCCTGGTAAATACGTTCCAAATAGGAAAGCATCTCTATCAGCTTTGAATCATAGCCGTTAAACAGAATTCTGGCCTTCTCCAGAGCTTCTTTGCCCCCGAACAATTTGGGCAGCTCCTTCAGGATTTCCACCGTCTGGCTTGCCGGAAAAGCTTCCAGTAAATCCGCAAGTCCTGCATAGTTCTTTGAAGAAATCAGGGAGTGTATATTTTCCTTTTGTTCAGAAGTAGCGTCCAAATCTTCCATAAGCAGCTTAAAGATTCCGATATGACCCAGCTCCAGCCGGAAATCTTCCCCGCAGCAGGCCGCCAGAGCTTCAATACCCGTTGTCAGAACTTCAATATCTGATTCAAAGGTAGAAAGCCCAATGAGTTCGATGCCCATCTGCATGGTTTCACTGCTTCTTCCCCTTAGCTCCGGCTGCTGCCTGTAAATTCGCTGGGCATAGTATAAGCGAAGGGGTAAGGCATGGCCTTTCAGCTTGGTAGCTGTCAGTCGGGCAATTGGAATCGTGGAATCCGCCCGCATTGCAAGCAGCCTTCCTTTATGATCAATGAGCTTATACATGCTTTCCTGAGGGAAGTACATGGAGCTCGAGGAAAAAACGTCATAAAATTCAAAGCCCGGCGTGATGACTTCATGGTACATCCTTGCCTCAAAGGTTTCTCTCAATTGATTCAGAATTCCTTTCTGTGCGGCACATTCTTCAAAAAGCAGGTCTCTGGTTCCTTCCGGTGTAATTCTGTCATACTTTCTCATGGCTGATCTCCTTTTAATTGATCTGATTTCTTATTCATAATCTAATCTTTCATTATAATGAAACTGATTTATCATTCATTTCTCTGATTATTTTTTTCATTTCCGATCCTTCTATCCTTGGCCTGCAAAATTTGCAGTGCAAATGGAAGGCTGGCCTATTCTAATTTATCACGTTATAATATTATCACTTTAAAGCACTAAAGTCAATGTTTTTCTTTATTGTAAACAGATCACCGATTTGATTGTAAACCTTATTTGTAATTTTAGTTGACAATTCCTCATGGAAAGCTCTATAATCAAAATAGATTTAAGAAAAGGAGCTTTTGCTATGAAAACGAAACAAATTATTTTATATGGCCTCTTTGCTGCTTTGACAGCCGTATGTTCCATGATTTCAATTCCATTGCCCTTTACTCCGGTTCCAATCAATCTGGCAACACTTTCCGTATTCCTGGCAGGCGGTCTGCTGGGTTCCAAGGGCGGAGCGATCAGCCAAATTGTTTACGTTTTTGTTGGGGCGGTCGGTTTACCGGTATTCTCCAATTTTACCGGAGGGATGGGAATCGTTACAGGCCCAACCGGCGGTTATATTATCGGGTATATAGCTGCTGCCTGGCTCACCGGTTTCCTGATTGAAAAAATGGGCAGAAATTATTATAAGAGCATCATCGCTATGGCAGCCGGTCTTGCCGCCTGCTACCTGTTAGGCACCCTATGGTTCATGTACCTAACCGGTATGGCTGTTGTAGAAGCACTTTTCTTATGCGTCATTCCATTCCTTATAGGTGATGCGTTAAAAATTATCGCCGGATCGATTCTGGTTCAAAAACTATATAAATTCGTATAAATGATTTAGAAATTGACCTAGATAATTTCATAAATTACTGACAACTGACCTTTTTAATTTTTATAATTTTGTAAAGAAAATAGACCTGATTTTAAAGATAAAAATGGAATCGTTATGATAAGCCTGGTTTTCGTAAATTCGCAAACCGTCCGCATCATGACGGTTCTTTTTTTGCTCGCTTCGGTTACTTTATACCGACTCCGGAAATTTTATTTTATTTCAGCCTATTTTTGATGAGACTTTTCATCCTGCATCTTCGTCTAAATACTGTAAGGAGCGTGAAAGCCATAATGTCGACATCAAAAAAAGAAACTTACAGCAGCTTCATTCAATACATAGAAGAAAATCAGAACCGGTTTTATTATCTGGCTTACAGTTACGTTAAAGACCCGGATTCTGCGTTAGACATTGTTCAGGAGGCCGTTTACAAAGGCTTGAAATCCATCGATAAGGTGAAAGAAGCCTCCTATATCAAAACCTGGTTTTACCGGATTCTTGTGAACGCCAGTATGGATGAGCTCCGAAGAAGCTCCCGGTCAATCCCTTCGGATCCCGCGTACTTGTTTCAGGATCAGGGAAACCATTCCCACGATGAGAAAACTCCGGAACAGGCAGAACTGATGGATTTATATCAGGCCCTAAACCGATTGGACCCAAAATCAAAAGCAGTCATTACGCTGCGTTATTTCGAAGATATGAAGCTTACAGAGGTAGCCAAAATCCTGGGTGAAAATGTCAGTTCTATTAAATCCAGGCTGTACCGTTCCCTGGCAAAACTGAAAATTCAATTGGAAGGAGATGTTTTTCACGATGAATCAGAAAAGCAGCAATAACGATAGAAAAAGAAATCACTTGCCTCAGTTAAAGCAAATTTACGAAAGTCCTCCTATCCCGCAGCAACTATCAAAGGTCATTCAAGAGGTTATGAAACAGGCGGAAAAGGAAAAGCAAGAGGAAATCAGCGCGAAAAAGCTTCGGGGTACCTGGAAAATATGGCCGGGAAAGCGATTTGCAGGTGTCGCCGCAGCAGCGGTCCTATTCATTGCAGCCTTTGGTGTCGGTGTCAATACCAGCGAATCCTTTGCCGGCACCATGGAGGATATCCCCGTTTTAAGCAATCTGGTGAAAGTATTGACTGTGCGGGAAATACGAGATACTGAGGAATCCATCGACATGAACATCAAAATTCCCGGAATCGCAGGTCTCAAGGATAAGGAGCTTCAGAATAAAATCAACAGGGAGGTATACGAAAAAGTCAGCAATGCGGTAGAGGAATCCAAGCGTCAAATACTTGCTGACAAGGAAGCCTGGCTGGCAACAGGAGGGAAAGAAGAGGATTACAGACCTATGGAAATTCAGGTGGATTATGAAGTGAAGTCCATCACCAATAACATCCTTTCCTTTATGGTTTGGAAGACCCAAACCGGAGCCAGTGCCTATTTCGATGAATTCTACTACAACTATGATTTAAATGAAAACAGAGAGCTGACACTGGAGGATTTGCTGGGCGCAGATTATATTGATAAAGCAAATAAGCAGATTTCTGAGGAGATCAAAGAGCGCAGCAAAGAAGAAGGCGCCATGTACTGGGACGGAAGCGACGGATTCGAGGGTTTCCAAACCATTGTGCCGGAACAATCCTTTTATGTAAACGAAAACGGCAATCCCGTTATCATCTTCAACAAATATGAAATCGCTCCCGGATATATGGGGATTCAGGAGTTTGAGATCACGAAATAACAAAAACAGCAATTCAAGAAAGCATTACATCATGAGAGTCAACAGTTCATAAGGATTCGACGGTACCGGGATGCCTGCGGGCACCCCGGTACTTTTATTTTTTTAGATTGCCTCATAGACTACTGCCTTGCCTTCTTCCAGGGAAATGGTATATCCTCTGCCCGGCTCGGGCTGCCATTGAAATACATTTTTCCCCTCATTGGGGAAACACATCTCCATGATAATGGAAATCACTCCTCCGTGACAGACGATGATGCTTTTCCGGTCCCGGGCTTCCTTCCCCTGATGACTGCCGAGAATCATCTCGAAGCCTGCCTTTACTCTGGCCCGGAACTCCTTGGGACTTTCTCCGTTGGGGCAAGGAGTCAGCCCCTCCCGATCCTGTATCCAGCTTAGATATGCTTGATTTTCCTCTAACTCATTGTGCGATTTCATTTCAAAATCACCGAAGTGATATTCTCTGAGAGCCGCTATTTGCTGATGCTCTCTGCAGCCGTAAATTAAAAAGAAGGTTTGCTCCGTACGCATCAACCCTGTAGTATAGCAGAACGCCCCGTCGGCACTGGGATAAATTCCTTTTAGCACCAACTGGGAAATTCCGTCTACACCTTGATTTGCCAGAGGCAAATCGGTGCTTCCATAATATCGCAATGCGATGTTCGCTTCTGTCGTTCCATGCCGGATTAAATGTATCTTGCTCATCTATTTTATCCTCTGAGGTATTCCACAAAATATTCTTGTTACTTCCTCTGCTTCCTTTCCTAAGTAAATCATGGTCCTGCCTGTCATTTCCCTCCAGGCTCGCTGCTCAGCTTCATAGGGAACAATCCCTGAAGAAATATCCGTACAGATAAAGATGCATTCGCTCCATTCCTCTTTATGCAGCTCCAAATAATCTTTGGCTTCCATTCCCCGACGCAAACAGTTTATGATAAAAGCTTCAAGATGAACGATTACTTTTTTACCAAAATCAATTTCAACGGGCAAGGAGGCTTCATCCCTTTGAGGTTCCTCTGCAATGGTGCAGTTATAAATCTCTTCCTCTTTAATTCCGAATGTTTCTTTTACATAATCCAGCTTTCCCTGATAAGCTCCTCCAAAGACAAAACGCATGATTTCCCGCTCCTTTATTTATACTGTCTGGTCAAAATAATTTATTTTACTTCTTAATTTCTTTATTAAAATCCAATAAATTCAAAGTGTAAGGATCGAAATTGCCGCAATCCCCCATGCTTCCGCTATGGTAAGGGCGTAGCCTGCAAGATCTCCGGATACTCCTCCCAGCTCTTTCATAGCCGGTACGATTGCTATGAGATAAGCCGGTATTATACTCGTCAGAATAATTAAATTTTCGAAAGAAAACGAGTTCGCCGACATCCCGGAGAGAGCCCCCATTCCCAGGCAAGCCACTGCTGTCACGATGACTGCAAAACATTCCTTTTGATTTTTAGAGTGATTCTCTTCCCTGTAATATTGACTATGTCCCAGCGGTTTTGTACAAAGGACAAAAAAGGCTGAACAGCACCTGCTGATCATAGGAATGAAAATAAGTGACTCTAGAGTACTGACGCGACTTCCTTCCAGTACCCGAAGCTGAAGATTTTCAACTGCCCCCCACATAGCCGCATAGGAGACAACAAAAAGTATCCCTAGGGAAATCACTGCAAATGCCCCGGTATGCGGGTCTTTCAGTATCCTTAGCTTCTCCTCCAGGGGTCTTCTGGACAATAGAGCGTCGTTGGTGTCCATAAAGCCATCCAAGTGCAGAAAGCCTGTTATCAAGAATGGATACAGCATCAATACCGCTGCCTCCAGCTGCAACGGCAGAGGAAGATACAGCAAAAGGAGAGAAAGGGCAAACCAAAGGATGCCGATGAGTAAACCAACCAGAGGAAGGAATACCACCATAAGAGTTCTTGCTTTTTCATTCCAGGGCCTGTAGGGGCAAGGGATAGAACTGAACATCCCCAGTGACATAAAGAAAGCTTCCAAATATTTCACAGCAACCCTGCTCCTTCCCCTTTTATCAGGATGATATTGCCGAAAGCCACCTCTATCACCAGATCGCATACTGCGGCAAGGGTTCTGTCGATATAAGCCAGCCCCTTCCGGTAATCCTCCGTCAGTTTTTCATAGTGAATGGCATCGGAGTAGATATAATCGGATACAAATACCGTATTCCCGGATTTTTGGGCAAAAGCTTCAAGATCAGATGCGACATGAAGATAGGCTTTCTCCTCCACGGTTCCGTCTGATGAGAACATCTCGTTGGATAACAAGGCTGTGACACTGTCCAGCAGAAAACTGCCCTTCCAGTCCGCCTGAATGTCACATATCCTCCTCCCCTGTTCAATGGTGGTAAACCCCCAGCCTTCCCGCTCCGCTTGATGACGTCTGATGCGAAGATGATCCTCTTTGTCTACAGGCTCCATCGTAGCAATATAGTACAGGGGGCCTCCACAGGCCTGTTTCTTTGCCAACTGTTGGGCATAGTAGGATTTTCCGTTTTTACTTCCCCCGCTGATCAGGATATTCATTCAAGCCATCCATTCTCAGAAAGCCAATCCAGTGACCTTCTGCAAGTTAGATTTTCTAAGGTATAAGTAAGATTCCCTGGGGCATATCGCTGAAATCCCTTTAAAATTCTATTATAATCGATGGCCCCTTCATCCAGTGTCCAATGGTTGTCATAAACCTTGTTATTGTTATGTATGTGTACATGACTCAGCCAGGGGCCTAAAGTCTCCACCCATTCCATCAAATCCAGCGTTGTTGTACAATTGGCATGGCCTACATCAAGGCAGGCTCTTATTCTTTGATCATCTATGCTTTGAATCAGCTTTGCCAGAGTATGGGGTTCGTCTTCCAGAACATTTTCAATCATAATATGAAAATTGTGCGGTTTATTCTTCATAAAGTTTTGCCAGAATTCAACAGAACGTTCCAGGAACCAGCTTTTGAAGTAAACATAAGGTACATATCCCGTATGCACCACCATTCTGTTTATGCCATAGGTCTTTGTCAGCTGATAAGACTGCTCCAGGCGCCGATAAGCCAGCTCTAATGCCAGAGGATCTATCGCTGCAGGAAACAGTTCATTAAAAGGCGCATGCATTACAAACCGGCTGATTCCCTCCATTTTCCCTCTGACCAGGGAATCGATTTTGGGAAACTGCAACTGATCCATATTGGATGCAGTACAATATTCATCGATTTCGAGACCGATTTGAAATTCTCTTGCCGCATCAACCGCATCTTCACCAATGGTAGCTACATATAATCTGTCTTTTATACTCATCGATCTGCCTTTCTCCTTCGACATATATCGCCTAATAGTAATGCACTATACCCTTTATAAATACATAGATCTACAAAATAAGCTCTGTAGGCTGCATCAACTGCATTAGCAGGGCTGCATCCTCTTCACTCAACGCCACACCGTATTTTCTGCCCAGAGCAATGAGATTATCCAATCGGTAAATGTCAGATGCCTTGCTGATAAACTCATTCATACGGCCTTCCAGTTTCCCCATAATCAGATCGTCAATACTGATGGTCTCTTCTTCCTTCCCCAGCATTCCCCGAACCTTCAGTCGGTTCAGCATACGCTTTACCACATAGGCATTAATCAGTGAACTCCAGTTTTCATCTCCAACCTCCTGATAGGTGCATGGATTTTCCGAGTTTCTGTCGAAGCCGCATTCCCCATAGCAGATCGGTAAAAATTTGCACTCTTCGCAGGCAGGGATGCTGGTCGGATTATAGATGCCATGTTCATAAAAATTTTTATTTAATTCCACAGTGCCGTCGTTTTTCAGACTGCCGCAGATTTGTCCGTCTCCCGTATCAGAGATGCACTTGAACAGGTTGCCGTGTCCATCAACTATAATACCATACAATTGATGAATAAGACAGAAGCAATCCTTTCTTGAAAACTTCTTAGGCCCAACTCCCTGATGCAGAGAATAATGGATGGCTTCATACATATACTCTTCTTTTGTAAAGTTCAAATCATTTTCTTCCGCGGCAAAGTACTGCGGTTTGCCAAGGCGGGGAATCACTTTATTTTCAAGACCTTTTTCTTCAATAAGGCTCATCATTTCATAAGCGTCGCTGATATCCTCTTTATCTACATTGAGTCTCAGATCGATTTCATCAAAATAGTCCGCGCTTTTCACAATATTGTTTAAAATAATATCGTAGGTTGGACCTCCGTCCTTCTGTCTTTTCTTGATATTATGGTTTTCCCTACAGCCGTCAATTGACATTTTATAATGGGTGATTCCAATCTGATATAATTTTTTTGCAGTATCTTCCGTAAAAAGATATCCGTTGGTAGACATCCCTGAGGAAAAGGCAATACCCTTTTCTTTTGCCAAACCTTGCAGCCGTCCGCCAAGCTCTAAAACAACGTCCAGGGCCAACAGCGGTTCACCGCCATGCCAGAAAACAGCCAGCTTTTCGACTCCATGCAATCGGGATTTGATACCCTCATAAATGGTGTCCTGCACATGTTTGCTCATAATCGTATGATCCTCTGTACTATAGCTTAATTTTTCGTAACAGTAGGTACAATCTAAATTACATTGATAGGTAGGAACGATAACCACCGACAACAATCTCTTATCAAATTTTGATTTCAAATAATCCACTTTTACAATGGCGAGCTCGTTGGTATTTTCATCTACGATGAAACCTTTCTTTTTAAAGTCATCAATCTTTGTATAATGTATACCCAAACTGCGATCACAAGTCTTGATAAATTCAGCTTCTCGTGTGGTCAGTATTCCCACTGAATCTTTAAAGGTGTTGTAAACCACGGTGTAATCCTTGTTGAATTGATATGGATATACGATATTGTACCTAGATGGTTTCATTTTCCTTCACCCTCCTTAAAGGCATAAACTGCAGACTTCATTAGAATTATTTGACAAATTGATTCTATCATTTATTATGTTTTTTTTCCAGCTATAAACGATGTCTATTTACAAATAATAATTTCAGGCTGCTGACATGGAATTTTAATGACACAATAGGAGAAGATATGGAAGTATTATTGCGAAATCTTAAGATATTTTTAATCGGCGCTTTTGGTTACGGCCTTATGGAAACCTTTTTTCGAGGCGGCACCCATTGGACGATGCTCGTAACCGGAGGTGTTTGTTTTGTCATACTGTACTATATAAATTCAAAAAATGAAAATGCCCCCCTTTGGAAAAAATGCCTTGTGGGAGCTTTAATTATCACAACGATTGAATTTGCAGTAGGCTGTATCGTCAACCTCTGGCTTGGCTGGAATGTTTGGGATTACTCCCGCTATCCGTTTAATATTTTCGGGCAGATTTGCCTGGCATTCACCTTTTTATGGTTCCTGCTCTGCATTCCTTTGGCCTATTTTACTCGATTTATCCATATCCGTCAGAATCGAATATAGAATACCTGCAATGATGAAAATACCGCCGATAATAAAGTTAACTGTAATGATTTCACCAAGGAAAAGGACACCCAGGAGTGTGGAAACCATAGGCTGCACCGGATAAAAAAGCGAGCAGGTTGCAGCATCAACCAAAGACAAGGCTTTGTTCCAAAGGAACAGAGCCAGGGATGTACATACGATTCCGATATAAAGAATTGCCGCTATCAGACTCGGCGTTACCACCGACCAACCGATATGGTTTTTGATCAGTTCATAAGTGGAAACCGGAAAAGCCAGAACCACTGCCGTAGACATCCCATAAAGAGTAATGGTAAGAGAATCATATTTCTTTGAAACAAGCCGAACCAGCACAGATGCTATGGACCATGTAATTACAGCCCCTAAAGACAGAATTACACCAAACATAGCGCTCTTCCCCTCAATATTCCCAATGATGATACCGGCACCGGCCATGGTAATGGCGACAGCAATTACTTTATGTAAAGTGGCACGTTCTTTTAACACAGGAATCGCTACCAAAATAATGACCACAGGATTGGTGGAATTGATTAAAGAAGCCAGCGATGCATCACAGTATTGAATGGCAGCCAGTTGAAGACCGATCCCAGAAAAATAACCGATTGCACCGATAGCAAAAAAATATTTCAAGTCTTTTTTCTCTATCTTTTGAACCTCTCCTCTTTTATAGACAAAATACAAGATGGCGGCGCCGATTGCATATCGTATAAAAAGCAGAGTAAAAGCCGGAATGCTCTCCACAACAAATTTGCCTGCGACATATAAACTGCCCCAGGCTGATGTAGTTATAAGTAAATAAATGTATGCTTTCTGTTTTTGATTCATTTTTCGTTTTTTGTTCTGTTATTATGATCTGTTGTTTCCGATCTATTGACATCTATGACAGACATCTATGACCTATTGGTTCTTTCATTTAACGATCTTTTATCGCAACATATTCCTTTCTCGGAGCAACACTCTTGTACGCAGGTCTGATAATCTTTCCGGCATTGACAAGTTCCTCGATGCGGTGGGCACTCCAGCCTGAGATTCTTGCTATAGCAAAAATAGGCGTGTACAGCTCCAGTGGTAAATCCAGCATGCTATAAACAAAGCCGCTGTAGAAATCAATATTCGCACTGACACCTTTATATATTTTTCGTTCTTCTGCAATTACCTCTGCCGCCAGCTTTTCCACCAGAGAATACAATCGAAATTCTTCCATTCTGCCCTTTTCCTCAGAGAGTCTCTGAACAAAGCGCTTGAAAATATTCGCTCTGGGATCGGACAAGGAATAAACGGCGTGTCCCATACCATAGATCAATCCGGCTTTATCAAAGGCTTTTTTATTTAACAGATCCCTGAGGTAACCGGAGACCTGTTCTTCACTGGTCCAGTCGGAAACATTTTTCTTCAAGTCATCAAACATTTGCACAACTTTGATATTTGCTCCCCCATGCTTCGGTCCCTTTAAGGATCCCAGAGAAGCTGCCACAACAGAATAGGTATCTGTTCCGGAAGACGAAACCACATGGGTGGTAAATGTTGAATTGTTTCCTCCGCCATGCTCCGCATGAAGCACCAGTGCGACATCTAAGATCCTGGCTTCCAGCTCGGTATATCTGCAGTCGGGTCTGAGCATGTACAAAATATTTTCAGCAGTAGACAACTCCGGTCTTGGCGTATGGATAAACAAACTGTCTCCGGCAAAATAATGCTTATATGCCTGATAGCCGTAGACGGACAGCAGCGGGAATACGGCAGTGAGCAGCAAGCCTTGCCTTAAGACGTTGGGAATACTGATGTCATTGGCTTTTGTATCATAGGCATGAAGGGTCAGCACACTTCTGGCAAGCGTATTCATCATATCGGAGCTTGGAGCCTTCATAATGATATCTCTGACAAAGCTTGTGGGTAATGTTCTGTATTTTGCCAGTAGGCTTGAAAAATCTGCAAGCTGCTGGTCCGTAGGCAGTTTTCCAAAGATCAGAAGATAAGTCACTTCCTCAAAACCAAACCGTTTTTCTTTGATGAATCCGTCGACGATATCCTCAATATCGACGCCTCGATAGAAAAGTCTTCCTTCACAGGGAACTTTATCCTCACCATTCATCTGGAAGGATTGGATTTCCGAAATTTCCGTCAGCCCTGTGAGGACTCCATTCCCATTTACATCTCTTAAACCTCTGTTAACCTTATATTTTGAATAAAGCTCAGCATCAATGGAGCTGTTTTTCAAACATAAATCGGTGAGCGCCAAGATCTCCGGCGTAATCTCAGAATATTTACTATCCAGTGTATTAAACTTTGTTTCCAGCAATGTAAATTCCCCCTTTCAAAATATCGCAATAAACCCCAAAATCCCAAATTGGGTTTCATCTAGTATACTATAAAAATAGATTACAAACAACTAAAATAGACTTGCAAACACAACATTTTTACAGGTATTCCGTCAATTTCTTCCTGTTTACTATCTTTATTCCTTTTCTGGATACATTCACAATTCCTTCATTGGAAAAATACTTCAGCATTCTGGAAATGACCTCTCTGGCACTGCCCATATGACCTGCAATCTGCTCATGGGTCAGGGTAATCACGTCTCCGTTCTCCAGATTGGCCTGCTCCAGCAAAAACATTGCCAATCGCTTGTCAAGCTTCATAAAGAGAATTTGTTCCATTACCCACATGGCTTCCGAAAATCTCATGGAGATCAAATCGGTCATGAAATTCCCCACTGCAGGATTTTCCTTGGCCAGTTTGTCATAAACCGAAGAATTCAGTACAAAGAGTTCGGTGTCTCCCTCAGCATCCACATAAATATCAAAAGAAATGTTTCTCAAGATACAGGATGCGGAAAGCAGGCAGATATCATTCTCCAAGAGCCGAAACAGCGTCACTTCCTTCCCTTCTTCCGAGAGTAAGTATACCCTGATTCTGCCCTTTTTAACAGCAATGACCCCGGTGCAATCTTCATATCCGCCATGGACCTGCTCCCCATTTTTATACGCATGCAAAATGGTATGATCCATCACCTGTCTTTTTTCATTTTCTTTTAGATTCTTCCAAAACGGAAGTAATTCAGACAGTAGTTTTTTATCTTCCTGATCCATGCCTATCGCCCCCTTAATCCTATTTTCTTATTTGATCGTCACTTTGTCAATCATAATATGGAAATGTGACTTTGTCACTGAGATCCCTGCTCTGCCGTGCTAAGATTGTTACAAGAATATCAATCATGGGTGCAGAATCTCCATTTTATAAAAACTCTGCTGAGTATTCATTGTACCCCATTCAGGAAATAATAAATCGTAACATAAAATCAGAAAATCATATGTATAGGAGAATAAAAATATGAGTAAAAAGGTTTTAATCATTGGAGGTGTTGCAGGCGGTGCCAGTACGGCTGCAAGACTCAGAAGATTGGATGAAACACTGGAAATCATCATCTTTGAACGTGGAGAGTATATTTCCTACGCCAATTGCGGTTTGCCTTATTACATCGGTGATGTGATTAAAGAACGAGATGCTCTGCTCCTTCAGACTCCCGAAGCGATGATGGCTAAATTTAATATTGACGTTCGCGTAAATCATGAGGTTCTTTCCATTCAGAGAGAAGTCAAAGAGGTTACCGTGAAAAACGGTAAAACCGGCGAAGAATATCGTGAAGCTTATGACACTCTGTTAATTGCTACCGGTTCTTCTCCTATCAAGCCTCCCATTCCCGGCATTGACGGACCTGGAATCTACACTTTATGGACCGTACCCGATACGGATCGGATCAAGCAATTTGTAAGGGAGCAGAAACCGAAAAAAGCTGCCATTATCGGCGGTGGGTTTATCGGTTTGGAAATGGCCGAAAATCTGCACGCTGCAGGCTGCCAGGTGACCGTAATCGAAATGCAGAATCAGGTAATGGCTCCCATGGATTACGAAATGGCCCAGCTGGTACATGAGAACATGAGAATGAATCATGTCCGTTTGGAGCTTGGAGACGGCGTCAAAGAATTCCGCCAAAAGGAAGGGGCAACCACCATTCTCCTTCAAAGCGGGAAAACAGTGGAAGCCGATATTGTGATCCTGTCCATCGGGATCAAGCCTAACAGTGAGCTTGCAAGGAAAAGCGGGCTGACCTTGAATGCCAAGGGCGGCATCGTAGTGGATGAATTCCTGAAAACCTCAGACCCAAGCATTTATGCTGTAGGAGATGTCATCGAGGTGGAAGAGTATGTATCCAAAAACAGAACCATGATCCCGCTTGCGGGCCCGGCCAACAAGCAAGCCAGAATCTGTGCGGACAATATCGCTAAAGAATACGGATTACTTGCAGGGAAACCGGAGAAATACAACGGAACCCAGGGAACCTCCATTGCCCAGGTATTCGATCTTACTGCGGCAGCTACGGGTGTAAATGAAAAAACATTGACAAGCTGGGGCAAGGAACTGAACCGGGATTACTATATTGCTATCATTAACCAAAAATCCCATGCGGGATATTATCCAGGTGCTACCCCTCTTACCTTAAAGCTGATCTTCAATCAGGAAGGAAAAATATTTGGTGCTCAAATCGTTGGTCAGGATGGGGTAGACAAAAGAATTGATACCATCGCAACTACGCTGCGGCTCGGCGGAACTGTTCACGATCTTGCAGAATTAGAGCTTGCTTATGCTCCGCCTTATTCTTCGGCAAAAGATCCGGTGAATATGCTGGGCTTCGTAGCTGAAAACATCTTATCCGGTCTCGTTTCCATCGTGGGATGGAATGAGCTGGAAAACTTGGCCCAGTCCGGTTCAGAGGACTATATCATTCTGGATGTTGGTGAAGATTTGGAAAGAATGGCATTTTCCATTCCAAACTCCTGCCATATTCCACTGGGTCAGCTGAGAAAACGATATCAGGAGCTGGATAAGGAGAAACTGATCATTCCTTATTGTGCCATTGGCGTAAGAGCTTACAACGCTGCCAGAATTTTGATGAATTTAGGATTCAAAAATGTGAAGATCTTCCCCGGAGGCACCACCTTCTATAAATCCGTATTTCATGACCCTGCAATGGGCCAGCGATCTTCCGAAGGAGGAGAAACCATGGAACACACAACGCAACCAATCAAAACTCAGGAAATAGATATGGGAAAAATTGTGGCAAAGCAAACGCTGGACTGCAGTGGACTGCAATGCCCAGGACCGATTATGCGGGTCTTTCAAACCATAAAAGAAATGGAAGAGGGTGAAATACTCCAGGTATCTGCCACAGATATGGGTTTCGTCAGAGATATCGAGGCCTGGTGCAAGAGAATGGGAAATACACTTCTGAAATCCGAGAGGGTGGGAAAAGAAAATATCGTTTATATTCGGAAAGGTCTTGCCACCGGCAACGGGCTTCCACAGGAAGCTAAGGGAGCTGACAGCATACCGGCCGCCCTTCCCCAGGGTAAAACCCTTATCGTCTTCAGCGGAGATCTGGATAAAGTGCTTGCTTCCTTTATTATTGCCAACGGCGCTGCTGCCATGGGAAGACCCGTCACTATGTTCTTCACCTTCTGGGGCTTGAATGCGTTAAGAAAGCGTGAAAAACAGAGTATTAAGAAACCTCTGATGGATAGCATGTTCGGTGCCATGATGCCGAGAGGTACTTCAAAACTTACCCTTTCCAAGATGCATATGGGCGGAATGGGTACCCAGATGATGAAGAAGGTCATGAAAGATAAGAATATTGACTCTTTGGAAGATCTGATGCGACAGGCTATGTTCAACGGCGTAAAGCTGGTAGCCTGTACCATGTCCATGGATGTCATGGGAATTACAAAGGAAGAATTAATCGACGGAATTGAATATGCGGGAGTTGCTGCTTATCTTGGAGATGCGGAAGAGTCTAACGTAAATCTGTTTATTTAAGCAAATGAAAAAAGAGGACGATTCTATTATGGAGGAATCGCCCTCTTTTCTCGTTATTGTAGAAGATAATGGATGAAATAGAATCCGGCTAAAGTTTTGTTCCGCACTCGCCGCAGAATTTAACACCCTGAGCGATTTCGGCACCACAGCCGGGACAGGTTCTCAAAGATAAGTCCATACCGCAGTTGTTGCAGAATTTTCCGTTACCGCTGGGTTTCCCACAGCGAGGACAAATAATGGTTTTCGATTCTATATCTCCGTTGAACACTTGGGTTTCATCTGCTTTTGCATTGATATCCTCGACCATTTTACGCGCTCTTGCAGCAGAAACCTCCACGTTCATTCTTGGTGCACATTCGACACAAAGTCCTTCATCTTCGTTGAAGTCTGCATCACAAACCCACTGTCTGCATTTGTGACAGCGGTGAAAATGTCTTTGCGCTTCATTTTGAGCCCTTTCAAAAGCCTTCTCGTGCTCTTTCTGCCATTCCGGACTCATGCCGTCAAATCTTTCAGACAGGATATCGCTTCCATAGCCGGCATGCCATACTGCGTCTCCGATCCTGCCGCCGAACAATCCCCCTAATACTCTTGCTCCTCCTGATATCCCGCGGAGCAGTGACCCCTTTTTATAAGTTTCCGATTCTACAAAAGAGGATTTATAGCCATCATGACAAAGATCACAGTAAAAAGTAAACTGAAATCCTGCCTCTGTTGAATTGTCCTCATAATTCCTTGTGAATGCCTTCAGCATTATTTCACCTCCATAAACGGCAACGCTTTCCCCTTAAAAATTGCAGTTCTACTCTCTCCCCAGCTTCTTTCCGCAGGCCCGGCAATGTGAAACATCAAAGAAAACTTTTTCACCGCACCTCATGTTCGGGCAGTCAACCATCAGACTCTCACTGCAGACCTGACATTTTTCCAGTACAAAGGTTTCCTTTCCGCATTTGGGGCAGAGAATGAAAAGGGGCCTGCCGCAGCCTGCACAAATGGGATCATCGGTGGCTACTTCCCATAGGCAGGAGGGGCAGAGTACTGCCAAAGGATCTCTGTGCCCGCATTTGGGGCAAAATTTCGCGTCTGAGTCAATTAGCGTATTACAATAGATACAGGTTTGTTTATAAGATGCCATATTTACCAGTTCCTTTCTCGCTTCCTATTACAGACGGCCTCCGCAGGCACCGCAGAAATGCGCACCTGATTGAAAGGGCTCACCACAGGAAGGGCACTTCTGTTCTGCCGGGGGTGTTAGTTTTGTACCGCAATCCTGACAGAATTTAACACCCTCCGGGTTTACGGTATAACAGTTCGGGCAAATGCAGCTTTCAAACTTTTCCTTTTCCGATTTTTCCTTTTCCGCCTTTTCATTTTGAGCCTGATTGAGTTTGCTTTTCGCATTCTGGATTTTTTTATCATTAAGGTTCAGTTCCATGACCAGATCATTGTATTCCGGCAGTTCTTTAATTTTATCAAATTCTTTTTTTCCGATTTCCGCATAAAGTTCCTTCCGGCGGTTTTCCAATTCGCTCACTTCCGTATGTACCTGAAAGAGTCGAACATCGGGATCATCCTTAGGCATAAAAGCACCAAGTCCTTTCACCAGCCCTCCAAAGATATCGCTGCCCATAGTAAAATCCTCCTTTATCAATATGATTACATAGCAATTTTTTCGTATCCTGCAGGTATTTCAAACAGGCTGTCAGGAACCTGATTGCTCATCTCAAGAATTTCCATGGTGGTAGTCAGCCCTGCAATATCCGCAGTGATTTTAACAAGCTTTTTCCCGTCAAAATAATATTTCAGAGTACCGTCTTCCGTGGAATACTCCTCATAGGTTAAGCCGCCTTCCTTCCCGCTGCCCACATAGGTTATCCCCTCGGTATTGATGGTTTCATCTTCGACTTTATCGGTCTGGGCCATAACCAAAACAGACTTTGCCCCATGATCCACCATGTACATGGTATCGTCCTTAAAAATCATGGTGCTTTCCATACCAGCGCCTTTGCTGATGATTGCAGTATCGTCACCCTTTACGGCAACGGTGGCTTCCATTTCCACCTGCTGGCCTTCCATATCCAGGGATGCTTTATACTTCATGAGGTATTTTTCATCCTTCATCATGGCGATATAAGTGCTGGCAAGCTTATCGCCCAAAGAGTCCGTGTCTACATTCTTAGAGCTCTCTTCTGCCTGCTGATTATCGGATTCTTGCTGTGAAACGCCGTTCTCCGGCTGAGCCTTCTCTCCGCCTCCACCACACCCTGTAACCATGACCAGAACAAAAATCGCCACAAAGATACAGCTTAGAATTTTTTTCATTGGATCCTCCTTATGATCGCTCATTGAATTACTTATTGAATGATTCGAAACCTGCCGATAACCGGCAGTTCTCTAACCTTGCCATTGAGACCGTTTACCAGTCCGAAAATCAGCAAGGCCAGGATTGCCAGGCTGAAAAGTCCGTACAGCAGCGAAACAACACCAAAAAGTCTCCAGGTAATGGTCGCCAGGATGGTGGTAAAAATGGAGAGGACCATATACCCTCCAACACTCAGAATGAGCAGCAGCAAACCCTGGTTGGCATGAAACCTTCCGAATTTCGAATCCTTGCAAACTACCAGAGGCAGAAAAAACAGCAGATACGCCAACCCGGCCATGGTCTTATTTTGCTGAATATCATCGGTATCAAAAATCTCTACAGGAATACCATCTTTGACTTCACTTTGCATCTTATTTTCCTCCTTACTTTTTTAATTGGGGAAGGTATTATCGAATTTTAATTTCGTTGACTACGTTGGATTATTCTGGTAATGTAGTACCGATAAGACCTTCCCTATTATATTAATAAACTGGTATGATTTGTAATCACCCCAAGGGTGATTTTGGAAGAAAAAACAGGGTGATTTTTAGGGTGATTTTGAAACGGAGGCCTTACAATGAAAAAATTTCTGTACATAATGGTATTCGCACTGGTTTTTTTCCTTTTCACAAGCTGCAATGATGATCATGGCCTGAAACCAAAAGAACCGGTAACCTTAAGCCTATGGCACAATTACGGCGGGCAGATGAAGGAAACGATGGACAATATGGTGGATGAATTCAATGAAACCGTTGGAGCAGAGAAAGGTATTATTCTCAGTGTCACTTCCATCTCCAGTTCGGCCGCCTTACACGAAAAACTGATGATGATTGCCAACGGAGATCCTGGTGCACCGGAAATGCCCGATATCACAACAGCAAATCCCAAAACCGCTCTCATTCTTGCCGAGAAAGGCCTTCTGGCTAATTTAGATGATCTCTTTACCGAAAAAGAGCTTTCTGCCTATGTCCCACGCTTTATAGAGGAAGGAAGATTGGAATCCGATCATTTGTATGTTTTTCCTACGGCAAAATCCACGGAAGTCCTTTTTTTGAATCGAACTGCATTTGACAGATTTGCAGCAGAAACAGGCGTAACCTATGAGGATCTGAAAACCTTCGAAGGAATTGCAAAGGCAGCTGTCCTTTATTACGATTGGACCGACGCCAAAACACCGGATGTTTCAGGGGATGGGAAAGCCTTCTATCATGCCGATTCTCTCTTTAACCTTGCACAGGTAGGCTGCAGGCAGCTGGATGAAGACTTCATAAAGGACGGGATGCCGGAAATCTCTTCGGGGGCTTTCCAAAGGTTCTGGCATTTCTACTATGATTCAGCTGTAAAAGGACACTTTGCCATTTTTGACGGATACGCCTCTGATCTGGCCAAAACAGGAGAAATCCTCTGTTCGACAGGCTCAACTGCAGGCGTTCTATTCTTCGATCCCGTTATTACTTACCCCGATAATACGACGGAAACTGCGGAGCTGATGATCCTACCCTATCCGACCTTTGAAGGAGGCAAAAAAATAGCCATGCAGCGAGGCAGCGGCATGATGGTAGCAAACACCACGGAAACCAAAAGGTACGCCGCCGGCATTTTTCTGAAGTGGTTTACCAGCCCGGAAAACAATCTCCGGTTTGTATCATCCACAGGGTATCTTCCTGTTACGGACGAAGCCTTCGGTGATATGATGTCAAAAGAAATCGAGCAAATAGACAATCAAAATATACGGACCCTTTTAAAAACCTCCATCGAAATGCAGAAGGAATATGATTTTTATATCCCGCCTCTTTTCGCTGGAATTGACGTTCTGCAAGACAATTTTAACAATGAAATCCGACAAAAGGCAACGGATTCCAGAGCCGCTTATCGGTCATTGCTGACTGAAATGGCCCCTGATGCAGCCTTTGAACAGGTAAAAACAGATTTTAACATGGAAAAGGTAATTGAATTGAATGAATAAAATCAAATCCCTTTCTGTTCCATTCCGAAATTTGCGTTTTCATCTAAATAAACTGGGCATTCCCATGCGGATACAGCTTTTTCTGCTCCTCACCCTACTTGTGGTGTCCACCATTTTAGGGGTACTTGTCATACTCACGATTAATGGTACCTTTACAATGGGCATCCGTGAAACGGAAAAGGATATTTCACAGGAGCTTACTCATCTTCATCAAGAGATTGATCATCAATTTGACCAGATGTCTGCACATACTGTTGAATATGCAAACGAACTATCCTTCCAGCTGGAAAGAAATCTGGCACAAAGAGGTCTGCACCCGGAAGATCTGAAAAATCATCCGGAGCTCCTGGAAGAAGTCATCGCTTCAGAATATGATCTCAGCCTGTTTACAATGCAGCGAGCCCAGAGCAGCGGAGTTTTTCTGATTTTGGATGCCACTGTGAACCCTGAGGGCGACCATGCGGAGTTTTCCAAATCCGGCTTATATATCAAAGATATGGAACCCAATATTCTCCATTCCGGTTCCTCCTATCTCTTTATTCTTCGAGGACCGTCCGAAATTGGCAGGCAGCACGCCGTAACCTTGCATCCACAATGGCGAATGGAGTTTGACGTGGACAACGCTTCCTATTTTCAGAATCCCATCCAGGCAGCCAGAGAAAATGATCTGCCGGTATCCCGGCTCTATTACTGGAATCCCGGCACTACATTACCCGGAACCTCTGAGGAAGTCATGTTATGTTCTGCACCATTGGTCGATTCCAGAGGAGGCGTTTACGGCGTATGTGGTTTGGAAATCAGCTCTATGCTCTTTAAGATGTCCCACATTCCGGAAAATAACAATTATCAACGCCTTCTTTGTCTTCTGGCTCCGCAGACCGGAAGTAAGCTCAGCGTTTCAGAATCTCTTGCTTCGGGAAGTTATTCTTTACGGAACATAAAGGAAAACGGACAGAGTCTTTTTATCAAAGAGAATGAACCTTTTCCTTCTTATCGTATGGATAACGGCCCCCTTTTCAGCGGTCTCCACAAAAAAATTGGTCTGTATCCTCAGGATTCCGCTTTTAAAGAGGAGTCCTGGGTAGTTTTGCTTGCCATGCCCGACGAAGACATCTCCGCTTCGGTGATACAGTTGAATAAAAAGCTGCTGATTTTGTTCTGCATCCTGTTGTTCACCGGCATTTTTCTGTCTTACATTCTAAGTAAAAAATTTCTTCTGCCCCTTTCCCGGGGAATTGAAATTATCAAGTCAAGCGATTATCGCTCCCGGACCAATAATCCGGAGATCGATGACCTGATCGAATTTCTATCCACCAGCATCCAGACTCAGACGCTCTTAAAGGAAACTCCTCCTGTGACAGAAAAGCTTCCTTCTGTTATTTTTGATGAATTTGTAAAAAATACGCGGCTTCTTTCTCCTGCGGAGCGTGCTGTATTTGATCTTTATGTCCAAGGTTATACCGCAACGGAGATCACAAAAATCTTATGCTTGAGTATCAATACCATCAAAACCCATAATAAGCGCATCTATATGAAATTAAACGTAGCTTCCAGAGAGGAACTGCTAGTTTATGTTAATATGCTGAAGGAAGCAGGCAGAGATATTATATAAAAAAAAGTGGAAATGACAGAATCAAAGAAGCCCCTCAAAGTTTCACTAAGAAGCTTTGAGGGGCCTTTTGTTATTTCAAATTTTTAAGCAAATTTACCATTTCAATAGCGGATACGGCTGCATCAAAGCCCTTGTTTCCGGATTTTGTTCCGGCCCTTTCAATGGCCTGTTCGATGTTGTCCGTAGTGACCACTCCGAAGATCACCGGTACTTCGCTGGTCAGAGACACGCTGGCAATCCCTTTCGATACCTCTGCGCATACATGATCATAATGAGAGGTTGCACCACGAATTACGGCACCCAGGCAGATCACGGCATCATAATTCCCTGATTCCGCCATCTTTTTTGCTGCCAAAGGCAATTCGAAGGCACCGGGAACCCAGATAAGATCAATCTGATCCTCCTTGATTCCATGTCGTAGAAGTCCGTCTTCTGCTCCGCTTACGAGCTTTGATACGATAAATTCATTAAACCTCGCTGCAGCAATGCCGATTTTCATATCTCCCGCTATCAGTTTTCCCTGTATGATATTCATCACTTATTCCCTGATCAGATCTTTCTGTCTGACTTTTCCTTTCCTCTTTAAAATCTTAATTTTCTTCTTTTATAAAGCGCCTGCTCTCTAAATTTGGGAAACAGGCAAGCATCTAACAATTTTTTAGGATTACAGAGGACTAGGCTCCGTAATTCAGCATATGGTTCAGCTTTTCTTTTTTCGTTTTCAAATAAAATTCATTGTTCTCATTACATTCCATCTGAATGGGAACCCGTTCGGTGATTTCCAGTCCATACCCTTCCAGTCCCTTAATTTTTCTCGGATTGTTGGTCATCAGCCTGAGCTTGCCTGCCCCCAGATCTTTCAGAATCTGAGCTCCGATCCCATAATCCCTTAAGTCCTCGGAAAAGCCCAAAGCCAGATTGGCTTCTACCGTATCCATTCCGTTATCCTGAAGAGCATAGGCCTTCAGCTTATTGATCAATCCTATCCCACGTCCTTCCTGGCGCATGTAGAGCAAGATTCCCCTTCCTTCGGAAGCAATTTGTCTTAAAGCCGCTTCATATTGCTGCCCACAGTCACATCGCAATGAGCCCAGAGCATCACCGGTAAGGCATTCCGAATGCACTCGTGTCAGGATCGGAGCGCCATCTTCCACATCTCCCATGACCAATGCCACATGGTGCTCTCCATTCAGTTTATTCTGATAGCCGAACATTTTAAATTCACCATACTTGGTTGGAAGCTTCGTTTCCACCACCTGCTCAACCAGACTTTCCTCCTTGCTGCGAAAATCTACAAGGTCAGAGATGGTAATGATCTTGATTCCCTGTTCCTCTGCAAATTCCATCAGCTCCGGTGTCCGTGCCATAGTACCGTCATCTTTGAGAATTTCACAGATAACACCTGCCGGTTTTAAGCCTGCAAGTCTGGCCAGATCAACTGCAGCCTCCGTATGCCCGGTTCTCTTCAATACACCGCCTTCTCTGGCACGAAGCGGGAAAATATGTCCCGGTCTTCGAAAATCTTCGGGCTTGGCTTCTTCATCAATGAGCATTTTGATGCTATGGGCCCTTTCAAAGGCGGATATTCCTGTATCCGTGTCGATATGGTCTACCGATACGGTAAAGGCTGTTTCATGATGGTCCGTATTGCGCTCCACCATCGGATGAATGGAAAGCCGATCCAGATAGGCTCCGTCAACCGGCATGCATACCAGCCCACCCGCCTTCTTCACCATAAAATTAACCGCTTCCGGGCTGACCTTTTCTGCTGCCATGATCAGATCTCCCTCGTTTTCCCTTCCGGGATCATCCACTACAATTACCATCCTGCCATTCCTGATATCTTCGATGGCATCCTGAATTCTACTAAATTCCATTTTTTCTCCTCCTAAAAAAATCCGTTTTCTGTTAAAAAACTTTCTGTAAGTCTGCTTTTTTTCGCTCTATGTTCATCGCTTCCATAAAGAAGTTTTTCCGCATATTTTCCCATCATGTCGCATTCCAGATTTACCTTGTCTCCCGGTCCCATATTTTGTAAAGTAGTTTGGGCCGCAGTGTGCGGAATGATAGAAACACGAAATGCTCTTTCATCTGCGGAGACTACCGTAAGGCTGATCCCATCTATGGATACGGAGCCTTTTTCAATGAGATAACGGAGAATATCCTTCGGCGCGGAGATGGTGAACCATAAGGCATTTCCATCCTGCGTGATGGACTCAATCGTGCCGGTACCGTCGATATGTCCCGTTACCAGATGGCCTCCCAATCGTGCATTGAGCTGTAATGCTCTTTCCAGATTTACCGGACTTCCCGGCTGCAGATCTCCAAGTCTGCTTCTGCTTAAGGTCTCATTCATAACATCCGCCTCGAAGAAGTTTTTCCCCAGCTCCGAAACGGTAAGACACACACCGCAGGTTGAGATGCTGTCTCCCAGTCTGGTATCTTCTAATACCGCTGAGGCTGTAACTCTGATACGTGCTCCTGTTTTGCTCCGTATCATACGCTCCACCTTGCCCACTTCCTCTATAATTCCTGTAAACATGCGCTATCCTCCCTTCTGTCTTTAAAATAGGCAGTCATTTTCATGTCCTTCCCGATTTGCTCCACACTTTCAAACGTCAAGGATTGAGCCTGATCCGGACTTTGTACCCCCATACCTCCTACCGGTGTCCTGCTGCTTCCTCCTCCGAGAATCATGGGTGCGGTGTAGGCGATATATTTCTGCAGGATTCCCTGCTCCACTGCAGCTGCATTCAGCTCGGCACCGCCCTCCAGAAGGATACTGTCTATCCCCATAGCTCCCAGCCTGACCATAAGGTCCTGAAGGTCTACCCTCTGGTCTTTTTCATGCAGAACCAATACTTTCACACCTGCGTCTTCCAGCCGCCTTCTGGCTTCCGGATCTGCCTGCTCCGTGGTCGCGAGGATGGTCTGATTGTTCACCTGGTCCTGAAGAACCTTACTGTGAAGCGGAATCCGAAGCCGGCTGTCCAGAATGATCCGTTTGGGATTTTTCCCTCCGGTTAACCTGCAGGTAAGCTGCGGATCATCCTTGATTACGGTAGAGACTCCTGTCATAATTCCCGCATATCTGTTTCTGAGCCTATGGACATCTTCCCTTGCTTCTTCTCCGGTGATCCATTTGGACTTGCCGGTTACAGCCGCTATTTTGCCATCCAGACTCATGGCGGTTTTCAAGACGACATAGGGTTTTTCGGTTTTGATATAATAAAAGAAAACCTCATTCAGCTTTTTGCATTCTGCCTCCATGACTCCAACGGTAACGCTCACTCCGGCCTTTACCAGCATGGCAATCCCTTTGCCTTCTACAAGGGGGTTGGGATCGAGGGTTCCTATTACAACACGCTTTATTCTTTTTTGAATGATTAGCTCGGCACAGGGCGGCGTTTTCCCGTAGTGGGAGCACGGTTCCAGATTTACATACAAGGTGGCTCCTTCTACCGATTCCGATGCATTCTTCACGGCGTTTACTTCCGCATGACTCTCTCCATAAGCTTTATGAAAACCTTCCCCGATGATCCGCCCATCCTTCAGGATCACCGCGCCCACCATGGGGTTCGGCGCCGTTTTCCCCATACCCTGTTCTGCCAACTCCAGGGCACGTTTCATATATTGTTCCTCCATAATGGTCCTCCTGTACAATAAAAAACCCTGAGTAAAATAACTCAGGGCGTTTATACATGTTACCATGCATCCTTGTTCTTTGATTGTTTCGGAAAAATAAAAAACTCTGAAATATTTCTATTTCAGAGCGAATACCTTCCATAGCAGTCAAACTGCATCAAAAATCTCTTCTTTCATCCAGACTATACTGTCGGCCTCGGAATCTCACCGAATCATGCCTTGCGGCTCGTGGGCTATACCACCGGTGGGGAATTGCACCCCGCCCTGAAGAATTATTAAGTTGGCTTTATGGTAGCACGATACAATTTTTTTGTCAACTAGTATTTTTTTCATTTAAATTTCAATGTTGTTTACAACCCATTTCCAATTATCTTCTTATAAGTTTTTATAAAGTTACAGGCAATTGGTGTAAATTTGGTGTAATTGGTGTAGGAATTTGTACTCTCTCAATCTCTTTTCTAGCCCTTTCAATATCAACGTGATTGTAGATTTTCATAGTGGCTCTAATATCTGCATGCCCCATTAAATATTGAAGAACTCTAATCTCACAACCTTGCTCGGCTAGTCTAGTACATGCGGTATGTCTAAGGATGTGGGGACTTATATTTGGTAATTGTATATCACGTTCACTATTCATATCAACTATTGTTCTTAACATCCTTCTGATATTATTATGATTTATACACTTACCCGTAACGTGAGATAAAAATACAAAATTCTTATAACCGTCTACATTGAATTCAACGTCTTTCTTTGTAGCCAACCAAATTTTCCTTTGTTCTTGGAATAAATTATAAACTTCGATGGACATAGGTATTATACGTTTACCAGCTTTTGTTTTGGTTTTTGTTGCGTAATATTCTACATGTCCTTTTTCAGATTTAAACCTATACTGTACTTGATGATTTATATTTAATGTTTTATCTTCAAAATTAATATCATTCCATGTTAATCCTGCAACTTCGCTTATACGCAATCCTGTTTTTAAAACTATTTCATACATTGGTCTATATCTTTTCATGCGTGGTCTACTATTTAATCTGTCTAAAAACTCTTTCTCTTGTTCAATGGTTAAAGAATACTTTTTTTCCATATCATCTTCATATTCTTTCATACAACCACTACAAGGATTTTTATAGATAACATTATCATCACACGCTAGTTCTAATGCTGGCCTAATAATCTTTTGTAAGATTTTAATAGTGCCATTTTGATAACCAAGTTTTGCACAGTCTTTATAAAACATTAAGATATTAGATTTCTTAATATCAACAATTTTCATATTGCCTATCTTATTGTTTTTAATGACGTGATTATAATAATATTTATAGTTTTCATATGTGGATGACGCTAAGTTGTTTTTCGTAGCCAAATACAATTCTATTTGTTCGCTTAATGTAGCTGTATTCCTTGATACTCCAACAGCTAACTCTTGAGATATTAATTTTTCATGTTCTCTTAAATCATTTAGATCATTTGCATATATACATTGACGTTTACCATTATGGTCTGTCCATCTATACATGTAGGTTAAATCTTTTCTTTGACTCTCTCCTTTTCTTAAAATTCTACCCTTATTATCTTTTCTTTTGGTAGTCTCCATATTTATCCTCCTGTTAAAACAGAAGTTCTAATATGATACATTCTTAAAATATCACATCAGAACTTCTTTATCAACACATTTTAGATTACACCAATTTTGTTAATATAGTCTTCAAATTGCTTTCGTTTGATTAGCTTTTTGTTTCCTATGCATAATAGAAAATTACAATTACCCGTATTAGTTAAATCTTTAATTAATTCTCTTAAAGTATTTTCACCTATATTTGAATATATGGCTGTTTCTTCAACAGTTAAAGCGAATTTTTCCCAGATAGGTACATTTTGTTTCTTTTTATCATTGAAAGTTATAACACTTGTTAAATTTTCATTTTCCATCTATATATATAAATTCCTTTCATTAAAAAATATTTTAATAAAAAAATAAAGCTACCTGCCATTTAAGCAGATAGCCTTTCACGTAATCTTTTCTCTCGTTCGGCTTTAGAACTGTACCATAGATTATATGCTCCAGTACACCATTCCAGATTATTAACCGTATTATTTGAAGGATCTTCATCTTTATGATTTACTTCCAGATAATTATTGGGATTTGGAATAAATGTAATAGCGACTAGGCGGTGTAATCGCCAGGATTTTTCTTTACCGTCTTTATATAGATTGATTCTTATGTATTTCTTATGTTTATGTTTTGAAATTAATCTTCCTTTTCGGTTTATTACATCGCCATTTCTATTTATTTTATATAATCCTTCATAATCAGGAATATCAAACCATTCGTCATTATCTAAGAAGTCAACATATTTTGCTTTGGCTTTTCTTTGCAATCTGTCTTCTTTTCCATTAAAATTAATGTCCATAAGAACGCTTATTAATCTTGTGGAATATAGACCTTTACCAATTTCCATTCTATAACACATTCCGTTAAAGTCTTTTCTGAAAACCGGTTTAAGAATTTTACCGTTGTAAATTTTTCTTGCTCTTCCCAAATTCGATATTTGATATCCATCATATCCCTTCATATCTTGCCAAACTTCTATATTCTTATTGTTCATAATTTTTTAGTCTCTTAAAAAATTTTTAACACAAAAAAGGCATAGGTTCTATCCCTTGCCTTATCTAGGTCTTTTAAAATTAATTATCTTATAATAAGTACTTACCTCCGAATATTACCTGTTGTTGCCACTATATTTTTCATTTGACGAAGAAAACTATCACTATCATTTTCAGGAATAGTGTCCAATTTTCTTTGTAATAACGCTAAGTATATCTCTATAGCCTTTTTGGCTTCGCTCATAATTTCACCCCTTACCCTATTACCTCTTATATAATTTCTGCATCATCATATTTGGGAATTGCTGAATTATTGCGCTTGCTAAACAGCTAGAGTCATCTCCGTTTTTATTACTAATTTCTTTAAGTACCGCTGTTAAATATTCCTCAATAGCTCTTTTTGTCTCACCCATAATATCACCTCATAACACTAGCAAGATTCCTGAACGCTGTTGCAATTTCACCATCTAAGGCATCAACTTGACTTTGTGCAATTTGTCTAATTTTATTCAAGGTTATTTCGTCTGCGTTACCCTGTACAATAATATCACCCATCTGAATAGTAACTTTGTTTTGTGAACTCCCTCCGTTAAGATTTAGTCTCATAGCTCCAATGCTGCTTTTCATCAAATTGGCAAAATATGATGTTAAGCTAGGCATATTATGAATTAGATCATACAATTTCTTACTATCACCAGAATTAAATATTGTTTCTGATTTAAATTTTGTACCGTCTAATTGTGCTAACCCAGTAAAATCAACAACACCACCGGAAGCATATTTTGTAATACCTTCACCTTTAATCTTAGCTTCTCTTTGCTTTTCAAGTTTTGTGATTTCGGATGCTGGAGCACCATTAGCTTTAGCTTCATTTATAAGTGCCTGGTAGTCAGTATTCTTATTATAAGAAACACTACTACTACCGCTGGACGAGCTGCCGCCCCCCCCTGTAAAAGCTGATTTCGCAGCAGAAATTGCTGATGAAATGGCACTGGAAAAGAAACTTTTAATCTGTTCATAAAACCAACTTGCCATGTCCTGAATACCTTGCCAAACTCCAGATACAATATTCTGTCCTAAATTTCTCCAACCGCTAGCCCATGTAACTGCCATATCCCAAATGCCAGTAAGGAAACCTTTAAAATCACCCTGAAATAATGCCTTGAATGCTTTAAATACAGACATTATGCTATCAAATATAAAGCCAAATTTCGCTTTGGCAATATTACTTAAACTATCAAGTGTAACTGTAAAGAAATCCTTTATACTTGTCCAAGTTGTTATAAAGTAGTTTCTAAAATCTTCGTTGGTTTTCCAAAGATGTGCAAATATCGCTATTAATACCACAATGGAAGCAATTAAAATTCCTATTGGATTAGCTAACAGGGTTAAATTAAAAGCCTTAAATGCAGTGGTTGCCATTCCTATTATTGGTGTCAATGTCGTTCCAAGCGTTATTAGTGATGAGATACCAAGTGCCACTTGACCGACTATTATTAATAGCGGTGCAATTCCTACCACTAATAATGCAATTGTACCAATAACTTTTAAAGTTCCGGCATCAAGACCTCTTAACCAAGTCATGAATACTTTTATTGTTTCTAATAATTTCTTTAAATATGGCATAAGCATTGTACCGATTTCAACCCCAAGCTGACTGTATGTCCCTTTAGCGGTTGCTTTTAAAATATCCAGTTCATCATTAAAGGCATTGGCTGCATCTAAAGCATCTTGACTTAAAATAAGCCCTGCCTTTTCAGCTTCTTCCCCCATTTGTTTAAGACTGTCTGCACCACCCAACATTAATGGGTTTAAATCCTGTGCCGATTTGCCAAAAATCTGCATTGCCAATGCATCACGTTGGGTTTGATTCTCCATCTTACCAAGTGCATCAATCACATCATAGAATACATCTTGATTATTTCTAAGCTGCCCATTTGAATCAAGAAAGCTTATACCTAATTCATCAAATGCAGATACAACATTCTTGCTGCCATTTTTAGCACTTTGCATATTTTTAGTCAACTTTGCAAGTGATCCAGTAAAGGTTTCCAATGGGACATCAATAATATCTGACGCATACTGAAATTTCTGAATTGCTTCAGTTGTCAATCCCGTTTGCTTTGCTAATGTATTTATATCATCGGCTGCTTTACCTGTATTAATTGCAAGAGTAGCTGCCCCTGTAGCCACACCAGCAATTACGCCAGTAACAGGCATTAATTTCTTGCCCATATCCGTGGCTTTATTTCCAAAACCATCAAGCCCATCTGTCAAATCTTTTAAAGGTTTCTTCGTTTCTTTTAGTTGAGCCTCTAAACTCTTTAAATTCTGTTCAGCAGATTGCACTTCTCTTTGAAAGGCTCTAAATTGCTCTTCACCAATTTTACCGTCCTTGAACTGCTGTTCAACTTGCTTTTGAGCATCCTTTAGCTGTGATAGTTTATCCTTTGATGCCTGAACACTATCTGCAAGTAGCTTTTGCTTTTGAGCTAATAGTTCCGTATTTTTCGGATCTAATTTCAACAGTCTATCAACTTGCTTTAATTCGCTTGATAGGTCTTTTGTTTTTGTGTTAACCTCTTGTAAGGCTTTCTGCAAAGGTGAAGTATTACCACCAATATTAATCGTGATGCCCTTTATCCCTTTAGTTGCCGTATCCATTCACCTCACTTTTTCAATAAAAAAGGGTATGTTTCCATACCCAGCCTAGTATTAAAATTTATTAAAATCATCCTGTGTAGCTCTCTTTACTTTTGGTTGGTTATTATTTTCATTTGTACTTTCTTTTTGATCTTCAATATAAGCCCCAAATAAATCAAATATCATTCCAATTGTTAAGTAATCCAATTCTCCGATAGACAGACCAACCTGTTTACAACGTAATATATAAATATCAGTGGTAAAGGATTCATCTTCTGTCTGGCTATCGGATTCTAGTTTGGGGAGTTAGTTACTCCCAGCGAATTAATCAACAGGTCTTGAAGTTCTTTGCATATATCCATGATGGGAAATACGCTAAAATCATCCAGCCACTCTAAAGGTGTTTTAATTGTGGGGTCTGCTGTTTTCGCAAACACCCAAGCGATATTATAGAAAATTTCTAGATCCAAATAATCAACATTTACTTCATCACCTTTACTGACAACTTTTTCAAGTTTCATAATGTCAGCAAAGAAATCTCGTTTAAACTGGGCTTTATATCTCAAAGGAGCTGCCCCTGTTGATTTAAATACGATATCACGACCATCTATTTTAATTACTTTTTCCATATGTTACACCTCTGTCGATTTTTCATATACTTCGCTAAACCAATTCGCATAAATCGTTGTATTTTCAGTAGTATTATCTACTGATGCTTTAACGAGTTTATCGCCAATTCTCGGTCTTACCGTAATACTTAAAGTATCATTAACTGGCTCAATACTATCCCCTTTAGTACTTGATGCTATATTTGGTCTTGAACATTTACAACGATATAGCCAATGGCGTTTTTCATTTACATCACCTTCAAACTGGAACGCTAAAGCAAATTCTTTTGGTTTTGCATCTGCGTTTTCAAATTGCACTCCACTAACGAGCTCTTCTCCTAAAACCGCTGCTTTAAATGCATCATTAGCAATCAGCAATTCCAATTCTCCAGTATAGCCCTTATTATTTACTAGAGATAATGCTTCAACATTATCTGCATAGACTGGTATAATTTCACCGTCTGGTTCTAGTGACAGATTCACTGCTCCTTCAAGTGCAACTGGTGTACCATATGTATAACGCCTGTAATGGCATCTCTTCCAGTAAGCAAAGCATAATAGACATTGCTTAAACCGTACTTAATTTTATTACTCATCTATTTTATGTCTCCTTTAAATTTCTACTTCATAAATTATTTGCAACATTGATTCTGTATCAATGTAAACCTCAACTTTGTCATAAAAAATGGAAGCATTATCAAACACATTTTCTAGTGATTGTTCTGCTTCCAAATCCTTTTTACTGGTGTATAACTCCACCCGATATTTATTTATTTTAACCTTTACCTTATTATCTGCCCCTATGTTATTGCTTCCAGTTATCAAATATATAATATATGGTGGTTTAGTTGGATCTTCTTCACTGGCTTTAAAGCTGTGATAAACTACAGGATATCCAGCTGATTGAATCAGATTATAAAATTCTGGTTGTGTCATATCTCACCAACCGCCTTTTCAATTTTTTCCTGAAGAGACTCGATCATTTTTTCTTCATTTGGTTCGATATGCTTTTGTCCTTCAACCCTACCACCATCCCTTGTAGCAAAACCATTCTCTAACAAATGGGTAAGCTGTGGGTCTGATTTATTGTAAACCGTGTAAGAAATATTTAGGCTATTCTCAAACTGCTTTTTAGCAGTCCAATTTTTAGAATAACGATTTAGCACACGGTTCTTTATCTTTCTGCTCCGTTTTGGAGAATCATTACCTATATTTTCTACAAGCTGGTTGGCTTCCTCTGTAATGATCTCCTTAACCGATTCAGTCACCTGTTTATTATATTTTGCTAGTTCAGAAGCAATAAGGCCAGAAAAATTGTCTATCGTACATTTCATTATTTATCACCCTTACGTACTTCACAATAAATCTCTGTCATTTCATTTTTAGTATTATAAACACGATATATTGAATATTTAACACCGTTATATAAAAGCATCGTTTCGCCTTTATATTCTCCTGTCCTAATAATAAAAACAGTTGACGGTTTTATATCTGTTTGTCCTGCACTAAAGAATTCAGACTGAGGAATGCTTTTTTGCTTTGCATATACTTTCCGATAAGAGTAATCTTTAATTTGTTGTCCAATGCTATCTTTTGAATAGATAATACTTATTAACTGGATTATCTTATTAAACACTCGTATCACCTACCCCATACTGAGTAATTTGATTCAACATTTCAGCTTTTTTATTGTTATATTGGTTCAAATACCAATCCTTATCTGGGTTTTCCAACCCAAAGAAGGCTTTACAATAAAGAGTTATCACCCTTCGCAAATTACCGTCAGTATCAATATTTAAAAGAGCATCGGGATTAATACCCGATGCCCCTAAATCATCTTGACACTCTTCAATCAAATTATTGATCTCATCATTAAAATCTGTGTTAAAGATTGATATACGCAAACTGGTTTTTACGATATCAAGAATAGCCATGATATCACCTTATTAAGCAGTAGCTTTAATCAGCTTAACGAATGCTCCAGTTAATGCAACCTTGCCATCAAACATCCCTGCACCAAGATACTTATAACTATTAGTATCAATATCAAAAGCTGTAGTCACATTAACATCTTCAGGCATATTCCCATAATATCCAGCCATGAAATCACCTAAAATAGCTTCATGCAATGTGATACGTTCGTCAAGCATTACTGGATATCCGTAAATAAAGTAATTAGAACCTTCACGGGTAACCAGATCATTTTTAGATGCATCTTTTAATGGCATGAAATCTGTAAACAGTGTTTTCTTACTCATTAAGAATTTAGCATTTGCATCATATCCACCTGCAAGCAATCCGATTAAAGTTGTTACATTAGTATTTGTCAAAGAACCAGCCAAAGCAACAGTTACAGAATTAGTTGCATCCCAAGTAATTTCATCAATTCCTTCTGCTTCACCAGAGCCAGTACCGCTAATAATTAAAAAAGTGATCTTTGATGCCAAAGATTTACCAAGATTATTAGCAAGCCATGTCTCAAATGCATCTACTGACATCTTCATAACGGATTTAGAAATCTGCAACAATTTTGTTACTTCATATCCGAATAAATCAACATATGTAAGTGTATCGCCTGAAGCTGTGATAGTAGCATTTTCTGCATGTGTAATAGCTGCATCAACAACATCTTCAACAGGAACTCTTACGCCGCCTGGTACTTGAAGCAGATTAATTTCTGCCAACAATGGAGCATGCTGTTTAATTACTTCTACGATCTTATTCTGTGTTATTGTCGGAATAACCGCTTCTGCACTACCAACGGCTGTAGTAAATGCACGCTTTTCAGCTTCATTAAGTTCTACCCCTCTCAATTTGTTTAGAAACGCACTTCTATATTCAGCACTTTCAATTGTAAATTCTCTTGTTTCCATACTCTTATCTCCTTCAGGCTTTTTAACAACGATACCATCAATTAATTTCATTCTCTGTTCAATATTTGCATATTCAGTATCAAGACTTCTCAATTCAGCTTCAATTTCATCCAAATTTTCTGCCTTGTTTTCTTCAATAAGGCTCCTTATTTCAGCCTTTCTCTTGTTGATTTCAAATAATCTTTCTGTGTTTTTATCCATAATGTTTAATAATCTCCTTTTACATAAATGTTTTTAAAATGATTTCTTTTTTTCTTTGCTCCAAAGCCAGAGCATTTTGTTTGTTTATATAATCTGCCTTTAAGCTGTCCAGCTTTTCTCTCACGCTATCCAGCGATTCAGAACGGCTATTTATATCCGTTTGTGGATATGCCGGAAAATTTACCGCAGATATTTCTATAACCTTTGCAATATCTGTAATTCTTCTAGTTGGCATATCAGTATCTAAATCTTCCCAAACTTCATCCCGAACATAAAAAATGAAGGACATTCCTGTGATATCCTTCCTTTCGACTGCACTATATAAAGCTTTTGCTTCCGTATTATTATCCGTGTCGAGTGAAGCCCTTGAATATAATCCCTCTTCATCTATCTTTAAAAACAAGGTGCTGTTTTCGTTATTGTTTCGGCTTCTTGCAAGTGGTATTTTAGATAAATCATGGTTTATGCTAAATAATACATCAGTAAAATCTGTTTTATCAAATGCACCTCTTTCAATAACTTCATTGAACCAACCGCCAATATTGGCAACCTGGTTAAATACGGCTGCATGACCTTCAATTACATTGCCTTCCGGCTGCACGATTAAGTCAGGCATTGCAAACGCTCTGCATTCCTTTGAACCTATCATACTAAATTTATTCTCCATCTACTTTTTCACCTTCCTTTCCGTTATTGAGCTGATATTGATTTGCAATCTTTGAGTTTATATAGTTTAGCGATTGTAAATATTCCTCTGCATCCGGCGGCGGTGAAAGATTAAGTATCTCTGCAAGTTGACCTTTATTAAGAACCCCCAGCTCCTTGACCGCTACGATCATATCAATTTTGGATTTCGTATTCATATAAGAAAGTCTGTCTGCAATAAACACAACGGTATTCCCAAAGTCAATTTCTCTCTGAGTAAATATCTTAGCAGTGAATTCTTGACTGAAGGAAATTGCCAGCGGTTCCAGTACAGATTCGTAGAAACTCTGCCATTCATCCTCTGTATATTTTCCTTTAACAATTCCTTCAGATACCCCAAAATAGGTATATACTTTATCTTTTGCAAGAGCTGTATTTTTGTCATCTACTAAAATCGGTTTACTTTCAATTGGTATGTATGTTGATCTATCATCCGTAACGGCAATACCACCACTATTTTGTGCAGATAAATAGTCTTCTTCAAACTGTTTCTTTAATTCGGTTTTATCATCACCCTGCAACATCCCAACTAATTTCAATATGCCTCGGATTAATCCCGATGTTTTCACAGCCTGAATTATACCTTGATTAATGGTATATAAAAGATTAATAACCGGATTCAACGTCTGATGATTGCTTTCACCATAGAAGTCATTTTTATAGAAGTGCTTTCTCAGAACAATAATATTTTCAATGCTTTCCGTTATAGTCTGACTACCGCTAAAATTAAACCTCAGATAAAAATTCCCTAGTCTATCCTCAATCAACTCTGCCTGATTATATAAAACAGGGTAAAGCCCTATAATGTTGCCAAAAGAATCTCTTCGAATATAGATATACGCATTATTTTCTATATACAGATTTGTACAGATTTTGTACAAAAAATCATATGAAGACATTTCGGTATTAGGTCTTAAAGATAACAGTTTATTTAAATTGCTCGATTGCTCTACATTCTTCAATTTATGGGTTGGTTTCATCTTTGCAAAATGACGAGCAATTGCATCAACGCAAGCTCTAACAGTATCATCATCATAAATACCGCCATTGAAGCTTGTAATTCGATTATTGTAACCGTTAAGCATTTTTACAGCCGTATACTGCTTGTTATCTTTACTTGTGTCATTTTCCTTTGCACCAAACCATTTATTAAATATACTTCGTTTTTCTATTTCGCCCTACCTCCTTTCCTTATTTGATCATATTTAAAAAGTCCCGATAATTATCTATCAGAACTTTATAAGCAGTATATAAGCTTGTCATTCCATCATTACGCATATGTTTATTTTTACGCTTATCAAACTTAATGTTTCCGGCTGGATCTGTTATGACTTGAGTATTAGAGAGGCACCACTTTAGCGCAGGGTTATCATTATAATTTATCAGCTTAGATTTAAAATCCAGTTCCATTTCTCTCATTATTGGAGATACAGAAATAAAACCCTGCCTTACAGAAGACAGCTTGAATCCATGAGCCTTCATTTCCTCTTGCCAAAGGCTACTCATTGCCCAGTCATAACCTATATTGATTGGAATAATCCCATATTGCTTGATTACGGTTTCATTAAACCATTTGGTCACATCAGAAGTATTAACCTTATTACCTTTGCAGAAAGTAATATAACCTTTATCTCTCCAAATATCATAAGGTACTTTATCGGATTTGATTTTATTAAATGCTGCTTCTTCTGGAATAAAGTACATCTGGTGGACATACTTCATAGGATTATTACGCTTCATCATTATAATAGTTGCACAAGTCAGATCTCCAACTTCAGAAAGATCAACACCGCCTATACAATATGATCCTTTGAAATCTGCAATATCATAAGTACTTGTATTATTAAGGTCTGCAAAAGTCAACCAACTTCCGGCAACAGTTTCTCTAATATTAAAGTCCTTTGTAATAACTGTAGGCATAAACGTGGAATCGACTTTAGCTTTTTCAACATTTGCTTTCAGATCATCAAAAGACTTAATTACTCCAAGTGAAGGATTTGCTTTTCCCCAACAATCAGGATTATCAATTTCCGCTTTATCATCCAACTCATAAAAGAACGAAAGGAAAGAATCATTAATAATAATTCCATCCAGAACATCACAACCATATTTATACTGTGCATCAAACAAACCTTCCCTGATAAACCCTGCTGTGCTTATGCTAAACATCATAGGCTGCTGTCTTGAACTTTGAGACTGATATATAACATCATATGTATCTCTGTCCCGTATAGCTGCAACTTCATCAGCTATTCCAAGACTTACATTTAATCCGTCAAGAGTATTTGACTTGCTTGAAAGTGGCACAAAATTAGAAAAAGTGCTTTCCATATACATATCAGATTTTCTTTTTCTAATGTGTTTATTTAGATTAGGGGACTGTCTAACCATATTCAGAGCTTCATTAAATACAATCATTGCAGCATCTTTTTTGGTAGAAATACAAGCGACCTGTGCTCCATCCTCTTCCATCATTCCATATAAACCCAATCCAGAAGTAAGAACGCTCTTTCCATTTTTCCGACCGCAAATTATAAATATCTCTCTTGCCCTTCTCAGCTTCGTTTCACAATGTACAAAACCATAAATAACCTGTATCATTGCCTTCTGCCAGAGTAAAAGCTGAATCTGTTTTCCACTCCATTGTCCCTTACTGTTTTTACAGAAAGTTTCAATAAAAGTTATGGGTCTGGTTGCAAGTTCAATATCAAATATAAAAGGCGGTTTCGGATTCTCTAGTTCCGTTACCACCTTCTCATATAATTGCTTTATTCTTTTTGATACAATAACTTCATCACTTTGTATCTTGTCCCAATATTCCAGTATGTAATTTTCAGCCATTGAATCACCTACCTATTTTTTATAAAGGTAAGTAATTCATCCTTCGCATTATTATCTTCATTTGAAGGCTCTGAAATATTCTTGGGTAATAAATCAAGCAGTTGTTTTATTGAATTACTATAGCGGTTTATTAAGGCTGTATAACTTTTAACTGCCGGAGATTCTTTAACATTCCCTTTACCATCTGATGAGATTGCACCATCTCTATCTATGTACAAACTCAATTCTTTTAGGGTTGCTTGCATAAATGCGGTCTGATCTATAAGGCTTTCCGCAACTTGCATTTTATCTTTCGGGATATCTTTAAAAATCCCTTTAAGTTTTTTCAATTCTGCTTTATAAACTTTATCTTTGTCGAATTTATCTAATAAATTGTTATTTTCAATAGTGATTACCTCCTTGTCTAAGTCTTCCATGTGAGAATATCCCATAGAGAGGAAAATTGTAGATATCCATCGGTTTTAAATTTCAACGTTTTAAGGTTTGCAATGGGGGAGTACTCACGCTTTGGTTCGCTAAAGTAATCAGATCTGAATCATCAATCACTATTAAATTTCCCTCACTATCAAACATCAGACCATCAACCACAGCTCCACCATTTCCATGATGTTTCCTATTGTGACAGTCCTGACACACAGCTTGTAAGTTTTCAGGATTCCAAACTATATTCGGATCATTAACATTATCATCAGTAACTTCCTCAATATGGTCTGCTATTGTTCCCTTCTCAACATGACATACCTCACAGATTCCCCCTGCTCGATCAATAACGAACTGCCTTAACTTTCTCCAACGTGTAGTATTATAAAAACTATATTTCGCCATGTCTCTCCCCATATATAGATTAAATTGTCAGAATATTTATCGTTTTGTCTTGACAGCTATCGAATAGTAACTTATACTTTATATTGTGTTAGAACAAACGTTCATAACAATATATTGAAGAAAGGAGAGTGGACGGATATATGGCAACATCAAAAGTAACATCCAAGAGCGCGGCAACTGCCGCTTCAAAAGTCCTCCGTGATGGAAGGACTGGAGCAGCATCCAAAACCGCTGCCGGAAGTGCTTTGTCACAAAGACCTTCCAGTTCAAAGAAAAAGTAAATAATATGCCAGCTGAGCAAGATGATTTTCACCTTGCTCTTTTCATTTTATATTATTCAAACCTCAAATACCCGGCTTTATGATCCCAAACCGGTTGCCATTTACGACTATAAGCAATGCCGTCATATAACTTTTTTAATTGCTCATCGGTGATATTAAACTTATCTTTAAAATATGAATTAATAGGATCTTCTTCAGACTCTATCCTATCTTCCAATTCTTCTACCCTCACTGTTTCAATCTCATCCTTTGCGAAGATCATTTTAATTCCATCAACGCCCTCCAGCTCTATAAAATTCGCAAAGTTATTGAAGCTGTTTAAATTCAAATCCTTATCAGCGACACATTCATACTTTCGTCCATTCTTCAAGGTTATATTATATTTCTTCATTATCGGCACCACCCTCATAATAGATCTGATTCCATGCCTTCATCACATCAGGAGAACGTTGGAATTTACATATTAATTTATCATCAAAGTCTTTAGACTTTACCGCAAATACAAAACGCTTAATCAGTCCAAACTCTCTAATTAATCGTTCTGCATAGTCACTGCCCAAAATCTCAATAAATTGCATATGTCCCGGATATTGAATGGGAGTTTCTGCCCATTCTTTTTTAGTCTCTTCATGATACCGTTTAATGATTGACCATATCTCTTGACAGTTCTCAAACCGCCATTGAGGCACGCCGCTATTATGTTTACCAAGCCCTTTGTATAATAGTTTATTAAAATATCCTGCGTCTATAATGGCTTGTGCCAGATCGATATCTTTGATTAGAATGTTGTCATACTGTTTCATAAATTTCTGTATGCTCCCCCTGTAATTCATTTTTCATATTAGATTTCTTTTTTCTTCCCCTTTTAGCTTTTGGCTTTCCGTCATCCTCCGGCAAGAGGTCAGAATCATTCACTGATGAAATAGTTTCTTCCGTTGGTTCCGGCTCAACTATTTCTGATCCTGGCTTTTTAACTTTATCCGATATATTGTAATAGTCCTGCTCAGTCTTGCATCTTTCATTTTCAAGCCATTTTAAATCTTCTACCATTTGCTGAAACTCGTCCACAAGTTCTGGGAAATTAAAAAAGATATATACTTTCCTTCGTTCATCTCTATTAGATTTTTCTATGGCTATTAAATTTCTCAGACCATATCGAAACACTAACTTCTCCGCTATCCGCTGCGAAAATATAACCACAGTCTTTTCCTGTCTCATTTTTTCAAAATCAATCATTCTTTCTTTTACTCCTTTGTTTTTATAGTTTTATTTAACTCGCTAAGCAAATCAAATATTACATTTGCTTCCGGCGCATAATACTTTTGCTTTCGCTTACCTCGTCCAGTCATGGATACATCAAGATCAATATGTTTTGACCTAATATAATCCGCTTCTGCTCTTGAAATTTGTATCAAACAATCACTACTTTCATTTATTTATTGTCATCTCTCTTCTTTTCCGCACAACAAAAGGCGGTATATCACTACCGCCCTCTGCCGTGATCTATCAAAGAAAGAATGAGGATGAAATCATTTTATTTTTTGGCAACACAACCTCCAGTACACCCAGAGGTCATGCAGGTGGAAACTTACCACCTTTTGATTATTGATGCCTAGTATGGTTCAGACCTTACTTTGGAGGAAGGTGGATTTGCACCACTTCAGAACCAACAACTCTTACTAAAAATGGTTAAAACAATTTAGCAATTGTGTTTATATTTAAACGACTTTCACCGTATAAATATCAAAGGCACGAACCAAAACAGCTCATGCCCTCGAGAAAGAAAGGAAATATAAATGGTTAAAATATTTCCCATTATGCATTTTGGGAATGCACCAACCCATAAAAAGGATGAAAATAAAATGAACACTTCGGGCTGCTGAATACCCTTTATGTTATTTTCATATAATTAAATTCTCTTTCCGTATCCCAAAAAACACGCAACGGAAATAATTCTTAAAAACCATTGTTTTCAGTACTTTGAGGTATGCCGTATCCCAAAAAAGGTTACACATACATACAAAATATATATACTAGGCTTATGATTCTATATCTATCCATATACATATCCTTCTCTTTATACCAAGAAGGTATATATATTAACTCCATTAGGATTTACTGAATAATCCTTATAAATAATTAGATATCTAGCCTTCTCCAAATTCTTAATACATTCACACACTTCTTTCCGTGTTGTACCTAAATCATCTGCCAACTCATCCTGAGTCAGATTTTTACCTATTTGTTTTCTATATCTCATATAACAGTAAACTCTTAATTCGTTTGGCGTGATAACCCTATCAATAAACCTTTGTATCGAATGGAAACTTAAAAATAATAACTCGTTTTTCTCACATTGAGCTCTATTTAAAATATAAAAATTTGACTGATTTTTATTCTTACCTTCAATACAATCGACTATTTTATTATCTATCAAATCTCCTAGTACTCTAGAAATCGTATTCTTCGACATACAACATTTATGTGTAATTGTACTGGTTAATTGTTCAATAATCTGCTTTGTAGAAAGACCTTCTGAATAAATATTAAGAATACTTAACATTGCAAGATGATTTCCATTCATTTTAAAACCCTTTTTATTCTTCAAAAGCTGAATGTGCTTATGTTCTAATTCTACAACTTTTTCATCAATAACAATTATCTCATCCTGATCTGATTTATTACAATTAAACCGATCGCAGTAATCAGATAATATACTTTGGATTTCTGGATTATCTGTCTTGCATCCAAGCAATTTATAATCCTTCTTCCAGTAGGCTTGAAAATGCTTTTGTAAATCATTAACCTTTTCGGGAGGATTACATTTTGCATTCCACTCTTTAATAATTTCAAAGGCTTGTACTTGACTATAACTATTCTTTTTTAAGTGTGCCGCCAATCGTCCTAAACAGAAATTCCTATGTCCTTCAGGAACACCTTTTAGAATTTCTCCGATACAATAAGGCATAGCCGTTTTTATATGTCTGATAAATTTATCATCCGATAATAAGCAATACTGCTTATATAATTTATCGAGATCATATGGCTTCTGTTTCTCCGGCGTTGCCATATGCATTAAGTTCACTTGCTTCTTGGTATTATTTTTATGGTTGTATGTATGCGGAACTCTTAATATTTGAGTTGTCTTGACTGCATTTGGGTCAGCTCCTAACCTCTTGGCAAGTGCAGTATTTACTTCAATAATTTTATCAATATCATCAGTATCTTTAATTAGAACATAAACATGAAAGCCGCCACCGCTGCTAACAAGCGCATGATAATAAATACCATTTTCATTAAAGAGTCTGAGGATATCTTTATGATTGAAATTATTACCCAAATCTTTTTTATCAAAATCGAATGCTAACACTCTTCTTCTAATTAAATTTTCCCGTTCTCCAGATTGTCCATTTGTTGTACTCAGACTTGTAAAAATATTAAAATTATGCTTATATTTATTTACATAATCTATAGCATCATCTATGACATTAAAAAATTCAGGCTTCAAATCACCTGAATCACTTAAACACACTATTCTAATATACTCATTTTTCTGTAGATCACCAAACAGGAACCTGAAGAAGTTTCTTTGTGCATCAATGCCTTTATTAATCTTTCATCAACTTCTTTCCCGATTTCACCTTTTTGTTTTTCGTATTGATTCCCATAATGGGTATTTTTAAATTTAATATTGACATTACTTGAATATGATGTATAATACAAATGTAATTTATATCTATTATGCAGCCAAAAAAAATTATTTACCTTGTCTTGCTTCATACAGCCTAATAAATTCTTCATATTTATCCATTTTTTCATCCGATAAATCAAGAATGCCATTCTCAAACTGGGATATTGCCGATGCAGTACACTTGCAATATTTCGCAATATCTGTGAGTCTGATTCGGTTTCTCTTTCGCCAGATTTGGCATTTTTCACTATCATATAAGTCAAATATATCTATTTGCATACCGCTTGTTCCTTTCTATTAAAAATTTTTTAAGGCTAAATATTGCCTATATCATATAACCCCATTGGGACAATTCCTGTACTTATTGAAATAAGCAAGTTGCAGAACGCATCTTCCTATTTTTTGGAATTTACAACAAAAGGAAGTAGTTTTTCATACTTCCTTTCCAGTTAAATTAAGATATTTTTTTCTTATTCTGATCTTGAATTTCGGGATAATGTACAATTTTTCTGATGTACGTTTCACCAAATATTTCAATGATTCCGTCCCTTAGACCATCTGTAGTTTTTATAAGAAACTCGTCTTTAGTCTGAGTATTTCTAAAACAGTCCAATGTTTCTTTAGGATATGCGAAATATAATAGATTTAATGTCATCATTGCATGTTTGCTAAAACCAATGTCATTTTCAGTAACTCCAAAAGCCTTTCGTAAAATCATTAAAATGGTCTTACTGTTTATAGTGAGGTTCTTTAAATCACTAATAGCTTTCGATTTAGCATTTTGTCTTACTGTTTTTTTTGCCTTATCGTTTAAAACACACGAATCCAAATTTAATGATTTAATTTTATTATCCCACTTCTTAACAATGGCATATATTTTATCAAGTTGTTTTGAATTTGCGTCATTACCATTTAAATCCTTTTGTCTGACAAGCAAATCCTTAAATTGTACCTTGTCTTTAATAGGATGAGGTTTCTTGATTTCCTTATCAAGAATATCTTCTAAAAAATCCATCGGACATTGAAACCCTTCCGATCTAAAGGCTCTATATTTGTTATTGTCTCTATGATTATCTTTCTTTGTCACATATTTAAAAAAGCTTGGAACGATCATCTTTTTATCTAATATTGGTTTTCCTTTTTTATCAAATTTTCCGGATTCCGTTATATGAAAATCTAATATTGGTTTGTTGTCATACTGGAATTCATTAATCAAATTCATTTCTTTAGTAATTTTAATATTATCGAAACTTTTTTTACTCTTATCGATTTCAATCTGACTAAGGCTGGATAATCTGCTGCTGGCTTGATAATATGCATCAATCAATCCATCATCAGCACCTTTTGAAATATAATCCCACATATATGAGTTAATTATTTGGCTCTTATTTACGATCTTTCCAATGGCATTGTTACAAAGCATATTGTCTAGTTTTGCTAGTTCAAGATTGTTATTCTTCCTTAATTTAACTTTACCTTCAACCAGATTTATTGGAGTTGGGAAATTCTCTTCACAATATTTTGCCATTCTAACTAGTGTACTATGAGGAAGTAAAAGAAACTGGTCTGAATCCATGTCGGCACCCTGTGCCCTGTCCAAAATATCATTATCATTCGCATTTATAATGATAATATGTTCCGTAAGATTAAACCAACTGTATTCATCACGGTACTTATTTGTAAGATACAAAACGTTCCCACTATTAACGTGAGGGTTTCTGCTGCCACATAAATTCATACCTTCTTTATAATAACTGCACCAAATTTCTCTTCCCTTTTGAGAACATTCACCTTTTTCATACTTTCCTATGGTAGCCTGAAGCATACTATAAGGATTGCAAAATAATGTGACATAGACCGTATCTTTTAGCCTTAGTTTTCCACGCCTTAGCCCATCAATATAATAATTAATCTGCTCCTTTTTCCAATCTATAAATTTGGTTGTTTTCCGGAATTCACTGTTCACCGCCAAGAGTGCATTGATCAAAGCATTTGATTTATATTCATCATTTACGCTATCTTCTTTGTCTTCTATACCATCATCTTCAAGTAGACCTTCATGATTCTGACCAATATAGTTTTTAAATATAGCAAAGTCATTTTTCAAGGACATTACATAATCAATTTCAATTTTCGCCAGCTCTTTAACTTCGCCATAACTTAATGGAAGAGAATTGATTAATTGATAAGTGGCTCTATTAGATGATCCATAATTACCGGCTTTGTCACATTTAACAACCCCAACGGTATTTTCAATATGAGTTAGCCAATGTAGATAACATTTAATTTTATCACCTTCAAATTTACTATTGGTAAGTTTTAACCATTTAAGGCTGTTTGGGGTGATAATCAATTTGATTTCACTACATTTCAATGTTCGACCTGTTACTTTACCATCTAATTTTTCAACAATTTCTGTTATTCCTTCAGCTTCCCAAAATGATTGAAGTCTTGTATTGAAAGCACATGATTTCAACCAATCATTTCTTAAAAGCATAAAAGCTTTATGACTTTTATTATATTTCTCAAAAACAGATTCATCCAATAATGACTGACCATCAGTTAGGCAATTTGTTCTGGAGATTGTTTTGGTTTCGGTTATTATTTTATTTTCAACCTGTTCGGTAATACTTGCTCTTGTTTCGAATTCTCGACCATAAATATCATCGATTATAAGAATTTCACTAGCTTTCAATTCTATAGTGAATTCAATTGAAGACATTATTAAAGCCTCATATGCTCGAATACTTGCCATATCAATCATTTCATTTTTTTCAAAGGTTATACCTAAGTTGCTTTTTGAGATCAGCCTATCATAATACTGTCGTCTAACAAATATAGCGGATCCATTCTTGGCTTTATTTGAACCTCGTTTGTAAAAACAATATTTGATTCCATCAACTGAAAATCCGTGATTATAAATATATTTTCTGATCTTATTCTTTTTTACTTTTTTCCCTGTTTCAGCATCTTTGTAATCTTTTTTGAAGGTGACATTAATAAACATTTCCGTATATCGTTTATCAGCCTGAAACTCAAATTCGTTTTTAGCTAACCGTTTTGCTCTGATACTTTCTAAACTAAACGGAAATGTAGCCGTATATAAATTTGATATTGGAATATCTTTTACGCTGTATTCCTTCTCTGTTATTGCTGCCCGATAAATATAGGCGGCTTCCAGATTTTTAATATAGTAATTGTATGTACTAATTGTAATTTTCACCCTTTCTTAATTTCATCATAAGTTTTAATAAATATGTTCGGCGTTAGGTTCGGGAGCCGCAGAGATGACTTAGAGTGATATAGAACTGATGTGTGCCCATTTGAGGTAATCACATCTTCAAACAATGCGACCCCTCCAGCAATAGAGGGGATAAGCGGTATGCCTACCCCCAATACTTTTTCACTGTAACGTTCTGCTGCCTACAGGTACTTCAAATAATGAAGCTAATAAACAAACTTGGTAGTATTTATTTTCCATATCAAAATATTTGTTCATAGCCATCATGCCTAATTGATACATATATTTACTTTTTTCATACCAATAAAGGCTTGTGTCTGAAATCGGTTCCGGCTCATTATCATCTTTAATTATCTTGGGTTTACTCATACTGAAGTGTGCCTTTTTGTCTGTATATATGTTTATCTATGTCAGCATCAATTATTTTTTCTAAAACCTTTGGAAGTATCCGATACGAGAAATTGTCTAACTGTTTACAGACTTGAATGACCAGTTGCCATCTATCTTCATTGCGCCATTCTTCGGCTATGTCCCTTCCTATTGGGGTGATTGAGACTGTTTTATATTCAAATTTACCTTCAATTTTAAATTTAGAAAGCCCATGTTCGACTAGAAATTGTAATGCTAATTCTGTTTGTTCTTGGCCTAACGATACCTGCTCCATTAATTTTTTTGCGTTTACATCTTGATTTTTCTTTACTAACTCTAGTAATATTAATCTTGCGTTAATGATAATTGTTTCCATTGTTTTCATCCTTTCTATTTGTGTTGAAATTTCAACACCTTAGTGTTATACTTAATTCTGGATTTATTTTATGTGTGCTTGTCCCACTGATGCGCCAACATCAGTTTAAGGAACAGCATTTTTATTGGTTGTGGTCTACAATCAAGTGCATCACTCCTTCCAAATTCTAAAATAGCAATAACGAATTACGCCCCGAAAAATTAGCGCACAAAGCCAAGATATCAAACTTTATAGCATATGCTATAAAGCGAAATCCTGTTTTAAGGTGTAGAAAATCTACAGGTTGAGATTAATCACCCTACAGATTGCACCAAAGCCGTCATATTCAAGTTGTTCATATTAAATTATTTAATGGAAATTACCCACTGGAACGTGGGCTGTTTGATAGGTATATTATCGGGAAAACAGATTAATGTTTCAACCAGCACAATATAAATACCCTAATTATTTACATTTAAAACATTTTGCTTTTTATGGAGAGTAAATAACTTTATAATTACGCCCCCCAATGATGATGCCTACCGCAGCTCATTTCTACAACTTCTGGACAATCAGTTATGTAAACTTTCAAAATATCCTTGTTCCTATCGTCCCTTATAAGTTCGAAATTTGTTATGTCGGAATTTAAATACATTATGTTGTCGTCATTCTCACTATTCCAGAATTTAAACACTGATCCATTCCATTGTAACTTTACATTATGATAAACCGCCCTTTGCATAATTCCTCGTTTTCGTTTTGATTGAGATTGTAAATCCACTAGTTTGGTAATTATATAGTAGTTATATTCTTGTAACAGATTTAATAATTCTTCCTTATTTATCATCGCATGTACCATTCCCTTTCTATTATCATAGGTAATAAACATAGCCTGTCAGCTCAGTGCCGGTAGCTGTAATTCCGTCAGCTGGTCAGCTTGTCTCGCAAATTTACGCTTCTTTATTCAGTTTTCAAGGTACTAATTTATTTCAACAAGGCACCTCTTCCCCTTGTGGTGACGGATTCCCGTGATCTTCTTTAAGAGATTTCGGCTTGTACCCGGCAAGCCATCATCAGACGGGATTAATTTGTGTTTGTATTGCTCCTTACATTTTTGATTATAGCACGACAGAATTTAATGTCAAGATGATTTAGTAAATTTATTAGTAAATTTATATTTAATTATTGAATTTTATATTATTTATTTAAATATTTACCGATTTATTGACTTTTAGAATTTTTTTATGCTATATTAATTGTAAAAAGGAGTGATATTATGGCTACTATTAAAATAACAAAAGAATTAGCCCTAGCTTTGAAAGACTTAAGACAAGAATATAAAGTTGCATCAAAAGATGTCGCAACTTTCATTAATAAGAGCACTAGTTATATTTCTAAGCTTGAAAAAGGCGATATAAAGAAAATTTCTACCGATGAATTTTTTAGAATTTTTTCTTACATTGTGCCGGAAGAACAATCTCATTCACGTTTCGACGAATTTATAGGCAAATGTACTTTAGAATTTAGTAAGCGTGAGATAGAGCAACAAGAATGGTTGCAAAATTTCGATACGGTATATCGGCAAATACCTATTCCGCCTGAATTAATTGAACACATTAATGCCTTGCTGGTTGAAAATAACCTTTCAATTTCTGAAGTTGTAGCCCGAGTTAATTTAAATGAAGATTTAAAAGACTATACTCTTGATTTATCAACATATGAAAAAAAGGTATGGCACTACCCTCATAATGAATCACCGTTCATTATAATGGATATTTCATTAAATGAAATAGAAGACATTCTCTCAAAAAAGAAAACAACAACAAACTATACTACATTGCAAGCCTTTCTTTATAACCTATTAAAATATAAGAGCGAAGATTTTAAATCTACTTTTGAAGAAACAACAAATATTTTAACCACTTATAAGTTTTATTCAATTTCTAAGAAAAATGAACTATTACGGAAAACACACAGTCAAGAAGAAGTTGAAGAAATCTTAACAGATTTTGATAAATTAAATGAAGGCTACATTAATCAAATCCAGAGAAGAATAGAAAGTTTCTCAAATCTTAATATAGAATATGCCAATGGAAAACTTGATATTTTGACCAAAAACCTTCAAGCCGATACTCCTTTAGTATTTGGATTATTCGGCATTGATCTTACACCTTTAAAGGAATTGGATATTGATGTAAAACGCTCTTTTATTAAAGATATTGATAAATTAGTAAAAGAATATGGAACAAAAATTGATGAGAAAAAGCAAGAACTAATCTAACCATATAATTTAATTTCTAAAATTATTAAACCCCTGCCACCGATCAACCGGAGCAGGGGTATTAAATCATTTCAACATCTTACTTTTTGCTATTTTAGCAATTACATCTAACCTTGCTTTAATTCTTTGTAAGTTTCTTTCAAAATCTGGCTTGAATCCTTTTTTGTCAGTTTTACATTTTGAGCATGATTTATCATCAATTGCATTTTTGTTCCCACAATAAGGACACACCCATACTTGGAAGGATTTCAAACCATTTCTTTGAGTTTCAATTGTGACATTTATGGGTTCCAAATTATCCAATTGTTCAAGTATTTTTAGAATATAATCTATGTCTTTTTTATAATAAGTCGTCACCCTTCTTTCTAATAATGGAAAAACATAATCCTCCCAATTTACAAAGTTAATTTCATTTATTAATTTATATATTTCTGAGTAAGGAAAAGAAATATTCTGCGCAAAAGCTTTCCAGGACTTATGGAATTCTCTTCTTCCATTCAGCAACCCATCTTTGATATATTTAGTTAATATAAAATGACAATCTTCAAGATAGTATGATTTTAAATATGTAATAAATTTATTTAAACACTCTACCTCCTCGGTTATCCCTTCTTGGTTTATGTCTGAGATATGGGGTAATAGTTTTAGAACAAAGTCCTTATCTATATATCCCAAGTCATATGCTTTTGAAATCAGTTCACTTGTCAATGAATATATTTTGCTATTAGCAAATGAATTCTCAATTATAGGCAAAGTTTCTTCTACCTCAAGCTTAAAAACATTTTGCTTTATCTCATCTTCTGTCACTATAACTTCTTCGTTTGTTAATTCTTCTTCATTATTCTCGCAATCATCACAACTTAATTTTACGGCGGTTCCGACCCCTGATATCATAAACATTTGTGAATTCTTTCCGCTTATTTCGTCCATATCAACTTTCAACCCTATAACTGCATCGGCTTTTATTTTTCGCGCTTGAGCTTCTAAAGATGACATTAAATGATTGTATAATTCATTCATTCTTGCTTCAAATTTTCCAGATCTCCCCCCGACCAAATCTGTAAAACTAGCAAAGAATTCAGAGAACAAACCCGCACCAACAACAATTCTATCAGAAATAATTCCAAGATATTCAATAATTTCTTTTCCTTCAACCGAGTTTGTTGTAGTAATTATCATGCTCTTTTTCATTTGTTCAACACTCCTTCTTTTAGCATTGCATAGGTATTATTCTTTAATGTGGAAACATTTACTTTTAATTCTAACATGTTCAAGCATTTTAAAGAGCATTCTATCATTATACATCTTTCGGCAAAATAATATCTAAATCTTCCTTATTGTCTGAGCAATTTCACTTGATTTATCGTTTTCGCAACATTTAGATTCAACCATTTTTCAAATCGGTCTTTCGGAATGTAACATTTCCTTCCTAGTTGAATTTTTGGGAATCCGCTAGAGTGAATTGATACATTTGTCGTTTGCCACAATCAAATATTTTTTGTAAAATCGAGCTTTACAGCCTGTTTTTATTTAAAAGTAATTCCACTTTTATCAGAAACAATTTCTACGAGCCTAAAAACAGTCTTACAAGATTGTAAGCAGGTCTATCAAACTATTGTTTGTGGTAAATATATAAAATACATGCTATACAACAACTACCATAAGAGCCTAGCTATTAGCTAAACTCTTTATCTAACATCATTTTAAAATATTCATGAAATGATTCTTCAAAATCTTTTCCGTCTTTATTAAATGTAACGATTACTTTAAATTTTCCATCTATGCATGTATACTGATGGTCATTTAACATTATTATATCTTCCATTTTCATATTTGCCCTCTTTCGTAACATTAGGATTTATTATTACCTTAAGCCTTATCTATTAAAAAATTCCAACATGTTTTCCAACATTACCATTTATCCATTTCTCTAATTTATCCTTTGGTATGTAAGAAGTTTTTCCAATTTGAATTGTAGGAAAACCTTTAGAATTTTTAACTGATATGTTTTATCTCGACCTAATTTAAACATTTTTTGAATATCTTCTGTTGTATATAATATAATGCCTTGATCATTTTTTCAATTTCTCATTCATTGGATATCCACAATTAGGACATACTGAAGCTTTATCTGACACAGGTTAATAAGCATTGATTTTCCTCTATAAAAATACCCACTTTATATATCAACCCCTTACAGCCTGTTTTGTTTAAAAAGAATATAAGTGTTCCACTTTCGCCAGAAACAATTTATACACGTCACTCAAGACCCCTACACAGAGTTGTAAATGGGTCTCTGTTCGTTAACCAAACTGGTTAATACTGCTAATGATAAGGGAGTAACGAAATGTGACACCCTTTCAACTGTATCCAATTTGGTTACACTTTGGGTACTCGACAGTTTGTCTACTACTGAAAAATTACCCTACTAATTACTGTTTAGTGGGTATTGAAGACTAAATATTGTTTAGGGACGCAAATTTCCATTCTATTTCACGTTCAGGAACAACGTAATCAAACGCATTCTTTTCTGTTTTTATTTCAGCTAAAATATCTTCATCTAAACCGATTGTGTTTGACTTTATTAATTCTCCGGTAGCAACATTTTTAAAAGCTCCACCACCTTGAGATTCCTGTTGAGTATCTAAACTTTTACGTTTACAATCCTTACAAACTTTGTCATCTCCAAAAAAATCAACTATAGGTTTTTCACTATCGCAGCAGGTACAAATACGGGCAGTTTCCTTAACCTGTACTAATTGTTTCGGATTAGAAGTTGGTTTTGGCGGATTAATTTCTTTATACGCCGCATCTATAGATTTCTTTCCAGTCAGAACTTCTTGTTTTACTACTTCATTGTTAGATTCTAAAATCTTACGCCCCTTGTCATATGTACGATCTGAAACACCAGCGATTTTGGCGAGTTCTTTACGGGTGTCGATAGGATTATCTATCGTTTTTGGCAAATTTTCCGAAAACGTATTATTCATTTTATCTGCCGCTACCTGTTTATTTTCTTTAGCCTGTTTCTCAAACATACTACGATATTTTTCAGCAAGTGCTATTTTCTGAATAGGGGTCAAGTTTCTACGACCCAGATTTCCATCTATGACCACATTGTAAACAAGTGATCATTACTTTCTGACTACCAGCAAAACCACCTAGTAATCCAACTGGGCCTAATGCTATACCCCCTATCGCTGCTTTTCCCAATCCAAATCCTTTATTTGATGCATGAATTTGTGTTGATCCACATTGTGGACACTTTATTACATCATAATCTTGTGGTTGAGTAGTACTGGGATTTGGAGATTCCTTAGATACAATTCTTTCAGTTATACCGCAGGAGCAGGATATCGGAGGATTAAAATGAAACTCGTCACCGTATTTTTTATAAGAAACCCTATGCTTTCTATGTTCTGCTCCACACTTTTCACATTTCACTATTATGTATTGACCATCTTCTTGTATATAAATCATGGTTTTCCCTCCAATTACTCTACATTGACTTTAAATGAAGATCATTTTACTTACCGGCTTGCCATTTATGACCGCAAGCAAGACAAGTAATCATGATCTTACCTGAACCAATAAACCCAGTAGTAATTTTCCATCCTCTCTTTCCGGCATGAAGTTGAGAACTGAAACATTTAGGGCAAACGACTGGTTTATTGGAGTTGTTTATAGATTTACCTTCTGAGTTATATAACAGACTGCAATGTGGACATTTAATTGTGCTTTGATTTTTATCAATAATATATTCTTTACCACACATATGACATTCATATTTCTAACCTCCAATTGAAAACTTTTAATATATTATTTTAATTCTAACATGGTAGCAGCTCTAAAATCGGTACAATAGTTTTACATTTTTCGACAAAATAATACCCCTTAATACAAGAGCTGCATTCACTGCAATTTTAGAATCAAGGGGTATTCTCTATTTTTTCACTTTGAGAAAAAGCAATAGTATAATTATATAACCTTATGGTCATCAATTTATTTTTATCGTTTAAATAACATAAATCAATCTTATTAAAATGATCTGTCTGAAATTCTTCTACATTCAAGTATATCGATTGCTCCAGTTGAACAGCTTCCCTCGAATTGATATTCACAACACCCACTTCGTTGACATGAATAGAATGTGCTGCATAAACCTTAGTCGTTTCATCTCTTGGTATCTCTTGAACAATTAATTTATCATTCGTATAAAACCTAATTTGAAAATTTCTCATTATTTGGGGAACATCAAAACTGTTATATACTTGTAGTGTATATTTTAATCTAAAGCCATACAAATCATTATCTTCACTACCATTCGAATAGCAACCCACACTTTTATATGTATCGAAATTATATTCTTTATTCACTATATAGACATTGAGTTTTCCACGATGACGTAAAAAATCTGTTACAATTAAAGTAGATACAGACCCTAAAACAGCTCCAATTATTCCTTCAAATTCTTGTATATAATTTAGTAAAACCAATCCGTATCCCCACCAGTTCTTCTATATAATCTATTTCCCCGCTCATATGACAATCCTCTCTTCAAGCCAGATCAATATACATAATAATTTCATTATTCTTGTCAATATGAGAATACAAATCTTGAATTAACACTACTATATTATCATACGTCTTTTCCTGAAATCTCAAAGCCGAAGTAATTTTATAAGTTCGCTCAGCTCCATTTTCTAATTCAGTGGTTATCTCTACTGAAATGTCTTGATTATCTTCATCATTAATACTACCCCATTCAGCTATAACAGATTTAAAAAATTCCTCATATGGTATTTGCGCTAATGGTTCCGGCTTTACTATTTTAATGCTAAATTTTTTTTGCATTTAGACATCCTCCAAATCGTATTTGTATCTCTATATAATTTCAATTCTAATGTTTTACTTGGTTAACCTTTTCAATAATGAGATATTCCCCATCACCGTTTATTTCAACTTTTCCATCAACCTCAATAATCTCTTTTATTGGTGACTCTTTATCTTTATCATTATCCTCATCAGTTTTCCGACTTTTTCTGGTTTCTCTCATTGTACCACCTCTTTGGTTACTGATTTTTATTCCATATTTTTATTTTACCAATATTAAACTTATTGTCAAATATTATCATATTAAAGTACGTTCAGCATAAAATCCCAATTTTATAACCAAAAGGAAAAAAGCGGGGTGCCTCAGATTTTAACCTGAGACACCCCCTTTATTTATGTGATATATATTATATATGCACTACTGGTTATTTAAAATATAGTCTCTATATTTATGATAATACTTAATATAATTCACATCATCAACATAGTCTTTCATCACATCAAACTTAAAGAAGTAATAGAAATATTCTTCCTTATACTCGATGTTTGCATGTTGATATGCTCTAATACAATAATTATAAATCAAATCTTCCATTGTCTTTATTTCATTTTTATCATAAAGTTCTAAAGACTGATTTTTTATATCAATCATTGTGCTAAAATAATCTTCAACTTCTTCAAGTCTATATGATGGTTTATCTATATAATCTGACATGAATGTTGATGCTTCTTTCATTTTATTCTTCTTAACTAATTTGATAACGGATTTATAAATATCATCAGGAACAAAGAATTTAAGGAATTTTAGTATATTGTTATATTGTTCATATTGTTCTTGTGTTCTTGTATTGTAGAAAATCATATGTGAGTAGAAAATCTTATGAGCATCTATGACTTTATCTTTATTTTGAAACGGTATATAAGAAAGCGGTCTAAATAATAAAGCATTGTCATCAGCACCTTTAGCCATTGCCCCTGCATAATTATGTACTATTTTGTGAGCATCAATAAAATTCATTTTATTATCCTCGTTTTCTAATCATTATCTTATTTAGGAAAACTATACTACTTTAATTGATCTATACACTTTTGACAAACTCTTTTACCCTTGAAATATCTTAAATTATCTATACTCCTACAGATACAACACGAAGGGGCGTATTTCCCAACATAAACCGTTCAATGTATTCTATCGGATTTGCAGTCGGAGTAAAGTTTTCAGCAATGTAAGTAAACAGAAAACCAATAATACCTAGTTCCAAGGCAACTAGAAAACATCTAAAAATATTCTTTATTATTATATGTATTCTCTTAATTCCCATCTGCGTTCAAACCTTAATGTTAACAATAATTTCTATTACATCTATGATATCACCATAATTTCTCACTCTCAACTAAATGCGAAAAAAAATACCTCCTAACCCAACTGCACTTGGCAATTAAGTTAGGAGGTATGTTTTGATCTAATTCGGTTTAGTGTATCATATTAAAACTAACTGTTTTTCTTGTTTGTTTTTTACTCTTTGATGGTGTAAAATTGGTGTAAAATACATTTCCAAAATGGTCACATGTGTTGAAATTTCAGGCTTCCAAGAACTTAAGAATTGCACCCCGCCCTGAAGAATTATTAAGTTGGCTTTATGGTAGCACGATACAATTTTTTTGTCAAGGCGGAAAATAAAACCTGTGTGCTGACTTTTCACTTTTCCGATTATCGCAAAAATTTTTCATAGCAATAAAATGGATTTTCTTTACCGTGAAAACTCATTTCGCCAATACGTTTGTAACCGATCTTCGCCAGTAAACCATTCATTTTTGTATTGAATGAATAAGTATCTGTTTTCAAATATGTGATTCCCTTTGCTGCGGCCAATTCTTCCGCATATCGGATCAGCCTCGTTGCAATTCCCTGCTTTCTGCTGTCGATGGAAACAGACATTCTATGGATCACCATGGCTTTTTCATCGGAAGACCAGTTCAGTCCGTTATATTCTTCCGGTTCTTCATAGTTTATGCAAATGAAACCCTCAACTTTTCCGTCTGTTTCTTCCACAAATAAGTCTCCGTTCTCTATATCCCTGGCAAAATCCTTAGATTGAGGATAATTGTCATCCCATTGGTCGTTGCCGCCGGCATTCATTTCTTCTATTGTGCCTTTTATGATCTGCATGATGCGATCCAGATCACAGTGTTCTGCTTTTCTCATATCAATCTCTCCTAGTATTTTTTCAATTCACACCAGCTTGTGTCAATATTTTCTCTCATTTTTTTCACAAGCTCATATACCAATACTCTTTCTTTCTCCGTAAAATCCTGAAAGCAGATTTGAATATTTTTATTCTCCTCTTCAATCACGGCGTTATAAATTTCCAAACCTTTTTCAGTAGGAGACAGACTGTATACTCTCTTATCTGTTTCATGATTTTCCTTCATTGCATAGCCCTTACCGATCAGCTTCTGAATTGCTTTCGTCGTCGTTGTTTTATCTACTTTCAATAAGATCGATAATTGGATCAAGCTGATTCCGGGATTTTCACAGATACGTGTCAGAAAGATAAACTGCCCTTTCTGCAAATGATGTTCTTTCAGCTTCACATCACTTATAGCATGGATGGTTCTCGATAAAGCACCGATTTCTCTCAAAATAGGACTGTGTAACTGTATCATAATCACCTCCGCAATTAGTTGAAAGTTCAACTAATTATAGCATACTACAAAATGGTTGAAAGTTCAACTAAAAAATTGCTGTACCAGACTAATAAATAAAATCCGCTGTCATTCGCAAAAATTACAGCGGATCCATTTACATTGTCTATACAGCAATTGCTTTTTTTCTGTATATTGAATTGCGGTGAGCCCCAGAAATGCTGGCAAAGTGCCCTAGGAATGCTCTGTCAATTCCCCTCTCAGGTTTGTTTCCATCAGCTTTTTGATCATTTCCATATTATAGCCTTTGCTGAACAAATAAAAAAGTTTTGTTACAGCCGCCTCTACGGTCATATCCAGACCGCTAACGGCTCCGGCCTTCACCAGTTCCTGACTGGCTTCATACTCTCCAAGAGAAGCCGCTCCTCGCAGGCACTGAGTACATACCAGAATCAAAGTTCCCTTCTCCTGAGCCTTCTTTAAAAGTTTAAGGAAGGCAGCATTTTTGCCGGGAATGTTGCCGGAACCGAACGCCTCTATCACGATGGCTTTGATTTTGGAAGAAATCATTTTTTCAATAAGCTGGAATTGGATGCCGGGGAATAGCCTTATAACGGCAATGGGATGTTCCTGTATAGGAAACATTTGAATTCCTGTTCCCGGATCCCGGATGTTTTTGTCATTTAAAACTATTTTAACACCTGCATCTGCAAGAGAAGGAAAGTTTGGTGAGTCAAAGGCGATCAACTGATTGGTACTGACTTTCTTTGCCCGGTTTCCCCTCATAAGTCTGCTTTCGAAATAGATACATACTTCCGGAATCTGATAGTTTCCTGCAATCAGCAAGGCGGTTATCAGGTTATCCCTGGCATCATTTCTGATCTCGCATAAGGGTATTTGGGAACCCGTTAAAATGACGGGCTTCGTCAGCTCCTCCAGCATGAAGGATAACGCCGATGCAGTATAAGCCATGGTATCTGTTCCATGAAGGATGATAAAACCATCGTATTTGTTATATTTTTTTTCAATATCCTTGGCCAGTTTCACCCATTCCTTGACAGAAATGCTGGACGAATCCAACAGCGGGCTATATTCGATGAGATCAAATTTAGGCATCTCTGCAGCATTCAGTTCCCTGATTTCCGACAAGGTCGATTTCACAAACCCTGCCTGGGGAGCATACCCCTTTGCTGTTCTTGCCATGCCGATGGTTCCGCCGGTATGAATAATGCATACCTTTTTTCTGTTTTTCTCTACCATGATACCACTACTCTTTCTTCGCCAAACGCTCTGCATGAACTGCTCTCATAAGGGCTTACCGAACAAATTCGGAAAAGGTTGAGTTTCAGACCCTAATTACGGTTTTATTGCTCCAGTTCCTGCGTTCCGGTAACAGAACTCTTGTCATCCATTGTAAAGGTGGATTTTGCTTCTTCGCTGGCAAAATAAATATTTCCATCCACTACAGCATCCACAAGTTGAAAATTCTTTTCAACTACATACAGATCTCCTTTAAAGGTCCCATGCTGAATACTGGCTTCCGGACTGTTGATCGTAAGTTTTGGTGCTGTCAACGTAAACCTTGCAGTAACGTTTCGATTTTCATCCTGAGTGTACAATCCTATTTTACGCTGAACGATATCATTTCCTGCATCATCTTTTTTACCGTTTATAAAATTGCCTTCCAGTACAAGATCTTCATCAAAGGTCAAGTCCTTCAAAGTGCAGATAATCCAGGTTCCCTGGGAGCTGATGGCAGCTTTAAAATCCGCTTCATTATCCACGACAGATGCTGTTGTTACCGCATCCACTCCCGGAGGGCTTGTGGTATCCTGATCTCCATTGTCACCGAGATCTGCTTCCCCATCACCTCCGCAGCCTGCAAACAAAGCAAATATTGCTACTAAAGCCAGAACAAATAATTTCTTTTTCATAGATTCCTCCTTAATTATATATGAAATGTAATATTTATGAAAGTATTTTGTCCAAGTCACGTATAGGTATACATTCTAAGCTTTTTAATTCCTAAAATATTAGTAATTTATACCAATCATCATTGGCTTTCAAATAAAGTCTTACAGAAAATTAGTCTAACTCTATATGTATTCCTTTCCTTCTTGTCTAAAATAAGCAGAAAGAGACTGTAACATGTGTTGCAGTCTCAGTTGATAGTAAACGTATTTAAAAATTGGCAGGGGGTGATACGATTGCACCCCCTGCCAAATCAATCCTTATATAAAAATAACAAAAGGCTGTTCCTGTTCTAAACCAAGGAGTTTATTAAGCTTTTTTGCTTTCCAGTATTGCACCTTTATTCCCCGAGGTAACCAGATCCGCATAACGGGCAAGGTATCCGGAAGTAATTCTAGGCGGTTTCGGCTGCCAGTTTTCTCTCCGCCTTTGCAGCTCTTCGTCACTTACCACAAAATCTATTTTGTTCTTCATGATGTCGATCTGAATAAGATCACCTTCTTCAATCAGTGCGATATTACCGCCCACTGCTGCCTCCGGTGAAACGTGGCCGATGGCGGCTCCCCGGGTTGCCCCGCTGAATCTTCCGTCGGTAATCAGCGCTACGCTTTCTCCTAAGCCGCGTCCCATGATGGCGGAAGTCGGATTCAGCATTTCACGCATTCCCGGTCCTCCTTTCGGACCTTCATAACGAATGACCACAACGTCACCTGACACGATTTTGCCGGTATTGATTGCCTCAATGGCATCCTCTTCACAGTCAAATACCCTGGCAGGTCCTTCATGCACCATCATTTCCGGCGCTACTGCCGACCGTTTTACCACACAGGTGTCGGGAGCCAGGTTACCCTTCAGAACAGCAATTCCTCCGGTTCGGCTGAACGGATTTTCTACGGGGCGAATCACTTCAGGATCCAAATTTACGCATCCCGCTATGTTTTCTCCCACTGTTTTTCCCGTACAGGTAATCAAATCTGTATTCAGCAGTCCCAGCTTGTTAATTTCATTCATAACGGCATAAATTCCGCCGGCTTCATTCAAATCCTCAATAAAGGTGTCTCCTACCGGAGCCAGATGACAGAGATTCGGAGTTCTGTCACTGATCTCATTGGCCAAGTCAAGATTCAGTTCAATACCGCATTCATTGGCAATGGCAGGCAAATGAAGCATGCTGTTAGTACTGCATCCCAGCGCCATATCCATGGTCAACGCGTTTTGGAAGGCGCCTTCTGTCATGATATCTCTGGGTCGGATATCTTTCTTAAGTAATTCCATAATCTGCATGCCTGCATGCTTGGCTAGTTGAAGCCTCTGAGAATAAACCGCAGGAATGGTTCCGTTTCCTTTCAGGGCCATTCCCAGTACTTCTGTAAGACAGTTCATACTGTTTGCGGTAAACATGCCCGCACAGGATCCGCAGGTTGGACATGATTTATGTTCAAATTCCTGAAGCGATTCCTCGCTGATCTTTCCTGCATGATACGCTCCCATTGCTTCGGAAACGCTGGAAAAGCTCACTCGTTTACCGTTTACCTTCCCCGCCAGCATAGGTCCTCCGCTGACAAATATAGCCGGAACATTCAGCCGGGCTGCTGCCATAAGAAGTCCCGGAACATTTTTATCGCAATTTGGGATCATGACCAGCGCATCAAAGGCATGAGCCAGTGTCATGGCTTCCGTGGAATCTGCAATCAATTCCCGGGTTACCAGCGAATACTTCATTCCCTGGTGGCCCATGGCAAGACCGTCACATACGGCTATGGCAGGGAACACCAAAGGGGTTCCTCCGGCCATGGAAACGCCAAGCTTGACAGCATCCACGATCTGATTGATATTCATGTGCCCCGGTACGATTTCATTATAGGAGCTGACGATTCCGATTAATGGTCTTTCTATCTCCTCGTTGGTAAGCCCCAAAGCATGGAGCAGTGCTCTGTGAGTTACATTTTTTGTTACTGCATCACTCTTCATTTTCACACCTCGCTTTTCTTATTCTCTCTTTTCTGTCCTGTCTATAGTTCGACTCTACAATCATGTTTCTGCGTTGTATAATGTCATTATATATTGTACGATGTCTTATGTCAATGAATCTATTCTTCAAAAAAGCCAAATCCTCTCATCGCATGGATGATGTGCAGCTTCATAGCGGTTTCGGCACCCTGTGCGTCTCTTTTCAGCAAAAATTCCATGATCATTCTGTGATCATGCAAGGTATCCTGGAGAATTTCATCGTTTTGCTCCGACAAGAGAACCCCCTTGTCAATGGCCTGATAGATGATAGGCATAAGCCGGTTCATAAACTCGTTATGGGTAGCCTTTGCTATGGATTTATGGAATGCCTGCTCAACTTCAGTACGGTCTTCGCCCTTTAAGATGAGCGCTTCCTCCTGTTTTCCATAGTGAAGAATCCGTTCCAATTCTTTGTCCGTGGCCCTTTTTGCAGCATAATAAGCAAGCTGTGGCTCAAAAATTAACCTCATTTCAAAGAGATCTTTGATGTCAGGCTTCATATCAGTTAAATTCTTCAGACCGAAGTCCTCCGTCAGTTCCCGGTTCTCTTTTACATAGGTACCCTTACCCCGCCTGATTTCCAAAACGTTATGAGTGACTAAAATACGCACGGCTTCCCGTAAGGTTGTCCGGCTGATCCGAAGCTCTCCGGAAAGCTCGTTCTCATTGGGCAACTTATCTCCGGGCAAAAACTTCTTATCTATGGTAATCATCGCAAGAATGTCATCGGCAACCTTCTCCGCCAGGCTTTTTCCATCTTTCATTTTTCAACAGTCCCTTCCCTTCCATTTGTTTGACTGTTTTGAGTATACCACAAACTGATGTCATATTACAAGAAAGATGTCTGATGTCTAACACTTTTATTAAATGAGTCAAAAACAAAATATCATCTGCTATTTATTTTTATTGACACTTTTAGAAACTCAATGATAAAATAAGTGTGGATGGCGAAATCAAAGATTTTCTATCCACTTATAAAAAGTTGGGAATGAAGTTCTCCCATGGCAAAAGCCTGAACCGCCTGTAAGCTGATGACTTCTGTGACTTATCACGGAATCATCGGTTTTTGTTTTATTTGAACAAGACATGATATCCTGAAAGAACCTGAACTCGTTGAGAAGGAGAAAAATACTTTGCAATATTTCTATATTATTTTTTTCGGAGGACTTGGGGCTATGAGCCGATATGGCATCAACCTTCTTTTGTCTTCAGACGGTTTTCCGTTTCATACCCTGTTGGTCAATATTCTCGGATGCTTCCTGCTGGCATTGGCGATTGAGTATTTGTCTGCCATTCCGAAAATACCACACCAACTTGTCAGCGGTCTTGGAACCGGCTTCTTAGGTGCCTTTACCACCTTTTCCGCTTTCAGTGCAGAAAATGCCCACTTACTTCTGGAAGGCTCCTATACCATAGCTGCACTATATATTATTTCCAGTCTTATTGGCGGTTTTTTTTCCGCAGGCTTGGGTTTCCTCTTCTGTAGGAAGTGGTTACAGAGAGGAAATGAGGCAGAAGATTAGAATTTTAAGAGATGATAGGAGAATACAAAATGCCCATCGAATTTTTACTGGTAGGTTTAGGCGGTTCTCTGGGTGCCGCAAGCCGTTTTGCCATAACGAATATAATAAAAAGGAAACTCGCCAGCGAGTTTCCCTTTGCTACTTTTATTATTAATTTATGTGGATCTTTTTTGCTTGGGATCCTTCTTGCATCCCAGATGGGAAATCTCACCCAGCTTCTGTTGGGAACAGGCTTTATGGGAGGCTTCACCACCTTTTCCACCTTCCACGTGGAGAACATCCGCTTACTGCAAAAGAAGCGGTATGTTATGTTGGGTTTCTATTTTTTAGCGTCCAGTATCTTCTGCATCCTGGCTGCCCTTCTTGGTCTGAAGATGGGGTCTAGCGGAACCTTTTAATTGAAGGTTTCAATAGAAAGATTTTCATTCCTCTAATTCATCTCTTCAGCCAGATACTCCATCACATCGTAGTTGATGGCACGTCCCGCAGGGTCATCATAATTGGGTATCAATCCCAGCCTCCAAAGGGAGATGCTGTTGATTCCGAACATACGGGCCAATTCTACCTTCGCGGCCACGCTGCGCTCATCTTCATACCAGACAATATTGTCCGTTCCCTGGGTCTCATTTTTAAAGGTAATGTAAGGATTCTGATACTTTGCGGCGTAATTCATCGTGGTTCCTTCGATAATCAGCCTCTCATAGATGCTGGATGGAACGGGACGGTAAGCACCGGCATTGGTTACACTTCCATTCTTCATGGCCCACTGTACACTGTTGAAGCTCATGGCTAGTGCTATCTTGCTCCTGTCTTCTACTCCGGTTTTACTGTCCGTAATGGCTTCCAGAGCATAGAAAACGTCGTAGACCGGTGTTACCGGTGTCGTGGTAAAGCCTGCACTCATCAAGGCCGAGGTCAGAGAAGTGGCCTGATAATCGTGTGCCATCAGGATTACCTTGTCCGCATATTGACCAATGGTTTTATAATCATAGGCATCAAAGTAATACCCATCCGCGGTTGCAGGAGGAACACAGACATACACTTTTTTACCCAGCTTGTTCATTTCCGCCCGCAATTCTTTCAAAAACTCCGAGAGTCCGGCTTTCAGCTCGTTTCCCTTCATCTCTTCAAAGTCAATGGTCACACCGGCATAATTGATTTTGTCCGTGAGCTCCGCTATAATTTGTGAGATCACCTCTGTACGCATCTTCGGATTCAACAGAATTTCTCTGCAGGCATTGGAGGTAGTTCCGTCAGAAAGCTTTACCGTCTGAACAGTGCTCATGTAGATGTTTAAATTCGCCGGGACGCTGTTGTTCTGGGCGAGCGTGACAACCTCCTCATATCCCGAAGGAATGCTGTATTCATTGCTGTCTGCAGATGTGGTATTCAGCAAGGGGCCGCCGCTTTCCGTATATTGAAGCTTGCTCCACCCGAAGGATAAAGCGCTGAGTTCGGGTATGTAACTGCTTTGAGAATACGAAGATACCGCATAAAAAGCATGGAGCCATTCTAACCGAGCACCATATTTCTCATGGAGACGTATCATCATAGCTGCCGCCTGTTCTCTTGTGGCAGAGCCATCAGGTTGAAAGATATTGCCAGGCAGGCCGTTAATAATACCAAAGTCATACGCCATGGTAATATATCCCTGATTCTTCTGAACATCGGCAAAAGGCAGGTTCTGACTGGATACATCTCCTGCCAGCGTGTTGTAACCCAACGCACGAACCAGCATCACGGCCATTTCCTCTCTGGTAATATTCTCATTCGGTCTGAATACCGCCGTGTCTTTCACGACAGCACCATGAACCACCGCCGTTTCAATTTCTGAATAATACCATTGGGATTTGTCGCTGTTATCTGTAAAAGCCGGATTTTCCGGGGTCACTTTTTCCCAGCCGAATAATCGGACCAGCATAGCGGCAAATTGTGCACGTGTAACAGATTGTCCAAATCCAAAGATTCCGTCACCGAAGCCGCTGATGATGCCCAAATCCACAGCCTGCTGAATATAGCTTTCAGCCCAGCTGTCCTTCGGCACATCGGAAAAAGCCGATTCCGCCGCATTTGACGGAACGCAGCCCAAGGTAAGCACCATGATCAGTGCAATGCAAATCATTCTTTTGTTCATTAATCTCTCTTCTTTCCGGGGTTAAATTTATGGTGTTTCTACCAAAACCTCTTTGCATTACTCTTTTCATTATACCACATTCATATCATTGTGATAAGTTCCTATATGTCAATAGAGGCCTCAAGAGGCTGGCAGTAAGGACAGAAGTAAACATTTCCGCCTAAAAAAGCCTGTCTGATAATAGCGCTCCCGCACTGAGGACAGGGATCCTTCCAGGTTTTGGCGGAAAGCGCCGTTGGGTAACCCCCCGGATTGCCAAAAAGGTCTTTCTCCGTGTTCCTTCCGCCTCTTGCGGTCATTGCTGCAAGGGTTTCCTTCAAGCTTTGATAGAGCCCTTCCACTTCCCGCGCCGAAAAGGTTTCCAGCTTTCTTCTCGGATGGATTCCTGCGTTGAAAAGAATGTCTTGCAAAACCCCATTTCCCAGTCCCGGGATTCTCTGTTCCGTTGCAAGAAATGCCTTTGTACTGAGATTTTTCTTCGTTTGATTAAAAAGCTGATGGAAATAGGATCTGTCAAAGTGATCAGCTAAAGGTGAAATTTTATCTCTGGCTGCCAGATAATAAGGATTGTCATTTGCCCCTTCGGGATATGCCCAAAGACCTCCGTACATCTGTACGGTGCATACCAGTCGGGAATGGTCCTCAAACTGAATCAGCAGCTGATGCTTCTCCGGAATTTTATCACCATCAGCATAATATCTTATATTGATCCCATCATTGAATAAAATTCTGGCATCCTCTGCAATGATCTCCACCTGACCGGAAAGAGCCTGGACTTTTTCCAGCTTCTTTCCCTTCAACAGGTCGTGATAATCCTTAGGATCGCCAAAATAAAAGGCAAACCCGTGAGGAGAGGAATTAGCTTGTACGGTTTTTATCACTTTTCCGGTTATGGTCTCATTCATCTGCCTTGCAATGGTATGGCTTTCAGGAATCTCCAACATTTTCTTTCACCCCTGTTCATTACATAAAATTACCATTATTTTACCATATATTTCTGACATCTGTATGTCATATTTTCTTCTAATATATCCATATCAGTACCAAAATAGAGTAACTTAACGACCCGGCATAAAAAATTTAAGGGCCTCGATCTTGATCCAGGCCCTTCCGTTATACATCCTCTCGTTCTTCAGAATCGTTCTTTCCATCTTTTGTAAAGCAAAGATAGTACTGATTCTCATGTCTTTCCAGTTCCGCGCCCAACTGTGTGAATATTTCAAGAATCTCTTCATAGAGCTCCGGACTGGAAGCCGTACAAACAAGCTGGCCTCCCGCCGATAAAAGTCTGAATAAGATTGTAAACAGTTCCGTCTTTTGGGTAAGTTGATTGGAGTCGCTTTCCAATATAATATAATCGTACTGTCTGCTTCCAAATCTCTCCTCCAGGGTTTCCATGGTACCATACATGCAATCGTCGCATATGGTATTCAGTTCAATCATGTTGCCCGGATGTTCGGAAAAATAGTACAGTCCTACATTTTTGCTTCCATGACTCTTACAGAAATTCTTCAATTGGAGTACCGTTGTTCCGTAGGAACCGCCAAGCCCCAGGATATTTACATCCTTCGTGCCGTTATAAGTCAGTATATTCAGCACGTTATAATCAATCAGCCCTGCAACATAAGGATTCACTCCAAATTTTCTCATAAAAGTAGCTTTATTGCGATATAAAAGGGTGTTATCCTTTTCATACTCTATATTAAAAGAGCAAGCTCCGTAATGATGCACGAAGGTATCTTTGGCAAGGATTACCTTGAAACCCCTTCTTCTGATGCTGAAGCAAATCGCATCATCATCATAGCTGCCCGGATTGAAATCCTCATCAAATCCGCCAAGAGACTTCTGCAGATCGGTTCTGTAAATACCGGCATAGGTACAGAGCTTCAGTCGTTCTTCCCAAAAATCCGGATTGCTGACATTATAGATCTCGGCTTGCACCTGCATATCCTCCAGATCCTGATATGGAAGATAGATCTGCTGATAATTGCAGGATGCATCACAGACGGGAACTGCCATTCCGATTTTAGGATTCGATTCCATGCAGATCAATAAATTATCAAGCCAGCGTGTGGTGACCACAATATCGTTGCTGACATTTAACGTGTATTTGCCCTTCGCAATACGGAAGCCATGATTTATGGCCTTACAAACTCCGATATTTTCCGGAAAATTTATTTTTCTGGTATTGGGAAGGCTGTTAAAGTATTCTTCGGTTCCGTCCGTAGATCCGTTATTTATGGTAATCAGTTCAAAGTCTATATGGGAAGTATATTGGTAAATGCTTTCGATGCACTGCTTTGTATAATTTAAATGATTATACGCTATTACTACAATACTGACCAGCGGAGAAGGTGCAGTCTTGTTTGCCGCCCCGTCGTTGGTCGCTGCACTGACCGGTACTTCCCCGTTATTATTGACTGGGACGATCGTATTGGATTCACTCATCATTTTATCTCTCCCGAGTTTTAGTATAGTAAAAGTGGATGCCACTTCTCACTCCCACTATATGCATCTGTCAGGATAAGTGTTTCCTCTCAGCTTTACTTCCGTATTTCCGATAACCTTGTTTCTCTTATGGCCGGAACATTCCGCATCTACCTTTTATTTTCCGTAAAACCCGATATCCAGGTCTGGATCTGAGTTTTGATGATATCCTTATTTTCCTGTGCAGGATTTCTAAAATCGATGGTTCCTAAAATCTGATTGTTCCTCAGGATTTTCTTTATCCTGTCGAAGCATTTGTCGGTACCTCCGCCGGCATGGCAGGCAAATAGCGCGAGTTTTCTGCCATTTATCCCGCAGTGGGCAAGAAAGGTATTGATCGGCGCCGTAAAGCTTGATGCCCAGACAGGAGTACCGATTACGATCAGATCATAGGAATCCAGTTCTGGAATCGCAGTGAGCAATTTCGGCCGTTCATGAAAAATGACACTTTTGCCACCCAAGAAAAATTTAAGAAAACCGGACTTGGGGATTTCTTTTTTCGGCTTTAGTTCCAGTCTATCTGCTCCCAGTTCTTCGATTATCATGTCTGCAATAAAACGGGTATGTCCCTCCAAAGAATAATACACCACCAGACTTTTCATCTTCATCACTCCTGTTACTATAAATTTATGGTGATGAACACGGCATCCGGCCGCGTCCTTTTCCATCTTATTTCATTTATATTCAGCTTATGCCTTAAGCTGCCGTTTGTCAATTTTCAAAAATCACACAATACATGATTCTGTAATATATTATAGTACTGACGGAAGGAGGTTTTATATATGGGTTGCAATTTTGTTTCGTCAAATGCAGATGGTTCATGGGATAGATTCCATGAGAGAGACAGAGATTTTCACCATAGGGATAGGGCTCTTGAGAGAGCTATCGTCGAGAGTATACAGGATATTATAGAACGGGATAGGCTCTGTTCCAGAAGAGCAAACTGCTGTGAAAAAATTCATTTTTGCACGAATTGCCCAACTGCTTGGAGATAAATTAAATATAAATATAAATATTGATATTATAACGTCCACCTCCGCAGAAGGTGGACGTTTTTTGCTTCAGCCCCCAGCCACTATCCTGAGTATTTTTATCACATCACCCTCCCGAATCATTCTGGTCGGATATTCTGCCTGAAGAAGCTGGATTCCGTTAAGCCATACTGCTGATCTATGTTTTGCCTCTCTGTCTTCCAACAACTTCAGGATTGTCATTTCTTCCTGTAAAACTGTTTCTTGGTTATTGATGGTAACACGAATTTTCTTTTTGCTTTCTGCTGACATTGCCGCCTCCGTTTATTGAATCCAATCAAGTTCGAGCCGCTTTAGGGTTTCCTCCGTCGGCATTCCGTCTTTACCCCATCCGGCGAAATCATAATAGGCATCCAGCGCCTTTTCAAAATCTTCTTTTGTGATTCCGACTCCTTGATTCGGGCCGCTTGGTATCGGAAGAAAAGCTTTAGGCGGCAGGCGATCATCTTTTCTGTTAAAGCCTACCTTTACATTAAACATTCTCATCATATTGATTCTTCGTTCACCAATCTCTTGAAGCTCCTGAATCGTTGTATCCCATCCTACACCATACTTACAGAATTCGATCAACTCAGCCGGACCATAAAGCTGCCAGGATGGGCCCCAGGCAAATTGACATAAGCAAAGCGTATCAAGAGTAGAATAAAACTTTTGTGTTGCAAGCGCAAACTTTGCTTTATTCGCATCCAGAACTCCATAGTCCCCGCATTTTTCAAAGGACTCCAGCATGTTTGCCCAAATCCAGTCATTGGAATCTTCCGCGGCCATCAGTGTCGGATCATGCTCGGAAGATTGATGATCTGCCCCAAAATTATTTACGGCATAAATTACTGCAAGATTCGGCTTCATCTGAACCATATGAGCCGGCCACTCCTGTCCTTTGCATGTTACGACTAATTCTGCCGCTCCATTGCCGATGAGAGTCGCTGCCCTCTCACTTCCTTGTGCCAAGAGTGTTCCGATCCCCTCTTCCTTATAAGCGATTTTATAAATTAAAGGGCCAAATACATCACTGTTGCCAAACTTCAGTTCCAGTCCATCGGTTTGCTCTCTTGTCAGAATCCCTTTTTCATAACAATCCATTGCAAAAGCGATGGTCGCTCCACAGGAAATGGTATCCAGGCCGTACATATTGCAAAGCTGATTGGCATAACAAATATCTTCCAGATTTGAATTGCCGCAATAGGATCCAAAAGTTGCACAGGTTTCATATTCCGGTCCGCCATATTCCGGATCAGCCTTTCCCGGTATTTCAACGACCCCTTTACATCGGATTGCACAGCCAAAACAGGTTTCTCTTGTTTTCAGCACTGTATTGGTGATGGTAGTCCCAGCGGTTTTCATATAATTCTCAAGCACTCCGCTTTCCCAATTTTTAGTCGGCAGGAACCCCTCCGCGCCATGAGCATCAACAACACCGGCCGAACCATTTAAGGATGTGTCTACGATAACCTCATTTGCAGCCATCCGCTGTTTTACATCCAAGGTCAAAGTTTTTAGTCCGTCCGGATCATCCGGTTTTATTGACGGCTGCCGTTTCACAACCAAGGCTTTCAAATTTTTTGACCCCATGACGGCACCAACACCATTTCTACCGTTGGCTCTGCTTCTCATATGCATAATGCTTGCATACAATACCTGATTTTCTCCAGCCGGTCCGATGATTGAGGATTCAATCTTAGAATCACCCAGATCTTCAATGATCAGCTTTTCCGCATCCCCGGTAACCTTACCCCACATCTTGCCGGCATCTTTGAATTCCACTTTATCCTTATCTATGTAGATATAAACCGGACGTCGAGCCTTTCCCTTACATACGATAGAATCATATCCGTTTCCTTTTATATGTGCAGGTATAAACCCGCCTACCTGGGAATCGCCCGCTGTTCCTGTCAGCGGACTCTTTGTCGTGACACACATGCGGCTTTGTCCGCTTATTGGGATTCCGGTTAATGGGGACACAGAAAATATCAATAAATTTTCCGGCGAAAGAGGCTCCACCTCCGGGTCCATTCTCTGCATCATAAGATACATGCCTAATGCAGACCCCCCTGGGTATTTCCTGTAAACTTCTGAAGGTAATGTTTCTATCTTATAACTTTCTTCTGTTAGATCTAAGATTAATATTTGTGCATCTTTTATCATTGGATATCTCCGCCTTTCTTTTGCACACTTTGATTGTCTGGAATCATTTTTGTTTTTTATGATAAAGGAGCTGTCAACTAACAACCAGCTCCTTTATCATGAGTGCTATCTATCTTAAAGTTTGCACTGCCGTAGGGATAATATTTATTTTTTGCCCTGAACAACTTCGGCCAGTCTCTTATAGCTTTCATATCTTTCCGCTGCATTTTCTTCTGCAACTTCGAACAGTTTATCAGCAACATCCGGGAATTCCTGAGCAAGGGATGAATATCTTACCTGACCCAGGATGAA
>NZ_JAGSND010000001.1 GCF_018128545.1 Sinanaerobacter chloroacetimidivorans | reverse complement strand
GTCAGGCCACCCGTTAGTTAAATAAGATTATGTATTAGTACACTATGAAACTGTCAGCTTTAGTTTTTGCGAGCTTTTTTACCAAGCCGCAATGGCTGAACTTTGGATTTAAGAAAATATCCGAACAGGTTTCGTCTATGAGATAGGATGAAGATGAAGTTGTTTTTAATGATGGCATTCACGGCTGAGCCATAACCCGAAAACACCGATTATGGATTCTGTTTGTTTTTGGGGTTAAAAATAACGAATTGAGACCATATCATTAGAAACCTGTGAGTATTTTCGTGATACAAAGTCAGACCTTTGGCTTGTCAAAACCCAACTGTTTCGATTTGGCAGTTGAATGATTCGGTTTAAATACTAATAAATGAAATTTGACTAACTAATAAATATTATATTTACAAATAAGCCTCCCTAAAGTATAGTGTTTAATGAGTCATCAGCTAAAATGAAACAGTTTATAGATAGATTATGGAGGTTAATATGGATAATCGATATATAAGCATTTCAACCGAAGTGCAAGAAGCATTAAAAAGTAATAAGCCTATTGTTGCCCTGGAATCCACCATTATTTCTCATGGCATGCCATATCCGAAAAATGTGGAAACAGCAAATAATGTAGAAAAGATTATCAGAGAAAATGGTGCGGTACCGGCAACCATTTGTATCCTGGATGGCAAGATTGTTGTAGGTACCAATCATGAACAGATTGACTATTTGGGGAAAACCGGAGTTAAAATTCCAAAAGCGAGCAGGAGAGATCTGGCGGTATTGCTTTCGAAAAAAAGCGACGGAGCGACTACGGTAGCGACTACGATGATTGGGGCTTCTCTGGCTGGAATTAAGGTCTTCGCCACAGGCGGAATTGGAGGAGTTCATAGAGGCGCTGAGGTTACAATGGATATTTCAGCAGATTTGGAGGAGCTTGCAGATACTGAAATGATTGTGGTATGCGCCGGAGCAAAATCAATACTGGATTTAGGGCTTACTTTAGAATATCTAGAGACAAAGGGTGTTCCTGTCATTGGTTATCAAACAGAAGAGCTGCCTGCATTTTATACCAGGAAAAGTGGTTTTAAGGTAGATTACAATCTCGATACACCTCTGGAAATAGCAGAGGCATTCAAAGCTAAAATCGGTTTGGGGCTGAAAGGCGGCATGCTTATTACAAATCCTATCCCGGAAGAATTCTCCATGGATGCGAAAGTAATTAATGATGCAATTGAAAAAGCTGTAGCTGAGGCTAAAGATATTGGGGTACACGGTAAAGAAACGACTCCATTTTTGCTTGCTAAAATAAAAGAAATCACTGGTGGAGACAGCCTGGACTCTAATATACAGCTAGTCTACAACAATGCAAAACTGGCGGCTCAGATAGCCTGTGCCTTAAAATAATGTATTTTATTTCTATTAAATAGAAAATTAAGATCATAGAGGTATTCTGTTTTTATTAAATTCATACAGAATATCCTATGATTTTTTTTATTACTAAAATGTAAAAAAATGGTTGACATCCCAATTAAAAACTGTAAAATATAAATAACGAAATATGTAAATTTATGTATAATAAAGAAAAAGAAGGGAAGTGTGCGTTTGAGGAAAGCGAAAACATTCATAGGAATTCTGTTGATCATGATTTCTTTATTGGGGCTTTTTTTCTGGGAATTAAAAGGGAGAGACGCCGTCATGATGCAGGAAGTACTTGTCGCAAAAACAGACATCCAAATAGGAGAAAAGGTGAAGAACACCCAGTTTTCAACGGTTAAGCTGCCAAAAGAAAGTGTATTGAAGGATGCTCTGAAAGAAAAGGATTTATCCGGGATACAAGGAAAGGTTTCAACACAATTAATATTGAAGAATAGTCAAATATCCGTTCAATATTTTCGGCAGGATCAATTTTTCCTGGATCAGGATGAATCTATTTTTGTTCTTCAACCTGAATGGATCTCAATGCGAAGCAGTTCATTAAGGAGGGGGGATCTGGTAGATATTTACGGTGCTGACGAGCGGGGATTGATTGGAACTTATCGAGTTGCCTTTGTAAAAGACAGTACAGAAAGAGAAATCAGAGATACCGGTACAGGGGAAATCCCTGTTGAGGAAAATAAAATTCTGAATAGAACGGACAGCACCTCAACCATCAGTCATATTGAAATTATAGCAACTATCGAAGAATACGCAAAAATCCGTTCCTGCATAGAGGGAGAAATTCCCACGACGCTAATCATTGTACAAAGGAGTGATCGTTTTGATTCCTAATCTTTTTACCTTTCACGGGTCGGATCATAAAGTGGGAACTACCATGCTTTCCCTGTCAATCGCATCGGCTATTTCCAGATATCATCAGAATTTAAAGATATTGCAGATTTCCATGAATGGCAGGGAGAGTACTGAATATATAAGAGAAGCACCGGTTACCGTTGATACCTTGAAAATTCAAATTGAAAACCGTATGCTGCATGAGCAGGACTTCCTGAAAATATGTAAGCACAATGCAAATCTCTATGTCATGGCGGGCCCTTCCAATGAGCTGGAAGAAAGATTTTACTGCCCCGAGGGGGCGGCATACTTATTAGAGGAAATTTCACCGTACTTTGATATTGTCATTGCCGATAGCGGCAACGAAATCGATAATGGCTTAGCCATAGGTGCTTTGCAGTGCTCAAGGGATATCTTCTACATTGTCACGCAGCAGGAAACCAGCCTCAGCAGGTATGAGAAAAGAAAGGATATTTATGACAACGTAGGCGTTGTTTTTTCTGATCTCATTTTAAATAAGTATGTTGAACATGATTTCTATGATGCCGCATATGTTGCCGATCGAATGCAAAGTGAAGCCCAGAATGTGTGGAAGGTTTCCGCCTCCGATTATGCGAAACAGGCGGAGATGGAGCATATGACGCTGATTGACTATAAGAATGACAAGTTTATACAGGATATTGTTGAACTTTCTAACTGCATATTGTCAAAGAGCGGTCTACCTGAGATAAAGAAACAAAGGAAGAACATATGGAGAAGTTTTATTTAAGTGATTATCTCGTATCGCCCGGAAAAGATGCCGGTCATTCAGGAATGGATTTTAACCGGCTTTGCCAGAAGGTAAATGAAGAATTTTTAAGAGAATGGGAGGAAGGGAAAGAAAATGTTGATTCTGCGTTGCGGATTCAGAAAAAGGCAATTATCGGTTATGATCAGGAAGTTTCCTACTTTCGCAGCAGAATCAGGGAACTCGTGAAAAGTTACGGCTCGGAAAATGAGGTCTACCCGGAATGGTATAACAGTTTGGATGATGGAATCTATCATGAAAATTGGGGACTGGCCGGGATTGCAGAGTGGTTCTCTGAAAAGTATAGGGAAAGCAGTTCTGCAAAAATAATAGGAGACAGAATCTACTTCCTGGAAGATGGCCAAATGCGTCTGAAACCCCAGAGAATTCCTAAGGATAGAAGAGAACAGCTCATACGTGCGTTTCTTTTATTAACACCTGAAGAGAGACTGGATAAGGAATTTCATGAAATCTATATGCTGGACGGCACCAGGGTAACTATTTTCGGAGGAGCCATGACAAAACAGGGGCAGGATGTCATTATCTTTCGCAGATATATCATTCCAAGCTACAGCTTTGAGGAACAGGCAGCCAGGGGCACGATCCCGTTGGAATCCGTTCCCCTGCTGAAAGCTATGGTGGATATTGGATTTAATGTAGCTTTTACCGGTGCAGTCAGAACCGCGAAAACTACGTTTCTGTCTACCTGGCAAAGTTATGAAGATCAAAATCTGGAAGGCGTTATGGTTGAAACAGATCCTGAAATACCATTACATAAAATGATGCCGGATGCTCCCATCCTTCAGATAATTGCCGATAATGATAGGTTAAAACACATTTCAAAGAATTTGCTGCGCAGTGATGCGGATTATTTTATTCTCGCAGAGGCAAGGGATGGCATTGCCCTTGATACAGCAGTCAAAATAGCCAGCAAAGGCACAAGACGGATGAAAATTACCTTTCATGCCAGAGATCCCCTTGAATTCTGCTATGATGTTGCCGGTGAAATCGTAAAAAGCCTTGGCGGAGACTTAGGGACAACAGCTCAAAAAGTGGCTTCAAGTTTTGATTATATCTTTCATTTTATTCAATTAAAAAACAAAAATCAAAAACGCTTGAAAAGCATTTATGAACTGAGTTTGGACAGAGAAATGAGAAGGATACAATTGAAAGAACTCTGCAGATATGACACCAGACATCACATCTGGAAATGGAATAATGTGATCAGTAAAGAAAAAAAGCAGCTGGCGGTTGAGGAAAATTCTGAAGCGTATGAGACCTTTGCAAAAGAACTTGCCGGTTTATCCCATGAAAAAGAAAGGATCGGTGATGATGATAATTGATATTAAGAAAATTCATATAATCTTAATGCTTGTAAGTACTGCCATCTATATACTCTTTGTTTTGGGAGTAGGCTTGCTTTACTATGACAAATTAAGAAGAAGCTATACAAAGTTCATCATGAAAAAAAGGCTAAAAGCACGGAGAAGAGCTTTAAAACCTGAGAATCGATTAGAAAATCATTTGCGGAATGTCATGGTATCTTTGAAAAAACCCATTGAACCCAAACAGTTTATCCTTGCAACAATGTTTCTATTTCTTTTCATCGTATTTGTCGGTTTACAAACGGTTCCGTTAATCTCGGCAATTTGGATGGGAATCCTGATTTCTTTCATGCCATACCTTTTTTTAAGAGTTCGACTTGAGACCGTAAGACGGAAAGGAAGTTATGAAGGCGAACGGTTGGTCTCGGAATTCCTGACTCAATATAGAATATGCGGCTGCAACATCTACAGGACCATAGAGAAGGTAATCTTGTCTACTGAAGATATGAAGGTAAGCTGTAAGCTGCTGTTCAAGCTCCTTCTCGAACTCAGGAGTACAGGAAATACCAGGCTGATTAGGGAATCTACGGAACGCTTTGCTTACGGTATTCACACAAACTGGAGCAGAATGCTTGCTAATAATATCAGAATTGCAGCTGAAAGCGGAATGAATGTCACCCTTGCCCTGGAAGATTTACTGATACAGTTAAGAGATGCCAGAATCATTGCAGAGGAACGCAAACGACTAAATTCCGAATCTGCAAGAATCGTTGTCTTTCTTGTACCATTTATGTATATCGGAACTGCTTTTCTCTCAGTGAATTATATCGGAATGTCTATGAGCGGATTTCTGAAAAACCAGTTTTATACCGAACAAGGCTTTTTATTAATGCTTATGATCATATTTCTATTCCTGGCTAATTTGACCTTTATTGAGATTGTTACCAACCAGCGATTTGACTATTAAAAGAAATGAGGTATACACAGATGGCAGACTGGGACTTGTATATTTATCTGATGTTTACAATGTTAATGATCCTTGCAGTATTTCTGATCAAAAGTAATGGCAGCCTTGCCTGGAGTTTGAAAAGAAGGGCATATTTCAGAAAGGAAATGGCAGAACAGTTGAAAAAATACGGTAAGCTGCTGTTTCCTGCCGGGGAGTGGGGAAGAACTCCCATTGGATTTTTCAAAAGACTGATCCAGACCTTTAAAATGCAGAAGTACGAAAAAGAGATCTTTGAAGCGGTAACGTTTCTAAGGAATATGGCGGTTATTGGGAAAGGAAAAACCACCAGTACGGATTACGTTCTGGAAATGCTGGCAGAACATAGGGGGCTGCTGCAGCCTGTATATTTGCAAATGCTTAGCTATTTAAGGGTCAATCAAAAGAGCGAAGCCATTGAGTTCTTTGCAAGAAGGGTAAGCAGTAAAATCAGCAGGGATTTTGCCTGGTTTCTTATACAATGGGATGAGATAAATCCACAGGATTTGTCCGAGAATCTGTTCTCCTTTGAAAAGCGAATGAAAGAGATCAGATTAACCACGCAAAAGCATAGGGATGAAATAATCAGTGATCTTATTTATTTCCCGGTTGTTTTAAATATCTTTGTTATTTTTATCAATTTTATCTATGTTGCTTATTTTCTGGATCAGAAAGAAATGCTGCAACTCTTTTTACCGTAGCAAATTGACCCTATTTAAATTTTAGAATGAGAGGTGAGCGATCAATGAAACAAATCATCGTTATGATTGCCATGGTAATCCTTGGAATTGCCATCGCAGGGTTTGTAGGAGAATTCCGAGACAGTGCGGAAACATTGTCGGACAATGCAAATCAGCAGATTATGAGGATTACTTCCGGCGGAGCCCTATAAAGGCTCCTGCAGAATCTGTCAAAAGGAGGTTAGACATGAAGCAATACATTGTACTCTGCAGTACGATACTGCTTGGAATTGTAATTTATAATATGATTATGGGTCCTGAAGATGACTCTATTGTACATATCGTGGAAGCGGTGTGGGCTCAGGGAATTGCCATAAGAACCAATGCGCCGTAAAGGGGGATTCTAGTGAAACAATTAATCGTTTTAATGGGGGTGCTTCCGATTCTCTTAATATTTATGCTGCAGTACATGCTTGATCAAAAGAATCATGACAATATCGGACGACTCCAGGAATATGTATATTCTGCAAAGGAACAGGCGAAGCAGGAAGGGTGCTTTACTTCGGAAATAGAAAAAGATCTGATAGAAAAAATAAAAAAAGACTTTCAGATCAGCGAACAAGAAATAGAGGTTGTACTGGAGGACATTCCGCAATACAGGACAGGCCAGTTTGATGAACGGGAACTGATTTATTATAAAGTCTCGGTACCGATAGAAAAAATTATGGCAGGGAATCGCTTCTTCGGAATTCGTGATGAAGATAACCGCGGGATGTATACCATTGAAAGCTGGACAGCCAGTGAGTTACTTAATGATCGCTGAGGGATTTTATGAAGATTTTTATTATATTCTTAGGACTGCTGATGGTTCATATCAGCTTTCTGACTTATCAGGGAGATATGGGAAGATATGTACAGTCTCAGGTTTATCTAAAAGCGCTGGCTGAAGAGTGTGCTGCCGGGGCTGCTTTATATTATGAGGAAGAGGAATTTGCAGAGGGGAGAATGGTATTTGATTATGAGGAAGGTCATAAATATGTAGATTACCTTTTGAATAAAACAACGGAAAACATGCCGCTTCCAAAGAGCAGCCGCATTACCTATACCATTCATTTTGAAGATGATCTTCAGGGATATGAAGAGGGACTCACGGAATATGAGGAAAATAACCCGGGTCATCACCGGTTTGGCAGCGACATCAAAAACCCTTCGGTAACGGTGAAACTCACGGCAGATACGGGAGATTTATTTCGACTTGCCTTTTTAAAGATAGACCAGGTAACAAGAACAGCAAAATATGAGCTGCCCCATGCTTCTAATCCAATAATGTGAAGCTTTGGAAGGTTGCATATTTGTTTCCTGATTACCTTTTTTAATAAGGTCGATTCTTATATGCGCTGGTACAATGAAAAACGTATCAAAATATCACTCGGTGGGATAAGCCCACTGCAATATAGACATAGTCTAGGATTAGCAATTTAAGTCCAAGAAAACGTCGTCACCCCCCCTTGAATAAAAAACGGAACTTAGTTTTTCATTCAACCCAATTTTTAAAAATATAAAATAATTGAAACTTTTTTTGGAAAATCTTCCCCTTATAATTAGAAAGCATTTTTTAAAAGGGGAGGGGTTGTCATGTTTTGTTGAATCGTATCCTATTAAGGAATAAGTTGTCGTTAAACTAATCATCGTCTGTCAGTGAAAAATAATTTCTGCAGTTCGATGAATTCAACAAAAAGGAGAAAAGCTATGAAAAAAAATATTTTCTGTATTTTATTAATTATTTGCCTAATGCTCTCAATGAGTGTGGTTTCTTTTGCCGATACCAATGCCGAAACAATGATTCCTGGGCCACAACAAACCGTTCAAATTACGTATGACGAATATATTGCTTTAATGGCAGCAGCAAATGACTTGACCTTGCAGGAAGCTAAGGCTCTAGATGCAAGAGACTCACAAGTAAAGCTTGCGAAAATAAACAAATTAGATCCTAATACCGTAACTGCAGCTTCAACTCAATATTATAAAGCTTCAAAAACATTTACGTACAGTGGCAATTCGAATTTCAAAGCAAAGAGTGAAGCTACTATAAAACTTGTAGGTGCAGGTTCAATGTACTCAATTAGTGATGTTACTGCAGTCTGGACAATGGGTTCTAATGGTGTATATACATGGGAATGGCATGAGTCCAGCGCCTGGAAAAGTGGGATGACCGCAAGTAAAGTTGACCTTGGCGGATCAGGATACTTCACCATTACATATAATGTATCTGCAGGTGGTGGTATATCCGTTCCCGGATTTTCAGTTAGTGGATCCGTGGGAACAACCATTACATATACATCAAATTCTATGCAGATGTCGTGGACATGGTATAATCCATATGCCAATTAATAAAAATTAATTAAACCTATCCGTATTTGGAGGAAAATTTATGAAAAAAAGGATTATAATTATTTCCTTAATTTTATGTATGGTTTCCCTTTTCGGTTGTGCAGAGGAAAATAAACCTTCTGTAGAATTTCATCCATATCAAAAAATCATGCAGTTGGAAGCAACAATAGAGGCTCCTGATCCAAGTTGGATTGAGAAGATTAAGAATCAGCTCATCGACACGTATGGCTATAGTGAAGAGAATTCTGAAAAAATAATTCAAAAATCAAACTTTGAACGATACCAGTTGGAATATGCATCTATTCAAGATTACGACAATAATCAATACCCCTACCGTTTTATGGCTGATCTTGTGATATGGAAGTCTGAATCGCATTATGCTGTTTGTAGTATCAATAACAAAGCAACAGAGCCTTACGTTGATTCTATCGAAATAAAAGCAGAAGGGCCACAAGAGCCTTGGGTAGAAAATCTTATACTACCTAAAGTGCTGCCGATAAGTCAGGGTACCGAGATTACAATGGGGAGCCGGATTTCCTTCATTAAAGATGGTCAAAATATTGGTCCATTTACGGTAGTGCGAACATTTTACATCCCATATCCATCTATTTAGGGTCATGTAAAAAAATATTCAATTACAATTACTGTATTAATTCATATATGAATACAGCAAGGAGGCTGCAACATTTTTAGGTGTTGCAGTCTTTTTTAAATAAATAATGTAAGTGTTTGAAATAATAGGAAAAATATTGTATTATTATACTTAGATATAATATTAAATAATATATTTAGGTGTAATATGAAAGAAGATAAATTAAAACATAAATTATTTGAAGAGATTTGTAATATATACAGTAAAGATTTACAAAGATTTATTTATAGCTTAACCAGAAAAGATCAGTATGCTATGGAGGAGATCTTTCAGAATACTTTAATTGAAGCTTATCAAGGTCTTGAGAGACTAAGAGAAATTGATAAGATGAAATCATGGATTTACTCCATTGCTAAGGCTGAAGCAAGACGATATTATTCAAAGAATCAAAATGTATTATTTGTAAATGATATCGCCGAAAATATCCAAGATAATATATTCAATGAAAGTAACTTTGATGATTTTACAAAAATGATAGAGGATAAAGAACTGATAATATTATTATTAAATAAGCTATCCGAAGAAGAACAGCAAATTTACATATTACATTATTATTATGATATACCTCTAAAAGAGATATCAAAAATTCTTCATATTAATTACAATACTATAAAAACAACACACGTTCGAGGTTTAAGTAAGTTTAAAAAATTATTAGTAGAGGAGAAGTTCGAATGAATAATAACAAATATGAAGAATTAATCGGTAATGCTATAAAAAACACAATTGAAGAAGATTTTGAATTATTAGATTTTTATAAGGATATAAAATATGTAGAACCAAATCTATTTAATTACAACATAAAAAAATCACGTGGCCTAAAATATCTTGCTATAGCAGCATCAGTATTGATTCTTTGTTTATTATCCGGAACTCTTGCAATTATTATTTCTAATGGAGCAGTCAGTGCAACAGAATTTAAAATCGAAAAGAAGCTAGTGTTAATAAATAACTTATTCTCAAAAGGAAATGAAAATCATAAAAAATATGTTCAGGATGATACAATTGTACTGGATATTAAAGACTTAGACGAAATAGAAAAAGCAACTAATTTTTTCCCTGATTTATTCGAACTGAATAAAGTCCCTGATCGATATAATTTTGTATCATTAACGATTACAAAAACCGCTAAAGATGTATATAATGCTATTTACATTTATAATGATAATGAAGATAAGATACTAACGATAAGACAGCAATTCATACTAAAAGATGGATTCTCAATGAGTTTGGTGGGTGTGACTCATGAAATTGAAACTGAAGAGGGAACAATTTATGTATCAGAAGATCCGTTTGGAGATGGTGGAAATTCAGTCAATTATACTACGGAAGATTATTCAATCGATATAGCTGGAAGTGCCAGCGTAGATGAAATATTATCAATATTACAATATAAATAATAAAAGTAAGAAAAGACTATGTAATCATTATTTGCATAGTCTTTTTTGTCGTTCAAGCTATTTATAAACTTATGAACGATTACAAGTAAATACTTATTAAAAGATATTACTGTAAAATGTATTCTTATTTGTTAATCCGTTTGTAACATCAGTTATTTCAAGTTTTACCTTATAACGTTTAGCTTCTTTAACGGAGAAAGATGTACTAAAGCTATAAATAGAACAATTATAGCTTGTTTTTGTAACGGGAGTTACACTAGTAGCAATTAAGGAACCTGTTGATGAATCATATTCATACAAGGTTGCTTTTGTTGTTATTGAACTTGCTACATCTGTTAAGGATCCTGAAGCAGAAACCTTACCGGTAGTTGTTGTCGAGCGATTTGCAATAACTGAAATTGATGACACACTATTTACTATAACCTCTGACTCATTCAAATATGAAGATGCAAAGGCTATACTACCCATAGGTACTGTTAATGATAGCATTGTGAGAGCTAAAATTAGAAGTTTAAATGTTTTTTTCATAAAATTTCCTCCTTAAAAATAATCACTATATATGTAAGGGGGGAATTTTAAGAAAAAAGTTTCATTTATTATAAAATAAATGTAAATAACTAAATATGAATGTACGATATTGATGATGACAATTAGGAATTAATCCAAACTAACATGATACCTGGAAATGGAATAATGTGATCAGTAAAGAGAAAAAGCACCTGGCGGTTGAAGAAAATGCCGAGGCGTATCATTGCAGAGGAACGCAAATGGCTGAATTCCGAATCTGCAAGAATCGTTGTCTTCCTTGTACCATTTATGTATATCGGAACTGCTTTTCTCTCAGTGAATTATATTGGAATGTCTATGAGCGGATTCCTGAAAAACCAGTTGATGGTTCATATCAGCTTTCTGACTTATCAGGGAGATATGGGAAGATATGTACAGTCTCAGGTTTATCTAAAAGCGCTGGCTGAAGAGTGTGCTGCCGGGGCTGCTTTATATTATGAGGAAGAGGAATTTGCAGAGGGGAGAATGGTATTTGATTATGAGGAAGGTCATAAATATGTAGATTACCTTTTGAATAAAACAACGGAAAACATGCCGCTTCCAAAGAGCAGCCGCATTACCTATACTATTCATTTTGAAGACGATCTTCAGGGATATGAAGAGGGTCTCATGGAATATGAGGGAACTAACCAGGGTCATCATTGGTTTGGCAGCGACATTGCTTCTAATCCAATAATGTGAAGCTTTGGAAGGTTGCATATTCGTTTGGGTTCTGCCGCCTGATTGCTTCTATGTTTTTAATAACGTAATGAGTGCGGGAGCGTTTCTCCAGGATCCCATCTTTGCAGAGTTTATTGATCGACCTCAATAAATGGCGATAGCTGGTACCCAATAGTTCTGCGATTTCTGTAAGGTTATCCGTAAATTCATGGTTCTCGTTGGTCATATCAATATAGGCACATAAACGGGATTCTAAGGTATTCAAAATATTTGCTGCACTGTTTTTGGAGCATTGTTTCAGCTTGTTCGCAAGGGAAGTACCGATAAATCTCATGAACTCAACATTGTTTTTCAAAGCATCCTGACAGTAGATAAGGGGTATTCCGATACAGGTTACGGCAGTAATTGCGATAACATCGGATACACCTATATTGTCTGCCATCAATTCCACATCACCTAGAATGCTGCCGGGAGTATAAAAGCATTGTAATAAGGTTTTTCCATTTTTAGAAGTCATGCAAACCTTTGCTTTCCCATCCATTAAAAACAGCAGATAGTCCATAGGATTACCGCCGCTGCAAAGCCAGTCCCCTTTTTTATAATGCAGAAGAAAAGCCTGATCCTGGATAGATTCGGATAGTCCAAAGGAACCCAAGTACCTTTTTGCATCTGCTGAAAGTCGTTCAACGCTCATTTTTCCACCTCCCAAGTGATAACAGTGTAACATAAGTTTTTTCTTCTGGATATGACAAAAGTCATATTGGGATTCCTTTCTCCTGAATTATACTGAAGCCAGAAGGAGGGGGACGCTGATGCTTCGAAAAATCAAAGATTCCAATCATGATGCTTTCTGCTTTTCCAGGAAGTGCAGAACTGTCACCTGTCCGCACTGCTGGACGGACCAAAGGGCGGATCGAAATTTTTGCTATAGATGCGGAATAAAATTCATGTATGCTGATGAAAATGAAAAGGTTGAAAATGTTTCTAATAAAGAATCAATCTATTAATCTAAAGAGCTGTTGGACTGAAGAACTGTCGATCAAATGAACAATAGATCAAAAGAACTGTCGATCAAATGAACAATAGATCAAAAGAACTGTCGATCAAAATAACAATAATCTATTGATAAACTGAAACGGGAATACTGAAAAAAGTGGTTATACAGGTTATATTCGGGTATACTGATAGAGAATATGCCTGTATTGTCATATTTATGGGAATCTATAGTAATAGGGATACTTGTGCTCAAGAGGGTTTTATTAGATAATTATAATACTATGAATTAAAGGAGCATCGTGTTTTATGAAAAAAAGTGCGGCTTTTTTTGATATTGATGGGACAATTTCCCGTGAAGGACTAATCAGCGAGATGTTTAAAAAAATGATTAAATATGAGCTGATTGCAGACAGCAAATGGTATAGCGATGTAAAGCCTGCCTATACAAAATGGGATAAGAGGCAGGGCGATTATGATTTATATTTGCAGAAGATGGTTGATATCTATTCCGAAACCGTAAAAGATACAGAAGCCTTTCACATTTGCTATATTGCCAAAAAAGTGATAGAGCAGAAAGGAGAGAGAGTTTATACCTATTCCCGGGAAAGAATTAAATGGCATAAAGATCAAGGTCATCTGGTAATGGCTATTTCCGGGTCACCGGTAGAACTGGTCCGAGAGATGTCAAATAAATACGGTATGGATTATTATAAGGGAACGATCTATGAAATCGGAGATAATGGCAAATACAATGGAAGCATCATTCCCATGTGGGATTCCGAAAGCAAGAGAAAAGCGTTACTGGAAATGGCAGATGACCATGATATCGATCTTACAAGGAGTTATGCTTACGGGGATACCTCCGGTGACTTTTCAATGTTAAAGTCGGTGGGGTTTCCTTATGCAATTAATCCAACCAAAGAATTGATTGCCTTGATTAAAGCAGACCAGGAGCTTCTGGAAAAGGTTGTCATCATTGTAGAGAGAAAAGACGTGACTTACCGATTAGATTTAAACACTTTGGATCTGATTTAAGCATAGAAAGCAAGTAGTTGCGGAATTTGCGGAATTTGTATCATTTTGGTTCTAAATCGGTCTTGGAAAGTATAGTCTTTCATAAAGTTATTTCATTCACATAAAATTGAAAGGAGTGATTTTATGAAAAAAATACTTGTTCCGATTGACGGATCAAAATACTCGGAACTGGCTATGGAAAAAGCGAAGGAAATCGCTTTTGGTCTGGACAGTCAGGTTACGTTAATTCACGTAAATGATTTTTCTCAACATATGTTTCATTATAATCGGGAAGTGGAAGAAAATTTTAAAACACAATTCGAGCAAATGTCGATGGACATATTAGAAGATGGGAAGAAAAAGTTTGAGCCCATGACCGACCGTGTTATTACTGTCCAGCTGGAAGGCAACGTTGCCAATAAAATTATTGAGTATGCCAATGGGAACGACTTTGATCTTGTCATAATCGGAGCGAAGGGAAAAAGCAGATTGCAAAGCTTTTTGGTAGGCAGTTCCGCATATAAAGTGGCGTTATACGTTAACAAGCCTGTATTGATAGCAAGATAAACGAATTTACAATAGCAGGATCATTTTTTATTAGATAGGATACATGCAGAGGATGAATAAAACTATAAAATATCCGAGACGCTTTAAAAAAATGCTATTGGCTGCGATAGTACTGATTTTTATTGCCTTTTTGACACCTGCCTTACTAAATTGGCTGATTGAAAAGGATGGAGTATGGACTCCGGATTACAGCAAGACAGAACTGGGATCTATCCTCAGCAAGGAAAAATTGACAGAGGTCGACTACCATACTTTATTCCTGCAGACCGGGCTGGGGCAACCCGCTGTAGATGAGTTGCTGGCAGCTACAGCAAAGGAAGAAAGAGAGAAGATCTTTCTCCAGTATCAGAATGACTTTTTTTCGTCAGGTAAATTTGTTTGTAAAAAAATAGGGATTATTACTTATGAAGAACGCAACCGGGATGAAGAGGGAAAACTCATCCAGGAATTTAATATTCCCGATCTGAAGGATGGAGATGTGTTTATTACGAAAGCCACTCATTCCTTGGGGTGGCGGCACGGCCATGCGGCCATTGTAACAGATGCGAGGAGGGGAGAAACTCTCGAGGCCATTGTTCTGGGGCATCCTTCCATGATTCAGAGCGTTGATAAATGGATGACCTACCCGAGCTTTATTCATCTGAGATTAAAGAGCGATAATGAGGGGATCGCTGAACAGGCAGCCGCCTTGGCTTTGGAAGAACTATATGATCTTCCATACGGCCTGTTTACAGGTATTCCCGCCAAAGCACCAAAGAGCATCAGAAAAACTCAATGCTCTCATTTAGTATGGTATCCCTTCTATCAGATGGGATATGATATCGATTCTGACGGATCCTGGCTGGTTACCCCGAAGGACATAGCCGGAAGTGATCATTTTGAAGTTATCCAAGTATATGGGGTGAACCCTGAAGAAATCTGGCAATAGCTTCATGACCCAAAGGCGTAGGATGCAGACCGTCCCGAACATACTCTCTGCGATGTTTTTCTGCAAGAAATTGCCGAAAATATTCTTGAGTATCGATGATTTTAACCTTCGCTTCCCGCTTCACTTCAGGATCATTCATTTCTTCTTCTTTTTCCCATTCCAGCAAATACTGACGAAGTAATTCCAGCTTTTGATTTACCAGCCGGTAATCTACACCCGGAATCCAAAGTTCAGCTGCCATAGATGCTTCAATCGGCAAGGGTGTTAACACAACGGAGGTTATCGCATTTGCCCGGGATAGAGATGTCATGGCCTTTAAATAGTCAAGTGTCTCTGCAGGTGTACAGATTTCTTGCATGAAATCATTGGTTCCCGTCATGATCACCACCTTGTCGGGCTTATGAGAAATAACATCCTTTTGAAATCTGGACAGAATATTTGGAGAGATATCACCGTTTTCTCCCTTATTGATCATCTCGTAATGCAGCGATTCCCGGAGCAGACTGACAAAGCATTGGCTGCGTTTATAGGGAAAACCGTTCACGATACTGTTTCCAATCCATACAATTTTCATCTTTTTCACCTTTTCTTACGCCTGAGCGGCACCATTTCTTGACAAATATATCTGATAGCATATAATTATAATGTTAGGCACTTATCCTGTCAAACATTGAAAAAGAGAAGTCAATGGTCATCATTGGAAGCAGAATAAAATAATATAAGGGAATAAGCAATGATCTATCGGATAATAATCAAATAAAACGTCAGATAACTATGCTTACTTGTCAGGAGGTAATTATGATAAAGATCACATTAAAAGACGGAAGCATCAGAGAAGTGGAAAAAGGTGCTACAATATTGGAAGTGGCAAAGTCCATTCATCATGGTTTAGCTAAAGAAGCGGTGGCCGGAATGGTAAACGGAAAAGTACAGGGTTTGGATTACAAGCTGGAAGAGGATTGCAGTCTTGATATTCTGAAATTTGAAGATGAACAGGGAAATCACACCTTTCGGCATACCAGCTCGCATATTTTAGCTCAGGCGGTAAAAAGACTTTTCCCGGAAGCAAAGCTCGGTATTGGACCGGCAATCGATAACGGATTTTATTATGACTTCGATTTGGAGCATCGTTTCACCGAAGAAGATTTAGTAAATCTTGAAAAGGAAATGAGCAAAATCGTTCAGGCAAATGAGCCCCTGGAAAGATTTGAGCTGCCTAGGGAAGAAGCAATTCGATATATGCAGGAACGGCAGGAACCTTACAAGGTAGAGCTGATTCAGGACTTGCCGGAGGATGCGGTCATCTCATTCTATAAGCAGGGCGATTTTACGGATCTTTGTGCAGGTCCCCATATGCCTTCCACAGGAGCCATCAAAGCTGTAAAATTGATGAGCGTGGCCGGAGCATACTGGAGAGGCAGCGAAAAGAATAAGATGCTGCAAAGAATTTACGGCACATCCTTTCCGAAACAAAAAATGCTGGATGAATATATTGAGAGATTGGAAGAAGCAAAGAAACGTGATCATAGAAAAATCGGAAAAGAAATGGATCTCTTTGCTATTTATGAAGATGGTCCGGGATTCCCGTTTTTTATGCCAAATGGCATGATTATCAGGAATGAGTTGGAAGCTTTTTGGAGAAAAGCACATCGGGATAGAGGCTATCAGGAAATCAAAACGCCATTGATTTTGAGTGAAGAATTATGGCATACATCAGGACATTGGGATCACTATCAGAATAACATGTACTTCACAAAAATTGATGATGGGGATTATGCGATCAAACCGATGAACTGTCCTGGTGCGATGCTGGCATATAAACGTAAGATGTACAGCTATCGTGATTTTCCGATGAGGATGGCCGAAATGGGGCAGGTTCACAGACATGAGCTTTCCGGAGCACTTCACGGATTGATGAGAGTACGTACCTTTACTCAGGATGATGCGCATATCTTTATGCTGCCTGAGCAGGTGAAATCGGAAATCCTGGGAGTCGTAGACTTTGTAGATTATGTATATCGTATGTTTGGATTTAAGTACCATATTGAGCTTTCCACCAGACCGGAGGATTCCATGGGTACGGAAGAAGAATGGAACCTGGCTACCAATGCGCTGAAAGAGGCATTGGAGGAGAAAGGCATTCCTTATATTATCAATGAAGGAGACGGCGCGTTTTATGGTCCGAAAATAGACTTCCATCTGGAAGACAGTATCGGAAGGACTTGGCAGTGTGGTACCATTCAGCTTGATTTCCAGATGCCTCAAAGATTTGACCTTACCTACGTTGGAAAAGATGGTGAAAAACACAGACCGGTCATGATTCATAGAGTAATCTTCGGAAGCATAGAACGGTTTATCGGGATATTGACGGAGCACTTTGCAGGAAAATTCCCATTATGGCTGGCACCGGTTCAGGTAAAGCTGTTAACGGTTACCGAGAGGTTTGCGGATTACGCCTATGAAGTCGGGAAAAAGCTCCAAGATGCCGGTATTAGGGTGGAAATTGATGTGAGAAATGAAAAGATCGGCTATAAGATTAGAGAGGCCAGAAATGAAAGAGTTTCTTACATTGGTGTAATCGGTGAAAAAGAAATGGAATCCGGTGAACTTACCGTTCGCTCCAATAAAGCAGGCGAACTGGGAAGCTTGAATGTTGATGCCTTCATAGAAAAATTGGTAAAAGAGATTCAGGAGAAATCAAATTAAATCCCTGAGCCGATAGACAACAGAATCACCTGTAATAGAAACCTGTAATAAAAATAGGAAAGAGGTATGACGATGTTTGAAAAGAAAGATCGAAATGAATGGCGAGATGGCGTATATCTATGCACGGCAAAAAATAGCTTTGAAGCGGATCTACTGGAGTCTAAACTTTTAAGCGAAGGTATTCCCTGTGTGAAAAAATTTAAAGGCGCAGGAAATTTTCTTGAAATTTTCATGGGTTCAAACAGTGCCTTTCCTATCGACTTGTTTGTACCAGAAGAAGCATTAGAAGACGCTAAAAATGTCATCGTAGCAGTCCCTATTTTAACAGACGAACTGCCGGATGAACCAGTGGATTTTGACAGTTTATCAGAGGAAGAACTGGATGAACTTATCGGCAGCGAGGATCAGGAAGAAGAGTAAAGCATCAAAAAGTAGAGCATCAATGCGTAAAGCATGAAAGAGGAAACCATTAAAAAATAAAGCATTAAAAAAATAAAACAAAGGGCCAGGATTATCTGCGGAAACTATGTTTCCGAAATATTCCCGGCCTTTTTTGTTGATGCCCTTTGGACAATCAGGCATATAAAAATTTCCGCTTTCACAGATCTTTGCATTCTCTCAATTCGACTGTTTCTTCATATCTCTTTATTTTTATAAATCCCAACCGATAATAGGTAGGATACGAAGAAGATCAACAGAACGAGAACCGGCATAAGCTTGAACAAGGTGATGAGTGTCTCTTTCGGAGGTAAGGCAATCCCCAATTTGTCGAGTAAGACTACCAGTGAGAAGGGTACGGCAAAGATAGCGATTAAAAACAATCTGCTTTTTTCTACTCCGAATTTATAAATTAAAGGCAGCAGGATACTGGCAAAAAAGATTGCCACCATAATGACACCATAAGTTACAAGAAGGTGTTCCCTGATTCCGAAGCCCTCAACAGGCCGGAAAATCAGCATAATGGAAGTGGCGAGAAATGCAATGGCCGATCCAAACATAGACATTATTATCGCCAGTAAATATTTGCTGGCCACTACGGTACTTTTCGTCACGGGAAGAGAAAGGGCATAACGATCCCATTTCGCTAGATTATCATAGGAGAAAGAAGAAATGGTCATGGTCATAAACAGCATGACAAACATTCCCTGAAAGAAGGATGTGGAATTATCCATTCCCACGCTGATCAAGGCAAAGAACACCAGCATAATCAGTATAGAACGAGTGTATTGTTTTAGGGTATAAAAGTCTTTCAGCAATAAACCAATCATTTATGGACTCCCTCCTTTACATAAAAAAGCATAATGTCTTCCAATGAGACCTGATCTATGGTTAACCCCTTATATTTTCGTTTCATAGCTTCTTTATCTTTCACTAATATTTCATGACCAAAGCGGCTCTGCCTGTGACCCAGAATATCTTCCTTGTCGATTGCAGAAAAATCTGATGCCCCGCATAAAAGCATGCCATAGTTGTAACGTAAATGATCCTTCGATTCACTTAATACCAATTTCCCCTGATGAATGAACGTGATATAATCGGCTACTTTTTCCAGGTCGCTGGTGATATGCGAAGACAACAGAATGGAATGGCTTTCGTCCTGGATGAACTCCAGAAAAAGATCCAGAATTTCATTTCTGACAATGGGATCGAGGCCGCTGGTGGCTTCATCCAGAATCAGCAGTTTTGGATGATGAGATAAAGCTGTAGCAATGGAGAGCTTCATTTTCATCCCCCTGGAAAATTCTTTGGTTGTCTTATTTAACGGAATCTGAAACCGATCCAGATGATCTAAAAACAGCTTCTCATCCCAATTCTGAAACATCTGATTCATTACTTTGGATATCTGCTTGGGCCTCAGGTTTTCATGAAAATAACTTTCGTCAAAGACCACTCCAATATCTTCCTTGATTCTTTTTTCATCAGTAATATGATCCAAGCCGAATATTTTTATGGATCCGGTATCTTTTTTCAACTGATTCAAAATGAGCTTGATGGTAGTTGTTTTCCCTGCACCGTTTTCACCGATAAAACCCATGATGCTGCCGCAGGGCAGATTCAATTGAAGATCTTCCAGAGAGAATCCGGTAAAATGTTTTGTTAAATGATTAATTTCAATAGCACTGTTCACCTGTACCTCCGTTTCTGACCGGTATGCAGTCCCAATTTGCCGGCTGCTGACTAGTCCTTGTATAATAAGTTTAGAATTTCGATCAATTCATTGCAGCGAATATCGCTCCGCTTTGCAAGATCAACAGCATGCTGCAAATGATCTTCTATCTGACGTAAATGTTCCTCTTTTACGAATTCAAGATTTTTAGGGGCAACGAAGCTGCCTCTTCCTGTAACTGTTTCAATATAGCCATCTCTCTCCAGATCCTCATACGCCCTTTTCGTGGTAATGACGCTGATACGAAGCTCTTTGGCAAGCAGCCTCATGGAAGGAAGCGCCTCTCCCTCCTGAAGAGCACCGTTTAGAATCAAGCTTTTAATTTGAGTAGTGATCTGTTCATAAATTGGCTTATTACCGGAATTACTGATAATGATATCCATAGATTCCCCTCTTGCTGTCCGTATGGACAGTAAAAAAATATTGTATATATACGATATATACAATATTAACAGTGCATATAAATTATGTCAATAGAATTAATAAATTTAATAAATTATTGTGCAGCCAGATATCCGGAAGAAAAAGCAAACTGAAGATTATATCCTCCGGTATCCCCGTCAACGTCCAGAATTTCACCAGCAAAGAACAGGTTTGGATATTTATTGGATTCCAGCGTTTTTAAGTTTACTTCATCCAGAGATACACCGCCGGCAGTCGCCATGGCAGTCTCAAATCCGCCCAGTCTATTTATAAGAAAGGTATCTTCCGTAAGAATACTTACGAGGGATTTTAGCTGGGATCCGGATATTTGAGAATACTTTTGCTGTGTATTCAGCTGACAACGCAAACATACTGATTCCAGAAAACGATAGGGAAGCTCTGCCGGGGATGCGGATATTTCTTTATTGAAATATTCATAAAGGACTGTAAGGAGCTGTTTTTTATTTCCAGGTATTGCCTTTGTCAAGTCTTTCAAGATAGCGTCCCGGTTTTTTTTCGGATAATAATTGATGGAAAGCTGCTGTCCTTTTTCGGCGTAACGAGAAATATTTAAAATGCCGGGTCCTGAAAAACCGCTATGGGTAAAGAGCAGAGCATCCGTATTTTCTGCAATTTTACTGTCTGAAAAGGATGATGCCATTTGATGATCTCCTTTAAAAGAGTCGTACAAAGTTATTCTAGCACTTGAAAATGAGATGCCGGATAAATTTCCATAGGGATAGTCCTGTACATAAACAGGCATTAATGAAGGTCTCGATGGAACCAGCTCAATGTCAAGCTCCTTCAGTACAGACAACAGGCTCCCGTCGGAACCTGTAGCAGGGTAGGAACAACCTCCTGCTGCGACTACGAGTTTCCGTGTCATATATTGATTTCCATCGCAGCTAACAGTATAGACGGGTGAGGACGTATCTTCCCGGTAACTTATTTTTGTAACCGGAGAATTGTATAAAATGGTGATACCGTTATTGTTACAGCAATTTAAAAGAAGATCCAAAACATCCTGCGCTTTGAGGGAGGAAGGGAAAACCTTGCCATCTTCCCTTTCAAACAGGGGGAACTGATGGCCTGCAAAGAAATCCATAACGGATTGATTATTAAATCGATACAATACGGAGCGTATCTTCTTGCCGTGGTCACCGTAATGTAAAATAAAATCCTTGATACTGCCATTATGGGTGATATTACATTGGCCGCCTCCGGAGAGCAGCAGCTTCTTACCGGGTGAAGCGCTTTTTTCGAGAATCAAACCATTTTGAGGAGAGGGAAGAGAAGCTCCCGCGAAGAGTCCGGCTGCACCGGCTCCTATGATAATAATATCGTATATCATGATAATCTCCTAACTTCCGAATTGAATTTATCCTTAGAAACATTAATTATAACATGTATCAACCGAGAGTAAAATATACGAAAGTACAGCTTTTGAAATAAGTCTGGAAAGAATAAAACTGCACCAGTACCTGATGCAGTTTTAAATTATAAAAACCCTTTTGAATGATAGATGTTATTGAAAATAATCCGTTAAAAAGGCCGGAATATTTCCTTCATTGAAATAGATTTGATAAGTTGGATATTCGGATCCGTATTTCTCATACATTTCTTTTGTGCGCGGATCTGAAATATCCATATCTTCAAAGCCATTCTTATATACGATGATTCCGTAATAGTAATCATCATAATTAATATTTTGTGTCTCGCAGGTATCCAGAATCGTTTGAATGGTTTGAGGATCCGTAATTCGGAGACTCTTTCCTTCACCATCCGGCAAAGGATTCACAGTGGAGTATTCTTTTACAGCTTCCGGATATCCGGCTGAAGCTGATTCATTCACCTGATGATAGAACTCGATATATTGAATTTCATTCGCAGAAAATTTTAGTTGTTCTGCATATCCGTTTTCCTCCAGCCACTGTATGGTGTATTTATGATTTTTTGTGATGTTATAAGAAATGCTGTTTTCAATCAACCGATCTGGTGAACCGGAGTTATCGTCCTTATAGGCGAAATTGATATCAGCATAGGCAAATCCGCGTTTCAGGCTTACCATATCTTCAAAGGTCTGCTCACGGAAATCCTTATCGATACAATCAATAAATTCTTTGATCTTCTTTGCATCTTTGATTTCTATGGTTTGGCTGATGGGGCGGTTTGTATTCAAACTGATGGAATTTAATTTTTCATATTTTATATTTTTAATGGAATACAATTCTTTAAATTCCTTAGATTCAAAAATCTTCTTGAATTCAGCACTGTCTCGATAGAAGAGATAGTCAATAATATATCTTCTGCTCATCGAGAAGGGGCTGCTAAGTTCGTACCCAAGCTTGATACTGGTATTGTAGAGGTTTTGGGTTGGATTCTCAAACCTCTGTTTGTCATCGATCAGTGATTGATGCAAAGCAGTGATTGCTTTTATATTTTCAGGATCCTTAAATTCCGGCGAGAACTCATTATGATAATAATACCGGGATAGAAATCCCTCGGATAAAGAAACGCTCTTTACCTTATCGGGGTTCGGCACCCTGCGCTCAAAACCTGTCACATCCAAATTCAATGAAACGATGAAGAGGATAGCAATGAGAGCATAGATTCCAAAGCTTTGAAGACTCCTTTTGTTATAGATGCGCGGTGTTTTCTTTACGATCATTTGACCGATAATGAAGAAAATCAACGTACCTGCAGCAAGGCCGGCATACATGTAAAACTCTGATTCGCCCAGAACATCAAAATAGAAGCCCAGCAGCGTCATACCCAAAAAGGCGATCAGATAGCAAATAATCGGTTCCATAAAACCAAAGGCAAGAGTATCCGTAGCCCTCTCCAGTTTTCTTCTTCCGTAGAGTACAAAGGTAACTCCGTAAAGAACAAGGAAAGTAGCTATATAATATAAGGTTACACCCAGACCAAATTCTCCTGCATTTTCCAAGGCCTTTAGGAAGGGGGATATACTCATGCCGAAGTCCATCCAGCTTCCGGCGCTGTCAAAACCATAGAAGAAATGGGTGAAATAAGCGATAAATACCGCATATAAAGCTGGTATCAGGAAATTAAACCAGAGCGCCGTAGCAAAATGCATCAGAGAATTTCCTGTTAGGATCCCGGCAAATACGGAAACTGCATAAACCACAATCACGATGATGAAGGATACCCAGATCCAATTCAAAATATCTGCCCTTGCAAAGAGATTGATGTTTTTTGCCAGGTTGCCGTAAATATCGTAATCGTTATAGACTGGCTTGCTGATGGCCAGAAGAATGATGCCGTTGACCAAAATAGGCAGCAGGATCAGGATCAGGCCTGAAAGAAAACCGCTTTGGTATAATTTTGCTCTCGTAAACGGCATGGAGTGCATCACCGACACGGAGCTGATACTCTGAAGATATTTAAATATAATAACAGCGGTAATGACCGGAAACATCAAGTGAGCAAACATATAAAAAGGTTGTTGATTGTTCAGAGACATCTCAATGTAATTTCCCATACGGTTCAACTTGTTGTACGACATTAAAATAGGAAATACTCCTGAAAGGAAATAAACAAGAAATGCCAGTACGGGAATCGCCCAAAATCTTCTTAGATTTTCAATAACCAAAGGCCTGGATATGCTAAAATAAGATGCTTTCAATTTCATGATCCCCACCTCCTAATTCATAAATAAAAATTTCTTCCAACGATAAGGGCAGAACATCGAAAATGACAGGGTGCTGCTCGTTGATAATCTGCTCTACAACGTCTTTTCTGTTTCGGATAATCAGCAGATCCACAGTTCCTCTGGATTCCTTGTGAAGAACATTTAACCCTTCATAAGGATTTCCCGCGGCATTCTTAAAGGCTACCTGGATTTTATGAATATCTGATTTGAGTTCGTCTAAATCACGTTCGATCATCATTTTCCCTTTAGACAAGATTCCGATAGAGTCGCAAATGCCTTCCAGTTCTCGAAGGTTGTGGGAGGATACCAAAACGGTCATTTCCCTTTCTGCCACATCTTCCACGATGTATTTCCAGACAAGCTTTCTGATAATAGGATCCAAGCCATCAATCGGTTCATCCAGAATGAGATAATCCGGCATGGAAGACATGGTGAGAATAAAAGCAGCCTGCTTCTGCATTCCCTTGGAAAACTTTGATAGCTTCCTTTTTTCATTTAAATCGAACTGTTTTACCATGTACTCGTATCGTTTCTGGTTCCAGTTGGGATAAATGGAGCTGTAAAACTTCGCAGATTCTTTTAAATTATAAGAAGCGAAAAAATATAAATCATCGGGAATAAATCCCATTCTCTCCTTAATGGTTATGTTATCAAACACAGGGGAGTCTTCAATGAGGATATCACCTGCATCAGGCTTCAGAATACCTGTAAGATGTTTGATCAATGTTGTTTTTCCTGCTCCGTTTGTTCCTACAAGTCCATAGATGGAACCTTTCTTTACATTCAAATTTAAATCAGTTAGTGCTTTAAAACCATCAAAAGATTTATCAAGATTTTTTATCTTTATCATTTCCAATTACTCCTTTCCTGCAGTAATTCCTCCATCATGTCTTTGACCCGATCCAGAGGGCATCCGAGATAGAGCAATTCTTTGATATTTTCCCGTATATGCTCTTTTACCTCATTCACTCTTTTTTCATCAATACGATGCTCCGGCGGAGAGGCCACAAAGGTGCCTAAACCGGAAACGGTGTACAGATACCCCTGATACTCCAATTCCCGATAAGCCTTTTGAATCGTATTGGGGTTCACAGTAAGGGTCTTCGAAAGTTCACGCACGGAAGGAATCTTATCTTCAGGACGCAGAATACCTGCAATAATGAGCTCTTTAATCTTATCAACAATTTGCTCATAAATGGATTTTCTGCTTTTTAAATCAAGTTGAAACATAGATATCACCCTCCTTATCATATTATATACAGTAGAAATCCTTCCTTTGATTCTATTGATGTATGTAGTGTACTATAAGACATAATACACTGTCAACAGTTTTTTTGATTGACATATTGTAAAAAAAAGTAGAAAATAGTTAAGTAATAATGCAAGTAAAAATCTGCCAAACTAGATTTGTGATTTTCTAGGCAATTTGTTTCACAAATTAGGCGTTTCACAAATTGGGCGAGCTAAGTCGCAGTAAAAATCTACAAATCACAGATTTGTGATTTTCTTGCATAAGTTCGCCAACAATTTGCTTTGCAAATTGGGCGAGCTAAGAGAAAGGGGATTAGAAATGACAGAAAAAAACGAAGATAATTTTGAAAGATTGGATGCTGATCACGGTTGCCAGAACCAAGGGCCAATAGAGAAGGAAAGAAGAAATACCGAAACTGAATATGAGCAAAGATATTCAGAATATGATAACGGATACAAAACATCATACTCTCTGAAGAAGAATCAGAATAAGAACAGTAAACTGAAAAAAAGCCTGATTGTCTTTTTAATTATTATCGGAGGGATGCTGATCCTCGGACTTTTCGGACTGAATGTGAAGAGGGCACTGTTCAGCGATGACAGGGGCTATGAGGTAGACGGTCCTTATCTTGCTGCCTTATACGTAGAAGGAACCATCCTTGCCGGGCAAGTAGACACCTTTGGAATCGCAACAGGCTACCAGCATCAATGGACTCTGGATAAAATCGATGAACTGATGAATGACCCTGAGAATAAGGGAATCCTGTTATTCATAGATTCCCCCGGAGGCGGTGTCTATGAAAGTGATGAATTATATTTAAAATTAAATGAATATAAAGAGACCACCGAAAGACCTGTCTATGCGGTGATGGGGTCTATGGCAGCATCGGGCGGATACTATATTGCAGCAGCAGCAGATGAAATTTTCGCCAACCGGAACACCTGGACGGGATCCATCGGAGTCACCATCGGAACGTTGTATGATATTTCCGAACTGCTGGAGAAATATGGAGTGAAAACGGTGACCATAACAGCAGGCAGGAACAAGGCCATGGGCAGCAGTGTAGAACCGCTGACACAAGAACAGCAGGCTATCTTTCAATCTCTTGTAGATGAAGCCTATGAACAATTTGTAGGGATTGTGGCAGAAGAGAGAAATCTTGACCTGGATGCAGTAAAGAATCTTGCTGACGGACGAGTCTATACGGCGAAACAGGCCATGGAGCTTGGCCTGGTGGACAGTATCGGCACCATGGAGGACGCAGTTTATGCCATGAGTGAAAAATACGATCTTTGGGATTGTGATGTCATTGATATCGTTTATCAGGATCATTCCCTATGGGGCAATCTCTTTGGCAGTGTAAAAATTCCTGACTTAAAAAGCGGCGATGTGTCGGCACTGCTTGAAGTAGTAGAAGGGGGCAACAGGTTCCCCATCAGCTACGAATGCGAATTATTAAAATAATAAATTTTGAAAAATCAATACCACTGGCAAGTAAAAGAGCTTGACAGTGGTATTTCTTTATGATATGGTATTCTAGGTGTCAAGTAAAATACTTGGCAATAAGATCCTAAGGCTGGATGCAGATGTTTGAAAAGATAATAGAAATTAGTATCCTATATGATTTTTATGGTCAGTTGCTCACTGCAAAGCAGCAGGAAATACTGAAACTTTATTATGAAGATAATTATTCACTTTCTGAAATTGCCGAAGTTTTCACAATCAGCAGGCAAGGCGTACATGATGCGGTAAAAAAAGCGGAGAAGGCATTACACGAATATGAAGAAAAGCTGGGATTGGTACATAAGTTTACCGCAACCGAGAATGCAATTTCGGCAATAGACAGGGAATTGGAGCAGCTTATTATAGAAAATATAGAAAATGAAAAACTCACAGCCAGGCTGAGAGACATGAAAGATATCATCGATAAGATCAATGATTAATTTTTAAATGATTTTGACATTGAGTTAGAAAATAAGGAGAGCCAAGATGGCATTTGAAGGACTTTCGGAAAAACTGCAAGGTGTTTTTAAAAAATTAAAAGGAAAAGGTATTCTTACGGAGGCTGATATAAACGATGCCATGCGTGAGGTTAAACTTGCTTTACTGGAAGCTGACGTCAACTTTAAGGTGGTAAAGCAGTTTGTAGACAGCGTGAAGGAAAAGGCATTGGGTCAGGATGTATTGGCCAGTCTGACACCGGCTCAGCAGGTTGTTAAAATTGTAAACGATGAGTTGGTATCCCTTATGGGAGGGACCAACAGCAAATTGACCTATTCTCCAAGAGGTTTTACAGTCATCTTAATGGCTGGTCTGCAAGGTACCGGTAAAACCACTACCTGCGGTAAACTGGCGAATTATTTGAAAAAAAACGGCAAAAAACCTATGTTGGCTGCCTGTGATATTTATAGACCTGCTGCTATTGACCAGCTGGAAATAGTAGGTAAAAATGTTGATGTTCCTGTATTTACCATGCGGGACTGCAAAGAACCTGAGCTGATCGCTGAGAAAGCTATGAAAGAGGCAGAATTAAAAGGCTATGATGTTTTAATTCTGGATACGGCGGGCAGACTCCAGATAGATGAAGACTTGATGAATGAACTGGTTAGAATCAAGCAAAGAACCAAGCCGCATGAAATCCTCCTTGTGGTTGACGCTATGACCGGTCAGGATGCAGTGAATGCTGCAACAGGTTTTAATGAGAAGCTTGGTATAGACGGTATCATCATGACGAAGCTGGACGGTGACACAAGAGGCGGCGCTGCACTCTCTGCCAAGTCTGTCACAGGAAAACCCATTAAGTTTATTGGTGTAGGCGAGAAATTTGATGCCCTTGAACCTTTCCATCCGGAAAGAATGGCCTCCAGGATTCTGGGTATGGGTGATATGATGACACTCATTGAGAAAGCTCAGGAAAGCTATGACGAGGAAAAGGCTGCCGAACTGGAAAAGAAAATGAAAAAGAACGAGTTTACACTCGAGGATTTTCTGGACCAGATTGGTCAGATAAAAAAAATGGGCGGTTTGGCAAAGATCTTGGATATGATGCCTGGTATGAATAACAAAGCCATGAAAGATGTTGATCTGGACAGCGGTGAAAAGGAATTCGTACAGATGGAGGCCATCATACAGTCTATGACTAAGGCTGAAAGGAAAGATCCTTCCATTCTGAATGCCAGCAGAAGAAAACGAATCGCGGCTGGAAGCGGTCAGCCTGTTAGTAAAATTAATAATTTAATTAAAAAATATGAAGAAGCCAGAAAAATGATGAAACAATTTACTAATGCACCTAAATTTAAGAAAAACAAAATGTTCAGAGGCTTTTAGGAAGCATGAAAGTTTACAGCGTATAAGGTGATTAAATTCAGAATGACTGAGTTTAACATAAATTAATATCGTTTGCACAGATCAAGTTTTGAGAAATCAGCAAGCAAAAAGAAGGAGGTGGAACAAATGGCAGTTAAAATTAGATTGAAGAGAATGGGTGCTCATAAAAAACCTTTCTACAGAGTAGTTGTAGCAGATTCCCGTTCACCAAGAGATGGAAAGTTTATTGAGGAGATCGGTTACTATAATCCGTTAACAGATCCTGCTGACGTTAAAATCGACGGTGAAAAGGCAAAAAAATGGATTTCAAATGGAGCACAGCCTACCGATACTGTAAAAAGCCTTTTCAAGAAATCAGGAATTATAGAATAAGGAAAGCGGTGAAAACATATGGTAGAACTGGTTGAAGCTATTGCAAAATCACTTGTTGATAATCCTGATGCGGTGGAAGTTAAGGAAGTAGAAGGAAGACAGGCTATTGTAATCGAGCTGAAGGTTGCTCCTGATGATATGGGAAAAGTGATCGGAAAGCAAGGTAGAATTGCAAAAGCTCTTCGTACTGTAGTAAAAGCCGCGGCGACCAAGGCTAATAAAAAAGTGGTAGTAGAAATCGTACAATAGAGATTCTGCAATACTGCGATTATGGCACATATATTTTATATATGTGCCTATTATTTAGAACGTGAAATATTCAAGAGATTGTGTATCGACTGTAAAGAGGAAATTATGGAAAAAATAGAAATTGGACAGGTTGTCAATGTGGTTGGCCTGAAGGGAGAGCTCAAGGTTTACCATTATACCGACTATAAAGAACGATTTGAAGAGTTATCCGTCATCTTATTGGAAAACAAAGAATATCAAATTGACGGTGTGAGATATATGAAAGACCTGGTGATTCTCAAACTGGAGGGAATCAATGACCGGAACGAGGCGGAAAAGCAAAAAGGAAAATCCGTTTACATTCGAAAAGAGGATATCAGAGTTTTACCGGAAGACACTTACCATATATTTGATCTCATCGGACTGAAGGTAATCGATGAAAATGATCGTGCGATAGGTACTCTTAGCGATGTCATTCAAAACAGTGCGCAGGACTTATATGAGGTGGAAACAGAAAATAAGAAAAAATTCCTGATCCCGGCAGTGGAGGAATTTATTCTGGAAATAAATATTGACGAAAAGTTTATGAGAATTAAGCTTATTGAAGGCTTAATGGACTTGGATCAATAAACAGGAGATAGTTTATGAAGATCGATATATTAACGTTGTTTCCGGGTATGTTTGCCCCTGTGATGGAAGAAAGCATTTTGGGGCGGGCTAAGGAAAACAAGATTCTGGATATCAGGCTTACGGATATCAGGGACTACAGCCAGGACAAGCATAAAAAAGCAGATGATTATCCTTTCGGCGGTGGTGCCGGTATGGTCATGATGGCGGATCCTGTATTCCGGGCTTTGGAAGCGGTACAGGCAGAGGGAAAACGAATCCTCTATATGTCCCCAAGAGGAAAAACTCTGAACCAGGAGCTGATTTCCGATCTGGCGGAAGAAAAGGAAATGGTGATTCTCTGCGGGCATTACGAAGGCATTGATGAAAGAATTATCGAATATTGGAATATGGAAGAAGTCTCGGTAGGGGACTACATTCTAACCGGCGGCGAGCTTCCGGCAATGATCCTCATCGATGCGGTGGCAAGAATGGTTCCGGAGGTATTGGGAAGCAGTAAAGCTCATCATGAGGAATCCATCTACTCCGGTCTTTTGGAGTACCCTCAATACACCAAACCCAGAGAATACAGAGGCATAGAGGTTCCCGAAGTGCTGGTCTCGGGCCATCATAAAATGATTCATCTTTGGCAGTTTGAGAAATCACTGGAGCTGACAAAGGAAAGAAGACCGGATTTGCTGACGGAATATATAAAAAATACGGAGTTTTTGACTAAGGATGAGAAAAAAATACTCGATAAAATTATGCGTTCTGAGGACCGTAATGATTGAATAATCAAGGAATTTAATATATAATTAGAGATTGATAGGCGGATAGGAGGAACTTGTTGCTATGCGAAAGAGAAAGAGAAGGATCATAACGGTTTTCTTTGCTGCCCTGATTGTTCTTTTTATCATTATTTACGCCTTTCCTAATGTCACCGGAGCGCTGAAAAAAACCGTCATCATAGAGTATGGCGGTATTCAGGTAACCGATCATATCACTGCATATTTTGTTCGCGACGAAAGTGTTTATTTTGCCAATAAATCCGGAAGCATCAATTATTATGTAGAAGAAGGAGAACAAGTTAGAAAAGGCGTTAAAATTCTGGATATTACGCTGGGAGACCCTGAGAATGAGGAAAGCAGCTATTCGAGGATCACGGAACGGATTGACCGGTTCAATGGCGGAGAGAGCATTTTCAGCGATGATATAAAAAAGATGAAATCGCAGCTTGTGAAGCTGAAAGAGCAGAAAGAACAGGCGCTAGCGGAAGGGGAAACGCAAAAGGCTGAAAAGCTGGACAAGCAGATCGACCGATTGACGCAAAAGAAAGAATACATAGAAGCCAATGATGCTGCGGCCAGAGAAGAAATCGTAAAGCAGAATACCGCAAGCAGTGAAAAAGGGATTATCCCGGAACAGTATATCAGTCAGTCCAACGGAGTGATCAGTTATTACATAGACGGATATGAATCGGAATTTACACCAGCCAACATGGCGCTTTTAAGTGAAGACAAGGTGGAGAATTTAAAAATAGATGTTCAAAACCTGGCCAGAAAAACGACGCTTTCCAGAGAGCCTCTTTACAAAGTCGTTGATAACAACCAATGGTTCGTTGTATTCTGGGTGGCTCCGGAAAATATTGTAAAATACGAAAAGGGAAAAATAGCCTATCTGAATTTGCCTTTGGGTCAAGTAGAAGGAAAGATCTACGATATTATAGATGATGACGGACAATGGTTGGTTATTCTCAGTTTTAACAGATATTATGAGGAATTTGCCCGGATACGCAAAATAGACGCAGAAGTTATCACTTCTGATTATAAAGGCCTGACCATCAAAAACGAAAGCATTACCACAAAAGATGGACAGCCTGGGGTTTATGTAAAAGACAAAAGCGGGGAATATGTTTTTAAGCCCGTAAAGATTATCACCAGTGACGGAGAATGGTCTTTGGTAGAGGTTTCATACTTTTATACCGACAATGGCGCTACCAAGGTAGAGACGGTAAACATCTACGATGAAATTTTAAAAAAACCGAAATGAGACAGGAAGAAGGGTTACGAGTGGGTAGAATTAAGGAAAACATAGAGGATATTATTGCAAAGAAGGAAGAGATTACGGCGAAAGCAGGAAGAAATAAGGATGAAGTATTGCTGGTTGCTGTAACAAAGACCCGAACTGCGGAAGAAATCAACGAAGCTATTGATGCCGGGATTACCCATATTGGCGAAAACAAAGTCCAGGAGATCATGGATAAGTTTGATCAGGTCAAACGGGTAAATTGGCATATGATTGGACATTTACAGACAAATAAGGTAAAATACATTATAGACAAGGTCTATATGATCCATTCTGTAGATTCGCTGAAGCTTGCGGAGGAAATAGACAAAAGAGCGGGACAGTCCGGCATCATGATGAATATCCTCATCCAGGTCAATGCAGCCGAAGAGGAAAGCAAGTTTGGAATCACCACAGAGGAGACCGGAATGCTGATTCAGGAGATCCTGAAACGCTGCCCTCATATTAAGATAAAAGGTCTTATGTGTATTGCACCTTTTGAGGATAACCCCGAAGAGGTAAGGGGTTACTTCAGACAGGTGAAAGAACTTTATGAGCAGTTTGGTTCCATATCACATGAACGATTGGATTTTCAGTATTTGTCCATGGGAATGTCCAATGACTATGAGGTTGCCATTCAGGAAGGATCCAATCTGATCAGAGTAGGAACTGCAATTTTTGGAGAAAGAAATTATAGCAATAAGTAAAAGGACTTTATTTCTTACGGCTGGGTAAATGGAATAAAGGTAACGGGAGGTAAAAATGGGAGACGGTTTTTTTAATAAACTGAAAGTTTTGATTGGTATTGAAGAAATAGAGGAAGACGAACAGGAAGAGGAACTGGCAGCTGCGGCCTCTATGGACAGAAAACCTATGGATGTAAGAAATTCTTATGCTTCCTCACGAATGGAAAATAAGGAAGTGAAGGATAATAAGGAAAGCAGGGTGCTTCAGATGCAGAATAAGAACATCAATCCAGGTACAAGCCAATTTAAAATGGTAGTCATTGAACCCAAAAGCTTTGATGAATGCCCGAAACTGGTAGATAATTTAAAAGCAAAGAAACCTGTCATCATCAACCTTGAAAAAATCGAGTCGGACAGTGCAAGGAAAATATTTGACTTTCTCAGCGGTGCTACCTATGCACTAAGTGGCAATGTACAAAAGGTTGCAAATAATATTTTTATTTTTGCGCCGGAGAACGTTGATGTAACTGCGAATATTGATCATAAAGGGATAGATTTCAGCGGTTCACCGAAGAATGTATGGAGATAGTTAGATGATTTATGTGTTAATTAATGCGATAAATACGTTTTTTCAGATATTGGTTTATTTGATACTGGCAAGAGCTGTCTTAAGCTGGTTTATCAGGGCGCCCTATGGCTCTGTTTATAAAATCTATGTGATGATCATGCAGATTACAGAACCGATGCTGGCACCGTGCAGAAATATTCTTGCAAGATTTGGACTGGCCGGTACTATTGATTTTTCTCCCATTCTTGCTATTATTGGTTTATCCGTTATCAATAGTATTCTGGTTAATATCATCAGAATTTTTATCTTCTAATGAACGATAATTGAGAGGTATAAGGATGATTACTCCGCTTGATATTCAAAATAAACAATTCTCAAAGGGTGTTCGAGGTTACAAAGAAGAGGAAGTGGATGGTTTTCTTGACCTGCTGACTCTGGATTTGGAAAAGCTCATTGATGAAAATCATAAGATGAAGGAAAAAGTAAAAAGCCTGGGCATCGAACTGGAGCGCTATAAAAACTCTGAGGGTGCTGTTTTGGAAACATTGGAGGCTGCAAAAGCATTGATGGGTGATATTTCAGCCAGCGCTGAAAAGCGCGCGGAGATTCTGCTCAAAAATGCGGAACTGGATGCGGAACTGATTCAACGGGAAGCAAGAGAGTCCGTTGAGCGGCTGCAGGAAGAAACCATATCCATGCGAAACCGATTAACCATTTTCAGAACCAGATATCGAAGTCTTCTGGAATCGGAGCTGGAAAAATTCGATACCTTGAGTGCAGAACTTTTTGCCGACCGCGTATTGGATGAACTGAAGCCTTATTCCGAAACAAAAATGGATATGAAAAGTGATATCAAGGAATCCGAGAATAAAAAAACAATTACAAATCTTAGGACAGGAGAAGGGGCCGCCAGCCCCGGTTATTAAATGTATTTTATCATTATAGCTGTCATCGTAATACTGGACCAACTAACCAAATATTTTATACAGGCCGGCATGGAACTGAATAGCTCGGCCCCATTGATTGACGGAGTGTTTCATCTTACGTATATTCATAATTATGGTGCGGCCTTCAGTATTTTGCAAAACCAAACAATTTTGCTGATTTTATTGCCGCTGGCGGTAACCACGGCTGTCTTAGTATATCTGGCAAGAAAACGGAAAACAGAACATTGGATGCTGCTGCTCAGCATGTCGTTCATAGTTGCCGGCGGAATCGGCAATCTTATTGACAGAATCGGCAACGGATATGTTGTTGACTTTTTTGACATACGAGTTTTTCCAATATTTAATGTTGCAGATATATCCGTATGTGTTGGATGTGGTTTACTTATTTTATTTATGTTCGTGGTGGAACCTAAAATAGCAAAGGAAAAAAAGAAAGCAGAAGAACAATAAGGGATTTTTATGGATAATTTAAATCTATTTGAAGTGAAAATAGAAGAAGATTTACAGGGGACCAGACTTGATGTGGTCCTCTCTCTCGTTTTGGAAGAAGCCTCCAGAAGCTATCTTCAAAAACTTATTGAGGCAGGTAAGGTCCAAATCAATGGTGTGCCATGCGCCTCTAAAAAATGGAAAGTAAAAAAGGGAGATGAAATTCTGCTGGAGATTCCTGAGCCGGAGGCACTGGATGTCATGCCTGAGGATATTCCACTTACCATTGTCTATGAGGATGAGGATCTTCTGGTGGTAAACAAGCCGAAAGGAATGGTGGTGCACCCCGGGGCCGGAAATACGAGCGGAACTCTGGTCAACGCCATTTTATTCCATTGCGACCATCTGTCATCGATTAATGGTGTGATTCGGCCCGGCATTGTCCATAGAATTGACAAGGACACCAGCGGACTTCTGATGGTAGCCAAGAATGATATTGCCCACCGTTCTCTAGCAGAGCAGCTGGCAAATCACAGCATAACAAGAGCTTACAGAGCCATTGTGTACCATAATTTTACCGAAGATGAAGGGACCGTAAATGCCCCCATTGGGAGGGATCCTAAAAACAGGCTGAAAATGGCCGTTACAAAGCAAAACGGCAGAGAGGCTGTTACTCATTACAAGGTATTGGAGCGGTTTGGAAACTTTACCTATGTTGAAGCCCGTTTGGAAACAGGAAGAACCCACCAGATCAGGGTGCATATGGCATATATAAAACATCCGCTGCTGGGAGATGCTGTCTATGGACCCCATAAGCAGGTTTTGGGAGCAGAGACCCAGATGCTTCATGCCAAGGTTCTGGGATTCAAACACCCCAGAACAAATGAATACATGGAATTTGACAGTGATTTGCCAGAGGAATTTCAAAAAATATTAAATAAATTAGGAGGTACTTATCATGAGTAAAATAACCTTTAAGCCTGGAACTATGGTAAACCCCGTACCGGTGGTTATGGTTTCCTGCGGTTCTTCCGAGGAGGAGTACAATATTATCACCATCGCCTGGACTGGGATCGTGAATTCCGAGCCGCCGATGACCTATATATCAGTTAGAAAATCGAGACATTCCCATGGGCTGATCGAAAAAAGCAAGGAATTTGTTATCAACTTATGTACGGAGGAACTGGCAAGGCAAACAGATTTCTGCGGCGTAAAATCGGGAAGAGACATGAACAAATTCAAAGAGCAGGGACTGACCCCCGTAAAAGCGGAACATGTGGCCTGCCCAATGATTCAGGAATCTCCGGTTAATATTGAATGCCGTGTAAGAGAAATTCATGAGTACCCATCTCATGACATGTTCATTGCGGATATTATTGCCGTCCATGCCGATGAAAAATTGATGGATGAGAAAGGAAAGCTTGAACTGGAGAAGGCAGGGCTGATCTGTTACAGCCATGGAGATTATTTTGCTCTGCACAAAAAACCTTTAGGAAAATTCGGTTTTTCCGTGATGAAGAAAAAAACAAAGAAACGGCTGGAAAATGAGAAAAGAAAAAAGTAAGGCTGAAACAAAATGGATCAGCCTTACACAGCCTTTAGTATCAAAGAGCGGGAGATAACCTGAGCTAACCAAGAAATGAAAACAATTGGTGAGCTTCATATTGACTTAGAAAAACATGATATGTATTTTGAGAAAGGGGATTTTCCAATACTATAGTGTTTTAACGAATTTTAAACAATTATCACAGATATGACCGTTTTTAAAATCCATACCGTGACTTAATCTGCCGCATAATGTGCAGTATAATTCTCCTGTCTTATGAGATTCCTTGTCAGAACCATTTTTATAATTTAAATGCATCATTTTATACCTCCTTCTGAAATCTCCATTATCGTGTAAGAGGAGAACTCTCACATTCACTTTTAATATTTAAAGGCTGTTGTTAGATTAATCTTATTGTAGGATTACCGGAAAAATAAATCAAGAAAAAATTATCGAAATGTAATAAATAGTGTATGAAATGTAATAATATAGATATTTTGGGAGATGATTGTAAATGTTTCGAAATTTCAAAGAGGAAAATAAGGGGATTCGTATTCATGGATATGAATGGGAGCCGAAAAATCCGCAAATCGTTGTTTGCCTGGTTCATGGAATAGGGGAGCATGCCGGAAGGTATGACCGAATCGGCGAAATTTTCAAAGAAGCGGGGATATCGTTACTTGGGATGGATTTACGCGGCCACGGGTTTTCTTCTGGTGTCAGGGGACATGCTGCCTGCCGAAAGGATATCTTTGCAGATATTGATTGGCTAATAACCTATGCAATGAATCGATATCCGGGATTGCCTGTGATTTTGTATGGACATAGCATGGGTGGAAATCTGGTATTGGATTACAGGAGAAGGGGTCCCCTCAGATCCATTCCGGAAGGCTACCTCGTCACTTCTCCCTGGGTTCTGCTGAGAAGGGAAATTCCAGGGCATCTTTACTTCTTTGTTAAGCTAATTTCTAAAATCAAACCGGATTTTCAAATGAACTCAGGTGTCAAGCAGGATACCTTGGGCAATAAGGAAATTATAGGAGGTCAGATCAATTCCCACTTGAATCATGGAAAAATATCCGTTCAAACTGCAATCGAGTGTTTTGATATCGGAAGAGCACTCATGGATGGAAAGGTAGAAAAATTCGGAGATGAGCCATTGAGACCCCTGCTTTTGATGCAGGGAGAAGGGGATCAAATTTGCTCCCCGGAAGGCAGCAGGAAAATTGCCGAGCTGGAAGGAGACCTGTGTCAATACATGGAATGGCAAGGCTTCGATCATGAAATACACAATGGGAACGATACGGAGGATGGAACCGAAGTCATATCAGCCATGGTAAGCTGGATTCAAAAGATGAAAATTTCAGCCACTGCTTGAAAAGGTTAAATGTAAATCCGTTATTCCCCTGTGCGGCTCTTGTTTTTGCGGCCGCAGCAGGGAGCACCTATGTTACGGATGGATTTACATAAACAGTTTTATTGTCAACAAATATAACCATCCCCGGCTTTGCCCCGGATGGTTTTTTCACGTGCCGGACCTGTGTGTAATCTACGGGTACATTTTCAGACTCCCTGGCTTTGCTGTGATAGGCAGCAATAGCAGCAGCTTCGAATATGGCGGTTTCTGTAACACCTTTTCCCTCCGTAAATAAGATAACATGAGAACCGGGAATGTCCTTTGTATGAAACCAGACATCTTTGCCGGATGCGGTTTTAAAGGTTAAAATATCATTTTCTTTGTTATTTCTGCCCACCAGAATTTTATGACCGTCACTGGAAGTATACTGGTAGGGTGAAGGCTTGCTTCTGGAGGGTTTGTATTGATTCTTTCTTTTACGCAGATAACCGCCTTCGATCAGCTCCTGTCTCAGCTCCTCAATTTCATCTACAGTTACGGCTTTTTCAATATAAGAAAGAACTGATTCCAGATATTCGATATCCTGATTGGCTTCCCGAAGCTGGATATTTTTCTCGGTTATGGCAGTCTTTGCCTTGCTATATTTTTTATAATACCTTTGTGCATTCTGAGAAGGAGAAAATCTGGGATCCAAAGTTATTTGAACAATTTGGTTGTCATAATAATTCAATACCTCGGCGGCCCCATCCCCCTGACGTATCAAATGAAGGTTTGCTGTGAGCAATTCTCCATAGAGGCGGTCAGTTTCCGCATTTGCTGCTTTTAATAAATCCTCAGACAATCGCTGCTTTTTTAAATAAAGCTTATCCAGGCTATTGTGAATAGCTCTTTCCAGATCTGAGGATTTTTGTTTGATTCGATTGGAGGAGCTTTTATTGGAATAAAAATAATCCGCAGCTTCACTGATATGATCAAAAGATAATTCTTCATAAATCCCTTTGAATGCGGCGAGGGGGAATAAATGAAAATCTACGGGCACGCCGTTGTCATCCAGATAAACCTTGGGTGAAAAATCACCATTATGGATCTTTTGGCTAAAGTTTTTGATTACCGTAAGAAGCGATGCGGCATCAGGATTTTCTGTATGAGATGAATCGGATAGCAGGCCGGCCTGAAATACGATTTCTTCTGCGATGACAGGACTGATCCCCTGAATACGGTCTACCAGCGCTCTGGAAAGCCTGTCCTGAGCAAATTCTGCCATTGAAATGAGATGCTGTTCTGTAATCTCATGATATGGAACTTTTTCCTGAGACGGAGGATAGACATAGATCTGTCCGGGAAGTATCTGACGATACCGGTTGACATCAATAGAAATCCTTTTGATACTGTCGATAATTTTCCCGGTTACCGCATCTATAACGATAATATTGCTGTGCTTTCCCATAATTTCTATGATCAGCTTTTTATTCACGGAAAAACCCAGTTCGTTAATCGTATCTACAGACATTTCAACGATACGTTCCGTGTCCTTCTGAAGGATGGAGGAAATTCGTCCTCCCTGCAGATGTTTGCGGAGTAGCATGCAAAATCCCGAGGGATTCTGGGGATTGCTTCCTGCGGAAGAAATCAGATGCATTCTAGCATGACTGCTGTTGGAAGATAAATAAAGTTTATAATTTTCCCGGCCTGAATGAATATTCATAATGATTTCATCCGATTCGGGCTGATATATTTTTTCGATTTTGCCGCCTACCAGCAATTGGCTCAACTGCCTGGTGACGGCCCCGGTGACCATACCGTCAAAACCCATTGTGAAGTCTCCTTTAATGTTGTATAATACATTATGATACCATATTTTCTAAAAATAACAAGCAAGGTAAGGAGAACTTTGTATGATAAAAAGTATGACCGGCTTCGGCAGAAGCGAATATACAGACGGGAAACGGAACATAATTGTAGAAATCAAATCAGTCAATCATAGATACAGTGATATTACAATTAAAATGCCGAGACGGTATTCATTTGCTGAGGATAAGCTGAAAGGGAAGGTAAAGGACATCGCAAGACGCGGAAAAATAGATGTTTCCATCATCGTAGAAAACATTACCGAGGATGACACCAATGTGAAACTGAATACTATGGTAGCCAGACAGTATTATGATAATCTGAGGGAACTGCAAAAAAGCTTTGATGTAAGCGGAGATATCACCTTACAGTTTTTATCCACTCTGCCAGATGTTATGAAGTCCATTCCTGATGTGGAAGACGAGGAAGCAATTTTCAAGAGTCTTGAAATTCCGGTATTAGAAGCTTCTAAAAAGTTGGATCAGATGAGAATTACAGAGGGGGCCAAGCTTGCAGAGGACATTATAAAAAGAGGGGAATTAATCCGAAATCTGGTAAAATTAATAGAGGAAAGATCACCGGAAGTAACGAAGGCTTACATGGAAAAACTCAGGGACAGAATGAAAGAGCTTCTGGGCAACAGCATTACGGTTCCGGAAGATAGAATCCTGGTAGAAGCAGCTTTGTTTGCCGACAAATGCAGTATTACGGAGGAACTGGTACGTTTGGACAGCCATATTCTTCAGTTGAATCATATCATATCAAGCAGCAATCAACCGGATGGGAAAAAGCTGGATTTTCTGGTTCAGGAAATGAACAGAGAGGCCAATACCATTGGCTCAAAGGCCAACGATATTGAAATTACGAATAAAGTACTCGATATAAAAAGTGAAATTGAAAAAATCAGAGAACAGGTTCAGAATATCGAATAGTCATGGAGTTTTCACTTTAGATGTGACTTTCTGTATTTGAATAAAAAAATATGTTGTATTATTATCATTCTTGAGGTATTCTATATATTTGCAGGACGAGATTTTGATTAGACAGTACAAGAGGAAGAAGCGAAAGGATATACTATGAGCAAAGGCCTATTATTTGTTGTTTCCGGACCATCAGGAGCAGGTAAAGGTACCATCTGTAAAAAACTATTGGAGAAAACGGATATTGAGTTGTCTGTATCCATGACCACCAGAAGCCCCAGACCAGGTGAGAAAGAAGGAAAAAATTACTTTTTTGTGCCCAAAGAAAAGTTTCTGGAGGTTCTTCATGACAATGGTTTTTTAGAGTATGCCAAAGTATATGGAAATTATTACGGAACACCAAAGGATATTGTGCTGAAGAAATTGGATGACGGAAAAGATGTAGTTCTTGAAATTGATATTCAGGGAGCTTTACAAATCAGGGATTCCTATCCGAAAGGCATTTTTATCTTTATTCTGCCGCCTTCCATGTCCGAACTAAGGAAAAGGATTACGGGCAGAGGTTCTGAAACCGAGGATGATATTAACCTAAGATTGGGGGAAACATTAAAAGAAGTATCCTATATTGACAAATATGATTATTGTGTTATTAACGGCGAAATTGACGAGGCTGTGAACAGGGTGGCTGCTATTATTAAGGCAGAACATTCCAGGGTCTCGGAAGATATCTATAAATTAATTGCAAAATATAAGGAGGAGATGTAAATGTTATATCCGTCAATTAATCTGATTAGAAAAAAGGCAGACAGCAGGTACACCCTAGTAATTTTGGCGGCTAAAAGAGCCAGAGATATCATAGATGGGAAACCCAAGCTTACGGAAGAAGATATTGAAAAGCCGGTATCCATTGCAGCTCACGAAATTGCTGAAGATTTAATTACGTATCATCGTGAACGTGAAATGGAATCAGGAAGATAACCATATAGGAGCGGTATGAAACCGCTCCATTTTTTTATTATGCAGGAAATATCGCTTTCAGCGATATTGACGGAATATCAAAGAAAGAAATAATTCGTTCTTCATTCTTTTTTATTATTTATACAATTTAATACTTTACAAATTTAGCGTAGTAAAGTATAATGGAGACATAAGCGTATTGCTACATAAGAGGAGGAAATGAATAATGTTCAAGAAAGTTAGTTTGTTACTGGTACTCGTACTCATGATGAGTGTATTTGCAGTTGGATGCGGCGGTGGAGAAACTCAAGAACCAGCAGGCGATGTTGATACATCATTAACCGATTTACAGGAAAAAGGAACTTTAATCATTGGTTGTGATGATGCTTTCCCCCCAATGGGCTTTATCGGAGATGACGGTGAAATTATTGGTTTCGATATAGATCTTGGAAAAATGGTTGCAGAAAAACTTGGTGTAGAAGCCGTTATTCAGCCTATTGACTGGTCTGCAAAAGAAATGGAATTAAACAGCGGCAATATCGATGTAATCTGGAATGGTTATACCATTACGGCTGAAAGAATTGAGCAGGTGGAATTCACAAAACCTTATCTGAATAACCAGCAGGTTCTGGTCGTTGCTGCAGATTCTCCTTATCAGACAAAAGCTGATTTAGAGGGTAAAATTGTAGGTGCTCAGGTTGAAAGCGCCGGTTTGGATGCGCTGAAGGCAGATGAAGCTTTTTCCTCTGCACTGGCTGACATGCCGGAATATGATGATTACCTGTATGCTTTGATGGATCTTGGAACTTCAAGACTGGATGCCGTAGCAGTAGATAAAATACTGATCGGATATACCATGCAGCAGACACCTGGCAAATATAGAGTACTTGACGAAGGTCTGGCAGACGAGTATTATGGTATTGGTTGCGCTAAGGGTTCCGTTGCTCTCAGAGAAGCAATCGACAAAGCCCTTGACGAATTATGGGAAGACGGAAGCATAGAAGCGCTTTCAACAAAGTGGTTCGGTGAAAACATCGTAATCCGTGACGTTGAACAGCTGACTGCTGACGACTTTAAATAAGCGTGCTCCTTAGATTAAATAAAGGAATAGGGCTTCTGCTTCGGCAGAGGCTTTGTTCTTTCTTGGAACAGAAGAAAGGTGGTCTATTCATTGGACAATTTACTGAATATGGGTTTTTACATATTGCAGGGAGCGATCATCTCCATTAAAATTTATGTAGTCACCATACTATTATCCATACCCTTGGGGATGCTATGCTCTATGGGAAAACTTTCGAGATTTAAGTTTTTACAATGGATTCTTGAAGCGTATACCTGGATTTTTCGAGGCACCCCCTTGTTATTGCAGCTGTTTTTCGTTTATTACGGCTTACCTTACCTGGGCATTGAACTTTCCAAGGAGATGGCAGCCTATGTAACCTTTGTGATTAACTATGGGGCATATTTTACCGAGATTTTCAGAGCCGGTATCCAGTCCATAGACAAGGGACAATATGAAGCGGCAAAAGCCTTGGGTATGAATTACAGACAGACCATGAAAAGCATCATCATTCCCCAGGCGATCAAGGTGGTTCTGCCTCCTACAGGGAATGAGGCCGTCACATTGATCAAGGACACAGCGCTTTGCTCTGTTATTGCTCTTGCTGATATTTTAAGAAATGCAAAAGCCATGGTATCCAAATATGCCACCATAGAAGGCTTTATCATAGCCGCCATTCTTTATCTGGTAATGACATTCGTGATTATCCGTGTCTTCCGGTATATTGAAAAGCGTTTTGCGTACTATAATTAGGAGGGACACCATGAATGAGATCATACGCGTTGAAAATCTACACAAGAGTTTTCAATCTTTGAACGTATTGAAAGGTATCAACTTAAGTGTGGCCAAAGGAGAGATCGTATCGATCATAGGTCCTTCCGGTTCAGGAAAGAGCACACTTCTAAGATGCCTGAACCATTTAGAGGTTGCGGATAAAGGCAGTATCAGCTTTGAGGGTCAATATATTGCCAAAGAGGATTCGACAGGAAAAGCGGTTTACAAGAGTAATAAAGAGGTGCTCTCCATCTGCAGCAACATCGGTATGGTATTTCAAAACTTTAATTTATTTCCCCATAAGTCTGTGCTCAGGAACATTATCGAGGCACCGGTTATGGTAAAGGGAAAATCCAAAGCAGAAGCAGAAAAAACAGCGGAAGATCTGCTGACAAAGGTAGGCTTACTGGATAAAAAGAATGCCTACCCGGGACAGCTTTCCGGAGGTCAGAAACAGAGGGTGGCTATTGCAAGAGCCTTGGCTATGGAACCTGATATCATGCTTTTCGACGAACCTACTTCAGCCCTGGATCCCGAGCTGATCGGAGAAGTTCTGCAGGTAATCAAGAAGCTGGCTGAAGAGCGCATGACCATGATTATCGTAACCCATGAGATGAATTTTGCAAGAGAGATTTCCGACCGAATCGTCTTTATGGATGACGGACAGATCGTTGTTGACGGTGTTCCAGACGATATCTTTGTAAATCCGGAGCATCCGAGAATCAGGACCTTCCTGAATAAGGTGTTATAATCATATTCCGAAATCGGATACCCAAATCTGATTCCGGTGTTTTACAAGTCTATTCTTTTTGGCAGAGGTGAACATGATGAAATCCATTTATGACAGGACGCGTATGCTTCTTGGAGAAAAAAGCTTTCAAAAAATTCATTCGAAAAATATTATCATCTTTGGTCTTGGCGGAGTAGGCGGCTATGCAGCTGAGGCTCTCGTTAGAGCCGGAATCAAAACATTGACACTTGTTGATCATAGCAGGGTAGAAGCTTCCGACCTGAACCGGCAATTGGTTGCGCTTCAAAGCACCCTTGGTAAAAACAAGACGGAGGTAATGGCAGCCCGTATTTTGGATATCAATCCTGAAGCCGAGACAGCAATTTCGTCGGAAACTTTGGATGAAAACTTGATAAAGAACTTCGCCATGAAAGACTTTGACTATGTTATCGATGCATTAGACCAAATTCCCGATAAACTCCTGCTGATACAATATGCCAAATCCTTGGGAGTGCCGATCATATCCTCCATGAGTATGGGAAATCGGTTTGATCCTACCCAGCTAAAGGTGGGAGATATCGGTAAAGCCAGGATGTGTCCCATGTCAAAATTGATCCGTAAGGAAATAGCAAAATCGGGGATCAAAGATTTAAAGGTGGTTTATTCTACGGAGAATCCGCATCGTGAAGAACTTCCGGAAGACGGCAGCAGAGTTCCATCCAGTATTTCTTTTCTGCCTGCGGCAGCAGGATTGATGATGGCTTCGGAAGTGGTAAAGGATTTGCTGTTGTGGGAACCGGGAGAAAAGATGATTTTTGGAATCAGGCGCCCGCAAAAATCGATTAAGATAGACTATTAAAGCCAATATGATACCCGTATCGACATTGAATCGTTTCAATGTCGTTTTTTGTTGTAAAAAAATAACGTTCAGGAATGAAATTTATCAGAAAATTTGCAACATTTTTGCCTCAAAAATCCTCTAATACGCAGGGAAATATTTTTAGAACCAGGTTGCGTAATGGAGGGAGGAAACGTTATGGATCCAAAAAGAAACAAGGAGTCGAACCAGGGATATATACCTGTTATAACACGAAAAGAATCCAGTAAGGTCTGGATAAAAGAAATCCTGTATATTGAGAAAGAATTAAGATTGATTAAAATTTATACTGCCGGCAGAGTGTATTCCTTTTATGGAAAACTGGATGATATTATGAAATATTTGGATGATAACTTTTACAGATGCCATAGAAGCTGTGTTGTAAATTTAGATAAAATCCTCAGAATGGAAAAAGGGATTTTTTATCTGGAAGGCGGAAAGACCCTGAGAGTAGGTCAGAATAATTATCAATATACCAGAAGCTATTATCGCAGATTTTTGGAAAAGAACGATAAAGCTAAGGAATTTGAATGAAATTTGCATAAGTTTTCCTTGATTTTCCCAATATAATATAGTATAGTATTTGAGGATATGTGTCAGGCAGACCTTATCCATCATTATTTTTATCAAATTCACACACTTGGTTTCTTGAGAACTGGTGCCTGTTGCAAGGTCATTCTCCGGGAAAAACCAAAGTGGAGGAAGAAAAACCAGGAGGGAAAAAATTATGGCAGTTATTTCAATGAAACAATTATTAGAAGCAGGTGTGCATTTCGGACACCAGACCAGAAGATGGAACCCTAAGATGGCTCCATACATCTTCACTGAAAGAAATGGAATTTACATCATTGACCTTCAGAAAACAGTAAAGAAAATTGACGAAGCATATGGTTTCATGAAGGAAGTGGCAGCAACCGGCAGACCGGTTCTTTTCGTTGGTACAAAGAAACAGGCTCAGGCAGCTATTGCTGATGAAGCAAAGAGATGCGGCATGTACTTTGTTAACGAAAGATGGTTGGGTGGTATGCTTACCAATTATAAAACCATTTCCATGAGAATCAAAAGACTCAATGATATTAAAGCTATGGAAACAGACGGAACTTTTGAGGCATTAACAAAAAAAGAAGTTATTAAATTGAGAGGCGAACTGGAAAAGCTTGAAAAGTTCTTGGGCGGCATTAAAGAAATGAGGGGTATGCCTGCTGCAATTTTTGTAGTAGATCCTAAGAAAGAAAGAATTGCAATCAAAGAAGCAAGAATATTAGGAATTCCAATTATCGGAATCGTAGATACAAACTGTGATCCGGATGACGTAGATTATATTATCCCTGCTAATGATGATGCAATCAGAGCAGTTAAATTAATTGCCGGCAGAATGGCTGACGCGATTATTGAAGCAAACCAGGGTGAAAGCTTTGCTGAAGCTGATGAAGCTGCAGCTGAGGAAAAAGAAGAAGCGCTGGCAGAAGACGCTGAATAATCCAAGATAAAATAGATAATAAACGAAACAGGAGGAAGTACGAGAATGGAAGTAACCGCTAGTTTGGTGAAAGAGCTGCGTGAAAGAACCGGCGCAGGAATGATGGATTGTAAGAAAGTACTTGTGGAAACAAGTGGAGATATGGATAAAGCAATTGAATTGCTTCGTGAAAAAGGTCTGGCTAAGGCTGCAAAAAAAGCCGGCAGAGTTGCTTCACAGGGTCTTGTAAAACTTGCTTTCTCAGCTGATGGTAAAAAGGCAGCTGCAGTAGAAGTAAACTCAGAAACAGACTTTGTAGCTAAAAATGAAGAGTTTATTGAATTCGTATCCAATTTAGCTGATATGGCGCTGGATACCGATGTGACAGATATGGACGCTTTCATGGCACTTGATTATAAGGGAGAAGGCACTGTTACGGAAGCATTAAACGGAAAAATTGCAAAAATTGGCGAAAACATGAACGTGAGAAGATTTGCAAAATGCCAGACTCCTGGAGTTGTATACGTAGGATATTCACATGGAAACGGTAAAATCGGAGTTCTTGTCGGTTTGGAAACAGAAGCTTCTGCTGATGAAGTGAATGTAATGGGAAGAGACGTTGCCATGCAGGTTGCTTCCATGAATCCGAAGTTCATTGATGAATCCGCCGTAGATCCCGAATATCTGGAAAGCGAAAAGAAAATCCTGGTTCACCAGGCGCTGAATGAAGGAAAGCCTGCTGATATCGTTGAAAAAATGGTAATGGGCAGACTGAAGAAGGAATTGAAGGAAACTTGTCTTCTGGAACAGAAATTTGTTAAAGACGGCGAAATCAGCGTAGGCCAGTATGTTGCTAATTGTTCTAAAGAAATCGGAAAGCCAATGAAAGTTGTTGAAATGATCAGATATGAAGTTGGCGAAGGAATTGAAAAGAAAGAAGAAAATTTTGCAGAAGAAGTTGCAAAACAGATGAACAGCTAATTAGAATATGCTATAATAAAAGGACACTACGATCTAGTGTCCTTTAGATTAGTAATCATAATAACGAGGCGAAAAGATTTCTCCCGCCTCATTGAAACGCACAGATGGCAGTAGAAATCTACAAAACAGGAAAGGACGCGATTATGGAGCCGAAATATAAGAGAGTGGTTTTAAAGATTAGCGGAGAAGCATTAGCTGGAGAGAATAAGTTTGGTCTAAACGAAGAAATGCTCAGCATGGTGGCAAAGCAGGTAAAAGCACTCGTTGAGTTGGGCGTTCAGGTAGCTGTTGTCGTTGGCGGCGGAAACTTCTGGAGAGGAAGAACCAGCAAAAGTATGGATCGGGCTACGGCTGATTACATGGGTATGCTGGCAACGGTAATCAACTCACTGGCACTTCAGGACGCATTTGAAGCGATAGGCATTCCTACGAGAGTACAGACAGCCATTGAGATGAAGGAAGTAGCAGAACCTTATATCCGACGAAGAGCCATGGCTCATTTATCAAAAAATGTAGTGGTAATTTTTGCTGCCGGTACCGGAAATCCATTCTTCTCTACAGATACCACAGCCGCGCTGAGAGCTGCCGAAATTGAAGCAGATATCATACTTCTGGCAAAAAAAATCGATGCAGTTTACTCCGACGATCCGGAGAAAAATCCCGATGCGGTACGTTTTGACCAGCTGACTCATAAAGAAGTACTGGATAGGGGATTGGGTGTAATGGACTCCACTGCAGCTTCCCTATGCATGGATAATAAAATTCCTATTCATGTTTTTGGACTTTCTGAACCGGATAATGTCATTAAGGCAATCTATGGTGAAAAAATAGGCACAATCATAAAGTAAAATAATAGAGTTATGTATTAACAAAATTAAATTGCGGAGGATGAAATTATGAGTATTGATGTACAGCAGGTTCTAGATGAAAAAACAAAAAAAAGTATGGCAGTCTTAAAAGAAGAATTAAATACAGTAAGAGCGGGAAGGGCAAATGCGGCATTACTGGATAAGGTAATGGTTGACTATTATGGCAGCCCCACACCACTTAAAAACATTTCAAATATATCTGTTCCCGATCCAAGGAGTCTTATGATTTCACCATTTGACCCGAAATCCATCCATGACATTGAAAAAGCCATCAATGTCGCTAATTTGGGAATTAATCCTTCCAATGACGGAAAAGTAATCCGATTGGTGATTCCGGCTGTTACTGAAGAAAGAAGAAAAGAACTCACTAAGACAGTTAAAAAAATGGGTGAAGATGCCAAAGTTGCCATCAGAAATGAAAGAAGAGATGCCAACGATGAGCTGAAAAAGCAGGAAAAAGCCGGAGAACTTACAGAGGACGATTTAAAAAAAGCATTGGATGAGGTTCAGAAAAAAACCGATAAATGCATCAAAGACATCGATCAAATGATCGTTGATAAAGAAAAGGAAATCATGGAGGTTTAACCATTGAGGGACTTTCCTGATGTACTAGGTATGGAGTTAAATGCAGCATCAGCCCTTCTGGAAGCAGAAGGGCTAGCTTTTCGTATTATAGAAACAAAATCAACCAAAAAGGAACCGCTGAATGGGTTTCTCAGGGTAATCAGAGTACAGAGCCTGAAAGAGGCCGAAAACCTGGTAGTAACGGTGTGCAAAATATGATAGATTACGATAAAATACCATCTCATGTTGCAATCATCATGGATGGGAACGGCAGGTGGGCGCAGAGCAAAAATCTCCCAAGATTTGCAGGGCATAATGCCGGAATGATTGCGATGAAAGAAATTGTGAAGGCTTCTTCCGTGCTGGGCATTCATCACCTTACGGTCTATGCCTTTTCAACGGAGAACTGGAAGCGTTCTATGGAAGAGGTAAGCGGTATTTTTAAACTGCTTGTTCTTTATGTGGAGAAAGAGCTGAAAGAACTCCACGAAAACAATGTAAAGGTAAAAATTATCGGGGATTACCAGAAATTGCCGGGAGATGCAGTGAAAAGTATTGAAAAAACCCTTGAAGTAACGAAAAATAATACCGGACTTCAGTTTAATATAGCATTAAATTACGGCAGCCGGGATGAGATTGTAAGATCCGTAAAAGTCCTTGCTCAGGAAGTTGAAAATGGAAAATTAAAGGCTGAGGACATTACAGAAGATATGATTTCGAATTATCTATATACGGCTGGAATTCCTGATCCGGATATGATAATCAGAACCAGCGGTGAAAAAAGATTAAGCAATTACCTCTTATGGCAGTGTGCTTACAGTGAATTTATTTTTACCGATGTGCTTTGGCCGGACTTTAAAAAGGAAGAATTTCATAAAGCCATTGAAGAATATCAAGGAAGAAAAAGACGTTATGGCGGAAGGTGAGGAATTGGAATGAAGACAAGAATCATATCAGGAATTATCATGCTTCCTCTGCTGGCTGTGGTTTTCTTTGGCGGAAGAGTATTATTAATAGCCAGTTTTATTATAGGAATTCTAGGTGTTAGAGAGTTTTATCGGGGCTTTGAATCTATCGGCGTAAAACCGTCCTATCTGACTGCCAATATCAGCATATTAGGCTTATATGCCATTAACCTCTTTGGGGGAGGCAACGAACAATATTACAGGCTGTGGTTTTTCGCAGTGATCATTATGAGTCTCCTTTACCTTTTTAAAATTGAAGAACGTGAATTACAGGATGCCATGGTCACTATGGCAGGAATCTTTTATGTTATTTTCTTCTCCTTCCATGTTACTCTGGTGGAACAGATTCCGGAATATGGCGTTTTTGTCTGGCTGATTTTCATCACGGCCTTCGGAACAGACAGCATGGCTTATTTCAGCGGATTTGCTTTCGGCAAGCATAAACTCTGCCCGAAAATCAGTCCCAAGAAAACAATCGAAGGCGCCATCGGCGGTACTTTAGGAAGTCTGCTCTTTTGTGCCCTATTTGGTTATTTCGTGATACCCAGACTGTTGCTCCATTGTATTATTATCGGTCTGCTTGGAGGCATCATTTCTCAGTTTGGAGATTTGACCGCATCCATCTTTAAGAGAAAAATAGGAATCAAAGACTACGGAAATTTAATACCGGGACATGGCGGTGTGCTGGACCGAATCGACAGCGTACTGTTCACGGCCCCGTTGATTTACTATTATATAATGCTTGTGATTCAATAAAGTGGGTAACTATTATTTATTAGTTAGTCAAATTTCATTTATTAGTATTTAAACCGAATCATTCAACTGCCAGATCGAAGTAGTTGAGTTTTGACAAGCCAAAGGTCTGACTTTGTATCACGAAAATACTCACAGGTTTCTAATGATATGGTCTCGATTCGTTATTTTTAACCCCAAAAACAAACGGTATCCCTAATCGGTGTTTTTGGGTTATAGCAAAACTTGAATGCCATCATTAAAAATAACATCATCTTCATCCTATGTCATTGACGAAACCTGTTCGGATATTTTCTTAAATCCAAAGTTCAGCCATTGCGGCTTGGTAAAAAACTCGCTAAAGCTAAAAGCTGGCAGTTCAATAGCGTAATATACATAATTTTATTTTGACTAACGGGGTGGCCTGACTAAAAAAGCAAATTTTAAAAAACTAAGAAAAATTTGCTTACCGCTAATAATAGTGGAATGCCATTGTTTGTAAACTATGTGATTTAATTTGTCTGATCAGCAAAAGGGCTATAACAATACGTCGGAATGATTTTGCTTTGGTCTTATCCGAAATGGTCATAATCTTTATGGGATATAAGCAAAGCCTTGAGCAGGTTTGAAGTATTTTCAACCGAATCGAGTAGGATTTTTCGTAGATTGCATCAGCAATCTCAGCAAATAATGTGACCCTTCACATTTTTGCGCACGAAAAATCATGAGATGAGGTTATGAAAATATCAAAACTGCGAACCAGCTTTGCGTTATCACATAAAATTAGACCTTTTGCTGATCAGACAAAAATTCAAACTTAGTTTCACAAACTAATAAATAATAGCTTTAAGGGAGAAACAATGAAAAAAATCGCAATACTAGGTTCCACAGGATCTATCGGTACCCAGGCATTGGATATTATAGAACAGAACCCGGACCTCTTTTGTGCTACGGTATTGACCTGTGGAAGCAATGCAGATAAACTTTCCGAACAAATTGCAAAACATAAACCCGCTCTTGCAGTCACCGCCTATGAGGATGATGCGGTTGCATTGAGCAAGATACATCCGGATACGGAATTTCTATACGGGATGGAAGGGCTGACCGTAGCTGCAGCTATGGCTGATTCCGATCTGGTTTTGAATGCACTGATGGGCATGAGAGGATTGATACCTACTTACTGTGCCATTGAAGCGGGCAAAGATATTGCCTTTGCAAACAAAGAAACATTGGTGGCAGGAGGAGAGCTGATCATGGGTGCGGCGGCGAAGCATAAAGTTCGGCTGCTGCCTGTTGACAGTGAACATAGTGCTATTTTTCAGGCATTGCAGGGTAATGAACATAAGAATATAAACAGGCTGATTTTGACGGCATCCGGGGGACCTTTTCGGGGGTATACTCTTGAGCAGCTTGAAAAAGTAACGTTAGCCCAGGCTTTAAAGCATCCGAATTGGACGATGGGAAGCAAGATTACCATTGACTCAGCAACCATGATGAATAAGGGATTGGAAGTGATCGAGGCCAGATGGATTTTTGATATGCCGGCTGAGCAAATTGATGTTGTCATCCACCCTGAGAGCATTATCCATTCCATGGTTGAATATGTGGATCATTCCATCATTGCACAGCTCGGAGTTCCGGATATGAGAGTGCCTATCAGTTACGCATTTACTTACCCGGATCGAATCGAAAACAACTGCTCCAGTGTAGATTTTTTTGAACTGGGTACATTAACCTTTGAAAAGCCGAATCGGAAAACCTTTCAATGTCTCGACTTTGCTTACGAGGCATTAAAAGCAGGCGGAAGCTATCCTGTTGTATTGAATGCTGCCAACGAAATTTTAGTGCAGCAATTTTTAGAAAACAGGATAAGTTTCATTGATATTCAGAATACTATTGACAAAGTGCTGCAGGAGCATGAAGTCATCTATCATTTGGATATGGAAGGGATTTTAGAAGTAGATAAAAAGACCAGGGGGGAATTAGAAAAATGATGATTATCTATGCCATATTAATCTTTTGTTTATTGATTTTTGTTCACGAATTGGGACACTATATTCTGGCAAAGTCAGTAGGGATTAAAGTAAATGAATTTGCATTGGGTATGGGTCCGCTGCTTTTTCATTTTAAAAAGGGAGATACGGAATATTCCTTAAGGGCACTGCCTATCGGCGGATTCTGCAAAATGGAAGGGGAAGATGAGGAATCCAGCGATACAGCAGCTTTTAATAACAAGCCGTTTTGGGCAAAAGCACTTGTGGTCATTGCAGGCTCTGCAATGAATTTAGTTCTTGCGATTGTTATTTTATCCATCGTCTTTATGTCTGTAGGGATGCCTACCAATATTATCAAAGAGCTTACACCGGATAATCCTGCTGCAGTGGCGGGAATGCTGCCGGGGGATAAAATTGTACAGATCGAGGATAAGGTAATTCGTGAATGGAACGATATTACAGATACTATAGGCCAAAGTACCGGGGATACCATTACCGTGGTTGTTGAAAGAAATGGAGAGCAGCTCAACTTTGAAACTGCTGTGACGACTGCAGAAAATGGACGCAGAGTGATCGGCATCACGCCGGAATATGGTAAAAATCCGGGGAAAGCGTTGGTTTTGGGAGCTCAAAGTACGGTAGAAATGGGCATCAAAATGGTTGAGGTGATTGGCCAGCTCTTTACCGGTGAAGTATCCACCAAAAATCTTACAGGACCGGTTGGAATTGTTTACATGGTTGGTGATACTGCCAAGATGGGCATTTTCTATTTAGCACAGTTGACAGCATTAATCAGTTTAAATCTGGCGATCGTAAATATGCTGCCTTTCCCTGCATTGGACGGAGGCAGACTTCTCTTCATGGTAATTCGATTATTTACTGGAAAAGCGATATCCGATGAAACGGAAGGAAAAATACATTTTATCGGCATCATGCTGTTGTTCGGTCTGATGATTTATATTACATTCCAGGATGTAGGAAGGTTTATTCTATGAGCAGGCAGATATTTTGCGGGGGCCTGGCAATCGGCGGAGGCGCTCCCGTGTCCATTCAGTCCATGACGAATACGGATACCAGGAATATTTCTGCTACGGTCGATCAAATCATGAAACTGGAAGAAGCAGGCTGTAATATTGTACGTTGTGCCATCCCGGATATGGAGGCAGCAGAAGCCTTTGGAGAAATTAAAAGAAAAGTAAAGCTCCCCTTGGTAGCAGATATCCATTTTGATTATCGATTAGCTGTAGCTGCTATTGGGAATGGTGCGGACAAAGTTCGAATTAACCCAGGAAATATTGGTAGCAGGGATAGGGTAAAGGCAGTGATAGATGCTGCGAAGGAAAGAAAAATACCCATTCGAATTGGGGTAAATTCAGGCTCTTTGGAAAAAGATATTTTAGAGAAATATGGAGGGGTTACCCCCGAAGGACTGGCAGAAAGTGCACTGCGCAGCATTCAATATGTAGAGGAGCTTGATTTTTTCGATATTGTAGTATCGCTAAAATCGTCCGATGTCAGATTTAATAATCAGGCGCATCATATCATCAGGGATAAGATGGACTATCCGCTGCATATCGGAATTACCGAATCCGGTACGGTGGAAAGCGGTAAGGCAAAGTCCGCTATTGGTATCGGGGCGTTGCTTTTAGCCGGTATCGGAGATACCATTCGGGTATCGCTTACTGGGGATCCTGTGAATGAAGTATATTTTGCAAAAGAAATCCTGAAGGCTTTGGATTTAAAAAGCAGTGTAATCAATTTGGTTTCCTGCCCGACCTGCGGAAGATGCGGTGTAGACCTTGCTAAAATAGCCGCTGAGGTAGAAGCTGCAATCAAACCTATGGAAACAGAAATGGCAAGAAAAAAACAACCTTCTATTACCGTGGCCGTAATGGGATGTGAGGTAAACGGACCGGGAGAGGCAAGGGAGGCCGACCTGGGTGTTGCCTGCGGTAAAGGGAAAGGAATCCTCTTTAAAAAAGGGAAAGTCATAAAAACAGTAAATGAGGATGAGATTGCAAAGGAACTCATTTTATATATCAATCAGGAACATATTTTAGTTTAATTTTTACATGATTCACAATTATAAAAACGTAGTTTTAAAAAGAAAGGGGTGATTTTATGATTCCGGGATTTGAGATGTCCGAACCACTGATTTGGATTCTGATTGCAGTCATTTTTGCTATCATTGAAGGGTTTACCATGGGATTGACCACCATCTGGTTTACGGTGGGCGGTGTAGCGGCCTGCTTTATTGCATTAATCGGAGGTCCATTATTACTACAGGGAGCGGTTTTTCTGGCCGTATCGATCATACTTCTGTACTTCACAAGACCGTTGGCAGAAAAGAGATTGAAAATTGGTCATGAAAAGAACAATATTGATCAGATGATTGGAAAAATTGCGCTGGTAACGGAAGATATTATGCCTTACGGTACGGGCCAGGCAAAGCTGAATGGCCAGATCTGGACTGCCGCATCTTTGGATAATCAAACGCTGCTCAAGGGTCAGGAAGTCAAAGTTGTTAAAATTGAAGGGGTTAAGCTCATTGTTGAGTTGGTGAAAGGAGAAGAAACATGTTAGTCACATCTGGTTTGATTTCAATCTTGGCAATTATTCTTTTAATTGTCATCGCCATTTTTTTAGTTGTAACAAATATACGAATTGTTCCTCAGGCTAGGGCCTATGTTGTAGAGAGATTGGGAGCTTATCATGCAACCTGGCAGGTAGGTCTTCATATAAAAATTCCGCTAATCGATAAAATCGCAAAAAAAGTATCCTTAAAGGAACACGTTATCGATTTTCCGCCTCAGCCTGTCATTACAAAAGATAATGTTACCATGGAAATTGATACGGTTATCTATTTTCAGATTACCGACCCGAAATTATATTCCTATGGTGTGGAAAATCCTATGGCTGCTATAGAAAATTTGACGGCAACTACCTTGCGTAACATTATTGGTGATCTGGAACTCGACGAATCATTGACCAGCAGAGAACATATCAATGCAAAAATCAGGCTGGTACTCGATGAAGCTACCGATCCATGGGGCATTAAGATCAATCGTGTGGAAGTAAAGAACATCGTTCCCCCAAGAGATATTCAGCAGGCAATGGAAAAACAGATGCGTGCGGAGAGAGAAAGACGTGAAGCAATACTTCGTGCGGAAGGAGAAAAGAAATCTGCCATTCTGATTGCCGAAGGTAACAAGGAGTCCGTTATCCTGACTGCGGAAGCCAATAAAGAGTCCATGATTCTGGCGGCAGAAGCGAGGAAGGAAGCGCAGATTAAAGAGGCAGAAGGTCAGGCAGAAGCGATCCTCATGGTGCAAAGAGCTACGGCAGACGGTATCAAAATGCTGGTAGAATCCGATCCAAACCAGAAAGTCATTGCACTGAAGAGTCTGGATGCCTTTACCGCCGCAGCAAACGGAAAAGCAACTAAAATTATTATTCCTTCAGAAATTCAGGGGCTGGCAGGTCTTGCAACCTCGCTTACGGAAATCATGAAGGATGAACCAGAGCAGAAGAAGTAGAAATTTTTATAAGCAAAAATAAACGGAGGCCATCATTGAAGTCATTAATCGAGAATACGATAAGCTGGAACAAGATTGGAAAACACCCAAAAGAATGTTATCAGTATTCACTTGAAAAGGCAGTTGTTTCGAAAGAGACGGCTGTCCTTTCTATGGATATGAGACTTAACTTCGTCGTACCCTATGGTGATGTGGACAGAATCTGCAAGCTTATAAAAAATGAAATTCCTGGGTTAAAAGGTGTCAAAATTCAATTTATATACGTGGACATGATTCTTTCAGAGAATGAAATCTTCAAATTGTATATAGAGCATATGATTGAAGAAATCAACGGAGATTATGCTGCGATAACAAAAACTATATTCCCGCAGGAATTTGATTGTGAAGGCGAAAAGCTGACTATTATGGCATTGGGTGATGTTGCTGTTAAAGAATTGAACGATAAGGTCGCACCCTTATTTGAAAAGCTTTTATATCATAATTTTAACATTCATAAAACGGTTCATTTTGCAAATCATCAGGACACTTATAAAGAAAAAACGGAAGAAATAGCAGCATTGGCCCTGAAAGAGCTGGAGGAAGCCAGCAAAGCACAAAAGACTGCAGCATCTAATGGAAATGGCTCGCAGGGAGTGCAAAAAACAAACGGTGCAAACCCGGGCAGCAATGGTAACGGAGGGAAATGGCAGCGCAGAGATCAAAAAGAAGAACCCATGGTCGGAAATCGAATTATGGGTAAAATGATCAAGGATGAGCCGGTACGCATTTCCTCTATAACCGTAGACAGCGGACAGGTAACAATTGAGGGAATGCTTTTTAGAAAAGAAGCAAGAACGATAAAAAACAATAAAAAACTTGTCACCATCTTGGTAACGGACTTGACAACTTCTATCTGTGTCAAGGTTTTTGCTTCGGAAGAAAAATGGAATGAAATCGACAGCAGCCTCAATCCCGGAAATTATGTGAAAATCAGAGGGGCAGCCGAATTTGACACCTATGAGAATGTTCTTGTAATCATGGGGAAAGATATAGAAAAAACAGAAAAGCCAAGCCGGCAGGATCTTTGCGAAACAAAGAGAGTAGAACTTCATGCGCATACAAAAATGAGCGCCATGGACGGGCTCAATGAAATCAAAGCTTTGGTAAAGACGGCAGCGGAATGGGGTCAGAAAGCCATCGCCATAACCGATCATGGCGTGGTACAGGCTTTTCCTGATGCCCAAAAGGCTGTAAAATACGGCAAGCTTGATATTAAGCTCATTTATGGTCTGGAAGGATATCTGTTTGACGATTCTGATGGGGGAGACGGCAAGATTGATTATAAATCCAAAGGCACCTACCATATTATTCTTTTGGCAAGAACCCAGGAAGGCTTGAAGAATCTCTATAAACTGGTATCCAAATCCCATCTGGAGTATTTTTATAAAAAGCCTAGAATCCCTAAATCCGTACTTTCAAGCTACAGGGAAGGACTGATCATTGGCTCTGCCTGTGAAGCGGGTGAGGTATATCGGAGCATATTACATAAAAAAAGCGAATCCGAAATTGAAAGAATTGCTGATTTTTATGATTATTTGGAGATACAACCATTGGCCAACAACCAGTTTCTGGTAGATAATGGTTCCGTTGCCGATGTCAATGAATTAAAAGAAATCAATAAAAAAATAATAGCCCTTGGAAAAAAACTAGGCAAGCCGATCGTTGCTACTTGTGATGCACATTATGCAAGCCCCGAAGAGTCGTTATACAGGAAAATTCTCATGGCAGGCCAGGGATATAAAGATATCGAAGGAGATAAAGGCCTTTACCTCAGAACCACGGAGGAAATGCTGAAAGAATTTGAATACCTGGGTGAAGAGCTTGCAAAAGAAGTTGTTATCGAGGCGCCCAATTATATTGCAGATCAAATTGAGAAAGTAATGCCGGTTCCAAGCGGTAAGTTTCCTCCTAAAATAGACGGGGCGGAAGAAAAGCTGCGAAATACCTGCATGGAGACAGCCTGGAGCATTTATGGCAATCCCTTACCGGAATTGGTGCAGAAACGTTTGGACCGAGAACTGGATTCCATCATCAATAATGGTTATGCCGTTATGTATGTTTCTGCGGAAATGCTGGTGCAAAAATCACTGTCGGATGGATATCTGGTAGGTTCCAGAGGATCCGTTGGTTCATCCTTCGCCGCTACCATGGGTGGAATTACAGAAGTAAATCCGCTGCCTCCTCATTACATATGCCCGAATCCTGCGTGTAAAAACTCAGAATTTATTCTGGACGGCAGCTATGACTGCGGTATTGATATGCCGGAGAAAAACTGCCCCGAATGCGGTACACTCTATAAAAGAGAGGGCTTTAGCATCCCATTTGAGGTTTTTTTAGGCTTTGAAGGGGATAAAGAGCCTGATATCGACTTGAATTTCGCAGGTGAATATCAGCCTTTTGCCCATAAATATGTGGAAGAAATTTTCGGAAAAGAAAATGTATTCAGGGCAGGGACCATCGGTACTGTAGCCAGCAAAACGGCATATGGTTTTGTAATGAAATATTTTGAGGAGCGACAGCTTCCGGTCAATAAATGGGAGACCGAAAGACTCACGGAATGCTGTACCGGTGTTCGTAGAACGACGGGTCAGCATCCCGGAGGGATCATCATCGTGCCAAGAGGTCATGAAATTTATGAATTCTGTCCGGTACAACATCCTGCAAATGATATGAACACCGATATCATCACAACGCATTTTGATTATCATTCCATTGATGAGAATTTGCTGAAACTTGATATTCTGGGCCACGACGTACCCTCTATGATTCGCCATCTGCAGGATATGACGGGAGTAGACCCTCTGACTGTTCCTTTAAAGGATGAGAAGGTGGACAGCATTTTCAACGGAATAGAAGGGCTGAATATTAAAGATCCTGATTATAAATTTACACACGGAAGTTATGGAATTCCCGAATTTGGGACAAAATTTGTAAGGCAGATGCTGGATGATACCAAACCGTCCATGTTTGCTGATCTGGTACGTATTTCAGGTTTTTCCCACGGCACCGATGTTTGGATTAATAATGCCCAGGATTTTATCAGGAATGGCCAGGCAACCATGAAGGACGCCATTTCTACCCGAGATGACATCATGAACTATCTGATTCATAAAGGTGTACCGAATAAAACTGCCTTTAAGATCATGGAAAATGTCAGAAAAGGTAAAGGAGTAACTCCCGAAGAAGTGGCCATTATGGAAGATAACGACGTGCCGGAATGGTATATTGAATCCTGCAGAAGGATTAAGTACATGTTTCCGAAAGCCCATGCCGTAGCCTATGTGACGATGTCATACAGAATTGCTTATTACAAGGTTTATCATCCTGTTGAGTTTTATGCTGTATTCTTTACAACGAAGGTAAGCGAATTTGATTCCGATACCATTTTAAAAGGACCTGCAGCAGTCAGAAATAAAATGGAACTGATAGAAGCTAAGGGGAAAAATGCTACCAAGAAGGAAGAAGACGAAGTCACGGTATTGGAAGTCGCATATGAGATGTATGCCAGAGGATATGAATTTCTTCCGGCAGAAATAGGGAAATCCGACGCTACGAAGTTCCAGTCCATAGATGGCAAAGTGCTGATACCCTTTGTAGCGCTGTCCGGCGTTGGTGAAAGTGCGGCGAAATCCATTGTGACGGAGTTTGAGAAAAAACCGTTTATATCGGTTGACGACATGAGAAACAGAGCAAAGGTAAATAAAACTGCCATTGAAGCGCTCACGAATCATGGTGTTTTGTCCGGCATTCCTGAATCTGATCAACTATGTCTTTTCTGATCCAACCGGGTTTCTGAATGCACCGGAAGATCCTGTTAAGGAAAGCCTGAAAATGACAAATTTTTCAACTGTCAATGATGCTTTTTTTAATAAAAAGCTTGCAATACCAAGGATTTTATGCTATCCTCAAAGTGTAGTAAAAACTGGACTGGTAAATGCAAAAGAGTGGGCAATCCCACTCTTTCACTTTTGTACCTAAGTAAATTAGATATCATTCCGTTCCGGAATAAATCTATCATGGAGTTTTACTGAAAAAAGGAGTTAACATGGCAAAGAGTAAGATTAAAGATCTGGTTGCCCAGGAACTGGAGACATTCCTTCAGGAGAATGGGTATGAGCTTTATAATGTAGAATTTGTAAAAGAAGCAAAAGATTGGTTTTTACGCGTTTATATTGACAGAGCACAGGGTGCTCCCGGCGGAGGAATCAGCACGGACGATTGTGAAAAAGTGAGCAGATTTCTCAGTGCAAGAATGGATGAGCTGGACCCGATCGAACAAAATTATTATCTTGAGGTTTCTTCTCCCGGTATGGACAGGGCGCTGTTAAAGGAAAGTGACTATGCCAGATTTGCGGGAAATATTGTCGATGTAACTCTTTACCAGGGGATGAATGGGAAAAAGGTCATAACCGGTAAACTGGAAGGGCTCTTCGATGGAATCATAGTCTTACTGGATGAAAAAAATAATAAAATTGAAATACCAATGGAAAAAGCGGCTAAAACGAAACTTGCTGTTATTTTTTAAGGAGGAAAATAGAAAAAAATGAACAGAGAATTTATCAAGGCAGTAGAAGAATTAGAAAAAGAAAAGGAGATTTCAAAAGATCTCTTGATTGAAGCCATCGAATCAGCCCTTGTATCTGCTTACAAGAAAAACTATGGAACCTCTCAGAATGTCAGGGTGAATATTAATAAAGAAACCGGTGATATCGATGTATATATGAGAAAAGATGTAGTAGGGAACGTAGAAGATGATCTTGTTGAAGTTTCACTCGAAGAAGCAAGAGAAATCGATCCCAAATTCGAGGTTGGAGACGTCGTGGAAAAACAGGTGACTCCACGTGACTTCGGCAGAATCGCTGCCCAGACTGCAAAGCAGGTTGTTGTTCAGCGAATCAGAGAAGCAGAACGCGGAATGATTTATGATGATTATTCTAACAAACAGTCTGAGATCGTAACAGGATTGATTCATAGAATCAGCAATGATACGGTTTTTATCAATATGGGAAAAACCGAAGGGATTTTAGCTGCTACGGAGCAGGTACCCGGAGAAAAGTACGTTATTAACAACCGTATTAAGGTTTTTATTATGGATGTAAAAAAGACGACAAAAGGGCCTCAGGTGTATCTGTCAAGATCCCATCCCGGCTTGGTAAAACGGCTCTTTGAACTGGAAGTGCCTGAAATTCAGGACGGCATTGTTGAGATTAAAAGTATTTCAAGGGAAGCTGGTTCCAGAACAAAAATGGCGGTTTATACGGCGGATGAAAACGTAGATCCGGTAGGGGCTTGTGTCGGTGCCAGAGGTACCAGAGTTCAGGCCATTGTGGATGAGCTGTTTGGTGAGAAGATCGATATTATCAATTGGAGTGATGATCCTGAAAAACTGATTAGCAGTGCACTGAGCCCGGCAAAAGTAGAAAAAGTCATCATCAATTCCGAAGGGAAATCGGCTACCGTGGTGGTGCCGGATTATCAGCTTTCCCTTGCCATAGGAAAAGAAGGACAGAATGTCAGACTTGCTGCAAAGCTATGCGGCTGGAAGATCGATATCAAAAGCCATAGCCAATATTTCCCTGACGGTTACGTATCGGATGAAACGGGAGATTTTGAAGCCTATCAAGACGAAGATATGATAGAAGACGATTCAGATATTGTTGAAGTTGAATAATTTTAAATTATTTATTTCCATATTCAAGTACCGTAAAAATGAAACAAAGGCACTAAAATCAGTATAAAGGAGGTGCTTTGATGAAAGCAAAAAAATTACCCATGAGGAGATGTGTTGGCTGTATGGAGTCCAAGCCGAAACGAGAACTGATTCGAATCGTTGCGACGGAAGACGGCCCAAAAGTCGATCTCACGGGGAAGGCAAACGGCAGAGGCGTATACCTTTGTCCTGATACTGAGTGCTTTATAAAGGCAAGAAAGAAAAAGGCAATTAGCAGAAATTTGGAAATTGATATTACAGAAGAGAAATTAGATGAACTGTTCAAGGAGCTAAAGGAGCATGAGAAAAAAGATTGATAGTTATTTTGGCTTTGCAAAAAAATCTAGAAACCTGTTGTCCGGGTATCATACATGCACCTATGGAATTAAGCAAGGCAAGATTAAGCTATTAATCCTTACCGAAGATTTATCAGAGAATACCGTAAAGAAGCTTGCAAAATTATCGGAGGATCATGGAGTCCCAGTGCGTATTTACGGAAAAACAGAGGAACTGTCAAAAATTACAGGAAGTCAGGAACGAGGAGTTTTTGGTATAACAGATGTAAATTTTGCAGATGTAATATTAAAAGAACTAGACAGGGAATAAAAGAAAGAATGGAGGTGTTCTTATGTCCAATATAAAAGTACATGAACTGGCAAAAGAATTGAATATGTCGAGTAAAGATATGTTAGATAAAATAAACGTTATGGGGATCGATGCCAAAAGCCATATGAGCGTATTATCAGATATGGATGTAATTGCAATCAGAAACACTGTGTTGCGGGGCAAAAACGGACCGGAGACAAAAATAGTAAAGGTAGTTCCCAAAAAGGCTGAAGTGCAGCAGGACAAGGAAGAAGTAAAGGTCGTAGTGAAAGCTGCCGCACATCCCAGCGTGAGTCCGGAGAAGACAGCAAAGCCGCAGCCTCAAAGACAGGGTCAAGGACAACAACAAAAAACGACCAATGAAAACCATCAACATAGAACGGTTCAGGAAAATCAGCAGCAGAGGCCGGCTCAAGGGAATCAGCAGCAAAGACCGGCCCAGGGAAGCCAGCAGCAGAGACCGGCTCAAGGGAATCAGCAGCAAAGACCGGCTCAGGGAGGCCAGCAGCAAAGACCAGCCCAAGGAAGCCAGCAGCAGAGAACCCATCAGGGAAATCAGCAGCAGAGATCCCATCAGGGGTATCAGCAGCAGAGACCTAATCAGGGGAATCCTCAGCAGAGACCTAATCAGGGGTATCAGCAGCAGAGACCTGAGCATGGAAACCAACAGCAAAGAACTGAACATGGAAATCAACAGCAAAACAGACAAGGACAGCAGCGAAATATGGAAGGAAATCCGGCACAACAGGTAAGACATGCAGACAATAAACCTTCATCTCAGAAAAATACCGAAGGGAAACAACCTCAACGGTATCACGAGAAGTCAAATGCTCAGCAAAAATCCAATGAAGGAAGACCTCAGCAGCATCAGAAGTCTGAACAAAAGCCAGAACAGAAGTTCCCCAATCAAAAACAAAAACAGAAAAGCAGTCTGCCTCCAATGCAGCAAAAGCCTGTACATCACAAGTCAAAGCCAAAGCCTGCAGAACCGGAGATTAATATGGAAGAGCTGGCACCAGGTACGAAGATCATCAATGTACCGATTACCGTAGCCGGATTTGCCGATCAGATTGAAAAATCAACTTCAGCAGTTATCATGGCTTTGATGAAGCTCGGAATTATGGCCAACATCAATCAAAATCTGGATGAGGATACGGTAGTCCTTCTGGGTGAAGAACTGGGTGTTCCCATTATGGTGGGAAAAGTAGCAGAAGAAGTAGTGGAAGAAGGACTGGAACTCTTTGAGGATAAGGAAGAGGATCTAAAAAGCAGACCCCCTATCATTACCGTTATGGGGCACGTAGACCATGGTAAGACCTCATTGCTTGATGCTATCAGAAAAACAAATGTTACCTCCACTGAATCGGGAGGTATCACACAGCATATCGGAGCATCTGAAGTGTATGCAAACGGTCATAAAATCGTATTTTTGGATACTCCGGGCCATGAGGCCTTTACGGCAATGAGAGCCAGAGGGGCCCATGTGACGGACATAGCGGTACTGGTCGTAGCTGCCGATGACAGCGTAAAACCACAGACCGTAGAAGCCATCAGTCATGCCAAAGCGGCCAATGTTCCGATTATCGTCGCTATTAATAAAATGGATAAACCGGGTGCAGATCCTACCAGAGTCAAGCAGGATCTGACCGAGCATGGAATTCTGATTGAAGAATGGGGCGGAGATACCATCTGCGTACCTGTATCTGCAAAGTCAGGGGAAGGTATCGATACCCTTTTGGAAATGATCCTGCTTCAGGCGGAAGTACTCGAATTAAAGGCAAATCCCAACAGGCTTGCTATGGGAACGGTAATCGAAGCCAGACTTGATAAAACCAAGGGCTCAGTTGCCACCTTGCTTGTTTTGAACGGAACTTTACAGGCGGGTATGAGTGTTGTTGCAGGAACCTGTTCCGGCAGAATTAAAGCTATGACCAATTTCAAGGGTGATACCATCAGAAAAGCCGGACCGGCAACTGCAGTGGAAATTCTTGGTCTGACAGAAGTACCGGAAGCCGGTGACGAATTCAATGCTGTAAAAGAAGATAAAATTGCAAGAGAAATCGCTGAAAATAGAAAACAAAAACTTAGAGAAGAAGTAATGGCCAGAAATTCCAGCGTTACTTTGGAACAGTTATTCAGCCAGATCCAAGAAGGGGAAGTGAAAGAACTGAACCTGATTATCAAAGGTGACGTACAAGGCTCTGTTGGTGCGCTGACCCAGTCTTTGGAGAAGCTGCAGAATGAAAATGTAAAAGTGAAAATTATTCATACCGGAGTCGGAACCGTTACGGAATCAGACATCATGCTGGCGAATACTTCCGGAGCCATTATTATCGCCTTTAACGTAAGACCTAGTACTGCGATTTCCAGCATGGCAGAAAGAGAAAAAATTGAAATCAGAACCTACCGTGTTATTTACGACGTCATTGACGATGTTGAAGCAGCCATGAAAGGCATGCTTGACCCTGTATTTAAAGAAGTGGTTCTGGGCAAGATAGAGATTAGAAATACCTTTAAAGTACCGGGTGTGGGCATCATCGGCGGCGCTTATGTGTTGGAAGGCAAAGTGCTGAGAAATGCCGAGATCAGGCTTGTAAGAGACGGCATCGTCATTCATGAAGGAAAGATTTCATCCTTAAAGAGATTCAAGGATGACGTAAAAGAAGTAAACCACGGCTATGAATGCGGTATTGGTATTGAAAATTATAACGACTTAAAGGAAGGGGACATAATAGAAGCCTTTAAGATGGAAGAGATTGAAAGAAAATAACAAGCAGCAGAAATCTACAAAGTTATATTCGTGATTTCTCTGCATCAGCTCGCTGATGTTTGCCTTTCAAAGCGGGCGAGCTGGGAAACGAGGGATAAACAATGGGAAAAGGCTATAGAAAAGGTCGGCTTGGTGAAGAAATCAGAAGAATTATCAGTGATATGCTGTTAAGAGATATCAAAGATCCGAGGCTCTCTGGATTGGTGAGTATTTCTGCCGTAGATGTTACTGAAGATGGAAGCTATGCCACCGTTTATTTTACGGTTTTTGGAAATGCGAAGGAAGAACCGGACGAAGAGGGAAAAAACGAAGTCCTGGAAGCGTTTAAAAGCGCCAAAGGGCTTATGAAAAGGGAAATCGGAAAACAGATCAAGCTGAGACATGTTCCGGAATTGCTCTTTAAAATGGATACTTCTTTGGAATATGGAAGACATATTTCGAAACTGATCCATGAACTGGGAATAGAAGAATCAGGAAATGAAGATGAGTAATAATACATTGAAAGAAATCGCAGTAAAATTGATGGACGCGAAAACCGTTCTCTTGTATCCCCATATCCTTATGGATGGGGATACTTTAGGTTCCTCTGTGGCACTGTGCAGGGCTCTTAGAAAAGCGGGAAAAACATCCTATATTCTTATAGAAGATGGGATACCTGCCTATCTTTCTTTTCTGGATCAAGGGTATTGCACAAACAACGAAAACATGATAGAAGATCCGGATATCTCCATATCCGTGGATTGCAGTGATATCGACCGTTTCACAGAACGAAAAGAAAAATTCCTCGAGGGGAAACTTCGTATCTGCGTGGATCATCATACCACAAATAACTATTTTGCAGATTTGAACTATATCGATGAACATGCATCGGCAACCGGTGAAATCGTCTATGATTTGATCAATGAGATGGAAGTGGAAATCGATGTGGAAATAGCGGAAGCTTTATATACGGCTATAACCACGGATACTGGAAATTTTCAATACACAAACACAACAAAAAAGACCCATCTGATTACTGCCGAGCTCTTTGATATTGGTATTGATCTGGAGAAAGTCAGTGTTGAACTCTATCAGAATATCCGGCATGAAAAGCTGAAAATAACCAAGGAAGTACTGAATACCATTGAAATGATCGGCGGAGGGAAAGCGGATATCGCGTACGTAACCCAGGAAATGCTTGCAAAGACTGGAGCTTCCATGGATGAGACGGAAGGTATCATTGAAACGCTTCGAAATATCAGCGGAGTAGAGATCGCTGCCTTCTTGAAGGAAAACGATGGGAACCACATTAAAGTGGGCCTTCGATCCAAAACCTATGCAGACGTTTCTTCCATCGCACAATCCTTTGGAGGAGGCGGACATATTAAAGCTGCCGGCTGCACTTTATATACAACATTAGAGGATGCAAAGCGGCAGATTTCCGATGCCATTGTCAGCTATCTGGAGACAGTGAAAATAGAAGAAATGAAAGAACAGGCGGAAACATGATTAGAGACGGAATCATAAATCTTTTGAAACCTGCGGGGATGACTTCCCATGATGGAGTGCAGATATTGAGGCGGCTATCGGGTATTAAAAGAATCGGCCATACCGGAACCTTGGATCCTATGGCAGTAGGGGTACTTCCCCTTTGCATTGGAAGTGCTGCAAGAATTACCGAATATTTGGATCTTGATTATAAAAAGTATCGTTGTGAAATGCAGTTGGGGCTTGTGACAGATACTCAGGATATCTGGGGCACCATACTAAGTGATCACCGGGAAGATGGAAAGAAGTTCAGCGAAGCTGAAATCCTCGAGGCTTTTAAGCCTTTCCGAGGGCAGATTTTGCAGCTGCCGCCGAATTATTCAGCCGTTAGAGTCAATGGCAGAAGATTATATGAGTATGCCAGACAAGGGGAAACGGTGGAAGTAAAACCCAGGTTGGTTGACATAAAATCTTTAAGTGTAATCCAAATGGATCTCGACTCCGGCCGTATTACTTTTGACGTAGAGTGCTCAAAAGGTACTTACATACGTACAATATGTCAGGATGTCGGCGAACAATTGGGGTGCGGAGCTGTTATGAGTTGTCTGATCAGAACAGCAAGCGGTATCTTCACTTTGGAAAATACGGTGACACTGGAGGAACTTGCAGAAGGCCCACTGGATCGATATATATTGGATACGGATTATCCTCTGGTTCATTTCGGACGGGCAGCAGTAAGTGAAGAAAGAGGAAAATGGTTCGTGAACGGAGGACATTTAAGGATGTCTGAAGTGAAAATAGAAAAAGAACCTGAATTTAAAGACTCTGAACAAGGATTAGATATCAGAGAAGAATATAAAATGGCTTATAATATTTATTTGGATCAGCCACAGGGAAGTAAAGACGTAACAAATGGATTTTTGGGAGTAGCCTTTTATAATAAACAATATAAAAAATTAGTCCCCGACAAGATTTTTCTCAGGCAGGGCTGAAAGCCATGCCGCCTAGAAAATCAGTCCAGGGCCGTGGGGATTCTCAAAAAGCTAAAAAATAGAATCCCAGGAATCGGGCAAGATTTTTCTCAGGCAGGGCTGAAAGCCATGCCGCCTAGAAAAATCAGTCCAGGACCGTGGGGATTCCTGAAAATCGGACAAGACTTTTGATAAGGGTGTTAGCAAATGAAACTATTTAACTCATTGGAAGAAATCAAGAATATCAAAGAAACAGTAGTGGCTCTTGGAAATTTTGACGGTGTACATAAGGGACATCAGGAATTGATCAGAAGAACCGTAAAGAGTGCGAAGATGGCGGGGCTGAAAAGTGCTGTGTTCACCTTTCGCAACCATCCAAAGAATGTTCTGTCAGGGAAACCTGTAATTAAAAATATTTTGTACTTGGAAGACAAAGCCGCCATTATCAAATCCCTGGGAGTGGACTATCTATTCTCCTTGGAATTTGATGAAGAAATCCAGCATATGTCAGCCGAAGATTTTATACAGAAACTGCTCCTTGATGCCTTTAAAATGAGAGAAGCCTATTGCGGCTTTAATTATCATTTCGGCTATCAAGCGGAAGGAAATCCTGAAATTTTGATGAAAGCAGGACTCCGGGAGGGCTTTGGAATTCATGTACTGGAGCCGTTCCGCATCGACGGAAATCTTGTGAGCAGTACCTTTATCAGAAATCTGATCGAGGAAGGGAAAGTCGGAGAATGTATGAAATATATGGGCCGGAATTATTCCGTCGGCGGTGAAGTGGTGGTCGGCAATCGAATCGGCAGGACCATCGGATTTCCTACTTCCAATATTCTGATAGATGAGACTATGGTAACCCCTGCACATGGCGTATATGTAACCTATTGCTGCTACAATGGGGTAAAATATCATGGAGTAACAAATGTAGGGATAAAACCTACAATTGGAGATAATAAAAAAAATATTGAAACACATATTTTCCATTTTAATAAGGATCTTTACGGTAAGGAAATCCGAATCGAATTTTTAGAAAAGATCCGGTCGGAAATTAAATTTAACAATGTGGACGAGCTGGCAGAGCAAATCAGAAAAGACTGCATGGAAGCGAAGCTCTATCATCAGCAGCATGATAAGGACATTATATTATAGTTTTATCTTTCTTCTTTTTTTGTTAAAATGAAAAATTTACTTGACAAATGATGCAATAGAAGATAGCATAATACCAATAATAGTGAAAAAGGCTATGATAGAGGAAAGTAGGAATAAGGAACCTACCAGGGATTATCCATCGTTGACTGGAAGTGGATATTTGGCAAATTATTTTGAAGTTCCCTCTTGAGCTCCAGGCTGAACGATTGCAGTAGGCTATGGCGTAATCCCACGTTATAGGGATAGAATATCAAGCATAGAAACAGTGCTTTGTATTTGAAACGAGTGCAGTACTTTTTGTACTGAATTTGGGTGGTAACGCGGAAGCTATCAATAATAACCTTTCGTCCCTTTGTAGGGACGGAAGGTTTTTTGTATTCAGGGACTTTTTTGCTAGAAATAACAGTAAAGGAGAATAGAACATGATTATCGTATTAAAAAATGGAACCTCACAAGAGGACATCAACAAAATTGCGGGGTGGCTCAGCCGATACAATGTAGAGGTGAGTCCCATCGTCGGAGCGCAGATGACGGTTTTGGGTCTTGTAGGGGATACCTCCTCCGTGGACACAAGTTCCGCTTATCTTTCTGATCATGTAGATAAAATTATTAAGATACAGGAACCGTATAAAAGGGCAAACAGAAAAATGCATCCTGAAGATACCATCGTCACCGTAGGCGGAGTACCCGTGGGAGGCAAAAAAATTGTTGTTATGGCAGGGCCCTGCTCTGTGGAGGGAGAGGAGCAAATCATTGATATTGCAAAGCATATCAAGCAGTCAGGTGCAACCATCATCCGAGGAGGAGCCTGGAAACCAAGATCCTCCCCTTATTCCTTCCAGGGCTTGAAAGCAGAGGGACTGGATCTTCTTAATATTGCTAAAGCGGAAACAGGGCTGCCCATTGTTACAGAGATTACCAACCCTGGTCATGTGGAAAAATTCATCGGAAAAGTGGATTGCTTTCAGGTGGGTGCCAGAAACATGCAAAATTTCGAACTGCTCATTGAACTTGGAAAAGCGAGAATTCCGGTACTCTTGAAGCGTGGATTTTCAAACACTCTGGAAGAATTTCTCATGTCTGCGGAATATATTTTGAGCGGCGGCAATGAAAATGTGATATTATGTGAAAGAGGGATTCGTACCAACGAAACCTTTACCAGAAATACGCTGGACATCAGTGCAATACCAGCCCTTAAGAAATTGAGTCATTTACCGGTCATCATAGATCCATCCCATGCTTCCGGAAAATCCTGGATGGTGGAATCCCTTTCCATGGCAGCAATTGCAGCAGGAGCAGATGGATTGATGATTGAAGTACACAATGATCCGCCGAATGCTTTAAGCGATGGGGCGCAAAGCTTAACCTACGAGATGTTTAACAGTACAATGAAGAAAATTGGGGCTATTGCCGAAGTAGTAGACAGAGAACTGTAATTAGATATTGAAAATATAGAATTGAAAATAAATGAGATTGTGAACAAAAGAGGTATCGATGAAAGAATTAATACTGAATGGAAGCCGGAATACATCGAGAATATTTATAGATAAAGGACTGCTTCAGCAAGCTGCTGACCTATGCCTTGCAGATTTGTCAACTGAGGATCAGCCATCGAAAATATGCATGATCAGCGATACTAATGTGGCACCGGTCTATCTGGAAGTACTTACTGAGCAATGGGAACCTCGGGGATTTGAAGTATGCAGTCATATCATAACGGCCGGTGAGGAATATAAGACTCTGCAAACGGTATCTGAAATCTATGAAACACTGAGCAGAAATCAGCTTGGAAGGAAGGATATGATCATTGCCCTGGGAGGCGGTGTCATCGGAGATATTGCAGGGTTTGCAGCTGCTACGTACTTAAGGGGGATCCGACATCTGATTCAGATCCCTACAACGTTACTGGCTCAGGTGGATTCATCCGTAGGCGGCAAATGCGGAGTGGATTTGCCAACAGGGAAAAATCTGGTTGGGGCATTCCGCCAGCCTGATAAAGTAATCATAGACATGAATGTTCTATCCACTCTTTCCCGGGAAATCTTTTCATCGGGATTGGCTGAAGTCATTAAATACGGCTGTATCTGGGACCCGGAAATTCTGGAACTGCTGTCAGCAGATGAACTGCAGAGAAATCTGGAAGAGATCGTCACAAGATGTGTCAAAATTAAAATCCATGTGGTAGAAGAAGATGAGACCGAAGAAGGTCTTCGCAGAATATTGAACTTTGGCCATACCATCGGGCATGCCGTTGAAATGCTGGGAGATTTTACCCGGTTTTCACATGGGGAAGCAGTTGCTGTCGGAATGGTGGCAGCTGTTAAAATGGGAGAAGCTTTCGAAATCACAAAAAAAGGCACGTTGCAAAATCTGACGGCCGTTCTGAAGAAGTTTGACCTTCCGACGGATATCCCCTACAACAGGAAGGACTTATACGGGGCTTTATTGACTGATAAGAAAAAACAGGGTGACTGCATTCATTTTATACACATTGAAGAGCCAGGAAAAACCAGACAGGTAAAAATGCCTGTATTAGAATTAAAAGAAATGATGAAAGTGTTAGGTGATTAAGATGGGAAGCACTTGGGGCAATCAATTAAAAATATCAATATACGGAGAATCCCATGGAAAGGCAATTGGCGTTGTAATTGATGGTTTTCCTGCCGGTTTTCGTCCCGATATGAACTTCATTTCAAGAGAAATGAAGAGAAGAGCGCCGGGAACCAGCAAGCTTACCACCAGCAGAAAAGAGGAAGACCTACCGGAACTTCTGTCCGGTTTTTACGATGGGATCACCACCGGAGCACCAATCTGCATCACCATCTATAATCAGGATATGCACAGCAAGGATTATGAAGGGCTGAGAACCGTACCAAGGCCAGGTCACAGCGATTATACCGGTCAGCTCAGATACAGAGGTTATAACGACATTCGGGGGGGCGGACACTTTTCGGGCAGGCTGACGGCACCTCTTGTATTTGCCGGTGCTTTATGCAAAGATTTTCTGAAACAAAGCAGAAAGATTACAATAGGCTCCCATCTGTATCAGGTGGGTTCCATCGCGGATCTGCCTTTCGACCCGACCTCCGTGAAAGCTGCACAGCTGGAGAAACTTCAAGGGGAAACCGTACCGCTTCTTGACGAAACCCTTCTGCCTCAAATAATAGAGCAGGTAGATTCGGCGAGAATGGAACTGGATTCTCTCGGCGGTATCGTGGAATGTGCCATCATCGGTGCCGGAGAGGGCATCGGAAGTCCCATGTTTCAAAATGTGGAAAGCAGGATTGCTTCTCTTTTATACGGTGTACCCGCTGTCAAAGGGATCGAATTCGGCCTGGGATTTGACTTTGCCGGTAAGAAAGGTTCCGAAGTCAACGACTGCTTTATGTTGCAGGAAGATCAAAAGATCGGAACAAAAACCAATTACAACGGCGGGATTTTAGGAGGCATCACCACGGGTATGCCGATTCTGTTCAAGACGGTTTTTAAGCCTACCCCGTCTATCTCAAGAAAGCAGGACACCTTGAACATCAAAACTGGGCTGGAAGAGAATTTGGAAATACATGGAAGACATGATCCCTGCATTGCGCTGAGGGCTCCGGTTGTAGTTGAAGCTGCGGCAGCTGTTGCAATGATGGATCTGTATTTGGAGGCATATGGCTATGACGCTGGATGAAATCAGAAAAGAAATTGATGAAATAGATATACAAATGAAAGAATTGTTTCAGCGGCGGATGAAAGCAGCTGAACGAGTAGCGGAAAGTAAATTCAGAACCAAAGACAAAATATTAAAACCCGAGCGGGAAGAACAGGTGATCAGACAGCTGACTGCCGGGCTTGACAAAGAATTGGAACAGGAATATATCTCCTTTGTCAAAAAGATGATGGAAGTCAGCAGAACCCATCAATATAAGAAGACTATTATACTTGGCGCTGCCTTTGAAATTGCCTGTCAGAAGGAAGAATTGCCAGTCAGGCAGGTCTGCTATCAGGGGCTTCCGGGCTCCTATTCCGAAATGGCTGCGGGCTCCATGTTCCCGAACTGTCAATATACCGCTGTTTCCACCTTTGAGGATGTTTTCAGCCAGGTCAGTGAGGGCAGCTCGGATATTGGCATCGTTCCTCTGGAAAACACCACGGCCGGAGGGGTCTACGAGGTGTATGATCTGCTTCTGAAATACAATCTTTACATTAACTGCAGTGATATCGTAAAGGTAGAACATTGCCTTGCGGGAATCAAAGGGGCGTCATTGGAAGATATCAAAGAAGTCTATTCCCATCCCCAGGCCATTCTGCAAAGCAAGGAATTTTTAAAGAGCAGAGGGATTACGGCTAAGGTAAGCAGCAATACGGCAGTTGCGGCCCAGGATGTTTTTCGTGAGAATGACCTGGGAAGAGGAGCTATCTGCTCCATAGCAGCGGCAAAGCGATACGGCTTGAACATCCTCATAGAAGGAATTAATCACAATAAAGAAAATGCGACAAAATTTGTAGCTGTTTCAAAGCATCTCATTTCTAGACCTAACCACAACAGAATCGCATTGGTTTTTGCCTGTTCCCACAGAAGCGGAAGCCTTGCCAGTGTCCTCGGAATATTCGGGGATTACGGTGTCAATCTCACCGAAATCCATTCCAGACCGGACGGTAAGCACGCCTGGGAATATTTATTTTACGTAGATTTTACTGGGAACCTTCAGGATGAAAGAATGCGGGTGCTTTTTTATCAGCTGACAGAGGAACTCCCTTATGTAAAAATACTGGGAAGCTACGAAAGCAAGCAGTAACAGGAGATAAAGAAAATCATGGAAATTAGAGCATCAAAAGGCTTGCAGGGTCAGATAACCCCTGCATCGGATAAATCAATCTCCCATCGTTCCGTCATGATGGGAGCCATCGCAAAAGGCGTCACTCTTGTAGACAATTTTCTCATGGGGGAGGACTGCTTATCTACCATTGATTGTTTCCGCAAAATGGGTACGGAGATCAGTATCAGCGGAGATCAGGTGAAAGTCCGGGGAAACGGGCTCCATGGCCTGAAAAAACCCCAAGAGCTTCTTTATACGGGCAACTCCGGCACCACCACCAGACTGCTGTGCGGGCTTCTCGCTCCTCAGCGCTTTCAAAGCGTTCTGGACGGAGACGCTTCGATCCGGAAACGGCCCATGAACCGTGTTATCGAGCCCCTAATAAAAATGGGAGCCAAAATATCGGGAATCAACGGCGGATATACTCCTATTACCATCGAAGGTACTCAGCTCCATGGAATTGAATATCCGCTGCCGGTAGCCAGCGCACAATTGAAATCGGCATTGATTTTAGCAGGTCTTTATGCGGACGGAAAGACTCTGATTACAGAGCCGAAACCATCCAGGAACCATACGGAGCTGATGATCAACGGTTTTGGAGGAAAGGTAAGCACGCAGGAGAACCGGATCCTGGTAGAGCCAACAGAGGAATTGTATTCCTGCGATCTCACTGTACCGGGAGATATCTCTTCCGCAGCCTTTTTCATGGTTGCCGCATTGATCGTTCCGAATTCGGAAATCCTGATCAAAAATGTCGGACTGAATGAAACGAGAACAGGAATTCTGGATGTGCTGCAGGCAATGGGCGGTCAGATCGAAGTTACCATGTATGGCAATACCATAGAGCCGGCCGGAGATATTCTTGTGAAATCTTCTTCGCTTCATGGTACGGAGATTGGCGGCAGTTTGATTCCAAGACTCATTGACGAACTGCCGGTGCTTGCTGTTGCCGCCGCCTTTGCCGAGGGGACCACCATGATCAAGGATGCCGAAGAGTTGAAAGTAAAGGAATCCAACCGCATTGAAGCTATGGCGGCAGAATTGACCAAAGCAGGGGTGTCCGTGACCACCACGGAAGACGGTATGATCATCCGGGGGGGCTGCCCCATTCACGGTGCGGAATTTGAAAGCTATCAGGATCACCGCATTGCCATGTCCATGGCTGTACTGGCGCTTGCTGCGGAAGGAAGCAGCCGGATCAAGGACCCTCAGTGTATTCAAATATCTTATCCGGGCTTCTTTGAAACTTTGAAATCTGTTCAACGCTGAGAATTTGATTAGAACTCTTGTAAATTGGCTATAATATCTGTGACAAAAGACTTTACAAGCATCGGCGTATGTGTTAGTATGTATTGTCAATAGTTACCTTTTGCTGAGCCCTACGACTCTCCGACGTAGTACACGGCTAAAGGTGAAAGAAGAAAAGGAGATAAGAAAATGATTGACCAGGCAAAAAAAGCAGAAATTATTAACGAGTACAAAACAAAAGAAGGAGACACAGGTTCTCCTGAGGTTCAGGTTGCGATTCTTACTTTCAGAATCAATGATTTGAATGAGCACTTAAAAATCCATAAAAAAGACCATCACTCAAGAAGAGGCCTTTTAAAAATGGTAGGTCAGAGAAGAAACCTTCTTAATTACCTGAAGAACAAGGATCTAGATCGATACAGAAACTTGATTGCTCGTTTGGGATTAAGAAAATAATTCAAAGAATAAAAAGCGGGGGACTTCCCCGCTTTTATTTATCCGGTGGGTTATCAATCGGGTATAACTCTGCATTTGCAGGACAAGATAAGGGTAACTGATTAAATAAGAGGAAATTAACAGGAGGAAGTTGTTAATGAGATTTGAAGACTACAGAATATTTAGAACCGCAGTTGGTGGAAGATTACTGCAACTGGAAATCGGCAAGGTTTGTCAGCTGGCAGGCGGAGCTGTTATGGTGAAATACGGAGACACTGTTGTAAATGTAACAGCAACAGCATCAGCAGAACCCAGAGCAGATATTGACTTTTTTCCACTTAGTGTAGATTATGAAGAAAGAATGTATGCTGCGGGAAAAATCCCCGGGGGATTCATTAAAAGAGAGGGAAGACCTTCCGAGAAGGCGATCTTGAGTTCCCGCTTGATTGACAGACCCATTCGTCCGCTATTTCCAAAAGGATTTTATAATGATGTCCAGGTAGTTGCAACGGTTATGTGCGTTGATCCTGACTGCTCGCCGGAAATCGTCGGAATGATTGGCTCATCTGTAGCTCTTTCCATATCAGATATTCCTTTTGAAGGTCCAACTGCATCTGTACTCATCGGTTTAATAGATGGAAGATTTGTGGTAAATCCTACCCTTGCTGAACGTGAGGTCAGCGACCTTCATTTAGTGGTATCCGGAACGAAGGAAGCGATTATGATGGTTGAAGCAGGTGCCAATGAAGTGCCTGAGGATGTGATTTTGGAAGCCATCATGTTTGCTCATGAGGAAATCAAAAAACTGATTGAGTTTATTGAGGAAGTCGTTGCCGAAGTAGGTAAGCCAAAAAGAGAGGTTGTCTTATATAAGGTTCAGGAAGATATAGAGGCAGCTGTAAAGGAATATGCATCGGCGAAGATGAGGGCTGCAATTCAGACCTATGACAAACAGGAGCGCCTTGACAATATGGATGCGGTAGAAAAAGAAGCGAAAGCGCATTTTGCAGAGATTTATCCTGATAATGCAAAAGACATAGCTGCCGTATTGTATTCTATTACAAAAGAGCAGGTTAGAAGCATGATTCTGGATGACGGAATCAGACCTGACAACAGAAAAAGTACAGAAATCAGACCGATTTGGTGTGAAACAGGAATTCTGCCAAGAACTCACGGTACAGGACTCTTTACCAGAGGACAAACTCAGGTATTATCTGTTACCACAGTGGGTCCAATGGGAGAAGCCCAAACGATCGATGGCATCGGCGAAGAAGTGGAAAAGCGATATATGCATCACTATAACTTTCCTCCTTACAGCGTAGGAGAAGCAAGGCCTATGAGAAGCCCGGGAAGAAGAGAAATCGGACATGGCGCTCTGGCTGAAAGAGCTTTGATCCCTGTATTGCCCAGCATTGAGGAATTCCCGTATGCAATTCGTGTGGTATCCGAAGTATTATCTTCAAACGGCAGTACCTCACAGGCTTCCGTATGCGGCAGTACGCTGTCCCTGATGGATGCCGGGGTACCGATTAAAGCCCCTGTTGCCGGTATTGCTATGGGTCTCATTGAAAGAGTGGAAGAAGACGGTTCAAGCAAGATATCGATCCTTTCAGATATTCAGGGAATGGAAGACTTCCTTGGAGATATGGACTTCAAAGTTGCCGGAACGGCAAAGGGTGTTACGGCAATTCAGATGGATATCAAGGTGCATGGTTTATCAAGGAAGATTTTGCAGGATGCATTGACTCAGGCACATGATGGCAGAATGTTTATCATGGAAAAAATGCTGGAGGAAATTTCCGAGCCTAGAAAAGAGCTTTCACCTTATGCTCCAAGAATTATCTCCATGCAGATCGATCCTGACAAGATCAGAACGGTTATCGGACCTGGAGGTAAGACCATCAATAAAATTATCAGTGAAACCGGTGTTAAAATTGACATCAATGATGAAGGTCTTATCTATATCGCCGCACCTGATATGGAATCAGCGGCGAAGGGTGTGAAAGCCATTGAACTTCTTGTAAAAGAAGTAGAAGTGGGTGAAATTTACGAAGGAAGAGTCACAAGACTGATGAACTTTGGAGCCTTTATTGAAATTCTTCCAGGAAAAGAAGGGCTGCTTCACATTTCCAAGATGGCAAAGGAAAGAGTGGAAAAGGTTGAAGATGTCATGAATATCGGAGATGTCGTGAAAGTAAAAGTAACGGAGATCGACAGTCAGAACAGAATCAATCTTTCCAGAAAAGAGCTTTTGGAAGGCTGAAGATGATTTCCTTCTTCATGAAATCAAATTAAAGGAAATAAAATATTATAAAAATAAAAAAGAAATACCGCATCGATATCCTTCGTACTTTGAAGGGCAACCCTGATGCGGTTCTTTTTGTTCTTTCAAAAGCACAGGATTTATGATACAATATTCGACGGGTTATGAGTGAAAATGACGAATCCGACAAAAACAACAGGCCGAAGGAGATGCTGACATGCTTTTTTCATCTTTAATTTTTATCTCATGTTTTTTGCCGGCAGTATTGGCTGTTTATTATACTTTGTTAAGAAACCGCCGAAAGGCACAGAACGTTTTCTTACTTCTTGCAAGCCTTGGATTTTACGCCTGGGGAGAACCCTGGTTCGTTTTAATCCTGGTAGGCTCCATTATCGGCAATTGGATCTTTGGATTGTGGATCGACCGAAGCAGGGAAAATAAAATGCGGTGCCGATGGATTATTACGTTTATGGCAATATTCAATTTGAGTATTATTTTTGTGTTCAAATATCTCATGTTTACGTTAAACAATATCAATAAGCTCTTTGGAACCGAGTTACCGATTCCTGTGATTATGCTGCCTATCGGTATTTCATTTTTTACCTTTCAAGCCATATCCTACGTGCTGGACGTTTATCGGGGGCATGGGCAGGCTCAGAAAAATCCGTTAAACGTGGGACTCTATATTTCCTTTTTCCCGCAGCTGGTAGCAGGTCCTATTGTAAGGTATGAGACCATTGCGAAACAAATTATGAATCGAAAAGAAACTCTGGAAGGTTTTTCACAGGGTGTCTGCCGTTTCCTTTTCGGCTTTGGGAAAAAAGTATTATTAGCTAATAATTTTGCAATTATTGCAGATAAGGCTTTTTCCTTGCCTGGCGATGAGCTCTCCGTATCCTTTGCATGGCTTGGGGCGATCGCTTATACGTTACAGATTTATTATGATTTTTCCGGATATTCCGACATGGCCATCGGACTTGGCAAGATGTTTGGCTTTGAATTCCTGGAAAACTTCAACTATCCTTATATCTCCAAGTCTATTTCGGAATTCTGGCGAAGATGGCATATTTCTTTGGGAACATGGTTCCGTGACTATGTTTACTTTCCCATGGGAGGAAGCCGTGTTTCCTCAAAATGGAGGATGATATTCAATTTGCTGGTGGTATGGGGCCTTACCGGACTGTGGCATGGCGCAAACTGGACTTTTATCTGCTGGGGGCTCATGTATTTTGTTCTCATTGCAGCAGAAAAGAGCTTTCACTTTGATAGCTTGGGGGAAGGACATATCGGCGCTGCCATTTTGAAAAGAGTCTATACTTTATTTATGGTAATCGTAGGCTGGGTTTTATTTAGAGCAGCCACCATCGGTAATGCCTTCGCATACCTTTCTTCCATGCTTCTCCTCAGCGGAAATCGATTCATGGATGTAAACACTGCCGTATATCTCGCAGAGAATAAATATTTCCTAATTTTTGGTATCCTGTTTTCCATGCCGATCTATCATGTACTGATCAAATGGGCGGAAGCCAGGGTTCATTCCGGAAACAGGCTTGTGAGCGGCATTATAAATACGGTCTATCCACTGGGCCTTATGGTATTGTTTTTAGTAGCCTTATCCTATTTGGTAAAAGGCTCTTACAACCCCTTTATCTATTTTAATTTTTAACGGTAGTCCGGAGGAAGGAAAATTGAAAAATTTAAAAGAAGCTTTTCTATTACATAAGAAAGAAATGATAACGGCTGCAATGTTTCTAATTGTAGTTTTTGTTATGCTTTTCGGTCTCATTGCCTCCTGGAAGGATGTCGGAAGGACTTTCCTAGCGGGTTACCGATCTACGGTACCGCCGCAATCTCCCGTGGTGGAACGGGTGGTAGGAGCCATAGCAAGCCTTGAAAATGCGGTGAATGAAGATACCTTTCAACGTCATAATTTTATAGAACTCTTCGGTTTGACACAGAAGACCATGGGGAAAAATATTGTATCGGATTCCGGTTACGGAGCGCTGTATAAGACTTCTAAAGCGCAAATTACCTATGCTGTAATGAAAAAAGATGTCTCCAACGAACTGGAGCAAATCCGCACCCTAAAATCTCAATTGGATGAAATCGGGATCCCATTGCTTTATATACAAGCACCTTTCAAGCTGCCTGAAAAGGGCAATCAGCTTCCGCCAACTGTCAAAGATTATGCCAATGAAAATGCAGATGATTTCCTGGCAGGTCTTGCAGCATCCGATATCGATTATCTGGATCTGCGGCAGGTCTTCTGGTCCAGTGATCTGGATCAAAATCAGTTGTTTTTTAATACGGATCATCATTGGACCATAGATGGAGCATTTTTAAGTATGGGAACCATCGTGGATAAATTAAACAATGACTATCAATTTCATATCGATGACAGAATTACAAACATAGAGAATTATAACAGAACTACATACGAAGATTTTTATATTGGTTCCATGGGAAGAAGGGTAGGCAAACTATACGGAGGCGTCGATGATTTTACGCTGATTACACCGGACTTTGACACAAGCTATACCCTTTATGAACGGGATTACGGCGGAGAAAAGGTATACGAGGGCTCCTTTGAAGAAGCTGTACTGACAAAGGATTACATCGATCAGGAAGCTCCCTTGGATACGAATCGCTATGCCGTCTATCACGGAGATAACGCAGAACTGGAGTTTATCAATCATAATGTAAACAGTGGAAAAATAATGATGATCAAAGACTCCTTCGGTCTGCCTGTCTATTCTTTTTTATCTCTTGGGGTACAGGAACTCAGAGCGTTGGATGTCCGGCTATATAAAGAATCTGTCTTTGAATATGCAAAGAAGTACAGACCGGAAGTGGTGATCATCCTCTACAATGCCGATTGCTTCGGAAGCACAATGTTTGATTTTGAAGCAAAAAATTAAAACAATCATAGCTGCCGTAACGTACAGACCGTACAGAGGTACATCCATTTGTAACCGAAGTGTAACTTGAAATAGAGGGGATAGGTTGATAGAATAGGACGAGACATAAGAACTGAAGATTATTGAAAAAAGGGGGAAATGGGAAAAAATGACTCACAGGAAAAGCAGAAAGCTGACAGCAGGAATTCTAGCGGGATCCTTATTGGCAGGGACATTTCTAACAGGCTTTACGTATCAGGCCGGAATGGGAAATGTTTATTATCAAACAAAAACTGAGATTTATGAAAACGCCTATTATTCTGAACAATTGGCAGGGCATAGTGCCAACGGCATTGAACGGGCCTATATCGTCACTGCCGATACCCGAAATTCTGATTTGATACCCTATGTTTTTGAAGGAGAAGTAACAGGCAACTATACTATGGATACTATGGTGAGTACTTTGCAAAGCCAAGGCTATAAAGTAGTTGCGGGAATCAACGGAGATCTGTATGATACGGCTACCGGAACACCGAAAGGGCTTACCATTCATGACGGTAAAATCAAAACATCCGGTTATGCGCCTGAGTATGTCATTTCTTTTGATGATGAAGGAGCAGTTTCTCTTGCAAAGGCAAGTTTAGGATATAGCTTAAAAGGTACGATCAATGTGCCTACTACTGTAACAAATCCGGTAGATCCGACACAGGTTCCCAGTACTACGGATGGATCTGTTACCACTCAAGTGGTCAATGTCCCTACAGAATATAATGCGAATATCGGCTTTTTCAATGTACCTCACGGAGGTGCTAAAGCATTGCATTTATTTAATAGGCAATACGCGTCAACTACCAAAACATCAGGAAAGACTGTTGAGGTTATCCTGGAAGCCGGTACGGCAGAAAATGCAGAATTAACCGTTGGAGGCACCATTACGGCCACCGTTGTTGAGGTGAGAACCAATTCCTGCAACACTCCAATCGGACAATCACAACTGGTGCTGTCAACCGTAGCAGATTCAACATGTGCATCCCAGCTTACCCAGCTTATTCCGGGATCTACCGTTGAAATTTCCGTCAATGATTACAGCGGCGGCGCCTTGACAAACAGCAAGGAAGCTCTTGGCGTCTATTATGTTTTATATGACAATGGCCAATATATTTCCAACGGAACCAATATCAATCCAAGAACCATTATTGGCATCAAGCCTGACGGAACCATGATGCTCTATGTATTGGATGGAAGACAGCCGGGATTTTCTGCCGGTTTAGGCCTTACAGATGCGGCCAAGCACCTCGTAAGCCTCGGTTGTACCACCGTAGTGAATATGGATGGAGGTGGTTCCTCTGTAATGTCTGTCAGAGAAGCCGGACTTGAAGCGAAAGCCGCCATGAAGAATTCACCTTCTGGAGGTACTCAAAGAAAAACCACCAATGGACTGCTTCTTGTTTATAAGGATTCCGGAAATGGAAAGGCAGAGCATCTGCATATTTACCCCAGCCAGCCACTGGCTATGCCCGGAGCAGATATTCAGCTAAGCACCTATGCATCCGACAGCCAATATGAACCCGCATCCTTAAGAAATTCCGTCAGTTACAGCATGGAATCCGGTTCTGACGGCAGTGTCAATGCAAGCGGCCTCTTTACCGCCGGCAGCAGTATCGGAACTGCTACGATTCAGGCAGAGAGCGGCGGCATTAGCTCCACGGTAGGTATTGATGTATATGACAATATTACCTTCACTACGAACGTACAAAATTTAGTAATTGATCCCGGGAAGAGTTCCGATATCAATGTAACGGCTAAATATGGATACGCGCCAATTGCCAGCAAGGACAGCCTGTTTACCTGGTCCTGCGATCCGATGATCGGAACCATTGATACTAACGGACTCTTTAAAGCTACCGGACAGACTGGAGTAACCGGAAACATCTATGTGGAATATAAACAATTAAAAACCACCATCCCCGTACAGGTGGGAGCTACCAGCATAGACTTCCTGGACACCAAGAACCATTGGGCAAAGGATTACATTGGTAAGCTTGCTGCCAGGGGAATTGTAAATGGCATGGGCAATAATTACTTCATGCCTGATGAATCACTGACGAGAGCTCAATTTTTGACGATGCTTGCAAAAACTGTTTACGGTCTGGATGTGACAAAATCCACACCTGCCGGATTTGCAGATGTCAACTCCTCTGACTGGTATTATAACTATGTTAACTGGGGCTTTGAAAATGGTATCGTAAAGGGTCTTGATGAGACTGCTTTTGCACCAAATGCCAATATTACAAGAGAGCAAATGGCCATTATGCTGAGTAACTTTACAAACAGCATCGGGTTGGCATTGCCTCAAACGAATGTAGGGGCAACCTTTACGGATTCTGGTCTTATCAGTCCGTGGGCCTCGGAGTCCGTCAGCGTAATCGTTGCTTCGGGAATCATGGGAGGCTATCCGGAAGGGAATTACCTGCCTCAGGGCCAGGCTACCAGAGCGCAGGCGGCTACGGTAATCTATAAATACTGCAACATCAGAGACAATATAGCTATCAATAACAAATAAACGGACCAGATGGCAAGCCCTGATGAAAGGTATAGCCATCAAAATTAAAGAAACAGCAAAATTATAAGATAGAAGATATAATCCGGCACCCTCAAGCATAGATTGTTTGGGGGTGTTTTTATGAAAAAAAAGAAAATCATCATTTATGGTGCTATCATCTTTTTTCTGATCTTCTCCTTTTATCAAATTTTCTCCATTCATTCCTTGATATTTGATAAGGAAGTGTACACAGTCAGTGACTTGATATTGGGAGTCGAAGGAAAAGGAATCGATCAGGAAAATATCATCATAAGAAAAGGCGCTGAAGACAGCAAAAAGCTGACGCTCAGCTGCAATGTGGATTGGGGGGAAGAGGTACTCCCTGATATGCTGAAAATACTCCGGGACAACAACGTTAAAATCACTTTTTTTGTCAGTGGAAGATGGGCAGAAAATAATCCTGAACTGCTGAAGGCTATTGCCGTAGACGGCCATGAAATTCAAAATCATGGGTATGGACACAAGCTCTGTACGCAAATTTCTGTAGATAAGGCAAAAGAAGAAATATTGAAGACAGAAGCGGTTATACTAAATATAACAGGGGTAAAAACAACGGTATTTGCACCGCCTTCCGGGGATTATGACGATACTACGGTGGACTTATGCAAGAGTCTCGGATATAAGATGGCTTTGTGGAGTGCAGATACCATTGACTGGAGAGAAGGTTCAACGGCAAGTGTCATAAAGGAAAGAATCCTGAAGAAACCGTTAAAAGGCGCCATTGTACTTATGCATCCGAAAAGCGAAACTGTAAAAGCTCTGCCGGAGCTGATACAGGAGATTAAGGCCCAGAATATAGAAATTGTACCTCTTTACAGCCTGCCCCTTTAACTATATAATATTTGTATGAAAAACAAAAAGAAAGTGGTAGGCTAAATGATAATAAATAAAACATTAAATTGCGGTATTAGATTAGTAATGGAGGAAATACCTTATGTGAAATCCGTTTCCGTCGGAATCTGGGTAAAAGCAGGATCCGTTGATGAGACCGATAAAAACTCGGGTATTTCCCATTTTATTGAGCATATGCTGTTTAAAGGGACCGATAATAGAAGTGCGAAGCAGATTGCGGAAGATGTGGACAAGATCGGCGGGCAGATAAATGCATTTACTGGTAAGGAAGCCACCTGCTATTATATTAAAACCCTGGCAACTAACATTGATAAGGCAGCCGAAATTCTCATCGACATGTTTATGAATTCCAAATTTGATAAAATTGAGATGGAAAAAGAAAAGAGGGTGGTCTGCGAGGAAATTAAAATGATTGAAGACTCACCTGAGGATGATGCTCATGATATTATCAGTGAGCTGGTATTCAAGGGGAATCCCCTGGCTAAATCCATCATCGGAACCCCAAGCTCTTTAAAAGGAATCACTCAGAATTCCATAAAAAGATACTTGAGCGAAGAATATACCAGAGATAATATCGTTATTTCCATATCCGGAAGTTTTGATCAGAAACAGGTTTGTGAACTGTTTGACAGCAAACTGATGAAGCTGAACCCCGAGAAGGCTGCAAAATCCTATGAACTTACTCAATACCAGCCCAGCTATAAGGTAAAGGTAAAAGATATTGAACAGTCTCATTTATGCATGGGCTTACGTGGACTCAGTATTGATGATGAACGTTATTATGCCCTGGCGCTTCTCAACAATATTATGGGGGGGAGCATGAGTTCCAGACTTTTTCAGAATATCAGAGAGGAAAAAGGACTGGCGTATTCCGTATATTCCATGGCCAGTTCCTTCAGTATCAGCGGATATTTTAATATTTACGCAGGTGTAAGCCATGATAAGGTCAAGGATGCCATTCTAGGAATTAAAGAGGAATTAAGACTTCTGAAGCAGAATGGGGTTACTGCGGAGGAATTGCAGACGGCGAAGGAGCAATTGAAGGGAAATTATATTTTCAGCCTGGAAAATGTAAACGGCAGGATGTTTTCCATCGGAAAGAACATACTTCTGTTAAACAAAGTCTATACTCCGGAAGAAACGATTCAGAACATTGAATCGGTAACCATGGAGGACATTAAGGCGGTCTCCGAACTCATTACTGATGTTGCGAAGTATTCCGGCGTCCTCATCGGCAGAAATAAAATAGATATGAAAAAAGTAATCCAATCCTGATAAAGCAATTTTTTAGTATCAGACATAACAAAAGGAGCAGCAGATGATTGTAAAAATAAAATCAGAAAGCGGAATCCTGCCGGCTTATGAAACCGACGGTTCTGCAGGGATGGATGTGAGAGCCTGCTTGAAGGAGCCTGTCTGCATTATGCCGGGAGATCGATATCTTGTACCTACAGGGATTGCAATTGAATTGCCCCAAGGATATGAAGCGCAGATCAGAGCAAGAAGCGGACTAGCGGTTAAGTACGGCATTGGCCTCGTCAATGGAGTGGGTACCATAGACAGTGATTACCGGGGAGAAATTAAAATCCCGATGATTAATTGGGGGCCAGAACCATTTGAAATAAAAAATGGCGACAGAATCGCTCAAATGGTCATTGCAAAATATGAAAAAATAAAATGGGAGGATACCTCCGAACTTGGTGAGACAACCCGCGGCGATGGAGGCTTCGGCCATACGGGAGTATAACGGGTAAAATAAAATAATCAACAAAAACGGGGACAGACTGATGATAATTTAGTTTGTCTCCGTTTTGACTTTATGGGCACTTGAATCATATACTGTAGTATTAAAATCTAGGAGGTTGATATATGATGAAAAGTGACGAAAGCTCATTGACGGTTGGTTCGGATGGGCCTATATTACTCCAGGATGTTCGTTTGATAGAAAAGCTGACTCGATTTAACAGAGAAAGAATACCGGAGAGAGTCATTCATGCAAAAGGTGCTGGCGCTCACGGTTTTTTTAGAGTATATATGCCAATGAGTGATTATACAAGTGCGGCCTTCCTTCAAAATCCTGACAAGAAGGTTCCTGTTTTCGTGAGATTTTCTACCATGACAGGGTCCAGAGGATCTGCGGATACCGCAAGAGATCCCAGAGGTTTTGCTGTTAAATTTTACACTTCGGAAGGAAATTACGATCTGGTAGCCAGCAGTTTGCCGGTTTTTTTTGTTCGAGATGCCATGAAACTGCCCGAGTTAATTCACTCATTAAAGCCGGCACCGGACACAAATCTGATTCAGGCGGAAAGATTTTGGAAATTTGTATCGGAAAATCCTGAAACGACTCATATGATTACATGGCTGTTCAGCGATAGAGGGACGGTAAAAAGCTACCGCCATATAGAGGGCAATAGCGTTAATACTTACGTTTGGGTGAATAAGAAAGGTAAGAGGCATTTTATCAGATATCATTGGAAACCGTTGCTTGGGTTAAAGGATATTAACAGACAAGAGTCTGAATTCCTGGCTGGATTTGATCCTGACGTAGCCACAAGAGATCTTTATGACTCTATGGAAAGAGGAGAAACTACAGATTTTGAGCTGAGCGTACAGCTGATCCCATATGAGGATCAATATCAATATGATTTTGATATTTTGGATGCCACAAAAATTTGGCCTGAAAGTCAGATTCCCCTGACGAAGGTTGGAAAAATGACGATCAATAAACGACCGGAGAATTTCTTTGAAGAGGTTGAGCAGGCTGCTTTCAGCCCTGCCAATATTGTTCCGGGAATTGAGTTTTCCTTTGACAGACTTCTTCAGGGAAGTATCTTTGCCAGCATCGATTCTCAAAGATATCGATTGGGAGTAGACTATAATCAATTACCTATTAATAAAGCGAAATTTGCGGTTCAAACCGCAGCGGTATCTTCCTACCCTCCAACTTCAGTCATCATTGAGGGCAAGGTGGAACGGAAGGCCGTATCGAATCCTGACAACTTCAGTCAGGCAGGTGAACGGTATCGGTCATTAAATAAAAGGGAACAAGACCACCTAGTGGATAACATAATTGATAATATGCTTTTTGTTGACGGAAGAATACAGGAAAAGGTAGTCAGCTATTTTTTCAAAGCAGACACTGATTTTGGAAACAGGATCTCCAGGGGACTTGACTATTAATAGTCAGGTCCTAAATTTTTACATCAGAGATGGATATAGAATCCTTTAACTGGGATGGATAATTGTTGTAGAATTTTTATGTGAGGTAATATCCTAAAGCCTGTTAACCCTCTTGATTGATATGATAAGAATGTCAGTCAGGAGGTTTTTTATTATTATGATGATTTGGTACTTACCGATGTTGCTGCTAAAACACATTGGGAAGAAAATTTTATAGAAACGGTCACAAAACCTCTCTTTAAAAGGTCTTAATAATAGAGGAAAATTAAATTTAGCAGAGTATTGCATTATAGTATCACTTTGAAAATATTGTATCCCATTTAGACCTTAGTTTTAATATAATACTCTAGCGTAATGACTATATATTCTAATTGTCTTAATTAGAATAAGGGAGCCTTTAGGAATGAGGGATTTTGTAATGAACAGTAATAAAAGATCATTGGTTATATTAATGTCATTGTTCATTCTTAGCTTGTGCTTTGGGATAATGACTGCCTGTTCGAAAGTTTCTTCTGTCGAAGTTCTGACAAAGAAGAAAATAACAGGACATACAGTTGCTGTCTGTAAATTTCCTGATAAAACCATACGTTTAGCACTGAAAACACAAAATGGATATAAGCCTTTCTTCACAATGTACAAAACAGATATTGATATTGTACCAAGGGAAAATATTCAAATTCAAACCGGTTATACTGCTTTGGAACATAATTGTTTTCGTGTAAAATTTTATATGCAGCCTTTTGAACAATACGAATATGAAATGGCCTATTTTTCTTTAGATAAAGAAGGAGAGCCTTTATGCTTAGCAATTTGTAAAAACCAGGTTTATTTAGCTGATCTGGACGGAGATAATGATAGTGAAATTATAACTGTTATAAAGGGTTCAGAGAAAGCGGAATATATGGATACTGTTTTGGTGTATGACTGGCAAAGCGGTAAAGTGGTATTATCTAATGTAAATGAAAGTGCACGTCAAGTAAATAATTTACCTAATGAAGCAATAATTGATATAAACGTAGAACTACCTCAAGGTTATGACGTAGGTTATCCAGATGCGAACATATTCCCTGAAGATGGAGCATATTTAGTGTTTAGATATGATTATTATATTCCACCAGATGGAGCCCACAGAGGTAGTCGTTTATTATTTAAGGATTTGGTTTTTGAACCCTTTAATAACCAAGTGGAAATTTATGGTAAATAAAAAAATTTTAATAGATCAATTCTACAAAAGACTATTGTTTAGTATAATAAATATTCATATATAAAAATTAATAGTGAGGTAAGAATGCTAAAAAAATAACTGAAAAGTAAAATAAGAGTAACTTTTCAGTTTGTTATTTTTTGGATAATAGTGGTATCATTAATTATAATAAGTTATTATGAAAAGTAGTTAATTCAAGTATATTTCAAATTCAGGGGTATAGGTGATTCATATGATATTAAGAGAAGATTTAGAAAAACGTGAATACGAGCAGTTGTCGTCCTTCGCCGCCAAAGCTGCAGAAAGTCGGGGCAGGCAGGTTGAAGAGGAAAAATGTGATGTGCGGACAGATTTCCAGCGGGATCGAGATCGCATTGTTCATTCCAAGGCTCTGCGCAGATTAATGCATAAAACGCAGGTCTTTTTGGCCCCGGAAGGAGATCACTTTCGTACAAGGCTGACACATACCTTGGAGGTTTCCCAAATTGCAAGGACGATATCCAGGGCTCTTGGACTGAATGAAGATTTGACGGAGGCTATCGCCATGGGGCATGATTTGGGACATACGCCCTTCGGTCACAATGGCGAAAGCTTTCTGGATGAAAGACATCCTTCAGGATTTAAGCACAATGTACAAAGCCTGAGGGTTGTTGAGGTTTTGGAGCCACGGGGTGAGAAACGAGGCATGAACCTTACGCTGGAAGTGAGAGATGGTATCCTGAACCATACCGGACCAGGAGTTCCCTTTACCCTGGAAGGTCAGGTGGTAAAAATCAGTGATAGAATTGCCTATATCAATCATGATATCGATGATGCCATTCGCGGAGGCATTATCAAAGAGTCGGATCTGCCGAAGGATTGCCTGGAGATTCTGGGGAGCAGCCATAGGCAGAGAATTAATACGATGATACTGGATCTTGCCGGCCAAAGTGACGGTAAGGATCACATTATCATGAGCGATGAGGTCAGCTTTCATATGAATAAGCTGCGTACCTTTATGTTTGAAAGGGTCTATCACAGCAAAGTGGTCAAAAAGGATGAGGAGCTGGATAAAATTCGGAATATGATCTTCTCTCTTTACCAGTATTTTATGGAACATCCAAATGAGCTTCCTGAGGAAAATAAGGGAATGATCGAGGAATTTGGCATTGATGAAGTGGTAAAGGATTATATAGCAGGAATGACAGATCGGTATGCGCTGAATCTTTTCACCCAGTTATTTGTACCGAAAGGCTGGAAATAGATTGTAAAATACCAAAGTTAGAGAGATTTAAAAAAATTTCAAAATTTTTTATCAGAAAAAAAGGAATAAAAGAAGTTATGTCGAATATGTACTCAGTAAGATACAAATGTGGGGAATAGGGAATTAAAGCGGGGATTAAAAGGTGGGTGCCGGATACAGTGATAACATAGTTGAAGAAATTAAGAGCAGGTGCAACATTGTAGATGTGATAGGCCGCCATGTTTCCCTGAAAAAAGCCGGGAATAATTACAAAGGTGTATGCCCTTTCCACAATGAGAAGACACCTTCTTTTGTTGTTTCCGATGCGAAACAAATTTTTACCTGTTTTGGATGCGGAGCCACAGGCGACGTAATAGAGTTTGTACAGAAATATAACAATTTAGATTTTCACGAGTCAATTGAGAAATTGGCAGGAGAATATGGAATTGAAATAAAGTCAGCAAGCTTTGAAGCGGAAGGGAAAAAGGCAAGCTTTTATGAAATCAACAGAGAAGCTGCTGCGTTCTTCTACCGAAACTTTACAAAGAAAGCCAATCCTGCCTATGATTATATGATAAAGAGAGGCTTGGAACCTGCCACTTTGAAAAAATTTGGTATTGGCTATGCTGATGAAGAATGGGACAGCCTGTTAAACTATTTCTTGGACAAGGGTGTGAAGCCGGAGTTATTACTAGAATTGGGACTAGTTTCAGAGTCTAAGGGCAAGTTTTACGATAAATTCAGAGACCGTGTTATGTTTCCGATTATTAATACCAGAGGAAAAGTCATCGGTTTCGGAGGGAGAACACTGCATGACGGGACACCAAAATATTTGAATTCTCCCGAATCTCCGGTGTTTTCGAAGAAAAATAACTTATATGGTTTAAATTTAACGAGACAGGATATTAATAAGGAGAACTATGCAATTTTAGTAGAGGGATATATGGATGTCATTTCCTTATATCAGCATGGTATCAGGAATGTATCCGCATCGTTAGGTACTGCTTTGACGGAAAATCAAGCAGCAATGTTGAAACGGTATACGGATCATATTGTCTTATCCTATGATGCTGATTCTGCCGGACAGGCTGCTGCGGCCAGGGGCCTTGACATTCTCCATAAGACAGGCTGCAAGGTTAAAGTGCTGCATGTAACCGATGGTAAGGATCCGGATGAATTTATTAAAAAAAATGGAAAAGAGAAATTCCTGAAACTTGTAAATGAGGCAATGCCTTTTGCGGAATATAAAATTCATCTGTTGAAGCAAAGGCTGGATATAGGAACCACAGAGGGAAGTGTGACATTTTTACAGGAGGCGGCACATATTTTAAAAGATGTGAGCCCTGTGGAAGCAGACATCTATATTAAAAAAATTGCAAAAGAAACAAAAATTTCTGAAGGGGCTATAAGACTAGAAATTTATGGCAATAATAATAGCGAACCTATAAGAACTCCGCAAATTGTACATAATTTAGAGAGTGGAAGGAGACATTCTGCGGAAAAAAATGGTCCAGTCAAAACGGTGAGTATGCTTGAAAAGCATTTAATTCGTCTGATGCTGCTGAAAAGCAGCTTTGTCCCAAGAATCAAGCCATATGACTGGGTATTTGTCAATCCGCAGGCATTTACCATATATGAGATGATCTTATCTATTTATAACGACGATGAAGAAATAGACATTAAAAAACTCGAAGACAGTTTAGAACAGGATGAATTAAGAGCTTTGACGGATATATTGGATAACGTTCATTTGGCGGATAAGGAAGAGCAGGTATATCAGGACTGTGTTATCAGGATTGAAGAAGCAAGAATGGCCAAAAGAGAACGGGAAATTATCAAAATATTATCTATTTTAGATGACGAAATCGATAAAGATAAAATTGAAGAGCTAACAAAAGAACTAATGGAAATACAGAAAGCAAAAAAGAGAGGATAAAGATAGAAGGTAGGTGGTTTGCATGAGCTATGAAGAAGGGCATGACGATAAAAAGTTTGAATATGTAAACGAATTATTGGAAAAGGCAAAAAGTAAAGGCTCCATTTCATACAGGGAAATATCGGATTATTTGGAAAATATAGACATGGACAAGGACCAGATGGATGATCTCTATGACTCCCTGATCTCCATGGGTATTGAAATCGTATCAGAAGTAGATCCCGATGATTTTGAAATCATTGCACTGGAGCAGGAGGATCCTGATCTTGCCGTGGACGATATTTCGTTGGATGGCGGAGAAATCGACTTGGAAGCAACTCTTCCAAAGGGAATTGCAGTGGATGATCCCGTCAGAATGTATCTGAAGGAAATCGGTAAGGTTCCGCTGCTGTCAGCAGAAGAGGAAATCGAACTGGCGAAGCTGATGGAAGTTGGAGACGAAGAGGCAAAGAAACGTCTCTGCGAAGCCAATTTACGATTGGTAGTCAGCATAGCAAAAAGATACGTAGGAAGAGGAATGCTCTTTCTGGATTTAATACAAGAAGGTAATTTGGGTTTAATAAAAGCGGTAGACAAATTTGACTGGAGAAAAGGGTACAAATTCAGTACATATGCTACCTGGTGGATAAGACAGGCCATTACCAGATCCATTGCTGATCAGGCAAGAACCATTCGAATCCCGGTGCATATGGTGGAAACGATCAATAAACTCATCCGAATTTCCAGACAATTATTACAGGAGTATGGAAGAGAACCGACTCCGGAAGAAATTGCTGCCGAAATGGATATTTCCGAGGAAAAGGTAAGGGAAATATTAAAGATTGCCCAGGAGCCCGTTTCTTTGGAGACTCCTATAGGAGAAGAAGAGGACAGCCACTTAGGTGACTTTATTCCTGATGATGATGTTCCCGCTCCCGCGGAAGCAGCAGCTTTTTCTATGTTAAAGGAACAGCTTGTTGAAGTGCTTGATACCCTTACCGACAGAGAACAGAAAGTTCTAAAACTGAGATTCGGATTGGATGACGGCAGAGCAAGAACGCTGGAGGAAGTGGGAAGACGCTTTGATGTAACCAGAGAAAGAATCAGGCAGATAGAAGCAAAGGCATTAAGAAAGCTAAGACATCCAAGCAGAAGCAAAAAATTAAAGGATTATCTTGAATAAAAAACTGGCCACCCGCAGTAAACGGGTGGTTTTCTTTGGAGATGAACGATGATTAGACTTTCCCATCGACTGGAAACTATTGCAAACTATATATCAAAGGGTGAGACTGTTGCCGATATCGGTACCGATCATGGATTTTTACCTATTTCATTATGGGAAAGAGGAATCTCTCCCAAGGTAATATTGAGCGACGTGAAAGAAGGCCCGCTGGAAAAAGCAAGAGACAATATACAAAAATATTTCCCGGATAATCCCTTCGATATCAGGCTGGGCAGCGGTTTAAACACAATTGGAATCGGCGAAGTGGATGCAATCGTGATAGCCGGTATGGGAGGGATGTTGATTGCAGATATTTTGGCTGAAGATTTGGAAAAAACAAAGAGCTGTCAGAAGATCATCATGCAGCCTAGAAATGCTCAGGAAAAATTGAGAAACTGGCTGCTTTTTAACAATTTTATAATTTATGACGAAGTGTTGGTACAAGAAGGAAAATACATTTGCGAAATCATAGCGGCAAGACCAGCCGGAGCATCCGGAGCTGACGGCGTAAATGAAGAGAGTTCCTCCTTGAATAAAAAGATGAATCCTCTGGATTTGGAGATAAGTCCCATACTTTTTGATAAAAAAGATCCGTTACTGGTTGAATTTCTTGAAAATAAGATTAGAATAGAAAATAAGATCATAACGGATATTAAAAACGGGGCAGGAAAAAACGAATTAAAGCGTAAAGAAGCTTTGGAAGCCTCGGAAAGCAGGATACAATTGCTGCAGGAATTATTGAAAAGGAGCAAAAGAGAAAAATGAGTATGAATTTAAAGGATCTGGTGGCCGAAATCGAAGAAATCGCACCAAGAGAACTGGAAGAAGAATGGGACAACAGCGGGATGCAGATCAATATGGGAAATAAAGAAGTTAACAAGGTATTGGTTGCCCTGGAAATTACCAAAAGTGTCATAGAAGAAGCAAAAGTAAAAGGAATCGATTTTATTATCACTCATCATCCGTTAATTTTTCAAAAAATTGATGTGATTGACAATAATAGTATTACAGGAAACTATATTATTGATTTGATTAAATTAGGCATTTCGGTATATTCTGCTCATACGACATTTGATGAGGCTTTCGGAGGAAATAATGAATATATGGCGGATTTGATCGGCTTATCCAGAGTTCGCAGGCTGAAAGAAAAGAGACCTTCTTCAAAGGAACCTCTGATTGGAAGAATGGGAAATTTCAGAGAACCTTGTACTCTTTTAGAGGCAGGAAAAATGATTGAAGAAGCACTGGGAATTGCCGGGGAAATGAAAATGGTCGGTGATCCCAATAAAATAATAAAAACAGTCGGCCTTTGTACCGGTGCAGGAGGGGCAGCCATGGAAGCTGCAATCTGGAACGGCTGTGATCTGTTCATTACCGGTGATATTCGTCATCATGAGGCACAGATTGCCAGAGAATCGGGACTTTGTCTTATTGATGCAGGCCATTATGGAACAGAACGAATTTTTGCCGAAAATTTTGCTTTTAAATTAAAGAAAAATGTTGGTTCTAAAATCGAAATTTACCAGTCAGAAATTAATTCAAATCCATTTAAAACTATGTTATAATAAAAAAGTGAGTAAGCCAGACAGTCGCGTGCATCGAATGATACACGAGGAAAGTCCGAGCTCCATAGGGCAAGGGTGCCAGATAACGTCTGGTGAAGGTGACTTTAAGGAAAGTGCAACAGAAACATACCGCCGATCAGCATTTGCTGAGGTAAGGTTGAAATGGTGAGGTAAGAGCTCACCGGCAGCATGGTAACATGCTGGCCGTGTAAACCCCACCCGGAGCAAGACCAAGTAGGGCGTAAAAGGCGGCTGCCCGTCGCTGCCCGGTAGGTAGGTCGCTTGAGCGTACTGGCGACAGTACGCCTAGATAGATGATTGTCAAATACAGAACTCGGCTTATAGACTTGCTCACACTACATAAGTCTCGGAAACGTTAAAAAATAAACGTTTTCAAGCATGGAGCCTTCTAAAGCAGAACACGTCTTTTTGCAAAATGCATAGACTTGTTTTGTTAAAGGAGGTTTTTTTAATGCAAAAAATCAAGAATTTACTTACTATGAAGATGCATGGCTGGACATCACAGCTTGGTTCCGGCCATACTTAAAGCAGCTCAGACTCCTGACTTTGGTGATGAAATCACAGTCGAAGAATAAGATTCGGTGTATTATATAAATTAAATATTTGTATTAAGTTAGGAGAAAGGCAATGATAAGAATGATAATTGGAGCAACTGTTGGAGGCTTGTTAGGTTTTCTATATTATAAATTTGTTGGATGCGCATCAGGCACTTGTCCTATCACATCGAAACCTTTAAACTCAATTATGTATGGAGCAGTAATGGGCTTATTGATTAGTTGACTGTATCATGAAATTCGATCTGAAATAGGAAGGTATAGAATGAGACATTCGAAACAGATGAAACTGGAAAACCAGATAAGAGTGAAAGAACTGGATCCACTCGGAACTTTAAAAAGAATCAATACAGATTCAAATGATGCTATCTGTGATGTTGGTGCAGGGAGCGGTATTTTTACTATACCGGCTGCCCAATTAACCAGCAATCGGGTATATGCACTTGAAACGGATCACGAGATGCTGGAAGTCATTAAAGAGAAGGCTAAAATTGAGAGACTGACAAATATTGATCTTATTCCAGTGGAAGGCGATAATATTCAAATAAATGATAAGACGGTCAATCTGGTGTTATTAGTAACCGTATTGCATGAGATAGAGAATAAATCCGTTTTTTTAAATGAAATGAAACGAATTTTAAAAACAGACGGAAGAATCATGCTGATTGAATTCTATAAACATGAAACTCCGTTTGGACCGCCTGTATCGCATAGAATTTCAAGGGAAGAAGTTATAAAAGTAATGGCTGAAAAGGGATTCTTGAACTCGAAAGAATTTGCCTTAGGAGATAATTTCTATTGTATGGTTTTTGAGAATGGAGCAAACAAAAATGAAAATATTTGACTTAATTATAATCGGAGCAGGGCCAGCTGGCCTGTCAGCTGGCATTTACGCTGGAAGAGCGATGCTGGACACATTAATTATAGAGAAAGACTTAGAGGGTGGTCAGATTCTGCAGACATCTGAGATTGAAAACTATCCGGGTTCACTTGATATTGAAAGCGGCCCGACACTAATTGACAGAATGGTTGAGCAAGTTAAAAAGTTTGGTGTCAATAAAGTTACAGATACTGTAGTTGACGTTTCTCTTGATGGAGAAATAAAAGTTATAAAGTGCGAGAAAGAAACCTATCATGCAAAGACAATCATCATAGCCGGAGGAGCAGCCGCTGTTCCGATTGGAGTTGAAGGGGAGGATAAGTTCAGAGGCAGAGGCCTCTCTTATTGTGCTACCTGCGATGGACCTTTTTTCAGGAATTTGAATGTTTATGTAGTTGGAGGCGGTGATTCCGCAGTTCAGGAAGCCATATATCTCACACGATTTGCTAAAAAAGTCACGATCATTCATAGACGTCAAGAGCTTAGGGCTGCCAAATCACTTCAAGAGAAGGCTTTTAAAAATGAAAAAATCGATTTTATTTTGGATACCGTTTTAAAAAAGATTACCGGAGGTGATGTTATTGAAGGAATGATTCTTGAAAATATAAAGAATGGAAATATTACAGAGATAAAGGCAGATCCAGACGATGGAACTTTCGGAGTGTTTGGATTTGTTGGGTATAAACCCAAATCAGATCTATATACGGGGAAACTCAGCACAGAGAATGGATATATCATTACAGACGAAGATATGCGCACGAATATTCCTGGCGTTTTTGCTGTTGGTGATATTCGGAAGAAGAGCTTGAGGCAAGTCGTAACAGCAGTTGCGGATGGTGCGATTGCAGCGGTTCAGACTGAAAAATATCTTGAGGAAATGGCTTGAAAAGATAGCTGCCAGGAAAATGGTGCAGATGTGCCGAATCCTGAATATGCATCGGCAGTGGATACATTCTTAAAGGAAGTAAACGCATATTAAAAAGTGAAAGATATTTGTATCAGCGGGCAGGTAACAACCTGCCTTTTTTTGATTCAATCTTACTAAAATTCCGCTTTCTTACTTGCAATTAAAATTTTATGTGGTTATACTATTACAGTAACAGTCCAGGGACTTGTTCGAATGCAATAGAAACCTTGCAACATCTCTTGGATGTAGATTCAACGAGATATTTTTTTATTGCAAATAACATAAAGACAGAAATTGGAGCAAAAAATGAATCAAGAAAAACATAACAGCAGCAACAGACCGCCGGAAAGCGGAACGCAATTAGAATTAAATAAAATGGGAACCATGCCTGTAGGGAGATTAATGATATCCATGTCCCTTCCGGCCATGTTTTCCATGATAATCCATGCCCTATATAACATTGTAGACAGTATTTTCGTAGGAATGATAGGCCAGTCCGCTTTGACAGCGGTAACGCTGATCTTTCCCATTCAAATGCTGCTTATTTCGGTAGGTGTAGGAACCGGTGTAGGACTGAACTCGCTTATCTCCAGACGATTAGGAGAAAGAAACTTTATTGAAGCTAATCTGGCAGCCAGTCATGGGATGATGCTCTCTATAATAAACTGGGCTCTTTTTGCCATTTTTGGATTCTTCTTTTCAGAGATGTTCGTCAGGGCATTTTCGGAAAGCGCATCGATCGTTCCAGATGCAACGGCTTATTGTGCTATCGTAACGATTTTTTCTCTCTTTATCTTCATCCAGATCAATGTTGAAAAGATTCTGCAGGCAACGGGAAATATGATTCTGCCGATGATTTGCGGACTAACCGGTGCAGTGACGAATATCATACTGGATCCCATTCTGATTTTTGGTTTGCTGGGTGCACCGGAGCTGGGTGTGGCAGGTGCTGCCGCAGCGACAGTTGTAGGTCAATTTTTATCCATGAGTCTGGGCTTATTATTCCTGTTTACGAAAAAACATGAGGTAAAGATTAAAATAAAAAATTTCAGATTTAATTGGTATATTATAAAAAGTATTTATAACGTAGGACTTCCGGCTATTGTAATGCAGTCTATCGGATCAGTGATGCTGGTAGGGTTTAACAGTATTCTGATTTCCTTTTCCGACGCGGCGGTGGCTGTTCTGGGAGTCTATTTCAGACTTCAGTCCTTCATCTTTATGCCCGTGTTTGGCCTGACCCAGGGCTCCATGCCTATCTTTGGGTATAATTTTGGGGCGAAGAAAAAGGATCGATTACTGCATGCCTTTAAATTATCTATGATCATTGCAATTTCCATTATGTTGGTGGGTATGCTGATCTTCCAGATATTCCCTATCCCGCTGCTAAAGATGTTTAACGCTTCTCCTGAAATGCTGCACATTGGTGTCAGGGCACTGAGGAGCATCAGCATTTGTTTTGTCTTTGCAGGAATTGGAATCATTTCTTCGACCATGTTCCAGGCTACAGGGCATGGAACATTAAGCTTATATATGTCTGTACTGAGGCAGATTGTTCTCATATTGCCTTTAGCATGGCTGCTGGCACGTTTCATCGGCCTCGATGCAGTTTGGTTTTCTTTCCCGATGGCAGAGATTTTCTCTTTAGCGGCAACCGTACTGTTTTTACGATATATATATAGAAAAGAAATCAAAGACCTTGGGTCGGAATAATGGGAACCGTCAAGATACAGGACAGGGGAGGTAGTTAAGATGAGGATTCTTACATGGAATGTAAACGGATTAAGGGCTTGTTTAGGAAAGGGTTTTCTTGAATTCTGCAAAAAAGAGGAACCTGAAATCATCTGTATCCAGGAAACAAAGATGCAGGTTGGGCAAACAGAAGTCAGTTTGGAAGGATATGAACAGTTTTGGAACAGTGCAGAAAAAAAAGGCTATTCCGGTACCGCAATTTTTACAAGACAAAAACCGATATCTGTAAATTATAATATTGATTCGGAGGGTCATGATAAGGAAGGAAGGGCTATTACCCTGGAATTTGAAACCTTCTATATCGTAACCGTATATACTCCCAATGCCCAGGAAAAGCTCGCCAGATTGGATTACAGAATGGCTTGGGAAAATGAATTTCGTACATATGTAAAGAAGCTGGATGAAAAAAAACCGGTGATCATCTGCGGTGATCTGAACGTTGCCCATCAGGAGATCGATTTAAAAAATCCGAAGTCCAATAAGGGTAATGCAGGATTCTCCGATGAAGAACGGCAAAAGTTTACGGAATTACTGGAGGCTGGATTTATTGATACCTATCGCTATTTATACCCTGAGAAAACAGGCGCGTATACCTGGTGGTCCTACCGGTTCAATGCCAGAGCAAATAACGCCGGATGGCGCATTGACTATTTTCTGGCTTCGGAGAGAATCAAAGATAAAATAAGGGATGTTACCATCTATGACCATATTATGGGCAGTGATCATTGTCCTGTACTGTTAGATGTGGATTTTCATTATGAATAGGATCTAAAAAAATCAGGCTCTTCCTGATTTTTTTTTGTAACTTGGGGAACTTTTTCCAAACAATCTCGTCTTATCAATTAGTATCAATTAATAAAGGAGGTATGAATGAGTGAAACGATTATTGAGCATTCTCTTGATGCTGAGCCTGATTTTGACTGCTGCTATACCGGCATTCGCAGAAGAATCAGACAGTAAAGGACTGGAGAAGGCAATTTTAGCGGTAAAAAATGTGGTAACCATTCCAAGTGACTACAAGGACTTTCAGTATTCTTCCAGCCAATATGAAAAGGATGGTGAAATGATATCCATCTGGTACCTGAACTGGAATAAAGAAGACTACAGTGCAGGCATTTCCGCTTCTGTTGAAAATAACGGCTATATTATTAATTATAACAGATATACCAATCAGCAAAAGGAAGGACTCGGAAATGTTACCAGAGAAGCAGGGAAAAAAACAGCTGCAGATTTTCTGGCAAAGGTAAGGCCGGATCTGGCAGGGAAGATGAAATTAGTGGAAAATAATGACTATAATAGCACAGATCGTCATTATTATGCTTATCGTCTTTTTATGAATGATGTACCGGTCAATTTCATTACGGCAAGCGTTGAGGTGGATAAGCATACAGGAGAAGTCATCGGCTTTATCATGGATGCAGGTTTAAAAGTTCCCACACTTCCTTCAACGGACGGCATCATCGGACTGGATGCTGCAACTAAAGCCTATCTGGATAAAATCGGCGTAAAACTCAGCTATTATTCTTACTATGATTACAACAAGAAAGAGCTCAAGATCTTTCCGGCATATGCGGCAGACAATGGCGGAAAAGCGATCAATGCCAAAACAGGGGAAGTTGTAAGGCTTTATCAGGATTACGGTATTTTCCGGGATTTCGGCGGAGCAGTCCCTACCTATAAAATGGAATCCACTGCTGCTGCTCAGGCCTTGACCAGAGAAGAACTGGATGCCGTCGATAAGATATCAAATGTCATCTCCAAAGAAAAGGCTGAAAGCCTGCTTAGAAGTTTGGTTCCGGGGATCTCTTCCGATATGAAGGTAACCAGCACCTCGCTTTCTAAAAACTATATAGATTCAAGCAAATATGTTTGGGAAATAGGTTTTGACGGCGCTTATGGAATCATCAATGCAAAAACCGGAGAACTCGTCTCTTTCTATATTTACAAGGAGAGCAGTACCAAAGGCAGTGCAGCGATTTCTGAGGCGAAAGCCAGAGAAAAGGCAGAAGACTTTATGAAAAAAGTTGCTGCAGATAAATTCAGTCAGTCAAAATACTATGAAAATTATGCAAATGCAATCGCTTACGATGATAAATACCAAACTTCCGATTACAGCTTTAATTACTATCGTCAGGTAAATGGAATCGACTTTGTCGGAAATGGTTTTACCGTAATCGTAAACAAAGCAAGCGGAATGATCACTCACTATGATTGCAGCTGGTATGAAAGCGCAACCTTCCCAAGCATTGACAAAGTCATGACAAAAGAGGCTGCATTCGAGAAAATCAATGCTACGGGAAAATTAAGCTTACTTTATAAAAAGGTTGACAAAGGGGATATCGCATTAGTTTACGACTATGCAAATTCAGCAGGCGGATTCTTGATTGATCCGAATACAGGCGCAAAGATTGGATGGGACGGAAATCCATATAAAGAAGCATCCATACCGCAATATACCGATCTGAGCGGTCATTGGTCGGAAACTACCGTGATGAAGCTTCTGGAAAACGGATATTATCTTGAGGGGGAAAAGTTTAATCCAAATCAAAAAATAACACAGATGAACTTTTTAAGATATCTGTATTCACCAATTCAAATGTATTATACGGATGACGATTTCTATAAGATGCTGATCAATGATAAAATTGTGAAGGATACGGAAAAGGCTCCCAAAGCAGAGTTGACCCGTCAGGATGCTGCAAAATTCACAGTTCGGTTCCTGGGTCAGGGAAAATCAGCAGAACATCCTGAGATCTTTGTAAATCCGTTTAAAGACAGCGTTTCACCATCTTATAAAGGATATGCGGCCATTTGCTACGGATTGGGCGTAATGAAGGGGGATACGAAAGGACGGTTTAACGGTACCAAAGCGGTTACCAATGCTGAAGCTGCATCCATTATCTATAATGCACTTCAGGTAAAATAAATAAATTATAAAAGAATCATTAAAGAATCACAAAAAAGAGCACCTTTTGGCAGTGTTTCCAGGAAGCGGGATCCGAACGATTACCGGGTCCCCTTCAAAACCTGCCGGAAGGTGCATTTCATTCTATAAAACTTCCTGAATTTGACTTCTAGAATCCTTGCGGTAGGATTTTGAATCCATTTCCACCAGGTCAAAAATTAACGGATCTTTTATCAATCGTTTCCAAACGGTATGAGTCGCTTTGATAAAACTGGGCTCCAACTCCATTTTTTCTTGTATCAAAGGACATTGATAGGGGAGCTCTACCGGTGACCATATCAAGGTGAAATCTCCGGTCTCCGTTAAATAGGGTGCAAGAGGGAAGAACCGACATTGCAAGGGGCGCATTTCTCTGGGGCAGTGAGGCGGAGTTTTACACCTGGTAAAATAGATCTTACCGTGCCAGGAATCCGGGAACTCATAATCTTCCGCATCTTCAACACTCCACTTTAACCACGGTTCCTTTCTGGTGAAAAGCTTTTCCTCTCCCGGAAGAAGATAAATGCCCATATCAAAATCAAGACTGTCCTCCTGTAACCCGTCACCTCCGCAGTTACAGCAGGCAGCAGAACAAAGCCCACCGCAATCCACGGATAGAGGGCTTACTTTATCAAGCAGACGATATATTGCTTTATAGGTTTTCTTTTTGATTGTACTCTTCATAATAAGGGTATTATATACTAAATCAAGCTTTTAATATATATATATGTAGAAAGTTTGTTAACTTCTTTTTGATTTTAAATTATTATCATGGTATAATGAATGCCAACTGAATGAATTGGCCTGTTCATTCAATCGCATATTTTCAGGCAGGAGGAATCATCAATATTTATGAAATTAGGAATAGATATCGGTTCTACAACGGTAAAACTTGTTTTACTTGATCATAATGACAAAATCATATTCAGTAGATATGAAAGGCATATGTCCAACATATTTGATAAAGTATCAGAACTTTTAAATCAACTCTACGATGAATTTGGAGATCTGCAAGCAACCGTATCCGTAACAGGTTCCGGTGGCTTGTCGTTGTCATCTTTACTGGAGATCCCATTTGAACAGGAAGTAATTGCATGCAGTACGGCAGTGGAATCTCTGATTCCAAATACGGATGTTGCTATTGAGCTTGGCGGGGAAGACGCAAAGATCACTTTTTATGGTCCCACTGTTGAGCAGAGAATGAATGGAACCTGCGCAGGGGGTACCGGCGCATTTATAGATCAAATGGCGGTGCTTTTAAATACGGACGCCTACGGCCTTAACGAAAGTGCAAAAAATTATTCTCTTCTGTACCCCATTGCTGCCAGATGCGGTGTCTTTGCAAAAACCGATATTCAGCCGCTAATCAATGAAGGTGCAAAGGTTGAGGATTTATCCGCGTCCATTTTTCAGGCTGTAGTGAATCAGACCATCAGTGGTCTTGCTTGTGGACGAACTATTCGGGGAAATGTTGCCTTTTTAGGAGGTCCCCTTTCTTTTTTATCCGAGTTGCGTAAACGTTTTATAGAAACTTTGGAATTAACGGAAGAGCAGATTATTTTTCCTGAGGAATCGCAATATTATGTGGCGATCGGTGCTGCCATGCTTTCGAAAAAGCATGAACCGGTAAACCTGAAGCTAATTTTAGATCGTGTCTTTACTGCTGATCAGGGATTGATGTCAGAAACAAAACACATTGAACCTCTCTTCAGGGATTTTAGTGAATTTCAAGCATTTAAAGGCAGACATGATAAAAATAAAATAAAAAGAAAAGATATAAAAAGGGCGAAAGGTAAAGTTTATTTAGGAATCGATGCCGGCTCTACCACTACAAAGGCAGCTCTGATTGACGATGAAAAATATCTTCTTTACTCATTTTATAGAAATAATGAAGGCAAACCCATGGAAGCAACTCTTACCATGCTGAGAGAGCTTTATTCCCTGCTGCCGGAAAGCGCATATATAGCCAATGCTACGGTTACAGGTTATGGGGAAGGCTTGATTAAAACAGCCTTTAATGTTGACATGGGAGAAATCGAAACCATGGCACACTATAAAGCGGCGGAAGAATTTCAACCGGGCGTGGATTTTATCCTTGATATCGGCGGCCAGGACATGAAATGCATGAAAATCAAGGATGGAGCTATTTATAATATTATGCTGAATGAGGCATGTTCCTCCGGCTGCGGATCCTTTATTGAAACCTATTCCAAATCCGTCAATATGGATGTTGAATCCTTTGCGAAAGAAGGACTCTTTTCCAAGGCTCCGGTAGACTTGGGCACCCGATGCACCGTTTTCATGAATTCCAAAGTGAAACAGGCACAAAAGGAAGGTGCGACCATTGGAGATATTTCTGCGGGCTTATCCTATTCCGTTATTAAAAATGCGTTATATAAAGTTATTAAGCTGAGGGATGCGGAAGAAGCAGGAGAAAAAATCGTTGTTCAGGGAGGAACCTTCCTGAACAATGCAGTACTTCGCAGCATTGAAAGAATCATTGGAAGAGAAGTTGTCAGACCTGATATCGCCGGTATCATGGGAGCTTATGGATCTGCACTGATCGCAAGGGAAAACTATGTGGAAGGGACAGAATCCGCAATTATTAAGCCTAATGAAATGGATTGCTTCACCGTAACCAACACCCATACCCGGTGCAAAGGATGTGAAAACCAATGCCTTCTTACGATTAACAAATTTCATGACGGAGGCAAATTTATTACAGGAAATCGCTGTGAAAGAGGTGCGGGACAGGAGAAGAAGAGTGAGCTGCTCCCGAATCTTTTTGAGTATAAATACAAACGTCTGTTTTCCTATGAGCCGCTGGCTGAAATTTACGCTTCACGCGGTACCGTAGGGATTCCTCGTGTTTTAAACATGCATGAGAATTATCCATTCTGGTTTACCTTCTTTACAAAACTGGGATTCCGTGTCGTATTGTCACCGGTTTCCTCCAAAGAAATCTACGAAATGGGAATGGAAACCATTTCTTCAGATACAGCCTGCTACCCAGCGAAACTGGTGCATGGGCATATTAAGTGGCTGGTAAACAATGGCATTAAATGGATCTTTTATCCGTGTATCAATTATGAAATCCAGGAGGATGAAACCGCGCCAAATCATTATAATTGTCCGATTGTGGCTACCTATCCCGAAGTCATTGCCAATAATATGGATGATGTTTTTAAAGAGAACGACGTTTTATTCAGTCATCCTTTTCTGCCCTATGATGATGACGTAAGGCTGATCCGACAGTTGTACGATATGATGCGAAACCTTCACATCGGATATAATGAAATCAGCAAGGCAATCAAAGCAGCCAGGAAAGAAGACAAGAGATTTAAGGACGATATTAAGAAGAATGGCGCCTATGCCATTAAGTATATTAAAGACCATAATAAAAAAGCTGTTATTCTTGCAGGGCGGCCATATCACTTGGATCCGGAGATCAATCATGGAATTGACCAGCTGATTAACTCCTTCGGTATGGCGGTGCTCACGGAGGATTCGGTGGCCCACTTTACAAAACTGCTGAGACCTATCAGAGTGCTCGACCAATGGATGTATCACTCCAGACTATATAAAGCAGCGGAAGTAGCCGGCCGAAATGACGATATTGAATTGGTCCAGCTGAATTCCTTTGGCTGCGGTCTGGATGCGGTAACCACCGATCAGGTTGAAGAGCTTTTAAAGAATAAGAATAAGCTTTATACTGTTTTAAAGATAGATGAAGGCTCCAACCTGGGAGCAGCGAAGATTAGAATCCGTTCCTTGAAAGCTGCCATGGAGGAGAGAGAAAAGAATCATATAAAACACAACATGCGTGAAGAAGCGTATACAAGAAAACTATTTACCCAACGTATGAAAAAAGAATACACGCTTCTGATCCCGCAAATGTCTCCGATTCATTTCCAGTTTTTGGAACCCGCATTGAATCACAGCGGCTATAAAGTGGAGCTTCTTCCTTCTGTTGACAAACATGCAGTGGAGGAAGGCCTGAAATATATCAATAACGATGCCTGCTATCCTACCATTGTATCTCTGGGACAGATTATTTCTTCTTTGAAATCCGGTAATTTTGATTTGGATAAAACAGCTGTTGTTATGTCCCAAACCGGAGGAGGATGCAGGGCCAGCAACTATGTGGCATTGCTTAGAAAAGCCCTGGTAGATCTGAAGATGGAACAGATTCCTGTGGTTTCTGCAAATATGGCAGGTCTGGAAAAGAATCCCGGCTTTAAATTTACCCTGCCTATGATTAAACGTGCCCTCATGGCTTTGGTTTACGGCGATGTTCTCATGAGAGTGTTATATGCTACAAGACCTTACGAGGCAATTCCTGGAACAGCAGACAAACTCTTTGAAGATTGGTCAAAACGGGCAAAAATAAACATTGAAAAGGGCAGCCTCCGGAAGTTTAAAAAAAATATTCATGGAATCGTCCAGGATTTTGACAAGCTGGAGCTGCTTGACATCAAAAAACCGAAGGTGGGTGTGGTAGGCGAAATTCTCGTAAAATATCATCCTACTGCCAATAATGATATTGTTAACATTATTGAAGAAGAGGGAGGCGAGGCAGTTGTTTTGGACTTGCTGGATTTCTTCCTCTACGGAATGTACAGCAAGGAATTCAACTTCAGAAAACTGTCGGGGAAATACAGCACCATGCTTGGCAATAGTATTGCAATTGCAGTGGTAGAGTGGTTCCGTGCTCCGGCAAGGGAAGCGCTTGAACACAGCGAACGATTTGAGCAGCCTCTTTATATTAAAGAGATGGCTGAAAAAGCAAGTAAAATCCTTTCTTTAGGCAATCAATGCGGAGAAGGCTGGCTGTTAACCGGGGAAATGGTTGAACTCATTGATAATGGAGTTGAAAATATCGTTTGCCTGCAGCCCTTTGCCTGCCTGCCGAATCATGTAACCGGCAAGGGAATGATGAAAGCGTTGAGAAAGTATAATCCGCTGGCTAATATTGCTGCTATAGACTATGATCCGGGCGCCAGTGATGTAAACCAGTTGAACAGAATCAAACTGATGATGGCAACTGCTTACAGAAATATGGATAAAATGAAGGAAAAATTTGAAATTAGTTAATTTTATGCTATAATAGTCCAGAGAAAACGAAATAGATAAAGATAGATAGGGGGAATTGTTTAATGGGTAGACATGGAACAATTGCAAACAGAAAGGCATCTCAAGACTCGAAAAGAGCACAAGTTTTCACAAAGTATGCCAGGGCCATCACGGTAGCTGCCAAGTCCGGAGGAGATCCTGATTATAATATGTCTCTTAAGCATGCGATAGATAAGGCTAAAGGCATCAACATGCCGAATGATAATATTACCAGAGCCATTAAAAAAGGTACCGGAGAGCTGGCCGGAGAAACTTATGAGTCTGGCAGCTTTGAAGGTTACGGAGCAGGCGGCGTTGCAGTGATCGTTGATGTTTTGACAGATAATCGAAATAGAACGACTGCAGCTATGAAACACGCATTTGACAAATTTGGCGGTAATCTGGGAGTTCCAGGCTGTGTTTCCTATATGTTTGAAAGAAAAGGAATCATTATCATCGAAAAAACCAATGGCATCGAAGAGGATGCCTTAATGGAAGCGGCTCTCGAAAATGGCGCCGAAGATATGATTACACACGAAGATTCTTTTGAAGTTCAAACCACACCGGATACTTTCAATGACGTGTCGGAAGCGCTGAAAGCAGCAGGTTACGAGTTTGTGGAAGCTGACATCGAATATGTTCCTTCCATGGAATCTGCACCAACAGATGAGCACGATATCAAAAATCTGAAGAAGATGATTGATATGCTTGAAGATAACGATGACGTACAGAAGGTTTACCACAACTGCAGTCTGGATTTGGATGAGTAATAAACGTTGAAAGTTTAATGCCTAATTTCATCAGAATATGCAGGCATAAAAATGTTCCAAGCCATGTCCATAACATAAGCAAAAACCTGCTATTATCGTACTTTTTACGGTGGTAACAGGTTTTTTAAGTTTTGATTTTAGAAATTCTGATAACACTGATTTTCTGGCATATTAACGATGGGAGGACCAGAGGTTAGACTTCTCATAATCCCTCTTGACGTATAGTCGGCCATTAGGTTTGTGTAATAAACCATCCTGTCAAATATTTCTATTTCTCTTTGATAGTCACCTTGCACAATTGAAAAAGCTCCGCTATATAATGCGTCGATGTATTGCCTCTGCAGATTGACCCATTGTTCCTTATCCCAGTATGGACTGAGTCTCGCAAAATAATCACCGATCAGCTCTGAATTATCATAGAGTCTCTTTAAATCCCTGTCGGCTGTTTCGGTATCGTTGTTCAGCATAGCCTCTACGACGCTCCTATACAATATGATTTGCTGTGTTAAAAGATTTAAATACTCTTGGGTGGCCTCATTACCATAGAAATTAGCTAACGTAAGGTAAGTATTTAAGGCCTCCAGTTGGAGTCGCTCATAAACCGGACCAGTATTCTCCAAATTAAATTTTAAAGAAATTGCCAGAGCTCTGCTCCAAACGGATAGGTTTACATAATGTTTTCTGAATTCATTGATAAGATTCATCTGCTCATATGTAATATAATTTGATTGATTGATCGTAATATAATTAAGCATTCGGTTCCACTCCAGTTATTCATGATACAATAGTATATGTCTGACTTGTATATATGTGTGAACGGATGATTACCCATAGTAATCTTTTCTTATTGATTTGTTAGACTTTTTTGACTTTTTTCTCCGTATTCTTGATTCCTTTCTTTCTTGTTTCTCTGTATTCTTCCTTTTCTTTTTTTTTACTTTATTTGTATTTTATCGAAACGGAAAACAAATACTATAGACAAATTGCAACCTTATATATGAAATCATTCTTCATAGTGCAAGAATCTGAGAAAAATGAATAGAGGAGGAAAAATCTTGAGTAAAGTAACTGACAAAAATCAATTAAATGGAAAAGAAATAAAGAGAGATTATTTAGACGAAGCGGTTCATGGTTATAATATCAGAACAGCGATGGAAGAAGCTGCCAGATGTGTATTATGCTATGATGCCCCCTGCAGTAAAGGATGCCCGGCTGATACAAAACCGGCAGATTTTATTCGTTCTATCCGATTTAGAAACATAAAGGGCGCTGCGGCAACAATCAGAGAGGCTAACGCCTTGGGTGGATGTACCGCAAAGGTATGCCCGTATGACAGATTGTGCGAGGAAGCATGCAGCAGAACCGGAATTGACAGACCGATTCAGATCGGAAGGCTTCAGGCTTTTGCTGTTGCCATGGAAAAAGAAATGAATTTACAAGTTTTTGAGGCACCCAAAGCTGACAAGGAAAAGGTTGCATGTATCGGTTCGGGACCGGCTTCACTTTCCTGTGCCCAAAGACTGGCCAGAGAGGGATATAAGGTTACTATTTTTGAAGAATTTGAAAAGCCTGGCGGAGTATTGACCTATGGAATCATTCCTCCCAGACTGCCCCAGGACGTTGTCGATTTTGACATCCAGAAGGTGAAGGATCTTGGCGTAGAATTTGTTATGAACACAAAGGTAGGCAGAGATATCACCATTGAAGATTTGAAGAAACAAGGTTTTAAAGCTTTCTTTATTGGAACAGGTCTTTGGAAATCAAAAGAAATCGATGTCAAAGGAAAATATATGAAAGGTGTCACTTATGCGGTGGATTTCCTGAAAAAAGCCAGATCTTCAAATGGTGAGATGAAGGTAGATGGCGAAGTGATCGTAATCGGCGGAGGAGACGTTGCCATGGACTGTGCCTCAACGGCAAAACTGTTGGGGGCAGATCGAGTTACGATTGTATATAGAAGGAGTATTGAAGAAGCACCTGCGGATATCGCTGAGTTAGAATACGTTCAAGCCTTAGGCGTAAGCATTTTTACAAAATTTAAGCCTGTAGAAATCCTTGGCGAGAATGAAAAAGTTACAGGCTTGCTGGCAGAGGGCACAGATGGTTTCTCTCAATTAACATTAAAGGCAGATCATATCATCTTTGCAATCGGTCAGGAAGCAGAGGATATGAAAAAGATTGCTGAGGTCGAACTGAATGATAACGGTACAATCGCTTGTGATTCAAACAAAGGATTTACAAACATTGAAGGTATTTTTGCCGCAGGTGATATTGTCAATGGAGGCAAGACGGTTGTTGAGGCAGTGGCAGTGGGAAAATCAGTCGCTGAAAGTATTATGAATTATCTGTCCAAGAAAGAAGGTGTCCAATAATATGGCAAATAAAGTAGATTTATCAATAGAATATTTAGGCGTGAAATGCGAAAATCCATTTTTCTTATCCTCTTCTCCAGTTGGAGGATGCTACGATATGGTTGCCAAAGCCTATGAATCGGGATGGGGAGGCGTATTTTTCAAAACAGTCGGCAGATTTATCGCTGATGAATGTTCTCCTCGATTTGATAATGTAACAAAAGAATCAACACCATGGATCGGCTTTAAAAACATGGAACAGATATCGGATAAACCTCTTGAAGATAACCTCCAGGCTATTTACCGTTTAAAAAGAGATTATCCGGATAAGATCATGGTGGCTACGATTATGGGAAGTACTGATGAAGAATGGGAGGACCTGGCAAAGCTGGTAACCGATGCGGGAGCCGACCTCATTGAGTGCAATTTCTCATGCCCGCAAATGACCAGTCATGCCATGGGCTCGGACGTAGGACAAAACCCGGATTTAGTAAGACAGTATTCAAACGCAGTATCCAGATCCACGCATATTCCTGTTATTGCCAAGATGACACCGAATATCGGAAATATGGAAATACCGGCTATTGCGGCTATTGAAGGCGGAGCTAAAGGAATATCGGCCATCAACACCATTAAATCTATCACAAACATTAATCTGGAGCATATGACAGCCATGCCTGTAGTAGGAGGAAAATCATCCATTTCCGGTTACTCAGGAGCTGCTGTAAAGCCTATTGGACTACGATTCATTGCGCAGATGAAACAGCATCCGCTGCTGAAAAATATACAGATGAGCGGAATCGGAGGAATCGAGACCTGGAGAGATGCTTTGGAATTTATTTTAGTGGGAAGCCACAATGTACAGGTAACCACTTCTGTTATGCAGTACGGTTATCGTATCGTATCGGATATGATCAGCGGATTGTCCTACTATATGGAGGAAAAAGGATTCAAAAAGGTTGAGGATATGGTTGGACTGGCTCTTCCTAATATTATCCCTGCTGAAGAGCTGGATCGAAATGTGAAGGTTATCGTTGATATCGACCATGAAAAGTGTATTGGCTGCGGAAGATGTTATGTTTCCTGCTTTGATGCAGCCCATCAGGCGATCAACTGGGATTTTGAAAAGAGAAGACCTACCGTTAACGACGAATGTGTCGGCTGTCATCTATGCCTTAACGTATGTCCAGTTGAAGATTGCATTACTCCGGGGACAATTCGGTACAAGGATGAATCCAAGAGAACACCGACAGATATTAACTTTGCAACCAGATACGAATAAAAGAGATAAGCCGCCGATATCGGCGGCTGTTTGTTAGATAAACAGGGATGTGCAGAAGGGGTACCCCTCGCCAATTTTGATACTCAATTAGAGACACAAAAAAACAAAAAAAGTTATGATTATGGCAATAATTACATTTGTAAAATACGAGAAAATCGTATATAATAAAGTTACAGATTAAGAGAGATCATCTTAACTTAACACGTTAAATTAATCCTGAAATGATCGTTTAGGACTTATAATTCAACCTACATTTTGACCTTGGGAATTCGAGTTTTCGTAGCCTATGTCAAGCCTCCTCTGAGTGGAAGACAGAAGCAGAAACAGAGTACCCCCCTATCTAAGATAGGGTGTGAATTATGAACCTGACGACATGTCGGGATTTTTTTATTGAGGAAAATATCGCATCAAAAAATTCGGCGAATAGAGACCTTCATTATAAAAAAACTTCTTTGTAAAAAGTGTGTATTTAATCGATATCCTTTTTAATAAAGAAGATTTTTTTTATATAATAATTTTTTTTAATATGCCAAAAATATTTTTGTTTAATCATGTATGCATGAAAAATAACCTTGATTTTTTCGGCAGATAGCAGTAGAATTGTTATAAATAATGGAATTTAAAACGATATTTCACAATACGAAATATGTAGATCGACGTCGTTTCGAAATGCAATTATTGCAGTATTTGTTAAAACAGGAGGAGAAAAATGAGCTTTAAAAGTGATATAGAAATCGCACAGGAAGCAAAACCTAAAGTGATAGGTGAAATAGCTGATTATCTGTCAATTGAAGATGAATATGTGGAATGCTACGGAAAACATAAAGCGAAGATTGACTATAATCTTTTGGATCGCTATGCGGAAAAAGAAAACGGCAAGCTGATTCTTGTAACGGCTATTAACCCCACTCCGGCAGGAGAAGGCAAAACCACTACCACGGTAGGCTTAGGAGATGCTTTAAGTAAGATCGGCAAAAAAACAGTTATTGCTCTGAGAGAACCTTCTCTAGGACCAGTTTTTGGTGTCAAGGGCGGAGCGGCCGGAGGCGGCTATGCCCAGGTAGTACCTATGGAAGACATCAATTTGCATTTTACCGGGGATATTCATGCGGTAACTACAGCGAATAATCTGATTGCAGCACTGATGGATAATCATATTCAGCAGGGAAATGACCTGAATATTGATGTTCGAAGAATCATCTGGAAAAGATGTCTTGATATGAATGACCGGCAGCTTCGGTTCATGGTGAACGGTCTTGGCGGAAAAGCCAACGGAACCCCCAGAGAGGACGGCTTTGACATCTCCGTTGCTTCGGAAATCATGGCTGTACTCTGCCTGTCCAATGATTTGGAGGATTTGAAATCCAAAGTTGCGAGAATTATTGTGGCCTACACCTATGAAGGAAAACCGGTAACCGTCGGAAATTTAAAGGCCCAGGGAGCTGTTGCAGCACTTTTGAAGGACGCCCTGAAGCCTAATTTGGTTCAAACTCTGGAACATACACCTGCATTTATTCATGGAGGTCCTTTTGCGAATATCGCTCATGGCTGCAACAGTGTTATGGCAACCAAAATAGCATTAAAGCTGGGGGATTATGTAGTTACGGAAGCAGGTTTCGGTGCTGATCTTGGAGCTGAGAAATTTTTAGATATAAAATGCAGATTAAGCGGATTAAAGCCTGATGCCGTCGTTATCGTTGCAACAGCAAGAGCCTTGAAACTCCACGGCGGAGTCCTAAAGGCAGACTTGAACAACGAAAATGTAGCGGCCTTGGAAAAGGGTATTGAAAATCTGCTCAAGCATGTGGAAAATATCACCGGTGTTTTCGGGCTTCCTGCTGTGGTTGCCATCAACCGATTCCCTACAGATACGGAAGCAGAGCTTTCCTATATTGAAAACAGGTGTAAGGAATTAAACGTCAATGTTATTTTGTCGGAAGTCTGGGCCAAAGGCGGAGAAGGCGGCGTTGCACTGGCACAGGAAGTCGTAAAAGTAATTGAGAAAGGTGAAAATCATTTTAGATTTGCTTATGATGAGACCTTAACCATTCGTGAAAAGATTGAAGCCATCGCAACAAAGATCTATGGGGCGGACGGCGTTGATTATATTGGCAGCTCCCTAAAGCAAATCGAAGAGATCGAAGCTTTAGGCTATGGCAATCTGCCGATTTGTATGGCAAAAACACAATATTCACTTTCGGATGACCCGAAAAAGCTCGCAAGACCGTCAGGCTTCAGAATTACCGTCAGAAACATCAAGCCTTCCATTGGCGCCGGATTTGTTGTTGCCATCACAGGTGATATTATGACGATGCCAGGGCTGCCCAAGGTACCTGCAGCTGAAATGATCGATGTGGATCGTACCGGGAAAATTTCCGGATTATTTTAGGAGGACCGGATGTTAAACAACAGTTGTATTGAATTTATCAATTCTCTGGCATCCAAAGAACCGGTTCCCGGCGGCGGCGGAGCTTCTGCATTGGTAGGCTCCATTGGGGTTGCCCTGGGAAGTATGGTGGGGAATCTTACCACCGGAAAGAAAAAGTATCAGGATGTGGAAGAGGAGATTCAAAACCTGCTCATCAAATCGGAAGCTTTGACGGATCGATTGAATGCATTGGTAGCAAAAGATGCCGCAGCTTTCGAACCACTTGCAAAAGCTTACGGTTTGCCTTCCTCAACGGAAGAAGAAAAGCTGGAAAAGGATAAGGTGCTGCAGCAGGCATTGATCCAGGCAGCAGAAGTGCCGCTGGCCATTGCGGAATGCTGTCTGGAAGGAATCAAAATCCTGGACCTCTATGCACAGAAAGGCAGCAGACTTGTGGTAAGTGATGCGGGAGTAGGTGTCATTTTCTGCAAAGCGGCACTGCAGGGGGCGAAACTCAATGTTCTCATCAATTTGAAGCTGATGAAGGATGAAGAACTGAAAGAGAAACTGCAAAAGAAACTGGATTCCATTCTTGAGGAAGGAATTGTGCTTGCAGACAAGGTTTATCAATATGTGGAGGGCCAATTATGTTGTTAAAGGGAAAACCGGTAGCAGACAAAATCAAGGATGAAATTCTAAAAGAAGTAGAATTTTGCAAAGAGAATGGCAAAAATCTGCCCAGGCTGGCAATCCTCAGAGTAGGTGAAAGGCCTGACGATATCGCTTATGAAGCCAGAATTCTGAAAAACTGCAAAGAGCTCGGCATGATAGCGGAAGTAGTGCAGGTTGACAATAATATAGATATGGAAAACTTCCTTGGAGTTCTGCAGAATCTCAATGAAAACCCTGAAATACATGGTATTTTAATATTCAGGCCGCTGCCCAAGCAGCTCGATATGGAGATCATTGCAAAAACCATAAAGCCGGAAAAGGATATTGACTGCATGAGTCCCGTTAATACGGAAAAGGTCTTTAACGGCGACAACAGCGGAATTGCACCTTGCACTCCGGAGGCTGTTATAGAAATACTGAAATATTATCAATATGATCTGCGCGGAAAAAATGTAGCTGTGATCAACCGCAGCATGGTCCTTGGCAGACCTTTGGCCATGCTGTTCCTTGGAGAAAATGCCACAGTAACCATCTGCCATTCGAAAACGGAAAATCTCTCTCAGATCACTTCCAATGCAGATATCGTAGTGACCGGTGCAGGAAAAGGAAAATATTTCGGAGCTGATTATTTTTCCGAAAAGTCTGTTGTAGTAGATGTTGGAATCAATTTTGTGGATAATGTCATGTGCGGCGACATAGATTTTGAACCGGTAGCGGAAAAAGCAGCAGCTGTTACACCGGTGCCGGGGGGAGTGGGAACCGTAACTTCCATGATTCTCTTGTATCATGTCATCAAAGCCATGAAACTGCAGGAACAATAGAGGGTGAAGGAATGGATAAAAAACCGCTGAAGCCCGCCGAAATACTAGATTACACGATATCCATGGCACAGGACAAAGTAAACGGAAGCTTTAGTAAACTGCTGATTTTAAGCGTAATGGCAGGAGCATTTATCGCATTTGCCGCAGAAGGATCCAATATGGCGGCTTTCAACTTGTTTTCCAATCCTGAAACCTATGGTCTCGGAAAAGTGCTTGCAGGGGCAGTCTTCGGTACAGGACTTATGCTGGTGGTATTGGCAGGAGGAGAGCTTTTCACCGGGAATACCCTGATCCTCGCCGCAATTTGCGAGAAAAAAGTAAAACTGGGCAGCATGCTCAGAAACTGGGTGATCGTCTATGTCGGAAATTTGATAGGTTCCCTGTTCATCGCCTATATGATGGCCAATTCCGGTTTGTTTGAAAGCGGCGCTGGCATGCTTGGTGCAGTCACCTTAAAAACCGCAGTTTATAAAGTGAATTTAGATTTTATTTCGGCGCTTTTTTTAGGCATTATGTGTAATTGGCTGGTTTGTCTGGCTGTATGGATATCCTATGGCGCTGAGACCATGACGGGAAAAATATTTGCTGTTTTCTTCCCGATCTGGCTGTTTATCACTTCAGGATTCGAGCATAGCGTTGCGAATATGTATTATATCCCGGCTGGTATCTTTGTGAAAGGCAATTCTGTCTTTGCAGAACTGGCTCATTTATCCGGAGATGCACTGGCTTCCCTTTCCTGGAGCAGCTTCTTTCTGCATAATTTAATTCCGGTTACCATCGGAAATATCATCGGCGGAGGTTTGCTGGTGGCTATGGGATACTGGTATGTGTATAACAAGGCGTAAGGTACTATTTTGTAAATGGAGGAACCATTATGTACGGTGATCTGGTGAAAGATAAATCAAATGACGTAAAATCCATCAGAAAGGCATTCCTGATTATGGAAGAATTGGATATGGCTGGTGAGCTGAGCCTGGGAGATCTGAGTGAAAGACTGTCTATGGATAAGGCAACCGTGCATCGTTTGGTTACTACCATGAAAAATGCCGGTTATATCAACCAGAACAAGGAAAATAAAAAGTATTCCAACAGCCTGAAACTTTTAGCGATGGGAAATCGTGTGATGGAGAAAACCGGATTAAAACATATCGCAAGGCCGTACATAGAGGATTTGGCGGAAAAATCCGGAGAAACCATTAACCTAAGTGTGCGGGTAGGCAGTAATGTGATTTATATCGATAAGATTGAAAGCAATTCCACCATTAAGGTGGGAATCACCGTAGGTACCAGTGTGCCGGGATATTGTACCGGAATGGGCAAAGCGGTGCTTGCCTTCTTGCCTGAAGATGAACTCAAGGAATTGATGAAACCTGTGTCTTATGAAAAGTTTACAAGGCATACGGCTGAAAACTATGAGGAGCTTCAGGAGAAGCTGCAGAAAGTTCGGGAAGACGGTTATTCCATGGATGATGAGGAATATGTAGATGGCTTGATTTCCTTTGGGGCTCCCATATTTGATTATCATGGAAATCCTATCGGGGCTATCAGCGTATCCTGTCCCAAGTACAGATTCGAAGAAAGTACCCATTTGACCGCCTATTCCAGATTTGTTGTGGAAACTGCAAATAAAATATCAAAACAATTAGGGTACAGTAAACCAAAGGCCACAATTTAATTCATGATATCATTTAATTCATTATATATAATAACCGGGAGCACAACTTCTCCCGATTGGAAAGAGAGGAAAAGAAAATGGCAAAAATCACGACGCATAAATTACAGGAAATGAAGGTTAAGGGCGAAAAAATAAGCATGACTACCGCTTATGATTACCCAACTGCCTGCCTGGTTGAGAAAGCAGGGATTGAAATTATTCTGGTTGGCGACTCCCTCATGATGACAGTCTTGGGAGACGATTCAACCGTAGCCTGCACTATGGATCAAATGATTCATCATATCAAGCCGGTAGTCCTGGGGGCTCCTACACCTTTGATCGTTGGAGATATGCCTTTTGGATCCTATAATGTTTCGAAAGAACAGGCCATCATGAACGCAACACGCCTCATGAAAGAAGGAAGATGCGACGTTATTAAACTGGAAGGCGGAAAAGAAGTTGCGGATACCGTAAAAGCAATCGTAGATGCAGGGATCCCTGTTATGGGCCATATCGGATTAACTCCGCAGACCGTATCCAAGCTGGGCGGATTCAAAATACAGGGAAAAGGCGATGCGGCAAAAGACGTACTGGAAGATGCTTTGGCATTGGAAGCAGCAGGAGCCTGGGGTATTGTACTGGAATGCATTCCTGATGAACTTGGAAAATTGATTACTGAAAAATTGACCATTCCGACCATTGGCATCGGGGGCGGAAGATATACGGACGGACAGGTACTTGTTTTCCATGACATGATGGGACTCTTCGACAAATTCCTGCCGAAGTTTGTGAAACAATATCTCAATTTAACCCCGGAAATCGTAAAAGCGCTGGAAGAATTCAAGGCGGAAGTAAAGTCAGGTGCATTCCCTGAAGAAAAGCATACCTTCGGCGGAGTAACTGAAGAAGAACTGAAGAGATTGTATTAACTCCCAGATAGATAAGAGGTGAAAGATCATGAAAATTGCTATCGTAGGTGCAGGTGCAATGGGCTCCTTGTATGGGGCGAAGCTGTCCGCCGTGCCGTCCAATGAAGTATATCTGCTGGATGTTTGGAAGGATCATGTAGATGCTGTCAATCAATCCGGATTACTCATGGAAGAGCAGGGGACAGAAATCGTCTACGACAAGGTAAAAGCAACATCCGATGCGGAAGAAATCGGTCCTTGTGATCTTGCCATTGTTTTTGTCAAATCTACGCTTACCAGCATTGCGGTAAAAAGCAATCGAGCCGTTTTTGGTCCTGACACCATCGCGTTGACCCTTCAGAACGGATTGGGCAACATCGATCTTATCCGCACGGAAATCGGTGACCAAAATGTGGTTGCCGGTACCACTGCTCATGGAGCTACTATGCTGGGGCCGGGAAAGATGAGACATGCGGGAAGTGGAAAGACCATTATCGGTGAGCTTGACGGCAGCTTGTCCCAAAGAATTCAAATGATTGCACAGGTTTTAAGAGATGCGGAGCTGGAAACGGAAATTTCCGGTAATGTACTGGGACTTGTCTGGGACAAATTACTGGTAAATGTAGGAATCAACGCGCTTACCGGAATTACCGGACTGCATAACGGAGAGCTTTTAAAGCATCCGGAAATAGAAGCTTTACTGGAAGCGGCAGTGGAAGAAGCGGCAGCAGTGGCAAAAGCAAAAGGCATTATTTTAGATGATCAGGATCCTGTAGCGCATACCAAGCAGGTTTGTACAGCCACAGCTGTAAACAAGTCCTCCATGCTTCAGGATGTACTGAATCATAAGCAAACGGAAATTAATATGATTAACGGAGCAATCGTACGGGAAGGTATGGCCCTGGGAATTTCAACTCCTGTGAATATGGTATTGACCAACCTGATTACATTTATCCAGAAACAATAGAATCGTTGGGATTTATTAACCATCAGGGATCCAAGGAACGCAGGTATCAAATGAACGTAGGTATCCAAGGAATGAAGGGAGATAATGAAAATGAAAAATTATAGGCATGTTGCGGACTATGTGAATTCTGAAGAACTGATTCAATTTACTCAGGATATCGTCAGAATCAACAGTGTTTATGACCCGGATAAAGAAGGTGCAAATGAAACGGCCGTGGCGTCTTTCATTGCCGAATTTTTAAAAAAGGAAGGGTTTGAGGTACATATTGAAGAAGTGGTTCCCGGAAGACCCAATGTGATTGCATTTCTCAGGGGCACTCAGCCGGGGAAAACCATTTTATTCGAAGGGCATACGGACGTTGTTACGGCAGGAGATCTGAAACAGTGGAAGTATGATCCTTTTGGGGCGGAAATCGTCGGAGACAGAATGTATGGCAGAGGAACCTGCGATACAAAAGGCAATGTAGCCGCGGCTATCTTTGCTGCCAAGGCAGTAAAGGATTCAAAAGAAGAATTCAAAGGAAACATTCTGCTTTGCATCCCTTGTGATGAAGAAGGCATGATGATCGGTATCAAAGATTTCATTAAACGCGGCTGGGCTGATCATGTGGATGCCGCAGTCATCTGTGAACCGGAAGAAAATCACATCTGCATTTTCCAAAAGGGTGCAATGAGAGCGGAAATAAGAGTTTTCGGAAAACAAAGTCATGGAGCTATGCCGCTGACAGGCATAAATCCCAATTGGCGTCTTGCAAAAATCATTTGTGAACTGGAAAAGCTGGAGCAGTCTGAAAAAGACAGAGTTGGCTGCCATGAATATTTAAAATGGCCCAGCATCACACCAACCATTATTACTTCTCCTGCAAAAGGGGAAGCTCAAATCAACGTTGTACCAGGGGAAGCATATATGACCCTGGATATTCGAACGATTCCTGGTCAGGACCATCAGGTTCTGAAGCAGCAGATTCTTGATATCTATGAAAAGTTAGCCAAAGAAGATCCTGATTTTAAAGCAACTTTGGAAATAATTGAAGAAAGACCCTGGACTGAAACACCGAAGGATGCACCGATCACAAAGGTGGTTTATCGAGCGGTGGAAGAGATCACGGGAAAGGAACCGGTTTGGCAAGGTGTACCCGGTGCTACGGACGGAACCTTCCTGCATAAGGAAAAAGGGATTCCTGTTATCGTAATCGGAGCAGGGGATACCTATATCCCTCATCATGCAGATGAGTATGTAGATCTTCCCGAATTGATTGAAACCACCAAAATCTATGCATTGACTTCCATGTATTTTTTGAATGAGGATTGTTAATCCATCGGAAGGCTGGGTGAAATATGCTGGATCTGGAAGGTAAGAGAATTCGAGTCATTGTCGGACATTATGGGAGCGGAAAAACGGAGTTCTCCGTAAACTACGCTATCAAGCTGGCTGAACAGGGGAAAAAGACAGCCCTTGTTGATCTTGATATCGCAAACCCCTATTTTAGAAGCAGGGAAAAAAAGCAGATTCTGGTGGAAAAGGGAATTGATGTATACAGCAATACCTTTGATTACGATATCACAGCCGATCTGCCGGCGGTCACGGCAAGAATCAAAGCTCCTTTAGAGGACAGCGGATGCATCACGGTGATCGATGCCGGCGGAGATGATTCCGGTGCCAGAATTCTCATGCAGTTTCAAAAATATCTAACTCCGGAAGACAGTGATATCTTTTGTGTGATCAATGGCAACAGACCGGAGACCAATACGGTTAAGGGTGCCGAGCATCATCTGGTGAGAATCGAAAAAGAAACAGGCTTGAGGGTTACCGGCCTGATCAATAATACCCATCTCATCAGAGCAACCGGTACGAAGGATATCGTAAAAGGCTATGAGTTATGCAGGGCACTTTCAAAATTACATCAAATTCCAATCAAGTATCATTGCTGTATGGAAGAGCTGCAGGAAGAATTACGCAGAGAAACAAGCACGTTTACGGACTTTTCCATTTTCCCGATTCATTTATATATGCGTGATACCTGGCTGGATCGCTAACCAAATTATAGAAGGGAAGTAATATGGTATGGCTAAAGGACTGGTAAAATTTGACGAAGAGAAATGCAAGGGCTGTGAACTCTGTGTTTCTGTTTGTCCTGTAAAGATTATTAAGCTCCATGAGATGAATATCAATTCAAAAGGATATCGTTCTGCATGTGTTGAAGAAAAGGATAAATGTATCGGATGTGCAAATTGTGCCGTCATCTGTCCTGACGGTGCAATCAGCGTCTATCTGGAAGAAGGGGGGGATTCCCGTGACTGAAAAGGTTTTAATGAAAGGAAATGAAGCTTTTGCAGAAGCGGCTATCAGATGCGGATGCAGGTATTATTTTGGATATCCCATCACCCCTCAGAACGAATTAACAGAATATATGTCAAGGGAACTGCACAAGGCAGGCGGTGCCTTTGTACAGGCAGAAAGTGAACTGGCGGCTGTCAATATGGCGTACGGAGGGGCAGTTGCCGGCGGAAGAGTGCTGATTTCCTCCTCATCCCCGGGTATCGCTTTGATGCAGGAGGGCTTTTCATTCCTGGCATCGACAGAACTGCCGCTGGTCATATTAAATGTATCCAGAGGAGGTCCCGGTGTTGGTTCCATTCAGCCAGGTCAGGCGGATTATTATCAGGCAACCAGAGGCGGAGGAAACGGCGATTACCATCTTATCGTCTATGCTCCAAGTTCCATACAGGAAGCAGTGGATATGATGGAAAAAGCATTTAGCGTTGCGGATGAATACCGTAACCCGGTTATGATTCTTGCCGATGGTATGCTTGGACAGATGATGGAGCCTGTCATTCTGCCTGAACCATTGAAAGCAGTTGACATTGATGATATATCCAAAGCGAAACCCTGGGCGCTTACCGGCACGAAAGAAGCCAGGCCCCATAACGTTATTAAATCGCTCTATTTAAAGCCGGAATTGCTGGAAAACAATCTCAGGAAATTAAAAGAAAAATATGACAAGGCAAAAGAAGCCCTGGTAGAATATAGCAAATCTAATTTGGAGGATGCCGATGTCGTCTTTGTCGCTTACGGCTCTACCGCCCGAATCGTTGAAGAAGCCATTGAAATACTTGAAAAAGACGGAATCAAAGCAGGCCTTATCAGACCCGTTACTCTATGGCCGTTCCCCTATGCAGCCTTCGATGAAATTGATCCTGAAACGAAGCTCTTGATATCGGTGGAATTGAGTCAGGGGCAAATGATTGATGATGTAAAAATAGGCAGCAAGGGGAGATATCCGGTAACCTTATCCGGCAGAACAGGTGGCATACTGATTACCCCGTCGGAAGTTGCACAAGATGCAAAGAAGGCGTTGGAGGTGATTAAATGAAAACGGTTTTTGAGTTTACAAAAGGAATGCTCCCGGAAGAAACGACCTATTGTCCGGGATGTACACACGGCATTTCTCACCGGCTTGTGATGGAAGTTTTAGAAGAAAAAGGACTTCTCGGCGAGACCATCGGTGTGGCGCCCATCGGCTGCAGTATTTTGGCTCACCAGTACATGAATATTGACATGTGCGAATCGGCTCACGGCAGAGCACCTGCCGTAGCAACCGGAATCAGGCGCGTTCATCCTGACAAGATTGTGTTTACTTATCAGGGCGACGGAGATCTTGCCTCCATCGGAACCGGCGAAATCGTTCATGCAGCTCACAGAGGAGAAAAATTCACCACATTCTTTATCAATAATGCAATTTATGGTATGACAGGCGGTCAGATGGCACCTACCAGCCTCCTTGGACAAAGGACCACCACCAGTGTGGACGGCAGAAAAGAAGAATCTTCAGGCCGGCCTATTCGGATGGCAGAGCTGATTGCAACCATAGACGGCGCTGTGTTTGTTGAAAGAGTCTCTTTGGACTCTCCGGCAAATATCCGCAAAGCGAAGAAAGCAATTAAAAAAGCTATTGAAATTCAGGAGAAACGCCTTGGGTTCGGATTTGTTGAAATCCTTTCTTCCTGCCCCACGAATTGGGGATTGAGTCCTACGGCTTCTCTTCAATGGCTGAGAGACAATATGATACCCTATTTCCCGCTTGGTAACCTGAAGTGTCCTGAGGAGGTGAAATAAATGACCGCACATAAATTGATTCTATCCGGTTTTGGTGGTCAGGGCGTTATGCTGATCGGGCAAATGATCGCCTATGCAGGAATGCTGGAAGGGAAAGAAGTCACCTGGATGCCTTCTTATGGACCTGAAATGCGGGGAGGCACGGCAAATTGCACCGTCATCGTTTCGGATAAGAAAATCAATTCTCCCATTGTAACCGAAGCGACTGCCGTGGTTGCAATGAACTATCCTTCGCTCGTGAAGTTTGAGCCTTTCGTTATACCCGGAGGACAGCTTTTTATCAACACATCACTGATCAAGGAACCTGCGAAAAGAAACGATATAGAGGTATTTTGTGTCGATGCTAACGAAATTGCTGTGAGCCTTGAAAATGACAAGGTTTCCAACATGGTAGTCTTAGGTGCAATCGTAAATAAAACAGGAATTGTAAAGCTGGAAAGTATTGAAAAGGTTATGGAAAAGTTATTTACTGGCAGCAAGGCCAAATTGCTGCCGTTAAATAAAAAAGCATTGACAGCATGGCAGGCATAAAAATTTTTATTCCTCAAGTACAATTAAAAAAGGAGGTAAACGTATGAAATTGTCCGAAAAAGACAGGAATCGTCAGATGAACAAGGAAGCATTATGGTCGATAGGCCTGTACGTCGTGTTCTTTCTCTGGTGGTACTTCACCGGCTATGGTATCGGTGAAGCGACCTCCCCGGCAGACTACACGTATGTAATGGGGCTCCCGCTATGGTTTTTCTTAAGCTGCGTAATGGGTTGGGTACTGACTTCCGTAGGAGTTATTATCCTTGTGAAGGTTATCTTCAAAGATTTTGACCTGGACAGTGATGACAAATCAGATGTTAATTAAGAAGGAAGGAGGGAATTTTTATGGATAAGTTATTAATTGTAGTTCCAATTGCACTGTATCTGGCGGTTAATCTGGGTGTCGGGATTTGGGCCAGCAGAGAACAGGCATCTGCAAATAAAAGCGGATTTATCAATCAGTACTTTATAGGGGGAAGGTCCATGGGCGGACTGGTTCTCGCTATGACCCTTATTGCTACATTTACAAGTGCCAGCAGCTTTATTGGAGGTCCCGGAGTCGCTTCCGCAAGAGGACTTTCCTGGGTATTTCTTTCAATGATCCAGGTTCCTACCGCCTTTTTGATTTTGGGTGTCTTAGGAAAGAAATTTGCTGTAATTTCAAGAAAAATCAATGCTGTTACCGTTACGGACTATCTCCGTGCCAGGTATCAATCGCCTGCGGTTGTTATTCTTTCATCCATCGCCTTAGTGCTGTTTTTCATTGCTATGATGATTGGCCAATTTATAGGAGGAGCGGTACTGTTCCAAACCGTTACGGGATATTCCTACATCGTCGGACTGACTCTGTTTGCACTGATTGTAGTGATTTATACTACAATAGGAGGCTTTAAGGCTGTCGTTATCACCGATACGATCCAGGGTTTGGTTATGGTATTCGGTACGATACTCATTTTGTTTGCAATCATTCAAGCAGGCGGAGGTATTGATGCTATCACAACAAAACTGGATGTCATCAATCCGGAATGGAGCATTCCTACAGGAAACGGCTCAGCAAAAGTCTATGTTTTATCTTTCTGGATCCTGGTGGGTCTTGGAGTACTCGGACTTCCGCAAACAGCGGTAAGAGGCATGGGCTTTAAAGACACAAAGTCATTACATAATGCCATGATCTACGGAACCATTGTAATCGGATTCTTAATGCTTGGAATGCATATTGCCGGCGTATTTGCAAAAGTGCTGGTACCGGCTGACCTTGCTTCTACAGATCTGGTCATTCCGACAGTGGTACTTCAGGTAATGCATCCGGTGGTAGCCGGTCTGTTCCTGGCCGCCCCTTTAGCTGCTGTTATGTCAACGGTATCTTCGCTGTTGATTCTGGCTTCCGCTGCAATTATAAAAGATATTTACCTGAATTATATCGTGAAGGATAAGACTGAAGAAACTGAACAAAAATTTAATGCCAAAATCGGAAAGATGAGTACCATTGGAACAGCTGTGATCGGTGTCATCGTATTTGCTATGGCTGTGGTTCCTCCGGATCTGATTGTTTGGATCAACCTCTTTGCTTTCGGCGGTCTGGAAGCAGCTTTCCTTTGCCCGATTATATTCGGACTCTACTGGAAAAGGGCAAATGCTACGGGAGCTATTTTATCTTTTGTCTGCGGTGTTGGATTCTTCCTGTACTGCGGATATTTCAAACTGAGCTTCTTTGGCATGCACAACATCGTTTTCACTATTTTAATTGCTATCATTGCTTTTATTATCGGCAGCCTCGTTGGGAAAAAGCCCAGTGATGAAACCATCGAACTGTTCTTCAGTGAAAAAAGCAATTAGCGTCTGACAGTCTATGGGACAATAATTATGAACTTTGATTTTTCGTATGTAGATACGGTATTTAAAAACGGAAAGATAATAACTGTTGATAAAAAAGACACCATTGAAGAAGCCGTAGGGATAAAAGGCAATAAGATTGTATTTGTCGGATCCAATGAGGATATAGATAAAATAACGGATGAAAAGACAAAAGTCATAGACCTGAATGGAAAGACCCTTTGTCCGGGTTTTATTGACACCCATTACCATCCCATTTTAAACGGTTTTTTCGGAAATGACGAGGATGCGGCTATCATTAACACCGGTTATTCTAATTGTAAGTCGATTCAAGATATTCTGGCTTTGATTCGAAAAGCGGCAGAGAAAAGGCCGGTAGGCCAGTGGATTTCCCTGATGGGCTACGATCAGAACAGAATTGAAGAAAAAAGACATATTACGATTAAGGAACTGGATGAAGCTGCACCTGATCACCCGGTTCAATGCATGAGAACCTGCGGCCATGTGTGCATTTATAACTCCAAGGCTCTGGAGACAATCGGCGTTTTCACACCTGCCGATGCAGCTAAATATGCAAAGGACGAAATTGTGGTGGAGAATGGAAAACTTACCGGAATGGTCAAGGATCACACCCATTTTTACCTTTGGAGTAAAGTGGTCTATACAGATGAACAACAGATTGAAGCTGCTATGAAATCAAATCAGCTTCTAATGGAAAACGGGATCACTTCTGTGCACGACGCGGGTGAATGTGATGCTCCATCCTATAAGATCATGCAGCGTCTCTGCCGTGAGGGTAAATTTAAGCCAAGAGTCTATATGATGCTCCACAGTATCTTTGGAAAACCCGTATCCATGGAAGACAACAGCCATTTTCTGGCTCTGGGCCTGGAAAGCGGCATCGGTGATGAGCATTTCAGAATCGGTACCTGTAAGTTTATGATAGACGGAGGTACCAGCGGCCCCTCTTGTGCTACAAGGGAACCTTACAGTCATGATCCCAATATACCTGGTATATTAGGCTGGAGCAGAGAAGAGACTGCAGACTATATCAAAATGATTAATGATGCAGGCTGTCAGGCAAGTGCCCATGCGGTTGGCGATCTGGCCATAGAGTTTATGGTAGAAGGCTTTGAAAAGGCTTTTGAAACAAACCCCAGGCTATCTGCCCGCCATAGAATCGAACATTGTACCATTGTGGATCAGGATTTAATCGAAAGAATGGCGAAGATGAATATCTGCCCCAGCTGCAATCCCGGTTTCATTGCGTGGAACGGCAGAAACTACACTAAGTTCTATGGAGAAAAACGTATGGCCTATTTTACAGCACTGCGGAGTATGATAGATGCCGGTGTTATGGTTTCCATAGCAAGTGATGCTCCATCGGGACCTGTAAGTTCCATGGCTTTGATAGACGCCTGTGTCAACAGAACCGACAGGGTTGTCAACGAACCGGTGGATCAAAGGCAGGCAATCAGCCTATTGGAAGCAATCAGACTATACACTTACAACGGAGCATATTCCAGCTATGAAGAGGAACTTAAGGGAAGCATTGAAGTTGGAAAGTTAGCGGATCTGATCGTTCTGTCGGAGGATATTCTGTCGTTGCCTGAGGATAAGCTTCTTGATGTAAGGGTTGATTTAACCATGATTGACGGAATTGTTGAATATGAACGATATTCTGAATAGGTGAAGCGAGCCGGTTCACTGAAAAATAAAATAATTAAACAACTATGGAAGGCAGATAGACATATCTGCCTTTCGTCATGTCCAGAATTATAGCCTGTGATCGATGCCGTATCATGCCAAACTGGGAAAAAATAACAGATTATTTTGGATAGAGAAAAGAATATTTTGCAGAATGGAACAAAGCTATTTATTTACTTAATTTCTTTGGAATTAACAGGATATGAATGGAAATATTTTAGATAAGGTAGTATAATATTTATAAAATTCAAAAAGGAGGAAATTATATGTCAGATATCCAAAAAAGCGTAAAGTACGCAATATCTTTCAAGGAACAATTTACCGTTCGTGGAATGATTATCGGTGCAATCGGTGCAGTCATACTCACCATGAGTTCCATGTATGTTGCACTGAAGCTTGGTGCTTTGCCCTGGCCGATTATTTTCGTAGCATTGGTATCCATGTTCTGCCTCAAAGTGCTGGGAAACACAAACATCAATGAAATAAACGTTACCCACACTGCAATGTCCGCAGGTGCCATGACTGCCGGAGGTCTTGCCTTCACAATTCCAGGTATCTTTATACTGGATAAGGAAGCTGATCTGAGTATGGCTGCATTATTCGCAACCGTATTCGGCGGTGTGATCCTGGGCTTAATTTTTACTGCACTTATCCGTAAATATTTTGTAGTTACCAAAGAGCTGCCCTATCCAATGGGTCAGGCGGCAGCAGAGACCCTGATCGTCGGAGATGAGGGCGGCCAAAAATCATTGACACTGTTTATATCATTGGGAATTGCAGCGATCTTCACCGTATTGAGAGATTGGTTTGCCGCCATACCCGCTACCATCATGAATTCCAGTTTAGTCGGCAAAGGTGTATACGGCGGAATCTGGCTTTCCCCAATGCTGATTGCAGTGGGTTACATAATCGGACCTCTTTTCATCGGTGTTTGGTTCCTTGGAGCCATTATAGGAGATTTCGGCATCGTCATTGGCGGAACGGCCTGGGGATGGTGGGACGCCGGCACTGCTTCCGCCATTAAATCTTCTTTGGGTATCGGTCTGATGGTAGGAACCGGTGTGGGAATTATCGTAAAAGGGATCCTTCCTAAGGCTAAGGAAATCTTTGGACCAATGTTCAGCAAAGGTGCCATGTCGGGCAGCTTTATCAATCTTCGATGGGCACCCATCGTCATGGTCATTCTTGCTTTTGTATTTACAATCGTCTGTGACATGGGCATCATCGCCAGCATTATCACCTTGCTTGGTGTTTGGCTTGCCACTTCCATGTCTGCTCAGATCGTAGGGCAGACGGGAATTAACCCCATGGAGGTATTTGGTATCATCGTACTTCTGGCTGCCAAAGCCGTATCCGGCCTTGGTCATACGGAAGCGTTCCTGGTTGCTGCTGTGGTTGCTATTGCCTGCGGTTTATCCGGAGATGTTATGAATGACTTCAAAGCCGGCCATCTTTTAAAATCAGATCCGAAAGCTCAGTGGATTGGTGAATGCATAGGTGGTATTATCGGTGCTTTTGTATCCGTAGGCGTTTTCTATGTTATTCTTACTGCTTATGGTCCGGAAGCCTTTGGTAATCCAGAAATGTTTATCGCACCGCAGGCAGGTGCTGTTGCTGCCATGGTAGGCGGCATTCCGCATATGACTTCTTTCCTCATCGGTCTGGTAGCAGGATGTGTACTATATTGTGTAAACTTCCCTGTGATGACACTGGGGCTTGGTGTTTACCTTCCGTTCTACCTTTCCGCTACAGCCTTTATCGGCGGCGCATTGAAGTTTGTTGTGGAAAAGGCTGCTCCTGATTGGGATAAGAAAGGAACCGGTCTGATCATCGCTTCCGGTTTACTGGGCGGTGAAGCTGTTATAGGTGTTATCATTGCACTGATTCAGGCAATTCAAGGAATGAGCGCATTATAGTAAGGGTGAATTACATGAAAGAAATTAAAATCACGGACATCAAAGGAATTAAGGTTGGTCACGCACAGGATCCGGTGGGAGCCACCGGCTGCACCGTCATTATTTGCGAACAGGGTGCCTGGGCCGGAGTCGACGTAAGAGGCGGAGGTCCTGCATCAAGAGAAACAGAGCTTTTAAAGCCAATCAATATGGTGGAGCAGATCCATGCAGTGATGCTTAGCGGCGGAAGTGCCTACGGGCTTGATGCCGGTTCCGGCGCCATGGCTTTTTTAGAGGAAAAGGGTGTAGGCTTTGATGTCGGTGTCGGGGTAGTTCCTATCGTTTGCGGTGCTTCTCTCTTTGACCTGGTAGTAGGAGACCCAAAATCCAGACCGGATAAGGCGATGGGATATCAGGCTTGTGTCAATGCCGGCAGCGGTCCGGTTGCAGAAGGTAATGTGGGAGCAGGCACCGGTGCTTCCGTAGGAAAGTTTCAGGGTGTCGACCATATGATGAAAAGCGGGCTGGGCACTTATGCATTGCAGATCGGGGAGCTTCAGGCAGCGGCTATTGTTGCCGTCAATGCTCTGGGAGATGTGGTGGATGCAGACACAGGAAAGAGAATTGCGGGTCTGTTAAATGAAGACAACACTGCGCTGTGGAATACGGAAGAAGCCATGTATGCTCAGTATGCCGATGATAAAAATGTATTCAGCGGAAATACAACCATAGGCTGCATCGTTACCAATGCTAAACTGACGAAATCCCAGGCCAATAAACTTGCATCCATCGCCCATAATGGATTTGCAAGAGCAATCAGACCGGTGCACACCATGGCGGATGGGGATACCATTTTCGTAATGGCTACCGGGGAGGTAGAGGTCATGCCGGATGCTGTAGGTGCTTTAGCAACAGATGTGATGGCCAGAGCCATCAACAGGGCTGCCAGAATGGCGGAGCCTGCTTATGGGTTAAAGGCTGCAAAAGATTTTTATTAAGGAACCCGGTTTCTATCATGAAGCGCGTTCTGAAATAAGTACTCGATGAAATATATTTATATTAAATATTTTTTAAATTTAATAAAAAATAGAATCTGCTGTTCTTTCAATTATTTGAATGACAGCAGATTTTTATGTTATCATATGAATATAGTTTTAAATTATCACAGTTTTCTTATGTTATATAGCCCTTAATGAAAATCAAATAAACGGCCCAAGTAAAGTATCCAAATTTAAGAAATGGAAGTGAGCGTATGATAACCATAGAAGAAGTGCAGGAACTGCTGGATGAATTGGCAGAAGAACTGCCGCAGGAATTTTATAAGGAATTAAACGGCGGAATCCTTTTGCTGCCGGATACAGTGATCAACCCGGAAGCGAAAAATAATGATTTATATATCATGGGCCAATACCGGTATAGTCCCGGCATGGGCAGATATATTGTCATCTATTTCGGATCCTTTGAAACTTTATATGGCAATCTGTCCCATGAGAGACTGAAAAGTAAGCTGCGCGAGGTTCTTCGCCATGAATTTACTCATCATCTGGAAAACCTGGCAGGAGAAAAGGGGCTGGAGATAAAGGATGAGGAAGCATTGGCCAGATATAAACAGGCGAAAAGATGACCCTGGATTATCCTAGTCCAATTTGATAAACTTCGGTACCCTGTTCTCAAAAGTCGTAATATAACGAATTCCTGCAGATTTAATCATATGTTCGGCATATTCCAGCTGATAACCGAGATCCTCCGGTTTATGGGCATCCGAGCCTGTTGTAATGATCTCTCCTCCAAGATCCTTATATAATTGCAAAATTTCTTTGGCGGGAGTCGTTCGTTCCCCCATACCGTACCGGAAGCTTGAGGTATTGATTTCGATTCCTTTTCCGTCATCGATGATCAGCTTTAAGATAGTTTCCACAATGTCCATATAAAGGGAAGGGGAAGGCATTTTGTTCGAATATCTGTCAATGATATTGAAATGACCCAGCACATCATAATTTTTATAGAGCTTTAAGCAATCATACATATATTGATAGAAAGCGAGATAGGAGTCTTCCGTAGATCGGTTCAGAAAATAACTGTTCCCGTATAATTCAAAACCTTCCGCACAGTGGAAGGATCCAAGAACAAAATCATATGGAAAATTTCCTGCTATAAATTCACATTTTTTTAAGGTATTACCGTGCTGTATTCCAATTTCAACGCCCTTCACAATTTTAATTCTATTTTTGTATTTTTCTTGAGCTTCTATTAAAGCCTTTTGATAGCTTTCATAAGCCAGATCAAAGGGATAATCTTTATCAGGATAATCAGGGTCGTAATGATCTGTTATGGCAAGTTCAGTAAGCCCTATGGCACAGGCCTGTTCTATCATATCCTTCATGGGTGTGCTGCAATCATCAGAATATGAAGTATGGGTATGATAATCGTACATTTTTCTTTTGTCTCCTTGATTTTAATGTTATAATCATTATATCAAGATTTACGTCTTTTGAAAAGGGATATGAGGATGTTAGAGGACCAGAGGGAAAAACAATTAATTAAAAAGGCAAAGTCAGGGGATGAGAGTAGTTTCGAATCCCTTATTTTAGGGTGTCAGAATCGAGCCTATAATATTGCCTATCGATATTTAAAGAATGAAGAGGATGCTATGGATGCGCTCCAGGAGAGCTTTATTAAAATTTTCAGGCATCTGCATAAATTTAAAGAGGATAGCCGGTTTGACACCTGGGTCTATCGAATCGTTGTAAATACCTGTAATGATATGCTCAGGAAAAACAATAACAGAAAAACAACTGACAGCATATATAAGGTAGAAGACGATAAAGAAACCATCATGGAAATACCTGATAATACCAGCGCCCCTGAAGAAGTCTATGAAAAAAAGGAAAAATCGAATGAGATATTATCCGGTTTGGACAAACTAAGCATCGATCAGAAGGAAATCGTCATACTTAGAGATGTGCAGGGATTTTCCTACGAGGAAATCAGCGACATTCTTGATTGTTCCATCGGAACGGTAAAATCAAGGCTGAATCGAGCTCGATTACGATTACGCGAAATTCTTTTGGAACAAAATTAAAATTTTATCGTCTAATGAATAAAGGGGTTAAAATAAATAGTATGACACGATTTCAATCAAAGGAGGGAGAGCGTGATGAATTGTAATGAAATAAGAGATGTGCTCTCGCTTTATATCGATGATATGCTGGAAGAGAGCCTGGTGAAAGAAGTAGAAGAACATCTGGCTACTTGTGTTTCCTGTAAAAAGGAGTATACTGATATTGCAGACATGGTGAATCATCTCAGAGAGATTCCTGAGGCTGCTCTTCCTGCTTCCTTTGAAATGAAGTGGAAGGCAGCTTTAGCCGAAGAAAAATCAAAGTCAAATGTGATCAGTATTTATCATAAAAAAATATTGAAAAACAAGTGGCGTTTAGCGGGTTCCATTGCTGCTGTTTTTGCCGTGGGAGTATTATCCTTCGGATTTTATCAAGATATTGCCGGAATACTTCCGGAAAAAATGATCGGCAGTAACCAATCAGGTCTTGAATCTAAACAGTATTCCGCTATGGGAACGGAAGCCGATGAATTGACTCCGGAAGCATTGTCCATGATGAAATTGCCTGAGCAGGACGCTGCTGTGCAGGATCAACAGGAAAGCTTTACAGCCGATTCATTAAAGAAACAGGAGGCAGCCTCCAAAGAAGCCAGGGAAGAAATGCCGCAGACGCCGCAGGTACAGTTATATCTGGCTGAGGACAGCAGTGCTGAGGATCGTGTCCAGGAATCAGGTAATGTTTCTTCAGAATCTGCTGCCGGAATTGCAGAGAATGAAAGCAGCGATGATTTGACCATATCCAGACATTATAAAATTCCTGAATTAAAGTCCGTTGAAGATTGCAATCGTTCTTTAATCAACCAGGGAATCGAAAAAAATTCTGCTGCCGTGCATTATTATAACTCATTGATTGAAGATAAGCTTTCCGGCTTAGATTATCAGCTGACGGATTCTGTTTATGATACGGCAACAGGTGAATGGCACTTCAAGATATTTATATTTCGCGATGAAGTCGGAAATACTTACAATAAGGAGATTGTCATCATAGGAAAAGATGGAAAAATCGAGGTACTATATGCAGATGAACGAATGGGGTTATAAAATATGAAGTTAATAATAATTGATGGCAACAGCTTAATCAATCGCGCTTATTACGCCTTGCAAAGGCCAATGATCACAAAAACGGGACTGTACACTCATGGAGTGTACGGTTTTCTTAATATGTTGAATAAAATCATGACGGACTATCAACCTGAATATATCAGTGTTGCTTTTGACAGAAAAGCGCCTACCTTCCGTCATCTGGAATATGCAGAATATAAAGCCGGGAGGAAGAAAATGCCTCCGGAATTAGCGATGCAGCTTCCGTTATTAAAAGAAGTGCTTGAGGCAATGAAAATCAATATGCTGGAAATCGATGGGTTCGAAGCTGATGATATCATTGGAACCGTTACAAAAAAAGCAGAGGAAGCCGACATGGAGTCACTGGTTATCACCGGTGATAAGGATGAGCTTCAGCTTGCTTCTGATAGGACAAAAATTTTAATTACAAGGAAGGGTATTTCCGAATTTGATCTTTATGACGAAGCTGCCATGATCGACAAATATGGATTTACACCGGAACAATTTATCGATTTTAAAGGACTCATGGGGGACACTTCGGATAATATTCCTGGCATCCCCGGGGTAGGTGAGAAGACTGCTCTGAAATTAATTCAGGAGTTTGGCAGTATTCACGAACTCATCGCATCAACAGATAAAATCAGCAGCAAAAGCCTGAAGGAAAAGATTGAGGAGAATGCGCAGCTGGCTCTTATGAGCAAAAGACTGGCTACCATCAACAGGGATGTACCTATTGAGATTGATTTTTCTGAACTGAAAGTGGAGACGCCGGATTTCAGCACTTTGATAGAAGTCTATAAAAAGCTGGAATTCAACAGCTTATTAAAGAAGCTCCAAGTTTCGGAAATGACATCGCAGGCTGCACCTTCTGCTGTACAAAATTCTTCTGCGTTAACGGAACATAATCATATTGGAACGGACATCGATGTGGAATTAAAAATCATAGAAGCGGAAAGTGATCTGGAAATTCTGAAAAAGGATCTCGAAAAGGGCTCATCTGTTGTGCTGAAGGTCTTTCATGACCATAATCATAAAGACATTCCGGTGGTTTACGGTATAACGGTTATGTCAACTGATGTGTGCTGTTACATCAATTTGCAGAAAAACAATCTCTTGAAAGCTCTGGCCGATATTTTCTCTGAATTTGGAACCAAATACGTTGGACACAACTTAAAAACGGATTATTATGCGTTGCTGGCCAATGGCTATGCCGAATACTGTCCGGAGACTGCAGCGCTGATCTTTCCTACCGAATTTGATACAGCATTGGCTCAGTATCTGATTGAACCGTCAAGAAGTAACTATGATTTGAAAACGATTTTACTGGAATATTTCCATGAAGATCTGGAAGATGAAACCGCTTTTCTTTCAGAACATGGACAACTGGGATTTTTGACGGAAACTGAGTCAAAATATGCAGAATATGGGCGAAAATGGTGTGTTGCTGTCAAAAAATTAATGAAGGTGTTAAGTGATAAATTAACACAAGAATCTTTGGATATGGTGTTTGATGAGATTGAACTGCCATTGATTGAAGTACTGGCCTCCATGGAGCAGCAGGGATTTGCTGTGGACAGAGAAGAACTGACAAGTGCCGGCATTATCATCGGAGAGAAAATAGAAGAACTTTCTGAAAAAATTTATGAATTGGCAGGAGAAAAATTCAATATCAATTCACCGATCCAAATGGGGCCTATCTTATTTGAAAAACTAGGACTTCCCTACGGTAAGAAAACCAAAAGAGGCTATGCCACCGGTGTTGAAATCCTGGAAAAATTAAAAGATGAATATGAGATCGCAGCTTTGATTTTAGATTTCCGAATGTATTCCAAGCTGAAAAGCACCTATATTGAGGGGCTGCTGCCTATGATTCATAGGGACCATAAAATCCACGCTCATTTTCAGCAGACCGTTGCCGCCACCGGAAGAATCAGCTGTACAGAACCGAATCTGCAGAACATTCCTATCAAGCAGGAGCTGGGGAGAAAGCTTCGGAAGGCTTTTATTCCTGAAAATGACGATTATGTTCTCATTGGTGCGGACTATTCACAGATTGAACTGAGAATATTGGCGCATATGTCCCAGGATCCGTCCTTAATCACTGCTTTCAACGAAGGAGATGACATTCATAGAATTACGGCTTCCAAAGTCTTTGGGGTACCTCAGGATCAGGTTACCCACCTCCAAAGAAGCAATGCCAAGGCCGTTAATTTTGGTGTTATTTATGGGATGAGCAGCTTTGGCCTGTCCACGGAGCTGAACATCACCAGAAAAGAAGCTGAAAAATATATTGAAGAATACTTCAAAAAATATACAAAGGTAAAGGAATTTCTTGATGGTCTCGTGAAAAGCTGCAGAGAAAAGGGCTATGTCACGACTATCATGAATCGAAAAAGAATTGTAAACGAAATCAATGCCGGTAACTATATGGTGAGACAAGCAGGAGAACGGCTTGCCATGAACAGTCCTATCCAGGGAAGTGCCGCCGACATCATTAAAATTGCAATGATAAAAGTCTATCAGGAGCTTCGCAGGAGCAGGACGAAATCTCAATTAATATTGCAGGTTCATGACGAATTGATCATACAGACTCACAAGGATGAAATAGAGCAGATCAAAAACATGCTTGAAGACTGCATGGAGCATGCGGTAGAATTAAGTGTAAAATTGTCCGTAGATGTGAATACGGGAAGAAACTGGTACGAGTTGAAATAGAAGCCCAAGAGGTAGTAAAATGAAGATCATTGGTCTTACCGGAGGAATTGGCTCCGGCAAATCTACGGTTACGAATTATCTCCTTGAAAAAGGGTTTGAGGTCCTGGATGCCGATAAAATTGCCAGGGAAATCGTATTGCCCGGTTCCGATACCTTGATTGAACTGACTGCAAAGTTTGGAAAAGATATCCTTCTTGAAGATGGAAGCCTGAACCGAAAGAAATTAGGTGAAATTGTATTCGGAGATGTTGAAAAAAAGGCAGTTTTGGATAAAATCATGCATAGCAGGATCCTGGAGATTATTTATAGCAAAATCCTGATGTTTCGGGAATCGGCGGAGATTATGAACCAGAAAAACCCTGATATAAAACAGGCAAAGGTCATTTTCATTGATGCTCCTCTTTTGTTCGAAACCCGCCTGGATGAGCACGTAAGTGAGGTTTGGGTGGTAGATGCCGATGATGAAACGAGAATTACAAGAGTCATGGAACGGGATGGCTTAAGCAGAGAAGAAATTGTAAGCCGGATTGCCGTTCAAATGGACCGTAACCAAAAAATAGAACGAGCCAATGAAATACTGGATAATTCAGGTGAAAGAGAAGCATTGTATCATCAGATAGATCTGTTATTGGAGAAAATATAAATCACCCTATTGGAATTTATATCAAATATATACTTTTGGAGTTATTATCAAATGTTAAAGAAATTTATAGCGATTGGTACTGCCGTGTTGATTGCCGCCTCCGGGCTGACCGGATGCGGGGAGACCACAAGCTTTTTGGGAGGAAATCCGGAGGAGAAGGTGGAAACGGTAACCTCTTCGGAAATCTATATTCCCATAGAGAAAATCAGAACATTAAATCCTGTCATTGCAAAAGATGAGGATGCTTATTATATTAACAAATTAATTTATGACGGACTGTTTGGCTTTAACGAAAACCTGGGTCTTGTTTCTCAGCTTGCAGACAGTTACTCTTACAGCCAGGATGGTTCTTCCGTTACCCTCAATTTGAAAAGGGGGATTTTGTGGCATGACGGTCAGGAAGTTACTGCAGATGATGTAAAGTTCAGCATAGAGGCCTATATCAATGCAAGTTATACCAACGTAACCTTATATACCAGCTATGTGCAGAATATCAGTTCTGTCAAGCTTGTAAAAAACGATCCCTACCAGCTGGAAGTGTATTTCAAGCAGAATAACCAAATTTCCTTGGAGAATTTTACATTCCCCATTATTCCAAAACATAAATTTAAAAGTCTGGACGCAACCAGAACTGCTTCCGAGGGCTTTATCCCTGTTGGAACCGGTGCCTATAGAGTCGTAGACATCAATGAGCTTTCCCATATTATTTTGAAGGGAAACGAAAATTATCACGGTGGTTATACCCCGAAAAATACGTTGCATTTTCAAATTATGCCTGATAAAGTGAATGCCATCAACCTGATGGAGGTTAATAATATTTCACTGACTTACTCAAAGGAAATTGATCGGGATACCATTTATACCAATAAGGATGTGAATGTAGTACCGTTCCCCTCCAATGAAGTGGAGTTGATTGGCTTTAACTTTAGGAATAATGCCCTGGTTAACAAAAAAGTTAGACAGGCTATCGCTTGTGCCATCGATACCCAGGAAATTCTGGAAGCCGGTTATTTTAAGAACGGCATGTTCAATGACAACATCTACTATCCTAATTTTTTGGGTGTAGCCAGCAGTGAAAACAACTATAAATTTGACATAACACGTGCAAAAGCGCTTCTGACAGAAGCCGGATATATCGACAGAAATGGAGACGGCCTGGTTGAGAATGCTCTGAATGAGGAAGTCTCGATCAACATTTTGGTCAATGCTGAAGATCAATCCAGAATCGCTGCAGCAGAAATTATCAAAAAAGGATTGGATAAACTGCCTATTCGATCCAATATCATTACAAAAGACTGGAACGGATACCAGTCCGATTTGGCCAGCGGAAACTTTGACATTTATCTTGGCGGTTATCAGATCAAAGAGACCTATGATATGAGGCCGTTTCTTCACACCGGGTTCGGTAATGTGATCGGCTATTCCAATCCTGCTCTTGACCTTCTGCTGGATAAGATGGAATCCGGGATCTCTGTAAAAGACAGAGCTTCGACCTACACAAAAATAAAGGATATTTTAACCGATGATTTGCCATATTTCTGTTTACTGTATAAGACCTATGGCGCCATCGCTTCTCCCAGCCTGCAGGGCGAAATAAAGCCTTATTTTAACAATCTTTATCATGGCTGTGAAAAGTGGTTCAATGTCTATGAAATTCCTGCTGATAAAAACGAGTAAGTCTCATCGGCAGGGAAAGAATCTTTTGGCAATTTCGAAAACATCGGATTTTATCGTTGACAAAGGATTATAATTTAGTTATTATAGTTAAGGACCCAAAACGCAGGAATCAAAAAACTGAACTGTTTCCGGTCCGAACTGAATATGCGGTCGTGGCGGAATAGGCAGACGCGCACGGTTGAGGGCCGTGTTCGAGAGAGTATGGGTTCAAGTCCCTTCGACCGCACCACAAAGTGTCCGAAAAGGGCAGAATGAGAACGCTGAATTATTGAAAATTCAGCGTTTTTTCAGTTTGACAAAGTATTTTAGATAAAAAAATAAGGCTTTTTATGCCTTGATTCCCTCCATTAAGTTAATTGCGCCCTTCAAATTAATGGCTCTCCTCAAATTGTAGGCAAGGAAGCTAAGCCCAAGCTCCGCAGTTGCCTTTTTTATCCCCTTGCCAATATAATCCAGTCTAAGACAGACTTTTTAGAAACATATTGAATTATTGGATTATTGGACGTAATATGTAAATAGATGGTATGACAGAGAAGTTGATGAAAATTGCATATATTGTTTATCGTAGAAGCTCGGATATAGGCGAAGATCTGTCGAATTAATCTTCACTAGTTATGAAGCGATATTTGGAAAGCAATAGAAGAATAAAGGAGATTAAAATGGATAAAAAAACAATTACGAAAATTGAAGAATTGAAAGAATATCTTAAAAAAGTAGAGTATCTGGGTAGTTCTATTTCGTTATTGCATTGGGATAGCGTTGTTAATATGCCAAAAGAGGCAATTGAATACAGAAGCGAAATGATTGGATACTTAACAGGTGAGAGCTACAAGCTTACTACGTCAGAAAAAATGAAAGAGTTTATCGATTATTTTAGTGGAATTGAGGATTTAGATCATTTAACCAAAGCCATGATAGAAAATATAACGAAAGATTATAACTACGCAACGAAAATACCTGAAGCTGAATACGTTCAATATGAAATTGATAAGGCACTCTCGCAAAGTGCATGGGAGGAAGCGAAAAAGAAAAAGGACTTCTCAATTTTTAAGCCACACCTTGCTAAAATGATCGCTTATAATAAAAAGTTCTCTGAATACTGGGGTTTTGCTGGCAACAAGTATGATGGTCTTTTAGATATTTATGAACCTGGAATGATAACAGAAAGGCTTGATGCAGTATTTGGAGAATTGAGAGAATCACTCGTTGATTTACTTAAAAGAATTAAAAATTCAAATATTAAAACTGATGATACTTTTTTAAAAGGAAATTACTCTGTTGAAAGCCAGAGAAAGCTAGGGGAAACCATTTTAGGACAGATCGGTTATGACTACGAAAAAAGAGGAAGAATCGACGTATCTGAGCATCCGTTTACGACGAACTTTGGGAATAAGGATGTCAGGATAACCACAAAATACGATACTTCGGATTTCAGACCTGCAATCTTCTCTATGATTCACGAAGGCGGCCATGGAATCTACGAACAAAATATTCCGGATGAACTTGAGGGAACATCTTTAGGTTCAGGTGCATCAATGGGTATGCACGAATCGCAATCACGGTTTTATGAAAATATCCTTGGGAAAAGCATGGAGTTTTGGAGCTATTTTTACCCGGAATTTCATGAAACCTATAAAGAGCTTGAAGGGGTGGACCTTATATTGTTTTATAGGGCAATCAACTGTGTGGAGCCATCTTTAATCAGGATTGATGCAGATGAATTGACTTATAGTCTTCATATCATCATTCGCTATGAAATGGAAAAGCTCCTGATAAACAGCGATATTGACATTGATGACGTTCCAATGCTTTGGAATGAAAAATATAAGGAGTATTTGGGTGTGGAACCAGAAAACGATGCGGACGGAGTATTGCAAGACGTTCATTGGTCCGGCGGTGATTTTGGATATTTTCCAACCTATGCACTTGGAAACTTGTATGGGGCGCAAATTTTCAATAAGCTAAAAGAGGAAATTCCAGATTGGAATCAAAAAATCTACAGTGGAGACTTTTCGTTTATTACAAAATGGTTAAAGGAAAATGTTCATCAGTATGGTGCAACATTAAAGCCGGCTGAATTAATCAAGAAAGTTACAGGCGAGGAACTGAGTGCAAAATACTTTATAGAGTATCTCAACGATAAATTCGGCAAATTATATGGTGTATAAGCACTTATTATTGACAACTTTGATATTATCTTTTTTAGTATTTTGAGTACCTGCATCATAATTTCAATTATTTATACAATAAAGAAGGATTGGAGAGAAGATTAGAAACCGTGATTTTTCAACGGTTTTTAATCTTTTTTTGATCAGCCTGATAATCCATAGATATATAATTTTGTACTATGGTTAAAAATGGATGCAACTAATTTATACACATTATATAATTCAGATAATAGATTATAAAAAAATTGACAATTAATCGAATTTGAAACTTTTGATTGATTTTTGCTTATTTTTTACTCTAAAGCATTACATAAGTAATTGATCTGTATTATTTACCCTTCTAATCGCACAATTCGTCATCATTATCATGCTTTATTTAAAAGATTCCTAAATTTATATTAAGACGGGAGGTGAAAAAGGTCCTTCGTGTATTGTGTGTGAGGTTAAGACTTCAAAAATATTTTTACAAAGGGGGAATTTACAATGACTAAAATCAAGAGACTTATGAAAAGAGTGCTCTCATCAGCACTGGTACTTCCATTTCTCATGTCTCCATGTTTTTCAACAGATGCTTTTGCCATGGATTTGACTCAGGACAAGACAATCTATACGGTATCAAACGCACATCTTGATACTCAATGGAACTGGGATGTAAAGACTTCAATAAACTCATACATACCCAAGACATTTAACAACAACTTTGCACTGTTTGAAAAATATCCTGATTATCAGTTTAATTTTGAAGGCGCATTCCGGTATGCTCTTGCAAAGGAATATTACCCTGAAGCATACGAAAAGATTAAAGATTATGTTGAGCAAGGCCGCTGGAATGTGGCAGGAAGCTCCTGGGATTCAGGAGATGTTAACATACCCTCAACAGAGGCATTGATGCGGAATATACTTTATGGCAATAAATATTTCGAAAATGAATTTGGAAAGACAAGCACCGACATATTCCTGCCTGACTGTTTTGGGTTTGGATATCAGCTTCCATCGGTTGCGGCGCATATGGGCCTGACAGGATTTTCAACCCAGAAACTTAGCTGGGGCTCAGCCTATGGGACTCCATTTGATATAGGGAAATGGTATGGGGTAGATGGTTCATACCTGATTTCCGCACTAAATCCAGGGAGCTATACCACATCTTATAGTAAATCTTTAAGCGCCTCCGGGTCCTGGGTTGACAGAGTCAATTCCAATGGGAGCAATTATGGCGTAAATGCAGCTTATAGTTACCATGGAACCGGAGATACGGGAGGGTCCCCAAGCGATGGTTCGGCAAAAGTAGTACAAGACGATATTAATAAGGGCAAGGATCCTGTAACAGGAGTTCAGGTTCTGAGCGCTCCGGCAGATCAGCTGTATAGGGATATTACTGCCCAGGGCCTGCAGGATAAACTTCCTTCCTATGACGGAGAACTGGTCATGAGTACTCATGGAGTAGGGAGCTATTCATCGAGGACAATATCAAAACGATGGAACAGACAAAATGAAATGCTTGCAGATGCCACGGAAAGAACAAGCGTAATGGCGGATTGGCTGGGAGGTGCGCCCTATCCTAAAGAGAAATTAGATGAAGCATGGAAACGTTTTATATGGCACCAATTTCATGACGACCTTACAGGGACAAGCCTTCCTTCGGCATATATGCTAGCCTGGAACGATTATATCCTTTCTCTTAATGAATTCTCACAGGAACTTGAAAACGGAATGGGAGCAATTGCTAATGCCATGGATACAAAAGCTGACGGCATTCCAGTCATAGTATACAATCCCATTTCAAAGGAACGCAAAGATATCGTAGGGGCAAAGGTAAGCTTTTCATCGGAAGTTCCGGAAGCGGTGAAGGTTTATGGCCCCGATGGCAATGAAGTGCCTTCACAGATTGGAAGTATCGACGGTAATGCTGTAACAGTATTATTCCTTGCAGATATGCCCTCAGTTGGGTATAAGGTATATGATGTAAGGCCGTCTGATTCAGCATCCTCACTTTCAACAGGATTGAAAGTTACTGATTCAACATTAGAGAATGATTACTTCAAAGTGACTGTCAATGCTGCCGGCGATATAGCAAGCGTTTATGATAAGGTAAATGCAAAAGAACTCCTTTCAGCCCCTTCCAGGCTCGAGCTGTTAAATGACAATTCTACCAGCTGGCCTTCATGGGAGATATTATATAATGACGTAATGGCTTCCCCGAAAGGTTATGTAAGCGGACCGGCTGATATGGAAATCGTTGAAAACGGACCTGCAAGAGTGGCGCTGAAGGTGACACGTGAATATGCCGGATCAACATTTACCCAGATTATCAGACTGGCATCAGGGGATGATGCGCAGCGTATAGATGTGGATAATAACGTTGACTGGAACATGAAAGCTACCAATTTAAAGGTGTCATTCCCCTTAAGCGTTTCAAACCCAATGGCTACTTATGATTTAGGGCTTGGCACGATTCAAAGAGGGAATAATACCAGCAAGCTGTATGAAGTACCTGCACAACAGTGGGCAGACATTACCGATACAAGCGGGGAATATGGTGTAAGCATACTAAATGACTGTAAGTATGGCTGGGATAAGCCGAATGATAATACCCTCAGGCTTACATTGATCCACACGCCGAAAGCCACTTATGGAAATAACAAACAGGATACCCAGGACTTTGGAGAAAATAGGTTCCTTTATTCAATATACGGTCACAATGGAGACTACGTTGATGGACAAACAGTAACCCAGGGAGAAAGGGTAAACCAGCCGCTTAAAGTATTCCAGACTGTAGCCCATGATGGGGATTTAGGCAAACTTGCATCTTTCCTCACTGTAAGCAATCACGATGTAACTGTCAAAGCAGTTAAATTAGCAGAGGCAGGCGATGAATATATCGTAAGGGTACAGGAAACCAGCGGAAGCCCTGTTTCAGGTGTTACTTTAGAAATGGGCAGCGGTATTTTAAGTGCAAGAGAAGTCAATGGATACGAAGACCCGGTAGGGCCTGCAACGTTAGAAGGTGGAAAACTACTTTTTGATATGAAGAGGTACGAGCCTAAAACATTTGCTGTCAAATTAGTTGATCCGTCCGTAAAACTTAGTGCTCCGGATTCAACTCCTCTCGATTTACCGTTCAATAAAGATGTAGTATCCTTTGACAGTAACAGAAATGATGGAGCTCTTGATATTGCCGGAAGGACGATCCCAGGAGAATTGTTCCCGGATAAAATTGCCAGCGGCGGAGTACATTTTAACCTGGGACCGGCAGGAAATGGAGATCAAAATGCAGTAGCAGCCGAAGGCCAGGAGATTTCAATACCGGAAGGATATAAGCAGGTATACTTGCTGGCAGCTTCAACTGCAGGAGACATGGCCGAAACATTCATGGTTAACGGCAGCCCGGTCCTCCTCAATATCCAGGATTATAAACAGAATGTTGGACAGTGGGATATTCCCGCAGCTTCGTATTATGCCAATATCAAGCGCGAACCGGTTGCCTGGACAGCAACGCACACCCATACGCCAACTTCCAACAGCGCGTATGACTTTATTTATCTTTTTAAATACAGGATCGATTTACCGGAAGGTGCAAATACAATTACGCTTCCTGACAATAACAACATTTTGGTATTTGCAATGACAGCTGCCAATAATGTCAATGGCGATACAATCCCTGCAGGTGCGCTTTATGATGAAAAGAATGCAGGTGAATTAGCCTCATTGACAGTGGCAAACGGAAGCGGGAGCGGGCTCTACCCTGTAGGCTCAACAGTACCCATTTCTGCCCAAGTACCTTCGGGATACCTGTTCAAAGAATGGGTAGGGGCACAGGTAGCAGATCCGACATCACCGAGTACAACGATTAAGGTGCCGAAAGAAGGTGCAAGTGTTACGGCAGCATTAATCCAGTTAGGACCGAATTTGGCTTTGAATAAACCGGTAACGGCCAGCGGATATGTAAATAGTAATGAGGCGCCGAAATTTGGAGTAGATGGATCAACGGGCACGAAATGGTGTCAAACCGGATCATCCAATAAATGGCTGAGCGTTGATTTACAGGGAGAATATGAGATTAACAGATGGGTGGTAAGGCATGCAGCTACCGGTGGTGAGAATGCATCCTGGAACACTGCGGACTTCAGGTTGGATGTAAGCTCTGACGGGAGTAACTGGACTACTGTAGATACAGTAAAAGGCAACACCTCGGATATAACAAACAGAGTGTTATCGCCTGTGAAAGCAAATTATGCGCGGCTTTATATCACAAAAGCGACAAATAGTTCGGATACAGCTGCAAGAATTTATGAATTTGAAGTATATGACAGCCCGAAGGTGGATTTTGGGAAGCTTACTGTGGAAAACGGAACCGGAAGCGGCAGCTATGAAGTTGACCGCGTTGTACCAATCTCGGCAATCGTTCCCTATGGATACCTCTTCAAGGAATGGACGGGAGCTCAAGTGGCAGATCCTAAGTCACCTAAAACAACGATCAGGATTCCTGAAGGAGACACATCTGTTACAGCGGTATTGACCTATTTGGGTAAAGACCTTGCTTTAAACAAACAGGCAGAGGCAAGTAGTTATATCAATGAAAACGAGAAACCTACCTTTGCCGTAGATGGAAGCTTATCAACAAAATGGTGCACGACTACTCCAGGGTATAACTGGCTGACTGTCGACTTGGGGGACGAATGCATCATAAACAAATGGGTAGTACGGCATGCAGGCGCCGGTGGAGAAAATACGGACCTTTATTGGAATACAAGGAATTTCAGGCTTGATGTCAGCCTAAATGGGACCGACTGGACTACAGCAGATACAGTAAGAGACAATACTGGGGATGTGACTGCTAAAGATATGCAGCCTGTTAAAGCAAGGTATGCGAGACTTTATATAACGGATCCTGTCACATCAGATTTTGGTACGCATATAAGAATTTACTCATTTGAAGTGTATTGCCAAAGGCAGCTGGAAAAGGTTACCATATCGGTAGACAATACTAAACTTGAGAGAAACCAAACATCCAATATTGTTATATCAGAGGCACTTTTATCAACAGGTGAGCCTGCAGATTTGACAGGGGATAATGCACAAATAGAATACATGAGCACGAATCCTGCCGTAATATCCATAGAAGATGGAATAATAAGAGCCAATAACGCAGGAGATGCGGAGGTTTATGTAGTTGCAACACTCAATGGCATTACGGTGGAATCCAATAGAGTTCATGTTAAGGTAACAACCAGTGCTGACTCCATAAGCAATCTGTTAAAGTATTATGAGAACTCCGGTGACTTAACTTATCCGTTGGTGCCGCAGCTTACAAACTCACTTGATCAAGCTGTGCATCAAATGGAAATAGGAATGCCGGATAATGCAATGAAACATATGGAAGATTTTCTGAAACATCTTAATAATGAAGCAATGAAGCCTTATGCCAGTAAGGCTGCCAGATCTGCTCTTGATTCCGATGCAAATGCGTTGATAGATATGTGGAAGGCTCAGTAATATAATTAAGAACTCAATAAAAAATATGACGTGGCCTGGCTACGTCATATTTTTTATTTCTGAAGGAGAAGGGAACGACGAAATGAGAATCTGAGCATTTTTCTTCGAAATTTTCAGATTCATACTGTTTTCTATTATGATTAAATCCTTGAATTTACTGGGGTTTGAGCATTTTACGTGTGTGTGGAGATTTATAATCCAAAGTTGCATGTGGACGGTCGTTATTATAAAAGTTGATATACCTCTCAATTTGCTCTTAAAATCGCTTAATGAATGATTGATTTTTCAAGACAGGAAGATCATTGCTTACTTAGAAGATATGTCAGGCAAGAGGGAAAGAGGTTCTTTATTAATTAGGTGAAGGGTAATCTAGTTCACCCACAACAATTATTGTTCATTGAAAAGGCAAATGCAGTCGATTGTAATAGATGATGGGGATGCAGGAGAAAACGCAATATCGGGAAATGATGGAAGAAAGAAGTCTTCATTAGTTAGGAAAATCACATAATGATAATATTACTCATATATTAAATTATTGAGTAATAAGGGAGAGCAATATTTGATGATAAATAAAATGCAAGAGGTATTGCCTAAAAGTGAGCAATACCTTACACAAGAGCAAATGAATATTATCATTAACTCACAAAGGCTTTGGTTAGAATTAGCTTTTACGATAAGGAGCTTAATGATCGCAGTTATAAGAGATCCAGAAAGAACACAATCGGCAGCTAATCGGCTATACAATATTGTAGAAATAAATTTTTACAATTATTTAAGATTATTCTACGGACCCGATGTTGCTCAGCAATTAGTTAATTATCTGTCAAATTTTATAACGAATATGTGGAGACTATTTGAAGCAATTTCCACTAATAATACTGAAGAAATGAACTCAAGCGTAGTTAAATTATACGAAAATGCAGATCAAGCGTCGTCATATCTTGCTAGTATTAATATTTATTGGAATGAACAACAATGGAAGGATTTTTTATATCAATCTATCAGAGGAACGATTGACGAGGCTACAGCCTTAGCTTCAAAAGATTTTGAAAAAGAATATCAAATATTTAATCGACTTGCAGATTTGGCTACTCTTATGGGGGATTATATGGCTAGAGGCATAATATCAAGAAGTGCACCTTCATCACCCCAGCAAAATTCATAAATATCCTATATAGATATGGGCGATGGACTGTCCCTTCTTGATCAGAGGCGAAACAATGGTTCCTTGTTGCAGAACTTTCTGTTTATACAGTCATTTTCAGCTCCTGGCCGGGTAACTTTCACTTTATGTTTTTCAATTTCCCGTAAAATTGTGGTAGGGGATTTCTTCAGAATATCTGCAATTTGCACATAGTTTTTCCTACCATGCAGGAGCTCTCGGATGGTCTGCCTGTCCGATGCTGTAAGATGTTTATTTTTCATCTTCTAGCCCTCCCATTCCCTGTATTGACAAGCTCATATCCGATGAGCGAAATGCCTCTGGATATTCCTCTGGTGATTATGCCAATATATCGCAACTAATTTGTCTTTCAAACATGGATAAAAGTGGCGCTGCCGCTTTTTTCTTTTGTATTGAGCCTTTTATCAGTATCTGATAAATATCTACTTATGGGTGAGTAAATGAAAAATTGTCGGGTATTTAACAGTTAATAACAGTGTCTGCCGGTAAGGTGTCCGGTAAACTCTGAATTGTTATGTCGGAAAGGAGAAAAACCTCATGTTGAAAACCGGAAAAGAATATATTGAAAGCCTTCGAAAATTAAATTTAAATGTTTATCTGTTTGGAGAAAAGGTAGAATCACCCGTGGACCACCCGATTATCATTCCTTCCATGAATGCGGTTGCAGTGACTTATGATCTGGCACTGGATCCATTATATGAGGATTTAATGACTGTTAAATCGCACCTTACGGGTAAAAAGATCAATTTATTCAATCACGTATTCCAAAGCAAGGATGACCTTGTAAAAAAGGTAAAACGTCAGCGTATGCTGGGCCAGAAAACCGCCTGCTGTTTTCAGCGCTGTGTTGGACAGGATTCTTTTAATGCCGTTTATAGTACAGCCTATGAAATCGATAAAAAGTACGGTACGGATTACCAGGAACGATTTAACCGGTTTCTTGGATACGTACAAGAAGAAGACCTTGTCACCGACGGTGCTATGACGGATGTGAAAGGTGACCGCGGGCTTTCGCCAATCAATCAGGTGGATCCCGACTTGTATTTGAGAGTCGTTGAACGAAGAACGGACGGAATCATTGTCAACGGCTGTAAAGCGCATCAGACAGGGATTGTCAACTCCCATGAGGTTTTGTGTATGCCGACCATCGCCATGAAGCCTGAAGATAAGGATTATGCGATTTCCTTTGCTGTTCCTACGGACTCACCGGGAATCACCATCATCTATGGCCGACAGTCCTGTGATACAAGAAAACTGGAGGGCTCGGAAATTGATGTTGGAAACAGCCAATTTGGAGGTCATGAAGCGCTCATCATTTTCGACCATGTTTTTGTCCCGAATGAAAGGATTTTCCTAAATGGGGAAACTGAATTCGTCGGAATGCTTGTAGAACGGTTTGCAGGGCATCACAGACCAAGCTATGCCTGCAAATCTGGTGTGGGTGATGTACTCATCGGTGCAGCCGCTCTAGCTGCAGAATATAACGGGGTAGCAAACGCTTCCCACATCAAAGATAAGCTCATTGAAATGACCCATTTAAACGAGACGATCTATTCTTCCGCCTTGGCTTGTTCCTATGAAGGTGCTCCTACTCCATCCGGAGCGTACCTGATTGATTTGCTCCTGGCTAATGTATGCAAGCAGAATGTAACAAGATTCCCATATGAGATGTGCCGTTTGGCGGAAGACATCGCCGGCGGCCTCATGGTAACCCAGCCGTCGGAAAAAGACTTCAGAAGTGAAGCGGTAGGGCATTACATCGAAAAATACCTGAAAGGAGTCAATTCTGTTCCGACAGAACATAGAATGCGAATTATGCGATTGATCGAGAATTTGACCTTGGGTACCGGCGCAGTCGGTTATCGGACGGAATCCATGCATGGCGCAGGCTCTCCACAGGCACAAAGAATCATGATATCAAGGTTGGGTAATTTTGAACATAAAAAGGAAATGGCGAAAAAAATTGCAAGAATATAATATCTTGGATTTTTGTTGTTCATAATACAGATATTATTCATATAATGATTTTTTATTTTTGGATACCATTCAGTATCTTAAACAATTCGATGCCCCTTAAGGATATCAAAAAACATTTGAAAAAGTAGGACTGCAAAAGAGGAAACAAGGCTTGATTAATCACTTACAAAAGATTCTTGTTAGAACACCGAAATTCCTTGAATATCAAGGGATTTCGGTGTCTTTGGTCCAAATGAATTTGTGGTTCAATTTAGCTGGAAATAATATATTTAAATAAGCCATTTGAAAAATAGTCAACCGTTTCCGCATCATGGGATAAAAGGGTATCAAATATCTCAGTACTTTTGACATAGTCTCCCGATAAAAATGCATTTGATTCATCAATTGTTAACATAAGATGTCTAAATAATAAAGCTCTCCATTCACTTTCCTGCCAAAACGGATTTATTTCCGAAAGCATAGCAGTTATTTGATGTATAATATGATGTATCTGTTCCATATATCCATTTACTGCAGTATCATCACCATTCTTTAGTGCATCAATTAAAGATTCTATAGAAGTAATGTAACTGGATAAAAGGTTAGTATAAGTATTAGAAATCTGATCACCAAAAAATAATGTAAATATATTACTAAACTCCAATGGTATTTTATTTAATCTTTGTCGTACAACTTCTTGGTCACTTAATCCTGCGAATGTGCTAATTATATAAGCTCTCAGCCATGTAGCCAAATCTCTCCAAGTCATTCCTGCTCTCAATATCAAATTCATCTGTCCTGAGATTGTATCCATATCTTTAAGTTCCTTTATATGAATCATATTTGGTATCCTCCTTTTTAAATTAATACAGTATATTACTGCATATATCGTGTTGCTATCTAACACACCACTTAATTAAAATTAAGAAGCTGATGCCAGCAAAAATGCATAGAGAAGAATTATATAACATTTGTATTTCAGTCATATTAACATTTGGTTATAGAAATAGATTTTTGTCATTTCCTCTGTTATAATCTGCAATATTAAATGATGTTTTGTTTTGTAAAAGAGGGGTTTGTTATGACAAAAAAAATCAATTTCACCATCGCATTTCTATTCATAATGGTTTTCTGCACGATCATGGGAAAAACAGTTGCTGCAGCAGCAACCCCCGCTGACGTTAAGCTTGTAATAAATAATGAGCAAGTAACGGCAGATGTTATGCCCTTTATCCAGAACGACCGGACCCTTGTTCCGGCAAGAGCAGTTTTTGAGGCCCTTGGGGGAACAGTAAATTGGGATCAGAGCAATTATATCGTTACCATAGAATACGATGGTGTTATCGTCATTCTTAAAATCAATGATACAGTTGCAACGGTAAACGGTAGGAACAAAACGCTGGACGTTCCTGCCACAATAAAAAACGGCAGGACCATGATTCCTGTCAGATTTGTGGCAGAAGAGCTGGGATTTCTTGTTGGATGGATTAATTCTACAAGGACCGTCACAATCACATCCTCTGAAAAGACTGATGTAAGGCCTGTAATTACAGGATACGTCACAGAAGTTTCCGTGGAAGAGGGAACTTCAAATAAAGAGAATACAATAGTAACCGTTCAAATGTCGGAACCACTCAAAGCGCCGGAGGACTATTCGACGATGAACCTGACCTCTCCCGACAGATTTGTTCTGGACGTAAAGAATTTTCTGGTAGATTCGAAAGTATCTGGCTTGACATATGATCAAAAGGATTCTCCCTTAACGGCTGTAAGAGTTTCTGCCTATAATGAAAATGCCGTCAGAATTGTATGTGATCTAAAGGAAGCGACAACCCCTACTGTAAGTTTGTCTGCAGATGGGAAAACCTTGACAATTTCCTTCAGAACTTTGAGTACATACTTTAATCCCATGGATGACGGAAAGCTGGTGGTGATGCTGGACCCGGGTCATGGTGAATCTACGGCGGGAAAACGAAGCCCTGACGGTACGTTGAAAGAATATGAATTTAATCGGACCGTTGCAAATAAAATGAAGAATATTTTAGAAGCCCAGGGAATAGAAGTGCTTCTTACAGTAAATGATGATTCCGACCCCAGTCTAGCGAATAGATGTGAAAGTGCAAATAATTCCGATGCCGATATTTTTGTCAGTATACATGCAAATGCTTTTGGCAACGGAAAAGAATGGACAACCCCAAAGGGGTGGGAAATCTATCATTACCAGGGAAGTGTTCTGGGCAACCGTCTTGCGGCAGCTATTTCAAGCTCCAATTTCCCGGAAATAGGGATCCTTAACCGGGGCATTAAAACAGGGAATTTATATGTAATTAAAAATACATATATACCGGCGGTGCTGATAGAACATGGGTTCTTTACAAATATTGAAGAAGTTGAACTTTTGAAAAGCGATGAGTGGAGAGATAAAGCAGCACAGTATAATGCGGAAGGTATCATGAACTTTTTGAATTCTTATATTGAATAATAAAGAAATACATAATTGAAAGGGAATAGCATTATGAACAATACGCTAATCGTTTATTATTCGCTTTTCCAAAATACCAGGAATTTAGCGTTAGAAATTGCAAAACAGACAGGTGGTACTATAAGAGAATTGATTCCGGAAAACAATTATTCCTTTGATTATAATACAGCTGTTAAAGAAGTAAGAAATGAGATCTCACGAGGATTTTGTCCGAAACTGATATCTGGAAATGAATCAATCGATAATCATCAAACAATATGTATTGGTACGCCAAACTGGTTTAAAACATTAGCCCCGCCGGTAATGAGCTTTCTGAGACAACATGATTTTACAGGGAAAACAGTAATTCCCTTTTGTACCCATGGAGGAGGCGGATTTGGCCAAATTGAAGATGATATATCTAAAGAGTGCTCAAAATCCATAATTCTACCTGGCATTGCCGTAAATGGTGCTATCAAGCCGGAGGAAATTACAAATTGGCTCAAGACAATTGGTGTATTATAACACTATTTTATTTTTTGTAATTGAAAATCCGATACTGTAAGATGCTTATTTTTCGTTTTGTAGTTCTCCCATTCCTTGCGTTAACAAGTTCATATTCGATGAGTGTTAATTGAAACGGCAAATGCAGTCGTCATGGAAGATGATGAGAATGCAGATAAACAGGAATTTGCAGAGGAAGTTTAAGCAATATAAGTTAGGAGAAATACAATGAAATCAGTTTTAATGATTGGACAGTCAAATATGGCTGGCCGTGGCTTTATAGATGAAGTACCAATGATTTGTAATGAGAGAATTCAAATGCTTCGTAATGGTAGATGGCAAATGATGACAGAGCCAATTAACTATGATAGACCTGTCTCAGGTGTTGGACTTGCAGGTTCTTTTGCTGCAATGTGGTGTATGGAAAATGAAGAAGATAAGATTGGTTTAATTCCTTGTGCAGAAGGTGGAAGTTCGTTGGATGATTGGGCTGTAGATAAAACATTTTTTAAACATGCAGTCAGTCAGACAAAATTTGCAATGCAGGATAGCGAACTTATCGGAATTTTATGGCATCAAGGGGAAAATGATAGTTATGGAGGAAGCTATCAGACCTATTATGAAAAATTACATGTAATTGTGGAGGCATTGAGAAAAAAACTGAATGCACCAGAAGTTCCATTCATTATTGGTGGTTTGGGTGATTTCTTGGGAAAATCAGGCTTTGGATTGAACTGTATAGAATACGAATTGGTAAATCATGAATTACAAAAATTTGCTTCAGAACAGAAAAATAGTTATTTCGTAACAGCAGAAGAATTAACATCTAATCCAGATGGAATTCATATGAATGCGATTTCACAAAGAAAATTTGGTATACGTTATTATGAGGCGTTTTCAAAGAGAAATAATGTGTTAAGTCCTATGGAAAATGAGATGGAATTGCTGGATATTTGCATTAATAGACCGTATACAAAAGGCGAAAAAATGTATCTGGAAATGATGAAATTTGCATTAGGTAAGATAACTTATGAGAAGTTTATGGAAAAATTAGGAACAATGAGTAATTGAACTGATAGATAAATTCCGATTTATCGGTGAGATTATAAGCATAATCTTTAGTCAGCTTTTCCCTTAACAAGTTAAAACTATCTCTTATAATTCATAGGAGAATATGCTTTGATCGAACTTTTCTCTAAATCCTGCATGCCAAAAAAAGCAGCAAAACTTTTTCCGCAAAAGTAAAATGCAGCTTTAAAGTTCTTGGATCATCTTTTTTTACTTTGCCATTTACTTTTGCAATTAACAGACATTTTCGCCTCGGTAAGAAATAGTTGCCTTAGAACAAATGTTCTGGTATATTATAGTAGTTAAGTTTTAATATCTTCTAATTATAATTGCGGAAGATTCAGCTACTGGAATTTCTGAACAAAAACTTTATATCATCAGTATGACGAATAAATAATAAAACCTGCTAAGGAGAAAGAAATAAGATGAATCCTATAATCGAAGTTAAAAATTTTACTAAAAAATATGGTGATTTTACTGCCGTAAATAATATCTCCTTTCATGTGGAAGAAGGGACTATTTTCGCTTTTTTAGGACCTAATGGTGCTGGGAAAAGTACAACAATCAATACGTTATGTACGATATTTGAAAAAACTTCGGGTACACTTTTAATAAATGGGAAAGATGTTACTACACAGAAAAGCGAAGTTCGATCGACAATCGGTGTCGTGTTTCAAGATTCCACATTAGACTCCAAAATGACAATTGAAGAAAATCTTAAAATGCACTGCGTTTTCTATAACATACCTAAGAAAGAAGTGGAAGAACGGATACGGTTTGTTTTAACCCTCGTTGATTTATTGGATGAAAGAAAGAAATCCGTAGCCGCTTTGTCAGGCGGAATGAAACGCCGTGTAGAAATAGCGCGTGGATTGATTCATTATCCGAAGGTTTTATTTCTCGATGAACCGACAACAGGTCTTGATCCCCAGACACGTGCACATATTTGGGAGTATATTCTCAAGCTGCAAAAAGAAAGAAATATCACAATTTTTCTAACCACACATTACATGGAAGAAGCTGAAATATGCAACAAAATTGCAATCATCGACAATGGGGTAATCGTTGCCCATGATACACCATACGCGCTAAAAAAAGAGTTCACAAAGGATAGAGCATATATTTCTACAAAAAATGAAGCTGAACTGGAGCAATTGCTGGTACAATATGAGCTGAAATATGAAAAAAAAGAAGGTTACTATAAGGTAGAGGCTGAAAAGCTTGATTGTTTATTACAGGTCTTAAGCCTTCATAAAGACCATATCAGCAATATAGAAATCAAAAAAGGTACATTTAATGATGTTTTTCTAGAGATAACAGGGAAAAAGATCAGGGAGGAGGCGTAATATGAATACCGTATTTGCATTGTGGAAAAGAGGGTTAAAAGCCTTTATCAGAAATAGAACAGGATTAATTTTTTCGCTGATCTTTCCTTTTTTCTTTGTTTATGTGTTTGGTGCGATTTTTAAGACTGATTTTATAGACAATCCTATCGCATATATGCTTTCCGGTGTCATCATAACGACAGTGTTTGAAAGTTCACTGAATCTGGCTTCGTCTACCGTTGACGATATGGTAAGCGGATTTATGAAAGAAGTTTTAGTTTCTCCGGCCAAAAGGGTTGCTGTTGCGGTAGGACAATTATTATCAGCAGCTACCGTTTCTACGGTACAGGGGATTTTGGTATTAGCGATTGGGTTGTTTGTAGGCATTAAATTTACGACATGGACAACACCTCTGCTTGTCCTTTGCGCGATGATCTGTGTTGGGCTTGTCTTTTCCGGTGTTGGGCTTTTCCTGGCAACGAAGGTGCGCAACGGACAAACCTTTCAGATCGTTAAAACAGCAATCACGATGCCCTTAACGTTTATATCAGGCGCATATATACCTCTTGGGCTGTTGCCCGAATCCCTTCGGTATGTTGCGTATTTTAATCCGATGACCTACGCGACAGCCTTTTTCCGTATGATTGTTTTGGAAAAAACAGATTTATCGGCGGCTGAACTTGTAAGGGAAGGGTTGGCGATTGATATCAATGGTTTTATTGTTACGCCTATCTTGTCTTTTGTGATCATTATAGCGATAGGCTTAGTATTTCTGTTCTTATCCACAAATTCCTTTGTGAAAACCGATTTTTCTCGTGTAAATCGAAGTGCAAATGACGCGAATGCCATATGGGGATAAGCTCAGTTGGACATAGCCTCTATGATAAGGGGAAAGGAAAGAATTTTGTTGTTAAATAAAATTACAAATCCTATTCTGTTTCAAGGAAGCAATACGGTAGATGAATATTTTGAGGGATGGTACTACAAACAGGTTTCGCAAGATGAGAAAACGGTGGTCTGCTTTATTCCGGGTATCAGTTTGGTTGTGAATGATTCCCATAGTTTCGTACAATATATTTATGTAGGCTCAGATGAAAATGACGTTAAATTCGTAAAAACAGGTTATTGTAAATACCCCGTGGAATATTTTAGCTATAATGATCATCCATTCATGATTCGAGTTGCAAACAATATTTTCACTGAAACAGAGATATCGGTTCAACTAACAGATCACAATATAAACATTGAGGGTACTTTCAAATTAGATCCCTTCACTTCCATACACAAATCGATTTTCATGCCAAATATAATGGGGTTTTTCGCATATATTCCGAATATGGAATGTTATCATGGTGTCATCAGCATGAATCATAAGGTTCATGGAAATTTAAAGATTGATAATCTAGATATAGATTTTAATAACAGCAAAGGATACATTGAGAAGGACTGGGGAACTTCTTTCCCCAAAAAGTATATCTGGGTACAATCTAATCATTTTAAGAATACCAATACAAGTATCGTTTGCTCCGCTGCGGATATTCCATTTATGAAAAGAAACTTTTTCGGATTTATTTGTAATTTGGTCATCGATAAAAAGGAATACCGATTTGCATCTTATAATCGGAGTAAATTACAATTAGAATGTGTAACCAAACAAATGGTTGCATTATCATTAAAGAACAGTAAAGTAACACTTAGGCTGGAAGCGAAAATGGACAATATTGGGGAGTTAATTTCACCAAAGAAGGGTAAGATGCAAGAAACCATTAAAGAAGGACCTTCAGGTGAACTAAAAATATCTTTGCTTAACAATAAAGATGGAATCCTGTATGAAGATATCAGCTATATTGCAAGTATTGAAATATTTGGGTTTGATGTTTAATGGGGAAGGATGATTGTTTGCAGTAGTTTGCTTTTGATGGCGGAAAGCATTCAGGGAATACAAGATACCTGTGGAGACGTATTGGCATATGGTGAAATATTCTTCTTTGCTTGTTTCTCTGTGGAATATGATGACACGGATCACTTTTGTAGAGACTGTGGTAACAAATTGAAAGGAGTTTTATAATGCAAAAGATCATCCCACACTTATGGTATGACAAAGAGGGCAAAGAGGCGGCCCTTTTCTACATCAGCATATTTGACAATTCAAAGCTTCTGGATACAACTGTAATTGAGGGCACCCCTTCAGGTGATGCGGAAATGGTAAGCTTCCAACTTTCAGGACAGTTATTCAGTGCAATCAGTGCAGGACCATATTTCAAATTGAATCCATCAATTTCTCTCATGGTAGCATGTAGTACGGTTGAAGAAGTGAATTCTAAATGGGAGGCTCTTTCTAATGGCGGTTCAGAGCTGATGCCTCTTGGTGAATATCCATTCAGCAAGCGTTACGCATGGATCCAGGATCGTTACGGGTTATCCTGGCAATTAATGCTTGTTGAGGAGGAAACAAACGGACAAAAAATTACTCCGAACTTTTTGTTTACCGGTAGCGTATGTGGAAAAGCAGAAGAAGCTATAACGTATTATACCAGCATCTTCACGGACTCGGAGATAAACCTGATCAGCTATTATGGGGAAGGAGAAGCTCAATTATCCACGGCTAAAGTAAACTATGCCGGATTTAAGCTTAGTGGAATGAATTTCTCAGCCATGGATAATGGGTTTGATGCAGATTTCACATTTAATGAATCCTTTTCACTAATGGTTAAATGCGAAAACCAGAGCGAGATCGACTACTATTGGGACAAGCTATCGGCTGTTCCCGAAGCCGAACAATGTGGCTGGCTAAAGGATAAATTCGGTGTTTCATGGCAGATTGTCCCAGTCAATCTGGATGACATCATGTACCATGGCTCAAAGGAGGAAGTCCAGCGTGTAACGGAAGCTTTTTTAAAGATGAAAAAATTTGATTTAAAAGTTTTGGATCAGGCTAGGTCAGGGGTTAAATAAAAAGCTATTTTTCTATTATCTTGAGTGTTACTATTAGGTTCCCTTTTTAACACTTTTTATTACTTCTTCATATAATTAACTATACCTAAATTAGGTGAAATATTATATAAAAAGGTGATGAGATATGTATAAAAATAGACAGTACAGCTGTAAATGCGATTGTAAGCGAGATGATATCGATGCGATTCAAAAAGGCATCAGCGAAATCAAAGAGGGTATTAAAGATATTAAAGAAGGCCTTGATGACATCTGCTGTTGTAGAATTCGCGAAGGTATAATATGTATTGAAAAAGGGCTTTGTAAAGTTGAAAAAGGCCTAAGTGATGTGATTGAAGGATTAAAAGACTTCGATTTTGAATGTGATTACAAAAGTAATATGGGTATCAAAGAAGGCATCTGTGATATCAAAGACGGTATCAAGGGTGTTCAGGAAGGTCTGTGTAATCTCCAGAATTGCTGCCTTTGCGAAGGTATCGATCTTGTTCGCGAAGGGCTGAAAGCTCTTGAAGAAGGGTTATGTAATCTTATTCAAGGAGTAAATGAAATTCTTGCCGAAAGAGAAAAAAGACGAAAGCATAAATGTTATGAAGTATGTTTTGAAGTATGTCCTGACACATGCCCTGAAACAATCTATGATAAAAGATATGATGAAATTCGCGGCTGTATTCGAACAGATGACTAATATCAAATTATGATGTACCTTTAAAGTAGATAAGATTTTTTCGTACGGACTTTTTACTTATAGAGGGAGGAGATTTCATCTTTTCCCTCAACGGAAGAAGATAAATGCTAATGACGTAAATTGTTCATAAAGCAGTTCCCAGGAGACTATTTCAAAGTTTGTGTAGGCCTCTTGGTTGATGTAATACAAATACATCAACCAGGGGGTAATTTTTTTTAGAGGAGAAAACATATTGACAATTATCGATATGATGCATATAATAACCATATCGGTAGCGGCATTCATTTTCGGCATTTCCTCCGAGGTCACCGAACAGGGACTGCCGCAGTAATAGGATGTGAATAAGAATACGGAATTAAAATAATGAAAGAAGGATATTATGGGAAGCTGTTGTTCTGAAATAAATAGACCCTGCTGTTGTAGTGAATCAACAGCTGTAGAGGTATCTACCTCATTAACGATGCAAGACGTATTCGGTGCATGGAAAGTCAGATGGGGCATCAACAGGATGAATTACAAGATTGACTCCGGCCTTTATTATGTCGGCCGGCCCAATTCAGATTCACCGGTACTGGTAACGGCAAACTATAAGCTGAGTTTTGATGCGCTTAGAAAAGAGCTGTCAGGCATTTCGGCCTGGATCCTTGTCCTCGATACGAAGGGCGTCAATGTATGGTGCGCTGCCGGAAAGGGAACCTTCGGTACGGAGGAGCTTGTAAAAAGACTGGAAATTACCGGAATTTCAAAGGTTGTAAGCCATAGAACGCTGATATTGCCTCAGTTGGGTGCTGTCGGTGTTTCTGCCCATGAAGTAATGAAACGGTCTGGATTTAAAGTGGTTTATGGACCGGTGAGAGCAGAAGATATCCCGAAGTTCCTGAAAAACGGAATGAAGGCAGATCAAGAAATGCGGACTGTGAATTTCAACCTTGCGGACAGAGCAGTTTTGACTCCGGTTGAAATCGTTGGAGCTGTTAAACCTTCCCTGATCCTATTCGGAATGATGTTTCTTCTGAATCAAATAGGAATTTCGCGATTTACCGGAACGGATCTATACGCTTACTTTGGTGCGGTTATTGTCGGCTGTGTGCTGACGCCCATATTGCTGCCGTGGATTCCGGGAAGGGCTTTTTCACTGAAAGGATGGTTTTTGGGGTTGATTTGGTCGGCTGGAATTATCACCTTAAACCATGGTTTTACAAGTATGGAGTACGGCATGCTGACAGCAATTTCTTACTTGCTGGTGCTCCCTTCTGTATCTGCGTTTTATGCTATGAATTTTACAGGCTGTTCAACCTTCACCTCCTTCTCTGGCGTGATAAGGGAAATGAAAATATCCATTCCGCTAATCACGATTTCTATTGGTTTGGGGGTTATTCTTCTGATTACGGGCAGTCTTTTATCAATGGTTTTTTGAAAGGAGATGTAAGATGCGGTATTTAAAGAATGTGGTAACATTAAAGCTGGAATCAGAACGATGTATTGGCTGCGGGATGTGCACGGACGTATGTCCTCATGGCATTTTTTCCATAGAAAAGGGAAAAGCGAAAGTCAATAATCGTGATTACTGTATGGAGTGCGGTGCATGTGAAAAAAATTGTCCTGCAGCAGCCATAACAGTAAAGACCGGTGTGGGATGTGCTGCAGCAGTCATCAATGGGTTGCTGCGAGGGACTGAGCCAAGCTGTGACTGTTCGGAAAACAGCAATAGCTGCTGCTGATTAATGCAAGCTTCCTAAAATAGATATTGGAAGAAGGTTTTGTATAAATATGTTTATCACGAGCCTTTCGTGGTAAATATGAAATATAAGTTCTTTAAAACACTGCTGAAATTAAAAATTTGGCGGTGTTATATTTTAATCATGAACTAGCACTCCCGGGTGAAGAGTGCTAATTACATGGTCGAGGAAATACCGCGACACTTAAAGTGGTCAAGGAAATACCGCGACATTTAAAAAGGAAGGGAGGGATTTGTCATGGCAGAGAAACGGGATTATTATGAAGTGCTAGGCTTGAAAAAAGAAGCTTCTGCGAATGAAATAAAGAAAGCATTTCGGAAAAAGGCTATGCAGTATCATCCGGATAAGAATCCAGGCGATAAAATATCAGAAGACAAGTTTAAAGAAGTAAATGAGGCATACAGTATCTTAGCAGATGCGGATAAAAAAGATAAATATGACAGATTTGGATTTGCAGGTGTAGATCCAAATGCGGCGTTTAACGGCGGCCAAGGACAAGGCCCTGGGAATCAAGGGGGATATCAGTACCAGGAATACAGCGATTTTAATGGGGCCGATTTTGACATCTTTAAAGATTTTTCCGGTAGTGAGTTTGATAATTTGTTTGGCACTATGTTTGGAGGAGGATTCGGCAGTACGCAACGAAAGGCGGGACCAAGAAAAGGAGCTGATCTTCAGACAAGCATCACAATCACATTTGAAGAGGCTGCTTTTGGAGCGAAGAAGCAGGTTAGACTGAATGGTAAAACAATTTCTATTACAATACCAGAAGGTATAGACAATAATTCAAAGATTTCATTGAAGGGACAGGGGCAGCCAAGTACGAACGGAGGGGCTAACGGTGATTTGATTGTTGAAATTAAAATAAGACCGCACAGTAAGTTTACAAGAAAGGGCTCTGATCTATATATAGATATGCCAATTACTTTGACACAGGCTGCGCTCGGAACAAGCATTGTCGTTCCAACCCTCAAGGATAAGGTCTCCTATAAAGTTCCGGCAGGCACGCAGCCGAATACCGTGTTTAGGCTGAAGGGCAAAGGAATAAAGGGTTTGAAGAGCAAGAAAATGGGCGATCTTTATGTTAAGGTTCTTGTAAAAATTCCCACAAATCTCACAAATGAACAAATCGATTTGCTTGAAAAATTAGACAAGACACTGAAATAAAATTTAAAATAGTTTAGAATTGGAGGGATACAACAAATGAAGGATGTAACAATTTTAACAACAAACACTTGCCCTTACTGCAAAATGGCCAAGGATTTCCTGATCCAAAACAAGATTCATTTTATCGAGAAAGACGTAAATGTGGATCCGCAAGCACGTCATGAAATGACAAGCAGAAATATCACCGGCGTACCTACGTTTCTAATTGGAAATGATGTTGTGGTTGGACTGGACAAAATGAAAATACTGGAACTGGTTGACCATCGTCTTGTTAAATGCCCTAATTGCAATACAACAATACGTGTACCTACCAATGAGGGTAGAATTAGTGCAAGGTGCCCGAAGTGTAAATCGAATCTCAATGTGTAAGCTGCTAAAACGAATGAGCATCATACGAAACATAATGCTGCCCTATTATGCAGCGATAAGATAAGATATTTGTAAAAAATTCGGAAAGCGTGAGTATAACTTAAAATAACGGTTACAAATAAAGTAAAAAATTCTATTGGAAAAGTGGTGAAAATATGAATTCTATTACACGATCAATAGCGAATAGTTTCGGAGGAGCAGTCAGGGCCTTTGAAACCTTTCCAGCCGCTATCTTAAGCGCTATAGCCTTTGCTATTGTAACCATGATCAGAATACAACTTGAGTGGCCTCAGCAAGAGCTTTACAATTTTCTGTTCAATTGCCTGCATTGGGCCTTTGCCCTGGGTGCTGTGTTCAGCATGACTGCGATAACGATAGCACATAGCCGCTTTAACAAGAAAAATGCATTCCTGATTGCAAACCTGCTTGGTGCTGCAGTTACAGTCATAACCTTTCTGGTGCTCTACTTTTTTGGGGAAGCACATACAGATATTTCAGCACGTTATACAATGATTTCAACACTGGCTGCAGTTCGTGTTAGTGCGGTTATTTTAATCAGTTTTCTGCTTTTTATCATCATTGCAGGTTATCCGAAAGAACAGTCAGATTTTCCCCGTTCTTTCTTTATGACTCATAAAGCTCTGTTCATTGCTTTGATTTACGGAATTGTAATTATGGCAGGTGCATCTGGTGTTGCGGGTGCCGTTCAGGCACTTCTTTATCATGGGATGAGCGGAAAAGTATACATGTATATCGGAACCTTAACCGGTTTCCTTGCTTTTACAATTTTTTTAGGATATTTTCCAGATTTTCGTAAAGGTATCATCGACGATCATCGTGAGATCGCACAGAAACAACCTCGATTTATTGAGATCCTGTTAGGCTATATTATCATTCCGATCACTCTGGCTTTGACGGTGGTGCTTCTGCTTTGGTCAGGACGGGTAATTTTTACGGGCACCTGGCCGATATTCACTCGGCTCGCTGGAATCGCAACGGCATATTCTTTTGTCGGGCTATGGCTCCATATTATGGTTACCCATCATGAATCCGGACTCGCAAAATTCTATCGACGGGTTTATCCTTTTGCAGCACTGATTATTCTTGCATTTGAGGCTGGAGCCTTGTTCACACAATTAGGAAAATATGGCCTTAAAGTCACAGAATATTGGTTTTTACTGGTTTGGATCATTGCTGTTATTGCGGCAATTCTGCTGCTGATATTGAAAGCGAAAGCACATCAATTTATCGTTGTATTGATCTGCGCGGTTGCTGTTTTTTCGGTTTTTCCGTCGGTGGGTTATCATGCTATGCCAGTTACAGCGCAGGTTGACCGGCTAGAAAGACTGCTTGACAGTCAAGGCATGCTGGAAAACAATAAATTGATTCCGGCAGCTTCAGAACCGGAATTGTCTGTACGTGAATCCATCACCGATGCAGTCTACTACCTTGCAAACGCAGAGGATGCCAAACTTCCTGCCTGGTTTGACAAGAATTTAAATGGGCGTGATACATTTGAAACAAAGCTTGGATTTGAGCCTGTGTGGCCGAAGCCCGATGACGGGGCAGTGGACTACCTTGGAACATCATTGTATTTAAAATCAGATGCTGTCGATGTTAGCGATTACAAGTGGGGGATTATTTTACAGGGAGACAGCGCGAAAATCTCAGGAGAAAAAGGTGTTTATACAATCGAATGGAATATAAATCCATCAGACAGAGTCCCGTCTTTGAAGATCAAATTGGATGATCGTATTATCCTTGAGCAGGATATGAACAGCTACATTGACCAAATAATTGCCAAATTTCCTCCAGGCAGTCATACCGGATCAACGGAAGCATCTATCAAAGATATGAGCCTCGTATTGGAAAACGAAGAGGTTACTGCACTTCTCATCTTCCACAATATTAATATCAACATTGATCCCCAGAGGGATGATATTAATTACTGGTTGGACTTGAACATGATTTATTTAAAAGAGAAATAATGAAATATCAAGTGAATTAAGACAGGGTGGCAACCCTTGATTTTCAAGAGAGGATTTGGGAACAATGGTTGTCACTTTTTTTGACACAAATTTAACCGGTAAGGGGAAAGAGGACTGTTTGAATAAGAGATTTATTTTGAATTCACAGTAAAATGTTTCCAAGAAAGCACATTGGTAATTGATTTTTTATGTTATAATGATGCGAGGAAATATGGAGGTGTCGATATGTCAAAATCTATTATTATCATAGGGTCTGGCATGGGTGGCTTGTCTGCAGGCATTTATGGTCAGATGAACGGGTTTGATACCCGCATCTACGAGATGAATTACCGTCCGGGCGGGCAATGCACATCATGGAAACGCGGAGAATATACCTTTGACGCGTGTATCCACCATCTGATGGGCTGTTCCCCAGATTCAAAGTTAAATCAGTTCTGGCAGGAGATCGGCGCCATGCCCACAGAACTGGCATATACGAAGGAATGTGTCAGTGTGGCCTCTTCTGACGGCAGGATCTTTTATGATTACTATGATCCGGATGGGCTTGAAAAGCATCTGTACGCATTGTCGCCGCAAGACAAGGAGGTTATCCGGGAATATGTAGACGGGATCCGTGATCTCTCAAAATATGATATGATGGGCGACTTGACCATGGGGAATATCCCGGGTTTACTTGGACATCTGCCGACGGTTATCAGAAACATGAAATGGTTTAAAATTACCATGGAGGAATTCGCCAAACGCTTTCGTGATCCATTTTTGCAGAAGGCGTTTCCTCTTCTGGTATATTCGAACCCTTCCATTCCTGTGTTTCTGCATCTGATGCGCCATGCCTCCGGCTATCGTCGGGATATCGCGTGGCCGGTCGGCGCAAGCACGTCCTTCGTCGACGGCATCGTCAACCGATATAAGGCATTAGGCGGGCGGCTTTACTGCCGTAAAAAAGTCATAAAGATCATTACCGATAACGGCAGGGCAGTTGGCGTGAGATTGGAAGATGGCACGGAAGAATTGGCAGATATCGTCATATCAAACGCCGATGGACGAAAAACGCTGCTGGAAATGCTGGACGCAAAATATATGGATGAACGGCTCAGGGCCTACTGCACCGAGCCCGCAGATATGACCGAATTTGCTGTAACTGTTTTTCTAGGCGTCAACCGTGATCTTTCCGAAGAGCCCTCCAGTTTGATCCTGTTGTTGGATAAACCAGCCACCCTTTCGGGACAAGAGTTTACATCGCTGGAAATGCAGACCTATAGCTTTGACAAAACCATGGCACCTGAGGGAAAAGGCGTAATCAAAGTTGAGTTCAGATCCGCCTATTCCTATTGGAAGCAGCTTTCCGCCGACAGACAGGAATACGAAGCGGAAAAGCAGAGCGTGGCGAAACAGGTGATCAGTCTTCTGGAAAACCATTTTCAAGGCATTACAAATCAGATCGAAGTCGTCGATGTTTCAACCCTGCTCACATGGGAGCGATTTATGGGAGGCACCCACGGTTTTTCCAATGCTCCCAGCAAAGAACTGAATTTCATAGGCAGCTTGCTGAGCAGCAAAGATATGACGCTGTCGGGTCTTGATAATTTTTACTTTGTTGGGATATGGGCTACTTCCGTAGGAGCGCTGTTCTTAAACGCGATGTCCGGCAAGAAAGCGATCAAAAGGATTTGTAGGAAGGAAGGGCTGAAATTTAACGTAAAAATTGAATAATTTTAAGTTCTTTCATCAGCTTTTTTAATTTTTAAGGGATAAATGATTGACTATAAATGAATAATCATTTATTATAGATATATATATCGAGGTGGTTACAGTTACATGAGAAAAAAAGATGATGAGAAAGAAAAGAGTATAAAGGAAGCGGTTATTAAGCTGATCCTTCAGGAAGGCTTTCATGGAACTTCTATCTCAAAAATCGCTAAATTGGCAGGGGTTTCTCCGGCGACGGTATATATTTACTTTGAAAACAAGGAAATCATGCTGCAGGATATCTATAGCGAGTATTCAGAAGAGATTTTCGACTATCTTTTGAATCGTGTCAACCGGGGGATGGAAGGTCAGCAGCTGATAGAAATACTGGTCAGAAGCTATTATAATTACATCAGGGAAAATAAAGAGATTTTCAGCTTTGTCGAACAGTTTTCAAATTGCCCCTCATTATCCGGCAGCTGCTCGGAAATCAAGGGCATCTGCAATATCAATAATTTGATCGCTGAGATGAAAAATAGCCGGATCATCAAGGATTACAACAACGACAATTTACTGGCAATCATCTTTTATCCGGTAAAAGCGATCGCAGTCGATAATCGCAAAAGCGAAACAGAGAGAGCAGATCTGCTCCGGGAAATGATTAAAATCATACAGGACGCTCTGCTGATATGAATTAAATTTTAAAGCGGGATAATTTTGTAAAAACTATAGTACAAAGGATCCCGCAATCTTTCAATCATTAAATAAACGATCATTCACTTATGAATGCTTTCGTGGAAAGGATGACACTATGATTAATTTTGAAAATGGATATAGAAAGGGAATCGTGATTCCCGTATCAAATACTGTTTTATTGCCAGGCGTCGTTTCCATGCTCAGAGTAAATAAACTCAGCGCAGAGCAGCTCAGCTTTCTGGAAGATGAAACGATGACAAATATTGCACTGCCCCTGAAGCAGAATTTCAGCCAGAAAATTTTAAAAGAAGAAGACTTTTACAGCATTGGCGTGTCCTTTCGGATCGACGAAGTGGAAAAAACAGAAAAGGGCTTCCAGCTTACGATCAAAATATTAGACAGAATTGAAGTCAACGCCCTTCACATTGAAAATGATTTCGTCTATGCCGACTATGATATTTGCCCTGACACTCCCGATATGAACGAAAAGAGTGTGGAAGAGCTGCTGGGGCATATCAAAAAAGTCACTCATGAAATAAGCGAAAAATTTTCAGGCGGAGAGCAATACAGCAGGATCATCGACGAGTTTAAAAACTTGAATTCCCTCATTGTGTATCTGTCCCAATTCATGCCGCTTTCAAACGAAGAAAAGTATGGACTGCTGGAAACACAGTCCATGAAGGAGAGAAGTTTGCGTTTCATGGACTACCTGCTGAAGCAGAAGGAAGCCATTGAACTGCAGATCCAGATGGCGGAAAAGTTTTCTGAAAAGGCGAATAAGCATTACAGAGAGTCGGTCCTCAGAGAACAATTGAAAGTGATCCAAGAAGAATTGAATGAAGGCAGGGAAGGCGGAAAAAAGGATAAAGATTATTTAAGCAAAATAGAAGAAGCTCAGATGCCGCCCGACATTAGGAGCACCGCCCTTGAGGAATTGGATAAACTACAGGCACAGGGGCCTAACAGCTCCGATTATAACGTCATCCGCAATTACCTGGACCTGCTGGTGCAGCTGCCGTGGAAAAAAGCGGAAGCAAAGCCGATCAATCTCGGAGAGGCCAGAAGAATCCTGGATGAACAGCACTATGGCCTGGAAAAAGTTAAAGACAGAATCATACAGCACCTGGCGGTAATGCAGCTGAAAAAAGACAAAAAAGGCTCCATTCTGTTACTGGTAGGCCCTCCCGGTACAGGAAAAACAAGCTTGGGCAGGAGCATCGCAGAGGCTCTTGACAGGAAATATATCCGTCTGAGCTTAGGCGGAATCAGAGATGAAGCCGAGATTCGAGGGCACCGCAGGACTTATGTCGGAGCGATGCCGGGAAGAATCATCCAAAGTATCAAAAAGGCAGGAGAGAGCAATCCTCTCATGGTCCTGGATGAAGTGGATAAGCTGATGACCGGCGGCTACAGCGGAGATCCCGCCAGCGCGCTGCTGGAGGTACTCGATCCGGAACAGAACAATAGCTTTACTGATCATTATTTGGATCTGCCCTATGACCTGTCGGACGTTTTCTTCATTGCAACGGCAAACTCGACGGAAAGTATCCCAGGGCCGCTGCTGGACAGAATGGAAGTCATTCAGATTTCCAGTTATACGATGGATGAAAAATTCCATATCGGAAAAGATCATCTGATGCCTGCAGTTCTGGAAGAGCATGGACTGACGGCTGAGCAGCTGGTCGTAGAAGACGATGTATTGCAGAAAATCATCAGCGACTATACTCTTGAAGCCGGAGTCAGGGGGCTGAAAAAGCAACTGGCCGGACTTGCACGAGTTACCTCTGAGAAAATTGTATCGAATAAGGTGGAAGTGCCTTACAAGGTTAAAATTGAGCAATTAGAAGAAATCCTTGGCAGACAGGTTTCGCGGCATGATAAGGCTCAGCAGGATAATCCGCCGGGAGTTGTTACAGGACTCGCATGGACTCCTGTCGGAGGAGAGATTCTATTTATTGAAGCGACCGATATGCCGGGAAGCGGAGAGGTTACACTGACAGGTAAATTGGGCGATGTGATGAAAGAATCGGCCAGAATTTCCCTGAGCCTGCTTAAGTCAAGACTTCCGTTGAATTCGGTCAATTTTAAGGAGAGGGACCTGCATATTCACGTTCCGTCAGGCGCAGTCCCCAAGGACGGCCCATCCGCAGGTATAGCGCTGTTTACGGCCCTTGCCTCACTGGTTACAGGCATGAAAGTAGACCCTAAAATCGCAATGACGGGAGAAATCACGCTGAGAGGCGCCGTGTTGCCCATCGGAGGCTTAAAGGAAAAAATGTTGGGAGCCCAGAGAGCCGGTATCAGCAAAGTATTGATTCCAAAGGACAATGTAATTGACCTGAAGGATGTACCGGAAGAAGTGAAAACACAGCTTACGGTAATCCCCGTAGAAACTGTGGAGGATGTATTGAAAGAAACGCTGGGGATTTCCCTGCCGAGAATAGAACATGTGTTTCATCAGAAGGAACCTGTGGAACTGCCTTTCAAGGCATAAAGGCAGAATATTTGATTATACTTAATCGGAGATAAGATATAGGACATCTTTTCGGTACTGAAAACACAAGATAGGTTGACAAGTTTTCAATAAGAGAGCTTGTCAACTTTCCTTTATTTATGCGTTTGCAGGATTTTAGTAATCAAATGAATCCTATATGCAAAGTTGGTTGACGAAAAAGCTGTGGACACTTAGGTTAGACGTAAGTTCTGGATGAAACGAAGTTACCAGCATATTTTTTTGTCTTGCAGCCACTATATGATCTGATAACGTTGCTAAAATTTCAACACTGCTGGATGTGCTCTCAATATACGGCGCTCTAATGAAAGTCATGGGAATCAACCCGATTCCGTTGAAATCTCCTAAAGTGCTGAAACTTCCAAGCTGGCGCCCGTAAGCGTTTCTTCGAGCCTTAATATCCATAGTGGACAGATATACGTTATCATCATTTACTATGCCTTTTGCCAATAATATCAAACCGGCACATGTGCCAAAAACCGGGAGTCCATCAATGATCATTTGCTGCAGTTGTGTTCGCATGTCCAGTTCGTTAAGTAGCTTACCTATAACCGTACTTTCTCCTCCTGGAAGGATGATTCCATCTAAAACTTTATTCGTAAGGTCGGACTTTTGTCTTATTTCAAAACAGTCAACATTAAGTTCTCTTAATATGTCTTTATGTTCCTGAAAAGCCCCTTGGATTGCCAGTACTCCTATCTTTTTATTCATCATACACCTCTTTGAGCCATCAGCAATTCAATTTCCTGTTCATTGATGCCTACCATGGCTTCACCCAGACCTTCTGAATATTCTGCCAGTAATTTAGGATCATTGTAGTTCGTAACTGCCTTAACAATTGCCTGGGCTCTTTTTGCCGGGTTTCCTGATTTAAATATTCCTGATCCGACAAACACACCCTCTGCACCAAGCTGCATCATTAAAGCGGCATCTGCAGGAGTTGCAATTCCTCCGGCAGCAAAGTTTACAACAGGCAGCTTGCCATTTTGATTTACGAATTGAACCAGATCAAACGGGGCCTGAAGATCCTTTGCAGCCTGGAACAGTTCATCTTCTCTAAGATTCTGCAGGTGTCGGATCTGTTGGTTTATAAGTCTCATGTGGCGTACCGCCTGGATGACGTCTCCCGTGCCAGGTTCACCTTTTGTGCGGATCATAGAAGCGCCTTCGGCAATCCTTCTAAGTGCCTCGCCAAGATCTTTTGCCCCGCATACGAAAGGAACATCGAACTTGGTTTTGTCAATATGGAAAGTGTCATCAGCCGGTGAAAGAACTTCGCTTTCATCTATGTAGTCTATGTCGATGGCTTGAAGAATCTGAGCCTCGGCAAAATGTCCAATTCGTACCTTTGCCATTACCGGTATGGATACTGCTTGCTGTATCCCTTTGATCATTTTAGAATCACTCATTCTTGAAACTCCGCCAGCAGCCCGAATGTCTGCTGGGATTCTTTCAAGAGCCATTACAGCACATGCACCGGCTTCTTCTGCAATTTGCGCTTGCTCTGGAGTGGTAACGTCCATGATTACACCGCCCTTAAGCATTTGTGCTAAATTCTTATTTAATTCATAACGATTGTTCATTTTAGCCCCCTTGTAATTTGTCATTAAAATAAATTTGTTTCATCATATACCAAAACTGATATTAGGTAAAGTTACAGAAAATAAAAATTTCATAATAACAGTTAACAGTAATCAACAGTTCGGATAGAGCAGAACAATCGAAAGTTATATCTCTTTGCTCTTAGATTTTGGTGTATAATAGAAGGAGAAAAAGGGGCAGGAATGAAAGGTTGGTGAAAAAAATGAAGAAATGGATTGTCTCAGCTTTTCTTGTTTTCGTATTGATTTTTATGTTTTACAGTGGAAATAAAATAACCATTGAAAATAACGGGAATAAAAATCAAACAGAGCAGAACTTAAATCATACAAATCAAAAATCTTCTGATATAGAGGATGAGAAGGAAGCCTATAACTCAGCCTTAGAATTATTGTACAAGGGACATATGAACGGAATTGAATTTGGTATCGGGGCAGATAGCATTGAGATTATCGAACGATGGGGAGAACCCGATGAGAAAGTTAATTTTATGGGAGGCCTTTTATTATCCTATGATGACATTTATTTTTTAACGGATGGTCTTATTTCAAATGAAGGAATCACTTACGGAAAAGTGATAGGGATCTATTATACCGGTGAAGAAGCAATATACGGAATTCAAATAGGTATGCCTCTGAAGCAGTTGGAAGAAATATTAGGAGCCCCAAATAATACATATATTTCTCAATACAGTGAACTCTATGCTGATAATCATTTAATTGTCAGTTATAGAGCTGATAAATATGTAGCTGATTTCGAAATAGACGAGCAAAGTGAAATGGTTCAATCTATTTCAATATGGCAGGAAGAAGAGTAGGGCATCGGTCAATATACGTATCCTTCCGATTTAAAATAACGGGAGTAAACTGGGCACTTCATATTGAAAAGTCCCAGATGCTCCCGTTATTCTCATGCAATATCTAAAGCATTCTTTATTCGAAATAATCCTTAAAGAATATTTGGGAGTGAAACTGAAGATTCCTTTTGTAATCCAATTCCACAAAATCCGTAGGCTTGACATCCTCCGGCTTTTTATCAAAATAATGAAGTCCGACAGCCTTTAGGATCGAATAGACAAACTGGGAACAGAACATGATATTCTCCCTGTGAGAATAGGGGACAAGGAGACCAAGCAGGTTATAGGAGCTTCCCAAGGAATTGATTTTTTTGACTTCCTCCAAAGCCTGGAATTTTTCCTCTCTCGTTGCCTTTATTTTATATATGATAATGTTGGCATCTTCCTTCTGGTTGAAGAACTCCAGCATTTCCTGATTTAACCCAGGCTCATATATATTTTCGCCTCCGTTATAGCTGATAATTGTTCGGAGTTCCTGGTCAAAGGAGAGGGAGGCATGCGAGTATTCCTTCTTCGTCACCTTGCGGATTAGTTCACCTGCAGCACTACCTGTACTGGAAAGAACCACATAAAGATATCCATCATTGAGCGATTCCTCTGCAATTTTGAAGTACTCATTGTTAAGTGAACCTTTATTAATATAATTCAACGCATTATGCCTGGGCAGGTCTGATACGATCTTCACCATGTCGGCGATAACATTCCGGTCGATCCTGAATTCTCTGAACGGTCTTGCCATTTCACTCAGGACACCGTTAGAAATCTGTTCTGCCGCGAATTTTACATCAGCAAAACTGAACTCTCTTGTGCTGCTGAATCCATCTTCATTATTGAATTTCGTGTTGATTTTAAGATGAGAAGGAAGAACCTGAACATTCAAGGGGAAACCGATGCCTTTTTCTCCATCCAGATCTGTACCAATGTTTTCATCACACATGACGGTAAGCTTTGATGTTTGAAAATAGATAACATGGGGGCTCGTGTCATGTTCACCTTTAAGTGCTTTCCCGACCAAAGCCATCAAATCAATCAAAGGACACTTCTTGAAGATGTAAATGTCCAGTAACCCATCGTTATATACGGACAGCGGAGCAATCTTCTTAAATCCTCCCGCAGACTTGCCGTTCATGATCAGCATAAAGTAGGCTTCCTCATCAAATATCAATTGATCGCTTTCAATTCTGATCCTGACGGGTTTCAGCCTTTGGAATTCCTCTATCCCTTTCAGATAATAGGAAAAAATCCCAAAGCTGTTCTTTAATTTAGTATCCGTCTTTTGGCTGACGTCAACAAGGCATCCCAGACTAGCCACATTGATAAAATACCGGTTATTGATCATTCCGATATCTGCATAGGAATAGTTCTCTCTTGTATAGATATCTGTGATTTCATCAACCATTGGCGGTAAATTGAAATTTTGAGCAAAATCATTGGCTGTCCCCGCGGGGTAAATACCAATCGGTAATGTGATCCCATTATGTAACATTGCATTGAGGACTTGGTTTATCGTACCGTCACCTCCGGCAATCAGCAGCTTCTTGTATTCTGCAGGATCGATTTTTTGAAAGAGTTCATTCAAATCGATGCCTTGTCCGAGGCGAAATGGACTTACTAAATAACCTTGTGCCTGGAATTTCTCCATAATTGAATCCAGATTATTTTTAAAGGTATGGTTTCCTGCATTGGGATTGTAAATCAGTAATACTTTCATGCAATTTCCTCTTACTTCTTTCTGAAACATTATCGTAACTATGTTAAATTATAGAAAATTATTTACGATCTGTATAGAGGGCAGGGAAATATTATTGATTCAAGGAGTATTCGATTCCAAACAAGGAAAGTGATACAATACTATCAACAGTAATCGGCCCATTGAAAACAAGTATTAACGTAAATCCTTCCGCTCCGCCGGAAGGGGAGACGTCAAATTGACCGCTGCTTAATGTTGTACCATTCGCAAGCATTAACGAGCAATCTTTGCTTTCTTCGTTAAAAGTCTTGAATATTTCCGTTATATGTTTATCAAGATAGACCTCATCTCCTTCATTGCATTTTAAATTGATTGTACAGGCCAATGGAGTAATATTTACGCTGTTAAGGCTAAAGCTATAGCCCCCAATCATGATGTTTTTGTCAATAAAGAGACTTTTACTGGTATCTGAATCGGGATCAAAGGCAACATTGAACTGCCAGCTGCCACTGTATAAAGGCGCAAATTGATCCTCTCTGCTGAAGTCAAAATAACCGAAATCCTTCAATTCTATGGTGTATTGAGCTTTTTCAAAATCTCCTTTTCCGATCAAGGTATACAGGATTTCAAACTGATTCGGAGCAAGGTTTTCATTTTTATCGCTGTAATAATAGCCGATGGACCCCATTTCAAAATCGTTAAAAAGGCTGCCCGATACGGCGTCATGGAATCTATAGTTTTCCAGCGGCTCCATTCCGTTGTCGTATAGGACACTGTCAAGCTGATTTGCCGTAACTCTCAACATGATTTTTGCAGTATTTCCACTTACGATAACACCCATAACGTCTATAGTGAGATACTCCGTGCCGACAACCGTACCCACTGTACTTGAAGCCATATCATTAAGCTGTTCCGTATTCATGTAGTTATAATCATTTCCTGCATCATTATTTGCTTTATCTTCGAAAAATTGTTTAAAAAAGTCTCCTCCTGATAGGGTATATGCAGCGGCGGCAGAGCATGAAAGCACTACAATCATGAAAGCTGCAATTACAGGTGATCTGAAGAAACGGAAAACAGGAATTTTGAATGTTCTTTTAGAAATGATAGGAGCATCAAGTCCTTTAATAAGCTGATCATTGCGCTCCTCAAATCCTTCGGGCAGGAAAATGGGTTCCAGTTTTGCTTTTGCTTTGATTCTATCATCAAATTGATCCATTTATGTAACCTCCTTACTTGTAAGTATGGTTTTCAGTTTTTCTCTTGAGCGTTTAAGCCTTGAATTAACGGTACCTTGAGGTAAATTCAAAATTTTACTGATTTCCTTGATACTCATATCCTCATAGTAGAATAAAATCGTAACTGTTCTAAATTCAACGCCTAGAAGCTTAACGGCATCCCAAAGTTCAAGTGATTCGAGCATATCCGAATGATCGCTTTCGTCTGACATGTCAACCAGAGGCTCGGTCTTTTTACGCTTCCTTGCGATGCCATAGGCTTCGTTTATAAGGATTTTCATAACCCATGGTTTAAAGCTGTCAAAAGCCCTCAGTTTATGAAGATTAGCAAAAGCTTTACAGGTTGTTTCACTCACAGCATCTTCAGCGTCCATATCATTTTTTAAAATTCCTTTTGCAACGCGAAATAACCCTGGCCGGTATTCCTTTATCAGGCTGCAAAACTTTTCGTGTTGTTCTGTCATCAGTTATTCCAATCTCACTTTCACGTTAACGTTTTTATCCGGACACTAATAAGATGATTCCAGGATGCAAAAACTTCCCGGGAACCATATTTTTTTCATTTTTTTTTTTTATTTTATTTTTTTGTATATTCTAAAATTGGTTTTTTCAAAGAAATCCCATTCTATACTATTTTTATTATAGCCTTCGTTTTTTGAGGGTCAATAGACTTTGATGCAATCTTCTTTTTTTACTTTTTTTGTTAATTCTTCTTTTCTGAATGTGTAAATCTGAATATTTTATCAAACCCAGGGGAAAATGTTAAAGAATCTTATTTCATAATACTAATGAGAGGATTATTTAGCATGGATCTATATTTAAAACTTCTAGCAGGAGGAACGATACTGATTGCTTGTATCGTTTTGTTTTTATGGCTTGTCTTAAGAAAATTCACGAATAAGAAATTAAATATGAGGGATGCACTGCTGACCAGCGAGGAACTTGAAAAGCATGCGAAAAACACTGCCATTGAGCATTCTGTTTCCAGGCGACAAAACTTTCTGCATTGGCCTGTCCCCAGGATGAATGAAAACTATGAGTTTATCTTATCTGTATATAAGGAATTAAATGAGGATATTCAAAAAAAATACAATGTACCACCCGCTGCGGAGTGGCTCCTGGACAATTTCTATCTGATAGAAGAGCAGGTAAAAGAATTAAGACGTGATTTGATTAAAAGCAATTATTTGAAGCTCCCCGTATTGAGATTCGGGCGTTTAAAAGGATACGCCCGGATTTTTGCCGTTGCTGTAGAACTTGTGGCCCATACCGACGGGTTAATTGATGAAAAGGTACTGTTGGATTATCTGAAAGCATATCAATCCCATAATGTTCTCTTTGACAGAGAGATTTGGGCAATTCCCTTAGTCATAAAGCTTGCCCTTATCGAAAATATCAGACACTTGTGCGGAAATCTCAAATACACGCAAATGCAGTGGCATAAAGCAGATGAAATTTTTTATGAATGGCAGTCTTATAAAAATGAAGATACCGGCCGGATTATAAAGTTATTTAAAAGTAGTATGGAATTATTGAATGAGGCAAACTGGTCTTTTATTGAGCATCTTCTCTACCGCCTGAGAAGGTCAGGACGCAGTTATGTGGAAATTCTTCGGGTTATGGATGAAGAACTGATCAAACGAGGGGTAACTACCGAAGAGATAACACAAAAGGAACATAACTTTCAGTCAATCAATACAGTATCACTGGGCAATTCCATAACAAGCCTCCGTTATGTTTCGACACTGAACTGGGATGATTTTTTTGAATCTGCAAGCATGGTAGATCAGATTCTGAGACAGGATCCCGATGGAACCTATATGGAAATGGATATTGCAACCCGTAATTATTATAAAAGCAAGGTGGAAGAAATGGCTTCCATCTACGGTGTTTCACAGCTTTATATTGCCAAGGAAGCTGTTGATCTTGCAAAACAAGCCTGCCTTAACGGAGCAAGCCCCGATGATGTGAAGCTCCGGCGTACTTGGCATGTAGGATATTATCTGATCGGAAACGGAGTAAAATTACTGGGAAAAAGGCAGAAAAAGAGTAATCGGAGGCCCAAGGCAGCAAGGCCCGGGGAAATTTCTTCGTATATCCTGTATTTGGGATCTATCGGTTTGATAACGCTGCTTCTTACAGCTCTTGCCGTACAATATTCTATTTTTACAGCAGAATCCGATGTCGTTCTGCTATCCGTTCTGGCCGGTCTTTGTGTATTGATACCGGCATCGGAAATTGCTGTCCATACGGTAAACTGGATTGTATGCAAAGCTTTAAAGCCTGCCGTTTTTCCGAGGATGGAACTAAGGGACGGCATTCCGGAAGACATGAGCACCATCGTTGTGGTACCGACCTTATTGCCCGATGAAGAACGTGTAAAAGAATTGTTGAATAACCTGGAAGGCCACTATTTATCCAACAGGGAGGACAATTTGTATTTTGCACTGCTTGGCGCATTTGGAGATTCAGACAAACCCAACGGGAAAAATGACGAAAAAATAATTGACGCTGCCTTAAAAGGAATTCAAGAACTGAATAAAAAATATTCCGGAGAAGGTTGTGATAAATTTTATTTTTTCCATAGAACAAGTCAATTTAATGAAAAAAATAATAAATGGTTTGGATGGGAAAGAAAAAGGGGAGCGCTGATGGAATTCAACGACATGCTCCTGGGACGTACCGATACCAGTATCGTCTATTCTTCATGCAGCAATCCGCCCTTTTCCAGCGTGAAGTACATCATCACTCTGGATAGTGATACCATCCTGCCCATGGGCATGGCAAAAAAGATGATCGGCGCCATGGCTCACCCGTTAAACAGACCGGTAGTGGATGAAGAAAGAGGGATCGTGGTAGAAGGATACGGCTTAATGCAGCCAAGAATAGACATCGAGATCGAGAGCTCCAACCGTTCTGTTTTTTCCAGAATTTTTACGGGTCAGAAAGGAATTGACCCGTATGCCAACGCCATCTCCGATGTTTATCAGGATTTGTTCGGTGAAGGGATCTTTACCGGTAAGGGTATCTATGATTTAAAAGTTTTTGAAAGCGTATTGAAGGGTGCAATACCCGAAAATTTAATTTTGAGCCATGATCTTCTGGAAGGATCTTATGTCAGAACCGGCTTGGTTACGGATCTGATCCTGGTGGATTCCTATCCCTCCAGGTATAATTCCTATACGTCCAGACTTCACCGCTGGGTCAGGGGGGACTGGCAGCTACTGCCTATGATGGGAAGAAAAATCAGAAACGGCTGCGGTAAAAAAATATCCAATCCTATTTCCTTATTGTCGAGATGGAAAATGTTGGACAACCTGAGGCGGAGCCTTGTGGCCCCCTCTCTTATGATTATGGGGATCTTAAGCTTCAGTATCCTGCCTGGGAGTATCTATTTCTGGCTCGGCTACTTTCTTGTAGTACAGGCATTTCCTTTTATGACCGCTACCTGTAAATCTGTTTTCTCAAGACGGCAAAACAGCTGCAGGGTAAAACCGTATGTGCCGGTTATGATGGGAGCAAAAGCCATGTTTCTTCAGGGGCTTCTTGCTGTAACTTTTTTACCGTATCAGGCATGGCTGATGATACATGCCATCGTGATCACGCTGTGTCGTCTTTATATAACGAAAAAAAATTTACTGGAATGGGTCACTTCGGCAGATGTAGAAAAATTCCAGAAGAATTCTTTAAGAAGTTATCTGTCAAAAATGAAAGCCTCCTTATTGGAAGCGCCGATTTTACTGATTCTTGCAATTATTTTCAAAGGTGTCTCAGGGGTGGCAATCGGCATGTTTTTCCTTCTTTTATGGGGCAGCGGGCCTTTGATTGCCTATGGGATCAGTAAAAATCTGAATGAATCGGTCTGGAAAGCTTCAGAAAAGGAACTGTGTGAACTAAGACGGATTGCCCGAAAAACTTGGCGATACTTCGAGGAGTTCACCAATGCAAAAGGGCACTACCTTGCTCCTGATAACTACCAGGCTGATCCGCCGAAAGGAATCGCCTATCGAACATCTCCGACCAATATTGGATTTGGGCTGCTTGCAATTCTAACGGCACGGGATTTCGGATATATCGGAACTTCAGAAATGATAAATCTGATTGATAAGACGGTATCTACCATGGAAAAATTGGAAAAATGGAATGGACATTTATACAATTGGTACCATACCTATACGCTAAAACCTATGCGGCCTGCTTATATTTCGACGGTAGACAGCGGGAATCTGGCGAGTTATCTGATCACGTTGAGGCAGGGGCTTTTAGACTATCTGCGCAATCCACTTGCAGATGCACGGTTTTTGGAAGGAATTCGGGATACCTTATTTTGTGCTGGAAAAGATGGCGTAAAATCTTATGAGCTGATCTGCTCTCTTTATTCAAAAACAGAGAAAGATCCCTTGGATTTAGGTTTATGGATCAGGGCCCTTGAGGATCTGATGACTGGTTCTTGGTTTGACAATATCAAGAAAACCGTTTGGAAAAACAAAATGGAGCGCATGATTCAGATGTTCCATAAAGAAATGTCAGAACTCATGCCGGGAGCAGGCTTTCTGAACAAGATTCCCGAAGGGTTGCAAAAAATCGATTCCAAGGATGATATTGGAGCAGCAATCGAGGAGCTCATTGCTCTGCTGAAAAAGAACCAAAACCTGCAGGATCTGCCGAAAGCTCATAGAGAAGCGATAGACTATATCGAAAGGATTATAGACTCCCTTCAAAGTACCGGTACGGAGCCTGGAATAGAGGAATCAACCTGGCTGTATGAATTGAAGACCGCACTGGAAAAATCGATTCAGACTTCCGAGCAGCTGATAGAGAGATACCGTACGTTAATTGAGAGAATCGATGCCTTGTCAGAGGCTATGAAGTTTGAACCTTTATATGATAAAAAGAAGCAATTGTTTTCTATCGGATTTAACCCGGAGGAAAATAAGCTCTCAAATTCCTATTATGATCTACTTGCTTCTGAAGCACGTCAAACCAGTTATCTTTGTATTGCAAGAGGAGAAATCACGCCCAACCACTGGTTTCGTATGGGCCGCTCTTTGACGGTGGTAGATGGTTACAAAGGCTTGATCTCATGGACAGGTACCATGTTTGAATACCTGATGCCTCTTCTGATTATGAAAAGCTATAGAAATACTTTATTGGATGAAACCTATTCTTTTGTGATAAAAAGTCAGATAAAATACGGTAATCAAAGGAGGATGCCCTGGGGAACCTCGGAGTCCGGATTTAATACCATGGATATCAACCATGAATATCAGTATAAAGCCATTGGCGTTCCCTGGCTGGGCTTCAAGAGAGGGCTGATCGAAGATGCCGTGGCGGCTCCATATGCAACCTTCCTTGCGCTTCTTGTAGATCCTGAAAGCGCTGTACGGAACATTATGCGTTTGAAAGAAGAGGGGCTGGAGGGCTCTTACGGATTTTATGAAGCAGCGGATTATACCCCGGAAAGACTGCCTTTTGAAGTCAAGCGGTCAATCGTAAAAAGCTTTATGGCACATCATCAGGGAATGAGCTTCCTCGCATTGAACAACTATATAAATGATAATATCATGCAGAAACGTTTTCATTCAGACCCGGCAATCCATGCTGCCCGCCTTCTTCTTCATGAGAAGGTTCCGGCAAACCTAGTGGTGACAAAGGATAATAAAGAAAAGGTGATTCCTTTGAAGGAGAATCCGGTTAAGGAACAAAGTCTGGTGAGAAGGTTCAGCGAACCGGATCCGGTATTGCCAAAAGTACACATTTTATCAAACGGTAATTACTCCGTCATGATAACGGATCGAGGTACCGGATACAGCAAGAGCAAAATGATGGCAGTGACCCGATGGAGATCGGACAGCACTCTGGATTCCTACGGTATGTTTTTTTACCTGCGAAATCTTGAAAAAAATACTGTTTGGTCCACAACCTATGCTCCTTTCAATACGATTCCGGACCAGTATGAGGTGGTTTTTACTGCAGATAAAGCTGTTTTCAGACGGATGGACGGTGATATCGAAACAAAAATGGAAGTGGCTGTAGCTTCCGGAGATAGTGTTGAAATTCGAAGACTAACTCTCAAGAACTTTGGCGAGGAACCCTGTACCATTGAACTGACGAGTTATTTTGAAATTGTATTGAACGCACAGGCAGCAGATGAAGCACATCCGGCCTTCAGCAATCTTTTTGTAGAAACCGAATATCATCCGGAAAGAAAGTGCATCCTTGCCAGCAGAAGGCCCAGATCGGAGACGGATAAAAGTGCATGGTTAGCCAATGCCGTAGTCCTTAAAGAAGATACTTTAGGGGATATTCAGTATGAAACGGACAGGGTGCAGCTGATCGGCAGAGGGCATGGTGTAAAAAATCCCATTGCCATGGAAAAGGGCAAGCCTCTTTCCAATACGTCCGGACCGGTATTGGATCCGGTGATGAGTATTCGGGTAAAAGTGAAAATAGAGCCGGGAATGGATGCAGGAATTTCCTTTGTTACCGCAGTAGGTGAAAGTAATGAGTCCATGCTTTCGATGATAGACAATTACGGGAGTCCGGATGCAGTGGAAGGAGCATTTCAGCTGGCCTTTGCAAGAAGTCAGGTGGAGACAAAGTATCTGAATCTGGATAACCGGGAAATGGAGCTTTATCAGGACATGCTCTCAGATATCCTGTTTATCAGTCCTGTCAGAAGAAGGTATCAGGATTTTATTCTGAACAACAGGAAAGGGCAGTCTTCCCTTTGGCAATACGGTATTTCAGGAGATTTGCCTATCGTACTGGTGGTTTTGAAGAAAGCTCACCAGGTAGAAATCCTGAACGAAGTATTAAAGGCACATGAGTATTGGCGGCTGATGGATTTGAAAGTGGATCTGATCTTGTTGAGCGAAGAGGAGCATGATTACGGCCATCCTTTATATCAGCTCATTTCGGACATTGTATTATCGAACCAAACTCATGATGTGTTCGGCAGACCCAGAGATATCTTTATCTTGGACAGGAATCGTTTACAGGAACAAGATCTCTATCTTCTTTATGCGGTGGCCAGAATTATACTGACAGGTGACGGGGGAACCATGAAGGAGCAGGTTTCCGTACGGCAGAAACCACAACTGCCTGAACCAAAGCAGTTCGTGGAGAAGGCTATGGAATTTCCTCCTTATGATATTCAGGAGCCGGAAAGGATCTTCTTTAATGGACTTGGGGGCTTTTCCGCCGACGGCAGAGAATATATTATTCAGCTGGAAAAAGGTCAAAACACGCCTGCCCCCTGGATCAACGTTATCGCAAATTCTAAATTTGGATTTTTGGTTTCAGAGTCGGGCTCCGGCCATACATGGTATGAAAACAGCCGGGAAAATAAGCTTACGCCTTGGTCCAATGACGCGGTAACAGATAGCCCCGGTGAAGTCATCTATATTGGAGATGAAGATACGGGGAAACACTGGACGGTAACTCCTTTGCCTGTAAGAGAAGAGGAATCTTATCTCATCAGGCACGGATTTGGGTATTCCATATTTGAACATGCAAGCCATGGGTTGATACAGAGACTTTCCTACCATGTTCCTATGGATGAGTCCGTGAAAATATGCATACTCAGTCTGGAAAACAGTTCGGATTTAACGAGAAACTTGACACTGACCTATTATATTAGACCCGTGCTGGGTGTCAGTGATCAGGTAACAGCAATGCATATAAAAACAAGCATCAGTGAATCGGGCACTTTTATGGTTGAGAACCCCTATAATGAGGAATTTCCCGGAAGAATTTGTTTTATCGAGGCATCCGAAAGCCCCAGCTCCTTTACCGGTGACCGGAAAGAGTTTTTCGGTTTCGGTGACATGAGTTCTCCGGAATGCTTGCTGCGTGAAGGACTTTCGGGGGCTGTGGGAACCGGGCTTGACCCCTGTGCTGCCATTCAGATAAAGATCACTCTTGAACCAAAAGAAACCAGGGAAATGGTATTTCTTTTAGGAATGACCGATACGCTTCAGGAAGTAGATCGGATCACCAAAAAATATGGAAATATAGAAAATGCGAAAGATTCTCTAGCGGAATCACAAAAGTTTTGGAAGGAAAAGATGAGTATTTTACAGGTAGATACGCCTGATGTCTCTATGAACCTGATGCTCAATGGGTGGCTTCCTTACCAGATCCTCTCCTGCAGGATATGGGCCAGGTCGGCTTTCTACCAGTCAGGAGGTGCTTTTGGTTTCAGAGACCAGCTTCAGGACTGTCTGTCCATTGTGAATCTGTATCCGGAACTGGCCCGCAAGCAAATCCTCCTCCATGCAAGACACCAGTTTATCCAGGGAGATGTCCAGCATTGGTGGCATGAACCGTTGGGAAAAGGAACACGCACCCGAATCAGTGATGATCTGTTGTGGCTGCCTTTTGTAACGTCGGAGTATATCAGAATTACTGGGGATCACAGGATATTGGATGAGGAAATTCCATTTTTGGAGGATGCCGTTCTTGCGGAAGGTGAGGAGGAGAGATACGGGCGACCCGGTGTTTCTGATACAATTTCTTCCCTGTATGACCATTGTGTCCGAACAATAGAGATCTCCCTGCGATTCGGTGAACACGGCCTGCCCTTGATGGGAACCGGGGATTGGAATGACGGAATGAATACTGTGGGGAACAGAGGCTTAGGAGAAAGTGTATGGATGGGATGGTTTTTAATTACTGTTCTCGAAAAGTTTGCTCCTGTCTGCATGGAAATGGGGGAGGAAGACCGAGCGAAGAAATATTCTGAAATCAGAAGTGATCTTTTAGATGCCGTTGAAACAAGCGGGTGGGATGGAAACTGGTATCGGAGAGCCTATTTTGACAATGGCCAGCCGCTGGGATCTGTTCATAACAGTGACTGTAAGATTGATTCCATTGCGCAGAGCTGGGCTGTTATTTCCGGAGCAGGAGATAAGCAGAGATCGGTTCAGGCTATGAACTCGCTCGAGGATTATCTGGTACGCAGAGAAGAGGGGCTGATAAAGCTTCTGACTCCGCCGTTTGATAAAGGAGATCTGGAGCCCGGATATATTAAAGGGTATATTCCGGGAGTCAGAGAAAACGGGGGACAATATACCCATGCGGCAGCCTGGGCCATCATTGCTTTTGCAAAGTTGGGTGAAGGGGACAAAGCGAGAGAACTCTTTGAACTGATCAATCCCATTCATCACACCGACAATTACAGAGAATATTCCCGATATAAAGTAGAACCTTATGTCATGGCAGCAGACGTTTATACTTCTTATCCCCATGCTGGAAGAGGAGGCTGGTCCTGGTATACCGGTTCCGCAGGCTGGATGTACAGAGCAGGGATTGAATATATTCTGGGTTTCCAAAAAAACCGAGACACTATCGTCCTAGACCCTTGCATTCCGAAAAAATGGAAGGAGTATACCATGAAATATAAATATCTTGACACCCTGTATGAAATCAAAATAAATAATATGGACGGAGTGAATCAAGGGGTCAAGGAAGTTTCAGTCGACGGCGAAATCTCATTGGGAAATCAGTTTACCTTTGTTAACGACGGGAAGACCCATCAGGTTGAGATCTTCATGGGAATATAATGACAAAAGTGGCTGGGCCACTTTTGTCGGATAAAAAAGTCCGGATGATCATTCAGGTCATCCGGACTTTCCTATAAGAAAAACGCTGGATTTTTCGTGATTTATTTCAGTCATCGTTCCCGTTCTCTGAACGGTATTTGTTATAAAAATAGATAACAAATTGAACCAGCAACCCAATACCCAGTCCCAAAACAGTTGCTGAAAATAAAGATATCAGGCCGGTCAAATCTCCCCAGCCATCCAGGTCTTTTATAAACATGCGATACATCTCAAAAAAACCTGCGGCCAGACCCAAGTTGAAAATGATACAGGCTGCTTTCCATTTTAAATAAAACAAAGCCGTTGATACCGATCCAAGGATGAGTGACAAGATAGAAAAGGACAGGATGTTTTGGTAGCTTATGGGATTGTTTAAAACAAAACGTACTCCGATAAAAATAAGAGCAAAATCAAGTAACGTTACAGCAACGAAATAAATCAACATATTCCTGTTTGTCTGTTTCATACGAAACCCCCCACATTCATTCTTTAAAATTTCATCCGAAATACCGAATCTTTCATAGAAGTATTATTAGTATACCTGCTTTTCCAGGAATAAATCCGTTTTTCTTTTTCTGAAACAGAGCTTAATCACATTTTAAAGTCCTCTGTCATATTCTGATTATGAGGTGATGTTAATGAGAAACTACCCTGCATCTATAAGCATAATAACAATTGAAAGTGAAATGTATCATAACTCAGTACCGGTATTGCATTATACCATACAATATCCGCAATTTATGAATCGCTACCATCAAAAAGCACTTAATAGAATTAATACATATTATAAAAAGATGGCGTTAGAGTATCAGTTGCAATTTGAAACCGTCATGTACTGCGAAGCGGTTAACCAGTATGAATACTCCATAGCAAATGATTTTCCCTTTCACATGTATGAAGCACTTTTGAATTTTCAAGTTACTTATAATAAGGATTGTGTCATCAGTCTATTTTTTGATATTTATCGGTTTACCGGCGGAGCCCATGGAAACACCATACGGTTTGCGGATACCTGGAATATTGAAAATGGATACAGGATTCCGCTTTCACAGCTCTTCATTCCTTCATTAGACTACAAGGAATGGTTGATCACAATGATCACGAAGCAGATCGCTTACCAGATGAGTCAAGGTGAAAATTGGTATTTTGAAGAATATGAATCTTTGGTAAGACAATATTTTAACTGCAACAACTTTTATCTAAGTCCGGAAGGGGTTATGATTTTTTTTCAGCAATACGAGATTGCTCCCTATGCCAGCGGAATTCCGGTTTTTACCATTCCTTTTGATGAAAATTGTGTTAGCCGGCCGTTTTGTTGCAGATGCTGGTAGCGCTATCGAATCATGTAATATCAGCAAGGTAAAAAAATAAGACATGGCAGCCCATGTCTTATTTCTATTATTTCATGTTTCTAACAAAAACGCCGATCTTCTTATCTTCAGAAGAGATGTGTTTTGTCAGCCAATCTACAACCATTTGATTTGCATTTAATATGACAAGGATATTTCCCCCGGATAATTGAAATTCCTTTTTTAACTTTTCCAATTCCGTAATAAAGGCTGTATGTAATGATTTTTGCTTGTCATATTCGGGATAATGAATGCTTTGCATATACTTTTCTTCATCACTGAAATGTTTTTTCGTATAATCATCCAAGAAATCGAGCATTTGAGCAATAAACTCTTTTGCTTTTCCGCTTTTACCAGCCTCAAATAATTGATCCGCTTTTTCAAACCAGATTTTATGCTGCTGATCTACTAAATCTACTCCTACCGATAAGTCTTCTGTCCAGCCTATTGCCATTGCGATGTACCACCTTTCGACTAAATCTCTTATATTGCTACTTCTTATTATATTCCCATAAGATTGGAAGTTCAACCAATATCAATTACAATTCTGCAAATATTATTTACGTCTATCCTATTAAATAAATATGATTAATATGATATAATGGCAAATAAGGAGGTGGTTCTGTGATTTATTTAGATAATGCTGCTACGTCATGGCCCAAACCGGAAATGGTTTACAGGAAGGTCGATCAAGTATTGAGAGAACAAGGCGGAAATTCAGGGAGAGGGAGTCACAAAATGTCCTTGGCGGCAGGGGAACTGATTTATGAAGCACGTATGCTGGCTTCCAGATTATTTCATGCTGAGAGTCCGGAAACCATCAGCTTTACTTACAATGCGACGGAAGCTTTAAATCTTGCAATCAAAGGGACATTGAAACCCGGTGATCATGTGATTACCAGCAGCATGGAGCATAATTCCGTGTCAAGGCCATTGCATAAATTGGAAAATAACGGAATCCGAACATCGAAAGTATTGACTTCAGGCGAAAGGGGTTTGGATTTAAATGCCCTGGAAGCTGCCTTTGAGAAAAATACTAAATTAGTAGTCTGCAGTCATATTTCCAATGTTACCGGAACGCTGCACCCGGTAAAAGAAATCGGTGAATTATGCAGGAAAAGGGGAGTCCTGTTTTTACTGGACGCAGCCCAATCTGCAGGAATGAAAGAAATTAATGTCGGTGAAATGAAAATCGATCTGCTAGCTTTTCCCGGTCATAAAGGTCTTTTTGGGCCTCAAGGTACCGGTGGTTTATATATTCGGGAAGGTCTTATCCTTGATACGTTAAAGGAAGGCGGAACAGGCAGTGATTCGGAAGCGCTGTTTCAGCCCGGGAAAGGGCCCCAGCGTTACGAAAGCGGTACTTTAAATCATTCCGGTATCGCAGGACTGGCTGAGGGCATCAAATATGTATTGTCAGAAGGAATCACGGCCATTGAGAAGAAAGAGACGGCACTTGTAAACCGTTTGATTACAGGACTTCAGAAAATAGACGGCATTACCGTTTACGGACCGAAAGCAGGCCAGGCCAGAGGCAGTGCAGTAGCATTTACCATAGAAAATACGGACTTGGAAGCAGTTTCTCTGATTATAGATCAATCCTTTGATGTTGCGGTAAGAGCAGGGCTCCAATGTGCCGGAGATACGCATAAAACCTTGGGTACAATTGAAAAAGGCGGAGTCATTAGAATCAGTCCGGGATATTTTAACACGGAACAGGAAATTGATATCTGTATAGATGCAATTCAACGCATCGTTCATGGGAGGTAAGGAAATGGATGATTCCAGATATTCAAGACAGATCGTATATGCGAATATCGGGGCAGAAGGGCAGCAAAAATTATTAAATTCCACAGTTGCCATTATCGGACTTGGAGCATTAGGAACAGTCAGTGCTAATAACCTTGCCAGAGCAGGAGTAGGCAGAATAAAGCTGATTGACAGAGATTACGTATCTTTGAGCAATCTGCAAAGGCAGACACTTTATAATGAGGACGATGTGGATCGAGAGATGCCGAAAGCCGCTGCCGCTTATGAGCATTTAAAGAAAGTAAACTCAACGATTCAGCTGGAACCTGTCATCACGGATGTGAATTCATCCAACATAGAAGGGATGATAAAAGACTGTGATCTCGTATTGGATGCCACGGATAATTTTGAAATCCGATTGTTAATCAATGAAGCCTGTCAGGAGTATAAAATACCGTGGATTTATTGTGCTGCGGTGGGAAGCATAGGAATGACAATGAATATCATTCCTGATCAAACACCTTGTTTTCAATGTATGACGGGGGAATCAACATCTTTCGAAAACCATGAAACCTGCAGCGCCGTAGGTGTACTGAACATGATTACGAATATTATGGCATCCGTCCAATCAGCAGAAGCCGTAAAGATTTTAACCGGATCCGATCGAATCAGAGATACCCTACTTTATTTTGATATATGGGAAAATTCCGTTGAATTTTTAAAGGTTGAGAGGAATGAAAGCTGCTCTGTATGCGGTGAACATCACTATGCCTATTTCAATCAGGCGGGCGGGACTTATACGACAAGCTTATGCGGGAGAAATGAAATTCAGGTGATTCCCATGAAAAAATCAGACATAAACTTTGACAGCCTGGCAAAATCTCTAGATAAACTGGGAAAGGTAAGCTATAATAATTTTATGCTTACGTTTCATGATGAAACGATAGGTTTTAAACTTTTTAAAGACGGCAGGGCAATGATTGAAAATGCGAAAGATTCCAATCATGCCAAGTCAATTTATTCGGAATATATAGGACTATAAAGGATCTGCAGGATCTTAATGATAATGGAAGGGGTAGTTATGGCACGAGTTTTAATCGCCATGAGCGGAGGCGTTGACAGCTCCGTAGCGGCAGTTCTATTAATGGAGCAGGGTTATGAAGTAGGAGGAGCAACCTTTAAGCTTTTTGAAAATGAAGATATCGGAATAACGGAAAGGACAAGAACTTGCTGTTCTCTGGAAGATGTTTTGGATGCTAAAAGCGTAGCCCATAAGCTGGGTTTTCGCCACGATGTATTCAATTTTGGACTTCAATTTCAGAAGGATGTCATTTTACCTTTTGCGGAGGCCTACGCCTGCGGAGAAACACCAAATCCGTGCATTGAATGCAATCGAAGTATAAAATTTGAAAAGTTTTTAGAAAGAGCTCTATTACTCGAATATGATTATATTGCAACAGGTCATTATGCCAGAATTGAACAAGACAGTGCAACCGGAAGATATTTATTAAAGAAGGGAAAGGATGGTTCCAAAGATCAGAGCTACGCCCTTTACACCATGAGCCAGGAAGAGCTTTCCCGGACTTTATTTCCCTTGGGAAATCTGTATAAGACGGAAATCAGGGAAATTGCAGAAAAAAAAGGTTTCGTGAACGCCAAAAAACCGGACAGTCAGGATATCTGCTTTGTAAAAGATGGGGATTATGCCGGATTTCTGGAAAAGACAATCGGTTTAAAAGCGGAAGAAGGCGATTTTATAGATAAAGAAGGAACTGTTCTGGGAAAACATAAAGGGATTATTCACTATACCGTCGGTCAGAGAAAAGGTCTTGGAAAAACCTTTGGCAAACCCATGTATGTAACCGGGATCAATGCCGAAAAAAAACAGGTTTTTCTGGGAAGTAACGAAGAACTGTTTCAAGACACGCTGGTTGCGGGAAATGTTAATTTTATTTCAATACCGGAATTGAAAGAGCCAATGGAAGTGACAGTGAAAACGAGATATAAACAGGCAGAAGTGCCGGCTACCATTTATCCGAGGGAAGAAGGAACGGTATTCGTGAAATTTAAAGAAAAACAACGGGCTATTACACCGGGACAGGCAGCAGTGTTCTATCAGGATGATATTGTTGTCGGCGGCGGAAAAATTTTAAAAGAGAAGGAATAAGCAGTTCAACAAAGATAAATTCAGTCAAAATAACAGGTTAGAATGACAGTTTTCATACTGGAAAAAAGAAAATCCCCTGCAGTTTTCTGCAGGGGTAATTAGTAATCATTTATTTTTCTTCCTGACCTTCAGCCTCTTCTGCTTCATTTTCAACCACGAGGTTCTCTTCAACAGGTGTTTCTTCATCAGGAGCAGAAACAGTTTTTTTCAACATTTTCTTAGGAAGAGATTTCTTTGGCGCTTCTTCAGTATCATCAGCTTCTTCTTTCTTGCCTTTTTTAGAAGGAGCAGCAGGTTCTTCATTTACAACCTTCGAGATGGCCCATCTCATGACTTCAAACTTTGTCTTGTCAGCACCAACCTGAATTGTAAGTGTTTCATCTTTTGTTTTCACAATTTTGCCGCAGATACCGCCGATTGTGATTACTTCATCACCAACCTTGATAGCGTTTCTCATGGCATTCACTGCTTTTTCACGTTTCTTTTGAGGCCTAATTAGTAAGAAATACATGATAAATATTAATAGAATTAAAGGCATTAATGTCGCTATGTTTTGACTCATATTCATCCTCCTCTCAGGTTATGAAAAAATTATATAGTAATTTTTTAAAATTGTAAATGCTTTTTTCTTGATTTCGATTTATATTTATGTTAATATAAGTTTTGTTACGCCGGCGTGATGGAATTGGCAGACGTGCGGGACTCAAAATCCCGTGGTGGCAACACCGTATCGGTTCGACCCCGATCGCCGGCACCAAATAAACAGATAAGTTCTGGATTACGATCCGGGACTTTTTTTTATTCAAAGAACGGGAATCCTCATGTTACTAGTATAATTCCAAATCGGTAAAATATAATATAAAAAAGAATATTAGACAAGGTTTGTCCAATCTGTCATATATTGGGAAACCTTGATAGAGGAGGATATGATGGAGAGAACGATAAAAAATATAAAGGGATTTGTTTTTGCATTAATCTCGTTTTTCCTTTTAACTCTAGTAGCAAGTGTTCTTGTGAAATTTACACCAATTCCGGAAACCTGGTCCATCTATTATGTAATGTTCGCTTTATGTTTATCCTGCATGTTTCTTGGAATCTATAGCGGATCTTTTATAAAGAAAAAAGGATTTTTATACGGTGCACTCTATTCCGTTATTTTCATTTTAATTATTTCAGCTATCTACATGATGGCATTCTCATCGGAAATTAAAATCGGCCTGGGTCTGCTGAAGTACATTCTTTGCCTGTTATTTGGAAGTATCGGGGGAATGATTGGGGTAAACATGAGATTATAGTCTCTTTTCAGGCTTTTTTTCAGCTATTTTAGGGTTTATAATATGATTTTGCTTGTAGGAACTGTGAAAAAGTAGTAAAATATTCTGTAACATATATCATAAGTGATAAAATTCACAAATAACAGCAAGAAGAAGAAGGTGAACAACAGCATGAAGAAGGTATTGGCGATTGTATTGTCAATCATTATTCTATTCGGCTGGTATGCAACCCTCATGGGCGTAGGCTCCTTTGCTCCTATCAAGGATCAGATCAAACTGGGACTTGATTTATCTGGAGGAGTTTATGTTGTCATGGAGGCGCAAACTAGCGCGACTGGTGAAGAATTGAAGAGTTTGATGGCTCAAACCCAGGCAATTATAGAAAACAGGGTCAATCAGATGGGATTATCTGAGCCTATTGTTACTATAGAAGGAAATAACAGAATCAGGGTTGAATTGCCCGGTGCTCAGGATGCGGAGGATGCAATCAATTCTATAGGAAAGACCGCACAGCTCCAATTTATTATGGCTGACAATACCATCGTTTTAGACGGAAGCCAGGTGAAGGATGCCAGCACAGAAATGGACCAGCAGCATGGTGGTTATGCCGTAGCGCTGAAATTCGACAGTGAAGGCGCTGACGCATTTAAACAAGCCACCGAAGCTATTATAAAGGGACAAGTTGTTTCAAAAAATCAAGGAGTTCCCGATCGTGCCATCATGATCGTATTGGATGGAGAAGTGATTTCGTCTCCCGTAGTAAATGAAGTGATTCCCAACGGGACCGCACAGATTACTGGCGGCGGCGGAGGCTTTACCGATGATGAAGCAACCAATCTGGCGGCGCTGATTCGCGGCGGTGCTCTGCCCGTGGAACTGAAAGAGGTACAAACCTCCGTGGTTGGTCCAAAACTTGGACTGAATGCTTTAGAAATGAGTATTATTGCCGGCGTAATCGGCATCCTTTTAATTTTTGCCATTATGATTATAATGTATCGAATGATGGGATTTGCGGCAAATATCGCATTGCTGCTTTACGTTTTGATCGTTTTCTGGGTGATTGTAGCAATGGGCGGCGTTTTAACCCTGCCTGGCATTGCCGGTATTATCTTATCCGTCGGTATGGCTGTAGATGCAAATGTAATTATTTTTGCCAGAGTTCGTGAAGAAATCCTGAATGGCAAATCCATTCGGGTATCGGTGGCTTCAGGCTTTAAGAGAGCTATGTCCACCATTATCGACTCACAGATTACAACGATCATTGCAGGGGTTGTGCTTTACCAGCTTGGTTCAGGGCCGGTAAAGGGATTTGCAATGACATTGATGATTGGTATTATTGCCAGTGTATTCACTGCCGTTGTTGTGACACAGCTTTATCTGTCCTTGATGGCGGAAAATAAGGCCTTATCAAAGAAACAATATTTTGGAATAAAGGAGGGTGCGACTAATGTTTAGTATCAATCGTGAACTTTCCTTTATTAAAAACAGGAAAATATTCTATATTATCAGTATTACTCTTATTATAATAGGTCTTTCTGTGGGGTTTATCAGAGGATTTAATTTTGGTATCGATTTTACCGGCGGTACCATGTTCCAGATCGATATGGGACAAGAGGTTCCGGTGGCTGATATCAACAAGGTTTTAAAAGCAAACAATATCACTGCTGATGTAGTCCATGCAGGGGAACAAAATCAGGAGGTCATTATAAAAACGGTTCAGGCAATGGATACCGCTGCACGTGAAAAATTACTGAATAATATCTATGCTGAATTTGATATTACTGAGAAGGCAGTTCTTTCTGTTGAGCAATTCGGTCCCTCTGTAGGAGACATGTTGAAAGAAAACGCAGTGAAGGCTGTTGCCATAGCCAGCATTGGCATGCTGATCTATATCATTGTTCGGTTTGAATGGAAATTCGGTGTAGCGGCTATTTGCAGTGTTGTCCATGATGTACTCATGCTAATTGCATTTTACGGACTGTTCCACATTCCGATAAACAACCCCTTTATCGCTGCAGTGCTTACAGTGGTCGGTTATTCCATCAACGATACTATTGTTGTTTTTGACCGAATCAGAGAAAATTTGGGCCTGATGAAGAAAAACCAGACAGAAGAGCTTATCGATAGGAGTATTAACCAAACTCTGGTTCGTTCTATTATGACTTCACTCACAACAATTGTGGCCATTATCCCTCTGTTTGTTTTGGGTGGGGAAACCATAAGACAGTTTACCTTACCTTTGATCGTTGGTATAACAGCCGGAACTGCATCATCGATTTTAATTGCCAGTCCGATTTACTACCAGCTTGTGCAAGCAACCGGCGGACCCAAATATAAAGCCAAAAAAAGCAAAAGTAAGGTTTAGTGCTTATGATTAACATGGAGAAATTCTTAGACGACCTTCTGAATATAAATCCGAATATTGATATTCAATTAATAGAGAAGGCTTATAAAAAAGCGGAAGAATTTCATAAAGGACAGTTGCGAAAATCGGGTGAGCCATATTTGGTTCATCCGATTGAAGTTGCAAAAATTCTTGCTGACCTGGGCATGGATGAAAATACCATTGTCGCAGGTCTTCTGCACGATACTGTGGAAGACACTTCTTATTCTCAAGAAGATTTAAAAGCTGATTTTGGGGAAGAAGTTGCATTATTGGTTGATGGTGTTACGAAGTTAGGTTCTCTTGTTTTTGAAAGCAAGGAAGAACGCCAGGCTGAAAATTTACGGAAAATGTTTTTGGCAATGTCAAAGGATATCCGGGTACTGATTATCAAATTAGCCGACAGACTTCACAATCTTCGTACCATCAACTATATGAGTGAAGACCAGATTCGTGAAAAATGCAAGGAAACCTTGGAAATATATGCACCGCTGGCCAGCCGTTTAGGAATTTATACCATGAAATTTGAGCTGGAAGACATAGCGCTGAAACAATTGGATCCCGATGCCTACTATGACCTGGTAAGCCAGGTAAAAATGAAAAAACAGAAACGGGAAGAATATATCAATAAGGTAATCAACGAAATTAAAGAGAGCCTGAATGAGTTGAAAATTCCCTACGATATAACGGGACGTTCCAAGCATTTTTACAGTATCTATCGAAAAATGAAATACCAGAACAAGCAGTTGGATGAAATTTTCGATCTCACTGCGATTCGTATCATCGTAGATAGTGTGAAGGATTGTTATGCTGTGCTTGGGGCAGTCCATACCATGTGGAAGCCAATTCCGGGCCGCTTTAAGGATTACATAGCGATGCCGAAGACAAACCGTTACCAGTCTTTGCATACAACCGTAATTGGAGATAATGGTGAGCCCTTTGAAATCCAAATCAGGACCTATGAAATGCATCGCATTGCCGAGTACGGTATTGCTGCTCATTGGAAATATAAAGAAGGTGTCTCCGAAGACAAAGAAGAGGGCAAGCTTGCATGGCTTCGCCAAACGCTGGAATGGCAGAAGGATATGAATGATCCGAAGGAGTTTATGGAAACTCTGAAAGTGGATCTCTTCTCCAATCAGGTATTCGTTTTCACCCCGAAAGGGGATGTTATCGAGCTGCCGGCCGGTTCCACACCTCTTGATTTTGCCTTTAAGATCCACTCCGCAATCGGAGTGAAATGTATCGGTGCAAAAGTCAACGGCAAGATGGTCCCTATAGACCATACATTGACCAACGGGAATATTGTCGAGATCGTTACATCATCGAACAGTAAAGGTCCAAGTATAGACTGGCTGAAAATTGCTAAGAGCAGTAATGCAAAAAATAAAATCAGGCAATGGTTAAAAAAAGAAAATAAATCCGAAAATACAGATAAAGGCAAGGAAATGCTGGAAAAATATGTACGACGAAAAGGCTACGATACCCAGCAGCTCCTGAAGAGTCAATATATCAATAAATGTGCCAAGAATTTCAACCTGGCATCTGCCGATGATCTTTATACGGCATTGGGATCAGGCGGTGTACTGCTCAGCAAAACCGTCAATATGCTTCTGGAGTTCTATCAGGAAGAAAAGCAGGCGGAACTCAGGAGAAAGGAAAAAGCTGAGAATCTTGTTGAAAGCAAGAAGAAGGTTAAGAAGAGAGAACAAACCGGCGTTACCGTCAAAGGGGTGGATAACCTGCTGATTCGTTTCTCCAAATGCTGCAATCCTGTGCCCGGCGATGAAATTATCGGGTTTATTACCAAGGGGAGAGGAATTTCCGTACACAGGAAAGATTGTGTAAACGTTATTTCTCTGCCGGAAGAAGAACGTCAAAGATTTATTTCCGTTGAATGGGACAAACAAAAAGAAGATATGTCTTATGATACGGATATCAATATTCTGGCCGAGGACCGAAAGGGGCTCTTTTCCGATCTGTCCAGAGTTTGTGAAGATATGGATGTGCATATTGCAGGAGTCAATGCAAAAAGCGCAAAAGACAGGATCGTCAATATCACCATGACCTTGTCGATCTCGAATACCAGTCAGATGGAAAAGGTGCTGCGGTCATTGCGCAGTGTACCCGGTGTTTCCGATGTTTATCGCGCCATCACATAGTAAGGAGTCAACCATGCGAGCAGTAGTGCAAAGAGTCAGCCAGGCGGATGTTACCGTAGATGGTAACGTAACAGGTGCCATCGAGAAGGGACTTATGGTCCTGCTTGGAGTAGAAGAAGAAGACACAATAGAGGATGCGGTTTATATGGCCGATAAGATAACCGGCCTCAGAATTTTTGAAGACGAAAACGAAAAAATGAATCTCTCTGTGAGAGATATACAGGGGAAAATACTGGCAGTATCCCAGTTTACCCTGTTCGGTGACTGCAGAAAAGGAAAGAGACCCAGCTTTATCAAGGCTGCGAGACCGGATAAAGCAAATGAACTTTATCAAAAATTTATTTTACTTTGCAAAGAACAAGGCATTCCGGTGGAAGAAGGTATTTTTCAGGCGGACATGCTGGTTAAAATATATAATGACGGACCGGTAACCATTCTGATAGACAGCAAGAAAGTCTTTTGATTACAGAACAAGTTATAGAGTAGAAAGGAAAAATCAAAGCAATCATGATAATCAAAAATTATTTAAGCGGTCCACTGTCGGTGAACAGCTATCTGGTAGTGGATGAAAAAACAAAAAAAGCCTTTATTGTAGATCCGGGCGGACATAATGTCAATATGGTGAGCAACATAAAGGAGAACGGCTATCACATCGAATATATTATCTTAACCCATGGGCATGGAGATCATATAGGCGGAGTTCCGGCATATCAGAAGGAATTCCCTGGTGCAAAGCTTGTTGCGGGGAAATTGGAACAAGAAATGCTGAGAAATGCGAAAATGAACTTCTCCCAGGAACTCAGCGGCATACCTGTTTCACTGAATCCGGATATTCTGGTGGCAGACGGGGACACTCTTATGGTCGGAAATTTAGAACTGAAGTTTTTATTTACCCCAGGCCATACTGTGGGCGGGATCTCTATACTGGCAGAGGACGCACTTTTCAGCGGAGACACCCTTTTTGCCCAGTCTATTGGAAGAACCGATTTCCCGGGTTCCTCCTTTGCTGCGATCAAGTCTTCCATAGAGAACAAATTATATACTCTGCCGGATCAGACGACTGTCTATCCTGGCCACATGGGGACTACCACCATCGGCTTTGAAAAGGAGAATAATCCATTTGTTTAGGATTTTATTCAATAACAGCGGAAATCAAAATGAATATGAAGAACTGGTAAAGGTATTTTTAAAGCAGGACGAATATGAAATCGGCTGTCAGGAAGAAGCAAATCTGCCTTTCCCAGAAACCGATGTCGTGATTTCAGTTCCTGATTTCCACCAGGATGAGTTCTGTTCAGGACAAAAAGGACAGGAATATAAAAAAGAACTGGATATCAAAAATAAAAGAAAGCGCTATCTATATGATTCCCTTCGTGCTGCCACAGGGCTTTCGCCGGATTGGGGAATTCTAACAGGCGTCAGGCCGGTGAAGCTGACAGGCGAGCTGATGAAGCGGGAAGGATCAAGAGAAAAAGTACGGGAGATCCTTCTTAACAGTTATTATTTAAATCAGGAGAAAGCAGATTTACTTTTAAATCTTTGGGATAATCAAACAAATATTGTAGGAACGGCTCCTGTAAAATCGGTTGGAATCTATATTGGGATTCCTTTTTGCCCTACCAGATGTGTCTATTGCTCCTTTCCATCCAATCAGGTTCAGGAAGCGGAGATAAAAAAATATCTGGTAAGTCTGGAAAAGGAAATCACCTATGCTGCAGCTGAAATGAAGAACATAGGCTGGTATCCCGAAACCATTTATATTGGCGGCGGAACCCCTACAACGCTGGATGCCCCGGATTTAAAACAGCTTCTTTGTCATGTGAACAATTCCTTTGATCTGAGCAGATTGAGGGAGTTTACGGTGGAAGCAGGACGTCCGGATACGATTACAGGAGAAAAACTTTCGGTTATCAGGGATTCCGGTGCAGACCGCATCAGCATCAATCCCCAATCGATGAACAGCAAAACCTTGAAGCTCATCGGACGCAATCATGAACCGGAAGATATTAAAAAAGCTTTCAGGCTGGCAAAGGCCGCAGGGATACCTGTGGTTAATGCGGATATCATAGCCGGGCTTCCGGAGGAAAAACCTGATGATTTTGAATATACTTTGAAAACCTTGCTGGAACTGGAACCGCAAAACATTACGGTACACACCCTGGCATTGAAGCGGGCATCACGCTTGAAGGAAATGGACAGCGGTTATCACTACCGCCAGGGAGAGATCGTGAGGGATATGCTTGTATCCGCAAAAAATATGCTCTATCATGCAGGTTATCACCCTTATTACTTATATCGTCAAAAACATATGGCGGGCAATTTTGAAAATATCGGTTATGCAAAAGCAGGAACCGAAGGAATTTATAATATTAGAATTATGGAAGAGGAGCAGACCATAATCGCCCTTGGCGCCGGCGGAATTACGAAGGTGTATTATCCTGAGGAGAATCGTTTGGAACGAGTGGCGAATGTATCAAATTATGAAATTTACATGGACCGGCTTTCTGAAATGCTTCAAAGGAAAGCTGATCACGTGTTTCACACATGACATGGAGCAAAAATTGAAATAGGAGGCTAAAAAAGATGTTAACAAACGCACCAAAAGGAACGAAGGATATCCTGCCTTCAGAGATCTATAAATGGCATTATGTAGAAAATGTATTCCGGCAAGCCTGCAGCAGGTATGTATTTAAAGAAATCAGGACACCTGTCTTTGAACATACGGAGCTGTTTGCAAGAGGTGTCGGTGATACGACTGATATTGTAGAAAAGCAAATGTATACCTTTGAGGATTATGGTAAACGAAGTATTACCTTAAAACCGGAAGGGACTTCTCCTGTAGTCCGTGCTTTTGTGGAACATAAACTTTATGCCGACGTACAGCCTTCCAAATTCTATTACAGCATTCCATGCTTTCGATATGAAAAGCCACAATCCGGACGGCTGAGGGAATTTCATCAATTTGGAATCGAAGTATTCGGAACGGACAATATGATGGCTGATGCGGAAGTGATCGGCTTTGCTGTAGATTTTCTGGAGTCCCTTGGAATAGAGGATCTGGAGCTGAGAATCAACAGCATCGGGTGTCCTGAATGCAGAGAGAAATACAGAGCTGCTTTACGGGAATTTTTAAAACCCCGCTATGATGAACTCTGTGATACCTGCAAGGGACGCTATGACCGAAATCCAATGCGAATTTTAGACTGTAAATCTCCTGTCTGTCAGGAGCTCGTAAAGGGAGCACCTGTTATGCTGGATTACCTTTGCGAGGATTGCCGGACAGCCTTTGATGACTTAAAAGACAATCTGGATGCTATGGGTGTGGCTTATACTGTAGACCCTGGTATCGTAAGAGGATTGGATTATTATACCAAGACTGCTTTTGAATTTGTATCCAATAAAATCGGAGCCCAGGGAACAGTATGCGGAGGCGGCAGATACGATCATTTAATTGAACAAATCGGAGGCCCTTCCATACCGGGTGTAGGGTTCGGTCTGGGAGTAGAACGGCTGTTGCTGGTGATGGAAAAGTCAGGCATCGAAATTCCAATGCCTGAACAGGTTGATGTATTTCTCGCAGTGATGGGGGATTCAGCGAAGGCCTTCGGCCTCAAACTGATGCGTGACCTGAGGAAGAGCGGTTTTAAGGCTGAAATGGATCTAATGGCGAGAAATATTAAAGGCCAGTTTAAATATGCGGACAGACTGAAGTCAAAATACACCATTGTAATCGGAGAGAATGAATTGGCGGAAAATAAAGTTTCCATTAAGAATATGGAGACATCCGAACAAAAGCAGGTACCGCTGACAGATATCATAAAAGAATTAGGGAAGTAGGAGAAGAACTGTATGGATAACATTTTAAAGAGAACTCACATGTGTGGGACACTGAATGCGAACAACATTGGAGAAAAGGTCGTGCTGAACGGATGGATACAAAAGAGAAGAAATCTTGGAGGCTTGATTTTCTGCGATCTCCGTGATAAAACAGGTATTATTCAAATCGTTTTTAACGATAATATTCCAAAGGAAGTTTTCGATAAGGCAGACAGCCTGAGAAGTGAATATGTTGTTGGAATCGCAGGTGTTGTAGCAGAAAGAGAATCGAAAAACAAGGATCTTGCCACAGGTGACATCGAAGTTTTTGCGGAAGATCTCGTTATATATTCAGAAGCGGAAACTCCTCCTATTTATATCAAGGATGACGACGAGGTATCGGATAATCTTAGATTGAAGTACCGTTATTTAGATTTAAGAAAAGGAAAGATGCAGCGCAATCTCTCTTTCCGCCATAAAATTTCAAAAGTAACCAGAGAGTTTTTTGACAGCGAAGGTTTTACGGAAGTAGAAACTCCTATGCTGATCAAGCCGACACCGGAAGGAGCCAGAGACTATCTTGTACCGAGCAGAGTAAACCCAGGTCAGTTTTATGCTCTGCCCCAATCCCCGCAAATGTTTAAACAGCTTCTGATGGTAAGCGGCACCGACCGTTACTATCAATTGGCAAAATGCTTCCGGGACGAGGACCTGAGAGCCGACAGACAGCCTGAATTTACTCAGATCGATTTGGAAATGTCCTTTGTGGATGTTGATGACGTAATAGAAATCCAGGAGAAATATTTAAAAAAATTATTCAGAGAAGTCATGAATGTGGAAATCACAACACCTCTGCCAAGATATCCCTATGCGGAAGCCATGGAACGCTTTGGCAGCGACAAACCGGATACCCGTTTTGGCTTTGAACTGAAATCCTTGAATGATGTGGTAAAAAACAGTGATTTTCAGGTATTTGACAACGCTTTGGCAGCAGGCGGCGATGTTCGTGGAATCAATATAGACGGCGGTGCCGAAAAATTCAGCAGAAAAGATATCGATAAGCTTCAGGAGGCTATCAAGCATTTCGGAGCAAAAGGGCTTGTCTGGATCAAAATAGGTGAGGCTGAGACGACTTCTTCTGTCAGCAAATTCTTCACCCCAGAGAAGATGAAGGAAATCACCGATGTTTTCAATGGAAAACCGGGAGATTTGATATTCATTGTTGCAGACAAAGCCAAAATCGTTTTCGATAGCTTAGGCTTCTTAAGAAGAGATATTGCCGGAAAGCTTGGTATGCTGGATGACAGCCAATATAATCTTCTGTGGGTTGTCGATTTCCCATTATTCGAATACGATGACGAGGCCGGAACTTATTCTCCGATGCATCATCCTTTTACATCCCCAAGACTTGAGGATGTACACATGCTGGATTCAGATCCCGGAAAGGTGAGAGCGAAGGCATATGACATCGTTCTGAATGGTGTTGAACTGGGGGGTGGCAGCATTAGAATCCACGACAGAAACCTTCAAAGAAAAATGTTTGAAGTATTAAAGATGTCTGATGAAGTGGTAAACAGCAAATTCGGTTTCCTACTGGAAGCCTTTAAATACGGTACACCGCCCCATGGTGGTCTGGCTTATGGGCTTGACCGTCTTGTGATGCTTTTATCATGGGAACACAGTATCAGAGAGGTTATTGCTTTCCCGAAGAACCAGTCTGCTGTCTGTATGGTGAGTGAAGCACCTTCTGTTGCCTCGGAAGAACAATTGGAAGAACTTGGAATACAGATCAAAAAATCCATTACAGATCAATAATCATGATTCCCTTGGAGTTTGTGATTAACCAGGAGTAAAAATGAAAAAGATAGGAATTTTAGGGGGAACCTTTGATCCTGTTCATTATGGCCATTTGATTCTGGCAGAACAGGCCAGAGGAGAAGCAGGTCTGGATCAGGTGGTCTTTATGCCTGCAATGGTACAGCCCTTTAAATTGAATACTAAAATAGCGGAGGGCCATCACCGCTATGCCATGCTGATGAAAGCTACCGCTGGAAACGCAGGTTTTGCGGTTTCGGACCTGGAACTGACTTCTGCCAAAGTTTCCTATACCATAAAAACGCTGCAGGAATATAAATCCCGTTTGGATGAAAATACAACATTATATTTTATCATCGGAACCGATGCCTTCTTAAGCATTGATAAATGGTTCTCTGCAGAAGATCTTCTCAAGGAGTATTCCTTTATAGTAGGAACGAGACCGGGCTACAAGGAGAAGGAACTGAAGGAAAAGGTAGAACGGTTCAGAGAAATCTATGATACTCAAATCCTTCAAATCAAGAATTCAGAGGTTGAAATCTCTTCCTCTGACATTAAAGATCGAATCCGAAAGGGGAAAAGCATCAAGTATCTATTGCCGGAAGCAGTAGAAGACTATATTTATCAGGAAAAGCTGTACCTTTAATGAGCTTCCTTGTTTCGGCATTGTTTTGGAAAGGGCTCCAATAAAGGCAGTTTTCGCATCAAGATGCACAAATGGTACGGAAATGATCTTTCCGTATTAAAACTTGATAAATATGGGTATAAATGATAATATAAGTAAGCTATGCAAGGAACGGATAATACAACTATAAAAAAAATGATTGATGAACAGTTATCGGAAAAGAGGCGGATTCATACCTACGCTGTAGCGGAAGAAGCAAAAGCATTGGCCAACCGTTATGGAGCGGATCCTGAAAAGGCTGAAACAGCCGCTCTTTTTCATGACTTTTTCAGGGGAATTTCGGAACAAGAACTGAATGATTATGTTCTTCAGCTGGGTTTCAAAACGGAATTGCTGAATAACAACAACCTGGCTCATGGAAAAATAGCCGCTTATATGATGAAAGAAAAATATCACATTACAGACGAAGATGTGATAAATGCTGTCAGTTATCATACCACCGGCAGACCTCATATGTCTAATCTGGAGAAAATTATCTTTCTTGCGGATGCTATTGAGCCAAACAGGAAGTATCCGGGAGTTGAGGAGCTTAGAAAATTGGCATATCAGGATTTGGACCGGGCTTGTATGTTGTCCCTGGAGCGTTCCATTGACTACGTCAGGAGCAGAGGATGCTATTTGGATGAAGATACGGTATTAGCAAAAGATTATCTGATAGAAGAAATAAAAAGAAAGGAGTATGAGAATGAATAACAGAGAGGTTGCCTTAAAGGCAGCAGCTGTTTTAGACAGCAAAAAAGCATTGGATATTGTAGTCATTGACATTTCCGAAAAATCCTCTTTCGCAGATTATCTGGTCATTGCATCCGGGGGTTCAGAGAGACAGGTTGGTACTCTGTCCCAGGAGATTGAAGACCAATTTGCGAAAGAAGGTATTATTGTTAAAAACATTGAGGGGAAAAAGAATTCAGGCTGGATTCTGATGGACTTCGGTGATGTCATTGTTAATATATTTTCGGTGGAGCAGCGTGAGCGTTACAATATTGAAAAGGTATGGAGCGATTGCAGTTTTATAACACTAGAAGATCATTCATTGCAGTAATAAAATACGGAGGTTGAATCAAATGATTGAGCGCTATGATTTCGGTGAAATCGAAGCCAAATGGCAAAAATACTGGAAAGAAAGTCAACTTTTCAAAACAACGGAGGAGAAAGATAAGAAAAAATATTACCTTTTGGAAATGTTCCCTTATCCCTCCGGAAAGCTTCACATGGGACATGTGAGAAATTATTCCATCGGAGATGTTGCAACCAGATATTTACGAATGAACGGATACAATGTTCTGCATCCAATGGGTTGGGATTCCTTTGGACTTCCGGCAGAAAATGCGGCAATAAAGCATGGCATTCACCCAAACGTTTGGACTTGGGAAAATATAGCGGAGATGAGGAACCAGCTTTCCGAGCTGGGGCTTTCTTATGACTGGGACAGAGAAGTCGCCACTTGCCATCCTGATTACTATAAGTGGATGCAGTGGATTTTTATACAATTTTTTGAAAAAGGTCTTGCTTATAAAAAGAAAAACCCGGTTAACTGGTGTCCTTCCTGCCAGACGGTTCTCGCCAACGAACAGGTTGTAGACGGTGCTTGTGAGCGCTGTTCCACCGAAGTAGGAAAAAAGGATCTGGACCAGTGGTATTTAAAAATCACCGATTATGCCGACAGACTGCTAACGGATATTGACAAGCTGGAGGGCTGGCCGAACAAGGTAAAGGTCATGCAGAAAAACTGGATCGGCAAAAGTATAGGTGCGGAAGTTGATTTTGAGATAGAGGGCTTTGATAAGGAACTGAAAATCTTTACCACAAGGCCGGATACACTCTTTGGTGTAACCTACATGGTATTGGCGCCGGAACATCCTTATGTGAAAGACCTCATTGCAGGAAGTGAATATGAAGCACCTGTAAATGAATTTTTAAATAAGCTGCAGTATTTAACCGAAATTGAAAGAACTGCCACAAACCTGGAAAAGGATGGTGTCTTTATCGGCAGATATGCGGTAAATCCGCTGAATGGGAAACAGGTTCCGATTTATATTGCAAACTATGTTTTGATGGATTATGGGACAGGAGCAATTATGGCGGTACCGGCCCATGATCAGAGAGATTTCGATTTTGCTATCAAATACGGACTGGACATTATTCCTGTTGTAGATCCGCAAAATCCGGAAATCGACATTCACAACCTGAAATCCGCCTTTGTCGCAGAAGGAAATTTAATTAATTCTGATCAATTTAACGGCATGGATAACCTTACGGCTCAAAAGGAAATTATAGCGTATCTCGAAGAAAAGAAGATCGGAAATGAATCCATCAACTTCCGTCTGAGAGACTGGCTGATCTCCAGGCAGCGATATTGGGGAACCCCAATTCCGATGATCTATTGTGAAGAATGCGGATGGGTACCGGAAAAATTGGAAAATCTGCCTGTTTTACTACCGACGGATGTCGTATTTACCGGTAAGGGTGAATCTCCGCTTACAACAAGCAAAACCTTTATGGATACTACCTGCCCGAAATGCGGTAAAAGGGCCACCAGAGAAACGGATACCATGGATACCTTCCTGGATTCCTCCTGGTATTTCCTGCGATATACCGATGCTAAAAATGCAGACGAAATTTGGGATAAGAAAAAGGCCGAATACTGGATGCCTGTAGATCAATACATCGGCGGTGTTGAGCATGCAATTTTACATTTGCTCTACGCCAGATTTTTCACGAAATTCCTTTATGACATCGGATATTGCCCGGTAGATGAACCGTTTACAAATCTTTTGACTCAGGGCATGGTATTAAAAGACGGTACCAAAATGTCTAAATCGAAAGGAAATGTAGTAAGTCCGGAAGAAATCATCAATAAATACGGAGCGGATACGGCCCGTTTGTTTATTCTTTTTGCATCACCTCCGGAAAAAGAACTGGAATGGTCTGATGCCGGAGTGGAAGGCAGCTATCGTTTCCTGAACAGAGTCTATCGGCTGGTTTATGAACTTTCCGATAAGCTTTCCGATGCTCCGGAAAGCTGGAAGGCAGAAAGCGAAGAGGATAAGAAGCTTTCCTATGCCATGAATGCCACCATCAAAAAGGTTTCTGAGGATGTGGGCGGAAGATTTAATTTCAATACGGCAATCAGTTCCATCATGGAGCTTGTCAATGAAATTTACAGATATAAGGAATCAGAAAATCTGAATCTTGGCTTGCTGAAAACAGCCATCGATAATCTGATTCTGATCTTATCGCCGTTTACTCCGCATATTTGCGAAGAAATGTGGCAGTATACAGGTCATGAAGGCACCGTTTATCTTCAGAAATGGCCTGTTTATGATGATACGGCTTTGATCAGGGATACTGTTGAAGTCGTCGTACAGATTAACGGCAAAGTGAAGGAAAAAGTTCAGGTAGCCAACGGCCTTGGCAAAGAAGCCTTTGAACTTGCTGTCATGGATCTTGAAAAGATTAAACAATTATTGGTAAATAAGGAAATAATAAAGATCATTGCAGTACCTAATAAATTAGTTAACATTGTCGTAAAATAATAGGGTGACAAGATGTCGCCCGCGTCGAAACGCACAGATGTAAGAAAATTTTTCTACAGTCGAAAAATTTTCTGCAGTAGCGTTATAAGAACGGATAATCGCTCACCCAATTTGCAAAGCAAATGGATGATGAAAGAAAAAATACAGAAAGGAAATTTAATTTGAAAATACTTGAAAATAATAAAGGAGTTAGCCCGGTAAAATTAATTCCAATCGGCGGTTTGAACGAAATCGGAAAGAATATGACCGTATTGGAATATAAAAATGACATTATGATTATCGACTGCGGGCTATCATTCCCTGAAGATGAAATGTTCGGAATTGATATTGTAATACCAGATTTCAGTTACTTGATTAAAAATAAAGATAAGGTTAGGGGCATGATACTGACCCATGGTCATGAGGATCATATCGGGGCTACCCCATATCTTTTAAAAGAACTCAATATCCCAATTTACGGTACGAAGTTAACCCTGGGATTGGTTGAAAATAAACTGAAAGAGCATGGTATTAAAGGAAAGCTGAATACCATTACCGCCGGTCAGCATGTAAAGCTTGGGGAGTTTAAAATTGAACCTATCAGAACCACGCATTCCATTGCTGATGCCATTTGTCTGGCAATCGAGACGCCGGCAGGAGTCATTTTCCATACCGGAGATTTTAAAATCGACTATACGCCGGTAGATGGAGAACCGATTGACTTCCAGAGACTGGCGGAGCTGGGAAAGAAAGGCGTTCTTTTGATGCTTGCTGACAGCACCAATGCGGAAAGAAAAGGCTATACCCCTTCTGAAAAAACAGTGGGCGTTGCTCTTGAAAATATCTTCAGAGGTTCTGAGTCCAGAATTCTGACAGCTACCTTCTCATCCAACGTTCACAGGGTTCAGAGAATTGTGGATACGGCCGTGATGTTCGGAAGAAAAGTAGCTATTTCCGGAAGAAGCATGGTGAATGTGGTAAACCTGGCTATTGAACTGGGCTATTTAAAAATCCCTGAAAATGTACTGGTTGACATCAACAAGACAAAAAATATTCCGGACAGAGAACTTGTCATTGTTACCACCGGAAGCCAGGGAGAACCCATGTCTGCTTTGGCGCGTATGGCTTCAGGAGACCATAAGGCCGTACAGATTAAAAAGGGTGATATGGTAATCCTGTCCTCGAGTCCGGTACCAGGAAATGAAAAAACCGTTTCCAATGTTGTGAATAAACTCTTCGAAAAGGGAGCAGATGTAATCTATTCAGATATCGCTGATATCCATGTATCCGGCCACGCCTGCTCAGAGGAGTTGAAGCTGATGCAGTCCTTGATTAAGCCGAAATTCTTTATGCCGGTACACGGAGAATACAGACATTTAAAACAGCATGCCTTTATTGCGGAAACCCTTGGGAAGCCCAAAGAAAATATCTTTATTCTCAAGAACGGCCAGGTTCTCCATTTGACAAAAGACTCTGTTGTTATGTCGAAGGAAGAAGTTCCTGCATCTGCTGTGCTTGTGGACGGACTTGGAGTTGGCGATGTTGGAAATATCGTGTTGAGAGACAGAAAACTCTTATCGGAATCCGGCCTGATTATCGTGGTTGCGGCTATCGACAAGGCTAGCGGAATGATCTGCTCCGGACCAGATATCATCTCCAGAGGGTTTGTCTATGTAAGAGAGAATGAAGATCTAATGAACTCCGCTAAAATGGCAGTCAGTGCAAGACTGGATAAGTGCTACGGAGAAGGTCTCAGAGATTGGGCCGGCTTAAAGAACGCCGTAAAGGATGAATTGAAGAACTTTATCTATGAAAAGACAAAAAGAAGCCCTGTGATCCTTCCGATCTTTTTAGAGGTCTAAACCGAAGAGGGTGTTATTGCAGCAAACAGCAGAAATCGATAAATCAACGTTGCATAAGTTCGCATCAATTTGTTACGCAACTTGGGCGGGCTAAGAAAGGAGGAGAACCGTGAACGTACATGATGAAGCTCATAATTTAGCAAGGGCAATCAAAGAATCGGCAGAATATAAACAGTATGCAGAATTGAAAGCGACGGTATCACAAAATGAGGAACTGACGGCTATGCTGAATGATTTTCAGGCTCAGCAGTTTCAGCTTCAGGCAAAGCAAATGATGGGTGAGGAGCTTGGACCGGAAATGATGGAACAAATCCAATCTCTTTATCAGATTTTAATGAAAGATCCCTTGGCTGCCCAGTATGTGCAAGCTGAGATGAGATTTTCCATGCTGATCAATGACGTATATAACATTTTGGGGGAAGTGATCAAATTTGGGCAGTAATATAATTAAAAACGAGGAAGAAATCAACTATATTTCTCAGGCGGCTGCCATTGGCGATCAATGCTTTTCACATATTCTTGGATTCATCGAACCGGGAATGAGTGAAAAAACCGTAGCGAATGAAATTGAACGATTTCTTTATGAACATGGGGCGGAAGGTCTTGCCTTTGACACCATTTGCGTATCAGGTGAAAGATCCTGCCTCCCTCATGGAGAGCCTACCGATAAAATCATTGAAAAAGGGGAGTTCGTCACCCTTGATTTTGGTGCGGTGATCAATGGATACTGCGGTGATATGACGAGAACCATTGCCATCGGATCTGTTTCACAGGAAATGAAAAGAGTTTACGAAATCGTTCTGGAGGCACAGCTTGCCGCTATTGATTTTATCAAAGCCGGTGTCAGTTGTTTTGACGCTGATAAAATAGCTCGGGATATTATTACAAAAGCCGGTTACGGAAAAGAATATCCTCACGGCCTCGGACACGGAGTAGGAAAATTGGTTCATGAGGCACCTACATTAAATGCCAAAAGTGAGGAAGTTCTGGAAGAAAATATGGTGATAACCATAGAGCCGGGTATTTACATACCGGATCGTTTTGGTGTTCGTATTGAAGACTTGGCAATTGTAACAAGTTTTGGTATAATAAATAAAGTTCGGTCTGAAAAAGAACTTATTATTGTTTGAAATATTTTGGAGGTATAACAATATGATTTATGCAAGTGATTTTAGAAAAGGCATTACATTCGAAATTAATGGAGAGCCTCACGTTGTTCTTGATTTCCAGCATGTAAAGCCGGGCAAGGGAGCTGCCTTTGTAAGAACAAAGTACAGAAATATCCTGACCGGTGCAACAAGAGAAGAAGCATTTAATCCAAATGACAAATTCCCGAAAGCGCATATTGAAACAAAGGCCATGCAGTACTTATACAGTGACGGAGAATTGTATTATTTCATGGATCAGGAAACCTTTGACCAGGTACCGCTAATGCAGGAGCAGGTTGAAGATGCGATACAATATCTGAGAGAAAATGACCTTGCAACAATAAAATTCTACAAAGGAAGTGCGTTCCTCGTAGAACCGCCTAACTTTGTAAATCTGAAGGTTATCGAAACGGAACCCGGAGTGAAAGGTGACACTGCTACCAATGTAACAAAAGCAGCTACTGTTGAAACAGGAGCCGTCATTCAGGTCCCTATTTTTATAGAAGAAGGCGAAATAATTCAGATTGATACCAGAACTGGTGAATATTTATCAAGAGCAAAATAACGTGGTTAGAAGTTATATAAGATTTCGCAGGATGGTTTGTTCTGCGAAATTTTTATGATAATGTAATTAATATTTTGCAATGCAAATTTGATGAACCATAGAGGAAGAGTATGGGAAAGAGACGAAATAAGATTAAGAATAAAAGACGTTTTATCATCAGCAGCATTATTGTAACAGGGATTGTTATTCTTGCCGGTGCTTTGATTTTCAGTTTCTATTTGAACCATGAATCAAAACCCCTTCAGCCTGAAAATACCGAATCTGTTTTGGTTGTAGTACCCTCAGGCACCGGAACGGCCGGTATTGCCAATATTTTGGAAGAACAGAATCTCATCGATAATGTGGGAGTATTTAAACTGAAATCAAAAACAAGTGGGTATGAAGGAAAATTTAAAGCAGGGGAATATTCTTTATCTCCAAGCATGTCCATGGAAGAAATGATGAAAATACTGGTATCGGGGAATACCAATACTTTGCGGTTCACTATTCCCGAGGGATACGATATCAGACGGACAACAGAAAAGCTGGCTCAGGAAGGTTTGATCGATCCTGCCGCTTTTTCACAGGAAATTGAAACCGGCATTTTTGACTACAAGTTTTTGAAGGATGCTCCGGCAGGCACCAACAGACTGGAAGGTTATTTATTTCCGGAAACCTATGATATCTTTACTACGGAAAAGGAACATGACATTATCAACCGTATGCTTTCCCAATTTGATAAGATCTTTACGCAAGAATACTATGACAGAGCGAAAGAACTGGGAATGAGCATCAACGAAGTGATTACATTGGCTTCCGTCATTGAGAGAGAAGCAAGAGTATCAGAGGACAGGCCCATTATTTCAAGCGTATTTCACAACAGGCTTAAGATTGGCATGCCTCTTCAATCCTGCGCTACCGTACAATACATTCTCGGAGAGCAGAAACCCGTTTTAAGCATCAAGGATACTCAGATAGAATCGCCCTACAACACATACCTCAAACAGGGCCTTCCTCCGGGACCTATCTGTTCTCCCGGAGCCGATTCAATCAAGGCTGCTTTATATCCGGCAGACACGAAATATCTGTATTTCCTGGCGAAAGGAGACGGATCACATGCTTTTTCAGAGACTTATGACCAGTTTTTGAGAGATAAGGATAAATATATCAATTAATTGCTTTACGATTTGGGCAGAGAGGAAAAAATGAACATTGTAAACGATAAGGTTACAGCCTATATTGACAGTCTGTATCAGCCTGTCAATGAATTTTTAAAAGATCTGCGGCAATCAGCAGAGGCAGACCAAATCCCCATTATTTTGAGAGATACGGAGACGCTGATCCTAAATTTAATCAGGCTGAAAAAACCTGCCCGCATTCTTGAAATCGGTACCGCTGTAGGATATTCTTCCATTTGTTTCGCGTCTGCATTACCGAATGTTGAAATAACCAGCTTGGAAATCAATCAAGCAATGTACCGGATTGCCAGTGAAAATATTGAAAAGGCAGGCCTGACTCATCGGATCCGGCTTATACTGGGAGATGCAAGAAAAAATTTGAAAACGCTTACGGCAGCGATAAAGAACGTCGAAACGGAAGGTTATGATATGGTATTTATCGATGCCGCAAAGAGCAGATATCTGGAATTTTTTTCGGAAAGCAGTAAACTTTGTAAACCCGAATCCGTTATTATTTCAGATAATGTACTGTTAAAAGCAAGAACCGTTTCTGATGAATATATTACTGATAGAAGACAAAAAACCAGCGTACGAAGAATGAGAGAATATCTGCCGCACATTACCAATCCTGCTGTTGCAGATACTTCTGTATTGGCAGTGGGTGACGGCGTGGCAGTAAGCATCATAAACCGCAGAAATCTATAATGATGTCATTGGAAATTTGCCGTCAATCATTAGCTGGTAAGGGGATAAGAAATGAAAAAAATTGAATTGCTGGCTCCGGCCGGAGATCTTGAAAAATTAAAAATAGCCATTGATTATGGTGCAGATGCCGTCTATTTCGGAGGTGAGATGTTCGGGCTGCGGGCAGGAGCAAAAAATTTCAGCCTGGAAGCTATCAAAGAGGGTGTAGATTATGCCCATGCCAGGGGAAAGAAAGCACATATGACCTTAAATGTGTTTGCACATAATGATGATATTGAGGAATTGGAACGATATCTGCAATCGATCAAGGAAATACCCATTGATGCATTTATTATTTCAGATCCCGGTATCTTGATGATGGTGAAGGAAGCTATTCCGAATGCCGAAATCCATCTCAGCACTCAGGCAAACACCACCAATTTTAAAACTGCCGAGTTTTGGCATAGGCAAGGGGTGAAAAGAATCGTATTGGCGAGAGAACTCACCTTCCAGGAAATCAGAGAACTTCGTAGAAAACTTCCTGAAAGCCTGGAACTGGAAGCTTTCATTCAAGGTGCCATGTGTATCTCCTATTCCGGAAGATGCTTGCTGAGCAACTTTATGACTGAAAGGGATGCCAATCGAGGTGAATGTGCACATCCCTGCCGGTGGAAATACAGTTTGGTAGAGGAACAGCGTCCTGGGGAGTATTATCCGGTCACAGAGGATGAAAGAGGTACCTATATTCTAAATTCCAGAGATTTATGCATGATTGAGCATATTCCTGAAATTGTGGAGTCTGGAATTTCTTCCGCTAAAATCGAAGGAAGAATGAAAAGCATTTTTTACGTAGCCACCATTGTCAGCGCATACCGGAAAGCGATCGATGCTTATTATGATGATCCGAAAGGCTATATTTTCCGGCCCGAATGGCTATCCGAGCTGAAAAAGGTAAGTCATAGAGAATTTACAACCGGCTTTTACTTTGATAAACCTACCAATAAGGATCAGAATTATCAAACCAGTGCTTACACCAGGGATTATACCTTTGTCGGCCTGGTGCAAAGCTATGATGAAGCAACCGGCCTGGCTGTCATAGAACAGCGGAATAAAATGAATGTCGGGGATGAAATCGAAGTTTTTGGGCCAAATACTGATTATTTTACCCAAAATATAGAGATACTCTTAGATGAGGAGGATCAGCCGATCGATTCCGCGCCGCATCCTCAACAGATTGTAAAAATAAAAATGGTACACCCTGTTTCTGAAAAATTTATGTTACGCAAGCAGAAATAAGTGGTATAATAGTATATAATATGCAATCCACAGCAATTTAAAGGAGGAAATTATAATATGGATCCTGACCCGAGTATGTCAGTAGCGGTTCAACTACTATTCCTAGCAGTGCTTATTTTAATAAATGCATTTTTCGCTTCGGCAGAAATGGCAGTTGTCTCAGTAAACAAAAATAAAATTAAAATACTAGCGCAAGATGGCAACAAAAAGGCAAAGCTCCTATTAGATTTATATGAGGAACCGAATAAGTTTTTATCTACCATTCAAGTAGCAATTACGTTGGCTGGATTTTTAGCCAGTGCAACGGCCGCTACAGGGATGTCGGGTGATATCGGTTCTTATTTTACAAGATTAGGGATTCCCTACGGTACACAAGTTGCGGTTGTTTTAGTAACCTTTGTTCTGAGTTATATAACTCTGGTTCTGGGAGAGTTGTATCCGAAAAGATTGGCCCTTCATCATTCTGAAAAAATAGCATTGTTTGCTGTAAAACCGGTTCTCTTTATTTCTAAGATTTCCAGACCTTTTGTATGGCTGCTTTCCGCGTCGTTAACCTTTTTACTGCGGTTAACCGGAATCAAGGACGGCAATATTGAGGAGCAGTATTCAGAAGAAGAAATCAAGTCCTTGCTTGAAGTCGGTCAGGAAACCGGTTTAATCAAGGAAATCGGCAAGGATATGATTAACAGCATATTTGAATTTGATGATATACTTGCCTATGAAATCATGACGCCCAGGACCGATGTTTATATGATCAATATCAATGACAATTTATCGGATTACGTGGATGAACTTCTTGAGACAAGACATTCAAGAATTCCCGTTTACGAAAAAGATACCGACAACATCATTGGGATTCTCTATATTAAAGATTTTACCATAGAAGCCAGAAAACACGGATTTGAAAATGTAAATATAAAAAATCTTCTCAGAAAACCTTATTTGGTTCCGGAAAGCAAGAATATAGATAACCTTTTCCGAGAGCTGCAGCAATCTAAAGTTCATATTGCAATTTTAATTGATGAATACGGCGGATTTTCCGGAATTGTTACCATAGAAGACCTTATTGAGGAAGTTATGGGAAACATTGACGATGAATATGACGACTATGAAGCAAAAATGGAAAAAATCGATGACAATACCTATATGATTGATGGTCAATTTTACATCGATGATCTGAATGAGGAACTTCTTTTGAATTTGGAATCTGAGGAGCATGAAACCATAGGCGGATTGATTATCGAACTTCTTGGTGAAATTCCGGATGCAGATGAAACCCAGGAACGAATCGTTGAGATCGACCGATGCACTTTTAAAATTGAGTCCGTAAAGGATCGAAGAATTGATAAGGTGAAGCTTTACGTTACGCCTGAAAATAAATCAGAAGAAAACGCGGAAGAAGAATAAGAAATCCGAAAAAATATTATATAATTGAGAAAGCACAGTTGGCAGAAACCCACTGTGCTTTTTTGCGTTAATTGTCTCTTTTATTTTGTAATAATATCTTGTCCTTTTCATATGATGTAATGACAGCATATAAGAAGGGGGCGCGTAAATTATGAATGGACTTGAGAACATACTCACAAAACTGCCTGCAGATATCGGAGAACAATTAAAACGACTGCCGGATCATGTCCTTAACAATCTGGAAGAAATCCGAATCAGAACAGGTAATCAAGTCATGATATTAGCCGGAGGCAGAGAATATGAGCTTCAGAGCCGGATCGGCAAAAAAATGGACAAGGAAACACTGAACATGGTGTTCAATACAATTCTTAATCATTCCGCTTACGCCTATCAGGAAGAGCTTTCCAATGGCTATATTACAATAGAAGGAGGCCATCGGGTGGGCATTTGCGGGCGTACGGTTATGGAAAACGGCCGGGTAAAGACAATCAAAGACATTTCCTCCGTCAATATCAGGAGAAGCAGAGAAATTATAGGAGTTTCGGATCCCTGTATGAGATATATTATGAAAGGAAATGATCAGATTTATAATACCATTATTGTGTCACCGCCGAAGTGCGGAAAGACGACTTTATTAAGGGATATGATCCGCAACCTGAGCGGTATGGGCCATAAGGTAGGGGTTTGTGATGAACGCTCGGAAATATCCGGTACTTATCATGGCCAGGCTTCCTATGACCTTGGAATTCGTACCGACGTACTGGATGGATGCCCGAAAGAAAAAGGCATGATCATGCTGATTCGATCTATGGCACCGGATATCATCGCCACAGATGAAATCGGAAAAAAAGAAGATTGTTATGCCATAGAGGCAGCTGTCTGTGCCGGAATCAAGCTGCTTACCACCATTCACGGAAGCACCTATGAGGATCTGATCAGCTCCGGCATCGGTGAAATGGTGCTTTCCGGTGTCTTTGAAAGATTGATATTTCTATCCAATATACCGGCAACAGGTTCCATTGCAGGTATTCGGGACTGGAGAAATATCAGCATGATCTAATGGAAAACAGATTGGGCGGGCTAAGAAAGGAGGAAGAAGAATGGTAAAAATTATCCTGTGTATTCTGATTATAATAGCAGGAATTGCGGCAGGCCATTTGAAAGCAAGAACTTATGAAAACAGAGTGCTGCATTTGCAGGACCTTATTACGACAATCAAGATTTTAGAATCGGAAATGAAATACAGGCTGGATCCCTTACCTGAAATTTTTATAAAGATAAGCGGAATGAAAATAAGCTTGGCAGGCAGGCTTTTTGAAACCACCAGCCGTTTACTGAGGGAAGATTTCGCACATGACTTTGCAAATTGCTGGAATCAGGCAGTTGAGCTTGTTTATAAAGACAGTTCGTTAACAAGAGCAGATAAGCAAGTACTTTCTGATCTGGGCATAGAATTGGGCAAAACAGATATGGGAAGTCAATACAGCCTCTTTTCCAGAGCTTATACACTATTGGATGCCCAGGTTGCCGAAGCCGCAGAAGAAAAGAGAACCAAAGGAAAAATGTATAAAAGTTTGGGAACTGCAGTAGGAGTTCTGGTGGTCATATTACTGGTTTGATTTAATCGCTTGAATCCCATTATTATCAACATTGTTCAGCCCTATGATACGAATATGAATTCGTTTCATAGGGCCTTTCTTTTTTTTATGGAATATTCAGATTAATTGAATTTTCAAAAAATTTTGATTTACAAAACCATTTAGAAAGGATATAATCAAATTTAAATTGAAATTTATGTCGAAAACATAATGAAAATCTTTACAAAGGGTGTGATAAAAAGAATGGAAAATTATGATCAACAAAACAGAAAACAGGGTCTATATGATCCGGCATATGAACATGACGCTTGCGGAATGGGATTTGTCGTAAATATTAAAGGAGAGAAGACACATGAAATTGTAGATGAAGCATTAACGGTATTAGAAAATCTCAGCCATAGGGGTGCCAGTGGAGCAGACGAAAATACTGGTGACGGAGCCGGAATCCTGGTCCAGATACCTCACGATTTCTTCCAAAGGGAATGTGAAGTACTGGGCTTTCCTTTACCGGAAAAAGGAAGCTATGGGGTAGGAATGATCTTTGCTCATAGATATGATGAATTTCGCAAAACCCAAATGGATACCTTTGAATCCATCGTCCTGGAAGAAGGACAGAAAATACTGGGCTGGAGAGAAGTCCCCATCGATAAAAGAACCATCGGGGAAGGTGCAAAAGCCATCATGCCAAGATTTATTCAGGTCTTCATAGAAAAAGGCAATGATATCAGTGATGAAAAAGAATTCGAAAGAAAACTGTATACGATAAGAAAACGAGCAGAGAAGATCATTGTACCCATGTGCGAAGACAAAGGAGGAACCTTTTACATAGTGAGCCTGTCTTCAAAAACCATCGTGTACAAGGGAATGCTTACGGCTCAGCAGCTCAGAAGCTTTTATCTGGATCTTTCCGACCTGGATTTTGTATCGGCACTGGGTATGGTTCATTCCAGATTCAGCACAAACACCTTTCCGAGCTGGGAAAGAGCGCATCCAAATCGATATATTGTTCATAACGGCGAAATTAACACCATACGCGGTAATGTAAACTGGATGAAGGCCAGGCAAAAATGTATAGATTCTCCACTTTTCGATGACTTTACAAAACTCTTTCCAATTATTGATGAAACGGGCAGTGATTCGGCCATGTTTGACAACTGCGTGGAATTTCTTTCTCTTACCGGAAGAACACTTCCTCATGCAGTGATGATGATGATTCCGGAACCTTGGGAAAAAAATGAACTGATGACTCAAGAGAAAAAGGATTTTTATGAATTTCATGATTTTATTATGGAGCCCTGGGATGGTCCGGCAGCTATGGCATTTACAGATGGTGAGATCATCGGCAGTGTATTGGATCGCAATGGACTCAGACCTTCCAGATATTATGTTACGAAAGACGAAAAGGTGATTCTGGCTTCAGAAGTCGGAGTTATTGATATAAAGCCTGAAAATATTCAATATAAAGGCAGACTGGAACCGGGCAAGATGTTGCTCATTGACACCACGGAGAAAAGAATCATCGCAGATGAAGAAATAAAGAAAGAAATAGCTACCGCTCATCCCTATAGTGAATGGAACAAAAGACATATCGTGAAATTTAAGGATATTCCTGTTTCAGATCAGGAAGAAGAGCCACTCACGGAAGGACTGATCAAGCTTCAGAAGGCCTTTGGCTATACCTATGAAGATGTGAATAAAATTCTATTGCCTATGATTTTGCAGGAGGAGGACCCCATCGGATCTATGGGAATGGACTCGCCATTGGCAGTTCTTTCAGAAAAACCTCAGATGCTGTACTTATACTTTAAACAGCTTTTCGCGCAGGTAACCAATCCTCCTATTGATGGAATCAGAGAGGAAATTGTAACATCAAGCAGTATTCTATTGGGAGATACAGGGAATTTGCTGGATCCGGACGGAGAGAAAGCAGCCAGTATTTTACTGGAACATCCCATTCTTACCAATAAACAGTTGCTGACATTAAAAAATCTGAATAATGATAAGTTTAAGGCAGTTACCATATCCATGCTTTATAAGGTGAAAGACGGCTCAAAAGCCATGGAAAGAGCATTAGACAGGATCTTCAGACAGGCGGATAAAGCTATCAGTGAAGGTGCGAATATCATTATTCTTTCAGATAGAGGAGTTAATGAGAATCAGGCGGCTATTCCTGCACTGCTGGCCTCTTCAGGGCTCCATCATCATCTGATCAGAAGAGAGAACAGAACCAATGTAGGTCTGGTTCTTGAATCCGGCGAACCAAGAGAAGTGCATCATTTCTGCACATTGATCGGTTACGGTGTAACGGCAATTAATCCTTATCTCGCCTATGAAACGTTAAAGGATCTCGCAGAAAAGAATCTTTTAGAAGGAAAATCCTATGAGAAGGCAGAGAAAATCTTTATCAAGGCTGCTGTTAAGGGTGTTTTGAAGGTGCTGACCAAAATGGGTATTTCGACCATGCGAAGCTATCATGGAGCGCAAATTTTTGAAGCCATCGGTTTAAATAGTGATTTAATAGAAAAGCACTTTACCATGACCCCTTCCAGAATAGAAGGAATCGGCTTGGAAGAAATCGCTATGGAAAATCAAATGAGACATGAAAGCGCGTATGATGAAAATTCTCCTTACGCGGATACGCTGGAGATTGGCGGTCAGTTCCAGTGTAAAGAAGACGGGGAAATCCACCTTTACAATCCGGAAACCATCTATTTGCTTCAAAGAGCTTGCAGAGAAGGAAATTACGGCTTATTCAAGAGCTATTCCAGGAAAATAAACGACAAGGAAATTTATACACTGCGAAACCTTCTTGACTTTAATATCCTTCCAGGAGACACCATACCCATTGAAGAAGTGGAACCGGTAGAATCCATCGTGAAGAGATTTAAGACAGGCGCCATGTCCTATGGATCCATCAGCAAGGAAGCGCATGAGTGTCTGGCCGTGGCCATGAACCGTCTCGGCGGAAAGAACAACACCGGGGAAGGCGGAGAAGATAAAGAAAGGTTTAAAGTAACTGATAATAAAGATTCAGGAAACAGTGCCATCAAACAGGTTGCATCCGGACGATTTGGCGTAACCAGTAATTTTCTGGTTAATGCGAAAGAAATTCAAATTAAAATGGCTCAGGGAGCAAAACCGGGAGAAGGAGGACAGCTTCCAGGACCAAAGGTTTACCCCTCCATTGCAAAAGTCAGGCATTCTACCCCTGGTGTAGGGCTCATTTCACCGCCGCCGCACCATGATATCTATTCCATAGAAGATCTTGCCGAGCTGATTCATGATTTGAAAAATGCCAACCGAGATGCAAGAATCAACGTAAAGCTTGTTTCAGAAGTAGGTGTTGGAACTATCGCGGCAGGAGTAGCCAAGGGAAAGGCAGACGTCATACTGGTCAGCGGATACGATGGCGGAACGGGAGCATCCCCTATGACCAGTATCCGAAATGCAGGACTTCCATGGGAGCTGGGTCTGTCAGAAACCCATCAGACCTTACTGCTGAATAAATTAAGGGATCGCGTTATTTTAGAAACAGACGGAAAGCTTCTCACCGGCAGAGATGTGGTTATCGCAGCCATGTTGGGTGCTGAAGAATTTGGCTTCGCAACCACACCGCTCATTGCTCTAGGCTGTGTTATGATGAGAGTCTGCAATCTGAATACCTGTCCGGCCGGTATCGCAACCCAGGATGAAAAGCTGAGAAAGAATTTTAAAGGAAAACCTGAATATGTTGAAAACTTTATGAGGTTTGTGGCTCAGGAAATGCGTGAAATCATGGCGAAGCTAGGCTTCCGAACAATAAATGAAATGGTAGGACGTACGGATAAGCTGAAAGGTAAGGAATATATCAAGCACTGGAAGGCTTCTCTGGTAGATCTCTCCCGAATTCTTTATCAACCTTATGTGGGTGCTGATGTGGGCAGATATCATAAACATTCGCAGAACCATATGCTGGAAGAAACGCTGGATATGAAAAAGCTTCTTAGAATGTGCAAGCATGCTCTGGAAGAAAAGAAAGCGATTCGAGCAAAATTGAAGATCAATAACGTGGACCGGGTGGTGGGAACCATTGTTGGAAGTGAAATCTCTAAGCGATACGGAGAAAAAGGACTTCCTGAAGATACGATTAAACTGTCCTTTGTTGGATCTGCAGGTCAGAGCTTTGGTGCCTTTATTCCAAAGGGCATGTTCCTGGAACTGGAAGGAGACGCTAACGACTATATCGGGAAGGGACTTTCCGGCGGCAAAATTATCGTGTACCCGCCGAAAACATCAGACTTCGAGCCTGATAAAAATATTCTCATCGGGAACGTTGCATTTTACGGTGCCACTTCAGGCGAAGCATACATAAACGGTTTGGCCGGAGAACGATTCTGTGTCAGAAACAGCGGTATAAAAGCCGTTGTAGAAGGAGTCGGAGAACATGGATGTGAATATATGACAGGCGGTCGAGTCGTTATCCTTGGTAAAACCGGGAGAAACTTTGCAGCAGGAATGTCCGGCGGAATTGCTTACATTCTTGACTTTGATCCGGTTTACTGCAATCAGTCCATGGTACTTCTTGAAAAATTGGAAACTGAGAAAGAAATCAATGAAGTAAAGCTTATGATTCAAAATCATGTTACCTATACAGACAGTCTTCAGGGTAAGGCAATTCTGGCAGACTGGGCTAACTTTATAAACAGATTTACCAAGGTGATACCGAAAGACTATAAGCGTATTCAAACCAACATAAACAAAGCCTATGAAGCCGGCCTGAACGGAGAGGAAGCGCTTATGGCTGCATTTGCAGAGAATTTCAGAGATGAATAGGAGGAGATCACGATGGGTAAAGCAACAGGATTTTTAGAATACGATAGAAAGACTCCCCAAAAGCGTCCTCCTCTAGATAGAATCGAGGACTGGGATGAAATTAAGCTGGCACAGAAGCCGGATGAAATCAAAATACAGGGTGCCAGATGCATGAATTGTGGTGTTCCCTTCTGCCATGGGGGGGTCATGTTAAATGGAATGGCTTCTGGATGTCCGGTACATAATCTAATTCCGGAGTGGAATGACTTGGTTTATAAGGGACAATGGGAAGAGGCATACAAGCGTTTGATCCGAAAGAATCCGTTCCCGGAATTTACCGGGAGTGTTTGTCCGGCCCCTTGTGAAGGAGCCTGTACAGAGGGCTATATTATGGAGGCTGTGGCAGTAAACAGTATTGAACATGCCATTATCGAGAATGCATTTGAAAAAGGCTGGGTACAACCAAAGAAAGGTAAAGATACCGGAAAGAAAATAGCTGTGGTGGGTTCAGGCCCTTCAGGTTTATCTGCAGCATACTATCTCAATGCAGTGGGACATCAAGTCACTGTTTATGAGAGAAGTGACAGGCCTGGCGGCTTGCTGATGTACGGTATCCCTAATATGAAGCTTTCCAAGAAGGTTGTTGAGAGGCGTATCGCACTTATGAAAGCCTCCGGAATTAACTTTATCTTGAACATGGAAGTGGGAAAAGATATTTCTGCTCAAGAATTGGTCGATCAGTATGATGCAGTTGTTTTGTGTATCGGTGCAACCAAACCAAGAGGAATTGAAGTGGAAGGAAAGGATCTGAAAGGGATTCACTTTGCAGTGGACTTTCTGAAAGCAAATACCAAAAGCCTCCTGGATTCCGGGTTGAAGGATAAAAGCTATATCAGTGCGAAAAATAAAAATGTCATAGTCATTGGCGGCGGCGATACGGGAACAGATTGTGTGGGTACTGCCATCAGACATGGCTGCAAAAGTGTCAATCAACTGGAAATCATGCCAGAACCTCCAACAGATCGAATAGAGGACAGTAATCCATGGCCTGAGTGGCCCGTCAAGCTAAAAGTCGATTACGGGCAGGAGGAAGCGATCGCTTTATTTGGCCAGGATCCTCGTAACTATCTGGTTTCCACCGTAAAACTTGTTGGAAATGAGAAAGGTGAGGTTGCAGAAGTACATACTGTCAATGTAACCTGGGCAGCAGACGGCGCAGGCAGGAAGATTCCACTGGAGATTCCCGGAACCGAGAAAGTCTGGAAGGCAGATTTGGTCTTGCTGGCCATGGGTTTCCTCGGACCGGAGGATACGATACCTGCCGAGTTAAAGCTTGAACGGGATGCAAGAAGCAATATAAAAGCAGACTATGAAATATTTGAAACCAATGCGGAAAAAGTATTTGCAGCAGGGGACGGAAGGAGAGGTCAGAGCCTTGTTGTCTGGGCTATTCAAGAGGGAAAGCTGGCAGCAAGAGAAGTGGATCAATATCTTATGGGGAAAAGTGTAATTAAGTAATCTCCGTATCTGTAGTCGACAGGATAGATTTTGCCACTATCCTGCTTGATCATAATACAACCAAAAGGAAAAGCAATCGATAATATCTGGATCAGAATAATATCGGTTGCTTTTGCCTTTTCATTACCCGATTTATTCAATAAGTGGCATTCGCTTGGTACTAAATATATCCGGCGTGATACCTTATTTCGATAAAAATAGATATTTACTTGAATTCTATAAAAACTTATAATAGTAATCGAATATAAAACAACTTTGGAAAAAGTTTTTTTACTTTCTGCTTGTTCTTCTTTAATTTTGAAAAAATAAAAAAGAATGCAGAAATACCAAATATTTATGTCGAAAAATATGTTATTATATAGATTAAAAGTTAGATTAAACTAAGAGGTAAAAAATGGTACATATATTAATAGTAGAAGACTCTATTGCTGATGTGCAGATATATAAAAATTCGATATCAACTTCTCAAAATGTCAATATCATATGCGTATCAACCGGAGAAGAGGCATTAAAGATATTAGATGAGACGAAAATAGATATCTTTTTCCTGGACGTCGATTTGCCTGGAATAGACGGCTTTTCCCTGGCAAGAAAAATCCGGGCAATGCCTGATTACGCTTTGTCTTATATCGTTTTCATTACCGGCTATTCTCAAAATCAGCTGGAAGTTTTTAAAGAACTTCATTGCTATGACTATATTGTAAAACCGTTTCCTTTGGATGAATTCAGTTCTAAGCTAATGACTTTAATTGACCTTGTGATAAAAAAAGAAGGTCAACAAGAGAAAACGGCCGAGAAAAGCAGAATGGTACTTTTCACCACCGAACAGGGAGAGTTTTTAATCAATCCTGATGAAATCTATTATGCAGAAATCAAGCGAAACAATTGTTATCTTTATACGGAAAACCAAATTTTTCGAATTATTGGAATCAGCTTAAAAGAGGTAATTGATACCGTGAACGACGAATATTTTTTGCGTTGTCATAAGTCCTTTGCCGTTAATGTGAAGAAAATATTTGGCATCATCGAATTGAATTACCGTCTATGGCAAATTACCTTCAGAGACAAGAAAGAATCTATTGATCTTAGCAGCAAATACTATCAGGATGTTTTTCAAAAGTACAAGCAGTTAGCCAAAAAGGAAGGGTAAGGTGTATGTATTATGACGTGGTATGAGACGTTGATAGGGTCTTTTTTTGAAATACTGACATTGCTGTTCTTTATGAACATTTTTAATTCAAAATATCTGGAAAATAAATATATAGTAATTTTATTGCCTCTTATTACAGCGGTAATTATTGTTGCTACAGATACGTTAATGGTACCCGTTGGTTATCTTATAAATTATGCTGCAATCATTATCTTATTTTCTTTGCTTTTAAAAATTAATATTATGGAAGTTTTTTTTGAATTCCTCTTTTCTTCAGCTATCATTCTTCTGTTTCAGACGATTTTAATTTATATTTCAAGTAACATTGGAGCACAGCCCATGATGACAAGAACGGAGATCGCAATTCATTTACTGTTAATATTAATTGTCAGTATTGTTGTAGGAAGAAATAGAAAATTACAGCTTAAAGTTCGACCCTTCTATAGGAAATATAAGATACAAACAGAATTGATTGCAGTGAACCTCTTTGTACTATCTATTATTTGTCTTTATATTTGGGATACCGATCTCAGTGTATATAATGAAAATATTATTGTAATTACTGCTATAACTCTGCTATGGTTTGTTTTAAATGCTTACTTATTAAAAAAACTGACGGACGATTATAAACAAAAAAAGATAATTGCGTTACATGAACAAAATATACTTATGTCTAAAGATTTAATCAATACATCTTTTGAAGAAATGAATATAGATTTGCCAAACGAGATGGTAAAAAATAAGGATAATGAAAAGGGCAAAATGGTATTTTTTACTACAGATGAGGGAGAAATTCTCGTTAATATTGAAGAAATTTATTATGCAGAAAAGAAACACAATTATTGTCTTCTGCATACAAGCAGCAAAGTTCTAAGACTTATTGGAATCAGTCTTAAAGAAGTGATGGATACGATAAATGTTGAGTTTTTTATAAAATGCCACAAATTTTTAGCGATAAATATGAAAAAAATAGATGGAATTAGAAATTTGAATAATAAACAATACGCGATTCTGTTGAAAGACAAAAAAGAGTCTGTTTATCTTGATAGTAAATATTATCAAGAACTAATATGCAAATACAAACATTTAGTAAATAAGGAAGGTGAAGAATATGAATCTTTATGAAACTTTTGCAGGATCTTTTATTGAAGCGTTATCAATTTGTTTTGTATTGAATTTATTTAACTCGAAATATCTTGAAAATAAATCTAAAGTATTAATTATTGCATTAACTGTTGCATCGATAACAACTCTTACCGATGCTTTTTATGTTCCAGTTGGATATCTTATAAATTATATGACTTTTGTTGTTTTACTTTCATTTATGACACGAATTAGGATTATCAGTGTTTTTTTTGAATATATTTTTACTTTAGCTATTTATGCTACAACACAATTACTATTTATTTTTATAAGTAATTTTATAAAAGATATTGATACTTTAAGTATAGCGGAAAGATTTATTCATTTAATACTTATTTTAATTATATGCCTATTTTTAGGAAGAAGCCGAGTTTTACAATTAAGAATCCGACCATTTTATTCTACTTATAATGAAGAAATATATTTAATAGCAGGTAATTTATTTGTACTTTCAATTTTTACATTATATATTTGGGATACAAACAGTAAAGCTTTTTATGGTGATATAGGAATTTTAATAATGTTTGCATTATTATGGGTTATTATGAACGTTTATTTGATGAAAAAACTGACAGATGAAAGAAAACAAAAAGAAATGATCATAATACATGAACAGTATATGGAAATGACAGAGAATCTTATAAATGGTTTATATGCAGAAAAACATGAATTCAGAAAACATATACAGACCATTGAAGGCCTGATACATACGAACAAGTCCGAAGATGCAATAAAAAGCATAGAAGATTATATAAATGAACTTACAATAAATAAAAGAGAACAAGGATATAAAAACATATCCTATCAAACCGGCGATAGTGTTGTAAACGGTCTTCTTTACGTGAAGGCTAATGACGCCGCACAAAATCACATTAGTTTTTATTATTTACCCGCTAAAACTTTCCCTGATTTTCCTTGCCAGAAGTACGAGCTAATTGAAATAATAGGGAACCTAATTGACAACGCATTTGATTATGTAAAAAACTTAGAATTAAATGACAGAAAAGTATTTATTACACTAGATATTGAAAACGATCAAAAAATTATTGAAGTCAGAAACACTTATTTCCCCCAAACCAGCGAAAATTATGGCTTAATGAGCAAAAAAGGATATTCAACTAAAGATGGAGACAGGAGAGGATATGGGCTCTATAATGTAAAAAGTACAGCATCTAAATATAACGGCAAACTTAATATTTTTTGTGAAGAAAACCAACTGGTTGTCCAAGTATTATTTTAATAATTCTTTAGGGCAATCAGGTTCTCCATGATAAACAAGGGATGTAGTTGACATTGCAGCATCTGCAACCACCAATAAAAAGCAAGCAGCTGAGACGAAAAGTAGATTTGATAGCTTTTTAAACATTTAGAAACCTCCTAAAAATTTTTACTATGTTTAAGAAAAATAATTGTGATGCTTGTAAGAATAAAGCCCATATCCCACAAATTACGAAATATTGATTGTCCAAAATAAAAAGAAGCAAAATAACATAAACACTAGAAAAGATAATTGAAAGATACTTATTAAATAAGTATTTTTCTCTGCTGATGATAGGCCTCTGTTTCGAAGGAACAAGTGGGGCGACCCAAATCACAGCAGCACTGAGAAGAAGAATAAAATGATACGTGATGGTAGTTAGTTGAATTTGAGGAAGCAGCAATACTGAAAGGATGAAAAATGTTAGACTGGCAAGAAAACATCCAATGTTACTGCTAAAATGAAGTCCTCCTGAGGCAATTCTAACGGGAATTATGATTGCCATTGTAAAAAGAAACGGAGCAAGCAAGTCCAACATATAAAATACTACAACCATTACCATCGTTTTTACTATTTCACTTGCTAAAGCCGATATAGCGTAACGGATTTTTAATACGCCAATATCATCAACTACATTCTCTTCTACCAATTTTGCTACATATTGATCTACAATGTTGTTCATGACTTGCTCCGCCTTTTTTTCTTTATTTTAGCAATCTATCTAAAATAAGCAATAGTAAAAGGACGAAATGTGGTCTGGGAAGGACGAAATGTGACAGAACCCTGAAAATCTTATCACAATATGTATTTTCCTGACGCAAAATGGGATTAAGTGGGAATCTATGAGCTGAAATTTTTCCTAGAGTTGTAAATAAATAAAGCATAGTTGTCTAAAAAAGTTGGCTATGCTTTTTTCTTTTTTATCGGCAAAGCAAGAAACTGTAATTTTACTATATTACGAAAGAAGATTATATATAAAAACCAACCGCAAACCCTTTTAAAGAAAAGCAAGAAATCCATAGAATTTTCTTCGATTTGCATTATACTTTTTATAAAAGTATTCTTCCTTACCCGCCTCCGGTAATCTGGCATTTTCTATTATTATTTAAAAATTCATCATGTGTAATGTATGTAAAGCATTGAAAAATAGCTTTAAAAACTTACCTTAGAGTTTTTATAAAATAATTAAGAATTTTATTACAGTAATTACATATTTAGTAATTCATTAATCCACATGATTCATTCTCATTAAGAAATGGAGGGTTATGAGAAATGCTACAAAAAACGCAAGAAACAACGGAAAGTGTGGAGCCTGGTTCCAACGCCCCACTGCTTGAAATGAGGGACATCACAAAAATGTTTCCCGGTGTCGTGGCGTTAAGCCATGTTAATCTTGTTGTCCGGCAAGGTGAAATACATCTGCTTCTGGGCGAAAACGGTGCAGGAAAATCAACAATGATTAAGACGATCATGGGTATCAACAAACCGGAAGGAGGTGAAATGCTGTGGATGGGCAAGCCTGTAAAACTCAACACCATTCATGATGCCTATCAACTTGGTATCGCCGTCATTTATCAGGAGCTGAGCAACATTCCGTGTTTGGGCGTAGTAGAAAATATGTACTTAGGCAATGAAAAGAAAAAGGGTCCGTTCATTGACTGGAAGGAACAGAAGAGATGTGCGAAAATTGCTCTTGAACGTGTAGGTTTGGGTAATCTTCTTGATGTACCGATGGAAAATCTCGGTATGGGACAAAGGCAGCTTGTGGAAATTGCTCGCGCAGTTGATCGCAATGCAAAACTGATCATCATGGACGAGCCGACGTCTTCACTCAGCCGTTCGGAAATCGACAACCTGCTTGACTTGATGCTGGAGTTAAACCGACAGGGCATTTCCATTCTATTTATAACACATAAGCTGGATGAAGCCAAAAAAGTCGGCCATGTTGTCACCGTTCTGAAGGATGGGAAAAATTCCGGCCCGACTCTCAACGTTGAAGACGTCTCTGAAGATCAGATTATTAAATTAATGGTTGGACGCGAGCTTGATGAAAAATACCCAAGACGTTCCGTACAGATTGGGGAAGAGATGTTTCGATGTGAGAATCTCTGTTCCGATAAATTTGATAATATATCCTTCCACGTAAGAAAAGGTGAACTGCTTGGGGTGTTTGGCCTGGTCGGTGCCGGGCGCACAGAGACCATGCGTGCCATCTTTGGGACTTACCCGCTGGTGGAAGGCGACATATTCATAGAGGGTAGGAAAGGAAAAGTCAAAAGTGCCCGGGATGCCATAGATAAAGGAATCGTACTTCTTACCGAAAACCGTAAGGAGGAAGGATTGGTCCTCATCCATAACATCGTTGAAAACGGAACGATTGTTACTATGAATCAATTTAAAAACAAATTTGGACTTATTGATAACAAAAAGAGGACCGCGATTGTTAAAAAATATGGTAAGGATCTTAATCTTCGACCATTACAGCCTGAAAAGAGAGCAATGGATTTCTCAGGCGGCAACCAGCAGAAGGTCGTTATTATGAAGTGGCTCCTTTCCGGAGCAAAAGTTTTTATCTTTGATGAACCAACCAAGGGTGTTGATGTCGCCGCTAAGGTTGAAATTTACAACATCATGAACAACCTGCTGGAGCAGGGCGCATCAATCATTATGGTATCGTCGGAAATTCAAGAGATCTTGGGAATGAGTGACCGTATCATGGTCATGTACGAAGGTTTGGAAACCGGTATCGTCAATAATGATGAAACCGTTGACCAGGAACAGATACTTACGCTTGCTACAGGAGGAAAAGTGAATGAAAGATAGCATGATCCTATTAAAAAATATCAAAAGTAATTTCAGCAAGGGAGGACCGATCCTTGCACTGATTTTACTTTGTATTTTTCTGGCTTTTAGTAATGAAAACTTTCTAACCGTATCCAATCTAATGAACGTAACAAGACAGGCGGCAGTTAATGGTTTTCTGTCACTGGGTATGATGGTATGTATTCTTACCGCCGGTATTGATTTGTCAATCGGATTTACGATGACATTATCTTCAGTAATTATGGCAATCTGTGCTGTTAATTTGGGCTGGAATCCTTTCTTTTCTTTGCTGATCGGATTACTTTCGGGCTCGATGCTGGGGTTGGTCAACGGCCTACTTCTGACAAAGTGCAAGCTGCCTCATCCATTCATTTCCACAATGGGGACACAAAATATTTACAAGGGAATTGCCCTCGTCATCACCGGTGCCACACCCATAGCAGGTATGCCTTACGTGGTGAAATGGGCAGGAGCATCTTTTCTTTCCAGTGATCCGACAACCTTTTTCGGAAAAATTCCTGTAAGCTTTATTTTAATGCTGATTACATATGTTTTATTTAGTATCTTCCTCAATTATTCCACCCTTGGCCGTCATGTTTATGCAGTCGGCGGTAATATGACTACGGCTGGCTTATCTGGCATCAACGTCGACTTTGTTCGAACCAGTGCTTATGTTATCAGCGGTTTCATGGCGGCCTGCGGAGGAATTATCCTGACAGGCAGAACCGATTCTGCCTATCCGTTATCTGGCTTGCTTCTTGAAAATGACGCAATCGCGGCTGTTGTTATCGGAGGCACCAGTTTCTTTGGAGGGAAAGGCAATGTACTTGGTACTTTCTCCGGCGTATTGCTGATCTCAGTTCTTAGAAATGGTCTTAACCTGCTTAATGTTAATGCGGATATGCAGACCATTGCGATCGGAGCCGTTATTATTATAGCTGTTTTCATTGATGTGATCCGCAACGGAGGCTTTGCAAAAGTCAAACGTCATATAAAAGCGGTCTCAGACAAATCATTAGCTTAAACAGTAACCAATCAACTCGGCGGCCTGACCCGCCCGAAACAGGAAAGTCTGAACATAGGGCTCCTTCCGCTATCCTGTTTCGTAATCAAATGGATAGGAGTCGAAATGTATTGCGAAATAGGGAGGATATTAGGATGTCAAAGAAAAGAAAATGGTTAGCACTGACAATGATAATGGCCATGCTGCTCAGTGCAATGACAGGATGCGGGCCGAGTCAGTCGGCAGACACAGACAGTGATGCTGACTCATCTTCAGGAGAAAAGAAGAGCATTTCTGTCATTGTTATGGCTCTCAACAGCGACTACTGGCATATGGTAGAAGCAGGAGCAAAACTGGCAGGTAATGAATTTGGCTACGAAGTCAATGTTGTTGGACCAAACTCCGAATCAGATTCAGTTGCACAAAGCAATATGGTGGAAGATGCGGTAACCAATCATGTGGGCGCAATTGTTCTTGCACCTAACGAACCGAAGGTTCTTGTTTCTTCTGTACAGAAGGCTAAGGATGCAGGTGTCCCTGTGATCATCATCGATGCGGCTCTCCAGACAGATGATGAAAGCCTTTATGAGAGCTTTATCGGCACCGGAAACTATGAAGCAGGGAAAACTGCAGGGGAATATCTTGCCTCCAAGCTCCAGAAAGGTGACAAGGTTGCCCTTATACGCGGACTCGTTGGGCAGCCTACCCATGATGAACGTGCGAACGGAGCAAAGGATGCGTTGGAAGCTGCGGGAATGCAAATTGTTGCTATTCAGCCTGCTGACTCCGACCGCGGAAAGGCTGTTAACGTTGCAGAAAACATTATCCAAACAACACCCGACATCAAGTGCTTCTATGCCACCAATGACGAAATGGCACTGGGAGCCTATCAGGCGGTTGAAGGTTCTCAACTGCAGAAGCAGGTTATCGTCATGGGTTTTGACGGTTCGTTCGGTGCATTGGACTCCATTGCGGAGGGTAAATTGTCTGCTTCATTGGCACAGAAGCCCATCGAAGAGGGATACCTGGGCGTAAAGGCAGCGATTGAAGTTATAGAAGGAAAATCAGTTGAAAAGAAAGTGAACAACGGCGTTGTCATCGTCGACAAAGATAATGTGAAGTCTTTCCGGGAAGAGATCGATGCTAAAGTAGCAGAGTCTAAGAAATATTAAAATACATAGGTGCTTTATGGTGTCAGGATAAAGTTTTGCATCATAATAATTACTCCCTTTACAACAGACAGTATTCAAAAACTGTTTGTATGAAGGGAGTTTTTTATTGGCATAAAATCTTGTCCAGAGAATAAGATGTATAAAGCAACTTCCAGACTAATGACTCTACAAGAAACTAGAGAGGAGATTCAAGATGAACATTAATGTTGACATTATTTTTAAGATTGCTGCTATCGGCATCCTTGTCGCCGTATTAAATCAGGTACTGATACGCGCAGGCAGGGAGGATCAGGCTATGATGACCACTCTGGCAGGAATCATCGTAGTCCTTCTTTTAATTGTTCAGATGATCAATGATTTTTTTATAACGGTAAAAACCTTGTTTCAATTGTAATAAGGAGAGATCGAATTACAAAAGAAATGAGGTGATTTTTATGGACATGGATATCTTTCAGATAGCGGCTATCGGTCTTTGCGGAGTGGTTATTTCATCCATGGTAAAGGGATACAAGCCTGAGTTTGCAACTTACATTGTGATGGCTACCGTTATGGTTATCTTTATCATGATTATATACAAGCTTACTGCGGTATTTGCTTTTCTCAGCGCTATCTATAATCAGATCAGTTACGGTAAAACTTTCTTCCCTATTATTTTAAAAGTACTAGCTGTTGCTTATATTGCAGATTTTACCGCACAGATTTGCAGAGACTCCGGCGAATCTGCTATTGCCGGAAAGGTTGAATTGGCAGGAAAGGTGATGATTTTTTATCTAGCGGTCCCGGTCATGATGTCTGTCATGGAGCTCATAAATAAGATGCTCCCGAGTTAACGAATGACGAAGGTCATAAATAGAATTACCTATGCTAAATGGTCAGTGGAGGTGAAGAAAAATGGATGTAGATAGCATAATAAAAGAGCAGCTGACCTCAATGGACATGAAAGGGATTGAAGAACTATTTAATATAGCAGGGAGTAACGGCAGCATATTTGCAGATACCAGCCCTGGAGAAATCATTCAAAGTATCATACATGGGCAGCCAATCTTTGATTTTAATGATATCATAGCCAGCATCTGCGATTTATTCCTGAAGGAGATTTACGGAAGTATTATTTTAGGAGTTCAACTGGTCATCATTTGTATCATTATCGGACTGCTGAAAAATCTTTCTACTTCTTTTTCCGATGACACGGTTTCCAACTTGGGGGTTGTGGTATGCAGCTGCAGTGTTATGGCCTTATGCCTGAAGAGCTTCATGGATATTTATGCTATCTGCAGTTCTGCTATCGATACCATGTCGGTTACGATGCAGGCTCTTTTACCTGTAATTGTGCCGTTGCTCATTACCATGGGCGGATTTGCTTCGGGAGGTATCTTAAACCCGCTCATTATGACGGCAATTACCATCTTCAATACGGTGCTTCAAAGATTTATCATGCCGGCAGTTTATCTATCCTGTATTTTTATTCTGGTGAACAGTTTATCGGAGAAGGATTATGTGAAGAAGCTGGCCTTGTTTATCAGAGGTTTCTCAGTGTCGGCCATGGGTCTCTCCGTAACCCTGTTTTCTGGAATTACCGTGATCCAGGGAGTTGTCACAAAATCTGCTGATGGCATGATTGCTAAGACGGCAAGATTTTCAGTGGATAATTTTGTGCCTATTGTCGGTGGATTTGCAGCAGATTCCATTGATTTGATTCTAAGCTGTACAACCATTATTAAGAACGGGATCGGAATATTCGGCGTCATTATTATTCTGACACTTTTACTCATACCGTTAATCAAAATTTTAGCAGTTGCAATGGTTTATAAAATTACCGCCATTATTATTGAACCCATAGGAAACAAAACTATTTCCGATTGTCTTAACGAAGTGGGAAATACGGTGATAACCCTCGCTATTATTTTATTTCTGGGCGCCATGATGTTCCTGATCTTTTTAGCGATTATTATTGGAATTGGAGGTGGAAGCCTATGGAGATAGCAAGGGAATGGGTGAAAAATATTTTTATCATTATTGTAGCAATATCGTTCGTAGAGATCCTTCTTCCTGCAGGTGCAATGAAGAAGTATTTGAAATTTATATTTTCTCTTGTCATCATGGCAATAATATTGTCTCCGTTAGCAATTTTAATGGAATAAGGACATATCCATATATATATATTAATAAGGAGGATAAAGAATGTGGGATAAACTGAAGAATGACAAGTATGTAAAGGACTTGCTTGTCAAATTAGTGACGGTTTTGTTTGTAGCTGCTATAGCCCTTTTACTTTTTGATGTGCTGACCCAAAACAAGGATGGACGCAGACAAATAGTTGATATGGACGGCGGGACAGAATATACACAGGCGGAAGACATAGCTACCGATGAAGAGAAAAGACTCGAACAAATTTTAAGCCAAATTAAAGGTGTTGGTGACACAAGCGTAATGATTACCTACCAGGACAATAAAAGTACTGAAACAGTGTTTGGTAGTGAATACGGCAATAAGAATCATAAGGTGGAGGGAGTGATTGTAACTTGTGAGGGGGCAGGTGATATTATTGTCAAAAATAACATTATTAATGCTGTAGCTGCGGTGTTTGACATACCTGCGGCCAATGTGATGGTATTTGAAAAAAGTAGCATCAAACAGTAAATAAATTAGCTAATTAGGGGGGATAGATAAAATGGAGTTTACAAGACGTAAAAAGATAATATTAGTGGGTATGCTAATGCTCATAGCCTGTGTCGGCGTGCTGAACAACAAGCTCAATAACGATCAAGGACTGTCTGCATCTGCCGGATACGAAGAATATGAATTAGAGCAAATGAAAGCGCATGATGGTGACGTTCTGGTTGACAGCTTAAATCTGTCTACGGTTCCTGGAACCAGTACGGATAGTGCAGTTACAGAGGAAACGGCCGCCACAGGAACGGGCACCACTTCTGAATCAGCGTTAGACAGCAGTGTGATTGTAACATCAGATAATTATGAAGAACTTGCAAATGCAGACACTTACTTTGAAGAAGTAAGAGCTACGATCAATATGGATAGAAACCAGGTAATCTCTATGCTGACGGATGTTATAGCCGAAACGAAGGATGGTCCTGAGAAAAATAACGCAACTCAGCAAAAACTGAAAATCATTGACTATATGAACAAAGAGAAGGTTATCGAAAATCTGATCCAGAATAAAGGCTTTGCAGATGCTTTGGTATTAATGACAGACAGCTCCGTCAATGTTACAGTGAACAAACAAGAGATTACGCAGTCAGACGTGGCTAAAATTTGTGATATCGTTATGAGAGAAACAGGCAGAAGTGCCAGCCAGATCGTCATCCAAAGCAAATATTGATCGAATGAACGATACATGGCAATCAAATAGAATTTGTATCTTTTCCACACTTCTGCTATAATAATTTAGAGGTGAATGGGAATGAACACGGGATCAGAGGAAAAACTTGGAACTCTGAAAATATCGGATGATGTCATAGCCGTTTGCGCCATGAATGCAGCTCTGAAAACGAAGGGTGTAGCATCTCTGAGCGGAGGGTTTTCCGATAATTTTTCTAAAAATATATTTGGCAAAGAACCTTTGTATAAGGGAATAAAAATATCCCAGAACGAAGATGGAATCAGCGTCGATATTTACGTTGTCGTTGAATATGGCGTAAAAATTCCTGCCGTAGCATGGGATATTCAGGAGAACGTGAAAAAAGAGGTTGAACAAATGACAGATGCTTTCGTAAAAGCGGTCAACATTCATGTTCAGGGGGTTCATTTCACAGATGAGGAGGACTAGAGTCAATGCGGAGAACAGAAGCCAGAGAGCTTTTTATGCAGCTGTTATTTCAAATGGATATTCAGAATGATTACAGCTCGGAATTAAAGGGTCGATTTGTTTCCGAATATATGCAGGATTCAAATCAATTGGAATATTTTAACCAATTATATGCCGTTACTTCCGAGCACTTGGCAGAAATAGACAAGAAACTGGAATCCTGCAGTGAAAATTGGAAAATAAGCCGTATGGCCAAGGTAGATCTGGCAGTACTGAGGTTATCCGTCGCTGAAATCCTTTATATGACTGAGGTGCCGGATTCGGTCTCTATTAATGAGGCCGTAGATTTGGCAAAGAAGTTCGGCGGAGAGGATTCCGGAAAATTCATAAATGGAATTTTAGGTAAGGTAGTAAAAAATAAAGATGTGTAATCAGGATTTGATTCTGGGTATCGATACCAGCAATTATAAAACCTCCTTGGCGTTGACCAGTTATTCGGGAGAGATTGTGATTGATTCCCGTAAATCTTTGGTTGTTAAGCAGGGCGAAAGAGGGCTTCGGCAATCCCACGCCCTTTTTCAGCATATGGAAAACTTACCGGAAATGATTGAAACATTACTGCAGCAAGTGAAAAAAGAGAGAATCGGAGCCATAGCGGTTTCGGATCGACCAAGACCTGTTGAAGGGTCTTATATGCCGGTATTTAAAGCAGGAATCCAGTTTGGCAGAGTACTGGCTTCCTGCTTAAACGTGCCGATTTTTGAGTTCTCTCATCAGGAGGGACATCTGGAGGCGGTAAAACACGGCAGCAGTCTAGAGCACGAGAAAGAATATCTGGCCTATCATCTTTCCGGAGGTACCTGTGAACTGCTGCTGGTAAAAGGAGCATCTGTTGAGATCATCGGGAGTTCCAAAGACATCTCATTCGGACAAGTTATCGATCGAATCGGGGTTGCACTTCAAATGGATTTCCCTGCCGGAATGGAGATGGACAAGCTGGCTTTACTGGCGAAAAAAAGTCAAAGTCAAAATTCATTAAATTGCGGAATAAGGTCTTCCGAATTTAAGTTAAAAAGAATACCGCTGGACGGGTTATCTATTAATCTTTCCGGATTGGAAACAGAATGTCAAAGAAAGTTAGAGCATTTAAATTCTGAAAATAAAGGGAACTTTATATATGAGTTGTTTCAAATTATCAGTATCTGTCTCTGCCAGTTGACCGAAAAGGCTGTTTTAGAAACAAACTGCAGTAAAATACTTTTCTCCGGCGGCGTTTCCTCCAGCATATTTATTCGAGAGGAAATCATGAAATATTTTACAGAGAAAAAAGTCGACCTGGTCTTTGGAAATCCGGTATTGTCTTCGGACAATGCGGTGGGGATTTCATTTCTTGGAGGGAAAAAATTATGGCAATGAAACCGGTAAAGGTTTCACAACTGAATGGTTATATTAAAAGAATCCTGCAATCGGATCCTTTGCTGGGAAATGTTTCTGTCGTGGGGGAGATTTCAAATCTGAAGCTGCACAGTACAGGTCATGTTTATTTTACTTTAAAGGATGAATCCAGTAAGGTGAACTGTTTTCTGGGAGCCGAATATGTAAAGGATATCCGGTACGAGCTGGCCGATGGTATGGAAATTGTCGTAAATGGCTATATTTATTTATATGAGCGCGGTGGAACCTATTCCTTAAACGTGCGCGAGATTACCGTTGAGGGTATCGGAAATTTAAGTGCAGCCTTTGAAAGGTTAAAGGAAAAGCTGTCAAAGGAAGGGCTGTTTGATGAAAAATATAAAAAGCCGATTCCTTTCTTTCCGGCAAAAGTTGCTGTTATCACGTCGGAAACAGGTGCTGCGGTAAAAGATATTATAAAAATTATTAAAAGCAGAAATAATATCGTAGATGTGGTGATTTATCCTTGCCTGGTTCAAGGCCCCGGTGCAGCCGGAGATATTTCAAGAGCAATCCGGGAGGTGAACCGTTTATTCCCTGAAGTGGATACCATTATTCTTGGAAGAGGCGGGGGATCTCTGGAAGAGCTATGGGCTTTTAATGAAGAAATTGTGGCAAGGAGCATTTTTGATTCTAAAATTCCTGTTATATCGGCTGTAGGCCATGAAACGGATTTTACCATCTCTGACTTTGTAGCAGATAAAAGGGCAGAAACCCCAACGGCTGCGGCACAGATGGCAGTTCCGGACATCAACGCATTAAAAGAATACTGCAGGCAAAAAGGAAATCAATTGCAGCATACCATGGAACGATTTATCAAGTATATGGAATTGCGCGTAACAAATTATAATATAGAACATTTACAAATGTCTTTAAAAAACAGATTACATATCCAGCTATCAAAGATAGAAGGAGTTCGTAAGGATATCGATATTTGTTTGAGAAATAAAATGACGGAATTAGAACGAAATACGGAAAAATGTAAGAGTGACTTAGAGGCGTTTCATCCTGTAAACATTATGAAACGAGGTTATGCGGCCATCCTGGATCAGGATGGCAAGCTAACAGGCAGTGCAGAACATTTCGCCACTGGAGATAAACTCACAGCCGTGTTACAGGACGGAGTTCTGGAATGTGAGGTTTTTGAGATAAGGAGGGAACAGTATGGCAAAACAGAATCAAAAAATGAGCTTTGAGGAAGCTTTGGCTGGACTTGAAAAAGCAGCAGATATACTGAAGAGAGATGATACTACCTTGGAAGCGGCAATTAACAGCTATGAAAAGGGCATTGAGTATTACAACTATTGTTTTGAAATATTAAATGAGGCCAAACAGAAAATTGAAATATACGATAAAAAGTAATTCCGGAAGGAGCTGTAAGGATGCAAAGTAAGGAATATCTGAGATTTAAGGAATTAGTAGAAGAGCATCTCCTCTATTTTTTGCCCGAGGTTGACCATAAAAGTATTACGTTATACGAATCCATGACTTATAGTCTGCAAGCCGGCGGAAAACTGTTAAGACCGGTTCTGCTGCTTGCTGCCTGTGATTTTTGCGGGGGAGAAGAAAAGCTCGCGCTTCCCTATGCCTGTGCTATTGAATATATTCATACCTACTCCTTGATCCATGACGATTTACCTGCTATGGATGATGATGATTTAAGAAGAGGTATTCCTACCAATCATAAGGTTTTCGGCGAAGCCATTGCCATTTTGGCAGGTGATGGTCTGCTGACTTCTGCTTTTGAAGCAATGAATAAGGACATGCTTCTCTATTTTGATAACACGGAGAAATTAAAGAGAAGGGTCAGAGCTGTTTATGAAATTTCCAAAGGTGCAGGCTGCAGGGGCATGATTGCCGGTCAGGTGGCGGATATGGAAACGGAAAACAAACAGTGCTCCAAAGAACTTCTCGATTATATTCATGTCAATAAAACGGCAGCTTTGATTAAGGCGGCTGTTCGGGCCGGAGCTCATTTAGCCGGAGCGGACAAAAAGACGCTTGGAGAACTGGATGAATATGCCGAAAATTTGGGGTTGGCATTTCAAATTGCAGATGACATCCTGGACATTGACGGAGATGTGGAAAAATTGGGTAAAAATACCGGCGTAGATCTGATTAAAAAGAAATCTACCTATCCATGCTTATACGGATTAGAAGAATCCAAACTTAGAGTCAGAGAGCTTACCGATAATGCAAAAAGGGTAATGGAGCCATATTATGATAATGCGGAATTTTTCGTAGAACTGGCTGAAGAACTGGCAAATAGGGTGAAATAGAAGCAGAAATGAAAAACAAGGAGCTTATCATATATGAAAAAGTTATTAAATGACTACCATTTCCCTGAGGACTTAAAAAGCATGTCCGAAAGGGAATTGGAACTATTAACTTATGAAATCAGAGATTTTTTAATCGAAAAGGTCTCAAAAACTGGGGGGCATCTAGCATCCAATCTTGGAGTTGTAGAACTGTCCATTGCCTTGCATAAGGTTTTCAATAGTCCAAAGGATAAAATTATATGGGACGTAGGCCATCAATCCTATGTACATAAAATATTAACCGGCAGAGCGGCCTGCTTTGACGGTCTTCGTTGTCTCAACGGGATCAGCGGTTTTCCCAAACGAGACGAAAGTGTCCATGACATGTTTGATACCGGTCACAGCAGCACTTCGATTTCTGCCGCAATGGGTTATGCGACGGCAAGAGATCTCAGCGGAGACGATTATTCTGTTATTTCAGTGATCGGAGACGGTGCCCTGACAGGCGGTATGGCTTATGAAGCCTTGAACAATGCAGGAGCTTCAAAGTCAAAAATGATCGTAATTCTAAACGACAATGAGATGTCCATCTCAAAAAATATCGGCGGTATGTCTCATCATCTTGCAAAGTTGAGAGCATCCCAGACTTACCTTGATTTTAAGAAGCAGTTAAAAAGAGCCTTGAAAGGGATTCCTGGAGTAGGGGAAGGCCTCTATAACGGGTTTGAGCATATCAGAGATTCCGTGAAATATGCTATCGTCCAAGGGGCTATTTTTGAAGAACTGGGGTTTAAATATTTCGGGCCGGTGGATGGCCATAACATCCATGATCTGCTGGAGGTGCTGTCCTATACCTCATTGATGGAGGAACCGGTTCTGATTCATGTTATTACGAAGAAGGGGAAAGGATATCGAAACGCAGAAACCAACCCTGGAAAATTTCATGGCATCAGCGCTTTTGACCCGACTACGGGGAATGTTTTATCATCTTCTGATAATTTGAGCTATTCTACAATATTCGGAAATAAAATGATCCAGCTCGCTCACGACAATCCGAAGGTTGTTGCAGTCAGTGCCGCTATGATAGAAGCAACCGGACTTGGTAAATTCGCGCAGAAGTTTCCGAAAAGAATCTTTGATGCAGGAATTGCTGAAGCTCATGCCGTCACTTTCGCTGCCGGCCTTGCTGCTAACGGTTATCAGCCTGTAGTGGCCATTTATTCGACCTTCCTGCAGAGAGCCTACGATCAGATCGTGATCGACGTATGCATGCAGAATTTACCTGTGGTTTTTACCATTGATCGGGCAGGAAATGTGGGATCGGACGGAGAAACACACCATGGGATATTTGATTTATCCTATTTAAACCATATACCCAACTTGACGATTTTAGCACCGAAGGATGGAAAAGAGCTTGCTGCAATGCTGGAATATGCACTTTCGCTAAAGAGTCCCTGTGCCATCCGGTATCCAAAGGGAGAAGCTTTTGATTATCCGTCGGAAACGGGCCATCCGATAGACGGTACCTGCGAGAGCCTGTTTACAGGAGAAGATGTTGAAATTTTTGCCGTAGGGAAAATGGTTTCCATTGGTCTGGAAGCATCTAAAAAATTAAAATCGCGTGGAATTGATTCGGGACTGACGAATGTACGCTTTATAAAACCTGTTGATAGAAATGGAATCATTGCTTCAGCTAAAAGAACCGGTTGCCTGATTACTTTGGAAGATAATGTTCTGGACGGCGGATTTGGAAGAACGGTAAGTGCCATTTTGCAGGAGGAAGGTTTCACGGATGTCAAATTACTGAGTCTTGGCTGGCCTGATAAATTTATAGAGCAGGGAAGTACGGAGGAGCTTTTTGAATTGTATGGTCTTGACTCTGAAAGTATAGCGGAAAGGGTGTGTGATTTCCTTGAAGGAAAGGCTTGATATCGTATTAGTGAACAAAGGTCTTTTTCAATCAAGAGAAAGAGCCAAAAGCGCCGTTATGGCCGGTATTGTATATGTTGACGGTCAAAGAGTAGACAAGCCGGGAACCGGTGTGAATGAAGATTCAGAGATCTATGTAAAAGAGGACCTGTGCCCTTATGTCAGCCGGGGAGGAATGAAGCTGGAAAAGGCCATAAATGCCTTCGGTCTTGAGCTGAAGGATGCGGTAGCTGTTGATATCGGAGCTTCCACAGGCGGTTTTACTGACTGCATGCTTCAAAAGGGTGCTTCGAAGGTTTACGCTATCGATGTCGGTTATGGTCAGCTGGATTGGAAGCTTAGAAATGACACCCGGGTTATAAACATGGAAAGAGTGAACGTTCGGTATCTTGAATCGGATAAAATCCAGGAAAAGGTTGATTTTATCAGTATCGATGTATCTTTTATCTCACTGAAGCTGATCTTTCCCGTAGCTGCAGGTTTACTCTCTGAAACGGGAAGCCTGGTCTGCCTGGTGAAACCTCAGTTTGAAGCGGGAAGAGAACAAGTAGGGAAGAAGGGCATCGTCAGAGAGGAATCGGTTCATAGGGAAGTCATAAAGAATGTTGTACGATATGCGGAAAGCAACGGACTTTATGCATGGGGATTAACTTTCTCTCCCATGACCGGTGCAAAGGGAAATATTGAATATTTGCTTTATTTAAAAAAAGTTTCCGGAGAAAAGGAGATTCTAATTGAAGAAGTAGTCACAGAATCCCACAAAGAACTTAATTGATTAAATCGTTACAGATATTCGAAGAAGAGGATTACCCATGCAATTAACACCAATGATGCAACAATATATGGAAATCAAGGAGAAATATCAAGATTGTATCCTTTTTTTCCGACTTGGAGATTTTTATGAAATGTTTTTTGAGGATGCAATCACCGCATCCCGAGAAATGGAGATTACCCTTACCGGAAAAAACTATGGTCAGGAAGAGAAAGCCCCCATGTGCGGTGTTCCTTATCATGCAGCTGATTCTTACATAGCAAAACTCATAGAGAAAGGCTATAAGGTTGCCATTTGTGAGCAGGTTGAGGATCCTGCAACGGCGAAGGGTATCGTTAAAAGAGAAGTGGTTCAGATCATTACTCCCGGTACCGTTGTCAGCCAGAATATGCTCAATGAAAGAGAAAACAATTATCTCGCTTCTGTTTTTCTGCATGAAACAGGGGCTGGGATTGCATATTGTGACATTTCTACAGGAGAAATTAATACAACACAATTAACATCTGCAGGATACACAGAGCGATTGTTAAATGAATTGGTAAAAATAAAGGCCAAAGAAGTGATTGCCAATGATTATGCCAATTTGGACGGGTTCATAGATGAAATGAAAATAACATCTGGTGCTTATATCAGCATTTTGCCGGATCAATATTACATAAGAAACGCAGCAGAAGAATTCATTTTAAGACAGTTTCAAGTTAAATCCCTGAAAGGTCTGGGGATCGAGGAGTCTGATCTTTCAATCATGGCCTTAGGAGCACTCCTGGCTTACCTGTTTGAGACCCAAAAACAAGGCTTATCCCATCTTTCCTATTTGAATGTTTATGACACGGCAGGTCATATGTCCCTTGACAAGGCTACCATCAAGAATCTGGAACTGACGGAAACCCTTTTTGAAAAGAAAATTCAGGGTTCACTTCTTGGCGTTCTCGATAAAACCCATACGGCTATGGGTTCGAGAAAGATGAAACAGTGGCTGCGCGAGCCCCTTAACAATTTAAAAGAAATCCAGGAGAGACTGGATGCAGTTGAATTACTGTCAGATCAGATTCTTTTACGGAATAACTTGAAAGAAAGCCTGAAAAAAATTTATGATTTGGAACGCCTGGCAGGCAGAATCGCCTGTGGAAATGCCAACGGAAAAGATTTGATAGCATTAAGAAATTCCATATTTGTGCTTCCGGATATGAAAAGCGAATTGGCAGCCTGCGGTGATTCCTTTCTGGAGAAGCTGGAAGAGAAAATGGATTCATTATCCGAAATCTATGATCTGATAGATCAATCAATCCAGGAAGAACCCCCGTTTACCATCAAAGAAGGCGGAATCATCAAAGAAGGATATTCTTTAGATTTAGACCAAATAAAGCACTCTATCAAAGACGGGCAGAGTTGGATTGCCGGACTGGAAGGTACGGAAAAGGAACGTACAGGGATTAAGTCTTTAAAAGTCGGTTTCAATAAGGTCTTTGGCTATTATATTGAAGTTACAAAATCCTATTTTGATCTGGTACCTGAAAACTATATCAGAAAGCAGACTCTGGCTAACTGTGAACGCTATATTACCCCGGAATTGAAAGAAGTTGAATCCGTTGTGCTCAATGCGGAGACAAAAATAAATCAGTTGGAATATGAAATCTTTCTTGAAATCAGGAAGAAAATCCAAGATTATATCAGCGTTATTCAGATTACGTCCGGAGCAGTTTCGACCCTGGACGTTCTGGTTTCCTTCAGTGAGGTCAGCAGCAAGCTTGGTTATGTAAAACCACAGGTGAATAAGGGGGATGTCATCCGGATCGAAAAGGGACGGCATCCGGTTATTGAAACAACCATTAAAGACGGTATCTTTGTTTCCAACGATACTTATGTTGACCGAAAAGACAGCAGCATGCTGCTCATCACTGGCCCCAATATGGCAGGGAAATCCACCTACATGAGACAGACAGCATTAATTGTTCTGATGTCCCAGGCAGGTTGCTTTGTACCTGCAGAAGCTGCACAAATCGGTATTGTTGACAGAATTTATACGAGAATCGGCGCCTCCGATAATCTGGCACAGGGGCAAAGTACATTTTTTGTTGAAATGAGTGAACTGGCTTACATTTTAAACACTGCTACGGAAAAAAGCCTGATCATTTTAGATGAAATCGGAAGAGGGACAAGTACCTATGACGGTCTTTCCATTGCCTGGGCGGTGGTTGAGTATTTATGCAACAGCAAGTATCATGTAAGGACCTTATTTGCAACTCACTATCATGAATTAACCTCTCTGGAGGGTATCATGAAAGGGTTAAAAAATCTGAATGTAGATGTACAGGAGAAGGATGGAAATATTATTTTCCTGCATAAAATTGTGGAGGGCAGTGCCAGCCGGAGCTACGGAATTCATGTGGCCAAGCTCGCCGGAGTACCGGCTTCCGTGCTGGAAACCGCTCAGGAGAAGCTGCACCAGCTGGAAGCAACCGCCGTGTCCATAGATCTGGATCACTATGAAAAAGAATTATTAGCCGAGCAATCTCCAGTAAAAGAGGAAACGGAACAGATATCATTTTTCAGTTTTGCACCGAATCCTGTTGTGGAAAGACTGAAGGCGCTGGATTTAATGAATATCACGCCGTCACAGGCCTTCGGTATATTGGAGGACTTGAAGAAGGCAGCAGAAAACTAATATTTATTAGTTAGTCAAATTTCATTTATTAGTATTTAAACCGAATCATTCAACTGCCAGATCGAAATAATTGAGTTTCAACAAGCCAAAGGTCTGACTTTGTATCACGAAAATACTCACAGATTTCTAATGATATGGTCTCGATTTGTTATTTTTAACCCCAAAAACAAACGGTATCCATAATCGGTGTTTTTGGGTTATGGCAAAACTTAAATGCTATCATTAAAAATAACATCATCTTCATCCTATATCATAGACGAAACCTGTTCGGATATTTTCTTAAATCCAAAGTTCAGCTATTGCGGCTTGGTAAAAAAACTCGATAAAGCTAAAGGTTGGCAGTTCGATCATGCAATACGTTGGAATGATTTTGCTTTGGTCTTATCCGAAGATGAGCAGAATTTTTAGGTAACGTCAAACACCGATTATATTACCGTTTGTTTGATGTTCTAAAAATTGTGAAACGAAGGATAAAGACCTTCAAAATCATGACCGTACTGGGATAGACCATCTGCTATCAGACAAATAGATAAGTAAGTTTCACTAACTAATAAATAATAAATTGAGGTATAAAATGGATATAATAGAAAAGAAAAGGATAACCGAACTCCCCAAACATGTGGCTGATAAAATTGCTGCAGGCGAGGTTGTGGACAGGCCCTTATCCATTGTGAAGGAGCTTGTTGAAAATGCCATTGACGCCGGCTCAACTTCCATTGTTGTGGAAATCAAAAACGGTGGAAAATCATATATTCGTGTTACCGATAATGGCAGCGGGATTGAAAAGGGAGATGTAGAATTAGCTTTTAAGCGCCATGCCACTAGTAAAATCAGAAATGCATCCGATTTGGACAGTATTCAAAGTTTGGGATTTCGTGGAGAAGCTCTTGCCAGCATTGCTGCCGTTTCAAGAACTGAACTGATCACCAAAACCGCAGATGAAAAGAGCGGTATCAGAATCCGGCTGGAAGGCGGCGATATTGCGGAAAAGGTTGATACGGGCTGCCCGGAGGGAACCACTGTTATTATTGAGGATTTATTTTTTAATACGCCTGCCAGGCTGAAATTTATGAAGCCGGATGCTACGGAAAGCACTCTCATCATTGATTTTATATCGAAGATGGCCCTTGCCTATGCTCAAATTAAGTTTAGATTGATTAATAATGGTAATATTTTATTTTCCACCACAGGCAAAGGGGATATCTATTCCAACATATTGACCATTTATAGTAAAGACTTGGGAGACAAACTGATTCATTTCAAGGAAAAGTCACAGGAATTGACCCTGGAAGCCTTTGTATCGGCGCCGAGTCAAAGCAAAACGAACAGAAAAAGCCAAATCTTCTTCGTAAATGGAAGATCTATAGCCAGTAAGGTGATGGAAAATGCTGTTACAGATGCTTATTCGGAAAAACTGTTCGAAGGGAGATACCCAATTGCCTTCCTGTTTCTGCAGGTTTCTCCTGATAAACTGGATGTCAACATTCATCCTAACAAAAAGGAAGTTCGTTTTGACGATGAGAGGGCAGTAAGGGATTTTATTGGTTCTGCTATCCGGACCAATTTAAACTCAAAAGACGCCATTGCTGAAATCAAAAAGGATCAGATTATCCGAAAAGATTCGCCATTTAAAATGAACCAAACTAATTCTAAAGACAATAGCATAGCTTCTTTCTGTGAGGAAAAAGAAAAGAATGTTAATGAAATAGAAACGCAGGTTGACATAAAAAAGTTATTGTTCGAACAGCGGCAAAAATCTGAATTAGAGAAAAAAGAAAGCCTGCAAATTCAAGAAGACGACAATACCTACCGGTCTGAAAGAGTTTCAGAAATGGATGAAAATACAGCCTTTCAAACCAATGTAGAACCAACTCCCGCCGTTCCTGCAGACACAACAGAAAAAGAAATGAAATCCAAAACAGCAGAAGTATCTTCTCTTTCTTCTTCCTATGCCTTTACTCCTTTAAGTACGATTGGGCAGGTATCCAGAGAAAAAAGGGACTTTGAGATTGAAGATATCTTCATTACCGGTTCGGTTTTCGGTACTTACATAACAGGCACTGACCATGAGAATTTTTATCTAATCGATCAGCATGCAGCTCATGAGAGGGTATTTTATGAACAACTGCTGGATTCTTATGAAAAAGAGGAGAAACTGCAGCAGACGATTCTTACTCCCTTTATTATCAATGTTTCCTATGCTGTTAAGAATGATTCTCTATCAATGCTTGATTTCCTGGGGAATATGGGTTTTGAGATCGAGGAATTCGGTCCGTCGGCCTTTATTGTAAAGGCGGTTCCCATGTTTATGGATTTAGATGAGGCTAAAGATTTTATCGAGTATCTATTAGATAATATTTCGGAAGATGCTGACTTAATCAACCAGAAAAAGATTGATAAGATTATCACCAATGCATGCAAGAAAGCAGTAAAAGCTCATGACCTGCTAGACCTAAGCGAAATACGCCAACTGATGGCAGATTTAGCTAAGACAAAAAATCCATATTCATGCCCTCATGGCAGACCAACCGTGGTAAAAATGAGTAAGTATGAAATTGAAAAGATGTTTAAGAGGGTATAAAATGAATCAAAAGATCGTGATCATCGCCGGACCGACTGCCGTGGGGAAAACAAAATATGCCATTGAGATTGCGAAACACTTTCATGGCGAAATCGTCTCGGCAGATTCCATGCAAATTTATAAATATATGGATATCGGCAGTGCAAAGCCCACGCCGGAGGAACTTGCAGAAGTACACCATTATCTCGTAGATCAGATTGATCCCCGGAATGAGTTTTCGGTGGCAGAATACCAAACCATGGCAAAGGATTGTATCTGTAACATTTTCAGGAATCATAAATTACCTATTATTTCAGGGGGAACGGGTCTCTATCTGAATTCCTTGATTTATGATATGAACTTTTCCGTTATGCCAAAGCAGACAGATATTCGGGAAAGATTAGAAGAGGAAGCACGTGAGCACGGTAACGAATATGTCCATGATAGGCTGAAAGTACTCGATCCGGATGCTGCGGAAAGAATCCACCCAAATAACCTAAAGAAAGTTATCCGGGCCTTGGAAGTTCTAGAAACCTCAGGAGAGGGAATCAGAGAATTTAAAGAATCTTTTGTCAAGACGAAAGATTACGGATATATCCTCATAGGGCTTTTAAGAGACAGAGAAGAGCTCTACGGAAGGATTGACCAGCGGGTAGATCTGCTTGTAGAAAAAGGCCTGATAAAGGAAGTTGAACAGCTTCTGGACAAAGGCCTGAAGGCAGATCATATTTCCATGAAGGGTATCGGTTATAAAGAAATCATAGGATATCTTAACGGGGAATATGACCGTGATGAAGCAATACGACTGGTCAAACGTAACACCAGGCACTATGCAAAGAGGCAGCTAACCTGGCTTAGAAGGTATTCTGATATGAAATGGTTCAATCTGTCCGATTATGAAACGGAGAATGATGCTTTAGGCTTCATTCTGAAGTATTGTAAAACAGAACTTAATTTATAAATCAATTACTTATAAAAAAATATAGGTATTTAGGAAAAATGATAGCAAGAGTGATTCCGGAGGTTGTTGTTATGGCTGTCAAAAAAGAAATGAAAATACACAATAAAAGTGATAAGCCAGATAATATCATTATGAAGGAAATCGAAATTACGGAAAAATGCCAAGCTATAGAAGAGGAGCTGCCCCGGTTTTTAAAAGGCTTTTTTACCTACTTGAAAGGTAATGTACTACCTATGACCAGATTGGCTTATCTGCAAGATATTCGATTCTTCTGTAACTATCTGATTCAGGAAACGGATCTGACCATTGCCCCAAAAATACGTGACATTAAACTGGAAGATTTCGATCAAATAAAGGCTGTAGATGTCAATATATTCATTGATTATTGCAGAAGATATAAAGTGGAAAAGGAAAAAGCTGTATATATTTACGAAAATGATAAAAAGTCACTTTCGAGAAAAAAATCGTCAATATCTGTTCTATTCAAACATCTATACCGGGATGAACTGGTGAGCCGCAATATTACAGATGGTTTTGACCCGATTAAGCTTCCCAAGCCTGGTGAAAGAGAAATCAAGGCATTGCAGGAAGATGAAGTTATGCGTATGCTGGATGCCGTTTCTTCCGGAGATCACTTGACAAAAAAAGAACATGAATTCTGGATGAAAACAAAAAAAAGAGATAAAGCCATTTTAATTTTATTTTTAACTTATGGATTACGTTTGTCTGAGCTTCAGCAGCTAAATCTCTCCTCTTTTCATTTTAAACGGGGTGAGTTTAAAATTTACAGAAAACGCGGAAAAGAGTCCATTATGCCACTAAATCAGTCCGTTATAAAAGTATTATCTGAATATATCAATGAAGAACGTCCAGCGGAAGAAAAGCTTGCAGAAGAAAACAAAGATGCATTGTTTCTTTCTCTGCAGGGCAAACGTATGACAGAAAGGCAAATTCGTGAGCTGGTCAAAAAATACACTTCAATCGGTCTTTCAACTTCGAGGGCGGCAGGATATAGTCCGCATAAATTAAGAGCAACGACTGCAACCTCGCTGATTGGAAGAGGTAATTCCATATTTGATGTTCAGGCCCTTTTAGATCACGAAAATATAACTACCACACAGCTTTATGCGGCACATAAATTAAATGTCAAAAGAGATCTGGTTAAAAATTTTGAATGGGAAGAAGAATTTGATAAAAATAAGAAAGATAACGATTCATCCAATAAATAAAAGGATTAAACGATACATATTTCAAGCGCCAGTCCAGTTGACTCAATGCCATCAACCAACTGTTGACCATATAAATATTATGTAAATAATTAGCAAGGAGCATCACATGCAGCAAAATACTTATCAATTATTAAATAAGGAATTGAATATCAGCAGCGACGTGTTACAAGCTGTTTCAAAAGCCGAAGAAGAGCTTTCAGGTATCTTTCAGGAACTGGATGATATTATGACATTCAATCAATATAAAGTTCTCGATGTCTTTCAGAAATGCAGGATTTCAGATATGCATTTCGGCTGGAACACCGGGTATGGTTATAACGACGCCGGCCGAGAGGCTCTGGAAAAAGCCTATGCTATGATATTTAAAACCGAGGCAGCATTGGTCCGGCCAATCATTGTAAATGGAACCCACGCGCTGACGTTAACCCTAACAGGTATTCTAAGACCAGGAGAGGAACTAATCTATTGCACGGGAAAACCCTATGATACCTTGGAAGAGGTTATTGGCATCAGGGGAGAAGGGAGAGGCTCTCTGAAAGATTTTGGAATCCATTATCGACAGGTGGAGTTACTTCCGGACGGTACGATAGATTTTGATGGATTAAAAAATGCCATTACACCAAAAACTAAAATCGTAACAGTTCAGAGGGCTACAGGTTACGGCTGGAGGAAGGCAATAACAATAGAAGAAATCCAAAAATGGGCATCCTTTGTGAAATCGATCAATTCGGATATTATCTGCATGGTAGATAATTGTTACGGAGAGTTTTTAGATACCAAAGAGCCCACTGAGGTTGGGGCGGATGTGGTCGCAGGTTCCCTGATAAAAAATCCGGGAGGAGGTCTGGCACTTACCGGAGGATATATCGCGGGTAGGGCCGATTTAATTGAGAAGATTTCCTATCGGATGACATCTCCGGGAATCGGCGGGGAATGCGGTCTTACCTTTGGACAGTCACGTACCATGTTTCAGGGACTTTTTATAGCACCCAAAACTGTAAACGGAGCTGTGAAGGGAGCTATTTTATGTGCAAAAGTATTTGAAAATCTAGGATTCGAAGTGTGTCCAAAGCCGGCAGATAAAAGAAGTGATATTATTGAGGCTGTAAAACTTGGCAGCCCTGAAGCTGTCATTGCTTTCTGTGAAGGAATTCAGGCGGCAGCTCCTATCGATTCTCATGTAAAGCCTGTTCCATGGGATATGCCAGGTTACGAAGATCAGGTAATTATGGCCGCAGGTGCTTTCGTTCAGGGCTCTTCCATTGAATTAAGTGCCGATGCTCCTATACGGCCTCCATATATTGTATATTTTCAAGGCGGATTAACTTACGAGCATTCCAAATTCGGTGTCATTAAAGCATTACAAACCTTATTGGAGAAGGATTTGCTTCGCTTTTCATAGTTGGATAATAAGATGTTGCAGGTGTGATCATGAATCAAGGTAATCATTATAAAAGAAAAAAACAAATAAGAACGTTTGTTTCCATTATAAAACTGCTTGTTCTACTTGGTTTTATCATTGGTATCCCTGCTTACGTTTATTTTAACTATCCGGAATTCATTAGCCATTTTAACAGTCTGGAGGAAATAAATTCTTTTTTATTACAGTATAAAACTGCCAGTATATTCGTTTATATCGGTTTGCAGATCCTCCAGATCATAATCTCAGTATTGCCAGGGCAGGCTTTGCAGTTCGCGGCAGGATACGCCTATTCCTTTTGGTTTGGCTACTTATATTCCATTATCGGAGTCACATTCGGTACGTTTATCACCTTTTATCTTGCCAGATGGCTGGGAAAGGATGCGATGCATCTTTTTTTCGGAGAGGAACGATTTACCAGGTTTGTTCATGTTCTAAACAGTAAAAGGGCCTATATTGTTTTATTTGTGATTTATTTGATTCCAGGGATTCCGAAAGATTTATTTGTATATGCTGCCGGTGTTTCTGAAATAAAAATGAAACCTTTTTTATTTCTTTCATTGGTAGGACGAACGCCGGCTTTGATGGGAAGTGTCATGATGGGAAGCATGTTCAAAAACGACAGCTATACCGGCTTGATTATATTAGGCATTGTTGCTGTAGTTGCTTGTATCATTGGGCTACTGCAAAGAAACAGATTTTTGAGGTGGGCTGATAAAACGTATCAAAAGATGGTGAAATAGTCCCGAAGGCAAAAGAGCGAATAGAAATCTTTAATTTCGTAATTCGCTCTTTTTTATAATTTGAAATATCAAAGAAAGCACTTTGGTGTTTGCCTTTTGGGCAACACGTGCGAATAGAAAACTTTCTCCGGATTTTGTTCTTTAATAAACAAAAAAGAACAAGTGTTTCAAATTCTTCTTTACAAAGAACAAACATTCTGATATGATATTTTCAAAGAACATAGGTTCTTGAAAATGTAAATTATCAGGAGGTAACCAAATGAATACGAATATTAAAAGAAAATATAGAATCAAATCAAAAGTAAGGTTTACAATTTTTATGGCCATAGTCTTATTTTTTATGATTACTTCAATGAATACTATTATTGGATTAAATACTTCCGACAGCTTAACAAAAATGACCTATACGGAAATTCAGATTCAGCCTGGTGATACTTTATGGAACATTGCCAAGGAATTTGGCCCAACCGGATTTGATACCAGATCAGTTATTTACGAAATATGTGAAATCAATCATATATCTGCCGATAGTCTTATTCCTGGGCAAAAAATATTAGTGCCGGATTACATATGAAATTTCCAAAATCGAATCCTATACGTGATAATTACAATGAAAGATTATTTCAACACTTTAGTGAAAGGTATAAAACCTTTAAGAATCAAAAAAAATCGCTTAAAACGCATTTTAGAGCCTCAAGGAACAAAAGCATTGCAAATACTTATGTTTAGCCGAAACATAGAATTTTAAGGTTAATAATTGAAGAAAGTTATATGAATATAATAAGAAAACGAAATTTAAAAGCAAATTTACTATATAAATGTCTACAATCAGAAAAAGTAATTACTATAAATAGATAAAATAAAAATTTGCCCTAAAAATAAAAATAGAATTCAAAACATGAGAAGTGGATCTTTGATCAGATGGGTATTAAAAATAATAATAAATTTATTAAAGTATATTTATTAATGAAAATGTCTGGATCCATAAGAGTTTATGGAAATTTATAAGGAATCTCTGGAATATCATTTATCTATTCCCAAAATATACATCTAGGAAATAGGTTTTTGTCGGAATAGGGGATATCGTTGGAAGATAAGCTTTTTAGGTAAATATGAAAACTATTCGTTAAAACGATGAATTTTAGGAATAGTTCCGATAAGATGAGCAGATGGGGAAACGCCCAACTGCTTATTTTTTATTGGAGGGAATTTCTATGGAAAATACTCGTCTTAAGGTCATAACGTCAGACTCTTATGAGACTTTCGAGCATGAAGTTAATTGTTATTTAGCTGAGCTCGATGCACAAGGGCTGAAATATGACCTTTCTTTCCGCAGTGCTGACAGGCATTGTGTCTATATTTCTTACTCTAATCCAAAATTACAAATTCCAATGGAGAGGGTTGACGGAAAGAGGGATTATTGTCGTAATTGTCCTGCGTTCACCCGGGAGCATGCCGGCAGTGATGCTTATTGTACATATCACAAGCGGGCTATTAAATACGGTGGTTACTGCTGCTCTGAATATTACCAGAATAATTTTGGAGGTGTATCGTGCAGGGCAAAGTCTTAAAGTCACGTCTTATATCTGATAGCAGGCCGTTCATTTTTGAATCGGCAGTCAACGAATTCTTGCTAGATCACAGTGAATCAAAAGTAACTTATAGCACCGCTACTTGTACAGAAGATGGACAGACCTATTGTCTTTTTACTGCGTTCATCCTCTATTATGAAGTGGCTTAGTTTCTATTAAGGAGGTAGATTGAAATGATGTTAGAAGAGGCGAACGCTCGTTTAAAGAGCGTGAAAATCAATGAAGAGCAGTTGTGGGGATTGAACTCGCTGTATATAGTTCTTGATCTTCATAAAGATGATTTCTGCAAAATTGTTGATGCGGTGGGGCTTGAGGTTTTGCTGGCAAAGCAGGCTCATTATGAACGGCTTGAAAAAGCTGATGGGGAGTTGTATTTGAAAGAGCAGTATCTAAGGTCGAAAGCGCGATTGGCTGAACTGGAAGACGAAAGAGAAGTCTTGGAGCGGATTGTAAAGGGCTACAAGCCCTTGGTTCTTTAGTGATTATTAAGGAGACAGTGGAATGAGAGATGTTATTAAGGAAGTAATGGAAAATGTAAAAAGTGATGAGTCGAGAGATGTCCGCATTCATCCGGTTTATTACACAATTGGATATTTGAGTTCATTTTCTGAGCGTGAACCGGACACAATGGTAGCCTTGTCTGATGTCGTGGAGTTGTTGCGATCTCTTGAAGAACAGAAGTACAAGCACTGGTGATTTTATTAATTTCTGATTTCGTATTACGTTTTGCTGCAGTAAAATGTATTACGTTTGCTCCTGGGATAGGAAGGAGGTTTCTTTATGTATGGTGAGAAAGAAGTTTTGAAAGCGTACCCTTTTAGGCTGGGAAGGTTTGAACTCTCTGTGATTGACAGTGTTCCAGATGAAAGGGCAAGGCGATGGTATTTCACTGGTGGGAAAAAGGCAACAAGGGCTGAAAAGCTGCGGTATATCATTCGTTGCTATAAAGAGTCGCAGAGTCGGCAGGATGGGGATACTTAACTTGGTTACCGTTCCATAACTACTGAAAAAGGCTTTAAAACGTTGAAAATTCGTTAGGAGGTTTTACTGTGAGTGATATATTTCGATTAAATTTAGGAGATGGATGCCAACTTTTCGAGCATCATGGATATGTCTACACCCGGTATAATGCTAAGTTGAAGGTTGCCGGGGATAGCGTAAAAGTGTGTTTTTATGAAAAAGGGGTTCTTTCTGGATTTTCGAAAAATAAGCGGAAAGATGATTCTGACGATGAAAAGCCAAAGGTTGAATATGATCCAGAAAAACGATGGTATCAAACCGGCCTGAGGGCAAGACGTGACGTTTATGACACGGTATCAGCAAATTTACATAAGCACTTAGATCATAATGGGAAAAAGCAGAGGTTTAAAATGTTCACGGCTACATTCCGTGAGAACGTGAAAAAGTACAAAAAAGCGAATTCACTGTTCAATGATTTTATTGGACGGCTGAATTATCATTTTACAGGTGAGAAGGGTGCAAACTTCTTAAAATATCTTGCGATTCCTGAATTGCAGATGGAAAATAGCCGGTATGTCTGGCACTTTCACATTCTGTTTTTTAATATGCCGTATCTGCCTGTTTCTGGACAAGTGGTGGACAGGCTTATTGAAGACGGAAGGTTACCAAAGGACTACGATAAAAGAGATACGCTGTTTTATATCTGGGGAATGGGTGGTGTTGAAGTAGATGCAATCAATTTCTCTGATACATACGATATAGCCGGTTACGTCTGTAAGTACATAGGAAAGGGGCTTGATGGACTGTTTGAATATGCAAGGGAAGAGGGAAATTTAAAAAGACGTAGATACCTAAAAAGTACTGGTTTGATGGGACCTAAAATTATGATTGCATTCCTGAATAAGCAGCAAAGACAAGCCATTGCGGATTATTTTAGAAAGCACTGCAAGAAATTTAAAAGGAAAGGGGAGTTAGGTAAATTCTATGAGACGTTTTTGGTAGAAAATGAAGCTATTGAAAAGTATTACGGAAGGATTTTCGGGATCAATTTTAGATCACCGAAAAAACACATTTGGAAGCTCGAAAATATGTTTGAGCGATTCAGTTATGGTTTTTGTTAGGAGGTACATACCATGGGTACAATGGGTTTTTGGGGAATTTTATTACTGTTCGTTTTCTTCTGCATCATATCAGCAGGTATCAACTTGATTGAAAAAGTGATCACTGCAAAGCTGATGAAAGTGCAGATTAGCCAATCAGTTGATGCAGTTTTCACCGGTGTGATCCGGGCAATGATGAGGCATCGTATTGATATGAAGACCGTGTTTGGTAAGGAGGTGCATAGAAATGATGATATGCCCAATCTGTAAAAAGGAAGGTCTAAAAAATAGGAATGCCCTTCACGCTCACATGTTGAAATCTCACTTGGAGGAATACCGGGCAAAGGATTGTAAGCTAGAAGCGTTCGGGGTCGTTAAAGAGGAACCCGGAGCCGGGAGGAAAGAAGCACCGGAAGGATTTCGACCATTAAATAAGTCTCACCCTTTAGAACGTGCTGCTTATGATGCTGGAATGAGATATACGGATGGGGACGATGTTTGGACGGCTGCGGAATGTAAAAAAGCGGGGTGGTTATAGTGAGTCTGGATTATGAAGCAAAGAAGACTTTTTTTGATGAAAAAACAGCGGAAAAACAGATTATTGAAGAATTTACCGAAGGTGCAGCCGGTGAGATTCCAGCACCGGAACCGGCCGGGATCTTACGACTTGATTTTGGTTTTTTGCTTAAGAAAACCGGCCCTAATACCGTAGAGTATTATTTGGATCACCCGATGAATGCAAAGAGGTCAAAGGGTTTTGCCCGGCAGCTTAGGGGATTTACTGGTATAGCCGGTGATCTGGATTTAGCGATCATCGATATTGTGCTTGGCGGTATTGAGGTGTTCATGGAAAGGAGAGGGAATAATGGGGCTGATTAATGAGGGAAATTTTCATGTGTTCGTCAGCGGTAATACCCAGTCCGGGAAATCGACATTCACACACCGGGCATTATTGCAGATAAGGGGGCCTGTCTTGTATTTCAACATTCAGGGAGAAAGGGTTCCCAGGGGTTTTATGAACGTGTATAGCACTGACGTTGACACAGAGCAGCTAATCGAAATGCTTAAGGATGGAATGAAAATTAATCTGATATTTTCAAACCCAAGGACTGGATATGATTATGTTGCTGGTCATGTCATGAATGCTATCATGGATGCAGGGTTTGACGATCAACACCCCGTTTATGTGTGTATAGATGAATGTCACCTACTGAAAGGCTATAGCTTGGAAATTGCTAAGTATGTGGCTACAGCAGGGCTTAAGAAGGGGCAAAGGCTTATTTGTATTACGCAACGTCCTGCTCTCGCTGATAAAACTCTGTATACCCAAGCTTTTGAGCACTACATATTTTTTATAGCAGCTGGTGATTCTGCTTATATGAAAAGTAAAGGCATTGACTATGATTTTTGTAAGGCTGAATGGGAAAGCAGGGGTAAACATAGTTATTGTTACTATAACGGATATCAAATTGAGGGAAGAAACCCTTTGACAATTTAATAATATTTTCTGACAGAGACCACTGACAAAGTGGTCTTTTTTCTTTGCTTTTTTGAGAAAAAAGTGCTTGACAGTGTTGTCAGAACGGTATGCTATAACTTTTTTATGTTAACCAAATATTTACCAAAAGGGGGAATTTGAACAAATGGCAAAATTAACAGATTTTCAAAATCCGCTTACCAAAGGTTCTGGATCGGTCTTTGATCCGTCCGTATGGCTTGGCGGTATCCTGTGGGTGGTTATGTTCGGCATGATCATGGCTATGGGGACAAAGGCTCTTAATGTAATTGATTCTCGTGTACCGGGGAACCAAACTCCCGGAATGAAACCGTATATCCAACCGGCTGTTGGAAACGGTCTCAATGTTTTATAGGATTGGAGGGGAAAAACTATGGGAAATGTAAGTAGAAATGCCCTTTATCCTGCAACCTTTACCAGGGAAGAGGTTATTACAAAAGGGGCAACTGTATCACTCGTAGCCGGTCAGTTCACGCCGATCGGTGAGTACACCGTAAAGGCAGATGAAATTGTAGGGCTTGGCAGGGGTGCATTGGTTGCACAGAATGAAGCAATAGGTCGATTTTATGCTGCTTTTTATGATAATGCAGGAACTCCTGTGGCTATCACTCAGGGAAAATTTAGAATCATGCTTCTGTCTTCACAGGATATGCCTATAGGGAGTAAGCCTGTTTACCTTGATGTCGATTTGGCAGCGTTAACAACTGGGGCAAGTATCCCGGCAGACCGTTTTGTACTGCCGTTCGATGATACATTGCTGTCACAGGATCGTAAATTCCAATTCTTGATCAAGGTTCCTACAGCTACAACGCTTTCAAAAGCAAACAGTACGGTATTGCTTGATGTTACTAGGGCATTGCTTTAATGCTTTGCCCTTGCCTTGCAGAAAGGGGGGGGGGTATGCTGAATGGATTTTGAAAGGTTGATAAACGCAAGTAAGACTTATGTTTTTAGAAAGTCTGTGCCTGCTGGTGAATCCGGTTTTATTGAACATTCTTTAGTTGCTCATGGCACTGTAGAGAATGTGAAAATAAGATTTGCAGCAGGGGAAAACGGCACACTAAGGATCAGACCAGTGGTAATCATTCCGCAAGAGATAATGATTGATTTGTTTACCTATGCAGAGGGTGGGGATAAGTACATATCCGGGGATGACGAAACAGTATCAAGTTCAGTGAGGTATGAAATTGAAAATAATGCTGTGTTACGTGTCTTCTATGAAAATCATGGGGAACCCGGCAGTGCCGATAGTCAGGTAAATGTTGATATCGAGGTGACATACTTCCAGATCACAGAACCTAGAAATATTATAGGGTAGGTGATCGTATGGCAGGCAATGAAATTTATATCGGAAAAATTATGAGTGATATGATAGACGTCCTTCAGGAAACCGTTGTTGCTATTAGTAATATTAACGAGGTGGTTTCTCAAGGAGTTTCGGTTTTGAACGTGAAGGGGAGTTCTAACCATATTTATGATTTTGCATCAGATATCAGTTTCCCGGTAGCTTCATCGTACAGTAAGGTAAAAAATATCAAATGTATGGTGCAGGGTTCTATAAGGCTATACGGAACAATCAGTGCTACGTTATCCGGTGGGGGTACGAATAATGCTTATATTGGCTATTCTCTAGATAAAGGCGTTACGTGGGTTGATATGAAGTCTGTTACCGGTACTTCTGGACAGACGGTTACAGCGATAGTCGATTACGATATTCCTGTTAATGCTGGCCAAGATGTCTGGATCGGAATGAAAGCACCAAATAATACTTATTTTACAGCATTAAAGCTTTTGACAGGTGCTTATGTTGGATATGATTTGATCGACATTATTAACGATGGCGGGATAATTGTTTCTTAGATTAAATTATTTTTACGGAGGTAAAGAAAATGGGAAAAATAATTCAAATGAATGATCATGAAAAGGAACAGGCTTTCAAAGCAAAGAAAGCTGAAATGCAAAAGAAATACAAGGCAAATATCTCAAATTTTTGTCACTATCACAACGTAGAACTGTCCGTTGGATGGGATATGTTATTCTTTAATGCTAGGTGTTTCACCAAGGGTGCAAAGGCATCTGTTATTCCCGGAGGTGGAGTTATCAGCGTACCGGAATTAGTGAAGGATTATAACGATCTGATGCAGTATCAGACCGTTTACAAGGGGTAGGGGCTTTATGCTCCACCCCTTTCAAAGTTTTGTTTAGAAGGGGTGTTAAGTAATGGCTATTGTATTAGTCAACAAAGACGGAACAAGTAATGCCAAGGTTGGAGATTATGTCGTTACCGGTGGCGGTGTATATCAGAAGACAGCTACAGGTAGCATCCGGGCCATGGGGCTTGATACTCCTACCGGATCGTCAAAGGATTATAACGATGTAGTATCAAAGTTCGCTTCACTGGTGAGCGGTTCGGGATCATCGGGTAATGAGAAAACAACGTCAAATGAAACGGTTAAAATTAATTCTGTTGATGATAACGGAATCGTAACGGTGGCCGGGTATGATCCTACGGACTACAGTACGGCTTATAAGACCACAAGCAGCAGTTCTGGAATCAGTAATATCTTAGGATATGTGATCCTTGGTCTTGTCGGCATTGCATTGCTGGATCGCTTCATGAATGGGAAAGGGTGATTTTATGGCTAGTATGGATGAGTTGCGAAAACAATTCAAAGCCCAGAATCCTTTTTTCTTTGGAGGTTTTGATTTTAAGACATTCAGTTTTAAAGAGCCATCTGACGAATATGTTATGAACTACTTTGGGGTGAAGGAGAAGGTAACGGATGGATTTAAAAATGTGGTTACTACTACAGGCAAGGCGGTAGATGCTGGTTCAACAGTTGTGAGCTCGTCTTTTGATTTCATAGTCTGGATTAAAGAGAATTGGCAGATATCTATAGTGGGACTTGTGGCTCTGATTGTAATATTAAGGCATTGATATTAATTCATGTTTGTTATAGAATTAAAAGAAAAAAGGAGATTTTTGGAAATGAGTTTTATATCAAACGTTGAGCAGAATATTAATGTTTTTTTGGATCAGCTTTATTTTTATTTAAATTTAAGTAAATGGTTTTATATTTTGGCATCTATAGCTCTCATCCTGTTATTTATAAATAGTTTGGTCAGTGCTTCTAGGGTAAAAACATTAAGAATCCTTGTTAATGCTACTAGACAGGAATTGAAACAAAGTCAAGAGCTTCTGGAGTATGTTACAGACTTGCTTGAAAATCAGTTTGGAGAGTATACAGGTGCAGAGGAAGAGGGGGAAGTTTTGAATGAATGATATTCTTACGAATGCTGCCGGCGTTTTTAATGCAGCAGCATATTATTTTAAATCAGCGGTGGCTCTATTGGTAAGCAATCCTTACTTCTTAGGGTTCAGTGTTGTTTTGCTTCTGACGGCTGGAAAATCTCTTAAATTAGGGCGAATTGTATCTGCAAAGGGGTAAGTGCCATGGAGTTAATAAAAGACCAGATTTCGGCTCATTTTCGGCTTTCGGAATTTGCGTGTGACGGTCAAATGATTATAACCCCGGAATTCGTATCCTTTGCAAGAGTGTTGGAACGGTTCCGGGGTTGGTATAATAGGCCGATTAATGTAAACTCTGGATACCGTACAGTAGCGAAAAATAAGGCTGTGGGAGGTGTTTCGTCTTCATTACACCTTAGAGCCATGGCAGTCGACTTTAATCTACCAAAAGAGTATATGGAAGCCGATCCAGCCCGTCAGAAAGTATTCTGTCATAACGTTGTGACCAAATGGGAAGATGAATGCTGTACTGCCGGTGGTTTCTCGCAGATCTGTTGGTATGATACATATGTGCATCTTGGATTGTCTTGGGAAAGATCGTATTTTGAGGATAAAAGGAGGAGTAAATCATGGACGATGTAACACAGGTTGCAACTGGTTTGAATCAGCTGCTTACATATGGCCCTATGGGTATTTTGTTGGCGTATTTCATGGTAAAGGACTGGTTCCGTGGTAAGAAAAGTGATGATATAATCGAGAAAAATACCGAAGTGATCAAGGAATTTACCGTTGCTTTGAATGTGCTGACCAGTCAGGGGGCTAAGTAGCATGGACAGTACCTTAACCCCTAGTCAAAAATGGGCGCCTTACGCTTATAGTGCCGGTACGCAGCTTGGGATCGATCCTGCCTTTGTCCTTGCTCAATGGCTCTATGAGACCGGGAACGGGACGAATTTAGGCAGTAAGAAGTATAATAATCTCGCAGGGATTAAAAGCAGCCCCAACGCATCGAAAGGCATCTTTGATCCATCTGATAGTATTCATGCCGGGTATACAAACTTGTCGGCTTTTACGCAGGACTACGTTAAGGTTATGAATTTGTCGTATTACCGGGATTTCTTGAAAACAGCACGTTCTAGTTCAGATCCTAAAACGCTATTGAAAGCAATGAATGCATCACCATGGGCAGAAGCGGATTATAATACCTCTGGATTTATGAAGTATTACAATGAAGCTGCAAAGGTTATGGGGTCAAAATCATATTCTGGTATTGATCTTGGGAGTATCGGAGGCGATCTCTTGGATAATGTGAACGCGGACAGTCTTTTGAGTATTTTAAAGGATAAATGGTGGATGATTGCAGCCGGTTTGGTGATTATCGCCATACTGAAATAGAAAGTTATGGAAAATAATTGTTGACAGGCTTGTCTGACAGTGGTATTGTCAATATCAAAGATAGCGTGCAAACCATCTGTAAGACTGCTGAACTGGAAAGCATTTTTTTTTAAAGAATAAACTATTCCCAAAATATACATTTTAGGAATAGATATCTTTTTAGAAAATGCCCTATTCTGGGTTTTTTAGTGATTTCCTTGATCATGATGTCTGGCAAGCCTGTCCAATAATTAGTTCGCCCCTTCTCACCCGTGAAGTTTCCAGAAAACGCAATACAATTTACAAATTGCCGGTAAATAATAATCACTAATTTATTGAAATTTACATATTATATCTTGTGGCCTCATCTATTACTTTAGTCTTTTTAGGGACCAACAACTAAACACATAGTAGAAATCTGCTATAAAAACTAACAATCTAAGCATTTGTTAGCCTGAAGGGAGGTTAAATTATGTGTCGTAAACATCGAGATTGGGATTGGGATGATGATTTCGTAGGAGGCATTAGAGACAGAGACAAAGACGTTTGTACGTTTAGACGCGGAGACTTCGTATGTGTCTGTATTAGATGCCCTAAAACATGGAGATAATCTTGTCAATGCTTAATATAATTATCGTTCACTCTAATAAGGGTGAACGTTTTTTTATTGATTTACGTAACATAGCCTAATCTCAAATAGTAGAAATTAATTATCGAAGCCCAGCCGATATGGACTATTATGGAACTAAAACTGAATTATTTCTTATACTTAAAAAAAAGAGGAGTCTTAAGAAACCTTTTTAATTCTTTCCTTCTCAGAAAAAGCTCACGTCTTTCGAAAACCATGAAATGAAGAGCTTCCCAAATAAACACCCAGGCTCCTATCGTAAGACCTTCTACCAGAACCTCGGACAAAACTGATTCTGGAAGTTGGTCAGTCAACATAATGCTCGATAACATAAAGCAAAACCCTATCACTATTAAGATTATTGTTGATTTATAAAGTCCTTTCATTTTTCTATTTTCTATCTTGTAGTATAAAGAATAATAGTTCTTATAACTTTCTTTTAATGTGTTTTCCTTGTCAAGATTTTTTGTCTCATTTTGAAGAGATAAAATGATTTCCATTTTTTCTTTTAGTGGTATTTCTTCAGAACACTGATCCAAAAATTCAGTCAACTCAGGATGCACATCCCTTTTCTTAAATATTGAATTATCCCATTCATGAAAGAAATCATTATAATTAACTAATGAAATTTCGATCATTCGATTACCTGTCTTAGGATTCTTCGGATATAAGTTATCGTACATAAAACCACCTTTTCTTCTTCTAATTGGTATCTATAAAATAATGATATCCACCGGCACAGCCAGAGGTTTTCGTATACAAAAATAAACCGCTCTTGATATTTTTATCAAGAGCGGTTAGATATATTACAGCATGTTGCTAATGACAATATTGAATATGCATTATTTAGAAGCAGTATTTAAAAATGTTTACCAAGTGTAATTCACGGGTATTAATCGGTAAAATTCAAAAGAATATCTGTATATGGATTAATTATCGAAATGTGAGGTAAAGGTATGAGAATTCCAATAATATTAGGTCAACCCCTCCACCTATGGTTAGGGATATTTTTGTTCCTTTTAATTCTTTTTCAGATCAGTGTAGCTAAAAAAATCTTGAAATTGCCATTTAAATGGCATCGTATTGGCGGATATGTCATATTGTTGTTGGCTGTAATTCATGGCTTCATAGCATTTGGTTTAAACAATAGCCTATTTATATTATAGGGTTTAGAAATGGAGGTATCCTGTATGAACATAAGCAAGCAATTGATCATCAGTTTTCTTATTTTATTACTACTAATCAGCGTTAGCGGATGCGGCACAGCCAAAACTGAAGACCCTTCTGTTTCTGAAACAGATAAGAATACCGTAATCATTGAAAATTACAAGTTCCAACCAGATGAAATAACTATTAAAAGTGGAGAAACAATTACCTGGATTAACAAGGACTCGGTTAAACATACGGCTACAGGTGACTCTTTTGACAGCGGGCTTCTGTCAAAAGGTTCATCCTACCAACAGAAATTTGATAATGCCGGAACTTACGATTATATTTGTACACCACACCCGTATATGAAGGGAAAAATAATCGTTGAGTAATAACGAAAATAGTTTTCGCCCCTGCAGGGGCAACCACAAAAATACCACGGGATATAATACATAATCCGTGGTATTTTTATATTTATATATTGTTATTAGATCACCTCCCATTACAATGTTATTATATCAATAGGGCCATTTTAAATATAGTTTTTCCCTTCCCGGGAAAAGTAGGCAATCAGAATTTTACTACTCATAAAAATTGCTCCTTTCGGTATGGCTTAAACTTAAAGTATTCTTCAGATTTATCAATAATAGCGTAGCATTTGGAGCGAACTCCAAGTCAAGGTTTTTTTCACGGATTCGTATTTTCACGGATTTATTACCAAAGTCATAGTATAAAAAATACCGAACTTTGAAGGGAGGTATTTAGAATGTTCTACCGGAGATGTAAAAGAAATCCCTTTCGTTTTCACAGACACAGATGCAGAGGTAGATTTTAACTAGAAAAAAATGGCGCCCATTTTACCAGGGCGCTTTTTATACTTTTTTTGGTATAAATAAAAATAAAGTGCCCGCTATAAGCACTTTACTTATCCTCATTCTTTTATTCAGATCTTTTATTCAGATTGGATAATCGATCCAGGTAGCCCTGCAAAATTACAACTGCAGCTTGCTTATCGATTACTTCTTTTCTTTTCTTTCTGCTCAAATCGGCTTCAATTAATATTTTTTCTGCGATTACTGTTGTAAATCTTTCGTCCTGATAAACGATATCAATGCCTTTCACACCAGTGCTTCTCATTTTATTTTCCAGCATCTTTCTGAATTCATAAACTTTTTCAGTCTGAATACTGTCCGTACCGTTAAGATTTTTAGGGAGGCCTATCACTACGGTATTGCAGTTGTGCTCTTTTATTAAATTTATTACTTTGTCGATGTCCTTGCGAATCCCAACGCGTTCAATGGTCATAAGCCCTTGTGCAGTGATGAGAAGCTCATCGCTAAGTGCTACTCCAATCGTTTTATCCCCAACATCCAATGCAATCATTTTCATGTTTTCGCTTCCCTTTTCTCTTTTGTTAATAAATTTCTTCATAAAAAGAAAGCGGACTTGAAAGCCCGCCTCACTTTATTTTTTTAAAAATGCTCTTAGCAACTCTTCAACAAGATCGTCTCTTTCTATATGACGAATAATATTTCGCGCATTATTATGCCCTGTGATATAAGAAGGGTCCCCAGACAGAATATACCCTACCATCTGGTCTATTGCGTTATAGCCCTTTTCTTCCAAAGCACTGTAAACAGTTCTCAGTATTTCTTCAGTTGTTTGCTGCTCACCCTTATCCGGGCTGTTAAAGAGTATCGTATTTCTGTCCATCTTGCTCACCTTCTTTCTAGCGTTATTATACCAAAGGGAAAGCAAGTTAAACAATAAAATTTATAAATTTTAATATTGTTGTAACAATTGTCGGTAATTGACCAACCGGTTTAACCTATCAATGAAGCTGCAACATCAAAGGCTGCTAGTATCTTTGAAGGATCCTTAGCTCCTGCCTGTGCCATATCGGCTTTCCCGCCTCCGCCTCCGCCGGCAGCTGCTGCTATGGTCTTTATCATATTTCCTGCATGATAGCCTTTATCCAGCAAATCATCGGAAACAGATACCATAAAGGTTACTTTCCCACTCGTTTCTGTAGCAAATACGATGATAATACTCTTATATTTTGACTTGATTTCATCGGATAAGCTTCTTAAGTCATTAATATCATAATCCTGGAAAGCTTTTGTGATCAGTTTTACGCCATTTGCTTCCCTTGCTTCTGCAATCATTGCCTCAAGGCCGGAACCCATAGATTTTTTCTTAAATTCTTCCAGTTCTTTCTTATAGGCTTTTAATTCTTCCGTAACTGAAGCAGCTCTGTTCTGCAGACCCAAAACATTGGTTTTTAAGGTTTCAGCGACGGCATGAATTAATGATTCTTCTTCCTCAATCTTCTTGTAAAGGCCCATTCCGGTAATGGCTTCAATTCTTCTGACACCGGCTGCAACACCATTCTCACTGATGATTTTAAAGGCACCAATTTGCCCTGAATTTTTAATGTGAGTACCGCCGCAGAGTTCTGTGCTGAATTCTCCGACGGAGACGACCCTGACCTTCTCGCCATATTTTTCACCGAATAATGCGGTGGCTCCGCTTTTTATCGCTTCTTCAGCCGACATAATTTCAGTATTGACATCAAGGAAGTGATTAATACGGTCATTTACGATTTCTTCAATTTTTTTCAATTGATCCTTAGAAATTCCTTCAAAATGAGTGAAATCGAAGCGCAAACCGTCTGCAGTGACGTTGGATCCGGCTTGTTCCACATGGCTTCCCAGAACTTCTTTTAATGCCTTATGAAGGATATGGGTAGCCGTATGGTTTCGCGCTGTCTGATTTCGATTCGATACTGAAACCATAGCTTGAATCGAATCACCGCTTTTCACTTCACCTGATAAAATTTTAACTTTATGTGTAAAGACATCCCTTACTTTTGAAACTGAAAGTACATCTAGAGTACACGTTTCATTTGTCATCATACCAATATCACTGGCCTGACCGCCGCTTTCCGCATAGAACGGAGTTTTATCCAGCACAAGAATGACAGTATCCCCTTCTTTAGCGGAAGACTGCGCTTGCTTTTCCCAAAACAGGCCTTGCACGATGCCGGTATCAACCAGTTGATCGTAACCGGTAAATAAGGTGGCTTTCTGATCCATAAAGAGTGCAGCATCATCTGACCAGCCAGCATCGGTTTCACTCTTTCTTGCAGCCCTGGCTTGCTCTTTCTGATGAAGCATATTACTGTTAAAGCCTTCTACATCTGCACTGCAGCCATGTTCTTCCAATATTTCCTGTGTCAGTTCAAGAGGAAAACCGTACGTATCATATAATTTAAATACTTTTTCACCGGATAAAACAGTGTTCCCGGAATCGTTCAGATCTTTAATATAATCATTTATGATAGCTGAACCCTGATCAATGGTTGCACTGAATTTTTCTTCCTCAACAGATAAAATCTTATGAATGTAGGTACTTCTCTCCTCTAATTCAGGGTAAGCCACACCGGATACCTCGATTACTTTTTTAGATAAATCTGCAAGGAAAGGACCCTGAATTCCAAGAAGCTTACCATGTCTAGCCGCTCTTCTTAAAAGCCTTCTTAATACATATCCTCTGCCCTCATTGCTTGGCAAAATGCCGTCTGCGATCATAAAAGTGACGGAGCGGATATGGTCCGTGATAATTCTGATAGAGACGTCTGATTTTACAGCACCTCTTTCATACTTCACTCCGGAAATAGTAACGATAGCGTTTAAAATATATTGAATCGTGTCAACGTCGAAGATCGAGTCTACATCCTGCATGATACAGGCCAAACGTTCAAGACCCATTCCGGTATCAATATTCGGATGAGCCAGAGGTGTATAATTGCCTGCTTCATCACGATTAAATTGCGTAAATACGTGATTCCAAAATTCAACATATCTGTCACAATCACATCCTGGTTTGCAGTCCGGATTGTCACACCCGTATTTTTCACCTCTGTCAAAGTAAATCTCAGAGCAAGGACCGCATGGGCCTGTTCCGATTTCCCAGAAATTATCATCCTTCCCTAATGGAACGATTCTCTCTTCAGGCATGCCAATCTTATTCTTCCAGATATCGTAGGCCTGCTGGTCTTCTTCATAAACGCTGGCCCACAATCGATCTTCCGGCATTTTTAATACCTGAGTGATAAATTCCCAGCCCCAGGTGATGGATTCTTCCTTAAAATAATCACCAAAGGAAAAGCTTCCAAGCATTTCAAAGAAAGTACCATGTCTTGCCGTATAACCGACATTTTCGATGTCTCCGGTTCGAATACATTTTTGGCAGGTAGTCATTCGTTTGCTTGGCGGAGTTTCCAATCCTGCGAAATATGGTTTCAAAGGTGCCATTCCCGAATTGATTATGAGCAGACTTTTATCTTTTTCAGGAACGAGAGAAAAGCTTTGTCTTGCATAATGATCTTTTCCTTTATAAAATTCTTGAAACATGCTTCTTAATTGATTTAACCCTAACTTTTCCATGAATAAATTTCCTCCTAATGTCGTCCATTATTATATATTTTCATTAATCTTGTAGATATAATATCCGTCTTTTCCTAATTCTTTAGAATGGTACATGGCCTTATCTGCTATTTCGAATAGTTCTGTATAGGTGGTCCCATGATCCGGATATACGGCCGCCCCAACACTCCCCGAAATTTGTCCGTTATAAACTTTGATGCTTTTAAATAATCTGCAAAGGTCTTCTGCTTTTTTCCGAATATCTTCATCAGATGCTATGTTTTTTAGTAAAACGATAAACTCGTCTCCGCCGATTCTCCCTTTAATATCGCTGATACGAAAGCTGTCATTGATACCTGCGGCAGTATCTATTAAAGCCCGGTCTCCGATAAGATGTCCCATTTCATCATTGACATTTTTAAAATTATCTATATCAATGACGAATAATGCATGTCTTCCGTTCTTCCCTTCCGTTTCCAGATAATCGGATATCAAAAGTTCACTAGTGATTTTATTATAAAGTCCTGTCAGTAAGTCGTTTTCTGCTCTGATTTTCAATTTGCTGTTTAGAGCTTCCAATTCTATTCTGCCCTGTTCCATTACAGTTTTATATTTTACCTGCCGCCATATAATATATAAAATCAGAATCAGAAATAACGAAATGATTTTTATGATCATGAATAATGCACTCTTTTTTATATCACCAGGGTGCATATTAAAGGAATCTTTAGGCGCAAAGGCCAGTAAGTACCAATCATTAATACCAATCGGTGCATAGCTTAAATAATAGCCTTTATCCTTAAATTTATATCCCATAAAGCCCGCTTTATTTTTCATGATATCATTAATGATGATAGATGAAATAAACCCTTTATCGAGAATCACTTCTCCTAGAAATGGGTAAAAATTATCGAATCCTCCTGTTGTTTCCATAGAAGTGTTTTGAAAAAGCAAATCACCGTCTTTTTCTATGATTTGATAGTATGTCAATCTTTGAAAGCTGATTTTTTCAATAATTTGAATGAAGTCTTCCGTATAATAAAGTCCAGAGATACTTCCAGTCAGCTTCTCATTTTTATAAACAGGAGAAGTTAATGCTACCATATCTTTTCCATTGAAAGCGTCTCTTAGCACTTGGGAAACTCTCTGATCCCTGTTTTGTGCTCCTTCAAAAGGTTCACTATGGTCTGTTTTTATCGAGATTCCATTCCCGGTATAAGTAGTTCCGTTTAAGGCATTTGAAATCAGAAGGCTGCGAAAAGGAACTTCGCTGCTTATTTTTTTCATGGCTGCCTTTGCCTCCTGACCGTCTAGGGTGTCAAAAGATCCAAGATATTTGGAAAGTACAAAGACAGTCAAAAGATCACTATTTATTTTTTCTTTGAACAATTTTGCACTTTTTACTGTTATCTCATTCAAATATCTTTTGGTTTCGTATTTTGCAGTTTCATTTAGTAAGTAATAAAAATCATATAAAAAGCTGATTAATGCAGTGGTAATAAAGATGATCAGTAAGGGCTCAAATACTTTTTTCAGTTTTATAAATCTGCTCATTATTTCATCCGCTCTCAAAAATACAAAATAAAACACTGACCGAAGTATTATACCATAATAAGTATAGAGTTTCCAGCGAAAAACCTCTTTCCACGTCAAAAATACTGAAAATAAAATAAAGGCGCTAATAGCAACCTTTATTTTAAAAACAATACCACTTTTGATTAAGTACAGCAATGATTACTGGCGAGAAGTTTGTAAACCCTAATTAAAGATTTTTGATTCCATCTCCAATATCTTCAACAAGATCTGAAAGCTCATCAACTGCTTTCTTCAAATTTTTCTGCATCGTTCTTTGCATACGTGGTGATGAGAGCATATATAATTGTACTCCAACGAGCCCTGCTGCAACACCTAATCCTAAAGTACTCATAAATACATTATGATGTTGATTCATATTTACTTCTCCTTTTCTTTTTGGATTTATGTGTTTATTTTGCCCTAATCATAAAGTTTTATGTTAGAATGAAAGTAATTCGGTACGAAAAAAATAAGTAAAATAAAGAATTGAAAGAATATAGATAAAGATTGTAAAACAAGAAATGAGGTGACTTAGGCCGGAGATATTAATAATGAATAGCTCTTGCTTATTTGTTTATGATCAAAAATAAATTGGGAAATACCGGTATACAAGTAACACCTGTCGGATTTGGTGTTTTGACAATAGGAAAAACTCAGTTGAATTTATCGTTAAAAGATGGTTCGTCATTATTGCGATATGCGTTAGAGCGAGGAATCGATTTTTTAGATACTGCCCAATACTACGAAACTTACCCCTATATTAAAGAGGCTTTGAAAGATGGTCGTTATCAACCTGTCATTGCATCGAAGAGCCTCGAGCCAACATACAACGGAATGAAGGCCGCCATTGAGGAAGCTCGAAGAGAAATGGACAGAGATTTCATCGATATTTTTCTTTTGCATGAAGTACGGAATGAACCGGACTGGACCAATCGGTTGGGCGCTTGGGAATATCTTCAGGAAGCAAAATCAAAAGGAATTGTAAAAGCCATTGGTCTGTCCACCCACCATGTAGAGGTTACGGAACAAGCAGCTTTCAATAAGGATATGGATGTAATATTCCCTTTAATTAATTTCCGCAGTCTCGGTATCAGATACGGAACCGGCCCCGGATTAAAAGAGGATATGGCAGCCGCTATAAAACTTGCGGCTGATTCCGGAAAAGGTATTTTTGTAATGAAGGTATTTGGAGGCGGCAATTTAACAGGCCATTATCTCAAGGCACTTCATTATATCCAAAATCTTGAGGGAATTTCCTCTATGATGATTGGATTCGGCCATACCGATGAAATAGACCGAATTATAGAAGTGATAGAAGGAACGATAGACCCCCATTATATTCCGGATACATCTCTGAAAAAAATAAGAATCGACCAGGGTGATTGCGAAGGCTGCGGAGCCTGTATCAAGCGATGCCCTAATCATGCTATTAAAAGAAATGATGCAGGTCTTGCCCAGGTAAACCATGATATTTGTTTGACCTGCGGCTACTGCGCACCGGTTTGCCCCGTTAGGGCAATCATTATGTTTTGATATAACAGATATCCGTAACTGTTGTCTGTTAAAAAATAATGGAATTCATCAGAAAAAGCTGTCGTATTTGACAGCCTTCTCTTTAAATATCTTGTTTCGTATTTATGAAATTTTTGTTATTATTTGTTGCGGTTATACTTCGCAACCTTCATCATCATGATCAAAGTCCTTATTCGGATCAAAATCCTTTAAGCCTTCCAATTCCAGTCCGTGCTTTTGTGCATAATCATAGATTGCATGACGAACTGCCTGCTCTGCTAAAACAGAACAATGGATTTTAGGCCCCGGAAGCCCTCCTAGCTCATCAATAAAGTTTTTGTTGGTTAATTCCAAGGCTTCTTCCAGAGTTTTTCCCATAATCATATCAGTGGCAACACTGGAGGACGCAATGGCAGAACCGCATCCAAAGGTTTTAAATTTAGCATCAACAATAACATTGTTCTCTATTTTCAGAGAAATTTCCATCATATCACCGCAAACAGGGCTGCCGTAGTTGCCTACCGCATCCGGATTTTCCATTTCACCGGCATTGTGTGGATTCATAAAATGCTCCATCACCTTTTCATTATACATTGCCATACTCGCTCACCATGTCCTTTCTTTGTTGAATGCTGAAAAACTTCGTAATTTTTCAACAATTTTTACGATTTCTTCTACAGCGTAATCAATATCATCTTTTGTCGTAAAATCACCGACGGTAAATCTGATTGAACTGTATATCTTCTCTAACGGAAGCCCTAAAGCTCTCAGTACATGCGACGGTGTAAAGCTGGCTGATGAGCACGCCGAACCGGTGGATGCGGCAATTCCTTTTGCATCCATGTATAAAAGCAGTGCCTCTCCCTCTACATAGTTAAAGGTGAGATTGATATTTCCGGGAAGTCTTTTTTCCATATCTCCGTTAATATCGATATCTTCAATTTTGGATGTGATCTCTTTTGCGAAATAATTTCTGAGACTTGTAATGCTTTCGATATGCTCATCCAAATTTGCTTCTGCTAGTTCTGCTGCCTTTGCAAAGCCCATGATACCGGCCATATTTTCAGTGCCGGCTCTTCTTTTATTTTCCTGGGCGCCGCCGTTTAAAAGGTTCGGTATAACAACCCCTTTTCTGATATATAAAGCGCCAATCCCTTTGGGCCCATAAATTTTATGTGCTGACATGGACATCATGTCAATTCCCAGTTCATGTGCATGAATTGGGACGTTGCCTAACGCTTGAACAGCATCGGTATGGAATAAGATTCCATGCTTTTTGGCAATTTCACCAATTTCCTTGATTGGCTGTATGGTACCTACCTCGTTGTTTGCAAACATGATACTGATGAGGATAGTCTTGTCCGTTATAGCATTTTCAAGATCGGTTAGATTAATAAAGCCCTTGCTGTCAACATCTAAATAAGTAACTTCATAACCTTCTTTTTCTAAGTATTCACAAGTATGAAGCAATGCATGGTGTTCTATTTTGGATGTTATGATATGGTTCCCTTTTGCTTTCTTTGCCCTGGCTGTTCCGATAACAGCCCAATTATCAGCTTCTGTTCCACCGGATGTAAAATATATTTCTCGCTCATCGGTACCAATCAGTTTGGCCACCTTTGCTCTTGCCTCGCTTAAATCTGATTTAGCACTAAGCCCTATACCATATAAGCTAGAAGGATTACCAAATTTTTCAGTAAAATATGGCAGCATCGCTTCTAAAACTTCTTTTTTTACTGGTGTGGTTGCTGAATAGTCTAAATATACCTGACGCATGTTAATGCACTCCTTTCAGCCTATGTTTCTACATATTACCTATCTATTATACCAATTTTTTTACAAAGATAAACAGTTATTTTTAGAATATCAGCAAAATTTCCTAGTAAAGCGGTGGGAAAGCTATATGGGATTGAATTCAGAAAGCTTGTAACCGGAGTTTGTAGATTTGACAACCACAGAGTATTCGTTGTCACAGACATAGTCTGCAGATAGCCCGCTCATATACCATCTAATTTCGAGTTGATAGGAAATGTAATCGAACATTTTCATACTTTGTGTTACATTTCTCAGTTCCATAGATTTCACAATATCCAGCTGTGTAGGATCGGAATTTCTTAATCCCTGGATGTCTTCAGACAATAAAGGATAAGTTTCTATTTTAGCAAGGGACTTTTCTGCTGTTTCCTCATCTATTTTGCCATAATAGGCCTTTTGCAGAATACTGGTCCGTTCCTCCAATAAAGATTCCACCACCTGATCACAGGATTGCTTGCTGAAACCGGAAAAAATACCTGCAATTATGATGATAATTGCAGGAAAGAAAAATAGTTTATAATATTTCTTCAAAGCTTGTCCACCCCTCTCTCTCCAATACTATAAAATAAAAACAGCGGGAAAATTGTTTAATCCCGCTGTTTAAAGATATAAATTTTAATTCTTTTCTTGTTGTTTTTCGACACACTCATCATCTACAAATCGGATGGATTCCAAATGTCCCCGGAAGTGCTCTCTAAATTTTACAAGATATTCCGCTCTTAACTCTTTTTGTTCTTCTTTTTCCTCAGGAGTCAGACCCTCCAGCTTTGATTTTTTTGCTAATGCATTGATTCTGTCGATTTTTTCTTTACATAACATACTTTTCTTCCTGTTCTAGCTTACTTTTCGTTCCAGTCTGAGTTTGTCTGCTATAATAGCAATAAATTCGCTATTAGTAGGCTTACCCTTGTCATTATGTACTGTGTAACCAAATAAGCTGTTTAATGTCTCAATTTTTCCTCTATTCCAGGCAACCTCTATTGCATGTCGGATGGCTCTTTCTACTCGACTGGGGGTGGTGTTGTTTTTCTTTGCAATAGCAGGATAGAGTTCTTTTGTAACTGCACTTAAAAGATCCATATCTTCAACAACCATGGTAATAGCATGTCTTAGATATTGGTATCCTTTTATGTGAGCCGGTACGCCGACCTCGTGGATAATATTTGTGATATCAACTTCAAGGTCATTCTTTTTGAATTCTTCGGTATGAATGATAGATTTTGCAGTATTCATTTTACTTGATTGATTGATTCCCAGATCATGACCCGAAAGCTGATAGATTCTTTTTGCAAGAATATTTAAATCGAAAGGCTTGACAACATAGTACTCGGCACCGAGATTGATAGCTTTCTGCGTGATAGATTCTTGACCTACAGCCGATAACATAATAATTTTCGGTGTTTTTTCAATCTCCATGCTATTAATCTTTTCCAGCACTCCAAGCCCATCAAGATAAGGCATAATCATATCCAGGATTAATACATCGGGTTTTTCTCTAAATACGGCTTCGACTGTTTGCATACCGTCATGAACGGTAAAGACGATATCGATATTTTGTTGTGTTTCGAAAAAATCTGTTAAGATTTCACAAAAATCCTTATTATCGTCAGCGATTCCTACTCTTATTTTGCTTGTCATAGACATATCCCCCTTTAGTTTCACGCAAGTTTTTTCTTATTTCTTTACAGGCGTACATAATTCCCTATTAATATAGTAAAGAATTTCTATTTTATTTTCAATAGCCATACTTTAAAAAGTTCCGATAATTACTAATGGTATACGACCTTATTCGACATTTGCGTTCTGTAACATCCACTCAATGAAGATACCATATCCTCTTTGCGGGTCATTGACAAAAACATGAGTAACAGCACCAATGATTTTATCATTCTGTATAATCGGACTTCCACTCATCCCCTGTATAATACCTCCGCTTTTTTCCAGGAGACGTTCATCCGTTACCTTAATCACCATACTCTTCGTGCTTGGTTTCGTCTGTTTATTGATTTTTTCGATGGATATTTCGTATTTTTCTATCTTATTGCCCTCTAACGTAGTCAGGATGTAAGCTTTTCCCTTCTTTACATCATTCTGATATCCGATTGACATTGGTTTTTGATAAAGAGGATTCACAATGGTTTGATAGGTAGTGCCAAAAATACCATAATCAGTATTTAAGAATAGTTTCCCCAGAGGTTCATCTGCTTCATAAAAAATACCTTTAATTTCACCCGGTACACCAGCCTTTCCCTGCTTTACGGATTCTACCTTGGAATTAAGCAGTTCTCCCTGAGCCACGGAGAGCACTGTTCCTGTTTCCGGATCGGTAATTGCATGTCCCAATGCTCCAAATGTATGATCCGTAGGATTATAGAAAGTTAAAGTACCGATACCGGCTGTTCTGTCTTTGACCCACACTCCGATTTTATATTGATTATCATCAACGGATAACACCGGTGTAAGTCTGATATCCATAATATCATCTTTTCTTTTAACTTTCAATCTGACTTCTTTTTTGATTTTATTTATTTCAGCAGCAACTTCTCTGGCATTGTCTACCTTGGTACCATCTATTTCAAGTATGCTGTCTCCGATCTGAAGACCTGCTTCCAGACCGGGATTGACAATTTCACCGGATTCCGTTTCTATTTCTTCCAGCCCTACAATCAATACGCCCTTTACGTCCATTCTAACTCCGACGGAGTGACCGCCGGGGATCAGCATTTTCTCTGGTATTACGTTGATCGTTACATCTTTAAAGGGAAGATTGATAACTTTTGTCTCGTTTGTGAATATGTTAATATCACTTGGTATAGTGGATAAAAGTCCCCCTCCTGCCAAAAATGCGGCCACGACAAAAGTTAGGACCAGATAAGATCCTTTCTTTATGATTCCTTTATTCATTCTCATCCTCCTGTTAGCTTTCAAAATCCTGCAAAAGCTCGTCTAACTCTTCCATGGAGTGCACCATGACTCCTTGCTGAAAGAGTGCCTGATCCGCTACACTTAATAATGAGAATGCAATGTCTGTAGTCCTAATCAGTGATTCCTTTCCCTGCTCATCGTAATAAAATATTTGAATGATTCCATCAACTTCCTTGATTAGATAATATCCTTTGGTTGTATTATCTTCAGGGGCACTGTCCTCGTTCTCGGGATTGCCAAGGCCTCCGGGAGTACTGTATTGCCTTCCGCCGATAATATTATCCATAATATCGTATTGATTTGGGTCATTCGAATTATCAACTGCGCTTTCTGTGCTAACAGGATATTTACTGTCTGTGTTTACGTCATCAGGAGAGTTGTTTGCCGTTGGAGGCTGATTAATCCAGTATCCGAATGCAAATAACCCTATCATGATAATATAAAATAGCTTTCCTTTAAAAAAGCTTTTTTTCTGACTAAACATTGCCATCACCTCAAATTTTAGTGTTGACAAGTCCTATCTATTTTATTCCTGATTCTGTTTAAACCGTGATTTTATTTTTAAATTTTTCAAAGGTCTTTTCCCCAATTCCGCTGACATTTTTAATGTCTTCAATGGTTTTAAAATTTCCGTTTTCTGTTCGATAACGGATGATTTTTTCTGCAGTTGAAGGACCGACTCCGGTTAATTGCTGCAGCGTTTCCGAGTTTGCAGTATTAATATTGATTAATCCTGCCGATCCTGATGCCTCCACCGAGGTATTTTTTGTTTGAAGATAACTGCTGCCCGTTTCTTCCAATTCTTTTTTAGTGGGTATATACAATTTTTCACCGTCTGTTAAAACTTGTGCCAGGTTGGTGCTGCGAGTGTCGGCATCCTTCGAAAGTCCGCCGGCCAGTTCGATGGCTTCAAAAACCCGGCTTCCTTCTTTCAATTCAACGACTGCCGGCTGATTTACAGCGCCTGAAACATCGATAAGGATCTCCTTTTCGGATACGATAGCAGCCGTAGAAACATCTTCTTCTGCTTCATTCCCTTCTTGAATATGGTTTTCCTCCTTCGGAATCAATACTTGTACGGTGTCCTCACTGTCGGAGTTTCTGGCCAAATACATAGAAAAGGCAATCACAAGTATGATGACACCTGCAATTACCTTTAAAAGCAATTTTTTATCTACGTTAAGTTCCTTCATCCATTTCAATTGATTCAATGATCATCACCCCATTTGTAACATATTTACATTAATTACCAATATATTACATCACAGGGAATAATCTGTCAATCAAAAAAAATACCGGTTCTTTTTATTTGCACGTCCCCTCTGTCATAGGGAAGATTCAAATAGGAGCAAAAGGAGGATAACACTAATTCAGGACTGAGATTTGTTTGACTGCCCGCAGGTATCCTTAACGTTAACATAATAAAGTTATCGAAAACTTCGCCATTTATTTCTTCAATTATTGGTTTTATGTTAATCTCCAGCTCCGTTCTGCTCTTTTTCTGAAACTTTTTTACAACAATGAACTCCTGGTTTTTATAGCTCTCTACAGCACTTTTGATATCGATTTCTTGCATACAAGGTATTTGGATTTCGTAAGAAGCGGATATCGTTAACGCTGCCAGCGATTTCCCCGACACTGGCAGTTCTGAACACTGCAGGATCCCGATCCCTTCCGGCATCACCTCATTTAATTTCTGCAAGATGACATCTGTCGAATAAGGCTCTACCGTATCAAATTCGAGGTATTCACTTGAACTGGTATACCCGAGGGATAAAGGCTGAGCAAAGCTCATTTTGGGATGGGGATTAAATCCTTGTGAATGCTGTAGTTTTATTCCAATTCGTTTCAATGATCGTTTAAAAAGTCTCAGTAAATCCAGATGTGAGGTAAACCTGATAGGGCCTTCCTTATAAAACTGAATCGCGTATCTGCTCATAGTGTACCCTCCCTGGCGCATGTGATATGTTTATTGATTCCGCAGCCCACACAACCCCTTCTGCAATCCTGAGTTTGTGATGACTTTAAAGCATTTTCGTTTTCTGAAATCAGGAATTCTTTGGAAATACCCGCATCAATGATATCCCAAGGCAGAACATCCTCATATTCATTAGACTGATACGCGTAGTAATCCGGATCAATACCAGCTTCGGTAAAAGCTCGCATCCATAAATCGTATTGGAAGTGCTCCCGCCAGCCATCAAATTTGCATCCCAGTTCCACTGCTTTTATCAAAGCATCAGAAACTCTTCGATCTCCTTTTGCAAAGACCGCTTCCAGATAGCTTGTCTTTGTATCGTGATAATGGAAAGAGACACCTTTTATCTTCTTCAGCCTGTCCTTCAAATAACTATGCTTTTCTTGAAATTCTTCCATTGTATTTTGAGCAAACCATTGGAACGGCGTATGCGCTTTGGGGACAAAATTGGACACGCTGACAGTGATATGGAAACGGCCTCCCCGTTTCCCAGTCACTTTATAATTGATGTCCATTATTTTACCGGCAATTTCAACGATACCATCGAGATCCTCCATGGTTTCAGTAGGCAAACCTACCATGAAATACAGCTTTATATTCGTCCAGCCAAGTTCGATTGCTTTTTCTACGGCCCCATAGATATCATCATCTGTTATTGATTTATTGATAACATCCCGAAGTCTTTGCGTACCTGCCTCAGGGGCAAAGGTCAGCCCTGACTTCTTGTAACCCTGAATTTCTTGCAACACTTTAAAGGAAAAAGAATCCAGCCTCAAGGATGGCAGAGATAAAGACACATTATTTCCCTTACAGTCATTCATCAATTCTTCCACCAAAGGCTCAATCTCAGAATAATCACTGGTTGAAAGCGACAATATGGACAACTCTTCATGTCCGGTTGCTTTCAGCTGACGAGCTGCAATCTCCTTAATTTTCTCTTTAGATCGTTCACGTACCGGCCGATAAACCATCCCGGCCTGACAGAACCTGCAGCCTCTCGTACATCCTCTGAAAATTTCCACCACTGCTCTGTCATGAACAACGTCGATAAAAGGCACGATCGTTTTCTCTGGAAAATCTACCAGGTCCAAATCTTCGACCATGCGTTTTCTTATTGTTTCAGAAGCCTTATCAAAGGTTTTTCTGATCTCCAGCAGAGATCCGTCTTCTCTATAGATTGGCTGATAGAAAGCAGGAACATAAACACCGTCAATTTGAGAAATCATCTTTAGAAATGCATCTTTTCCCTCCCCGGTGGATTTCCATTTTTTATGGGCATTACAGATTTCCGGAAGCACTTCTTCTCCATCACCGATCATAAAAAAATCAATGATGTCTGCTAACGGTTCCGGATTATAGGCGCAGGGTCCTCCCGCAGCAATAAGGGGATAGGAATCATTTCGATCTTTACTTTTAACTGGAATACCTGCAAGATCCAACATATTTACGACGTTACTGTAGGATAATTCATACTGTAGCGTAAAACCGAGGATATCCATATCTTTTACAGGAGTCCTTGTTTCTAAAGTAAATAAAGGAACTCCCTCCTGCCTCATCATCTCCTCCATGTCGGAAGCCGGAGCAAAAACTCGTTCGCAATATACGGATTCCTGCTGATTTAAGATATGATAGATAATCTGAAGCCCGAGATATGACATGCCGATCTCGTAGGTGTCCGGAAAAGCAAATCCAAATCTCGTATGGATTCCGGACAGATCCTTTTTGATTGCATTGAGCTCCCCTCCGATATATCGTGCAGGTTTTTCGACTCGAATCAGCAGTTTGTCCAAATCTTTGATGTTTGTCATGAATACAGTTCTCCATTTCTATATGAGCCAGGCTCATTTCTTTTATTTTATCTTTTTATATTTCAGTAATTTTTGAAAATCAGCGTAGTATCCGCAATGATAAATACCATTAAGCAGCTCCTCTTCTGTAAGTTGTCCTTTATAACTGCCTTTATCATTTACAATGGTAAACAATCTATTCTCCATAGGCTTATATTTTTCCAGTACTTTTATTGCCTTGACGCTTTCTCTGCATACCACAATCTTACTTTTTGCATTCTTGCTTCCTTCTTCTATATTTCTGCTTACTTTATAAAATATAAAGCTGTTATCCTGGCTGCTGGCAACATAAAGATTCACCGCCAGTGCAGAGATCAATAAATTCAATACATTATATTGTACCAAGTAAATCCCTAAAAGGAAAAGAAAAAGTGAAAAAATGATGGAAAAAAACCGGGATATTTTCTGTGATCTGCCATAACCGAGAAAAATCGCAAGGTAGAGATCAATAATTTTGCCTCCGTCCAACGGATAAAAAGGCATCAGATTAAAGATTCCCAATACCAAATTTGCCAATATCACAGGTTCTATCCAGGACATAGGAAAAAAAGCATAAACTCCGTAAAGCAATGCTGCAGTAACAATATTAAAAAATGGACCGGCCAAATGGATCAGCAGTTCATCCAAAGGTTTTACAAAACCCTCACGTATGTGTAGAATGCCGCCAAACAACCCCATGGAGATCTTTTCAGGAGTATACCCGAGAAATTTGGCCGTTGTTTTATGAGCGATTTCATGCAAGAAGGAAAAGACGGCAGAAGCAACCCCAAATTCACTGTTACCCGATAAGATAATCATGCATAGCAGCAGAAAAAATGAGTAATGCAACTCAATTTTTGTGCCCAATATAGCAAACCGAAACATGGCCTTACTTAAAATTCAATATAGCTGGCTGGATCTGCAATTTCACCGTCCACCCAAAGCTCAAAGCTTAAATATCCGTCATTTTCGGGACTTATGGATGCGATCAGCTGACCTTTCTTTACTTTTTCCAACGGTTTCACATAAATTTCTGAACATCCGCCATAGATGGATTCAATATCATTTCCATGGATAATTTTTACGTAACTGCCATATTGGCTGCTTTCATTGATTTCAGCAACAGTGCCTCCCCCGATGGAGTAAACCTGCATTTCTTCATCGGAGCTGAATTTCATACCACGCTCAAAGCCGGTCTCTTCTTTACCAAAATAAGTTGATTTTTCCCCAAAGGTTGAAACAACTGCTGCTTCATCCGTTGGTGGGGAAAAAGCCAGTTTCTTTTCACTTTCACGAAAGGCCGCGGAAATAGATCCCGGGATTTCGGTTATTTTTGCCATTGTTTCCTTTGCGCCTTCTGCAATTTCTCCGGCAGTATAGTCTCTGCTCAAAGTTGCCTGAAAGGTTTCCAGACCTTCATTGACAATAGCAATATCCATTTTTTTAATCACAATAATCAGAAGAACAATGACGATGCATACCATAATCTGCTTAATGAGGGTAGCACCCCAATTTTTCTTCCTTACTCCATATTTTCTTCCTCTATACATAAAATTACCCTCCTTGTTTGCTGCTTCAATTAAGCATATTACAAAGAAGGTTAAATTATTACAGGGTTCCTTTTATGATCCCGGTCAATTTGATTTTGCAGTTACATCAATGAATCAATGGATGCACCGATTTTCTCTTCGATCTGCCGGATAAATTCCCGGTTTTCCTTGATACGTTCCTGAAGACGCTGAAACACCTCGGGATTATCCTTAAATTTCTCCAGTACGTAGCTCATACGTGTTTCCAGACCTACATACTGATCTTCTTTTACCATGCGATCTGATAAACACAGAATGTCGATTTCTTTCCAGTTATCATGATGAATGTCTGTATTATAAAACATATGCACTCGGATCATTTCCGCTTCCTGATCATACCCCAGTTCTGAGGCGATCCTCGCTCCAACCTCCCAATGCTTTTCTTCCACTCTTGCAATGTCATGAATTAAGCCTGCTGCCTGCAGCAAATCTAAATTTAGATGATACCCATGATTGTTTAATGCTCCGGCAATTTTTAAGGCGGTATCTGTAACTTCAACACAGTGCCTGATTACGTGGCCTGGTGTGTGATATGCTTCTAAAAGCCGGAAACACTCTTCTCTGCTCGGGTGTTTATTTGCCATGATGATTCTCCTAATTGTAACGGAAAGCAAAGCAGCTTGATTTGCACAGGAGTTCCGTCAACAAACCGATTTATAAATTTCTATTGTTTCTCCTAGTAATATTATACCATGAAATAACAGAACAAACTACCATACTATTTGACAATATATTCACTTATTGGTATAGTTAAGTTAAAATTCAACAAGAAAATATGACGTGATTATCATCACTAAAGGAAGTGTATTTACGATGAATTATGCAGAGATGCTGGAGGAAATGATTACCGAAAGCGAATTATCCCTCAGGCAAATATCAAAGCTTTGTTTGCAATTTGATATTGCCGTAACACCATCCTATATTTCACAGCTTAAAAACGGTAAACTGCCACCTCCTACGCCGGAAGTTTCTCTTGCTTTGGCAAAGGTATGCAACAGCAAAAAACAGTCTCAGCTGGTTTTTCAAGGCTATATGGAAAAAGCGCCGGATGTAATCAAAGAATATATGCTGGCATCCTCCCAGCTCAACAGGATCATGCTGGAATCGCTGTGCAGAGCGGAGGGAAGAGATCCTCTTTCTCAGGATTCTTTGGATTTCTTAAAGAATCTGGATGTTTTATCTACTTTAGAAATGTCATCCAAATACTTGGATTCTGAGAATCAGTTAACGACATCCGAACTCATACGTGAAATTACCTTATCCAGCGGCGGTGTTGCCAAAATCAATGCCCAGGGGGATATGATCAATCTTTTTTTGGGTGATGCATCCATGAGCCCTACCATACCCATTCATTCCTACTTATATATCCTGCCCACAAGACTTGATTTATTAAAGGAAAGGGATATCATTGCTTTTTATCCCAACAATAGAAAACAAGCAACATTGAGACGGATCTTTTATGCCAATGACAAAATCCTGCTGATTCCTGAAGACAAGACGAATCAGATTTATATGATAGACAGCTTCGAGGAAATTGATTACATAGGAAAGGTCGTGTCCTACAAGGTTGATTTGTAAAAGCAACAAAAGGATCCTTGAATATTAATAAAAGGATCCTTGTATTTTTTAGCTAGAATTAACGGAAAGAAAATGGTTATTCTTCCACATACTCGAATTCATAATCCTGAACTTTAATGGTATCGCCTTCTTCCAGGCCCATTTCTTTCATCTTGTCGATTGCACCATTTTTTTCAATATATTTATATAGATATCGCAGCGACCCTATATCGTTGAAATTTGTAGAGTTGAAAATTTTGGTCAGCTGCTTCCCGGATAATACAAAAATATTTCCTTGCTTTTCCACATAAATATTTCTGTAATCCTCATCCTCCTGGTCCTTTTCGAAGTCGAAGAATTCGTAGACCTCTTCCTCCTGAGGCTCTAAAGCCAGTTTCTGTAATTCGGCTGCTGCTGCCCCCAGAAGCTCCCTGACTCCTTGATTGATCGGAGCAGATATGGGGAATACATGATATCCTTTGCCCTCCACATAGGCTTTAAAGTCTTCATATCTCTTATCGTCTTCCTCTATCATATCCATCTTATTTGCAGCAACCAACTGAGGCTTTTTCAGCAATTTACCGCCATAGGAAGAAAGTTCTTCATTTATTTTTTCAAAATCTTCGATTGGGTCCCTTCCTTCCGATCCGGAAACGTCCACCACATGGATCAGCAGCTTGGTTCTTTCAATATGCTTCAGGAAATCTAGCCCCAAGCCGGCCCCGGTATGGGCTCCTTCAATGAGACCTGGAATATCCGCCATGACAAAGCTGGTATCATAAATTTCCACAACTCCAAGGTTCGGTGTAATGGTAGTGAAATGATAATTTGCAATTTTAGGGTTTGCACTGGTAGCGACAGAAAGTAAAGTTGATTTTCCTACATTCGGAAACCCAATCAAACCGACATCGGCTATAAGCTTCAGCTCTAAAACTATATTCCTGGATTGTGCAAATCCCCCGGCTTCTGCGAAATTCGGGGCTTGTCTTACAGAGTTTTTGAAGTTGACATTCCCTTTTCCGCCCTTTCCTCCCCGGGCTGCTACAAAACTGTCTCCGTCGTGAACCAGATCCTTCATGACCATACCCGATTCTTCATCAATGACAACGGTGCCGGGCGGCACTTTAATGATCAGATTTTCGCCTTGCTTCCCAAATCTTTTCTTCTTCATACCGTCCTGGCCGTTTTCTGCTTCATATTTTCGTTTATATCTAAAATCCATTAAAGTACGCAGGTTATTATCGGCCGTGAAGATCACGTCGCCGCCTTTGCCTCCGTCACCGCCATCGGGTCCGCCTTCCGGGACAAAGGGCTCTCTTCGGAACGAAACGCAGCCATTCCCGCCTTTTCCCGACTTAATGGATATTTTGGCTCTATCTACAAACATAAAAGCCACCTCCCATCTATTATTATGGCTAATAGTGATCTACTCTATTAGCTAAAATAAGCCCCTATAAAAATATAGGGGCTTAAATCTTTTTACGCTTCTTTCGGATATACGCTTACTTTTTTACGAGTTTTGTCGTATCTTTCGAACTTTACTGCTCCATCGATCTTAGCAAATAAAGTATCGTCTCCGCCAATGCCTACATTATTTCCGGGATGAAATTTAGTCCCTCTTTGTCTAACCAAAATGCTGCCGGCGCTTACTACCTGGCCATCGCCTCTCTTCACGCCTAGTCGTTTCGATTCACTATCTCGACCATTTTTGGAGCTACCTACTCCTTTTTTACTTGCCATAGACTACACCTCCTTTTTGCTTGTGCTGTCTTTGCTTTAGCAGACGAAATCTGCAAATAAACGATTTGTGATTTCGTTGCATAGTTCGCCATAAATTTGCTTTGCAAATTTAGCGAGCTGATATGTGAATTGCTAAAGATTATTCTGCATCCTTAGCTTCTGCTGGCTTAGCTGCCTTTTTTGCTGCAGGCTTTTTTTCAGCTGCCGCTTTTTTTTCAGCAGGTTTCTTTTCAGTTGCTGCCTTCTTAGCTGCTGGTTTTTTTTCAGCTGCTGGCGCATCAACTTTTTCAGCCTTTTCTTCTGCTGGCTTGGCTGCCACTGCTTTTTTTGGTGCAGGTGTGCCGTCAGCTGATAAAGAATCAATTTTTACCATTGTGTATGGCTGTCTGTGTCCCTGCTTCTTTCTGTAGTCTTTCTTGGACTTGTACTTAAAGATAATTACCTTCTTTCCTTTGCCATTCTCTACTACAGTTCCAAATACTTTGGCTGCTTCAACAGTCGGAGCACCAATCTGAACGGTTTCACCGTCACTTAACATTAAAACTTTTTCAAAAGTAATGTCATCGCCTGCTGAAACATTCAGTTTTTCAATGGTGATTACGTCACCTTCCTGCACTCGGTACTGTTTTCCACCGGTTTCAATTACTGCATACATGTTGCTTTTTACCTCCTCTATCCAGTCTCGCCATCAGGGGTAGCGCAAGGCATTTCAAAAAACCCATTCTGAGCGGCTTACAGTCTCATATAATATCATATAATTTTTATAATGTCAAATATTAATTGTCTAAAATTTGCAGAAAATGTTGATTACTCAATGATTACCTCATTTGAATAATCACTGAGATAGAGCTCACCGTTTTCGTCAATTCTTTCTCCGTATATGGTCTGTTTATATTGGAATCCTAAATTATCATTTATAATCACAACAATTTCAATCAGACTGTCTTTTTTATAGGCTATGGTCTCATTGAAACTGGTTGTATATACGCCTGACTCGCCAGCTACATATTTTTCGATATATAGGTCATGACTTTCATTATTCCGACCTGTAGAATCATCTAGTTTCTCTACGTTAACCGGAATTTTTTTAATCAGTGTTCCATCCTTCTGAAATCTAATTTCTCCGCTGACAGGATAATTGTTGCCTTCCATGTTCATGGAGAAATACGTTTCAACAGCTCCGCTGTATTCCAGCTTATGATTATTATTCATAATGTTCATATTTTGTATCGTAGAGTCGACCTTCATCATATAGCGATTGGACAGCTCATAGATTTCTTCGAGTATTTCTGTTTTTTGAACCGTTCCGTCGTCAAAGGAAACACTTAATTTTTTAAGGTTGTTGTTCAACGGTACCTCAATGGTTGCCCAAAAGGAATACCCTTCCCCTTCTTCTCCTTGCGCACTGAAGATTTTTCCTTCTTCTGATTCTACGAAAAAAGAAGCCTTTAAATTATTTTTATGTTCCTTCGGCCTTGCCATTACCCTCAAGGGGACGGTTCCTTCCGCTTTGTTGATTTTATCTGCCAAAACCTGATAACTGTAATCTGAAACGATACTGCTTTCTTTTTTCAAAGAAGATTCGATATTTGCAGAAATATGATTGATATCACTGCTTACTGAACTGTGAAGGTTCCCCACTTCCTGTCTCAGCATGCTTAGTTCCTGCTGCATACTTTTTATGGAACGATTCATACTGAATATTGTAACCAAACAAACAATCACAATTACAAAAAACAGGATTTTCTGAAGTTTTGTCTTGTTCCATCTGTTTTCTTCATTCAATGCTATTCCCTCCACCCCATAAACTTACTGTTCCAACAATCCCAGCATATACCATTGTATCACATCATACCTCATATGACCAGAAGGGAAAGGATTTCACAATAAATCCCACGGGATGCCATATCCATTCCAGGATCGGCCGTATAAATTCCATGAGGATCTGTGACCCTATCGCTTTTTTTGAGCTCTTGCAGCATAGATGCCCAAAGCGATTATCGTTAGCAAGTAAGGGACAACCCGAGTTAATTCACTTGGAATGTTAAACAGCTGGAGGCTGCTGGACAATGCATCTGCAAATCCAAAGAGCAATGAAGACAGTAATGAAAGGAACGGCATTCCTCTTCCCATGGCCTCCGCAGCCAGGGCAATAAATCCACGGCCTGAAATCATATCCTTCGTGAACATGGATAAATAGGCCATGGACATAAAAGCTCCACCCATACCTGCAATTCCTCCGGAAATCAGCAAGGCAATCAGCCGTGTTTTCACAACGGATATACCGGCAGTTTCCACTGCAGTAGGGAATTCACCTACCGCTCTGATGTGAGTTCCCGTTCTCGTATATTTCAGAAAAATACTCAAAACAATCAGTATTATGATAGAGAAATAAGTCAGTACATTCTGGCCGGAAAATACGGTACCGATGTAAGGAATATTCTCTATGAAAGGGATATCTACACTGGGAAGCACCTTACTTGGCAGCTTGGTGGATACCCCTTTGTCACCTGTCAATATGTAAAGTATCGAAACAGTAAGGCCGCTCGCCATGAGATTTAAGGCAATTCCGGTAAGAACGATGTCCGTTTTTAATTTTAAATGAAAAAATGATAAGATTCCGGCATAGAAAACCCCTGATAAGATTGCAATCAGCAACCCAAGCCAGGCACTTTGGGTATAGGCGCTCCCTACAACTCCCATCAGAGCCGCAAACAGCATGGTTCCTTCTATACTGATATTCAATACCCCTGCACGGTCCGAAAGAAGCACTGCCATGGTTGCAAACAGGATCGGTGTCGTCACCCGCAATACGGAGCTAAGAAACTCGGCAGATATAATCAATTCAAAAACTCTATCCATTTGCCAGCGCCTCCTTTACTACGGTCTTTTGTTTTAATCGGCTGAGCAGAGCAGTGGCAGTAACAAGCATAATCATAATGGCCTGTATGACGGTAATGATCTCGCTGGGAACGTCGGTGCCTCTGGCCATCACATTAGCGCCGACTCTCAGATATGCCAGGAATAAAGCGGCCAGAGGGACATACTGAGGTTTATTTCTGGCCAGTATCGCGATGATGACACCATCCCATCCGTAGCCGGGAAGGCTGGTCCATTGGAAGCGTGCATACATACCCATTACTTCTACGGCGCCGCCCAGGCCTGCAATAGCTCCTCCCAGGGCCTGTGAAAGAATAATAGCACCTCCGACGCTCAGACCTGCATATTTCGCATAATCCGCATTTTGGCCCATAACCCGGATACGGTATCCGGCTTTTGTTTTATAGATAAATAAATAAGATACAATAATCAAAATAATTGCAAGAAAAACACCAATATGTATGGAAGTGCCTGGAACACACTTAATCAGCACGGAAGCCGCCGGCAGCTTATGAGAAGCAAGGGCTCCGAAGGTATCGTCTCTGAAGTATGTATTCATCAAATAGAGTCCGATAAATAATGCTATATAGTTCAGCATCAGAGAAGATACCATTTCATTGGCATTGACTCTGGCTTTTAATATTGCAGGAATAAAACAGAGAATGGCTCCTGTCAAAGCCCCGCAGAGAAGAGGTACAATCAACCCTATGCCCGCCGGTAATTGGAAAGAAGTTGCCGCTGCAGCAGCAATCAGGGCCCCGAGAAAGAAAGAACCTTCCGCACACATATTGAACATGGACGCCTGAAACATAATGCACACAGCAAGCCCTGTAAAAGTCACGGTAGAAGCCAAGGTAATCACCGTTCCGAAATTACGGAAGGAGCTTACCGGTCCCAACAACAAAGCTTTTACCGCATCTCCGGGGGCATCGCTGACGAACAGGATAATGATAAATGCGATGGCGAGAGATATAATGATGGCAATAGCAGTAGTTGCCGCACTGAACAGCAGATTTTTATTTTTCATGATCAATAAGTTCTTCATGATAAGCCCCTCCTATTTCTTCGGCTGACTGTCTGTTTACCCCCAACATATAATGTCCCAGTTCGGTTTCGGAAACAGTTCCGGGATCTTGTATATAGGCAGACAATTGACCGTTATAAATGACTAAAATACTATCAGACAGCTTATAAAGCTCTTCCAGATCAGCGGACACCAATAACACCGCATAACCGCTGTCTCGTAATGCAATCAACTTTTCATGAATAAACTTTGCTGCTCCTACATCGATTCCTCTTGTGGGCTGCTCTGCAATAATCAGCTTTGTATTTTCCTGGGTAAATTCCCTGGCAACTACAACCTTCTGAATATTTCCGCCGGACAGCATCCCAACCTCCGTCTGTGGGGAGGAACACTTAATCAGGTATTCCTTTACCAGTTCAGCTGAAAGTTTGTTGATATTCGCTTTTTTCATCAGCTTCAATCGATTGTATAGAATTGGTTTTTGCAGTTTCGTGGTTATCAGGTTTTCCTCAATGCTCATGCTGGAGGAAACACCCATTGTCATCCGGTCACTGGGTATATAGGACATACCAAGATTTCTTAAAAACTTTATCCCTTTGCCCGAAGTATTACGGCCAAACATTCTGATACCGCCGCCGGACGGTGTCAATAATCCGGTTATCATTTGAATCAGCTCATCCTGTCCGTTCCCTTCTACGCCGGCGATTCCAACGATTTCACCCCCACGCACAGAAAAGGAAATACCGTTGACAAGAGGCTGATTGTTACCGTCTATGTATTGAAGATCCTTTACACTTAAGTAAGTTTCCTTAGGATTTGATTTCGATTTATGCAAGTCACTGGAGTATCCTGATCCAACCATAAGTTCTGAAATTTCTTTTTCGGATACTTCCGATGTATTGACCGTCTTCACTAATTCCCCTCGCCTCATAATGCTGATGCGATCAGAAATTTCTTTAACCTCCCGGAGCTTATGAGAGATGAAGATTACGGTATAGCCTTTTTCTTTTAAATTTTTTAACTGTGAAAAAAGCTCCGTTGTTTCCTGTGGAGTTAAGACCGCCGTCGGTTCATCCAATATCAATATTTTTGCTCCGCGATATAATGCTTTGACAATCTCCACTTTTTGTTTTACACCCACCGATAATTCCCTTACCGGTTTGGCAGGATCAATTTTCATATCGTACCGTTCTGCAAATTCCCTCACCTTATCCCTGGCTGTCTTATAGTCAATAAATCCGCCTTTTATTGGCTCACACCCAAGAATAATATTTTCTGTTACAGTGAGTGATTCTACCAGCATAAAGTGCTGATGAACCATTCCGATACCGACTGCCATTGCATCCTGTGGTGAATGAAAATACTGTGGCTTTCCCTGAAGCAGAATTTCACCATTAGATGGTTTTTCAAGACCGAAAAGGATTTTCATTAAAGTACTCTTTCCGGCTCCATTTTCACCAACCAGGGCATGGATCTCTCCGTCTCTGATGGAGAAGTTGACAAGCCTGTTGGCGTAGATTCCATTTCCATATATTTTTGAGATTTCTCTCATTTCCAATAAGTCAGACATAATAAAACACCCTCGCCGCCGCACTACGGCAAAATGATATTGAGCTACCCAAGTGCGGCGGATTCAGGGCGCTTTAAAAAATTAATCAATCAATTATATAAAGAGTTCTTTATTTCGGTTCTACGGAAGCTTTATAAGCAGCGATTTCTTCTGTGCTCATTTCAAAGGCGGATTTTACTTTAATATCTCCGCTTTCGATTTTAGCTTGCAGATCAGCTGCTTTGGCAATCATTTCTTCTGTTGCGATTCCACGATAGATATCATTGTCGGCAATGCCAACCGCCATTTCTTCCATACCTAATGCTTCTGTGGTTCCATATGGAAGTGTTCCGTCCAGATGCTTCTCAATGGCTCTATATAATACCTGGTCAATATTTTTTAAAACAGAAGTTACAATCTGTGCACTGGCCTTTGGATCATCTGCAGATAAAGCCATTGCCTGATCCGCGTCTACACCGATTGCATAAGTTCCCAGGCTTTTCGCCGCATCAATAACACCTAAGCCGGCTTGAGCAGCAACGTGCATACAGATGCTTGCCCCCATATTATATTGGGCGGTGGCTAACTCTTTTGCTCTAGCTGTATCGGCAAAGTCGCCTATGTAAGAAATGGCAACCTTCGTATCCGGAACCGTATCGGTTGCTCCCTGAATATAACCAACCAGGAAGTCGTTTAATACCGGAATATCCATGGCGGAAACCGCACCAATCAGATTTTTTCCATTGGTCAGGGATGCATCGTCGGCCATCATGGCAGCAAGAGCTCCTGCAAGATAGGATGCTTCATTCTGTTTGAAGGTAATGGAATATACATTATCACCTTCTACCTCTGAGTCGAAAATGATAAATTTTTTGTCCGGGTATTCCGGCGCAACCTTTGCAAGCAGCTCCTGCATCTGATAGGTTCCTACGATGATGACGTCATAATCAGAATCTGCAAATTCATAAAGAGTGGATTCCCAAACAGTATTGTCAAAGCCCATTTCCACAACCTTGGTATCAACGCCAAGCTGTTCTTTAATCATCTTCATGCCTTGATTTGCAGAGTCAAAGAAGGACTTGTCTCCTAAATTTCCGTTCAACAGGCATACCACCTTCAATGCTTCCCCGTCTCCTTCTGGCTGTCCTGCGGGTTCGTTAGAGGAACCGCAAGCAGTAAACATTGCCATGGATAATAATAGAAGGCATAGTATCAGAGATATTCTTTTTTTCATTTTCTCACTCCTCAATTATATTTTATATACAAACGCCTTATCTGCCAGATTGCTTTCTAAGGCGCAGATATAACGAATTTTATCTGCAGTCAATTTTCATGTGATCGCAGATCATACTGACAAACTTTTCCCGATCCACTTTTAGCGCAATATGACAATTCGGTTGATTGCCGGTAATCTCCCAGAGGTCTGCTACCGTTTCACCAAGGGTAAGGGGATCGTGAAGGGATATATCTACAAAGGTCTTTTTAAATTCCAAAAGGCTTTCATCAATAAGATATCCGACACATAATGCATCATGGATCGGGCAGGCTTTAAAGCCAAAGTGTTTCACATGGGTATCTGCAAAGAAATCCAGCAAGGAGGCAACGATTGTAGATATTTTATCTCCCTGTGCCCTCAGCTTTTCAATATCTTCCTCAAAGAATACAGCCTTCATGCTGACGTCCAGTGAAACCAGATATAATTCACAGCCGCTGTTTATGACTATTTTGGCTGCTTCAGGATCCACAAAGATATTAAATTCCGCAGCAGACGTAATATTGCCCGGCTCGATGACGGCTCCCCCCATCATGATGATTTTGTCTATTTTATCCTTGATATCGGGAGCTTTCTGCAGTGCGACCGCTATGTTTGTCATGGGGCCGGTTACAATGAGAATGATGCTTTCTTGAGAAGATCTCAGTGTCCGGATTAAATAATCAACGGCATGCTCCTCCTTTATGGGAGTCGTGGGCGCCGGAATGCTCGGACCTCCAAGTCCGTCTTCCCCATGAATAATAGCTCCGGTCAAACGGAATAAATCCCGCATCATAGGTCTATCGCAACCTGCGTGAACATCAATATTGGTATAACCTGCGTAATCTAATATTTTTCGGGCATTTCTCGTAGTATTATGCAGCTCGCTGTTACCGGCTACCGTTGTAACGCCTATCAGTTCTATGTCCTCGGCTTTCGCTGCAAGCAACAGGGCGATGGCATCATCATGCCCGGGATCACAATCAATAATTACTTTTTTCATTTTGTCCTCCAATCATTGTTATCTATTTCAGCTTATTGTTAATAAATGCATCGACTTCTTTCCGATTCGGCAAAGAAGTCTGCGCTCCCGCCCGTGTAACGGAGATAGCACTGGCAGCCAGCGCAAACTGAATCGCTTCCTCCATATCCTTTCCTTCAGACAAGGCAACGGCCAAAGCACCGTTAAAACAATCCCCTGCGGCCGTTGTGTCAACAGCATCAACTTGATATCCGTCGTAATGGAATATACCATCCTCATTGATTCGTGCACAGCCCTGGGCACCCAATGTGACCACTAATTCCCTGACCCCTTTTCCAAGCAATGCTTTCCCTGCCTCATGGATATTTTCCCTTGTATCGGCAGGACAGCCGCTCAGAATTTCTAATTCGATCTCATTGGGAGTTAAAATATCAATGTCGGCAAGAATATCTTGATCCAGGGTTTGTGCCGGGGCGGGATTTAAAATAGTCAGATTTTTATAACTTCTTGCTGCTTTCAAGGCCTTTCGTACCACCGGCAGCGGGGTCTCCAGCTGTACCAATAAAATGCGGGAATCTTCGAGGATTGATTTTGAATTCTCAATATCCTCTGTTGTTAATTCGTAATTTGCGCCGGATACAACCGCAATGGCATTATTGCCCGATTTTTCTACGATAATGGCGGCAATGCCCGTCGGCACATCTTCTTTTTCAGCAATATAATCTACGAGAACTCCATCCTTTTCCAGGGATTGAACCAGTGCAGTTCCCATTTCGTCTTTTCCTACTGCGCCTACCATATGCACTTTTGTCCCTAAACGAGCAATAGATGCAGCTTGATTTCCTCCTTTACCTCCCGGAACTCTTTTAAAACCGGTGCCGATAACCGTTTCTCCCGGCCGTGGAATGGCATCGGTATTAATGACAAGATCCATATTTAAGCTTCCTACTACTGAAATCATTTGCATCCTCCTATTACTTTAAAAGCCGTGTAGAATTTCTTACAACAAGTTCCGTATCTAACACGATCTTATGATTGCTTTCTAAATTCTTCTTTTCCAGAACATCGATAAGAAGTTCCACTGCCCGATAGCCCATTTCATAATTGGGCTGTTTTACCGTAGTCAGTGCCGGTTCCATCATCGAGGATACGTAAATATCATCAAAGCCAACAACTCCGATGTCTTCGGGAATTCTATAACCGGCTTCCTTTAGTTTTTTGATCGCTCCGAAGGCTATCAAGTCATTTCCGCAGAAAACAGAATCAAAGGGAATGTTTTCATTCAAAAATTGACCCATCGCTTCATAGCCCCATTCACGGCGATAGCTGCCTGATTTTACATAATAATCTTTATAGTCAATCAGGTTTTCGGACAGGGCTCGTCGGTATCCCGCCAGCCTGTCCTTTGCAGTTTGAGTCTTAATAGCTCCTGCTATATATAGAATTTTTCGATATCCTTGCTTAATGAGGTGACTGACTCCGGAATAAGACCCTTTTTCATTATCCACAACCACCCTGCCCTTCACATTCTCATTGTTATAATCTCTATCAATTAAAATAACAGGCAATTTACATTTGTTAAGTCCGCTGCAGCCTTCTTCGCTTTCGGCGGCGTGGGCAAAGATAATCCCATCAACCATTTTCTCTGTTAAAATATCGATATATTTCTCTTCTTGCCTCTCACTGTCATCCGTATTACAGAAAATGATGCTGTAACGGGATTCGCTTGCTTTATCCTCCGCCCCTCTGGCGATTTCTGGAAAGAAAGGGTTTGTGATGTCCGGCATGATCAATCCTATGGTATTTGTTTTTCTGGTTACCAGACTTCTTGCGGCATTATTAGGGATATAGTGATGTTCCGCGGCAATGGCAAGAACCTTTTCTCTGGTGGCATCACCGATGCATTGATCCTTTTTGTTTAAGATCATCGAAACCGTTGCAGTAGAAACTTGTGCCAGCTTTGCAATTTCTTTGATTGTGATACTCATCTTGATTCTCTCCTTTGCATGGATGAACACATTGATATAAAAGCATATAAACATGGATAAATTGTTTGACAAAATAATAGAGTTAAACGTTTTAGTTAAACGTTTAACTGGAAAGTATTATATACTAGATAATTTATGAATTCAATAGTAAATATTTATTTTTTGAAAACTTGTTTTTAAGGTAAAATAAAAAGATACCGTATCTGCCGAATTGACATACCATGCAAAACCGGTACTGTAAATGTCGGACAGCTGTTTTTAGCAGCTGCTGAAAAAGCGTATCCCGAAAGGAGGGATACGCTTTTCATCGATATAAAAAAAGTAGAAATGAAAGAATAATAAAAAAATCAGAGGAGTAAATTAGGTAAGAATAATACAATCTGAGGTACAAATGCAATCAGCAGTACGACGATGAAGCTGACAACTACGAATGGTATGATGCTTTTGCTGAGACTTCCCAAAGGCACTCCTGTAATATTTGAGCTAACAAAAAGACACATGCCTACCGGAGGTGTAATCAATGCTACGGAAATCATGAGACTGAATACTAGGCCAAAATGAACGTCATTAATGCCTACGGCCAATGCAATGGGTGCAAAAACCGGTACAAAAATTACCATGGAGGCAAAGGCTTCCATAAACATCCCTATGAATAATAAGGCAAACAGGATTAAGATCATAACCACAGCCGGATTATCGGTAATACTTAGGATTGCATCAGACAGTAATTTGGGTATCTGATCTATAGCCAGTGTCCATCCCAATACGTTCCCCATAGCGATAATCAGCATAATAGATGAGGTTAGTATTCCGGTATCCAGTAAAACCTTGGGAAGATCTGACCATTTAAGTGACTTATAAATAAACATTCCGGCGATAAATGCAACAAAACAGGCAATTGCACCGGATTCTGTAGGCGTAAACACGCCGGTCAAAATTCCCCCTACGATAACCAACGGAATAATTAATGCAGGAGCTGCATAAATCAAAGCTTTTATGACCTTGGACAGTTCCATTTTTTCTTTATATTTCGGGAAGTTTTCTTTTTTTGCAATAAAATAGATGACGGCCATATATCCAATGCCTAAAAGAATACCCGGGACAATTCCTCCCATAAATAAGGCGTTTACAGAGGTTCCTGCAAGTACGGCATACAGAATGAAGGTAACGCTTGGAGGAATAATCGGACCGATAATTGCAGAGCTTGCGATCAAACTGGTTGAAAATGCCGGGGAATATTTATCCTTTACCATTTCGGGCACCAAAACAGAGCATAAGATCGCACATACAGCATTGGCGGAACCGAGGATCGCCGACAGAAATACTGCTACGAGAACTGCGGTATAAGCCAGCCCCCCTCTCTTGTGCCCGATACATTCTCTTGCAAGATCAACAAGTTTATCGGTGACTCTCCCTCTGTTCATAAGCTCACCGGCTAATACAAAAAACGGGATTGCCATTAAGCTGAATGAATTGATTCCGGAAAACATTCTCTGAATTGCTACCGGGTAAAAGGAAGTGTCCCCTAAAACCAACAGATGGGTCAAGCCGGTGGCACCTAAAACAAATGCAATAGGAAGACCAATGATCAAAAGGATCGCAAAGACTGCAACAACAACGATTAACATATCTCATTGCCTCCTTTTCCCAATACTGATTGAAGTCTCTCCAATAGATTCTCTACTGTAAAGATAACCATAAATAAAATGCCCAGGGGAATCGCTCCATAAGGGATAAGCATCGGCATTCCAAGTCCCGGGCTTTTTTGCAGCATAATAGAAGGACTTGCAGTGTAATCTATCCCCAATTTTAGTACTCCGAGTAAAAATAGAAGGATAATAAAGCTATTGATGACATTTAGAATGTCATTTTTTTTCTTCGGCAATTTGTTCTGCAGCAGGTCGAAAAATACCAGATTTGCCTTTTTGTAGGCAACGCTTCCTCCAATAAAAGTACTGCTCACCAGAAGAAAACGAACCAATTCCTCAGCCCACTCAAAGGACTGTCCGAAAAAGTATCGCCTGAAAACTTCAATCAAAGTAACAACAATCATGATCCCGTAGCTTGCAATAACAAACCAGACACCAATCCTGGCAATGATCGAAGAGATATGTTTCATGATAGACATTGATTCACCACCTAATTTTAGGCTGCCCGGCAACAACCATGGCAGCCTATCATTTCAACTATATGTTACCTTACAGGCCCTTAGCCATTTCTACAAAATCTTTAATCAAAGGATTTTTTGCAGTATATTCATCATAGATGCCCATGACTTTTTCTTTAAATGGTGCTGTGTCTACTGTAGTGAGGATTTCAACGCTGCTGTTTGCTGTAATATTTTCAACTGCAGTTTGATCTATGGATGGCAGCTCACCTAACAACTCGATCATTGCTTCATTGGCTGCTTCTGTAATAATCTGTTGGTCTTCTTCCGATAAGGAGTCAAATTTTGCCTGACTCATTACACAGATACCCGGGAACGGGAACAAGCCCATTTCTGTTACATTGGTCAATACCTCATAATGTTTCTCGGAGCTGATGGATGTTAAATTGATTTCTTCACCGTCAATTACCTTCGTCTGCAGACCGGTATAGACTTCACCGTAAGCCATTGGAGTCGGGTTTGCACCTAAAGCGGTCAGAATTTTTAATACCAGATCACTCTGTGTCGCTCTCAGTTTTAATCCTTTCAGATCCTCCGGAGTCTGAATCGGTTTTTTTGCGTTAGCCAGGTGACGCATACCGCCTTCAAATACACCAAGGCCTTTCAGATTGAACTGGTTTAAAGAATCTAAAATTGCACTCATTTCCTCACTCTGCACTGCAGCCAGTTCCTTTTCGTATGTATTTAACATGAAAGGGAGCTGAAGGGTATCAATAACAGGAGTATAGGCACTGAACACAGGGCCGGAAATGACTCCCATGTCCAGAGTATTATTCATAACCTGTTCCAGAAGCTCCCTGTCATCACCCAATGCTCTGGCAGGAAACAATTCTACGGTAATTCTGCCATCGCTTTTTTCTGCTACTTTGTCGGCAAATTTCTGTGCTCCGATATGGAACGGATGGGTTACCTGGGTAACATGACCCAATCTTAAGGTATAAGTCTGCCCTTCCGTACCGGCTTCTTTTTCGTCTCCGTTTCCGGCTTTGCTCCCGCAGCCTGTAACGGCAGCCAGCACCAGAGCTAATACCAGCAATAGGCTTAAAGATTTTTTTAACATTTTTTTCTCCTCCTAAGTGTCATTTTATTATTTATAATGAGATTGAATAATATTGACTACTGACTCCAACTGTTTTTTTAACATACTCAAATCCGTTTCCCAAACGATAAACCTTACGTCATGATCCAAACAGAATTTTAATTTTTCTTCACTGTTAATAAGGGTTCCTACCATTTTCCCATGCTTCTGTGCTGCATTTTTAATCGATAAAAAAGCATCTTTCAGACCACCGGCAATGATATCACTGTCACAGCCTAAAGAGTAAGACAGATCCGCAGGTCCTAGAAACAGCAAGTCCACTCCCTCTATCGCCGCTATCTGATTTACCCGTTCCAATGCCTCACGGGTTTCAATATGTACGTTGATCATTACATTATGATTGGCAGCGTCCACATAGGCTTTACTGTCACAAAAGCCATATTGGCTGGCTCGATGAGAAAATGTGATTCCCCTCGTTCCAATGGGTTGATATTTACATAGAGATACAATGGTTTTTGCATCCTCTTCGTCATACAGCTGCGGGGCTTGAACACCGTCCGCTCCCAGATCCAAAGAGTATTGCAGATTGCTTCTTGAAAAATCCGGGGGCCTTACAACGACTTTCATCCCCATCCCCTGAGCTATGGAAGTCAGCATCTTGACTTGTCCGTAGGTAAAGGGGGAATGTTCCGTATCGATCAGAATAAAATCGAATCCCGCCAAAGCAATCATCTCTACGATTTCAGGACTTGTGGTTTTCACAAAGGTGCCAAATAAAGGCCTTTCCCGAATCAGTGCTTTCATTCCTACCATTTGTACAGCCTCTAATCTTCCACATATTCCGGTCTTTTCGGAGTGAAGACATCCATATTGACAACATTTTTCTCTCCCACAACCTGAAGATAATGCTCAACATGAGGCGGAATCACCACAAAGCCACCCTCCGACAGTTTCACCACTTCATCTCCAACGTGGAATTCAGCTTCTCCTTCCAGGATCAAAGCAATTTGTTCGTGCATATGACTATGCGGCATTGGTGTATGACCAGGCGTAAAATAATTCGTTGCAAGAGTAGCGCCTTCCCCGGTAAAAGCCTTCCTGGATACTCCTTCCCTTAGTGCTACTTCCTTTAAATCTCTCCAATTTCCGCTATTAATCATTCTTTTTCCTCCTTCTAGATACCCATAACCTTAGATGGGTTCATTTTCATCATCTGCTCCAGTTCTTCCACGGAAAAACCTTGATCCAACAATAATTCTCCAAAATGTTTCAAGCCTTCTACAGGATGGGGATTTCCAACCTGACCATAATCAGATGCCAGCGTGACATGTTCTGTCCCGATTGCCCGGATAGTCTTTACGGTATCACTGACCTTAGCATTACAAATGCTTGAAATCGGGTCGCAGGTGCAAGCCCCGAATTCCATATAGACGCCTTTGGATCCCCATTCCTGCATTTTTTCTATATCCGCATTGATCATATAAGTCGGATGATTGACAACAATTCTATGAACCCCAAGAGAAAGTGCTTTTTGTATGATGGCATCGATTTCTTGAACATTGCCGTGACCTGTTCCTAAAACAACACTTTGATCCTTTGCCATAATTTCTAAAACGGACACACAATCTGACGTCAACTCTCCTTCTTCATTTAAAATAGGAATATAGCTTCTTGGAAGGGTCTCTATTTTTTTCTTTGATGCCGGGAATTTCAATCCTCCTTTTTCATGTTCCACATGATGGTTTTCTGTAGAAATGGTTGGCATCCAAATCATTTTCACACCCATATTAATGGCCGTCTCTACAGCGGCAACATTCAGACCGCCAACCTCATGATTCAGTACCAAACTGGAAGCAATGAGCAGAGAAGTATCCTTTGTTAGGCTTTTTTTGGCAATCTCCACGGAAGCCATGCTCGGAAACTGATGATCTTTGATAAGAATTGCTTTCATTCCGGCAGCTTCCGCTTCTAAAGCACCTTCCACAACATCTAATGCCCTTGGTATTACGGATGGTCCAAGATGTTGATGCATATCAACAGCACCAACCATTAACTGATCAATGATAGACATTTTTCCCTCCTGTAAATTAAGTTGATTCATCTGGTTTTGATTTGATATTTGATAAAATATCAAATCAAGTTTAAAAAAATATATAATATATTATATAACTTAATAATTTAATTGAATCCGATACCAAATATTTGATATAATATCAAATATTTGGCAAGACGAAAGGCTTTATTCTCTTTCGTCTATCAGTTCAATAAGTTCCTTAAATGCATTTACTTTATGCTTTTTTACAATACGGCTGACTTCTTCAGCATCACGGTTTTTGATGGCTTGCAGCCATAGCTTATGCTCTGCCAGAGAATTCTGCATTCGGTCAGACACTTTGCTGAAAATCATCTTCGAAACCTCAGACCGGCTCCATAACTCGGTTGCCAATTCATTAATATAGGGATAAGGATTTTTTTCATAAATTTTGTTATGAAATTCTTTATTCAATTTTTCGTATGCGCTTTTATTTCCGAGATTCATCTCCTGTTCCATATCTTCAAGAAGTTTCTCCAATACGGAAATTAATTTATCATCAATATACGGAACTGCCAATTTTGCCACAAGGGGCTCGATTTCTGTTCTTAATAATATAATTTCTTTAATCTTATTAAAATCCATTGCGGAAACTCTTGCACCGATATGGGGTTCCATTTCCACATATCCGTACTTCTCAAGCTTTGTAATTGCTTCTCTTACCGGCATAGGGCTTACTTTATATTTCGCTGTAACATCCGAGATTACAATTCGTTCTCCTGCTTTCAGGCTGCCGTCAATGATGTCATCCTTCAGCATTTGATAAATATATTCCGCTTTTGTCAAATATACCATAAATAATATCCCTTTTCCTTTTGCTTCCTGATATTTGATAAAATATCAAATTGATTTCATTATTAGATTACTATGAAAGAGTTTGGCTGTCAAGCTAATAATTTTCCATGAAGCAATAAAAACAATCCTGCCATAGGATTGCTTTTATTGCTTCTATACATTTAAAATTTATATATTTATCACTATTATTTAAAGTTTATAAGCGAGAAAATCAGTCTTCTATGATGACGCCGTCCTCGTCTACCTTCATCGATTTGGTATTTCGGATACTGCTCATGAGGCGTTCTTCGATCTGATCCATAATGTTTTTATTTTCCAGTAGGAAGTTTTTCACATTTTCACGTCCCTGTCCGATACGATCTCCGTTAAAGCTGTACCAGGATCCGGCTTTATCGACGATTTTCGCTTCTACTGCACAATCCAGCAAGTCTCCCTCTTTGGATATGCCCTGGCCATACATGATATCAAATTCTGCCTGTTTAAATGGCGGTGCAACCTTGTTTTTTACGACTTTAACCCTGGTTCTGCTTCCCAATACCGCGTCTCCGGATTTGATGCTCTCAATTTTTCTTACGTCAAGACGCATGGAAGCATAAAATTTTAATGCTCTTCCCCCGGTAGTTACTTCAGGATTCCCAAACATAATGCCAACCTTTTCACGAAGCTGGTTGATAAAAATAGCGGCAGTATTGGACTTATTTACAGCACCTGCAAGCTTTCTAAGCGCCTGTGACATTAACCGGGCCTGCAATCCAACATGGCTGTCTCCCATTTCCCCCTGAATTTCCGCCCTTGGAACCAAAGCAGCAACAGAGTCTATGACTACCACATCGATGGCATTGCTTCTTATCAGCATTTCACAGATTTCAAGAGCCTGTTCGCCTGTATCCGGCTGTGATACCAGAAGCTCATCTACATCAACCCCCAGATTTCTGGCGTATTCCGGATCCAATGCATGTTCTGCATCAATAAAAGCCGCCTTGCCTCCCATTTTCTGTGCTTCCGCTATGATATGTAAAGTAAGTGTGGTTTTACCGGAGGATTCAGGTCCGAATATTTCGATGATTCTTCCTCTTGGAATCCCTCCGATTCCTGTGGCGATATCAATACTGACTGCTCCGGTTGGAATCGCCTCTATATTTAACTTGGCTTCTTCGCTGCCGAGCTTCATAATGGCGCCCTTGCCAAACTGTTTCTGTATTTGCAGCATCGCTGCTTCCAAAGCTTTTTCTTTATCTTCTTTATTTATTGCCATTTATGGAATCCTCCCTGTTTTTTTATTAAATAAAAAATATGTCATAGGAAATCAGAACATTTGTTCTAATTTCATGATAATATAAATCCCTTTCAGGGTCAAGTATTATTTATAAAAACTTCTTTCATTTTAACCTCCCTGATCCCCTTACTATATGTAATATATTACCATATAACAAGGTATTTGTAAATCACTTTCTGTCGAACTGCCGAAGCAAGCTTGGGGCAAAAGGCTATGGTTCCCTTCGGCGGCCGCAAAGCGGCCTGAGCACCCTCCTTAACGGCAGAGGGCGGGCCCCTCTGCACTCCCTCTTTTTATCGAACAGGAAACGATATTTCCTATTCGATAAAAAAGAAGCTTGCATACGGCAAAGCTCCTTTTAGAAATCAAGTTTAAGGTCAATTATGAAGATAGATTTTCATCCAGCAATTTGTTGACAATATTCAGCATGCAGAGCAAGGTATAATTCCGGTTCCATTTTCTGCTGGTATTTCTGATTCTGAATTCCCTGGATACTTTCACTTCATCCAAAATGGCACAGATATAAACCAACCCAACCGGTTTTTCCTCGGTTCCTCCATCCGGACCTGCAATTCCGGTCACTGAGATGCAAAGTCTGCTTTTGGTAACCTTTTTCAGTCCCTCTGCCATTTCTACTGCAGTCTCTTCGCTGACCGCCCCGAATTTTTCTAAGGTCTCAGGTTTTACACCAAGTTCTTCAATCTTGGCCTGATTGCTGTAAGTAATGAAGCCTCTGTCAAATACTGCGGATATGCCCGGAACTTCGGTCAAAGTCTGCGCAAATAAACCGCCGGTACAGGATTCGGCACTGGAAATAGAGATCTTATGTTCCATTAGTTTTTTTCCGACTACTTCATAAAGGTTCTCATCATCATAGCTGTAGACAAACTGACCTACTTTTTTATTTACTTTTTCAATCATTTCTTCAACGGCAGCCTTGGCTTCTTCCAGGGTGCGTCTCTTGGAAGCAATACGCAAGCAAGCCTCGCCTTCTTTTGCATAGGTTGCCAGGGTCGGATCCGTCTGACCGTCAATGTATTCCTGAAGTTCCGTCTCCAGTGCGGATTCTCCGATTCCAAAGGTTCGAAGCTGTTTATAGTAAATCACGCTTTGAGACTTTTTTTCCAGGAAAGGTTTCACTTGAAGATCAAACAGTCTTGTCATTTCTCTTGGAGGCCCGGGCAGGCAAATGATGGTCTTGCCGTTTTCCTCCAGAGCAAAGCCGGGCGCCGTGCCTGCATCATTATGAAACATGACGGCTCTGGACGGAATATAGGCCTGCTTTTTATTATTTTCAGTCATTTCACGGTTTACTTTTTTAAAGAAACTTTCAATTTCCCTTAAAGTAGGTTCATGGAGAACCAGCTCGTCATGCAGGACCTCTGCTGCAATTTCTTTGGTTAAATCATCCTGAGTCGGTCCCAGCCCCCCAGTGGTAATGATCAGGTCACAATCTGTAAAAGCCTGATGGATCATCTCCGCCAGTCTTTCAGGATTATCCCCTACCGTATAATGATACATCACATCAATTCCAAGCAAATTGAGCTGCTGGGAGAGATATACGGAATTTGTATTTGTAATTTGCCCAAATAATAATTCGGTTCCAACACTTAAAATTGCTGATTTCATAAAATAACACTTCTTTCTTGTATTTTTTCGTTGTGAATCCCCCGCCAAAACCAAACCCGAATACAAGGGGAATGGCAAACGGCTTATAAAGATCCCTTTAAGCTTTGAATACTTGTTTATTTTTTATTACATATTCTGTTCCTGATACAATGGTCATGATAACGGAAGCCCAAAGCATTATGTCTGCAAAGGGAATACCGACATATACAAAAGGCCAGTTTTTTAACAGCAGAGCGGGAACTGCAATCATCTGAAGAACGGTTTTAATCTTACCTGACCATCCGGCAGCGATAACAATGCCTTGTGCGGCTGCAACGGCACGGAGTCCTGTCACCGTAAATTCTCTTGCCAGAATGACAATGACCATCCATCCGGCCACATCTCCCAGCTCTACAAGACAAATTAAAGCGGAAACTACCAGCAGTTTATCCGCCAGAGGATCCATAATTTTCCCAAAGTTTGTAATGAGATTATACTTTCTTGCAATATGACCATCCAACGCATCGGTTGCAGAAGCAACTATAAAAATTACGGCAGAAATATAATAGTATCCGGTCATAAGAACTATTATAAACACAGGAATCAATATTATTCTAAGGAGTGTAAGCTTATTTGGCAGATTCATAGGTTTCCTCCATTTCTCCCACTAAGTCATAATCGAAGGCATCAATGATTTTCACATAGACCAGATCTCCGGGGTTGCAACCCTTTTGAGCCGTAAATAAAACGGAATTATCAATTTCCGGAGCGTCATATCTGGTTCTTCCGATATAGCTTCCGTCTTCTTCCTGCTCTTCCACAAGGACCTCAAGTACCGTTCCGATTTTGCTCTGATTGGTCTGCAGTGACAGGTCAAGCTGCAGGGTCATCAGTGCTTCTTTTCGTTTCTGTTTTGTATCTTCCCGAACCTGACCTTTCATCTTTGCAGCCGGTGTTCCTTCTTCTTTTGAGTAGGAAAATACCCCCAAACGTTCAAATTTCATTTCTTCAACAAATTCAGCCAGTTCTAGAAAATCCTCTTTTGTTTCTCCGGGAAATCCTGTTATCAAGGTCGTTCTGATATGGATATCCGGCATGGCATTTCTCAGGCGGGAAATCGTATTTTTAATAGAGGCTTTGGTAGAACGTCTGTTCATGGCTTTCAGAATTTTATCACTGGCATGCTGAATGGGGATATCAATATAATGGCAAATTTTTTCTTCTTCTGCCATGACTTGAATCAACTCATCGGTGATGCGATCTTCATAACAGTACATAAGACGAATCCAGCGAAGGTTCTCTATCCTGCACAGCTCTTTCAGCAAAGCCGCCAGCCGAAATTCTCCGTAGATATCTTTTCCGTACGCGGTAACGTCCTGAGCAATGAGTATCAGTTCCCTGCATCCGTTCTCAGCCAGCATTTCAGCCTCTTTCAGAACATCCTCCATTCTTTTGCTGCGGTATGATCCCCGAATGGAAGGAATGACACAATAGGTGCAGACATTATTGCATCCTTCCGCTATTTTTATGGTGGAGCTGTATGCCGAAACTTCTGTTTTTCTCAGTCCAGTTTCCAGAAATCCCTTTTCATAGGAACTGAAATGCTTTTGTCGCTGTCCTGCAATATGGCTGCTTATGATTTCCGGCAGCTTCGAATAGTCGTTTACACCGAGAAAAATATCTACCTCAGGCATTTCCTTATAGAGTTCTTCTCCGTATCGCTGAGATAAACAGCCTGATACCATAAGAAGACCGCCATGATTTTTATATTCTGTCATATCAAAGATTCTGTTGATGGATTCTTTTTTCGCATCGTTTATAAAGCCGCAGGTGTTGACTAAAATCCCCTCGGCATCCGTCGGATTCTTTACAATGGTGTGTCCGGCATCTTCCAGGATTCCTGCCGCCATTTCAGAATCTGCAGCATTTTTAGCACAGCCTAATGTTTCAATATAGATCTTCATAAGTTCCCCTATTCTTCTTCATTTACCCCGGCCAAACCCAGGAATTCATCTTCCGTCATCAGAACGCTTCTTGGCCTGCTTCCGTCTGCAGGACCGATAATCTCTCTGGCTTCCATCATATCAATGAGTCTGGCTGCTCTGTTATACCCGATTCTGAACCTGCGCTGCAGCATGGAGACGGAAGCCTGTTTGGCCCTGACTACCGTTTCGATAGCATCGGACAGCAGTTCATCGGTATTTTCTTCACCTGGACCTGCCTGAACTTTTTCGATGGTATGAATAACTTCACTGGCATATTCGGTCTCAGGCGCTTGTCCTTTTACAAATTCTATAACTTTATGTACCTCCGTATCAGAAATGAAAGTACCCTGTACCCGAACCGGTTTCGCCATGCCGATAGGATTGAACAGCATATCTCCTTTTCCTACAAGCTTTTCTGCACCGGCCATATCCAGTATCGTTCGTGAATCGAACTGGGAGGACACGGCAAAGGCGATTCTTGAAGGGATATTGGCTTTGATGACACCGGTAATGATATCTACCGAAGGCCTCTGTGTGGCAACGATCAGGTGCATCCCTGCAGCCCTTGCCATCTGAGCCAGTCTGCATATGGATTCTTCCACCTGAGAAGGGGCCGCCATCATCAAATCTGCCAATTCGTCTATAATGATTACAATCTGCGGGAGGAATCTCTCCTCTTCCCCTTTCCTTTTGATGCTGTTATTAAAGGATTCCAGATCTCTGACTCCTTCTTCGGCAAATTTCTTATAACGGTCCGTCATTTCAGCTACAGCCCAGTTTAATGCGGCAGCTGCCTTGCCCGGTTCCGTTACCACCGGGATCAGAAGATGCGGAATTCCGTTGTAATTTCCCAATTCTACGACTTTTGGGTCGATGAGTACAAATTTTACTTCGTCAGGTTTTGCTTTATATAAAAGACTGATAATGATACTGTTGATACAAACACTTTTTCCGGATCCCGTAGAACCCGCTATCAGCATATGCGGCATGCTCTTTAAATCTGCAACGATAGATTTTCCTGCAATATCCTTGCCTACCGCAAAGCTTAATTTGGATTTGGCTGATTTAAATTCAGCGGATTCGATGATCTCGCGTATAGAAACGAGGTTGACACGTTCGTTTTCTACTTCAATACCAACTGCTGCTTTTCCGGGAATGGGAGCTTCCATTCGGATACTCTTTGCTTCCAAATTTAAAGCAATATCATCTGCAAGGCGTACAATGCTGCTTACTTTTACCCCGGTATTAGGCTGTATTTCATATCTCGTAACAGCAGGACCTCTGGTAACCTGAATGACTTTTGCATTGACATTAAAATCATGCAGCGTCTGTTCCAGCTTTGCCGCCTTGGCTTTCAGGCTTTCGCTTTCTCCGGCAGAGTTCTGTGAGGAACTTTTGCTCAGCAAATCAATGGGAGGTATATGATACGGCTTTGATACAACACCGGCTCCTTTACTTACTTCCTCAGGGCTTACGATTAATTCAGGGATCTTCACTTTTTCCGGTATTTTTTCAGTTGTATCCGGCACTTTTTTCAGCTCGCCATCAAGTCCCAGGCCTGGTTCCGCCGGTGCAGCCTCTTCCAGTCCCATGCCGATTTTTGCCGCATTGCTCTTTTCAAAAAGTTCGTCATCATTCATATAATCCAATATCTTCATCTGATTTTCAGACATTAAATTCGTAATTGGAAGTTCCGTTTTGACCGGTGCAGGCTCAGGCTGCGGAGGCACCGGAAACATGGAAGCGTCCACGGAGCTTACAATTTTATGATGATCCTCCTTTTCATCTGCTTTTTTCTTTTTCTTGCCCTGAGCAGCAGTTTCTTCTTTTATGTTCGTTTCCGGCTCTTCTTCGACGAAATCCGATTCCTCGGCGATCATCATCCTTTCCCTCTTTTTCAGCTCTCTTTTGGCTTTCAAGGCATCAAAGAACTGGGATACCGGCGTATTGATTACCAGCATCAAGGATATTATGATCACAACGGTGGAAAGTATGTACAATCCGGTCATTCCAATGGTTTTAATCAAAAGAAAACCGAACACCATGCCGAAAGCTCCGCCGGTTTTCAGTTCCGAACCCTGTTGAAACATATCGGCGATAAACTGAAAAGAAAAAGAGTAATTGGAATCCGCATCAAAGTATCTGGCAGAATTCAGCAAGGTCATCATTAAAAAAATCAGGAACAAAAATGCAATAGAGCGGCCGCTGATGTGTGCCGTTCGTTTTGTAAACAATAAGATTCCATATAGGATCAGATAATAAGGCAATATGTAAGCAACCATCCCAAAACTTCCTTTTAATAATATGGAAATGGCCACTCCGAATTTTCCGGCTGCTTCCGTTTGTAAGGAGACTACCAGAAAAATACCCAGCGCAATAATGACTATCGCCCAGATTTCATCCTCCAGTCTTCCTCCGGTATTTTTAACGGTTTGTGTTTGATTCTTCTTTGTTTTATTCTTTGATCCGGGAGGTCTCCCCGGCTTTCTCTTTTGCTCCACGATCTACAATCCCCTTTTATTGAAAAATTCAACGAAAGTACCGTGGCAGGCATGATCTCCCGCCACGGAACAAATATCATTCTATTTTTATCATAAATTAATTGACAGGCAATTTATGATTTCTAAAGCTTTCCAGCAGCAGTACTGGAAGTCGATGGCAGGAACTATTATACCACAATTTAACTAAAAAAAAGAATAGAAAAATTTAAAAAAAGATTAAACATTATTGGGGAAATGTTATATAATATTACAATATATATTTTAAGTCAATAAAATATTTACATATAGGAGGAAAAGATTATGAACAAAAAACCGAATTTAGCAATCGTAGGAGCTACAGGCCTTGTTGGCAGCACATTCCTAAAAGTACTTGAGGAAAGAGACTTTCCTTTTGAAAATTTATATATGATGGCGTCAGCAAAGTCTGCCGGCAGCACCATAACTTTCAAGGGAAAGGATTATGTGGTAGAAGAACTTACAGAGCAGTCCTTTGACAAGCCTATTGACATTGCATTATTCTCGGCAGGCGGATCTGCCAGTGAGAAATTTGCACCGATTGCAGCTTCAAAAGGTGTTGTTGTAGTTGACAACAGCAGCGCATGGAGAATGGATAAGGAAGTACCGCTTGTAGTACCGGAAGTCAATTCTCAGGATATCAGCTGGAACAAGGGCATCATTGCCAATCCCAACTGCTCCACCATTCAAGCGGTTGTAGCATTAAAGCCCCTCTATGACAAATACGGCATCAAACGTATTGTATACTCCACTTATCAAGCAGTCTCAGGATCTGGCCTGAAGGGCATTAACGATCTTAAGGAAGGCCTTGCAGGAAATGATATTAAAAAGGCATATCCTCATCCGATTGCAGGCAACTGTCTTCCTCAGATCGATGTATTCCTTGAGAATGGATATACAAAAGAAGAGATGAAAATGATCAAGGAAACTCAGAAAATTCTCGGTGACGATAGCATTAAAATTACAGCAACTACGGTTCGAGTACCGGTATTTGATTCTCACAGTGAATCCATCAATGTCGAGCTTGAAAAACCTTTTGAAATTGAAGATATCAAAGCACTTCTTGCCGAAGCTCCCGGCGTTATTCTGCTGGATGATCCTGACAACAGCATCTATCCTCTTGCCAGAGACGCCGCAGGTCGTGATGAAGTATTCGTAGGCAGAATCAGAAGAGACTTTAGTGTAGAAAACGGAATCAACCTGTGGGTTGTAGCGGATAATATCAGAAAAGGCGCAGCGACTAACGCTGTTCAGATTGCCGAGGAACTAATCAAATAATTAAGTAAGAAGGAAGTGATGTCAAAGTGGCATTGTTTACAGGCGCAGGGGTTGCCATCGTAACTCCCTTTAAAGATGGAAAGGTTGACTTTCCCAGCCTGGGCCAGCTGATCGACTGGCAGATTTCTCAGGGAATTGACGCAATCGTTGTTTGCGGAACCACCGGAGAAGCTTCTACACTTAATGATAAAGAACATATTGAAACAGTAAAATATACCGTAGATAAGGTAAATCGTAGAGTTCCTGTCATAGGAGGCGCCGGCAGCAATGATACGGCCCATGCCGTTTATATGTCTAAAGAACTGGAAGATGTCGGCGTAGACGGATTACTCCTGGTTACCCCTTACTATAACAAATGTACACAAAAAGGGCTTGTGAAACACTATACTACCATTGCAGATGCAGTAAATATTCCAATAATATTATACTCGGTTGCAGGAAGGACTGGCGTTAACATAAGCCCTTCAACTGTTTTTGAACTGGCGAAGCATCCAAGAATCGTCGGGATCAAAGAAGCCAGCGGAAATATCTCTCAGGTAGTGGAAATTGCAAAATGCGTTTCCGATGATTTTGCGCTTTATTCCGGCAATGACGATATGATCGTGCCTTTGCTTTCGGTTGGCGGCCTGGGTGTCATTTCAACGGTTGCGAATGTTGCTCCGAAGGATACTCATGACATGGTAATGAGTTATTTAGAAGGCGATGTGACAAAAGCAGGAAAGCTTCAAATAAAAATGAAATCATTAATCGATGCCATGTTTATCGAAGTAAATCCGATACCGGTGAAGGCTGCTCTGAATCTCATGGGTAAAATTGAGTCGGAGTATCGCCTCCCGCTTTGTCCGCCGGAAGAAAAATCAATGGAAATCATAAGAAAAGAGCTCTTAAATTACGGGTTAATTACAAGTTAATTATGAGCGAAAGTAAGGAGGTTTGTATGCTGAACATTATCTTGCATGGCTGTAATGGCAAAATGGGGAAAACTCTTCAGGAGATCATCTCCAAAGAGCCCGACCTGAATATTCTGGCCGGAATTGATCAAAACATCAGTGATCCGCTTCCCTTCAAGCTGTATATGTCCCCTCTTGATTGTGAGGTAAAGGCTGATGTTGTGATTGATTTCTCTCACCATAGTGCAATCAAGGATTTATTGGAGTACTGTGTCAGAATGAAAGTTCCTGTGGTGATCGCTACCACTGCCCTTGGTGATGAGGATCTGGAATTGATCCAGCAGGCATCCGAGGTGATTCCAATCTTCCGAACTGCCAATATGTCTATCGGGATTAATGCCTTGTCCAGGATGCTGAAACATGCAGTCCCTGTATTTGAAGAGGATTTTAATGTTGAAATCATAGAGAAGCATCATCATAAGAAAGTAGACTCTCCCAGCGGAACTGCCCTGCTGTTGGCGAACTCCATTAACGAGGCCTGCACAAAGAAAAAGGATTACTTATATGGAAGGCATAGCAAAAACGACCAATGCAAGATTACAGATTTAGGGATTCATGCAGTTCGAGGGGGGACCATTCCAGGTGAGCATACCGTTATATTTGCAGGACCTGATGAAGTCATTGAACTGACCCATAGAGTGTATTCAAAAAGCGTTTTTGCTTTGGGAGCTTTAAAAGCGGCTAAATTTCTGGTAACAAAAAATTCCGGATTATATTCCATGGAAGATATGGTTTAAAAGAAAGGTACCATCTATGACCAATGAATTCTATCGTATTACCGATCCTTATGAACTGGCGAAATATATAAAAGATGCGAAGAAGGTCACCCCGGTTAAGGTTTATCTTTCCGGGAAGCTTTCAGACGCACCCTTTCCTGATGGGAAAAAATTCGGTACGGATGATTTTTGGATTCTAATAGGGGAATATCAGGACACAAAACGCTATATAGAACAAAATCAGGATCTTATTAAGGATTGTTACATTGAATCTGACCGACGCAACTCCGCGATTCCAATGCTGGATATCAAGGATCTTGATGCCAGAATCGAACCTGGTGCCCTCATCAGAGAAGGGGTTAAAATCGGGAAAAAAGCCGTTATCATGATGGGAGCGGTGGTCAATATAGGTTCGGAAATCGGTGATGGTTCAATGATTGATATGAATGCGGTTCTGGGAGCAAGGGTAATCATAGGTAAAAACGTTCATGTAGGAGCTGGTGCTGTTCTTGCAGGTGTTCTGGAGCCACCAAGCGCAACTCCGGTTGTGATCGAAGATCATGTCCTAATTGGAGCAAATTCTGTGATTTTAGAAGGCATTACCGTAGGTGCGGGATCTGTCATTGCTGCAGGTTCAGTGGTAACCAGAAATATTCCCGGAGGCTGCGTTGCTGCCGGATCCCCTGCCCGTATCATTAAGGTAAAAGATGAAAAAACCATTGAAAAAACAAAACTGCTTGAAGATTTAAGAGAAATTAAAAGCGAATAATATCAAGGCACAGAAAAAATAACGCCAGCATAAGCTGGCGTTTCTTTTATCATGTTTTTATGTTTCTTATGCTTCTGCAGCAATAACTTCCTTACCGTCGTAGTAATTGCAATTCGGGCATACTCTATGAGGAAGCTTAGGCTCGTGACACTTTGGACAAACGGAAAGTCCGGGTGCTGCCATTTTCATATTCGGAGATCTTCTCTTATCTCTTCTAGCTTTTGATGTTTTTCTCTTTGGAACTGCCATTATTCTACACCTCCTTCTGCTCGTTAGATTCCTCTGTTAAAGTAATGTCATTTCACTAAAACAACTATTAAATTATATATGCACTGTGAATCCTTGTCAACCTTTATTTTAACAGAGATTGGATTATTATAATCCCTTAACAATATTGAATGTATCTCTTGCGATCATCAATTCTTCGTTGGTTGGGATCAAAAGTATCTTAACTTTGGAGTCTTCTCTGCTGATAATGGTTTCTTTACCTCTTACCTTATTCTTTACAAGGTCAAGCTTGATGCCAAGATTTCCAAGTTCACTGCAGATCACATCTCTCATGTTAATGTCGTTTTCGCCTACTCCTGCAGTAAATACAATAGCATCTACTCCATTCATTTCAGCAATATAAGCGCCGATATAAAATCTTACTTTATGAGCAAATACTTTCAAAGCCAGTGCTGCTCTTTCATTACCTTCTGCAACTGCAACTTCCAGATCTCTGAAATCACTGCTTACACCTGAAATTCCAAGTACACCTGATTTTTTATTTAAGATGTTGGTAGACTCACCTGCAGGGAGATTTTCTTTTTGTCTGATGAAGGATACAATCGCAGGGTCGATATCCCCGGATCTTGTTCCCATGACGAGACCTTCCAATGGGGTAAAGCCCATACTGGTATCAATACATACGCCTCTCTTAATAGCGGATACGCTGGCACCGTTTCCTAAGTGGCAAGTAATAATTTTCAGATCTTTAATATTCACACCTAAGATGTCAGCAGTTCTTTCTGCAACATACTTATGACTTGTTCCGTGGAATCCATATCTTCTAATGCCATATTTTTCATAATACTCATATGGTATTGCATAAATATATGATTCAGGAGGCATGGTCTGGTGGAAAGCCGTATCAAATACTCCAACCATTGGAGTTGTTGGCATTAATTCCTGGCAGGCGGCAATACCCAATAAGTTTGGTGGATTGTGAAGAGGAGCCAATTCTACGCATTCTTCCAATGCATTGATAACATCCTCATTAATCAGTACGGAGCTTGCATATTTTTCTCCAGCATGTACAACTCTGTGACCCACCGCACCGATTTCATCCATGGATGTAACAACTCCGTGCTCTGGATCCATAAGAGCATCTAAAACATGCTTAATAGCGTCCTTATGGGTTTCCATAGGTGTGGTCAGCTTAAATTTGTCCATTCCAATTTTTTCATGGGAAATAATTGAGCCCTCTATCCCGATTCTCTCTACAAGACCCTTTGCGAGAAGCGTTTCGTTCGTCATGTCAAGAACCTGATATTTAAGAGATGAGCTGCCGCAATTAATAACTAAAACTTTCATAACTATCCTCCAATATTTTTTTCAACTCATTTTATTATAGACCAAACCAACTTTTTTTCAAGTATTTTAGACAAATTCATTGGATATAAAATGATTATAAGGCTTCATGATATAATCGGAATACTTGTAGACTTCACCGACGGTTACCAGGTTGTAGACATCTGAAGCGGCAATATCGTATTGAAGAAGTTTCCACTCTCCGGCATCCTTCGGAAGTTCCCTGTTTATATTGGTCAAAATTGGGATGGTGCTTAATTCTTCTTTTTTTATCTTTTTTAAAAGTGCGGCACCTTTTTGATTAAAGGCTAAAATTCTGCCATAATTAAGTTCTTCCTTTAGAATACTTTGAAAACTTTTTTTATTCAGATTTACCAATATATGAGTAAATAGGCGTTGAATTCTGGTTGCTGTATAACGTTTGGACTTTACTGCTTTTATCATGGATTCGAAATTCACCGCCGTTTTGGCAGCCTTCCAGACTTTGTTCTCAAGGCCTTCCGTGGCTGACAGCACTGCATTCAGGTTCTCTTTTTCTTCCGTCAGGATTCGATAAATCAGCAGCTTATAAAAACCATCAAAGAATAAGTTAATATCCTCATTAAATTCATTCAACACTTCAAAACTTGGGGTTGGGAGGTACTGCTTCAACGATTCCAGTTCTTCAGACTCGCTTAATTTATGACGGATTGCGGTAGCACTTGCTATATTCTCATAGAACCCTTTATCATGATAGCCTGTCCCATAGCGCTTTATCGTAATCGGTTGAATCCTGCTTTTCGTCTGTTGAAGCTGTTTCAAATATTCAACACCAAGAATGTTGTTTGCCTCTTTCAATACTTCCGCTGTCTGAGGATCCGTATATTCCTTCAGAGCCTCATATCGTGCTTTCGGATAGGAAATCCCCAGATCGGCAAAACTCCTGATCAATTCACTCAGTTCCGGCGTCTCTGCGGCCAGATGGTTTGCTGCTTCAGCGAGCCGGGTAATGCTTCCGATTTCGCTCCCAAAGGACAAATGGCTGACGCATCCCAGCCTGTTCAGTATATCAACAGCACCCTTGGCAAAATATTCTGCATTATTGCATGCAAAGACAAAGGGCAGTTCAAAAACTAAATCTATGCCGTTTTCAACAGCCATTCTTGATCTTATCCATTTGTTAAGCAGTGCAGGTTCTCCCCTTTGCATAAAATTTCCACTCATAATACAAATGGTATAGTCCGCATTTACCGCTTTTACGGATTCTTTTAAATGATAATAATGCCCGTTATGAAAGGGGTTATACTCCGCTATGATCGCTAAAACGTTCATGTATTTTCCTCATTATTTTTTCTAAAGCAACGGTCAGTACAAAGATGATTATAACCATTATAACCATTTTGGTGGAAAATAACAATTGATAAACAAAGCCAAGGTTTCTGACCAGTTCCTCCTGGCCAAAAGCACCTGTACTGGCTATATCCAGATCCAGAATGTAAGGCCCCATGAACCATGCAAGGACAGCCGCCAGAATGCCATGGGAGATCTTCATCATCAGATAATTTCCGATACTGATTTCCAAGCCGGCGAGCATGCTCATAGACTGGGCAAAAACAGATAAGCCGCCCCAGGAGATCAGAAAGGAGCAAACGACACATTTCAGTGCCAAAGAGAGATCAATGTTTGATGATACACTGTTACATCCTACCGTCATTTCAAAAAACCCTTTCACCAGGCTTTTGCCATAGCCGGTGCCGATATAATTTAACATTCCGGAGAATTGAATGAAATCGGTTATTAGGGTAAATAAAACAATATAGCCGCAGATGATACCCAGTGCACGGAATGCGGACAATATGGAATCGGTAAAGACATCGAGAAGACTTCCTGTTAGTACAGATGGTTCTTTCGCCCTTTCAAAACAGTCTTTCCATTTTGAAGCGGTTATTTTTCGGCTTTTATGGTACTGCTCCCCGACAAGTAGTGCTTTCCATCCATAGAACAATCGATACAGCAAACCATTGATCAATGCGCCTAAATAATGAGAACCAGCTATGACAGCTCCGGCTGCAGGGGATCCCAGCATTCCTGCACCCACTGCACCCAGCATAAATAAAGGGCCTGATGTACTGCAGAAGGACAGCATTTTCATTGCATCCATTTTAGAGATTTCTTTTCGTCTTGCCATATCACCGATCAATTTAGCCCCCATAGGATAACCTGATGTGATACTGATGGTAAATACGAAAGCGGAAACTCCCGGTGCATCAAAAATGGCACGAAATGATTTTTCAAAGAATTTTCCTATGATGTTTGGAAGCCCCAGGGCGATCATAAAATTTGCGCAAATAAAAAAAGGGAGCAATGCCGGAAGCACAGAGCTTGCCCACAATGAAACCCCTTTTTGTGCGGAGTCCAAGGCTATGGCCGGAAAGGCTATCATAACCAGACATCCGGCACCTGCAATGGTGCCGGCAAATATATAAGTTGTTCTCTTCTCATTTAAATTTCTCATACCTAATAATATTAGAAAAGTATGAGCATTATGCTTTAATCTTCATTTTCCATCTGCGCTCGGTAGACCATTTCTTTGATTTCATTTCTGTTATCCAGAATGGTATTATTGACCTTGTCAAAGGTATTCTGAAGGTTTGTAAACATGTCGTGGAAATAAATGGAATTCAATTGATCCATCTTGTCCTGAAAATTGTACAGGATGCTGTCTATGTAATCAAAGGTACTCATTTTCAGTGCTTTTACATTGGATTCGGCTATCTTTATGATTTCATCAGCTCGAAGTTTCGCTTTCACCGTGATATCGTCGTTTTCTATCAAGGCTTCCGCCTGCATCTTTGCATCCTTTAAAATGGATTCATATTCTCTTTTTGCCTCTTCCAGAATCCGCTGCCGCTCATCTTTGATCCATTGTGCCTGCTGAATTTCATCCGGCAGTTCTACGCGGATCTCCTTAACGATTTCCAGTATTTCTTCAGCATCCACTAAAATTTTTCCCGTTAGCGGAAAGCCTGAACTTGTATCTACAATTTCTTCAATCTCATCCAATAGTTCCAAAACCTTCATCTAATGAATTCCCTCCCTTTTATTTCTTACATTTTCTTTCCATGTACTCCAATACTTTATCGGGCACCAACCCTTTGATATCACCGTTTAAAGTAAAAACTTCCTTTACAATGCTGGAACTGACAAAAGAATAATCCGGACTTGTCATAAGAAAAACGGTTTCTACATCATTATTGTAGAGCCTTGCATTCATTTGTGCCATTTGTATTTCATATTCAAAATCCATGGTAGCTCTGAGGCCTCTTATCACTACATCTATATTATTCTGTTTCACATAATGAGCCAAGAGGCCATCAAAATGATCCACTTCAATATTGGGAATATGGTCGGTAGCTTTTTCGATCATATCCATTCTTTCCTCAACCGTAAAAAATGGTTTTTTTGAACGATTTTCGATAACGCCTACGACTAAAATATCTCCAAGTTTTGCCGCTCTGTTAATTAAATCCAGATGCCCATTGGTAATGGGATCAAAAGAGCCTGCATAAAGAACCTTTTTTATCATTTCCTATTCCTCCAAATTAACCGCATAAATTGAAATTGCAATGGTTCCGTATCTTCGCTCTTTTATTTTTCTAAAACCATATACGATCTCCGGTAATTGTTCATCTGCACCATGTTCTGCTACAATGATTCCATCTTCCTTCAGAATTGACATTTCATGAATCTGATTTGAACATTTATCCAGCAGCCCGTCTCGGTATGGCGGATCAAGAAAAATAATGTCTGCCTTCTCCTGAATTCTTGCCAATACTTTCTCAAAGTCTCCGTGAAACAGGATGGATCGATCCTGCACTTTACAGTGAGCAATGTTCTTTAAGGTTAAATCAAGACTCTCCTTGGACTTGTCCCCAAAATAACAGCGGCTGGCGCCTCTGCTGATGGCTTCCAATCCCAGGTTACCCGTTCCTGAAAAAAGATCTATGACAATAGCATCTTCCAGATATTCTGCAATCATGCTAAAAATGGATTCCTTCACTTTATCAGAAGTAGGTCTGATAGTATTCACATTAGGAGTAAATAATTTCCTCCCTTTTAACTCTCCAGCTATAATACGCAAATGTAAAAGCCTCCTTCACTACCCTTCATTTTACCATAAAGTCTAAAAAAAGCAAATAAATATCCACCAGCTATCCCAGTGGATACTTATTTATGAATCATTTTTCATGATTATTTTCCTGACAATTGCTGCTCTGCCATCTCAACAAGTTTTTTCGTCATGGAACCTCCAAGATAACCGCCAACATTTCCATTCTGTCTAGAGGTAAGCTTTCCTTTATCCATTTCCTGGTAATCCTGGTAACTTGTAATTCCTAATTCATTTGCAATCTCCGTTTTCATGTTATTTAATGCAGGCTTTGCATCTTCTATTTTCTTTTGTAAAACCATTTTTTTCACCTCCTGATAAGTAATAATTTCTCCTGCAGGCAAAAAAATATGTCATACAATAAATTCATTTATAGATACAAAGCCTTCGAAAGCAGATGTTTTCTTTATATGCTAAAATGAACTGTTTGCTGAAATAATTTGTCAATTTTTTTTCTGAAGTCCTGATTCGACTGTTTTGCCAAAAATGCATCATCCGTAAGAATCAGAGCGGCTTCATCTCTGACGGTATTCAAGATTTTAATATGCTTTACCAGATCCGCAAGTTTTAAATCCGGCACCCCATGCTGCCTCATGCCGAAAAACTCTCCAGGACCTCTTAATTGTAAATCCTTTTCCGCAATGATAAAGCCATCTGTTGTAGACTTCATAATTTCAGCTCTTTCCTGCGCTATTTTACTTTTACCACTTGTGATCAAAACACAATAGGATTGTTCCTCGCCTCTGCCCACACGTCCTCTGAGCTGATGAAGCTGTGCAAGACCAAATCGTTCCGCATTTTCTATCAGCATGATGGTTGCATTGGGAACGTTGATTCCAACCTCAATAACCACTGTTGAAATCAAGATATCAATGAAGCCTTCGGAGAATTCCTTCATGATCCTATCCTTATCCTGCTGCTTCATCCCGCCATGTAAAAAGGCGATTATAAAGCTTTTAAACTTCTCCTTCAATTCATCGTATAAGCCCAAGGCAGACTTAATATCCATGGTATCGGATTCTGCAATTAACGGGGCTACTACATAGGCCTGCCTGCCTTTCCGGACTTCCCTTTTCACAAATTCATAAGAAGCTTCTCTTGTCTCGGAATTTACGATTCGTGTAATAATAGGTTGTCTGCCCGGAGGCATTTCGTCAATAATGGAGATATCAAGATCTCCATATAATATAACAGCCAGTGTTCTTGGAATCGGCGTGGCGGTCATGACCAGAATATCGGGATTCTCACCTTTCTGAGATAAGATCGCTCTTTGGTTCACCCCAAATCGGTGCTGCTCATCTGTAATAACGAGTCCTAAATTGAAAAATTTTACTCCCGGCTGAATCACCGCATGAGTGCCGATGACTACATCAATCTCCCCGGAAAGCAGTTCTTCCAATAGGATCTTTTTCTCCTTTGCCTGTATGCTGCCGGATAAAAAACCTGTTTTGATACCATACTTTAAAAATTCCTTCTGCAGGCCATCATAATGCTGTCTTGCCAAAAGTTCGGTAGGGGCCATTAAAACTGCCTGATATCCACTTTTTACGGCCTTAAAGATGGCACAGGCAGCCACTGCAGTTTTACCGGAACCTACGTCTCCCTGCACCAACCGGTTCATAACCTTCATGGATTCCATATCATCATTGATTTCAGAAATCACTCTTCTTTGGGCACCCGTAAGCTTATAGGGAAGGCCTGAGGCATATTCTTCCATTCTCACCGCATTGGAAAACTGAATTCCTTGTTGATTTGCGGTGACACGGTTTTTCATGGCCAGCAGTCCGGTTTGCAGCAGCAGAAGTTCTTCAAAAATCAGCCGGTATTTGGCCTCCTTCAGCTTTTGCTTGTCTTTCGGGAAGTGGATATGTTCCAAGGCATATTGAATGCCGCAGAGCCGATTCCTGTCGATCATATCTGCAGGCAAATACTCTGAAACCTCAGGCAGAAAGACGGCCGTTTCCTTTTGCCATTTTCTCATTTCTCCTTGTGATATGCCGCTGGTTAATGGATAAACTGGTAATATGGTTTGCTCATTCTCCGGCTCATACTTTGTAAAATCCGGATGGAGCATTTGTACTTTCCCTAAGCTGACGGAAACTTTGCCATAAAAATCATATTCTTCATCTTTTATCAGCACCTTATCCAAATAGCCCGAATGAAAAAAAATGATTTCTATGGAGCCTGTATCATCCTGAACCAGCAGTTTCAGTGTCTGTTTCCTTTGAAATCTGCTTTTTCCTTTTACAAGCAAAATCACTTTCCCTTTAATCAGTGCGGTTTCTCCATCGGTCAAGGACCGGATCTCTTTTCTTTCCCGCCTGTCTTCATAATCTCTGGGATAAAAACTAAAAAAATCTTCAATGTTTTCAATATTCAATTTTTTTAAGGCACTTGCTTTTTTCGCCCCGATTCCTTTTATTGCGGAGGTTTTATCATGCAAATTCATATCAGATTCCTATCCTCTTACTTCAATATTTCTTTTTACTATTTGCTTTGAAAACATACCGGTAACCACCACCGCAATACTGTTTGCTTCCATTCCGGTAAACTCTTCCACATTGTTCTTAATATTCCGAATCAGTTGATCTGTCACCTTGCTGATACTGGTTCCGAATTTTATCATGATAAACACTTTGATATCCAAGCCTTTTTCGCCCAAAGTGATTTCCATATAATTAACATCGTCGATTCCTCCGATTTTAGCCACTAATCCGGAAACTTTTCCTTTATAATTTGAAATGACCACTTTTCCATGGAATTCCTCCACTGCCTCCGTAATAATTCTGCCTATTACGGCCTTTTCGATTCCTATATTTCCAAGCTGTGTCTCTGCCTTGTAAAACAAAACCTCGCCCCCTTACTTTCGTTCATTTTACCATATTTTTTATAACACATCAGAGAAAATTTTTCGACTGTAGAAAAATTTTCTTACCTCTGTACCTTTATACTCGTTATATAGGTTAAAAATTATTTTTGCACGATAAGACGTTCCCAATCATATTATGTTACTGGGTGGTTTGTATTGAGAAGAAATAAAGTATTATTGAAACTTCTTGGTGTCATAATGGCAATCATAGGTGCGGTGATCATAGTACATACCGTCCCGGTTTTTGTGTGGTATTGTCTGCTGGTCGTTTTAGTGTTGTCTATTGCTGCTATTATATTCTTTACCTGATCAAAATCATTTAACTGGATGGGAAGTGTTGAAGTATGTGGAATCTGAAACGTAGAAAGGTATGCTGCCGAAGACCCGGCGAAGTGGAGCTTTTCGGTCTTATATTGATTATTATCGGAGTCGTAACGCTATGCGCTTTTCTTCTGCCGTCAAAACTCTGGCTCATCATCATGGGCGGATTGATGATCTTTTGCGGATATAAGCTATTCTGCTGCTAACATAAAAAAAAGCCTGCAACATTTGCAGGCTTTTAATTTGTACCAATTAGATAGCGCGGTTGATTTTATTACTTCTAATGCATCTTGTGCATACGTTTTTTCTTGAAACAGTTCCGTTATCATCAACTTTTACAGTCTGAATGTTTGCATTCCACTTTCTTCTTGTATGTCTGTTGGAATGGGAAACGTTATTTCCGGAAACTTGACCTTTTCCGCATATTTCACACTTTCTTGACATCTGCCGCACCTCCTTTTATATTGCAATGCTCCTAAGCAATCATATTTTTACATCAAACAAGGGCTATTATACCATACACGCCATCTTTTGTACAACATTTTTTTCTTAAATTCTAAATTTATTCAAATCTTTGCTGCCATATTTCCGACATATCGATCATTCGTTGATTCTTGCTTCCCCGAAAAGCTAAAGTCAAATCTCGTTCCTCCAAAAGGAAAGGTCCGTCAACCAGAGAATCGATCTTATGCAGCAATTGATCGATAAAGCTGTTTTCTTTTTTCATCTCCAGCAGCTGTTCCAGGGTATATCCGGAATAAGCAATCAGATCCAGGCCCCGGGCTTTTATTTCCGAACCCAGAAGTGAAAACTCCCTGGGCTGGCAGAAAGGTTCGCCGCCGGAAAAAGTAACACCTGTAAGCAGAGGATTTTTGTCAATCTCAGAGATAATTTTCTCCAATGTGCAAAGGTAACCGCCTTCAAAATCATGGGTGGATTCGTTGTGGCAGCCTTTGCATCGATGTGGGCAGCCCTGCGCAAAGATAACAAATCGCAGGCCGGGTCCGTCTACAATGGATTCTCTTACAATCCCGGCGATTCTCAACGATTCCGCAGCAAGGCTCATATAATTTCAAAACCTTCCTGCAGACTGTGTTTGACTCTCTGACTTTCTTCTGCCCGCTTGGCGTTGTTGAATCTGTCTACTGTTCCCACAAGGTATCCGGTAATTCTGCGGATCCTCTCAAAACCGTAAGGCCCCTCTTCTTCACTTCGGTGACACTTCGGACATTCGTTATCTATAATACCAGTATATCCGCAAACCGGATCTCTATCCACAGGATGATTGATGGACCCGTAGCCGATTCCGCTTTCTTTCATGCATCTTACAATGCGTTCAAAGGCATCCAGATTTTTTATCGGATCCCCATCCAGTTCAACGTAGGTTATGTGGCCGGCGTTGGTAAGGCTGTGGTATGGAGCCTCAATCTTAATTTTGTCATAGGCTGATATATTATGGTAAACAGGAATGTGGAAAGAGTTTGTATAATACTCTCTGTCTGTCACTCCTTCTATCTCCCCATATCGTTCTCTGTCAATCCGAACAAATCTTCCGGATAAACCTTCGGCAGGCGTTGCGATGAGCGTATAATTAAAGCCTGTTTTGGCAGATTCTTCGTCCATCCTCTTTCTCATATAGCCAACGATATTCAGACCTAAATTTCTGGCTTCCTGAGTTTCTCCGTGATGACTCCCGATCAATGCCTTCAAGCATTCTGCAAGCCCGATAAAGCCCATAGTCAACGTACCGTGTTTTAAAATTTCGCCTACGCTGTCATTGGAGCCAAGCTTATCGGAATCCATCCAAATACCCTGTCCCATCAGGAAGGGATAATTCTTAACCTTCTTGGATGCCTGAATTTTGTATCTTTCCATAAGCTGACTGATTACCAAAGAAATCTTTCGGTCCAGGTCCTCAAAGAAAATATCCAAATTTCCGTTTGCTTTGATGGCAATTCTAGGCAGATTAATGGAGGTAAAGCTCAAATTGCCTCTTCCGCCCACTGTCTGCCGGGTTTTATCATGTACATTGCCGATAACACGGGTTCTGCAGCCCATATAAGCCACTTCCGTATCATGATTTCCAGGAACATAATACTGCAGATTAAAAGGTGCATCAATAAAGGAAAAATTGGGGAACAGCCGTTTTGCAGAAACCTTGCAGGCCAACTGGAAAAGATCATAGTTCGGGTCTCCCGGATTATAGCTGATTCCTTCCTTGACTTTAAAGATATGAATCGGGAAGATAGCGGTTTCACCGTTTCCCAGTCCTGCATCTGTTGCTTTTAAAACGCACTCCGTCACAAGCCTTCCTTCCGGGCTGGTATCCATTCCGTAATTGATGGAGCTGAACGGAATTTGAGCACCGGCTCTGGAATGCATGGTATTGAGATTATGTACAAAGGCTTCCATCGCCTGATAGGTTGCCCTTCTGATTTCTTTCTGTGCATAATTTTTAGCAACAGTCTGAACTTTGCCGGCCTGATCTTCCGTTAAGAATTCTTTTAAGAACTCCGCTTCTTTTTCAGCATATTCATTATCATCGGCTAAAACAGGTACCATGCCATAAGTACTTTCAACCGCCTGTCCGATCTCCTTTGCCTTGGATTCGCCATTCTCGGTATTGCATAAGGTATCCATGGCTTTTCCGAGATTATTCCAATACAATTTTTTATATGTTTTTTTAACACCGTTTGCCATACCGTAATCAAAATTCGGAACGCTTTGACCTCCATGCTGGTCATTCTGATTCGACTGAATGGCAATACAGGCAAGTGCCGCATAGCTTTGGATATCATTGGGTTCCCTTAAAAAACCATGCCCCGTTGAAAAGCCGCCCCGAAACAGTTTTTCCAGATCAATCTGACAGCAGGTAGTGGTCAATGTCAGGAAATCAAGATCATGAATATGAATATCTCCTTCAATATGTGCTTTGGAATGCTCAGGATGAAGAACAAACATTTCATAGAACTGTTTTGCCCCCTCGGATCCGTATTTGAGCATGGTGCCCATGGCCGTATCTCCGTCTATATTGGCATTTTCACGCTTGATATCATTGTCCTGAGCCTCTTTGAAGGTGAGATCTTCATAAACTTTCATCAGGCGCGTATTCATTTCTCTGATTCTGGTTCGTTCCGCCCTGTAAAGGATATACTCTTTGGCAGTTCTCGCATGACCGTTTTCAATCAGAACTTTTTCAACTGCATCCTGTACCTGTTCGACTGTCGGCTGACATAAACCTCTATCTTGTAAATATTGTTCCACCTTGCTGGCCAGATCATGAGCCATAATATGATCCTTGCCACCAAGGACTGCTGCTGCTTTATAGATGGCATTCGCAATTTTTTCGATGTCAAAATCTGTGCAACGACCATCTCTCTTTACTATATTTTTGATTTTATCCACTATTACGAACCTCCATTTTTACCCAAACAGGAACAACATTTATGAATTGCAAAACGTAATCATACTATATATGGTGTGAAAGTTTGCATACCTATCATAAATGCGAACGATTGAAATGTCAATACTTTATGGGTATATTTGTCATGTATTAAATTCGATACAATCGACGGACTTTCAACTGCCAATGTAAACTGCTATTCCCGAATTGGCTTTTATTCGAAAAGAATGATCTGTTTCAAAAGAAACCGAACCACTGATAAAAAAATCTTTGAGCCTTTCCTGATTTGTCAAAGTAAAATCTAAAATATGATCTTCACTTCCGGAATTTACTGCGATAACCATACGCTCCCTTTCCCCCATCCTGTAAAAAGAATAGAAGCTTCCTTCAGAATAACGGGGTTGGTATTCTAATTCACGAAGTCCGGAAATTCTTTTTCGAAATGCGATCAGGCGTTTATAAAATCTGAAAGTTTCCTGATCTCCCGTTTTTTCGTTAAAGCATTGTCTGTTAAAGGGATCTCTGCCGCCTTGCATCCCCCATTCATCACCGTAGTAAATACAAGGTATGCCGGGCAGAAAAAATTGAATAAGAAGCGCTAAAAACAATCTCTGTCTTGCTTCAAATTCATCCGCACAACTTTCAGTTAACAGTGTCCTGATCCTTGGTGTATCATGTGTCCCCAAAATGTTCATCAATGCTGTAAAAACAGGTTTTGGATAGTTTTCCCAGAGATTGTCGATCAGACTTTCCAGTTTCAGCCCATTTTTCTCATAGATCAGATAATCTATCAAAGCGTCTTTGAGCGGATAGTTCATCACCGAATCCAGTTGATCTCCCAGCAAATATTTGCGGCGTTGTCCATAGGATATTTTGTTGGAGGCATCCTCCCAGACTTCCCCAATGACAGCGCCTTCCCGGTCATTTATTTTCACTGTGGTTCTCAGTTCCTCCAGAAATAGATCCGGGAGTTCATCGGCCACATCCAAACGGTAACCGGAAGCACCGCAATGAAGCCAGTGATTTATCACAGAATTTTCATCCCGGATGATATAATCGAGAAACGAAGGATCCGTTTCTCTGACACTGGGTAACGTATCAATGCCCCACCAGGCTTCATAGACCTCCGGATATTCCAGAAAGGTGTACCATGAAGAATATTTGGAATCTTTACTTTGGTAGGCACCAACTTCGGGATATCTGCCAGATTTATTAAAGTAGATGCTATCACTCCCGGTATGATTAAAAACACCATCCAGAATCATTCGAATCCCTCTGGATTCGGCTTCTCTGCAGAGATTTACAAAATCCTCTTCTGTGCCGAGCATGGGATCGATCTTTTTATAATCCGCCGTATCATACCGGTGATTGGAATAGGCTTCAAAGATAGGGTTCAAATAGAGTACGGTAACTCCCAGCTGAAGAAAATAATCAAGTTTTTCCGTAATTCCGCAGAGATTTCCGCCAAAAAAATCATGATTCCTAACAATACCCTGTTCATCTGGGAGATAGTAAGGCATGCCTCCCCAATCCTCACGCAGAACATATTCTTTATTGATAATGGGCGGAAGATAACTTAGGCTCCTTGCAAAACGATCAGGAAAAATCTGATACATGATTCCACCTTTCAGCCATGCAGGGGTTTCAAAATTCCTTTTATAAATGGTGATTTGAAATCGGTCGGTTTGCTCCGTATTGCCGTCACCATCCCGGACCAGAAAATAGTAAAAATAAAGCCCGATTTCATCAGGCCTCCAGGTAAAATAGAAATGCTCATCTCCGGAATCACCTGTTTCACCCGTTCCCTGTATAAATAGTTCTTCTTCCTTATCCTTAGCTACAACAAGAAAGGCCGACTGCATAAGCCGGCCTTCTGTCACTTTGATATGCAAAAAAAGCTCGGTATTTTGTGAAACAGCCCCGAAGGGCTTTTTATCATTTCTGTTTTTTGAATCAAAGTATATCATAGATGGAATCTATCCCCCAAATTCGCTCAGCATACTCTTTTACACTGCGGTCTGCAGAAAAAATACCGGCCCCGGCAATATTCGCCAAAGACATTTTCTGCCATCGGTTGATATCCTGATACGCAGCCGTCACATTTTTCTGCGCCTGCTTATAACTTTCAAAATCGGCAATCACATAATACGGGTCAGAGGCTCCGTTAAATCCGGTGGTAAGTGAATTTACAATATCCATAAAGGATACATCATTGATTCCTTTGGACATCAGCTCCAGGATATTTGCAATATTTGCATTTCCCTGGCTATAGCACCAGGGACTGTACAGACCTTCCTGATTCATCTGATCCACTTCTTCAACCTGCATGCCGAACAGGAACATGTTTTCTCTGCCTACAGCTTCGTAGATCTCGACGTTGGCACCATCCATGGTTCCCAGGGTTATAGCGCCGTTGAGCATGAGTTTCATATTGCCCGTACCCGAAGCTTCTTTTCCCGCCAAAGAAATTTGTTCGGAGACCTCGGCTGCGGGCATAATCATTTCCGATAGTGAAACGGAGTAGTTTTCTAAAAATACAAGCTTAATTCGGTCTCTTACCGCAGGGTCCTTTTCCAATTGGGCAGACAGCTGACAAGCAAGACGGATGATCTGTTTAGCCATATAATAGCCTGCTGCTGCCTTTGCTCCGAAAATAAAGGTACGGGGCTGCATTTCCATTTGCGGGTTTTCACGCAGCTGGTTGTATAAATCCATAATATGAAACAGATTTAAGAGCTGACGTTTATATTCATGGAGTCTTTTCACCTGTACATCGAAAATAGAATCCGGGTTTACAATAATGTTATTATGATTCTTGATGTATTCGGCCAGAATCAATTTGTTTTCTTTCTTAATAGACCGCAGCCGTTCCAATACACTGGCATCGTCCTGATAAGCAAGCAGGCCGGCTAGCTCCGAAGCATCCTTTTTAAAGCCTGGTCCGCAGAGCTCCTCAATCAGTTCAGACAACTTGGGGTTTGCCTGACACAGCCATCTTCTATAGGCAATTCCATTGGTCACATTTGTAAACTTATCGGGAGTCATGCGGTAAAAACCGTGGAACAGCTTTTCTCTCAGGATGGTGCTGTGCAAGGCGGACACACCGTTTACCGTGTGGGAGGCCGTCACACACAAGTTTGCCATTCTGAGTTTTCCATTATGAATAATCGCCATCTCATTTCTTAAGGCTTCCTCATCCGGAAAGGCTTTTAAAAGATTTGCGTTTTGTCTTCTGTCGATTTCTTTCACAATGGAATGCAGCCTTGGAAGCAGCTTTGCAAAGAGATTTTCCGGCCACTGCTCCAATGCTTCCGGCATTACGGTATGATTGGTGTAGGATATGGTTTTCGTTACGATATCCCAGGCGCTCTCCCATTCATAGTCATATTCATCCATAAAAATCCGCATCAGCTCCGGTATAGCCATGGTGGGATGCGTATCATTAATGTGTACAGCATAATGATGATGAAAATCATCCAGGTTTTCACTTACTTTTAAATGGTTTTTCACAAGAGTATGCATAGACGCTGAAATAAAGAAATATTGCTGATTGATTCGAAGCATTTTTCCTTCTTCATGGGCATCTTCCGGATATAGGATTTTAGAGATTACCTCAGCTTTGTGCTTTTCCTCCATAGACTTCAGGTATTCGCCTTTGGCAAATAAACCCATGTCAATGCTGATCGGGGAGGTAGACTGCCACAATCTCAATGTATTTACCACCCTGCTGTCGAAGCCTGTGATCAGCATATCTTTGGGAATGGCTATAACAGTGGTATAATCTCTGTGTATCAACTTCATTTTGCCGGTATCATCCCAGACTTCTTCAAGTTTCCCTCCAAAATGGACTTCCTCTTTTTCGTCTTCTTTTTCTATCAGCCAGATATCACCCAGGCTCAGCCAGTCATCGGCCGTTTCAACCTGATTGCCATCTTGAATTTTTTGCTTAAAGATTCCATATTCATAACAGATAGACATGCCATGGCCTGCCATTTCCAGTGAGGAGACAGCATCAAGATAGCAGGAGGCCAGTCTTCCGAGGCCGCCGTTGCCGAGACCTGCGTCCGGTTCCAATTCGTATAGTTCTTCAATATTCTGACCGTAAGCAGCCAATGCTTCTTGAAAGGCTTCGCTGAGGCCTAAATTGAACAAATTGTTTCTCAGGGAAGCTCCAGGTAGAAATTCCATCGATAAATATATTACTTGTTTTTTAACCGGGTCGTTTAGTATTTCCTGATTCTCCAGCCACAGTTCAGACATCATGTCTCGTATCACAAGGCAGACCGCCCTGAAAATCTGTTGTTTGGTAGCATCCTCCGGTTCTCTTCCAAAATTTCTCTGAAGTTTTCCTTCTATCCGTTCTATCAATTCCTTTGCCAAAAATTTTTCGATCATAAATGATGGTCCTTCCTAGTACTAATCTATTTTAATCCAAACAAGAATGATAAATTTTAATATACTCTTTTGCTGATTTTTTCCATGAAAAATCGGTTGCCATCCCGTTTTTCACCAGCCGCTCCCACTGATCTTTATTCTGATAAAAAGAGAGGGCTCTTTTGACCGCCCCCAGCATATCCTGAGCATTTACAGTGGCGAAGGTTACGCCGTTTCCCTTGCCGGCTGCAGCATCGTAGGCTTTGATGCTGTCTTTTAAACCACCGGTTTCCCTGACAATGGGAATGGTTCCGTAACGCAAGGAAATCATCTGTGCAAGACCGCAGGGCTCACTGATAGAAGGCATTAGAAACAAATCTGCCCCTGCATAGATCTGATTGGCAAGTTCTCCGGAAAAGCCGATGGTCACTGATATGCGGTCTCCGTATTGCCGCGCTTTTTCTTTAAAAAACGCTTCGTATTTTTCTTCTCCGGTTCCCAGAAGTACAAATTGAACGTTTTCTGCCATCAATTCATCAAAAACACGGATCACAAGATCAATTCCCTTATGTTCCGTCAGTCTTCCGATCATGGCCAGTATGGGTGTATCCTCATTCTGCCATAGCCCCAGTTTCTCCTGCAGAGCACTTTTATTGGCGTGTTTCTTTATATAAGTATTTTTTGAATACTTTGCCCAAAGACAGTTATCCTGAGCCGGATTGAATGCTTTCGTATCAATTCCGTTTAAAATTCCCGACAGTTTATATTGATTCTCCTGAATGATCGTCTCCAATCCTTTTCCGTAGAAGGGATACAGAATTTCTTCACTGTAGGTGGGACTCACCGTGGTGAGTTTATCACAAGTAACGATGGCCCCTTTCATATAGTTCATACCGCCGTTATAGTCTAAAATTCCGCGATACTCCTCGGAAATGCCAAGGAGATCCTGCAAGATCCCTCCGTCAAATTTTCCCTGATATTCGATGTTATGAATGGTGAATACGGTTTTCAGCCTGTCATATTCCGGCTTTCCTTTGTATAAGGTTTTCAAATACACAGGTACCAATGCGGTCTGCCATTCACTGCAATGGAGAATATCCGGGGTAAAGTCCAGATAAGGCAGTACATCTAAAGCTGCCTTGGAATAATAGGCAAAGCGTTCTCCGTCGTCATCATAGCCATAATATGCATCTCTGCCAAAGTATTGCTCATTATCCAGGAAATAAAAGGTTACCCCTTCGTACTTCATTTCAAAAATACCGCAATACTGCGTTCTCCAGGACAGCATCAGGGTAAAATCCCGGAGAAAGTTCATTTTATATTGAGGATTTTGTTTGATGCTCCGGTATAAGGGGAGCATCACCCTGACATCAATTCCCTGTGCAAGCAGTTCCTTAGGTAAGGAGCCTATAACATCGCCGAGTCCGCCGCTTTTTGCAAAGGGAGCGGCCTCTGTACTGATAAATAAAATGTTCATTGTATGATCACCTATACGATACTTAATTTTTCTATCACGACAGGATAGGTTTCATGACCTGCCAGCTGTCGGCTTTCACGAACGATAACATCCTTATCCAGGATAACATGATCCAAAGCTACATACCTCATAATTTCAGTATTCTGCATGATAATGCTATTTTTCACAATGGCACCCTTGCCGATTCTCACTCCTCTGGAAAGGATGGAATTGATCACGGTTCCTTCAATCCGGCATCCATCCGATATGATGGAATTCTCCACCTGACATCCGGCGCAGTACTGAGCCGGAACACTATCCTTTACCTTTGTGTATACCGGCAGTTCAAAAACATTTTTTCTCATTTCTTCCGATAACAGGCTCATATTGGCCTTCATATAGCCTGTAACACTGCTGATTTCAAATAAATACTTTTTATATTCATACCCTTTGATATTCAGACTGCCGGCAAGCCGCTGAATGATATCGCGGTCAAAATCATATCTGCCGTAGGACATGGCGTCTGCTACCAGAGATTCCAGTAATGATTTCCGGATCACATAAATGCCAAGGCTCCAGGATACATTCTGAGGATAGGTGTCTTCCGTATTGAAGCTTACCTCGAATACTCGTTCCTGATCGTCCATACGCATGATGGTAACCCCTGCGGGAACAATTTGACTGCCATTGATGGAGTTCGTATAGACAGCGGTAATGTCCGCATTCCGTTCCATATGACTTTTCAGGATATCCTGATAATCCATAGTGCAAAGAATATTGCTGCCTGATAAAATGACGTATTCTGCCATGGAGCGTTTAATGGAATGCATATTTTTTGAAAGGGCTTCCAGGGTCCCGCGGTAAATTCCCGTATCCGTGGAGCCGGGATTGGATAAAGGAGAAAGAATTCTTAGTCCCCCTCTTTTTCTTGTAAGATCCCATTCTTTCCCGGATCCCAGGTGGTCGATAAGAGAATGGTAATTGTTTCTTGTTATAATGGATACATCATAAATATCGGAATTTACAAAATTGGATAAAATGAAATCAATAATTCTGTATTTTCCGCCGAAAGGCAGAGAGGACAGGGTTCGCAGCTTTGTCAGTTCTCTTAGATTCTCTCTGTCAGAATAAGAAAAGATAATACCTAATACTCCGCTCATATTTTCCCCTCCATTCTCTTTACATCCTTCTCAATCATAGCCCCTGCCGGTATGACGGCGTGGTCTGAAATCACAACATTCTGACCGATCACAGTGATTTCTCGATGATTTACATCAGATTCCGGCTGATTCGTTTTGGAGTCGCCTAGTCTGACATTGCGGCCAATTTTGCAGTCATTGGCAACGATGGTATATTCCACTACCGTATCACAACCGATTTCTACTCCCGGCATAATGATGGAATTGCTGATGACAGCTCCCTGCTGTACGGTCACTCCCGGGAAAATAATGCTGTTTTCTATTTTTCCATGAATGCTGCAGCCTTCGGAAATGCTGGCATTATATAGTTTTGCCCGATTTCCGATATATTGCGGCGGTAAAATAACATTACGGGAATAAATTTTCCAGGGAGGATCATTTAACTCGATAGGAACGTCGGGATTCAGCAGATCCATATTGGCCTCCCAAAGGGATTCTACCGTTCCTACGTCTTTCCAATAGCCTTTGAACTCATAAGCATACAGGCTTTCTCCTGCTTCCAGCATATCGGGAATGATATTCTTCCCAAAATCATTTTCCGAGCCTTTGTTTTGTTCATCCGCAATCAGATAGGTTTTCAGCTTATCCCAGCTAAATATATAGACACCCATGGAGGCAAGCGTACTTTTAGGTTCCTTCGGTTTTTCTTCAAATTCATAGACTTTAAGGTTTTCGTCGGTATTCATTACCCCAAATCTACCTGCTTCCTCCAGAGGAACGTTTAAAACCGCGATGGTACAATCCGCTTGTCTTTCCATATGATAGTCCAGCATCATGGCGTAATTCATCTTATAAACATGGTCTCCCGACAGAATGAGTACATATTCCGGATGGTGCATCTCGATAAATTCCATATTTTGATAGATCGCATTCGCTGTACCTTTATACCACTCTCCTTCTTTCCCTTTTACATAGGGAGGCAATATGGTAACCCCTCCAAAATTGCGATCCAGGTCCCAAGGCTGGCCGTTGCCGATATAGGCATTCAGCTCTAATGGACGGTACTGGGTAAGCACCCCAATGGTATCGATACCGGAATTAACACAATTCGATAAAGGGAAATCGATAATTCGATATTTCCCTCCAAAGGGTACCGCCGGTTTGGCAACATGATTTGTGAGAACCCCTAATCGGCTTCCCTGCCCACCTGCCAAAAGCATGGCTATCATTTCCTTTTTCTTTGTGTAGGACATTCGATCACCTCCAATAAACTGTCGATAGGCCCGGAAGGTCTACCTCAATAGAATATTTATACCCATTATTCTCGATTTCCTCAGACATGATTGTTTTTTTCAGCTTATGATCTCCTCCATATTGAATATCCCCGGAGTCGAACAGCAGTTGATAGCGCCCTTTTCGGCTTACTCCGACTCTGTATTTTTCTCTTTTCACAGGAGCAAAATTGCAGATGACGGTGATATCTCTCCCTTTTTTATCGATTCTCCTGAATGCAAGAATATTATTTTCTGCTTCATCAGGCTGAATCCATCGGAATCCATCCCAGCTGTCATCCAACTCCCAAAACGGGGAATTGTTTTTATAGATGTGATTTAATTCTTTTATAAAATAATAAAATTTTTGGTGATCCTCTGAATCAAAAAGATACCAGTCCAGCTCTCCCTCAAAATGCCACTCGGAAAATTGAGCAAACTCTCCTCCCATAAACAGAAGCTTTTTTCCGGGATGTGCGAACATATAAGCATAATAAGCCCGCAAATTTGCAAATTTTTGATTATGATCCCCGGGCATTTTGTTGATTAAAGATCCCTTCATATGGACAACTTCATCATGTGACAAGGGCAAGATAAAGTTTTCAGAAAAAACATAGGTCAGTGAAAATGTAAGATTACGATGAAGTTCTTTCCGGAAATAGGGATCTTGTTTCATATACCTCAGGGTATCATTCATCCAGCCCATATTCCATTTAAAATTAAAGCCCAAGCCTCCTGCATGCACCGGCTTTGTTACCATAGGCCAGGCTGTGGATTCTTCAGCCACCATGAGAGCATAGGGATAGCTCTCGAATACGGTTTTGTTTAGATCCTGAAGAAAGGATACGGCTTCTAAATTTTCTCTGCCGCCTTTTACATTGGGACGCCATTGCCCGTCCTTCCTGCCGTAGTCGAGATAAAGCATGGAAGCCACGGCATCCACTCGGAGTCCGTCGATATGGTATCGGTCAAACCAGAACATGGCATTGGAAATTAAAAAGCTTCTGACTTCATTTCTTCCCCAGTCAAAAATCATAGTACCCCATTCTTTATGCTCACTTTTTAAAGGATCCTCATATTCATAACAAGGACTTCCGTCAAAGCGATAAAGGCCGTCGGCATCTTTGGGAAAATGGCCCGGTACCCAGTCCAGTATGACCCCTAAGTCAGCCTGATGGCAGGTGTCTACAAAATACATAAATCCTTCCGGGGTTCCATATCTGGAAGTCGGTGCATAATAGCCCATAACCTGATACCCCCAGGAACCGTCAAAGGGATATTCGGAGACAGGCATCAATTCCAGGTGGGTATAACCCATCTCCTTTACATAAGGAATCAATTCTTCAGCCAGTTTATAGTAATCAAAATAGTTTCCGTCTGCATACCTTCTCCAGGAGCCCAAATGGACTTCATAGATATTCATAGGAGAACGATAGGGCAATATTTTTTTTCGTTTTTCAACCCAGGCTGTATCCTTCCATTCATACCGATCCAGAGGATAGGTCTTGGAGGCGGTACCTGGTCTCGTTTCCATATGAAAAGCATAAGGATCCGTTTTGGCAAACTGATTTCCCTGCTCGTCTTCAACAATATACTTATACAGAGTGTATGCCTTGACATCCGGAATAAAGATTTCCCATATCCCTTGGCCAGTGATTCTTTCCAATGGTGCTTTGCCGAAATTCCAGTTATTAAATTCACCGGACAGGAATACCCTTTTCGCTTTGGGAGCCCAGACTCGAAAAATATATCCTTCTTCTCCGCCTCTTTTGCTGGGATGAGCACCCATCAGTTCATATGCCTTTGCAGCCGTGCCCTGATGAAATAAATATACAGGTAATTCCAGTTCTTTTTCCATGGCAGTAACCCCCAAAATTGTTATCTTTTACTTTGTTACCCGGATTCATTTGAAATATGCTATAATTATATGTTATTATCATAACGAAAGCAATATTGGGAGGAAGATATATGAAACGTTTATTAGTTATCGCTTTAGTTGTAAGTATGATTGTTACGATGTTCACAGGCTGCAATGTGAAAGAAGAAAATAAAATAGATGATGAAACGATCCGTACGGCAATTCTGGAAGAATTTATGAGTCTAAGTGAAATACCAAGAGAATCCGGTCATATCCGCCCCATCAGCTCTTATCTGAGATCCTGGGCAAAGCAGAATAATTTTACCGTTATTAGGGACAAATCAAATAATGTTATCATCGATAAACCGGCAACTCCGGGCTATGAAGACGCCCCCACTACCATACTGCAATGCAATATGGATATGTTGTGTGCAACCACAGAAGGCATTTATTTTGACCCGTTAAATGATCCCATCAAAATAACAGATAACGGAGACACCATGACTGCTGAAAACACCAGCTTGGGAGCTGACAGCGGCATTGGCATTTCCACAGCCTTATATGTATTGAAGAATGCAAAGATGCATGGCCCTCTCCGCGTAATTTTTACCGCCGACGGGGAAACTACGATGGCAGGTGCGCAAAAACTGAATGCCAAGTATTTGGATGGGGACTATCTGATCAATCTTGGATGGGATACGGTGAATTCTATCGGCAACGGAAGCGAAGGCACCAATGCGTATACCATGTCCAGAGCCATCAATTGGACAGCACCTAAAAATGTCATCCCTTACGAAGTTTCTATAAAAGGGTTAAAAGGCGGCGAAGCTGAAAGTGAGATCAATAAGGGCGGCGCCAATGCAATCAAACTCATCGGGGAAGCGTTGGCCAAAGCTCAGGGTGAAGGTGTTCTTCTGGAGCTTGGTGCCTTTAATTCCGGCACCTCGGGTGATACGATTCCCATTGATGCAGTCGCTTTAGTCATTATCAACGAATCTGATAAAAAGAAATTTGAAAATACGATGAAATCGGAAATAGATGCGTTTCAGCATGATTATGGCGATGTAGAGCAGAATGCCGTATTTTCCTATTCCCAATCCGTAATGCCCGATAAGGTTGTTTCCTGGGACGACAGCAGCAGTATCTTAAGCTTTGTCTATGGCGTGCTCAATGGTGTACAGACAACCACTGCCACCGGAGATGCAGAGAGTTATACAAACCTGGGATCGGTATCCACCTATACCGGTAGTTTTATTGCGCAAGTTTTTGCCGGAAGTTCTTCGGAAAAAGGAGCACAGGAAATTACCAGCGCACATGAAGCCGTAAGCAGTATGTGTGACTTGAAATACAACATTTGGGAACTGACTCCCAGATGGCCTGAGAATCCCGACAGTGACCTGGTAGCAAAGCTTTCAGAAATAAATAAAGCTTTATATGGAGAAGAAATCGGCGGCAAAGCACTGACCCGTGAAACGGAATGCGGATGGTTTGCACGTAAAAATCCTGATTTAAAAATTGCATCTATAGGTCCAATGATCCTGCATGCAGGCACGACAGAGGAAACTTTGGAGCTGAGTACCGTAACAAGACCGGCTACCGTCATACTTGCATTTTTGGAGCAGATGAAAGAATCCACTAATTAAATACTAAATCCATCCTAACATATTAAGTTATCCTGATAACTGACATGGGCATTTGAAAATTAGATGAAACAGCTGTTGATCTAATTTCCAGATGCTCCTTTATTTTCTCTTATCGTATTCATCTGAATGTCAGTATTCAATTAGGGTAGGTTCTTAAGCTGCCCTCTTCAAAAGTCCATTGCGGCGTTTTAAATGGATAGGTTAGTTCAGAAACGTAATACCAAGGATCCTCTTCATGCAACGGATTTTTCAGAACATGAATTTCTTGTGCAGGCATATAACTTTGAGCTAATAAAAATGCGATATCTCCTTCCTGGTTGCCGACGATATCAATCACCATTACGCCATGTCCCGGACTCCCGCCTTCAATAAACAGGTCACCCGGCTTAATATCATTGATATTATCAACTGGAAAAGTTTCCTTTTCTACCGAAAGCGTACCGGCATAGGCAAAAACCATATCAAGATATCTCCGAAGGTTTTCGTAACTCTCATCTGCCCCGGCACTTTCCTTCAGATAGGTCTCATTTCCCTGAACAACCAGACGATATCCATCTTTCCATTTTCCGTAGGGCAGATAAAATCCATTGGTCAGATGAAAACCAATGGATTCATAATCACCTTTTGCATAGAAATATTCGGCGCGCAAACGAATGATAGCATCTGCACATTGCTGCAGGTCTCTGCTGCCGATATCCATGTCAAGCACTGCAGCCTGGGCTGATTGATTCCCTTTCTCGCTGCCGTCATATAACAGAACCCTGCTTCCGTCAGGCTTGAGTTTCAATTCTCTAAGAAAAGCAGTTACTGTGTCGGCAGGCGCCGGCAGCCTTTCATACCCTTTAGGAGGAAGAAACCGGCTTTCCACAGTATCGCCTTCTTTATTGATTTCATAATTTGCGGTAACATCGACTATAGGTTCTCTCTCAGGGGGGATGGTATTGTCACTGCAGCTTAATAACAGACTGCAGATAAGAAAAAGGGACAGTAAACTCACGATAATCTTCTTCAAAGCAACTTCTCCTCTCACGATTCAAATATCCGTGGATAAATACTTACAAACTTACATAATTTCATAATTAGATAATTACAGGATTACATCTTTTAGGATTCTATATTCCTTTATTTATTATGAATGTCTTTTTATCTATTATGAAAGTTCTTTTTCCGAATGATATGAAATGTGTCTCCACATCCTATCTTCACCGCATTTCGTATTCGAAAAAATTTTTGCCGCTGTTTCCAGAAAGTCCTCCGGATGACCTAAAGAGGGACTATAATGAGTCAGCCACAGCTCTTTTGAGTTGCTTTCCCTGGCTAATTTGGCTGCATCGGAAAAGACCATGTGTCCTCGTTCTCTTGCTTTCCCGATAAGTGAATCATCACCATACATTCCCTCACAGATCAGCAAGTCCGAATCCTTGGCAAAAGGAATCAGTGAATCAGTCTGTCTGGTATCGGTAATGTAGGTGATTTTAATCCCTTCCCTGGGTTCTCCTAAAACCATTTCCGGTATATATTTTTTATCCTGATGGACAATGGTTTCACCTCTTTGAAGCTTTGACCAGTATTTCACAGGAATTTCATAGGCGATAGCATTTTCAACAAGAAATTTACCTGCCCTGTTTATTTGCAAATTGTAAGCAAGAGAAGGAATCAGATGCTCTCCCGGGGTGCTGTTGATCATGATCTCTCCTATTTTCCAGCAGGCAGCAGCCTCAACCGGCAGCTCCTTTAAAATAACCTGAAACGGTAATTCCGGAGCGATAATGGTCAATGCTCTCACGACGTCAGCTAGAGGAGGCGGCCCTAAAATCGTAACGGGTTCCGTTCTTCCGCTGTTTCCCATGGTCATCAATAATCCCGGCAAACCGGCGATATGATCTCCATGGTAGTGTGTGATGCAGATGGCTTCAATGGCTTTAAAACCCCATCCCATACGGCGTATGGAAACTTGTGTGCCCTCACCGCAATCAATCAGGATCATTTTCCCGTTATATTTATAAAGCAGTGCCGTTAAACTCCTGTCAGGAAGAGGAACCATTCCTCCGCAGCCAAGGAGACAAACATCTATCATCTAAAACCTCCGGATTTCTTTATCTTTTTAAACATATTATACCTCTGCCGGAGGCGAATATGAAATAAATTCTACGATTTCCCCGTTTCCCAGATTACAAAGCGATTCTATAGTTTATATCACAGAAAAGACCTTACCAGGAGCTTTATGATCTCCGGTAAGGTCTAAGGTACTCTGATTGCAGAATAAACGATGTTGGATTTTATTCCTGATTATATTTTTTATAATAGTCTAACAGCTGCTCTTCATTGATCTGTGCCGTCAGACATCCTATTTGGCTCACGCAATTTCCTCCGGTAATATTTCCAAGTGCAACGGATGCTTTTGTATCATACCCTTTATAAATACCGTACAGGAAGCCTGCGAGAAATGCATCCCCGGCGCCTGTTGAGTCAATTTTTTCAAATTGATCTGCTGCTTTGATATGAAGAGTTTTACCATTTTCCTTCATGATACAGCCGTTACTGCTAAGCTTCACAATAGGAGAAGGCAGATACTCAGCAAGGATATCCAGTGCCTCTTCCGGCGTTTTGGCCCCTGTTATTTTAGGAGCCTCCTGTTCGTTGGGGGTGAAATAATCTACGTAAGGGAAAATATCCTTGTACCAGTCAAAGTTTAAATCATCATGCCAGAAAGAATCCATTACAAGTATGGAACCCTCCTTTTTCAACCGTTTCCAGACATCATCATAACCCAAAGTGATATAAGCAATCCGGCAGCCCTTATAGAGTTCATAGACCTGACTTTCAGAGGCAAAGAAATGCTTTAAATCGTTGTTTTGAGGCTGATAGCTAACAAAGCTCCGGTCTTCCGGAGTTGATATGACACTGGTTATAATCAAAGGCTCCAGCTCTTCCCCTTGATAAAGATCCACATAATTTACACCGTATTCATTTAACTTTTCCTGTGCAAACTGACTGAATCTGCCCTTTCCCAGAAAGACACCGAGCTTAGACGGTACTCCCAGACGATGAAGGGTGGTTATCGTAGCAGTAGGCCCTCCCCCAAGTTCCATAGAAAAACCCTTTGAAAAAATCTCTTCTCCAAGCTTTGGCAACCGCTCTACTTCACTGTAAATCAAATCGATACAGATCTTCCCCATAGATACAATTGTATTTTCCATTATGCCCTCCAATCGTCAAAGCCGTTGACATTCAAGTTCAAATAATCCGTAATGAGCGCCTTCGCCAAAGAGTATGAGTTGATCAGCGGATGAACCATGAGAGCCTCTATTGCCAGATTTCTGTCTTTTTCCAGTATGCTCCGGGCAGCCATTCTCTCATATAGCTTCATGGTCCGGATCAGTTCTACAGCGCTTTCGGGAAGTTCTTTCATTCCCTTTTTTGGGGTTGCACCGGAAGGGCCTATACTGCAGGTCACTTCCACAACGTCAGAATCTCTGAGCCATTCCACAGTGCCTTGATTCGGCACCGATAAAACCATTTCCGACTCTTTGCCTGCAATCTTTGCCTTGATAAAAGCCAGTGCAATACCGGCATAACCCCCATCCTCCCTGCTGTACAGGTCGAACAGCGGCGCCGCCGATTCATTTCGTTTGACGGAAGATTCTGTGGCCATATAACTGATTTCCCGTTCATGATTATATTTAGAGTAGATTTCAAGCATTCGGTCAAAATCTTTTTCTGCATTGCATTGCTTTAGTTCTTCAAACATTCTTTCATTGATACCCATGATGGATTCACCCCGGGTGCTCCCCTTTCGGAGAATATTGGCAACAGCTTGTTCCCGGTAATAAAAATAGTAGAGGTATTCATTGAAAAGCATGCCCCATTTTTGAGGAAGATCAGGTTCGAAATACCGCATATCGGTTTCCGTATAGAGCAGAGGATCTCGTAACAGTTCTGCTGTAATATCCTCCCCTTTTTCCCTGACGGACGTAAAATAGCTGAGGTGATTTAATCCAAAGACGTCCATTTTATAATCTTCCGACTGACCTTTTCTTACATTTGCAATCTGTCTTAGAAACCCGGAAGGAGCGTCGCATACTCCGTAAACAAAATCGTACCCCAGATCTCTCATGGCCTGGGTAACCAACCCTGACGGATTGGAAAAGTTAAAGACCATAACCTCTTTTTTTGCATATTGGCGTATCAGACTGCAGTATTCTCTAAGTACCGGAATGGTGGATACGGCCATGGCAAACCCTCCGGCTCCGGTTGTCTCCTGTCCCAGTACACCGTGCTTCAATGCTATTTTTTCATTCTGAACTCTGGAAGAATCTCCTCCCACTCTGACGGTGGTAATCACATAGTCAGCATTGGAAATAGCTTCTATTGGATCCGTTGTACAGGAAACCCGAACGTCAGGATCTATCAAGGATGCTGCTTTTTGAGCCATTCCTCCAAAAATCCGCAATCCTTCCTGATGACAGTCCATAAATACAATTTCTGAAATACTTAAGCTTTTTGCTTGCTGCAGCAGGCTTTTAGCCAATATCATGGCACGGGAGCCGCCTCCCCCTAATATACAAAGTTTCATATCCTACTCCTATCCTTTTACCGCTCCTGCTGTGAGTCCTTCAATAATTTTTTCCTGGAAGATGACAAAGATCAATATGCTTGGGAAGATGATGATCACCACCGCAGAGAACATCGCGTTATAATCAAAGGCAAACTGTGATGTAAAGTAATTCAGTGCCAAAGGTACGGTTCTTGCGCTGTGGGATGCCGTAAGCGTCAAGGCATAGAGAAATTCATTCCAACAGAAAATGAAATGCAATATGCCTGCCGTAATCATCCCAGGACTGGTCAGCGGTAAAATCACTCTCTGATAGCACTGCAGGAACGTAGAACCGTCAATAAATGCGGCTTCCTCCAGTTCTTTCGGTATCGTCAGGAAAAACGCTCTGAGGATAAAAAAGGACATGGGTAAATCCAGCGCCGTATATACCAGGATGAGCCCCAGCTTTGTATCATATAATCCTAGAAAGCTGATGATGGAATATACAGGCATAATCAAAGCGGTTATCGGCAAAAGAAGTGCAATGCTCATCATAAAAACGATGGGTGTTTTCAGTTTGAACTCAAAGCGTGTGGTTGCGTAAGCCGCCATACTGGAAATGATAATATTCAGGAAAGTACTGACAGTAGCGATTATGACACTGTTTACCAAATATTGACCCAGAGGAGCTATTTTCAATGCATTACCGTAACCCTCCAAAACGATTTCAGAAGGAAGGGAAAGAGGATTATTCAAGATCTCACCGTTTGCTTTTAAAGACAGCATGATTACCCATAAAAATGGAATCACTGAAATTAATGCAATACTGGTTACGTACGTGTAGCCTTTTACTTTCATACTGTCTCCTCCCTACTCATTGCCTGCGATTTTGAATACTTTGCTTATGATATAGATTAATATCAGGCCTAAACCGATCAGTATGGTACCGATCATGTTGGCATATCCGAAGTTGTTCTGCACAATGGAGGTATTATACAGGTACAGCGGCAAACTCATGGTTTCCGTTCCCGGGCCTCCTTTAGTTGTCAGATAAATCAGTTCAAATTCTTTTAATTTTGATGTCGCCGCAATAATCATACAGGTACCGATGACATTTCTAAGCTGCGGAATGGTAACGTACAGGTCTTTTTGCCACTGGCTGGCACCATCCAAATCCGCCGCTTCATAAAGAGAATGCGGGATGGTTCCGATTTCCGTTAAAACCAATAGCATAATCAATCCTGCAAATATCAGCCAGGTTAAAGTGACAGACACAAAGGCTGTGTTGGGATCAAAGAACCAGTTTCGTGCCCATTCCTCCAGATGAAGGAATTTCAGCAGTGAGTTCAGAAGTCCGATTTGGCCGTTGAATACCATCAGAAATATAAATCCTAAAGCGGAGGCCGATATCATATTAGGAATGACGAAAGCCGTTCGAAGTACTTTCCAGCCTTTAAATTTTCTTGAAATGATAATGGCGAAGCTTACTCCTATGACCACATGGATTGTGGACTGCAGCAATATCCAAATGATTGTATGTTGAAATGAGACAATGAACTCAGGATCGCTCAATGCCGCAATATAATTGTCAAATCCAATAAAGGTGATGTTGCCGGAGAACCCTTTCCATTCAAAGAAAGAAGTTCCGATTACAATCATTACCGGTACCAGCAGAAACACCGCAAAGCAAAGAATCAATGGTGCAGAAAACAGGTAGAGCCAGATTTTATTCTTCTTCAATGTGACACCTCAATTTATGACCTGCCCGCATGATCTGCGGCAGGTCCTCCGATTAGAATAAAGTAACTGTCACCCAGAAACCGGGCGGCTCTGTCCCCCGCCGGCCCTTTCGATAAGGGACAGGCCAGAGCCGCTCACGTCTGGGATTATGGACGGAAAATGAAAAAGCTGATTAATTCTTATTTGCCGCATCCGTTAATGCCTGAGCAAACTGTTCCGGTGTAATGCTGCCTGCAGCAAGCAACGGATATTGTCTGTCAAGTTCAGATATAACGTTGGAATACCATAAACTCTGATAGTTTCCATAAACCTTGGCAGCCTGATTCTGGAGTTCCACAATCTCGCCAAGCAATGGATTCGCATCAATTACAGTTTGAGAAATTTCAACATTTTTATTGGCAGGGATAGCACTGTACATTTCAACGGCCTTCAACTGCATATCTTCTCTGGTTATGAACTTCAGGAATTCTACGGCAGCATCCGCATGTTCTTTGTCTTTGGATCCAATCAGATATCCAGGCATGGATCCGGAGAAGATACCGCCTTCCGGATAAAGGGCTGTACCGATGTTGCTGACAAACTCTTCTCCGCCTTTGGCATAGAAATCACCGATCATCCAAGGACCATTTGCAATCATAGCGGTATTTCCATTAAGGAAATTATTGGCACCATTTTCATATTTACCGCCAAGGGCATCCTTGGTCGTATAATTCAGAAGCATCTTTTGTACATAATCCGTTGCCTTAATGAAATCGGCAGAATTATAATCCTTCGGCATGGATTGGTTCGTCCATTGATTGCTTTCATCGGAGAAGGTTCCTACCATGCTGTTCAGCCATAATGAGGAAAGCCATGCAGAGTCTAAAGTATCCATGGAAACAGGAGTTACACCTGCCGCCTTTAACTGTTCCAGCTGCTTCATAAACTCATCCCAGGTTGCTGCAGGAGCAGTAATTCCGGCTTTCTCAAAGAGTTGTTTATTATAAAAATATGTAATTGGCTGTCTTTCCACCGGTACTCCATAGATTTTGCCGTCTCTGGAATTGTACTCGATGTCATCCTCAAAGAATCTGGAAGCAAAGTCCTGATCCGCATCAAAGTAAGGGGTTAAATCCACCAAAGCATTGGCGGCCAATGCATCGTCCATCAGATTATATCCGCCTGTAAATACCAAATCCGGCAGATCTTTCATAGAGATATAAGTTTTCATTTTGTCAACATAGGCTTGATCTCCAGGAATTTCTTCGATATCCAGAGTGATTTTTCCTGCATATTCTTCATTGAAGGCTTCGATTACAGAAGCAAACCAAGGAGCAGATGCATTCACACCAACCTGGAAGGTGGCTAGTCTGATGGTTACAGCTCCGTCACTTCCTTCTTCCTTCTTGCCTTGGCAAGCTGTGAATAAAGAAAGAACAAGAGCGATACAGAGTAATACAGCGAGCAATTTTTTCATATCATTTTCTCCTTTATCTCCTCAAAATATAACTTATATCTATGTAAAGCTATAGATATCAATAGGTCAGTTCGGGAAAAGGTTTTCCTAAACTCCAAAAGAAATCCCCAAAAAATCCCCGGGACTTCACAAATCAAACTACCTCTCCACGCTATTATCTAACGATGAATGATCTGCTATTCCTCTCCTCTTTTCAGAACAGACTCCCGTTCTACGATGGAGTGTTTTAAAATCATAGGGGTAATCTCCTCATCCTTGCCTTCGATCAGGGTAATGGCTAATTTAGCAGCTTCTATACCGATCTCTTGAATGGGTTGATGAACCGTAGTCAGCTTTGGCCGGACCACCTGACTTAAGTCGATATCATCAAAACCGATGAGCGAAACATCTTCCGGAACACGCATACCGTGATCCAGGATATAGTCCAAGGCTCCGACCGCAATTTCATCACTGACACAGAATACTGCCGTAGGCGGCACGGTAAGCTGCATCATTTGTTCCATCGCATGATATCCGTCGGCAATACTGCAGGTACTCTGGATGATGTAATCCTGATTGACAGAAATATTCTTTGCCCCCAGGGCTCTGCAATAACCCTCTTTTCTCAAAATTCCAAGAGCGATCCCTTCCCCGTGAATCAAACCGATTCGGTCATGCCCGTTTTCGATCAGGTAGTTTGTCGCATCCTGTGCTGCCGCAACCTCATCAATTCCCACAAAGGGGATCGATACTCCTTCTACCGGAACGCTGGCAAAAATCAGCGGAGTTTTGCTGTTCTTCTGAAATTTTGAAAGATCTTCCTCTGACGTTTCATGCAATAGGATAATGGCATCTACATGGCGTTCCAGCATAAGATTTAAATATTTCTGCTGTTTTTCCAGACTGCGGTATACATTGCAAATGATGACACCGTAATCTGCCGAAGCAGCACATTCCTCAATGCCGGACAGAAGCTTTGAATGAAAGGAATCAGACACATCGGGAACCACGACGCCAATTAAATTGGTTTTATTTAAGATAAGGCTCCGGGCAATGCTGTTGGGTTTATAATTCATTTGTTCCACAGCATCACAAACTCGTTTCTTCAGTTCGGGACTAACGGGCTTCGAGCCGTTCATCACTCTGGAAACTGTTGAAATGGATACGCCGGCTTTCCTGGCAATCAATTTGATATTGGCCATCTTCATCCTCCCTTTCAGCTTTGATTATATAGGAAAACATTTTCCTGTCAAGAATTATTAGGAAAATGTTTTCCCCAAAATGATTTCCAATTTTATGAAGCTGATTTGCCGTCAAACAGAAAACTCCTTTTCCATTGGTAAAGAAAAGGAGTATATTTGAAGCATCCGTTCACTATTTAAAGAGTCAGGTGATGACAAACCAGAATATCACTTTAGTCTATTTTGTTTCATTCATCATTTTCCGTGGAAAGAGCGGCTTTAATACCGACAGCACATTCTATCCTCTTTTTTTCCAGCTCACAGCCAAGCTGATAAGGGATTTTGATATCATGGTTCATATGGAAGGCATTGGCATGGCATCCTCCGCTGCAATAGAATTTTGCCCAGCAATCACGGCATTGTTCTTTATTATAGATATGGGCTTTATTAAATTCGTTATAGAGCTTATTTTCAAATCTTTCATCATTCAGGTTCCCCAATTGAAAGTCCGGATTTCCTACAAACTGGTGGCAGGGATAAATATCCCCTTCAGGAGATACGGCAACATATTCCGTACCGGCACCACAGCCGGCAACTCTTTTATATACGCAGGGTCCCTGGTTTAAATCTACATTGAAATGGAAAAATGCAAACTGTTTCCCCTCTTTTGCGTGATCCAGATATAGATCCGTCAGCTTATCATATTCGTCTAATATTCTATCTTTATCTTCTTCCTGCAGGGCATAGCGCTGGGATAAATCCGTTACCACAGGCTCTACAGAAATATTTTTGAACCCTATTTCGGCCAAATGCTTTACATCTTCTGAAAAATCCAGATTGTCCCTGGTAAAGGTGCCTCTGACATAATAAGTACCCTTCCGTTTTTCTGCAAAACGAAGGTAATTTTTCACGATGATATCATAGGTTCCTTTATCATTCACCGTTCTCCTCATGTTGTCATTGACTTCAGGTCTTCCGTCTATGCTCAGGATTACATTGTCCATATTGGTATTGATATAATCTTCTTTTTCTTCATCCAGTAGCAGCCCATTTGTCGTAATGGTAAACCTGATATTTTTCCCGTAGGCCTTCTCAGCTTCCCTTCCATAGGAAACGAGATCCTTCACCACCTGGAAATTCATCAGAGGTTCACCTCCGAAAAAGTCAATCTCCAGATTCCTTCTGCTTCCGGAATGAGATAGCAGAAAATCAATCGCTTTTTTGCCGGTCTCCAAAGACAGCAGGGAGCGAACCCCTTCAAAAGCGCCTTTGTCTCCAAAACAATACTTGCAGGTCATATTGCAGTCATGGGCAACATGAAGGCACATTGCTTTGATGACAGAGCCTCTCCCCTCCAACATTTCCGTGGTGATTTGAGAATCGTCTGTAAAGAGCATTCCCTCATCGATCAGATACCGGATTTCCTCCAAAGCTTCCAGAATATCATCGGCATTGTACTGTCTCTTAAAAAGATCCAAAATCTCATCTTTTGAATGCTCGTTAAAATAATCCAGGATATCATAAACAATTTTGCTTACCACATGAATGGCTCCGCTGTTAATATCCATCACAATATAAAGATCTTTAAATTGATATTTATGTATCATCGTTATTCCCCGTTCCATTGCATCTACGTCTTTATCGTTACAAAAACGATATTTCCGGATATCAATTCCTGATAATAAAAAAAGTGGCTGACGCCACTCTTTCTTATCGTTATCTGCGTTTTGTATTTTCACATTCCTGATTGGCAACGGTGCAAGATGTTTTGCATGCAGACTGGCAAGATGTCTGACATTCTCCGCAGCCTTTGCTGGCAACATTCTTCAGTGTTGGTTTTGCGATTGTCTTAATATTTTTCATTTATGTAGTCCTCCTGTCCTGTTTTGAGGCATTTGCCTGTTTTAGCCTATCCAATCTTTTCATCATTAACCTAATCTTTAGGATACTAGAATTTCATGATTTTGTCAATAATAAGTTTATCTTACTACTGAAAGGAGTGGTTCCTATTCAGATCATTGAAACCACTTATCATTATCTCTTAAAAACTGTTTTTGCTGTCGCAAATCCTATAAAAAAAAGAATCATACACACGGACTGCAAAATTCATAAGGCATTAAATTCTCATGCTTTAGTGATACTTGAAAATGATAAGTTCCGTTCGGAATTCAACTTTTTCAGAAGTTATCTTTCCGATTTGAATAAGGGCACTGTTTGGGCGGATCAGGATTTTAAAAGCTCGAATCATTTCTATAACCCCTATCGGAAAAGAGTTGGTCTGTATGGCAGAAAAAATGCCCTGGAATTTGCTGTTGATTATTACCGGGAGGCTCTCCAGCTGTGGCGGCTTGGGGAATTCCACCAAGCATTGTTCTACTTTGGTGCGGTTTTGCACCTGATTCAGGATATGACCATTCCGCAGCACGCCAACATTCGTTTATTGGATGATCACCGTCAGTATGAAACTTATATCAAGCGGACCTATCAGCATTTAGATGAATTTCATGTTGAGCAAGGCGCTTATCTTTTGCGTTCCGTTGAATCCTATATTCGATTCAACGCAAGAGTTGCAATTAAAATTCATAAACGATATGGAGTAATTAAGGACGATGAGACTCGTTTCTACTATATTTCAAAATGTGCTATTCCTCTTGCAAAAAGAACCACAGCAGGAGCTATGGTTCTGTTCTATAAAGATATTATGCATTCATCGGTCCAATAGGCATAACTGTTTTACCATAGACTTCGTTCAGTACCTGAGCGAGTCCGGTATAAATGGCACTCAAGCCGCAAAGGATTCCCTCATATCCTGCAATCACAGTGATAGATTCGTTACCTGTAAAATCACCCAGTGACAGAAGCAGAAAAAGTACGGTTAAGGATCCAAAAACAAACTGCAGAGCTCTGCTGATTTTTAACGTACCAATGAACATAAAGAAAGTAAATAAGGCCCACATAAAAAGGTACGCAGCCATTCCCAAGCTATTCGCCGCTTCAGCCCATCCAAGTACCGGCATTACCAGCAATGCCACAAGAGAAAGCCAGAATAATCCATAAGAAAGAAATGCCGTTGTTCCGAAAGTGTTGTTCTTTTTCCACTCCATAAATCCGGCAAAGACCTGTGCCAAACCACCGTAAAAAATCCCCATGGCAAGAATCATAGCGCTTAAACCGAAAAACCCGGCATTATGTAAGTTGAGCAGCACTGTTGTCATTCCAAAACCCAAAAGGCCCAAAGGAGCAGGATTGGCAGTACCGTCGTGTAACTTTGCCGTTATAACGTGTGATTCGTTTTCGTTGTGTTTTTCCATCGTTATTCTCCATTAATCATCATTATTCTTGTGTATACAACATACACACATGTGATTAATTATATTTGGATTCAAACCATTGGTCAACTATTTATTTTGAAGTTTATGCGTAAGTTTATACAAGAAATCCTGAATGTTGGATACAATGGTAGTAACCTCCAGTGTTCCGCGGTCTCTCAGTTTATTCAGCACAAATTCCGAGACATCTACAGCATAAATATAGACCGGCCGGACTGCCCCCTCCCTGATATTGTAAGAGGGTGTCAAATTCCCTGTGGCGATGGTATGCAGCTGCGTGGCAAGACAAACGATGGTTGTCGCTTTTTTGGTGTGTTCTCTCATAGCATCCTGAACCTGGGACATGTCGTCGATGACGCCGATCAGAGGGCCGTCATCACGGATGGATCCGGCAAGTACAAAGGGGATCTGATTCTTTACACAGGCATGAATCACTCCGTTATCAATGCCATACTCCTTGACGCCTTCTTCAATGGACCCTGCTTTATTGATCATATTGATGGCATCCAGATGGTGATAGTGGCCGTTGTGTATATTTTCTCTTGTACAGATATCCTGACCCAATGCAGTGCCAAACAGAGCACCTTCCAGATCATGAGTTGCAACTGCATTTCCCCCGAAAACAGCATGGGCATAGCCTTGATCCAAAATGTACTCCATGGCTTCTCTGGAACCCTCGTTAAATATGGCCGCTGGCCCCAGTACCCAGATAATATGGCCATTATCCTTATCGTGTTCCAGAAGTTCCACTAAGGTATCGTAATCCTGGTCAAAGGAGGTTTCTCTGGATCTTCCGCTCCGGAAGGCGAAGGTATCAATTCCTTTCGCTTCTCTTTTAAACCCGTCGCTGTAAAGGTAGATCCCCTCAGTCCCGTTATCTGTTCTCCCGGTGATGACCACTTCTCCTGCTTCTAGTCTTCGAAATTCCTTCGCTTCCAGTCTTCCATCGGGGTGGATCACGGGAACGCAATCCATTCTGGTTTCCGGCAGCAGCACCCATTTGCCCTGAATCTTATAATACTCGGGGTACATGGAAGTGGCATGATATTGATCGGGAGCGACTCCTTTTATCTGAACGATGCTGGTTGCAGCATCCGGTGAATTCACAAATATCTCCTGACTAAAGTCCGGTTCTGTATATTTAGGCAGCTGAAACATAAACATTCTCCAATCTATTTTATTTTAGAACTTATTTTATCAAAATTCTCATTCGGATGCAATTGTTTCCATTTTTCTATAAAGAAAGAACGAATAACGAAATCGAAGATTTCTATTCACTCATGTTGCCCAAAGGGCAACAACGGCTGCGCCTCCAGCTTGCTTCGCGCGCTGCTGTCCGTTTTGCCAAGCCAAGCAACGGCCTGTGGCCTCCGACTCGCTTTGCTCGCTGCTGTCCGTTTTGCCATTGCGGCTAAAGCCGAGGCAAAACGGACAGCTTGGGGCAAAAAGGCAACGGTCAAGGTACTTTCTTTGATATTCCGTCAATATCGCTAAAAGCGATATTGACGGAATAATAAAAAGAGAAAGCAGGATACACCTATCATCGGGGATCCCATTGCCTTCTCTTTCTTACTTTTAGTTTAGTCTATTCGTTTTGTCCAATAGAATAGAGAGCTTTGCTTTATATAATAGTTTTGTCCTCTTTATTTTACTTTATTTCTTTAAAGTTCATCTATTCTTTTAAGCCCATCTGTTTACGCTTCATTAAGATATGCGCTTTGATATCCTTTGCAGCCTGCACAGGGTCATCTCCCAATGCCACCTTACCGCCTGTCAGTCCTTCTACATCTTCTGTTAAAAGCTTAACAAGTTTCGGTGCTCCGGTAACAAATGGTGTCGGCGACAAATGGGTATAAGCTCCATAAGCCACAGCAAACAATCCGTCGATGGTTGCTTTTTGTTCCATCCATTCCGGTGCCGTTACCGCAATGGGGAGATCAGGGATATCCACATTCAAATGGTTGGCTAAAGCGGTAACAAGCATGGAGATTCTTCCCGTATCCGTACAGGTTCCGAAGCTTAAAACAGGAGGGATATTCAAGGCCTTACAGACTCCTTGCAGACCTTCCCCTGCTAATTCAATAGCATCCAGATTGCACAGCCCCGCTACTTCCAAGCCATGATTTCCGCATCCGCCTGCTACAACTAAAATATCTCCTTTGATCAATTCTTTGGTGATATTAACGGTGTTCCAGTCATGAGGACCGTTTCTTAAAGTTGCGCAATTGGCTAAAGCGACAACGCCTTTGATCTGACCCTTGGCAATGACATCTACGAGTACATTCAGATCATTTCCTATGGCAGATAGAACCGCTTCTGTAGAGAATCCGGCGATAGCTGTTGTGGTATGCTTTGGAACCATCGGCTTAATGATGCCATGTCTCTTTTTAAAGTTCTCAATGCCGATTTGGATGCATTTTTCTGCCATTTCATCAGCCTTTGCAGGGTAATACGGCATTTCATGCTCCGTACCCGGTACGCCGATGATTGTGCTGACACTGACGAGTGATACCTGATATTTTTCAGCGTATTGATCAATTGCAGGCGGCGAGCAGTTTTCTTCCATGACAAAAGCATCTACCGTACCTGTGGCCAGGAATGGTTCAATGGCAAGCCAGTTCCCCATAAGCCCTACAAAGACATCATCCACTTCAAATCTTTGAAGAAGTTCCTGACCTGTTTCGATGGATCCAACAATTCGAAGACCCTTTGCTCCTGCTTTTTTTGCCATTTCCTGATACTCCGGCTGTTTTGCCTTTAACAGCGTAGCAACACCGATCCAAGGCTGATGGCCGTTAAATACAATATTTACATAATCCGGATCCATAATGCCTAAATCCACAGTAACTTCATGAGGTTTCGGTGTTCCAAACAAAATATCCTGGGTCATTTCCAAACCAATTTGTGCGGTGTAAATGGTAGAAAGACCTAGTCGAAGTGCTTTTTTCGCTAAGGATACGTAATCACCATCTACATTGGTCAAGCAGCTTGCGATAGAGTTTTCCACCTCATGCTGCACCCCGGACGGATATAGATTCAGGTTTTTCCAAATTGGAATTCTCTTCTTAGGTGCAAAAACTTCAACCATTTTACTTTGCTGGTCCGGTGTCACTTTCATTTCCTGGTCCAGAAAATCGGCCAATTGAATTGCTAATTGGTTTGTTTCCTGATTTACGTTGATTCCGACTGTTTCACAGAACCATTTCAACTTATCCGTATCGGTAATCTTGAAAGGTGTTTTTCCTTCTCCTGTTGCTTTCAACGTTCGAAATGCTTCATAGGCATGATGACCATAAGTTGCTGCCCCCATGATATTTCTCATTAATAAGCTCCTCATGGCCATTGCATCCGGGCCGATACCGCAAACGCCTTTATCAGCACCTGTCTTTTCATTGATTCGGCATGGCCCCTGAGTACAAAGCTGACAGCTTAATCCCTGAAGGCAAAAGGAACAACGTATTTTTTCCTGCGGATCCCATCTGGAAAAGACACTGGAGAGTCCATCATCTCTGATACGTTTGAGCATCTCTTCTACAGAATCGTGATAACTGACTCTTCCCTGCATATTTTTTGTAGTAGTTTCTGACATAACTAACCCCCGTTTTCCTAAATATTTTCGTTGTTAGTATGTCTGTTTTTTCGCAGAAATATCAAGAAATTGTTATTTCTCTAATAACATTGAGGCCATTTCATGAAAATTTAAATTGCTTTTCCTCTCTACTCTTTGTATCCACTCTTCAGGCAGAGACTTCCTTCCCGAATAGGCCCCACAGATCGCCCCGCAGATGGATCCGTTGGTATCAGCATCATCACCTGCATTGACTGCTGCGAGGATGCCCTCCCTGGCATTGCCCTCTGCGGCATAAAAGGCTCCGAAGGAAAGAGGGATTGACTCATAGGCTTTCATTCCGGCACCTAAAAGGTCCACCAGTTCGTCCAAAATCCTTTGCATCCCTTTTTCTCTGTTTTCATCAACGATACGTTTTGCCAGTGCGATTCTTTTGGAAACTCTCGGCGCGGTTATCTCGAAACCGATTTCTTCACCATATTGAGCAGCATGGATAGCTTTTTCCATAATTTGTCCCGTTGAATATCCTCCCTTGATACCAGCGGCACAAGCAGCTGCAACCGCACAGGCCCCGGCAACAGCAGGAGCGCTTCCATGACTTGGCAGAGAGGATTTTGCCGCTGCTTTTATGCACAAATCCAAATCATACCAATATTTGATACCGATGGGTGCCACACGCATGGCGCTGCCATTGGTATCCCCAGTTTTGGCGCCTTCTTTTGGATCGGCTCCCTCGATCAAAGCAGTCAGGAATCGTCTGGTGGAAGGCCCGATAACAGTGCTTTCCAGCATTTTCTGCTCAATAGCCCAGTTTTTCATGGCCAGCTGAAATGCTTCTTCCTGAAATTTGCCATGTTCAATTAAGATATTTGCAATGATCATGCTTTCCTGGGTATCGTCGGTAATATCGCCGGCTTCAAGATTTCCATGGTAAATTTGTTCAGACTTTTCCGGCTCAAGAAAGTCCTGAATATAGTCATAGGTTTCTTTAATCTTTTTCCTGGTAAAAAAGGATGCCGGCATCCCCATGGCATCCCCGATTGCTGCCCCGGCCAGGCAGCCATAGGCTCTATCTAACATTTTGATACTCCCTCCATATTCGTTGCGCTTCTTCCGTAAGCTGAGAAACAGAGAAATTTCCATGCGGTCCTTTTATCGTTGCAACCACTGAAGCGCTGGACGCAGCCAACAGCACGCCTTTTTCCAGAGGAATGCCGGAAAGAAGCGAGTAGGCGATACTTCCGGTGAAGCTGTCTCCTGCCCCTGTGGTGTCAATGGCATCTACTTGCACCGCATCGTAAGGTATTTTTTTCCCCTTTTTATACAGGATACCTCCCTGACTGCCATTCTTGATAATCATTGCGGTACCTCTTTCGCTGCAGGCAATGGCCCATTGTTCCAGTTCTTTATTTCCTGCTAAAACTTTAGCCTCGGAACGATTTGGAATGATAACGTCGCTGATTTTCATCATTTCTTCCAGTAGGTCTGCCTGAATCTTATCCACCAAAGGGCTGGGATCAAAGATAATCTGAAATCCCCACTCTTTAAATTTTTTCAATTTTTCTATCAGCTTCATGGCAGCGGGATCCAGCAGATAATAACCGGTAACGACAGCGGTTCTGCAGCAGTTCTCTGCCTTTTCAGATATCAAAGCATCCGAAAAGATTCCTTCACAGCCTTTGAAGGTTAAAAAGGTTCTCTCTCCGTCCGGTTCAAGAAAAACGAGACAATAGCCTGTGCTTCCCTCACCCTGTATCACACAATTGGCAGGAAATTGCTCTTTCTTCATAAAATCCATGATTTCATTACCCCATGGATCATTTCCCACAGAGGATACCATATAAGGGGTTGCCCCTAAATTTTTAACGGTTCGTGCAACATTAACAGTGCATCCGCCCACAACATCAAAGCTGTCTAAAATATATCCATCCCCGCCGCGTCCGGGGTATTGATCCACCAGAAGATACCGATCGATAAGCAAACCGCCGCAAATTAAAATTCCATTCATTTTATACTTCATCCTCCATCAGCAAGCAATGTTCGGCATCCCAATTGAGGTAAACTCTTGATCCCAATTCAAATTTGGAGACTGCATAAGAGTTCTGTTCTTCCACCAAAATCTGCTTATTGCAGCAGTCCAAGGTATACGTTGTAATATTGCCGGCATAGGTAATAAAACGAATGATTCCCGAAAGATGCGGTGAGCTTGGAACTTCCCCATGAAGTCTTATTTTTTCAGGGCGAATCCCATATACCGCTTTTTCCCCTTTCTGCTTTGTCATATTGGTGGAAAGAATCACCTGTTCTCCATCAGTTTTCAGACTGACAGACTTCTCATGGGTTTCTGTCACTTCCCCCGCAAAGAAATTCGCCTTTCCTAAAAAGCCCGCTACAAAACGGTTTTTGGGTTTCTCATAGATTTCAAAGGGTTTTCCCATCTGTGCGATGGTTCCTTCCTGCATGACAACAATATAGTCTGACAGGGTTAATGCTTCCTCTTGATCGTGGGTAACAAACAACGCGGTAATTTGGCTCGCTTCAAGAATTCTGCGAAGTTCCACCTGCATCTCTACTCTAAGTTTTTTATCAAGTGCACTCAGGCATTCATCCAACAGCAGAATTTTAGGCTGGATGACAAGAGCTCTTGCAAGGGCAACACGCTGCTGCTGACCGCCTGAGAGCTGTTTTGGTTTTCTGGATTCATAACCTTCCAGCTTCACCAATTTTAGAACCTCTGCCACCTTGCTTTCAATTTCACTTTTTGACAGCTTCCTTTGTTCCAATCCGTAGGAGATATTTTCTTTAACCGTCATATGCGGGAACAGCGCATAGCTTTGAAACACCATACCGATATTGCGTTTATTGACATGAATATCATTAACTCTGACACCGTCAATGAAGATATCCCCAGTTTCAGGCTTTTCAAACCCGGCAATCAGCCTAAGAGTTGTGGTTTTGCCGCAGCCCGAGGGTCCCAGTAAGGAAACCAGCGAACCTTCAGGAATTTCCAGATTGATATGATCCAATACGGTATGATTTCCGTATTTCTTCGTCAAATTTTTAACTGCTACTGTTGCCATAACTACGCCTCCTTACCAAATATACTTTTTATGCTGGATCCCATAATCATCCCTACTACCGCCAGGCAGATCAAAGAAATTCCGATAATGATGGATGATACAGCGTTGATTTCAGGGGTAAACCCGAACTTAATAGAAGATTGAATTTCAATGGGCAAGGTGGAAAAGCCTGAAGGAAGTAAAAAATAGCTGATTACAAAGTTATCGAAACTGATCATAAAGGACAGAAACCCTCCGGCAACCATTGCAGGAGCAAGCACAGGCAAAGTAATTCTTCGAAAAGTGGTCATTGCTCCGGCCCCCAGGGAGGCGGATGCCTCTTCCAATGCAGAATCCATCGACTGCATTCTGGCTTGCAGTACCAGTACTGAGTAGGGCAGTGAAATGACAACGTGTCCGGCAAGCACGAAAAACAAGCTCTTATCGAAATTCATAGCTCGTATCATTAACAATAAAGATAATCCCATGATGAGCCAGGGAATGGTGAGCGGCATAAGCATCAGAGATTGCATCCAATGCTGAAATCTGTGAGACAGTACCTGGGAACCCAGCATGAGCATAGTGGCTAAAAAGACACAAACGATACCCGTTACAGCTGCAATCCAGATGGAATTTCTGGTAGCTTCCAAAAGAATTTGATTTTCAAATAAACCCTGATACCATTGCAGGCTAAATTCAAATGGCAGCTGATTATACCGGGAGGAATTAAAGCTCATGACAATTAAAACAACAATGGGTGTATATAGAAACATCAGGGCAAAAAGGAGAAATGCCTTGGATACCACTCCGTTTTTATTCATACAGCTCTCTCCTTTCCTAACCGCGTAAAGATTTGAATGCTGACTAAAACCATTGCCAGTAAAATAAAGGCGATGGCTGCTCCGAAATTCCAGCCGTATATTTCAAAGAACTGATCTTCAATCACAGTTCCGATCACAGTACCGTTTACTCCGCCAAGGATGCGCGGCTCCACAAAGGTACCCAGACAAGGGACAAAAACAAGAAGAAATCCGGAAACAATCCCAGGCCAGGACATAGGCAATGTTATTTTTCGAAAGGTTTCAAAACCGGATGCTCCGAGACTGGCACTGGCCTCCAGCAAAGCATTATCGAGTTTTTCCAACGCCAGATAAATCGTAATCACCATATACGGGAAAAAGGCATGTACCAAACCAATAATCACTGCCGTTCTGGTGTACAGAATTCCCAGTACGCCATGAACAATTCCCAGAGAGCTTAAAAGATTTTCAAAAATACCGCCATCCTGCAGAAAAATCAACCAGGAGTAAACTCTTACCAGTTGATTTGTAAAAAAAGGAATAATGATAAGTACGAGAATGATGTTTCTGGCCCCTTTTAATTTTTTAGCCATAATGTAGGCCAAAGGATAGGATATGGCCAAGCTGATCAGGGTCACATAAAAACTGTTCTTTATGGTATTCCAAGTTAGAGTCAGATAGAAGGACTTTTCAAAAAAATGTTTATAATTTTCCAAAGTGAATTCCATAACCGGATTATCGCTTTGAAAGCTGTAGAAAAGCATGATGAAAAGCGGTGCCACCGCAAATACAAACAGGACAGAAAGTCCGGGCAAGGTTAGCCATTTTTTTTGCACGTTCATGTAAAGGAACTCCTCCTTTCTTAATCTGTAAACCTTTTAAAGCAACAACAGTGGTGGATAGTTATCCACCACTGAATCAAGTCTATTCGTTGTAGCCGGGAATACTGTCCGGCGTTTCATGCTGGAAAAAAGATGAATTAGTTGGTCGCTTTCACTTCTGTCCACAGTTCATTCCATTGTTGTTTTACTTCATTGCTGCGATATTCCATGAAGAATAGTCGATTTAATGAATTCTCATCCATACCTGCGGAGGCTGCATAATCCGGGTTGATCGCTTCGGCAGCTTCCTGATTGACAGGAGCCGGTCCGCCGCCCGCCGCCCAGCTGTATTGGAAATCCTTGCTGATCATCCAGTCAATAAAAGCATAGGCCAAATCTTCGTTTTCCGTACCTTCTACAATGCCCCAGTTGTCTACCCAGCCGATTGCACCATCTTCAGGAACAACAAAGGATATGGGCTGGCCTTCCTGCTTCATAGATGCAGCCTGGCCTGACCACATCATACCGATGGTAATCTGTCCGCCTGCAAATAATTTTGAAAATTCATCACCGGTTTTCCAATAGGTTCTATTGAGCTTCTTTTGGGCCAGCAACGTTTCTTTAATGGCATCCAGGTCTGTCGGATTATTGGGATCCTGCCCGGTGACAATGGCAGCAGCCATCACAGCATCATTATAGTCATCGCGGAAAGCGATTTTTCCTGCATATTTCTCATCAAAAAGTGCCTTCATGGAGGTAGGCGGCTCTTTTATTTCATCGGTATTATAAGCAATAGCCGTGGAGCCCCATACGAATGGGACAGCAAAATATTTTCCATCCTTCATGACTTCTTTCTGAGTTTTAAAACGTTCAAACATAACATCAAAATTTTTAAGCTTGCCCGGATCGATTTCCTTTAGCAGGCCTTCTTCGATTGCAGCTGTAAGAATTGTACAGTTGGGAAGACATACATCAATTTCGCCTGGTTTTGATGTTCGTAATTTGGTCAGTAAATCTTCTTCACTGGACATATATTGATTAACGATTTTACAATTATAAGCTTCTTCAAATGCAGCGACAAACTCCGAATTGTCAGAACCATAATCCTTCCAGTTCACTACGTTCAGCGTAGCTTGCTCGGTATCGGACGCCTTTTCATTACCGCCTCCGCAGTTTGTCAGCGAAAAGACCAATATCATTACCAAAATGAAAGACAGGAATGATTTATTTCTCATCCTTAAAAATCTCCTTTCAATATCAACTTATACTATTTCATTACTATGTTTCTGAATTAGCATAATTATACACCTTGGTAATTTTATTATCAACTGTAAAGCCTTAGGGAATTTTTATTCATGGATAAATTCGTCATAATCCTCGTAAGCAGCTTGTTTGGATCCGCTTAAACGGATAATGAAGCCGCAGATCAATCCGGCACCGATTCCTATGATTAAAGTAACCAGTATCCCAACCAATTGAGCTTTCACAGATCCCGGCACAACAAGAATGGCAACCAATCCTCCCAGCAGTCCCGGCATTCCGTGCAAATTATGTACGCCGCAAGTATCTACAATCTTTAATTTTTCCTGTAATCGAGGCTGAATTATCGTGTATCCGATTACACAAAGAGCGCCGGCAAGTAAACCAATACCAAAAGCACCCGTTGCTCCCACCAGATTGCAGGTTGCACCGATTGCTACTCCGCCTGCAAGAGATGCATTGGCAATATCTGCAATGGCAATCTTTTTACGCAATAATAAACTCATTATATAGGTGCAAAGGGTTGCTCCGCAAAGAGCCAATATGACGTTGATAACCGTCTGTTCAAACTGTGCCTCCGGAACAATGGCGCTGCAGAAGCTTGGCCAAAAGATCCATAAAATCATGGAACCCAGCATACTAAACCGGTCGGATGTGATATCGCTTTCTATCGGTTCATTTCTTTGTTTTGCACTCGTTAATGCGAAGGTCAGTCCCATTCCAAAATATGCGCCAAAAGCGTGGATCACAATAGAACCACCTGCATCTACAAAACCTTCTGTGATTCCTAATCCGCCATCCAGAACAAGCCACTCATTGATCATATAAAAGGGGACCAGCAATAGGCCCAGCAAAGCGTATTGATAGACTCGAAGGCGTCCAAGAACTGCCCCCATGGCAATCAATGCGGATGCCGCAGCAAATTCGGCAAAAAGCAAGGACTCGATACGAGCCGGCTCTACAGCTTCTTCTGATAAGATCCCTGTTGATTTCAGCCATAAATAAACAGGAAGTACCGTGGCTACTAACAGATAAGTTCCTGTTGTTGCACTAAAACCATAGTTTTTGACAAAGACCATAAGGAATCCAAAACCTACCAGCAGCATGGCTAATATGCCAATGGCAAAATTATACTGCTGAATTTGGCGGATGCCTTCCATTAAGTTTTGTCCATCGGATGTTGAAACTAATTCTGACATTTTGTTTACCGTACCCTCTCTACCATTCTTAAAGTTTGCCGACAATTTGCTCTGCAATTTATCGTGCATTAAAATAGTCGTAAATTACACTATTGTTTCTACAACTGCGACAATTCTACTTTACTGTTTTTTCCTTGTCAATATGGAAATAAGAGGTATTTTATTGGAATTTTCAGCTTATTCAATCTTCTCTTTTTTTTACTTAAGTTTACATAAAATCCACCTTCCAGTCACAAACATCCTGTCTTTGAATAAAATGTTATAGAAATACGGAGGTGTATTTTCATGTTTTTTGAAGAATTTAGCTGGATTCTTTCGAATATAGATCAATTATATCCCAGTTTAAAAAAGCAGACACTGGCCTGGGATAAACCCTTTCGCTTTGTGCCCCGCTTTCTGCAGAAATATTTTAAAGGGCTAAGACAGCATTTTCGCAAGGTTTCTGTGATCGTACAAATGGAGCCTTCACTTGAAATCAATTCATGTTTTAGCTCTATTGCGCAGTCAACAGGCTGTAAAATCAAAATGGAACTGCCTATCATCGATTCCTTTACAACGAAAGTCAATGTAAAGGCTTTAGAGAAGTTAATGAAGGATCAACATGTCATGAAAATATGGTATGACGATGAAGTAAAGGCGATTTTGGATCATGCGTCAACAGTTGTCAAGGCTCCAAAGCTGTGGGAGCTTCAGCATACGGGAAAAGGAGTCGGCGTTGCAGTCATTGATACGGGAATCTATCCTCACCCGGATCTTTCCGGCAGAATTACCGGATTTAAAGATTTTATCAATCAAAAATCCACAGCCTATGATGACAATGGCCATGGTACCCATGTGGCGGGAGCCATCGCTTCCGACGGAATGAAATCCAATCAGCGTTATCAGGGAATCGCTCCCCAGGCGAATGTAATCGGTGTAAAAGTATTAAACAAGAAGGGTGCCGGTTCCATGTCCAACGTTATACGGGGAATCCAATGGTGTATCGATAAAAAAGAAAGCCTTGGCATCAGGGTCATCAATATATCACTTGGAAGTTCGGCAACGCAAAGCTATCGTGAAGATCCTATCTGTCAGGCCGTAGAAAAAGCCTGGAATAACGGTATCGTCGTCTGTATTGCAGCAGGAAACGAAGGGCCTGAGGTACAGTCGATCCTGACACCTGCCATTGATCCGGCAGCGATTACAGTTGGTGCTATCAATGATAAAAATTCACCGAATCCGAGTGATTATGAAATAGCGGAATACTCCAGCAGAGGCCCAACCATCGATAATTTGGTAAAGCCTGATATCCTGTGCCCCGGTTCCAATATTATTTCTCTGCGATCGCCGAATTCAACCATTGATAAAGGGAACAGATATGCGAGGGTCGGAGAAAATTATCTTTCTCTCTCCGGCACTTCGATGGCTACCCCAATCTGTTCAGGAATTGCGGCTTTAATGTTGGAAGCAAAAAACTCACTGACTCCCAATGAAGTCAAGTCCATTATGATGGAAACCGCACAACCTTTACCCGCAGTGGGTGAAACGCTTCAAGGGAAGGGATTATTGGATGCGGAGGAAATTGCAAATCGATTGAAAGCTTCATCATAATCTTATTTTAGAAATTATATCAAAGTTAAAAAAGAGCGAAATACGTTATAAAATAAAGCGCCTTATGATTCGATAAATCGATTCATAAGGCGCTTTATTATAAGAGTAACTTAAATTTTATGACAGTGCAGTAAATTCGAAAGAAATGGAAATTACTTCACTGGTTCAACAATAACAAATGGCTGAATCTGATACGGCTTTGGAGCTACTGCTCTGTCTGACCACATGTAGAACCATCTTTCGGCAGGATAATAATAATACCCGTCCTGCCAGCTGTCTGAGGTATCGTAAGGATCTGCAAAGATGATCACGTCATCACCGATACCGGCAGTGCCATTGGTATCATATCCGATAATTGCCTGCCAGTGACCGTCCCAGTCACCCCACTCAACCATAATTGGCCGATTTGCCTTTAAATTACCGGTAACCCATTTCACAAAATAAGAGTCTTTGGCATCAGCGACCCAATTTTCTGTGTCAGGATCATTATCCGATGCATAAAGAGAAACGGATTCAAAGGTTCCCGGAAGATTTCCCCAATCATTTTCGGGTACGCTCTTGTCACCCACCTGAATCAAATCACTTGCTTTATAGTCAGCTTTATAACTGGTTTGAACGACTTTAAAACCACCGATGGTATGAAAGAATTTCACGATATCGTCCACTGATGTGCCATATTCGGGGAAATTATTTGCAGTTCCCGGCAGGGATCCAGGTACATCCTGATCTGTATGAGCGCCGGATTTTACTGCAATATCCCATTCACTGTAATCATCTACGCCAAAATGTTCCAAAACCATTAATATGGTTGCACTTCCGCAGGACCATTCTGCCGTCTGCTGATAAGTTTTGAATTGACTCAGAATCGTTAAATCGTCGTCGGATTTCATTCGATAGAAATCAGGATTTACATAATACTTTGAACCTGAGTGATCCCCTGTATTATCATACAGATCAGCTCCGCCATCCGGATCGATATCCTTTTTCACTTCGATCACTCCGGGTTTTGCTTTTGAAGCAGGTTGAGTGCCTGCAGCAGCTGCGGCGGCATTTTGCGAACCGGTTTCTCCAGTACCTGAGGTTTTTAATATCTGTCCTGGAAATATCAGATCAGGATTCTGAAGCTTATTTAAATCAACCAGAGTATCGATTGACATATTAAATTTTTTAGCAATTTTCCATAGGGAATCTCCTGATTGAACCGTATAATCGGTTGCAAAAACATTTGCCGTGGAAAAAGTCAGAACCAACAACACCGCCAATAGAATCGCTAGTTTTCTTTTCATTGTAACCTCCTTTATGTAGTACACACATAACATGGAATATTCACAATATTATGAATATATGAAAACTATTTTACTCCTTCATTTCTTAATTGCCAATTATTAGTTTGCTAAAAAATAATTATTTATTTGTCATTTATTAACAATTTCCTAAAATATAAGAATTCCATTATTTTTTCTTTTGCTCTTCCTGCAGTTTTGCCCAAGCTATGGCAAAAGGTGATTCTCCTTCATTCTCCTTTTCCATTTTGTTCATATATTCCTTTAGCTCTCTCTTTCCCATCTGATTTCGCTTTTCTTTTAACTGGTCGTTAAACCTGCTAAACTTTTCCCGAAAACCACAGGAACAGGAATAGATTCTTTTCTCTCCTTCCCCGATCACGTGCAGTTTTTTATGACATTGGGGGCACCGTGCATTGCTTACATAAGACAAGCTTTGCTTGTATCCGCATTCATGATCCTGGCATACCAGCAGCTTTCCCTTCTTTCCGTTGATTTCCAAAAGAAATTTATCACAGAGGGGGCACCGGGTTCTCGTCATATTATCATGCCGGTATGTCTCATCGCTGGCAATAACCCTGCTGACCAATGTTTTCGTAAATTCTCTCATTTCAAGGATAAAGTCGTCACTTTTTTCTTCACCCTTGCTGATTGCGGAGAGACGCTTTTCCCATTTTTCCGTTAGCTCAGGAGACTTCAGCTCCTTTGGCGCCAGCTGGATTAATTGATGTCCTTTACTCATAGGGAAGAGTTCTTTTCCTCTTCTTTCAACAGAATTGGCCGTAATGATTTTTTCAATAATTTCCGCTCTGGTAGCCGGTGTTCCGAGATTATGGCGTTCCATTGCAGAAAGTAACGTTGCTTCTGTGTACCTACCGGGAGGTTTTGTCTTTTCACTTCCCAGCCTGCAGCCGATCAGCTTTACTGTCTGACCCTGGCTCAGCTCCGGCAGGTTTTGGCTCTTCATCTCAGTTTCATCCTCTTCCTCCTGAAAAGAGAACCCATCGGAACTATAAATTTGTTTCCAGCCTTTTTGCCTGATGATTTCTCCTTTTGTAATGAAACGTTCTCCTTCAATCTGAAGCTTTGCAGTCGTCATCTCGGATTGGTAATCATCCAGAAAAGCAGCCAGGAATCTTTTCACCACCAAATCATAGATTTTTCTTTCATCAGAGGAGAGATCCGAAGCTCTTACATATTCTTCCGTAGGAATAATCGCATGATGGTCTGTTACTTTGCTGTCGTCGACGATTCTCTTAGAAACCTTCATTCCTTTTTTTATAATTTCATTCACCGCCCCGGCAAATTCACCCCAGGCCACTGCCTGCAGACGGTCTTTAAAGGATGGAACAAGGTCGCTGCTTAAATAGCGGCTGTCCGTTCTGGGATACGTCAGTACTTTATGTTCTTCATAAAGGCTTTGCATGATATTCAGGGTTTTCTTAGCAGAGAACCCGAATCTGACATTGGCATCTCTTTGTAGTTCCGTCAAATCATATAACAAAGGCGGCGCTTCCTTCTTTAAATTTTTAGTAAGCTCCGTTACGATCCCATCCTTGCCTGCGACCTTGTCTAAGATTTCCTGAGCTCTTTCCTTATTGTAAATCCGGGTCTGCCCGCTGGCGGAATCCGCCCATAAAGCTCTGAACCCACCAAACTCAGCGTGTATGGAATAGTAATCCTTGGGCGTAAATTTTTTAATTTCTTCTTCCCGATTTACAATCATCGCCAGTGTAGGGGTCTGGACACGGCCTGCAGAAAGCTGTGCATTATATTTACAGGTCAGGGCTCTCGTAACATTCAGCCCCACCAGCCAGTCCGCTTCTGCCCTGCTTTGAGCTGAATGGAACAGATTATTATACTCCGAGCCTTTTTTCAAATGGGCAAAACCTTCCCGTATGCTCTTATCTGTCTGGGAGGAAATCCATAAACGTTTCATCGGTTTATGAAAACCAACTTTTTGAATAATCCATCGGGCTACCAGTTCACCCTCCCTTCCTGCATCGGTAGCGACAACCAATTCCGAGACCTCTGGATTTTTCATTAAATCCTTTACCACACGAAACTGTTTCCCCGTCTCTTTTATCACTACAAGATCCATTTTGGATGGGATCATGGGAAGGGTATCTAAAGACCACTTTTTATACTGATCTCCGTAATGTTCCGGGTCTGCCAGGGTAACCAAGTGCCCCAAAGACCATGTAACAATATATTTCTGTCCAATAATATGACCCTCTTTTGTTTGAGTACAGCCCAGTACCCTCGCAATCTCACGGCCTACTGAAGGCTTCTCAGCCAAAACTAAAATTTTACTCATATCATCACCTGTTTCTATCATACTTCCTGAAATTTCCGCATGGCAAGTATATCATAAAATTCAGTGTATCGTCCATCGATAAAAGGAAAAGGATGCTTAAAAATAGGAAGCATCCTCTTCTAATTTACTTTATTCTTACAGCCCTTTCGAGCATTCCCGTTTTTTTAATCTTTTCCGACTTACCATAAGTCTTTTCAAAAATCCTTTTGCTATGCGCTTTCATAAAAAATACTGTCTTCGGCTACCCCTTGATCTTTTAGTTGCTTCACTGTCGGCTTTATCATGGGTTTCGGCCCGCACATATACACTTTATAACCTTCCAGGTGCATTTCTTTCAAAACATCGGTGACAAAACCCTTTTGGCCTTTCCAGTTTTCGTCGGATGCAACGATCTTTCTGTACTCAAATTTGCTGCTGTCAAGATTCATATCCGTAAAGAAATCATCATATAAAAATTCTTTTTCCTGATTTACTCCATATATGAGTTTTACATCCTTAACAATTTCATTATCCTTTAGAATTTCCTGAACCATTGGAACAAAGGGAGTAATTCCAATTCCTCCGGCTATCATGACGATCTTCTCCGCTTTCTTGTCAATAATCAGTTCGGCCCCCATTGGTCCTTCCAGGTCAACGAGATCTCCTTCATGGAATTGATTAAAGATAATCTCTGTACCATATCCCTTTGGCGCTTTTTTAACGGAAACCTGAAGCCCGGTGCCGTCTTCATTATAAGAAGAAATGGAATAAGCCCGGAACATGACAGGATCTTCTTGTATCTTTACTAGAATAAACTGCCCTGCCTTGTAGTTTACCTTTTCCGGATTTAGAAACTGAAAACTGATTTCCCTGACATCGTCCTTTGTTTCTATAATCTTAATGATCCTTGCTTTTATTTTCTGCCTGTTCTCATAGCCGTCCAAATTTGTCTGTATTTTGATTTCCTGTGCTTTTTTCTCAGTATTCAGTGATAAAATACCCGCGGGACAATTGGCTACACAGGTGGAACATCGTATACATTTTTCACTGTCAAATTGATTCTGATCAGAGAACCCAAGATAAGGAGTAAGCTGCATTGGACAGACACGTGAACATTTTCCGCAGCTATGGCACATTTCTTTTCTTGACGCTGTCACTTTTTGATCTGTCTTTTTATTGAAACCGATTTGCTTTCCTAGTTTATAGGACAGCATTTGCATCATACCCATGGGGCAGAATTGGCACCAGGTACGCTGGCTGATGATAATGCTCAGCAAACCGCCCACAACTGTGACCATTAAGTAGCTGGCAACAAAAATAAATCCAAGTTTATCCCAGAATTGCATTGTTCCGAAGATCCCAGCCACCTTGATGATTTTGCGAATGAGATTGGCTGTGAAAAAAAGAAAAAAGAAACCGGCAAATATTCTGGATCGAAAGAATTTAGGTATTCTTTGATTTCTGCTCAACGGGTTCAAAAGTGAATCAAAAAGACTGCCATGAGGGCAAAAATTCCCGCACCAATATCTGCCCTTAAAAAAGGATAACAATGTAAGCGACAGAATGACTGGTATTACCAGCAAACCCAATTTAGGATACCATAAGCCTCCTATGGCCACTGTAAGAGTGAATATCCACGCGTATTTTCTGATTGGTGTAAAAACTTTGTTGGTTTTCATGTAAAACGAACTCATTTTAATGCTATACCTCCCGGATGAAATTAAATCTGGAAACAAAATCATATAGGGTGACTTTGTTTTTCTATGTAACAGTTTTAGCATGAAATCGAAATAAAAGCGGTGACAAAGTCACCTCAATAAAAAACCATCCATCTTTTTAGAGAAATCTTTGCTTTTTTGAACGTAGACTCTACGGAGCGTGGATTGTATTCATTATTTACAGCATATACAATAAATCCGAGGTGAACAATATGGATATGAAAAGAAAAAAACAACTTCTTGAGGAGTATAGAAACAGACGACCCGAAATGGGAGTTATTTCTTACCGTTGCATAGCAGCCAATGAGTCTTTCCTGGGTATTTCAAAAGATACGAAGGCCGATTTTAATAGTACCAGCGCCAAACTTGCTGCTAATTATCATCCGAACAAAAGGCTCCAAGAACTATGGAACCATTATGGCATGGAAGGCTTTGAGCTTTCCGTAGTGAAGACCCTTAAATATGAAAACCCCGCCGACGACCACACCGTCGAACTGGAAGCGTTGCGTGAGCAATGCCTGGTGCAGGATAAACAAGCAAGGAGGATGTGGAGATGAACAAGAATATCGTCATGATTGCCGATCAGTATGACCGTATAGATGGAAAAGACGCCTATCAGTCTGACATCAAACGGTTAACGCTGGGCACACCGACTTTGGAAATCAATAAGAATATGAAAATTGTAGCGCAAATCTGGAAAGAAACAGCGAACGGCGAATTAGAAATCAGCACTGAACTACCCATTCATCAGGTGCTTGATCTGATGATTTTTCTAAGCCGCACTCTGCTGTATTTTCGTGAAGCCTATCGGCTGCCGCTGTTATATAACCCGGAGAAACCGGCAGTGGAACGGATTGGTGTTCAGGGCGGCGTTATGCCAATCGCTGTCTGCACCGAAAATCCGAATATCAACGAAGACATTCAGAAGTTTTCTCAGGCTTTAAATGATTTGGGCGAACTGACCGGGGAACGGCTGCGTGTGCTATCCCGAATATTTGAAGAAATGGAGTATTGTTAAAATGAAAAATCAATGGCTTCTGTCACCTGCCAGACAGTTGACGGAAGAAGAAAAATCCCTTGTCTGGCAAAAGCCTGTCACTCACATCGAAAGTGACGCTGAGCGCCGCATTTGTGCAGAGGTTTATCGGAATTGGACACGCGGCGAAATGAAAATTACAAATATCCTGCTAGAGGGAGATGCCGGTTCCGGCAAGACACAGCTTGCAAAAGCCCTCTCCGCCGACTTTGGACTGCCCTATACGAAAGTGACCTGTTTTGCGGATATGGACAAATCCGACGTGTTAGGTTCTATCCTACCGGTGTTGCCGGAGGGAGAAAACAATACTGAAGGCGTAACCTACAAATTTTATCCCTCAGAAATTGTGCAAGCTTATGAAAACGGCTGGTTGCTGGAAATTCAGGAGCCTACAGTAATTCGTGACGCAGCGGTGCTGATGGCGCTTAACTCGGCGTTGGAGCTGGACGGCAGCATCAATCTGCCTACCCGGATTGTCCATCGTCATCCTGATTTTATTGCGGTTATTACCACAAATCGGGGCTACAATGGCTGCCGCCCGCTGAACGAGGCCCTGCGTGACCGTGTGCAGCACAGCGAAAAGATGGACTTGCCCTCTGTCGAAGTTATGGCAAAACGAGCGGCAGCCAAAACCGGATGTACTGATGAAGGATTACTGTTGACTTTTGCTCGTGTCATTGTTTTATTGGATCAAACCGCAAAGGCAAACGCCATAAAGGGTGTGGCTGGTATGCGCTCCTATTTTTTTTGGGTAGATGCTGTCCTTCAGGGTTCAGAGACGGTAGACGCGCTATATCACAAGGTTATTTATAAAATTACTACCGACCCCGATGAAATCGTTATTCTGGAACAAGCCTTATCAAAGCATGGGGTGTTGTCAGAACTGGAAGAAATATCGGATCGGCGAATCAAAACCAACGGCGAGGTTATGGAAATCCATGCAGAGGGAACTATAGAGACAGAGTTCTCTAACACTGTGCCGAATGACATCCCGGCGGTTGCTCTGCGAAAATCAGCTGATAGCGAAAGTCAGTCTAATCATGATGCGGGAAACGCCGTTGATACGCAAAGCTCCGATAACGGCGAGGACGGCGACCCCATCTATCACGAGTTGCAACAAACAGCCAATGAGGAATTAGAGCAGCAAAGGCGGGAGTTTCGCAAGCATCTGAACCAGCAAGCACGGGAAATGGTAAAGGGTTCTTCCCATGAGAAAGTAAATCTGATTGTTCACAGACCGGAAGCAACGCTTGCCCATCATCGTGAATATCATCAGATTGCATCCGCGTTGATGCCGGTAATCCGGGAGTTGGTGCGAAAAACTGTTCCGCTTTTGGAACACGAAGTATCCACAGAGTTTGCGAAATCTCGTGTTTATGGGACGAAATTCCATGCAGAAAAGCTGGCTTCACCTGATTTTCATTACTATTCCCAAAAGTGTCCGCCGGATGAAGAACCTTCTCTTGCAGTTGCACTACGAATTGACGAATCGGCCTCTATGAGCGCCTTCGGGCGGTTGGATGCCGCAAAGCAGGCGGCTGTCGCAGTCTATGAATTTTGTGAAAGCTGTAAAATACCAATGTTGATTTACGGGGATACAGCAGACCGCTCATCTTTGGAGAGAATGTCGCTTTACTCCTATATTGACTACGAGAACCCAGCTCTGAATGACAAGTATTGCCTTATGGCGATACAAGGACACAGTAACAACCGAGATGGCATGGCGCTGCGCATCCTGGCGGAAAAACTGATGAAAGCACCGCAAAAGATAAAGCTGCTCATCAGCATCAGTGACGGTCAGCCAAAAGCTATGCCGGACTATACCGGCGAGCCCGCCATAACTGATATGAAAGGCGTGATACGGGAATATAGTCGCAAAGGTGTATTGTTTCTTGCTGCTGCCATTGGGCAGGATAAAGATACCATTTGTGATATTTACGGGGAGGAACGCTTTTTGGACATCACCGATTTACGGCAGCTTCCGGCTCGGTTAATTCAAGTCATTGCTAAATACCTATAGCAATGATAAATTCTTAACATCCTGGAGGTGATTCATGTGGATTGTGCCAAGGTTGGGCGTTTAATTTTTCAGTTGCGAAAAGAAAAGGGTCTGACACAGCAGCAAGTTGCGGATTTGCTGAATATCAGCAACAAGACCATATCTAAATGGGAGTGCGGTTTGGGTTGCCCCGATGTTACGCTATGGTCTGAGCTTGCGGCAGTGCTGGGGGCAGACATTCAAAAAATGCTGGAGGGTAAACTTGATCCCAATCTGCCTGACGTGGGAAAAATTGATAAAATTCAATTCTATGTGTGCCCTGCCTGCGGTAACATTTTGACGAGTACAGGAAGCGCCTCCATTTCCTGCTGCGGACGAAAGTTGAGGCCTTTGAAGCCGGTGCCTCACACTGCAGAACATGAAATTACAGTACAAGAAATGGACATAGACTACTATATTTCCATCCGTCATGATATGATGAAAGACCACTATATTTCGTTTGTGGTGTATGTGCTTTACGACAGAGTGCTTCTAACCCGTTTGTATCCAGAACAAAGTGCAGAAGTCCGTATTCCCATGATAAAAACCGGCGGCGACTTATATTTGTATTGTACAAAGCACGGATTGCAAAAATATTCTGATCTTTTTAACTAATATCAGTATACTGGGTATTAATAAAATTTTCTTGGGGTTATATAAAAAACAAGCGCTGCATTAACATCTAACACAGCGCTTGTTGTTCATCTACTCATTAAAGTTTGATCTGGTAAGCTCCACAAGGGCGCCTACGGCCTCTTCCTCATCGGGGCCCTGTGCCGAAATTATAATATCCGTACCTTTGGATATCCCTAAAGACAACACCGCCAGTATGGATTTTGCATTTACCTGCTTTTCACCCTTCTGCAGCATAATCTCAGATTTGAATTTTGCAGCTGTGCTTACAAACACTGCAGCAGGCCGGGCATGAAGCCCTGTGTCATTCATTATTGTGATCACTTCCGATATCATGTTCTATCCTCCCTAAGCCAGTACTCTGTAACCCTAATTACATTTAGGAGCAGAGTAGACCCTTGTTAATTTGATTCAATATATTCCTTGAATATTCCAGTACCTCTTCCGGAGTATCCATAGTCAGCGCATGATCGGCAATTTCCTCTGCCTGCTTGATTGTCACGCTTCTCACAAGATTCTTTATTGCAGGGATTGCTGCCGCACTCATGCTGAATTCATCAAGCCCCAAACCCAGGAGTATGACGCAAGCCTCTTCTGTTCCTGCCATCTCCCCGCACATGCCGGTAAACTTTCCATATCTATGCGATGCATCAATAACATTCTTTATCAGCCTGAGTATTCCAGGGTGAAGCGGTTGATACAAGCTTGATACCTTCGGATTCATCCTGTCTACCGCCAAAGCATACTGACATAAATCATTGGTTCCAATACTGAAAAAGTCCACTTCTTTCGCTATGATATCAGCTGTCATTGCTGCTGACGGTATTTCCACCATGATACCCACTCTGATATTCTCATCAAATTTTATGTTTTCCCTTCTCAGCTCTTCTTTGGTCTCCTCAAGAACCTTCTTTGCCTCTCTGACTTCCCCAACACCTGAAATCATAGGAAACATGATAAGGATGTTCCCTTCAGTGCTGGCCCTGAGAATTGCCCTAAGCTGCGTCTTGAATATGTCCTTCCTTTCCAGGCAGATTCTGATTGCCCTCCAGCCAAGGAACGGGTTCATCTCCTCGGGTATACGGAGATAAGGAAGTTTCTTGTCCCCCCCGATATCCAAGGTTCTGATGATCAGCGGCTTCCCTTGAAGCAAAACCGCGGCCTTACGATATTGCTCATATTGCTCTTCTTCACTGGGAAGAGAATTGCTATTCATGTATAAAAATTCCGTTCGAAAAAGCCCTATACCGTCTCCGCCATTTGCTGCAGCACCGTGTATATCCTCCGGGGTTCCGATATTACAGGAAATTTCGATTCTTCTTCCGTCTGCAGTGATTGCCGGCAAGGAAGCCACCTCCTGAAGCTTTTTCCTGCGCTCTCTGTGCTGACTGATTTTCATTTCATATTCTGCTTGCTGCTCTTGATCAGGATTTACGATAATCTTGCCTTCAAATCCGTCTATGATTAAATAATCACCATCCTTTATCCTGCTGCTTATGTCTCCCAATCCAAGAACCGCAGGAATGCCGAGACTTCTTGCCATGATTGCAGTGTGGGAGGTGCTGCCCCCTACATCAGTAGTAAATCCCAGAACATACTCCTTGTTCATCATGGCTGTATCAGAAGGCGTCAAATCATGAGCCACGATTATGACAGGACTGTTAATTGCGAGAAGGTCCCAGGAGGAAATCCCGAGAATGTTCCTTGTAAGCCTGCTGCTGACATCCTTGATATCCGCCGCCCTTTCCCTCATGTAATCATCCTCAATCTGCTCAAATATGGCGATGTAGGAATCTGCCACCTTTTTTACAGCGTAAGCTGCGTTGACGGAGCCGGATGTGATTGCTTCCCGGATGGCACCGGCAAACTCCGGATCCTCAAGCATCATCCTATGGGCTTCGAAGATTTGTGCCTTGCTCTCATCAAACTCCTGCAAAACCTTTTCTTTCAGCCTGATAAGCTGTGTTCTACTTAGTTCTATTCCCTCATTGAGCTTTTCGAGCTCTGTTTGAATGGCATCAGATGCCACTGCTTCCATATCAATTTCCGTCTGGTTATTGATAAACACGTATGCCTTACCGGCTGCAATTCCTTCCGAACCGGCAATACCGCTATATACCACAGTCATCCCTCCATCCTTATTTTCATATCTGTGATTTGTAGATTTCTACTGCCTAAACGACACAGTTTTTCTCCCAGTTTTCCAGAAGGTATTTCTCTGCTTCCGCACACCATAAACCATTGTTTCTGCCGGTGATCTCCGCCAGCCTTGCAAAATGCGTGTTTGTTTTTCCTCTTTCTTCAAAATCGCTTATGGCAGTAAGTTCCATGTCGATATGGGTATAGATCAGCTTTTTTCCTCCCGGGATATTCGGCAGATCGAGAACGGTTTCCGCAACTGAATCCAAGCCGCCGATATGTGTTACCATAACCGCAGGGTTGATCAGTTTCTTCTCAGTAAGCTTCAGAGATTCTATCAGATCGTCGGTATTTCCGCCTGTCGTACCCATAACATGGGTGGAAGCATAATGTATGTTGTATAGATTCAGTGACGCTGAAAAACTGGTATCCGTCGGACCCGCAAAGAAATTCAGGCAGCCGTCCCTCGCCAGTATGCTGTCTCCCTGTTCGAAGACCCGCTGCACAGGCGCAAATACAAATACATCATCAAAACCTTCCCCCCCGGCAAGGGCCTTAAGATGCCCTGCTGCATCGTCAATTTTGGCAGTATTGACAAAAATCAGCCTAACTCCGCATTTTTGTGCTTCTTCTTCCGGGAATATTTTTTTTGCCCGCTCGATCCTTTCATCATCAATGTCTGTAACAACAAGTAATTCCGGCCGCCTGTCGCAGTGCAGGGCATAGTCTATCGCCCCCAGCCCCATTGGACCGGCGGCTGCCAGAAGCGCCATCTTGCCGCCTTCCACGATACCCATTTTGTGCACGTAATTTCCCATCTCCGTATGATAATTTGCGTGAAAAGCTCCGATTATGCAGGACATGGGCTCTGCCAGCGACGCCTCATAATAGGTCTCTCCGTCGTAGTTCAGGAGGCATCCCAGTTCCATTACCTCGGTCGGAATGATGTTGTATGTAGCATCTCCTCCAAAATACATATAGGAGTATCCCGGAGACCACATGGACCCTTTGTAGTTCAACGCAGGCTGCTGCGCAAATTTGTTTCCCTCCTTGAATTGGTCTTTCCACTTTGCACCCACCTTGACGATATTGCCTGCAAACTCATGCCCTACGATGATTGGATTTTCATCAACATCCTGCGGTATTCTCTTGTGCTTTTTTCCCAATATCGCTGCCTTGTATGTCGACATACAGACGCTGTCGGAAACCACCTCTACTAGAATCTCATCTTCTTTTATCTCCGGCAGTTCAAAGGCCTCCAGCCGCAAATCGTTCTCTCCGTATAGTCTAACTGCTCTTGTTTTCATCTATTTGACCTCCACAAAATTCAAATCATAGGCGTCAGGGAGCTGACGCTATTGTTCATTCATGTTAATTACAAGTATTTTAAATGTATTTGAGCTTCATAATGCAGCACATCTTTCATATTGGGCGGCTGCGTGCCTTCGCTGGCCACATTAGCAGTACCTGCCGCAACAGACAAAGAAACGGCCTTTTCGAATGGATTGTCTCTGGAAATCGCATAGGCCAAAGCTGCCACCATTGCATCTCCTGCCCCCACCGTGCTCTTTACCGTTACCTTAAGGCCTTCTACATATATAACATGCTCCCCATGAAAGAAAACTGCCCCGTCTGACCCAAGAGAAATGACTGCCGTCTCTATGCCCATGTCAAGCAGGCTGCGCCCTGCACTCACAATCTCATTTTTATGATTCAACTTTCTGTTTAACAGAATTTCCAACTCTGCAAGATTCGGCTTGACCAAATGCGGCCTGGCTTTGATACCCTCTTCAAGGAGCTCCCGGTCTGCATCCAGCAATACCCTTATCCCTGATCTGTTGGCCCGTTCGGTCCATTCCCTGTAAATACCCGTAGGTACATTGGCAGGTACGCTTCCCGACAGAACCAGAATGTTATCTTTGCTCATATCGGAAAAGATCTTATCCTCAAGCTGGCACAAGTCCTCCTCCGTTACCTCAATAAGGCCCGGTTCATTGATGTCTGTATTGGTTTGGTTCCCTCTGTCAACTATCTTCAGGTTTGTTCTTGTCTCTCCTTTTACAAAAAGAAAATCGTTGGATACTTGCATCCTGTTCAGGCTGTCCTTTATATAATCGCCGTTTCGTCCCGCAAGAAACCCTGTGGCGATACTGCTTCCACCCAGTGCTTTTATTGTCTTTGCTACGTTGATTCCTTTTCCTCCTGCATCCAGCCTGATTGAAGAAATCCTGTTGACTTCACCGACTCGAAAGTTATTTATCTCGACAGTTTTATCCACAGCTGGATTTAATGTCACGGTTTTGATCATCTACACATCTCCCTCCGTCAGTATTGATATAATTTCCTCCTTGGCAGCCGCATGCCTGAGCTTGCTTACATTCTGTTCATCCTGACATGCCAGAGCGATAGCGGATAGAATTTCCAGATGTTCATCATTCTTGCCGGCAATACCGATCAGGATGTACGCGGTATTTCCATCACCGAAATCCACCCCCTCGGGATACTGCAAAACTACGATTCCCGACTTTTTGATATACCCGATATATTGAGAGGTTCCGTGGGGGATGGATATTCCATTCCCTATATATGTCGTAACTTCGATCTCTCTTTTTTTCATGCCCTCTATATACTCTGGATCTACATAACCATTGTCCGCCAGGAGTCTTCCGGTCCTTTCGATTGCCTCATACTTCCCTTCTGCCGCAATGTTTAATAAAATATTACCTTCATTCAATATCAACTTGTTCATATGCATTCCTCCCTGTTGATTCTTTTTATCAGTTCATTTCTTATATCTGCTATATCTCCAAATCTCAATACATTGATAAAGTGTTCGCTTTCTACCAGTGAAGCGCTGATTTTACCAAGTATCTCAAGAATATAATCCCTCTCGTTTTTTCTTGCAATCATGACCAAAATGGTATCCACATCGTCTACGGAGAACCCCGCACTTTTCATTTCTATAAAATGTTCCAGCCGGAAAACGCCTACAAAGGGTGAATCGATTTCTTCTGTCCGTATATGGAGTAGAGCTACATGGCTGCCTGGAATCACGACGCTTCCCTTTTCTTCTCTCTTTAAGATCTGATTCTCAACCTTGTTGATTTCAGCGATTACATCGGAGTCGTAAAGCTCTTGGACGATTTCCTTTATCGTGTTCCGGATATTATCACACGCAACACTTTTCAACCTGAAGTTCTTAAACATGTTATCAGCCGCAACAAAATCTGCTTCAGTCTCGACCGCCTCTTCATAAAAATCCGCAGGCAAAGGCTTTTTCATGCTGCTGCCTTCTTCCATTTTGATCTTAATCAATTCGCCTACCTTTTCAATATCCTTGCTTGGCAGAAACGGTGATATAAAAAGGATGTCATTACCCGACTTCTTACTTACATCCACTGTTGATAAGATGATATCATAGTTTTTCTTTATTTTTTCTTCCATTTCCCTTAAGGAGCAGGCTTCAACCTCATCGATTTCCGGGAACTTGCTTTTCAGCTTTCCACATAGTATTTTCACAGTGCTGATACCATTCGGACAGATGACTAAAACCCGCAGTATGCTTTCAAGTCCATGCTGCCTTTCAATTGCTGCACCGATATGCATCGTCACATAGCCCACCTCATTGGGCGGTATAATAAGATTGTATTTTGAAAAAACCAGCCTGCATGCATAGTCAACAGCTTCATATAAGTCCTTGTAATAGTCTCTTATATCATTGATGATCGGGTTTCTTACCTCGAGCCCCATAGTCAGCCTGTATAATGCAGGATTGATGTGCTGCCTGAGTCCGCTCATAAGCTGATTATCACATAAGATTGACATATTCAGCCTTTTCCCTGTAATCGATACGATTTCCCATACCGCGTCCTCAAGCTCAAAGCCCAGTTCCTTCTGCACCTTTTCATCAGTGTATCTATTTCTATCCTCCATAAGGTGAATTGCAAGATAAGCAAGTTCACTTTCAGGAAGTTCTATTCCATCTTCATCAAGTACATTCATAAGATCCTTTATGACAGAAAACTCGTTCATCAAAGTATCCTTTATGATATCCTCCGGTAGTTCAATGGCCATATTGCTGCGAGTTCTCTCAATCGCCAGAAGCAAATGAATGAATGTACTGAAATTGTCAACATCATTGGTCTTCAGTATCCTGTTCTCTGAATACAGTTTTTTTATCATGCCTTTTACATTGGTAACAAGCTCTTTTCCGAAAGTGACTTCGAAAAAGGCATGCAGTGAGTAATCACTATTATCCTCATATAAAAACGCCAGAAGCTCACTAATGGATTTGAAATTATAAAGAAGCTCAGCAAAAGCATTTCTTTTGCTCCAGTCGGAGCCTATGATTTCAAGACCATATCCCCTTCTTCTTATGAGCTTCAAATTTTTAGTCCGAAGCCAGCCTTCAATTTTATCGAGATAAAAAATGATTGTGCCTTCTACTACGTTGAATTGACAGCCGAAATATGCCGATTTTATCGGTTCCTTCGCAAGCAGCAGCTGTGCTGTAATCAGCACCTGCCTTTGCTCCTGGGTAAGCAGCCATAAAGGCGGCGTCCTGTCAAATAGCTTGCGTATCCTATCGATGTCTTTCTGGTTGCCGCTTATAACCAGCTCACCTCCGATTTTGGATATATGGAGCTTGTATTGTTTCAACCAATCATTAATTGAAGACATCTCACGCATGATGGTACGCTCGCTGACATCAATTTGATGAGATAGGTCCTTTATTGATAAAGGACCCTTCTCAATCAGATTGCTTAATATGAACTTTTGTCTGACAGTAAAACCATCCATACCGTTCCTAACCTCATTTCGTTCATCCCAGTATTCATTATTTTTTAAATCTGCTCAGATACTTATCATATACATTTTGATCAAGGAAATTCTTTACGGTTACGATTTCTGCTTTGGGTGCCACCTGCGCTGCTCTGCCGGCAAGGCTTTCCTGCGTAAAAATGACCTCTGTGTCAGCAGGCAGTGCATTCACTGCAGAATGTTTGACCTCAATTTCAAGTCCGGCTTCCTTAATCTTTTTCTTCAGTATGGATTCTCCCATTGCTGAAGAACCCATTCCCGCTTCACAGGCGAATACGATAACCTTGGGCACGGCAGAACTTAGCGTAGGTGCGGCGGAACTTAACGCAGGCGCGGCGGAGCTTAACGTCTTCTGCCCCTTGCTTTCAGCCTTCATCATGGCCGTTAAATTCTTTGCCATATTCAGAGAATCTTCATCCATGTCAGTCATCGACTTATCCCTCTTTAAGATCACAGAAGCGATAAGGAAGGATACAATTGCTCCCACTGCTATTCCTGCAAGTACCGGCAGGTGGCCGCCTTTCGGAGACATAGCCATCTCTGCGAAGATACTTCCGGGAGACGGAGTCGCAACCAGTCCTGCATTCAGCATTACGAAAGTGAAGTTAGCACTTATTCCACCGCCGATTGCAGCGAGGATGAGCAGCGGCTTCATCAGTATGTATGGGAAATATACCTCATGAATACCGCCAAGGAATTGAATAATCACCGCACCAGGTGCTGACTGCCTTGCAGCTCCCTTTCCGAAAATACAATAAGCAAGAAGAATACCGAAACCAGGACCAGGATTGCTTTCCAGCAGGAAGAAGACCGATTTGCCCATTTCTGTTACTTGCTGGATTCCCAGAGGCCCTAAAACTCCAAAGTTAATTGCGTTGTTCAGGAATAAAATTTTACCAGGCTCAATAACAATGGCTATGAGCGGAAGTAGTCCTGCCTCTGTTACCACTTTTGCTATATTGCCCAGGGTTGTGGAAATAGCAGTTACAATAGGCTCAGCGATCAGGAATGAAAATATAGAAACCAGTGCTCCCAGGATACCTGCTGAGAAAGTATCTACAAGCATTTCAAACCCGGTACGGATTTTGCCTTCTACGAGCTTATCGAATGATTTGATCACCCAGCCGCCCAAAGGCCCCATCATCATGCCGCCAAGGATCATCGGAATAGAAGAACCTACAATAATACCATATGTTGCAATAGCACCGACGACACCGCCTCTTATACCATGCACCAGTCTTCCGCCTGTGAAGCCAACCAAAATCGGTATCAGCCATTTGATCATAGGATCGACCATTTGGACAAGGGTTTCATTGGGGGCCCATCCTGTAGGTATAACAAACATTGTGATAAGACCCCAAGCCAGGATTGCTCCGATATTCGGTATAATCATACCTGCCATGAAGCCCCCGAATTTTTGCGCACCAGCCTTGAAACTAGATCTGTTGTTCGCAACGGTATCGACTTTAACATTACTCATAGCTTTACCTCCCTTATTATTATTTACCCTAATAGTAAACGCAGGGAAAAGGATATGCAATTTAAAGAAAACCAATCTTGTCATAACGTCCCACTGACAATTTTGATAATATTGATTTTATAACGTATCCGAAAATTTTCGACTGTAAAAAATTTTCTTTTATCTGTGCGTTTCAACGAGGCGAGGGACCTTTCCGCCTAGTTATAACGATTGTATCTATATTCAATTATATCAAAAATTTAATACACTTTATTATGAATTTTAAATACGGTTGTTATCCATATTGATTGCACTTATGGTATAATCCTATAATTACAATTTTAATTTTCTAAGAAAGGTGATCTCAGAATATGAAGATAGATAGTATTATTTTTGATTTAGATGGCACTCTTTGGAATACTGCGAAAGCGGTTTGCAGTTTATGGAACACGATACTGAAAAATTATCCTCACATCAAAAAATCAGTAACGATTGAAGAGGTCGAAGGTTGTATGGGACTTCAGACAAACGAAATAGGCAGAAAACTGTTTCCGAATCTGCATGAAGATACTCAACATAAATTAATGGACGAATTGTGTGAAGCCGAGCTATCCTACCTCGGGGAACACGGAGGGGTGCTATATCCAAAATTGGAAGAAACACTCAATCAGCTGATTCGAAAATATAAACTATTCATAGTCAGCAATTGTCAGGATGGATATATTCAGTGTTTTTTAAAAGCGCATAAACTTGATCAATATTTTGTTGATTTTGAGTGCTCAGGGGCGACAGGATTGCCGAAAGGAGAAAACAACAAACTGATTATACAAAGGAATAGTTTGAAAAGTCCAGTCTATGTAGGTGACACCAATGGGGACGCAGAATCTGCAAAAGTTGCTGAAATTCCATTTGTATATGCAAGATATGGATTTGGAAAAGTTGAAAAATACGATTATGTCATCGATGGTTTTGAAGAGATTTTAAGATTGAAATAAGGTATGTTCAAGCATATTTCTCATCTAAATTTTTTTAAACGTCATTGCTTGCTTTCATCTTAAACTATGAAATTTATTAGTTACTAATAAATTGCTTAATATATTTACTCTTCCAAGCACCTCTGTTATAGTCGACACATGGTTTAATACTTTGCAGAAATGGAACTTCTTGTGGAGATCAGCTTGCGCATGCGCTCAGGCAAATTCAAAATTTACGTAAAAACGATGGATGCTCTAATCATACTTAATTGTAGTACATCGGTATAGAAAGGAATAAGCAAATCCAGTGGACAGCGGCTTAATACTCTTATTGGTTTTCGTTATAATTATCATCGGGCTCAATTTGACCAAAAAGTTATATTGGGCAATGATAAGTGGAATTATTGCAACAGTTCTATTATTTAAAATCCCTCCACTTGTGTCAATAAAAACTGCAGGGCTTACACTTATTAAGTGGGAAACGCTTGAAGTTGTCTTTATTCTATATGCAGTCACATATTTGCAAAGGCTTATGGACAATAAAGGGGCCTTGCGTTCAGCCCAAAAATCAATCAATGCATTAACCAATAATCGCAGGCTGAATACAATGCTTTCACCAATGGTAATTGGCTTATTGCCTTCTGCTGCAGTCGTAAAAATCTGCGGTGATATTGTTGATCAATCTGCAGGTAAATATTTAACAACTGTTGAAAAGTCAGTTACTGCAAGCTATTTTCGTCATGTAAGCGAAAGTTTCTTGCCTACATATTCGTCAATAATAATTGCTTTATCGCTTAGCGGGATTTCTACTTCCAGTTTCATAATTGGCATGCTGCCAATGGTATCTGCGCAGATACTTGCGGGGTATATCGTTTATATTCGAAAAATTCCAAAAGATACCGGTGTTCCCGGCAGCACAGATCGCAAAAAAGATATTATGAATATTTTACAGGGCTTGTGGCCTATTTTCATTATCATTTTATTGATTCTTGGCACAGCTTCAACGCCTTTCCCGGTTAAGACATTATGGGCAATTGTTATAGTGATTGCATTATACATCATTATCAGCTGATTCTCGCCAGCAGTATTGATTCCAATGATTAAAACAGCCTTTGAACCTCGGGTAATCATAGGCGTGGTTCTGATATACATTTTTAAGAACCTGCTTGAATACACGGGAGCCATTGAGAGTTTGCCGTCACTATTCATGGGGTTACCAATACCACAGTTTTTGATATTTGCAATAATATTCTTTGTAGGTTCATTAATTGGCGGAGCTAACATGATTCATGTAATAGGAATACCACTTGCATACGTTGCAATGCCAAATGGCGGAATGCCGCTTTTAGTATTATTATGTTGCTGTTCTTATATAGCGATGCAGGTTACTCCTACACATGTTTGTCTTGAAATTGTTGTAGCACATTTTGGTATAACAATGGGAGAGCAAGTGAAAAAAACACTTCCGGTGCTGGCCATCTTTTTTATAATGGCAGTTGCCTACTATTTAATTCTAAGGCTATTCATTTAGCAAGCAGTACTAATTCAATCGAAGGAGAATGGAATTATGAGAGATGAAACAAAATGCTTACATGCAGGATACAGACCACAAAACGCAGAACCGCGCGTTATGCCGATTGTTCAAAGTATAACTTATGTATACGACTCTACGGAAGAGGTCGCTGCGGTTTTTGACGACCCGATGAAGAGTTTGATTTACTCACGGTTTGGAAACCCGACCGTGATGGCGGTAGAACGCAAAATTGCCGATTTAGAGGGTGGTGTTGGAGCTTTATGTACAACATCAGGACAGGCAGCCACCATGATGTCTATTCTCAACATATGCTCCGCCGGTGACAGCATTATTAGCACACCTGAAATCTATGGCGGGAGCATCAATCTGCTTTCCTTTACGCTCAAAAAATTGGGCATTGAGTGCATTTATGTGAGTCAGGATGCAAATGATGAGGAATTCCATGCCGCTTTCCGCCCGAACACCAAGGCGGTATTTGGCGAAACACTGGCGAATCCTGCATTGACTGTATTAGATATTGAAAGATTTGCAAGGATCGCGCATGAACATCATGTGCCGCTTATTGTGGATAATACTTTTGCCACGCCGATTTTGTGTAAGCCCTTCGAGTTTGGTGCGGATATTGTCGTGCATTCTACAAGTAAGTATATGGACGGTCATGCCCTGCAAGTCGGCGGTGTTATCGTAGACAGCGGAAATTTTGATTGGAATTCCGGTAACTTCCTGGATATAACCAGCCCTGATGAATCTTATCACGGCATCTCCTACACGGAAACCTATGGGAAAAGTGCCTACATTATAAAAGCAAGAATGCAGCTCATGAGAGATTTTGGCGTATATCCTGCTGCCCACTCGGCTTTTCTACTAAACATTGGATTGGAAACGCTTGCAGTCCGTATGAAACAGTATTGCGAAAATGCAATCCAGGTTGCTCGCTATTTGGAAAGCTCTGATTGTGTGGAGAGCATCATCTATCCGGGTCTGGAAAGCAGTCCGTTTTATGGTTTGGCACAGAAATACTTAAAGGGTGCAAGTGGCGTGATTTCCTTTGTATTGAAAGGCGGTAAAGAAAACGCCATCCGCTTTATGAATGCGCTGCAGCTTGCCTCGAATGAAGTTCATGTTGCAGACATTCGTACTTGTGTTTTGCATCCTGCAAGCGAAACCCACAGGCAATTGACAGATGGGCAATTGCAGGCAGCCGGTATTCATCCGGGCATGATACGGCTTTCTGTTGGATTGGAAAATGTGGATGATATTATCGAAGATTTGAATATCGGATTTAATGCTGTTAACAGGATGGCTTGATATGAAAAAGAGGCTATGCTCTCAATAACAAAGAACATAGCCTCTGACATTTCCCCAAATGGTAGATTAAGTTGGGTTCGCACCATTCATGATAAACCTAATGCCTCCACCATAGCACAGAATTTACCTATTATCAGCTTATCTCCCAAGAATTCATAATGGTGCTCCTATGGAATTTTCATTTTCTTTTTAATCTAATTTCCTAACATCGGTCACCAGTGGACAAATTATAGCGATGCCCATAACTAAAATACCTGATATTAAAAACCAATGATTTACACCGATTCTATCAGCAAAGAACCCGGAAAGTATTAAACCGATGGGCATAGCCAGAGACATGATGCTCCCTGTCAGAGAAAACACACGCCCTAAATATTCAGGCTTAATTTTTTCTTGAAAAAGAGCAGTCTGAACACCGCTGTAAAATGGAACCGAAAGACCCATGCTTGCGCAGCAGACTACAAATATCACAAATCCACTTGGGGGAAGTAACCCCGAAATGGTCAAACTGGCGCCCATCAAAAAAATAGATAACGTTATTAATATGATTCGTTTTTTATATCTACCAAATAGTCCTAATAGCAAACCGCCTGCCAGCATACCGGAGGCAAAAGCAATTTCGGTAATAGAGACATGTGTCGGTGTTCCAGCAAAATATTCCATGCTGATTAAGGGATAAAGTGCATTGATTGGCATATAAACAAACATATATAGTGTGCCTATAAGCAGCAATATAAATAATCCTCTGTTTTCTTTTAAAACACCAAGTCCTTCTTTCATCTCTTTCATAAAATTTTGATCCGAGCTTTGTTTCTCTGCATTAACCTTGGGAATACGTACAAGCGCTACCGTGATACATGCAATCACAGCACCCAGCACGTCGATTAGTATAATCGCATTTAATTCCCAAACAGTATATAAAAACGCAGCAACTGCAGGACTAAAAATATAACTTATGGACTGCAAGGACTGGCTGTAACCCGCACATTTGGTCAACTGTTCCTCTGGTACTAATAAAGGCGTAACCGCACTTAGTGCCGGGGAATGAAAAGCCGCTCCAATGCTCCGGATAAACAATACCACCATAACCATCCAGACCGGCAGATCCATAAACAAATCAATCATAGCCAGTAGTGCACCAGCTGCCGCAATCATTAAATCAGCACCAATCATTATCTTTTTTCTATCATAGCGGTCGACTAATACACCTATCGCAGGCCCAAAGACTGCGTATGGAAGAAACCCAACTAATGAAGCAATTGATAGTACCATCGCTGATCCTGTTTTTTCTGTAAGGTAAAAAATTATCACCATTTGCAGGATGGCACTAGTAATAAGTGAAATTGCCTGTCCTGTCCATATCGTAAAAAAATCTTGTTTCCATTTTGAAGTTTTATTTATCATATCTTTTCTCTCCTTGCACTTTTTATCATTGTTTTCATTCTGATTTTGGCAATAAAAAATGCAGGCTAAAATCCACAGTGCAAGCTTTAGTCTGCATATTAACATTAAAAGACATTGATAAAATCGTATAACCTCAGATGGTTACACTTCACTAGTATCTATGTCTCATTCGTAAAATAAGCACAAAAAAAAGCCCACCCTTGTGGATGATCATACCGCTTTTTTATTGCCAGCTTATCTTAAACGAACAGAATACATAGATAGAACGTCCTCCTTTAATTAACTAAGTTTAAATTATTTTATCATAAATAATATATTATTGTCAATTTTCCCTTCCTATCCATCAACATAGTCGGTGACTGATTTAATACCTAACCCTGCTCTGCGTATTCCTTATCGGTATCTTCTGCTACTATTAAATACTCCACGCTCTCTTCATTATAGTTATAATAGGAATCGCTGATTCTTCTTTTCAGATATTCTGCTAATTCTCCATTGCAGCAGTAAACATAACATCCCTTTTGCCCTCTCGTCAGCAGTACTTTATATCACAAAGACGCTATACCTGTCGTCGTATTAACTTTTGTAAAGCCTACCCTTCGTCCGTGCTATCTCCATAACAATATTATCTCCCATATTCGATATAATTGTATAACTTTTCCTATTTTATTACAATATTAGATTATTTTTTAGATAGTTGTTACATATATAAGACCAAATTTATCAAAGATCACACCAACAATAATCTATTCAGGATAACCATCTCAGTATAAGTCTTTATCTGATAAAATAGTAAAATAAAAGACGTAAAAGCCACTGCTCTCACGTCTAATTCTAACTTTCTATGTTCAATTATTACGCTATAGCCGTTTTCTCTAGCAGGCACACGCTTTTTTATATGCCCTGAGGATCTAAAAAAGATGCTGTCTGAAGCTGATGGGGCCTTGGCGGCAGAAACTGCATTGATCGTCCTCTCTTTCGAGTAAGCATAGTTTACAAACATGCTCAATGGAGTATTTTGTGATGTTTAGGTTAATGTGATAGATTTTCCGAACATTTTAAACTTAATGTAAGCTGCTCCAAAACACCTTCGATTTTTTCCGTGAACTCCTTATCACGAATATAAATCAGATTTGATTTCATATGATAGATTAAAGACTTCAAGGCAGCCTCTGCCAACATATAAGCCTGAGCAGAATCTGTAATATAGCTGTCTCCAATCGATCGGAACTGCGTTTTGATCAGCTGCATCATTGCCAAGATGTCTTTTGCTAGTCTGATAGGCACAATTACAGCATTCTTATAGCTTTCCTGTATTTTTTCATCCCTTATTTTGATGTTCTCGTCACAATCAGCTGAAAGTTTATAAGCATTCAAAACTTCTGCGAATGCTTTCGCATCTGCATCAATGGTATCGGTAAATTTCACTCTGTAATCATGGAACAATTCTTCCATTTCTTTCATTTCTTTTGCTATTGTTTTATCTTGAGCATTATTGGCCGTCAATCTGGATACCATCTCCGCCAACGCAGCAGCGGATGCGGCATTTAAAGCAGCAACACTTCCCCCCGCAGGTGTAGAGGGCAGCAACGCAACTTTTTCAAGAAAAGCATTTATGGTTTCGTCAAGAAGAATACTATCACCTCATCTCTAATTAAAGGCTTATTTTATTTCAGACAACTGCTTTATAAATCAATAACATCAATGGTATCTTTTACAACTCTTTCTGATTCGATACCTTTAAAATGAAAACGATGCGTTATGCGCAATATCACCGAACTACTTTGCAGTGTAGTTTATCCCGTCAATCTGTATCCCTAGATACTCATTTAAATCGATCAGTCTTGTAAAAGATCCTATTACCGTTACCTCCTCGCTGTTTTCCTGAGCCATTGAACCGAAATACCCCAGTTCATCATCCAAAGTTCCGTCTTTCTTGATCAGTCTTACCTCCTCCGCATATTCTGCATCTTTGTAGTAGTATCCGATCGGCGACAGGTCAACGCTTTCAAATCCTGCCTCCGAATCGGGGTAAAGAGTTATTACCTGCATGTATTGCGGAATATTAAAACGCATAGTCAGTCCGGCAAATTCTACGGTTACAGGCTTCGTCAGATCTACGTTTTCAAGTTGAAAATCGCACTGATAGGCTTTATAATTTTTGTCTTTGTTATCATCGGTATACTGAAAGATCCCTGTCATGCCTTGATCTTCAGCTCCGGCTATCATTGTGGGTTTTATTCCCAGATCCAGGACCATATGCTTGTTGTTATACTTCTTTATCATCTTCCGACCTTCCTCTGTAAGGGCCTCCATACTGAATACGAAAACGCATTGGTAATTGTCGGAAACGATTCCCTCAATGTTGATCTTAACGTTGTCATTTTGAACACTCTGAACCGTTTCTAAGGCTCTGTCACGATAAATTTCCGTATCGCTCCCCCAAAAGCGCTGCAATCCATCCATATTTGCGGCTGCTATTGCAACAATAGAGCAGACCATAACTGCAGCAATACAAGCTACTGCCCTTCTCATATAGATTCTGTTTTTAGAATGCACAGCCCTTTTCCCGATTTCAGTTTTTCTTTCTACTTCCTGTGCCATTCCCAATTCTCCCGCTCCAACTCTCTCCAGAACTTTTGCTTTTAAAAGCATCTCCTCATCTGGAGAAAGAGTTACCTTGTTTATTCCCGATAAAAGCGTCTCTGTTTCCTCCATGTTTAAATCATCCAAGCCATTTAAAATCTTCACGCTATTATCAGAGATATTATTTCTGTTTTTACTCATTTTCAACACCTCCAATGATATACCTCAATTTCTTTAACGCTCTCTCGTACCGCTTTTCTACAGTTTTCACTTTCATATTCAGGTCAATACTGATTTCTCTCAGGGTCTGCCCCAAATAATGCTTTCTGATGAGGATTTCGCAGTCCGGTGATCCTAGAGCCTTGACTGCAGCAATTAATTTCGTTTTGGTCTCTGCCTCTAAGATCCGTTGTTCCACATTTTCATTGTCGATCAATATGTTTTGCAAGTTATTATCGTATAAAGAAATACTCTCTTGTCCTTTGGTTTTTTTATAAAATAGGTTTATTGCTCTCCGTTTCGTAAATACTGCTAACAAAGCTTTTATTGAACCTTTTTCGAGATTGATCTTGTCCCGGTTACAGTAAAATTCATAAAAAATATCACATACGAATTCCTCGATATCTTCTTTACTGCATGTTCCAAAAAGTTTACTGTACGCAATTTTATAAACAAAACCTAGATATTTATTTGCTAATTCAACATATCCTTGCTGCGGGTCTATAAAGAAAAGCGCTGCAAGCTTTTCGTCTGAATCCCCTATCACAGGACCACCTCCTCGTTTTCTAAGACGTCTCATCTATTACATTCAAATTTATTTAGAGAAACCCGACAAATTTTTTATCAATTTAAACAACTTTAAATACAAAGGGTTTTGTAATAAATTTATTAAAATTTGTAATAATACTTTTGATAATAAAGATACACGGTAAAAGAAAAGACGTGAAAGTCATCACTCTCACGTCTAAATTCTAACTCATTTCATTAGCTGCTGCAAACCATTGCAAATCTGATCCTATATCTCATTTGGAGATTTTTACTTCCAATCAGATATATTATATTTACAGTGATCATGTTCATCAATTTTCTGAAGGGTGCCTTGATTTTTTTATGTGTAAGCCAACAGATAAACTTGAAAAGTAACGATTTTACCTAAATGGAACGTGTTCAGTTGATAATTTCGCCCTTGCTTTTTGCTAAATTTTCACGCCATTTGCTTAGTTCCGTAATTGTCAGTTTCGTCCACTCTGTTTCCTCACCAATAATTCTTAAAGGTTCTTTTGAGCGATAAGAACGTGTTAAGTTACCTGGAAATTTTTTGTCAGTAACATTAGGGTCGTTTTCAAATTCACCTGTTGGTTCTATTATATAAACTCGTTCTCTTCCTTCCCCTTTTGCTAATGCCGCTGCAAGTCCTGCGCCATTGGTATTAGCTGTGAAATAGATGTGATTCATTTGAAGCTCAGGCTTGTAATTTGAAATTCCACCCACTGTCAGTAAATCACCAACCTTTAAATCTGCCTTAGTCCCATGATAAAACGGTCCTTTATCAGAAGGCGCACCTTTATATAATTCAGATAATTCATAATTTCTTTTTGCATTATCTGAGTCACGCAACTCCTCGTAGCATTTGGAAATGTTTACATATAATGTTGAGTATGCACTCTTTACATTATCATCATTTATATTTAGCGCACACTGTAAAGATGTTTCCATCCATTTCAATTTGTCTGTAATATTCTTTTGTTGACGAGCTAAATGATATGCCGCAATAAATTTTTCATAGTCATCTGTTGCTTCATTCCATGCTTTATGAAACATCGTGCTTGCTTCTTCTACATTCCCACTATCTTCTAAACTCATCCCCATTATACAGAGTTTAATAACAATGTTATTGGGATCAAATTTTATATTCATCTAATCTTACCTCCAAATTAATTAAATCACATGTAGATACAGATGCTCCACCGCCCATAATCAGGAATACTGGCGGTAGGGCAGAGTCGCCAAAACACTTGTAAATCATTTTGATTTTTGATGGTCTAGCATTAAAAACTTCTTCTGCATCTCCCCTTTTTACTAATAAGTCATAATAAGTAAATTATAACCAGAGTTGAATTACTATATTATTATACTTGCATATGCCAAGTATAATAAGACTATATTTTCCATTTTCCTTGTGTTATAATTAAAGTGCAGAGAGCAATATCGAAGTTATCATCATTTCTCTCGGAAAATCTGAAAAACATCTAGAACCATTTCTTCTTGAATTCTAATACCCAGTTCAGATTTATCAATCTTTTGTCCAAATAGACTGATTGCTTCTCTTGTATAATACGATATGGAATATTGAACTTATTTGTATGTGTAATTTGAATCATCGTAACTTTAGTCTTTTAAGTAGCCTTTTTTAGAGCCCGTTTGGGCATGTCTATTTTTTTTACCCTTTATTCAATTTGCGCAATTTATTGTACCTTATTGGGCGGAGTTCCCATCAGGAAAGGATTTCTTATATCTTTCATATATGTTTTTATTTGAAATAAAAAAGCAAGTACCCTCGAAAAAAGGATGCTTGCATACTTAACAAGCAGTAATGGATTTAATATCTACTTCAACACCTAATCCAGGCATGACTCAAACCAATGTCATCTTTTTTATCTACTCAAGGGTCTCAATAGTTTCGGTTACTTGTTTTTATAAAATAGTTGTGCTAGTTATAAAATGACAACTCTCTTTTTTCGATGTCTAATTTAGTAAAGATAAAAGTTGCTGCCAATAACAATAAAATCCTCAGCGTACTGAGGATTTTAGTCTTAGCAATTTTTCAGCAGAAACCGATATCACTTAAACATTTGCATCTGTTGCAAATGCCTCTGAGCCCATTGGTGAAATTGTGACGTAAAGGCGCAATACATCTTCACCGATGTTTATAACTTGCATGCTTTCCTGCCCATCAATCTGCATTAACTCACCCACCTGCAACGAGGTTTCATTGCCATCCGTGACAACCTTGGCCTTACCCTCCATGACCTGCAGCAAAAGAGTTGATTCTAGATGTGTATGTCCCGGTAGTATTTCCCCTTTTGCAATGTTTAGAACAAAAGCAATTACATTATCGCTTTTGAAAAGCATCCGCTTGGCGATTTTTCCCTGTGGCTCATCAAAATAATCATTGATAATAAACTTGTTCATAGATAACTCCTCCTTTATTTTAAGCTTAACTTTAATGTACCCCAATTTGAGCATATAATAACTAATTCCTTTTCTACAAAATTTCAAATATCTTATAAGGAAATAACCAAGACAAATTATAATAAAAGCTGTGGTTCAAGGTACGCACGAAGGAGCTACATATTTTCGAATATCTGCCCATCTATGCTGATTATTTCATCAATGGGGATTGCTGTGCCATCAGTCATAAGGACAACCCGATCATATTCGTCTATCTTTTGAGCAGCGCTGATAGCAGTAACGTAGGTGCCGCCATTCTTCTTCGCATCTGGCTGAAAGTAGGTAATTGCAATTTCGGGATACTCCTGAATCCGATCTGTTATGATTTGTAGCCTATCGCTCAAAGCGCACTTCATATGTTCGTCCAATTCTACTCTCTCGTCAGTCAGTCTTGCGGTTTCTTTGATCGCGGCATCATAGCCGGTCAGTGCCGCGAAGGGGGAAAACTGCGCTGCCCGGTCAATAGCTGCCATATGAGGGCGTGTCGTAGAGACCTGGTGCGGTAGATTGATGATGTCGTCATATGCCTTCGTCATGCCTTGTGCCCTCCAATCTGCCTATTCCGATCTACTGTTGTAGCGCCTTCCTCCAGATTCATACCCTTTAGAATGGCGTTCTTGCCATATTTCTTTTTTATCTCCAGCATTGCCTTCTGCATCCCTTTTTCTCGTACAAGATCGGCTTCTTCTGCCTCTTTTCTTGCCTGCACAGCCATATAATCCGTAAAGAGATCAAGCTGTTCAAACTCGTCCGTCTTTTGAATGGCTGCCTCATCCACAACATGATTCGCTGCAATGTTGACTCTTCTGATCAGGAGGTTTTTGTCAACGATACGCTCAAACAGCTCTGTAACCGCATCCAGAATCAGCTTTGTAGAGGAGGTCTGTCTGCCAATATTTGCCGAACCATGTGCAGATTTCGGAACAGAGCGTCCGTAGTGGTCAGTGGTGATCGCCCCGTGATATGATTTCCTTATCTTCGGGTCTGTCAAATTTTCAATATCATATCCGACCGTCAAGATGAGCTGGTCGGTCACAAGTCTTTTATCCACCAGATCAAGTACCAGCAAATCGGTCATTTCCCGCACGATCAGCTTCGCTTTGTCAAAGGTAAAGGCGCATTGCAGTACCTGCCCCGATCCAATACTGTTTGTGCTTGGCTTATACGCTTTTATATCGGCAATCGTGCATGGCTCCCATCCCCATGCATGGTCGATCAGTAGCTCAGCATTGATGCCGAACAGCTTGTACAGTAAATCCTCGTTGTAATAATCGGTAGATTTACCGAGAGAGCATCTTGCGATATCTCCCATCGTAAAGAGCCCATGCCCCTCCAGCTTCTTGGAATATCCTTTTCCAATGCGCCAAAAGTCTGTCAGAGGCCGGTGTGACCACAGCAGGCGGCGGTAGCTCATTTCATCCAACTCGGCAATTCGGACGCCGTTTTTGTCTGCTGGAATGTGCTTTGCCCGAATATCCATTGCGATTTTGGCAAGATACAGGTTTGGGCCGATTCCAGCTGATGCTGTAACGCCGATCGTTTCAAGCACATCCAAAATCATTTTTGCGGTAAGCTCACGGGCGGTGAGATTGTAGGTGTGCAAGTAGTCGGTAGCGTCAATGAATACTTCATCGATGGAGTAGACATGAATATCTTCGGGTGCGATGTATTTCAAGTAGATATTGTAAATCCGTGTGCTGTACTTTATATAATACGCCATTCTCGGTGGAGCAATAATATAGTCCAGTGAGATACTCGGTGAGGATTTCAATTCAGTATCGCTGAAGGAAACGCCGGAAAAGGCTCCCCCTGGTGATTTGCGCAGCCGTGCCGCATTTACTTCCTTAACTTTCTGCACGACCTCAAACAGCCTCGCCCTGCCGGGGATGCCGTATGCTTTGAGGGAGGGAGATACGGCGAGACAGATGGTCTTTTCGGTGCGGCTTGCATCAGCGACAACAAGGTTAGTGGTCATCGGATCAAGCCCTCGTTCGATACACTCGACTGAAGCGTAGAAGGATTTTAAATCAATTGCGATATAGGTTCTGTTCTTCATATTCATTCTCCGGTCACCTCCTTTAACACGAAATTATCTGATCGACAAATTGGAATACAACTATCTTAATTTTGTTCCTCTTCTGCTTTATCAAGAAAGTATTTATAATATCACCTTCTATTTTGTAAGAACAATATATCAGAACGTGCGTTCTTTCGCAACAATAAAGATGTTACAAAAATAGAATAATTAGAAAATAGAAAAATCCTGCCACTAGGCAGGACTTCCGAAATCATGATCTTACACTATTCATAGGGATATATAGAATTTGAAGATGAATTTTTACTTGTTTAATAAACAGAATCCAAATGATTTTGCATCTAGAATACATCTGACTAACTATTTTTAATTAACTTGGGATCTTCTAAAATATAACGATTAAGGCTTTTGCCTCATAATTTTAAATGTGTATGATTTGCCAATGCATTCAAAGGTATCGTCTCTGAAATAAAATAAATAATGATTTAGATTGTCCTCCTTCACATTGTCATTAAGGATTATCTCATCGTCTGGGAAGTCATGCATCCAATTAGTATCAATAAGCTTATAAAAATCTCCCCATTCAATACCTGTTTTTGAAAACCTACATTGACCGTAATAAAAACCCTCATCATTTACAGGCCCAAGTCTATATTTATAACAGTCATCAAATTCAAGAACGCCCATGTCCTCTTCCTCAACATCTTTATGAATAAAAGCATTCAAATAAAACGAAAGAGTTATTTTGAAGATATTCTTATCAATTTCAATTTTCGGCATTGGGGCATTTGGCTCGGCATCCCAACCGATATTGAGCTTAATATATTCCATACGAAAAATACTCCTTGCTAATATCATTTTCGCCATATAATAAAGATTAAGATCGCAGATCCCAGTTCCAGATTTTATGGCTAATGAGTTGTACGAATAGCGTCTTAATTTTGCTATGTTTATAAATATAATCTAAGCAATTTTAACTTCAGTACTCTTTATTCGCCTACCATTCCATCGCCGTCACGATCATCCATGTAATGATACAGCCAATGGTCTTTTGTAATCGGCAGTTTAAATCCTGCAGCTTTTGCTTCTGCTATTGTTACCTGACCATCTCCATTTTTATCAATGGAAGAGATATCATGACTTTCTTTTATTGGAGAGCTTTGGCTATCGCCTGATGTTGGGATATTAACCTTATCTGGATTTACATTGTCGAAATCCTCCGTGATCAAATTACCATTTAACGTATATGTGTAATGATAATGGCTAGGGATTTGCGTTGTTGTATCCGGATAGGTTATAATTGCTTCGAAATCTGTACAACCACCAGCATCACGAATCACTTTTTCCATATAAGCTTGATCACCATGGCGGTTTAATGTACTATTTTGTGGAGTAATATTGTAAGCGTTGGATACTCCACCCAAAGAGTCCGCAATGATGTGTCCTTTATCCATATCAGACCTTTCCGTGCCAGGAACCTTAGCCTGGCCGTCATAGTAACGTCCACTCGACTTCACAGGCTCTTCCTTATCATCCTGGAGAATGATTTTATCAGCAACAACTCGAACCAGTTGACCATACTCATTCGTTAAATTAAGATAATAATTCGTAGGATAGTTAGTCCATTATGAGTGAAACTTGCCCTTTTTATTCACATAATTAATTTGATAAACAATGGTTTATAATTTAGTTTAATTAGTATAGAATGTATTATGCCAGGAACATTTATATGTTTTTTAGGACGTAGCTTCGGCGAGAGGGCAGCACCCCGCCGGACAATAGTTTCGAGCCTTAAAGAGACATTATAACGGTAATAATTATAAGTAGAAGCACTATCGCAAATTACAATTGGTTGGAGATGTTTTCATGAAGGTAGAACAAATATTAATTGGGAATAGAAAAACATATTTGCTTCTTGATTCAAATGGATTACCCGTTGAATCCGTAGCAAAGTACATGAAATATCACTATAACCAGGAGAGTAGTAGCAATACTTTACAAACTTACTGTACAGCTTTAAAATATTACTTTACATATTTAAAACAAATAGGAATTGATTATCATCAAGTTAGCTTTCAAATATTATCTGACTTCGTCGCTTGGCTCAGAAATCCATATGAAAGCATTAAAGTAGTACCTCAAAAAAAAGAGAAGGCTAAACGTAGTGAAAGAACTGTAAACACTTACCTTTCAGTAGTGACATCATTTTATGATTATCTATACAGAAATGAATTAATTGAATCAGACATTGTTGATAAGTTGATGAAAAAGATGTTTCAAGGTGCAGGTGGAAGTGGTTATAAGGATTTTTTATATCATGTAAATAAAGACAAGCCACGTTTTAAAAATGTGCTTAAATTAAACGAACCTAGAGCAAGGGTAAAGGTATTTACAAAAGAGCAAGTTAATGAAATCTATAAATCTACCACTAATCTTAGGGATAGATTTTTAGTTAGATTACTTTTTGAAAGTGGCTTCCGTATAGGAGAAGTTCTCTCCTTATTTCTTGAAGATTTTCAATTTGATGCTATACAAAGGAAGCACAAAATCCAACTAACAGATAGAGGGGAGTTGCCAAACGGGGGGAAGTTGAAGACTGGAGAACGAAAGATTGACATCTCTCAGGGACTAATGGACTTGTATGATGATTATTTGTACGAAGTGCTTGATGAATATAATCCTGACCATAACTTTGTATTTGTAAAGATTCGGGGTAAGAACGCTGGAGAACCTCTAACCTATTCTGATGTTTATGCCACTTTTAAAGAGATAGAAAGAAAAACAGGTATTTATATTACTCCGCATTTATTCCGACATACACATGGAACCATATTTTATCTTCAAACAAAGAACATAAAAGCTGTACAAGAACGTCTAGGTCATGCGCAAATACAAACAACCATTGACTTATATGTTCATCCTTCCGAAGATGATATTCGTAAGGATTGGGAGAAAGCCTCTCATGCATTTGAAATTGGGCGAAGCATAGAGAACATAGAGGAATCTTCTCAATCAGGTGCTCCTGACGAAGTATTCCCATTTTAGAGTTATTCTTTTCAGGAGGACAAACATTGGATAAAATCATACCGAGTAATTCAATCCCCAACAAAAGTGAATATTGGGACTTAATCACTTCTACCCTATCCTCTTACGAGGTTAAAGAGATTTCCGACGATGGAAAAATAACAAGAAGAGTTGTGAATGATGATTACTTTTTAGTCAATGATGTTTGGAATATATCTGATATTGCTAAAATCCCTAATTTTAAAGATGCAAATACAAAGAGAATGGCACATAACCTTTACTTTGAATGCGAAAGCCCCACCGTCAACATGGAACTAAAATTTGTTTTCTTCAGTCAACTTTTTTCAGACCGTTGGGCATTTCGGTCTATATTTAAAGGTCTCAATCAAAGCGTAAAATTACTGGCTGAATATTTAAAAGAAAAGCATCCAAATCTCACTTCCCTTCTTGATTTAGACATCGAAAAAGAGGAAAAGCTTTGGATCTTTTGGTTGAATAGCAAAGGAATAAAGACAAGCTATACTACGACTATAAGAGGGGAAGAAATCAATGCCAAGACGTTACCAGCCAAATCTATCCGAATGATATATAATCCACTCTTACGATTAACGGATACTCGTAATGAATGGGATAAGGACCGATGGGATATAAGGGAGCTGAATAAAAAATACGATTTTGGATTCAATGTTTCATCAACTTCTTATTACATTGATTTTTCAGAAATAGAGAATAACAATTTTCGCAAAGCATTGAAAGAATATATAAAAGGTCGTCTAATAAGTGGCAAAAATTTCGTCTGGGGTACGGCAACTTATTATGGATTGTACATTGGTACTTTCTTAAACTCAATTTCAAAACAAAATCCGAAATGGAATGATTTAAAAAAACTTGAAAGAAAACATATAGAAAAGTACCTAGAAGAGTTAAATGAACATTCAAAGAAAAATGTCAATCCTAAAGGCTATGTTAATCATATATTAAAGGTTATTCGTTCCTTTATCAAAGACATTCAAACTTTTGAGAAGTTCAAAGATTTCGCACCTGAAAAAGTGGTGTATCGTTTAATATATTTCGAAGATCTTCCTACTGTCCCTAAAAAATCAGAGGATGATATCAGTTACATACCTGACTATGTATTGGAACAACTGTTTGATAATCTAAATGACCTTCATCCAGATGTACAGCCAATTGTCTGGATTTCTTTCAAAACCGGGCTTCGCATAAGTGATACATTGGGATTGAAGCAGGATTCTTTAGGTAGAATAAATGGAAAACCAAATCTTACAACAGATATTGAAAAAACATATGTAATAGGTCATAAAATACCCATTGATGATCATCTAGCAGATATAATTGCAGTTTTAATTGACCGTTCTAAGCAATACAGCAATGATGATAACAATCCTGAAAGATACCTTTTCGTTCGCTACCGAGGCTCCCGTAAGGGAAGACCATTGAGTTCGAACTTTTGTCGAGCAGAACTAAACCATTTAGCCAGAAAAGTGAATATAACAGATGAAGCAGGCAATTTGTTTAAATTCAATAATCACATGTTCCGACATACTTATGGAATAAAATTGTTAAATGGTGGAGCTGATATTTTAACGGTGCAGGAGTTATTAGCCCACGCATCACCCGAAATGACCATGCGATATGCTCGTCTATTAGAAGATACGAAACGTAAAGAATTCGAGAAAGTTGTAAAACAAGGTGTATTTGCCTTTGATGTAAATGGGGAAATTCATCAGGTATCAGAAAAGGAAGATATCCCTAAAGACATTCTTGATATATTGTGGAGAGATGAGAAGTTAAATGCCTTTGATAACCCTTATGGGACCTGTCGTGCAAGAGTCAATGGGAATTGCCCATTGGCAGCAGAACCCCCTTGTCTCACTGCGAACGATGGAAAACCTTGTTTTGATTTAGCAATAGGCATGACAAGTTTTGACGTTAAAAAGTACGAGCTTCTCATAGAAACTACTACAATGTGGATTGAAGCGTCAAAAGAATACGGTCGGGATGATATGGTTGAAGCAAATGAAAGGAATTTGGAGAGATATCAAAATATATACGAAACAATCAAGACTGGAAATGTTATTTTCGGACGTTTTGATAGAATGAAGAGAAAATTAGAACAGGCAAAAAAGATAGGTGTCGCACATGAATAATTTTAATCGTGAAGAGCAATTAAAAAAGTTACATGAGGTCCGAAAGAAGGCAACCAAGCAAAAGGTTGACGAGGCTATTAAACGCCTTACAAAGAATTCTAAAGCAATAAACTTTAATAGTGTGGCAGAAGAATCTGGAGTGAGTAAAGCTACGCTCTATAATCATTCAGAGATTAAAGAACGTATTAATTTCTTGCGAAACCAACAAGAAAAAGCATATGTAGACTCTAGGACTAAACGTGATGAAAATAATCAGAATGCCATCATCGAATCTCTTAAAAGAAGAATTGAAAAGTTGGAAAAAAGAAATAAAGAACTGGAGAATGAAAACAAACAATTACGTGGTAAAGAAAAAGAAAAACTATCTGACTACTTCAAAAAGTTATAAATCCTTGTACAACTAACGGTCCAGGTTTAGTGAACAATCTTTAGCTGAGTTATCCATGTATTTCAGTTCCGAAGAGTAACAAAAATCCAAAACGATATTCCCGCCGGACTATGCTCGCCTAAAAATGCTTTATCTGACGATGAATGGCATTACCGAAAAATGGATCGGCAGACCGAGAGAGTGGACTAGGATTCTAGAACAGCTTATCATCTTTTTTGGCGGAAGATTATCACTGCTGGACGGAGACTCGCTGGACGTAGAATAGCCCATAAAAATACTTAAGGCTACTAGAATATTGGTAGCCTTAATCTTCACTAATTTATGACATCAAGATATGGTACCGTACGTAGATTAATGATATTACCAGCCGGGGAGGGGTTACTTTGGAAATAAAAATCGCAAGTATACATGATGTGATAGATATTAGCTACATTGCGTATTCCGGAACATCCGGACGGCGATTCCGGAAACATCCGGACACGAAACCGGAGGCATCCGGACACTTTGCCGGCTAATTTGATTGTAAAATAATTGCTGCTTTTCGGCAACAAATATTGTCAGTATTTAGAGTTCATCAATGCCTCGCATTTTCTTGGCTGCCATAACTTCTCTCATAGAAATCTTTGAATCAAGCTCGAGGATGTAGGAGTTATGGATGATCCGGTCCATGATAGCGTCAGCGATGGTAGGATCGGGGAAAAGTTCATACCATTGACCATGAGATATTTGTCCAGCCAGGATCATAGAGCCTCTGTTGTAGCGGGATTCTGCGATTTCCAGAATGTCACGGCTTTCCTCAAGACTGTATGATTTCAGCCCAATATCATCAAGGATCAGGAGGCGGGTACTTTGAAGCCCTTTCATAAATTTTGAGTATTGATTTTGAGCTTTTGCATCCTGGATTTCCAGAAGCAGTTCCGGAATCCTGTAATACCTAACGGTGTAGCCTTTTCTACAGGCATTGCTGCCAAAGGCACAAATCAGATAGGTTTTGCCGCTGCCGGTTTTTCCTATAGTGATGATATTCAGTGATTTTTCAATGAAGTTGCAGCTTGCAAGTTCAAGGATAGATTGCTTCTCGATCGCTCTGTTTGATGAGTATTCGATGCCCTCAATGCTGGCGTTCAAGCCGAGAGAAGCATTCCGGAGCAGGCGCTTGATCTTGGAGTTCTTCTTGGCCATCCATTCTTTTTCGACCATAAGGCCAAGCCGCTCTTCAAAGGACAGTTCCAGATCGGAGGGATCGGGCGCACTCAGAATCTGAGCCATGGCCTTGAGCTTCATATCCCGGAGTTTTTCGACGGTCTGATTGTTAAGCATTCATCCCACCTCCGGCATACGATTTGGCTCCTCGTAAGTTGGTGTTTGATACGACCTTCTCACCTTCGGAGGATTCTTTCAGCGCCGTTTGTCTGAGAATGATGCTGAAATATTTGTAGGTGCATGTTCCTTTATCGATTGCCTCCCTGCTTGCAGATTCGACAGTTTCAGGGGAATAGTCCGACGCAAGGCGCATGATACCCATACAGGCACGGTAAGTTTGTACCGGATATTCCCTGCTATCAAGAATATTGGCAACCAAATGCCTGGTCTTTGGACCGATCTTTTCGGCCCATGATAAATATCGTTCGGAGCTCCATCCGGTAACGGCCTTGTGGCATTCCGGCATATGCTCCGGAAGAGTAGTATACCGTTTGAACGTGTGAAAATTTCTCTTGTGAGCTGCAATCCGCTCACCATCGACGAATATTTCTATGACAGAAGCAGTAGCTCGAACCCTTGAGATTTTGCCGATGTTGGAATAATGGACGCTGTAGAAAAAGCCCTGATATTCAACATGATAATTAAAAGCAACTTTGGCATCTGCCCAGTCGGCATACTCATACCGGACAGTGGGCAGCGGCTTTAGGGCTGGCTTATCAATGGCTTCAAAAGCTGTTTTCCTGTTTCCTTCAAGCTTTTGAAATGGCCGGTTGATCAGCTTGTCAAGTTCAATTTCAATGGCCTGGTTGATCTCCAGGACGCTAAAGAATCGGCGGTTTCGTAGTGCAGCAAGGATGCGTCTTGACACATTGCCGACCATATTTTCATCAGCGGCTTTGTCTTTGGGCTTCCTCGGCCGCGCCGGTACCAGAGCAGTTCCGTAATGCCGGGCCATCTCGGTATAGCTGGCATTGAGCAGGGGATCGACCAGATCCGGCGTTTTAACCGCAGTCTTCGTGTTATCGGGAATGATAACCCTTGGTACGCCGCCATAATGCTCGAATGCTCTGACGTTGGCATCAATCCAGTTTGGCTGCTTCATATCCCCATAAGCGTAAGCGAACGGATACGCCGAAGCAGGGAGGACTGACACAAATATATATGCCTCTTTTTCTTCTCCTGTGGAAGGTTCGACGTATGGGATCGTGCTGCCCGCCCAATCTACCTGCATTGCCTCTCCGGCCTTATGCTCAATATGCAGGGAGAGCTGATTGGTTTTCTTGAAGATTCGGTATCGTTCGCAGAACTGGGTGTACATGAGACCATCGGGGTTGTCCCGCTTGTACTCTTCCCAAAGGAGCATCAGAGTTACATGTTTCCGTTTCATCTCGCTGAAGATGTAATTCAGATCCGGCTCAGCAGCCGTTTTTCTGGCTTCTGCCGGAGGATAAATCAGGGACAGGAGTTCTTTATCGTTAAGATCGCAGGGCCAAGAGATTTTAGCGTTCTGAGCTCTCCTCAGTACGTCGTCCACTGTTGATTTTCCACAATTGCATGATGCGGCGATATCCCTTAACGATAACCCTGCATCAAATTTTAACCTGAGTATTTCTTTGACTTTTGACATGTCCAGCCTCCTCATTCTTGGCCCTCCTTAAAGTGTGATACTTTAAGGATACCAGTTAATTTGTCAGCCAGGCAAGGTGTCCGGATGCCTCCGGTTTCGTGTCCGGATGTTTCCGGAATCGCCGTCCGGATGTCGCCGAAATACGCACTACATCCATTCATCAAGTTGGAAAACAGCGTATAAAGGCATTGTTCCACAAGAATATTTAGACAAATTAAAAAATGATTTTTGGGTTCCGGCTTTTGAAAAGTGGATATCCGATAATATAATAATATCAAAACTCGTTTATGCTGATAATGAGGCTATTGGCTGTATAGCGTATGGAAAGTCGAGAGATATTTCTCTTCCAGATTGGGGAGAAATAGTTTCTATATATGCTTTGCCAAAGTATTTTGGAAGAGGCTTTGGAAAGGCACTTTTAGTGAACGCTATAAATGATCTTCATCATAAAGGATTTGAAAATATCTATCTTTGGGTTTTGGAAGAAAACCTGCAGGCTCAGAAATTCTATGGCAAGAATGGGTTTTCAAAATCAGAGGATAAGCTTCCTTATGAAATATCGGGGGAAAAATTAATTCATTTAAGATTTATCCATCAGCAAAAAGATTGAACTGCATTTACCGTTGCAATTAACACTTTTTTGCTTGTGTTAATTGAAACGGTAAATGCAGTCAACCGTGGAAGGTGATGAGAATGCAGGAGAAAACGCAATTCGTCTTCTCTATTTGTTATTTTTATTTATAATCAAGGGAGTAGTTGGTCTGGCGGATTTAATTTGGGATTTGGGATTAATCACATCCGTAGTTAAAACAATCAGCCATCCCTTGTTATAAACATTCGATTAAGCAGATTGAAACCAAATGGCTTTTGCGCAACTAACCAAAATGAATCGTAAGTATTACCTCCACACATATCAGGAATATATTGTTGAATTTCTAGTAACAAACTGACAAATATCCAAATATTATAATTGGGCGTGTGAAGAAAAGTCTGTAAATTAAGGAATCAGTAGCTTTCTATGATAAAATAAAATTCATAGGAGGCTATTTTTATGGCACGAAAACATCCCCTCACAGAGGGAAAGAAAAACATTATCGCCACCCTGCTGCAAGAATATGATATTCAGTCAGCGGAAGACATCCAGGAAGCACTCAAGGATCTTCTCGGCGGCACTATTCAATCCATGATGGAAGCGGAAATGGATAATCATCTTGGCTACAAGCCATATGAGCGTTCCGACAATTCCAATGCCCGTAATGGTCACAAGCAGAAATCTGTTCAAAGCAAATATGGAGAAATGGAGGTCGATGTTCCACAAGATCGTGACTCCTCCTTTGAGCCGCAGATCGTGAAAAAGCGGCAGAAGGACATTTCCCATATTGACGACAAGATTATTGCAATGTATGCCAGAGGACTGACCACACGGCAGATTTCCGCTCAAATCGAAGATATCTACGGCTTTGAAGTCAGCGAAGGAATGATTTCTGATATCACCAATCGGCTCCTGCCTGAAATTGAAGATTGGCAGAATCGTCCGCTTAGTGATGTCTATCCGGTGGTTTTCATTGACGCTGTTCACTTTTCAGTCCGTGACGATCACATCATTCGGAAGCTGGCCGCATATGTAGCAATCGGAGTTAACTCAGACGGCTACAAGGAAGTCCTGACAATTCAGATCGGTGAAAACGAAAGTGCCAAGTTTTGGCTTGGTGTTCTGAACGGCCTTAAGAATCGTGGAGTAAGAGACATTCTCCTACTTTGCGCCGATGGGCTTTCCGGTATCAAGGAGGCAATCTCTGCGTCCTTCCCAAATACGGAATATCAGCGCTGCATCGTACATCAGGTCCGTAATACCTTGAAGTATGTGGCGGATAAGGACAAGAAGCAGTTTGCAACGGATCTGAAGACTATTTACCAAGCACCGGACGAGGAGACCGGTCATGAACGAATGTTGGCTGTCACCGAGAAATGGAACTCACACTATCCAAACGCTATGAAAAGTTGGTCCGCCAACTGGGACTGCATCAGCCCGATTTTCAAGTTCTCAGCGGAGACCAGAAAGCTCATTTATACTACCAACGCCATTGAAAGCCTGAACAGCTCCTACCGGAAACTCAACAGGCAGCGCAGCGTATTTCCAAACGATACTGCCCTGTTAAAAGCACTCTATCTAGCTACTTTTGAAGCCACAAAGAAATGGACAATGCCAATTCGAAATTGGGGTAAAGTACGAGGCGAGTTCAGTATGCTAATAAATAAAAACCCTTTCTGCTGGGGCCAATAAATTTAAAACCTATAACCCTTTTCTGTTACAAAGGCTAGCATGCTGCATAAATATCAGCATGCTAGTCCTATTTGAAGGATTAGCGTATAAGACCTTCTTTTTTCAGCAAGCACTAAATTGCTGGCAACTGCTGTTGTTGTTGCCTAAGCAAAAAATAATTAGTCAATCCTTCTGAAAAATAGTCCCCGATAAGATTCGTAAAAGATAGTATTCTGTCAAATATATCATTATTAGCCGAATAATCTTTCGTTAAGAATGTCGTTGATTCTTGAATTTGCAAACCTGTAAATAACGTCAGCAAAGTTACCCACTCAGCTTGTGTCCAATATGGATTAGCAGTTGCCAAAAGAGCTGCCGTGTTATTTACATTTTGATATGCTTGCTGAGTAAGGCTATTGATTGCATTAATATCATTATTCATTTGCGCAATAAATAAGGATTGGAGAATGGCTATATATTGAGTCAATAAAGACATAAGCTGTTCCGTGGTTGGATCACCAAAAAATACTCTTAAAATACTTCCGTATTCGGTAGGTAACCGGAATAGGCGTTTGCTTAATTCATCCGTATTTCCAACATCCCCGTAAAGGCTGACTTTATATGATCTTAACCAAGTGGCCAAATCTCTATAAAGCATTCTTGCTCTAAATATAAAATTCATTTGTGCAGTTATATAAGGGACTACTGCAGGTACTTGCGTAGGGGCTTGCACAGGGTTTTGCACTTCATTTTTATAAATCACAATCTGCACCTCCTTCCCAATATTTTATGAATGAAGTAGTAGTACGGTTCTAAGATAATAAAGATATCCACACAAAAAACAGCACCATCTCAGATGGCACTATTGACAATTAAAAACCGAAGCATTATATTGTAACAAAGGCTTGCATGCCTTTATACCAAAAGCTTGCAAGCCCTAGCATTATCGTAGAAAGCTAATTTACAGAGATTATTTCACAGTCCCTTATAATTATATAAATTTCGAAAGGAGATGCATTATGGCAATAAATATTTATAGACCAAGGTCACAATCCAACCGGACACCCAAACGCTGGAGCTGAAGCCAATGGTTTACACGAAGAAAATATAACCTATCAGGTTTGTATTTATTTAGACAACTTATTAAATAATGATTCCAGATTTGATGCCCGTGTATCAAGACCAACCCCTACTACAGTTTTAGGTACTAACAGTACAACAAGTTTAGCCGAAAGAGTGCGGATGGCAAATGAATGGCCTGCCGACTATTTTATCAGTATTCATTGCAATTCAAATCCTAACCCTGCCATTAACGGTACGGAAGTTTACATTTATAAGTACTATACACAGGCACACTGGTTGGCACAGCACGTAATGAATGGAATAACCCAAATTGTCGGAACGAAAAATAATGGCATTTTCGAAAGGCCGTCCTTATATGTATTACGAAATACGAAAATGCCAGCTATCCTCGTAGAATTGGCCTACTTAACAAATGTATCCGATGCTGAAAAGTTAAGAGATAATCAATATCAATTTGCTTATGGAATTTATCTAGGGATATTGAGATATTTTGGTTTCGCATAAAGATCCGGATAGGCATATGTTTTTGAATCTGTTACCGTCTATTGCAATATTATAAATTTAATTTTTTGGATATTATATAATTAAACAAGCCCATTGCAAATTCGTTACCTGTATTTTCGGCATGTGTTAAAATGCGAGCAAAAATGTCAATGTTTCTATCATATTCACCGGTTAGAAATGTTGTGGATTCATTAATAGTGCTTCGTATATAACTATATAGTCTATCCCTCAATGTAGTTTTATCCCAGAAAGGATTAATGGAGGCTAAAAAGGAAGCGCTTTGCTCAGCATTTTGATATAATAATCTAGTCGCTTCGGCTGCGATATCAGCATTACGTTCTATTTGTGCAGTTATAAGAGAAATGATTAATTTGATATGTGTATATATTAAATTTAAGTATTCTTCGGTGATTTGATCACCAAATATTCTCCTTAGCATAGTTCCATACTCATCGACAACCTTATTTAGCCGGGCTAATATAATATCTTCATTACCGATCCCTTTATATCTGCTGATTAAATAATATCTGGTCCAAGTGGCCAATTCGAACCAAAACATTCTTAAAGAATAAATTGCATCAACTTGATTGCGTGTTATGCATTGCCGTAAATCAGAAATCTTATTAAATGATATCGGGTTCAATGCTTCATGGACTTGAAGGTTCTCAGTTTTAAGCGGGGTATAAGTTAAAAACTCATAGATACCTTGGGCAAAATAATCGCCGATGTTATTGGTAAAAGCTGTGAGTCTGTCATAAGCTTCCGCATCATTGCTGTAATCACCCGTAATAAATGAATTAATCATTTCAATAGTAAATCGAAGATAAGTTTCAAATATGTTCCGCCATGTGCTTTCATCCCAGAACGGATTTGCTTGTGCCAATAAGCGTGCCCTTTCGGCTGCATTACTATATAAACGTTCCAGACTCTTGTTTACTCCGTCGGTATTACCTTCCTTTTGAGCAGAGACAAGATCCCGAAGCGCTATTGTGTACTCATTTAATAACCATGTAAAATTTTCAGAGAATCGCTCACCAAAAACTAAACTAAACATATCTCCAAATTTTGACGATTCATTATACAGACGTGTGAAAAGTGATTCTTCAGTACCAATACCCAAATACCTGCTGATCAAATAAGCTCTGGTCCACGTAGATAACGCTCTCCAGATAAATCTAGAATTGTATATTAAATTCATTTGACTAAATGTAATGCATTGTTCATTAAATAATTTTCTAATTATCATCTAGATAAAACCTCCTCCCAATTGGTAATATATTATATTTATTGAACATTGATTTGTTACTTATCGCCATTGAATTTAATTTATGTTTACACGATGAAATCGTCCCTGTTTTGAAAAACAGCATGACCTGAGAATTATATTGATTGTCTTACTGAGTTTGTACACCCCTTAACAAAAATGTACACCCCTCTTTCTAAATTCGTTGGAAATTATGAAGGGGATGTGCATTTTCTAATTTCATTAACTTTAAGCTAATAAAAGCAATCTTCCGGTCTCAACTTAATTAAAATTATGAGCTCAGCTTATTGGGCCGAAAATCTTAAAAAAATAAAGCCGCCAATTTACTATTGACAGCTTAGAAAACATGAGTAAAATTTCATTAAGAAAAATAATTTAGTTATAAAAGTATTTTGCATTAACTTGGAAGTCCCAGAAAAACACAAAATTATTTACACCATACATATTAAATATATATAATATGTGTGCTCCTTTTAATTTCAGCTGTTTCGCTAATCTACCTAAATATAACATTTGTAAAGGCCCAGTATTCTCTATCCCCAAAACCGATATCAACAGCAGCCTTTGCTTCACGATGCCCGTTGAGTTCTCCGCCATCTACCTCAATTTTTTGGTATCCATCAAAGGACAATTCCTTTTCGGCTGTGTTCTCAGTGGTTTTTGGATATTGCACAGACTGCTGTGTTTGTTCATCTGGTTGTTGTGGAGAACATCCCGTCAGGATGATACCGATTAATAAAATAACTAGCCAATTCTGTTTCATTTTCTGTCTACCTCCAAATGTCATCTATAAAAAGGGCAAAAAAACAGGGTCCAAAACTGTACTTTTTCGCCCTGTTTTTTGTTCATTTTTCGCTTCAAAACCACAACATCTTGTGGTCGACCTGTCTTATTTTTTCTCTTGACCACTACTCGTCATCAGAACCACACACTCAATGTGTGTTGAGTGTGTGATTAGAATTCCCAAAAAGCGCACTTTGGCCTTGGCGGAAGCCTTATGATTCATCACAAAAACGTTCTGACTGCTTTTCAACTCAGTGTCCCGTGTTTTTTTCATGATACGATTATAGCATAGTTTTACACTTTTGGCGATGCAGCGCATCGTCAGATAAAAATTGTTGATAGTGAAGCACACTGCCAACAATAAAGCCCTTGAGGTCTAATCTCAAGAGCTTTATTCTTTACAGTTATTTTAATTTACTTCTATACATTTCAGCTTATCCGGTAGCACGCAGCAACCCGGAAGTAATGACCCCATTTCCTCGGAATCGTAAAAATAAATACTCACAAACCATTTCAGAAAAACCATGTTATCAAAAACATTTTGAGGAATTTTATGCGTTAAATACTCATATCTGCTAAAACCACTTTTCTCCAAGCAATCTCCAATCTCACTCCACGCCCCTTCATAATCAATTGGGGAATAGGTTTCCATCTCATGTAGTCCTATAGGAAACTCTATCAGAAAACATTTGGTGCTTTCTTTCATCCAATCATAGCTCATTTTATAAGCCGACGTACTATAACCATTTAATGCAGAAAGAATTTTATCTAAAGTTTGTAAAATTTCAGGACATCTTCTTATTGATGAATATCGTGATATTTGTTCAAGAGTGGCATGCATGAAAAACTCCACCGTAGCACTATACTTATAAAGTTTTAATCCCAATATATCCATGCTCTTTCTTACTTCACATTTAAAGTAGTTGTTACAAGGTTTAGCTCTTCCCTCAAAGCAATAATCACATTCTTCTCCAACTGATGTAATCGGATACTTTTTTCCATCTAACGAAAAAATTTTCTGATCTACATCTACTGTCACTCCATATCTCTTTATGAATTCTGATAATTGGGTTTTTGTTTGTAACATTGTTCGGAGATCCAGCACGCCAATGTTCTTATATGAATCAGCATAAGAGTCAGATGCAGTTGTCATGTGTCTACAAACAATTTCCACTTCACTACTTTGATAGGCATTCAAATCAATGTTTAAATCTGAAATTAGCTTACACTGTGTCAAATTATCAGGATTTTTCCGCATAAAATATAGAAAAACAGCATCTTTGTCTAGTTTGAAATATTGGCAAAACGCTTTCAGCCACTCATCTTTTCCATCATTGAAAAAATCGAATTTTACACCCAATACTCTTGCCTCCTTCTGCTCTTTACTTCAATTATTTTTGCATCATCCGAAGTAGCTCATCAAAATCAACCAAAGAAATCAGGTGTTGCTGTCGTTCAGCAAACTTCTTAGCATCTCTTGAAAAAGATGATGAGGTAACCAAGACTGCCTTGTTAGCTTTTCTGTCTGTCTGGATACCAAGCAGACTTCGAACCAACTGAACCCCAACATGATTGTTCTTTCCATAGCGCTTACATTCAATTAGCAGCATAAACGGCAAACCACCGATATTCCGTGTAGCAATAATATCGCATCCACCATCTCGTGTAGCTGGCGTAACTTCCACAGAATATCCTTGCCGCATAAACACTTCAGCAACGAGTTCTTCAAATTCTCGTGAACTTAGATTGTAAACATTTTCACTGTTGAATAAAACTCTATCAATATTAATACAAGCCTGACTTACATCTGAAAATATATAATCTTCTTCGTAAGGGTCATATCCAAATTCATAATAATTAACTGCAAATTCGGGCCGTTGAACAAAATGCCCACCGTGACACTCGCAGCTATCATAGTTCAAGGCTCCGACAGGATACTCAAATACTCTGACAGAATATCGAAGCCAATTCCCACAACCGTCGCAATCGCATTCCCCATCAAAATCATATTCTACCTCATCGCCCATCGATCTTTCATAGGACGACACATTTAATTCCAGCGAGTCTTTATCAATAATATGAACTTTGCCGCAACTATCACATTGGACAACCAAATCATTTGTAAGTTCAAATTGCATCTTTTCACCGCCCTTTTACCTTTTTCTATATTGTACATCACATTGCTAAACGTCACAACAGACTTTAAAAAAGCCCCTGTTTACGTTGGCAACCGCTTTAAGTTCTTGTTTTTGCAATTGTTTATTTACATTGTTTTATCTGATTTTTTGTCATATAATGTATGTATAGATTTAATTGTGAAGGGAGCGTTTGTTTTGGAATTTCTTAAGCAATGTAAAACATGTGAGTTTAATTTTTCTGGAACATGTGCAGGTCATGGTGATACATACAAATACGGAGAAGTAATTACAGATGAAACACTCTCATGTGATGATTGGAGCATAGGATTAGATTATTTTACTGAGATAACAGCTCATGCTCCTTGGTACATTCGGGAACCTTATCAAGATTTCAGAATTGACTATTCTACCTTTGAAAAACTGCTTGAGGCTGATGTTGCTGGCCAAGCCATTGAAGTCAACATTTTTGATATTATCCGAGAAATATACGGCTTAAGTCTTGTTGATCTAGCAGTTTTACTTGGTGTATCATTTGGAGTAATGTACCGTGCGCGAAGTGTGGGTACCCCCGCAAAACGGAAAAAGCACTTTTCTCAGATGTTGTGTATTCCCATAGAATTTTTTGAAAAATCTACTACTCATGATTTCGAGCAAATTCAAAAATGTAAAATTGCATTTGAGCAGAACGTTGATCTTCAATCTATTTTAATGGCTGTTCCAGAATGGAAGCAAAAACTTATTCATGAAGTTTCAAATTGCCTACATTGCCCAGTGCATATAGCGAAAGAAATAGCCCGCGTGGATAAATTAAACTGGAAGAATAATAGCGATGACATTTTGAATGATAGCGAAAAAGTATTGGTTAGTTATGTGTCTAAAGTTGCTTCTAAGAAACATCAAATTTTAACTTCACTTGAATATTCGCTGGATATTGCTACTTTACCGCATATTCGTGCTACATATTTCAAAGGCGAGTAAGTACTTCTCCCATCGTTCATTATGGGCGATGGGAGTTTCTAGTCATTCTCAACATTCTACAAAGTGTATTGTTTTGTCAACAGTCATTAATGGCCGCCATAATGGCTTGGTGTAAAGTATCTTTTGAAAGGTTACGCATTGTCAGAAAGAGAAATATTTCTCCAGCAGTTGCATTGCAACAATAAAGCCCTTGAGAAAATAGAAATTCCTCAAAGGCTTTACTCTTAAGGGCTATAGTTTAATCATATCTCCAATAGATGTAACTTTGTTTTCCTTGCCTTGCCGCAAGAATACTATCTCATCCGGCTCGCTAGCATACCAAATAAACGTTCCCCACGCAATGGATGGAACCAGTTTCCGACTAGCTGAATCGGATCTGTCTTTAAATACAGTGACATAGACACAATCTTCCTCTTGGTATTTTGCAGTTTTAGCCATATCAATTAATTCGGCTTTACGTCTATCATTTATAGGACCATCACTTGCCACACATTCCACAAAAACAATAATGGGAGTAGTTTCACCAAGATCAGCCAATATCAAATCCGGCAAAACGTTTGAAACGTCAACGGTAAAGCCGATTGCTTGGCAAAGATCATCGTCTTTGAGCAATAACTTTTTTGCCGATTCACTCATGAGTATAACCGCTGGATCTTTCAAAAATCTTTTAGAAAATTTTTCCACAACTGCTTTAGCAAGCTCACTGCTTGGCCCAGAGGCCATTTTACGAGTCTCTCCGTTCGGAAGATTAATTAATACACCATCCGATGAAGAAGATACCAAACGCTTTGACAAGGCTACACGCGCTAATGCCGTGGCAGATAGATAATTTCTCTGCCATTCTGAAATCTTAGCTGACAGAAGATCTCCCTGTACGTTAGGGTTAAATAATTCTGCAAATTCTTTTTGTAGAGAATACCTTGGTAATGGCGATGTCGTAGGCAACCCAGATCTCTCAATTACTGCATTAAGACGAACCATTTCTCTTAAAGTTTCGTCTCGTATCGGCTCTCGCGTATTAGGCTTGTACCATCTATTAGGGATATCCCGAGGCGCATTCTTGCTTTGGCTCATTGCAAGCCAATCGATTCTGTCTTTTAAATTCTTAATTAAGGCCTGCCCATCGGTCATGCAAGTAATTGTTGCGGGTCTAATCCAATAATTTTCCGCAACACAAAAACCGTATAACATTGTGTATACGGTCTTAGCGCCCATTTCGCGGATAATATATCCATTGACGTCAACTTCACGAGGAAATATTATTTTTAAGCGATTTTGTATTTCTTCTATATTTGGTAAACTGTTATCCAACCAACTACTTTCCATAGTATCATCCTCTCAGCCCATATGCTCTTTTTATAATCTCTTCAATTCTTTCTTCTGTTTGTTCCCCAGCATATACCGAAGATATCAATTCGTCTAATTTGCCTATGGGTGGTAATGGAATTGCATGCAATTCAGTTGCTGATACCGCAACACTTCCGGATAAGCATCTAAAAATCCTATCAACTGTTAATGAATTCAAAATCAGCGACAATACATCTAGAGACACGGCTGGTTTTTCAATTATGGGATAAATAATATTAACATGATTTTCGACAACAACGCCATCCCATTGTTTTACAAATTCGCTAGGCAATACGCATGTTTGCAATCGTCTGCTTTGCTCCTTCGCTGTTGTGCGTTGAACTAGTACCACAGGTTGGTTGCAAATTAAATAATTCTGTTTATCTGTAACTTTAATATATTTTAATTTCTTTCTGTAATGATAGTCAAAACAAAACTGGCCATCCTGCGATATTGCTTCAGCCCATATTATTGGCTTTAAACCAGACCTAACTTTGCTAGATATCTGTCCTTTCAAGCGATTCCACACTAGTTGTCCTGTTGATACTTTATATCCATAGTCAGCTAATGTTGTGTGCGTTTTATTGATTTCGTTTATAATAGTGGCTTCTGATGGTTCTCTAGCAATAACCCAAGGTGCAACACCGGGTTCTATTTTAAAAACCCCAATCCGTTCTACACAGGATTGGTTATTTTCTATACTTATCTTATTGGCGACTACGCTTTTTGCAGTGTTTTTTCCAAAGACCACCAGACAAGTTTCTTGTAGGACTTGGTCAAATACACCTGCTCGCAAAGCAACAAAATCTATAGCCAGTGGAGGTACTGTCGATGCTAGTAAATCTCTTAAATTGGCGAAATATCTACCTCCTAAAAATGAAGTCGGTGTTACAAAGCCCACCAACCCTTTTCTCTTTTTTAATCGCAATGACGCATCAATAAACAGCCCATATAGATTTGCGTGACCATATAGAGACCGTGAATAGATTTTTCTCGTTTCTTCGTCGAGTTTGATCCTTCCATATGGAGGGTTACCTACAATTATATCAAATTTTTTTGTTTCACGAAGTGCATATTGTAACGTATCTTGAACCTTAACAACAGTCTTAAGCCTTCTACCAACTAAAACTGATTCCGGATAAACGATAATGTCCAAAAGGACTTGTGTTAACCATCCCGCAAAGGTGTCAATCTCTATTCCAGCAAGATGTGATTCTAAATGAATAAGTTTGTCCGCCGCTGAGAGCTCTTTTACCCGATAATCTCCCAACATCCTATTAGCCACGGTGATTAAAAAAGCTCCACCGCCGCAAGCCGGGTCGAGAATCGTAGCTTGGGCCCAATCAGCTCCTTCAGCTGATAGCAAATCCAATAGCCTTTCTGCTAACATAGGCGGCGTATAATAAACACCATTATTTGAACGGAAGCTTTTGGGAAGAAGCATAGTATATAGGTTCCCCAATAAATAAGCGTATTCCATTAAATTTAATGTAATGAAATATTCTGCTACTTCCTTTGACAATTTTATTGCTTGAAAATCGAGTTCCTTTTTAAAAAAGGAAACCGTCCTGCATTTCCAACGATTTTTATAATCCACAGATTTCCATAGATAAGATACTACAGAATAGCAAAACGTACGACTGAATGCAATTGTCTCTTCTTCGGATTCAAATATGTTTTGTTTCTGCATATTTTCGATTTGATTTTTAAAATATTCCCAATTGCGATGTTCGGAATTGGTATTTAAAGCCAAACTCATTTGAAAATACCATCTCCTTTCTTTCGCCTGTGTATAGCTTTCTATATTTTATCATTTTGCAGTGAAAAAATCTATATAAATTTATTGTTTCTGTAAAAGGAGCTTTCAGCGATATTCCTCCGTCAAAAGAACAGCCCTTAGGTATAAACCTAAGAGCCGTTCTGTATATCAACCAAACGTTCATATATATCATCTAGGAAATTACTAGGGTTGAATCACTGTTTCTATTTGCATAGGGCAATTGGTAAAAAAGTATACGGAGACTATAAAACCAACCCAAACCACACCTATTAGTATGGCGGCTATTATTATATTCTTTTTTGCTGTGTTGATAACTTTATCATGTTCAAACGCATTTTCCAAATCTTTATCATCAAAGATCTCTTTATAGCTATCTTTTAACTGGTGATATCCTTTTTTGAAAAAAAGCCATTTAATAATCATGGCAATATAAGTAACCAGCAAATATGCTGATGAGGCTGCAATAAAAATTCGAGTTACAAATATTAAATCTTGATTGAGACTATGAGTTGCTAAAAAGTCTTCCCAATCAATAGAATCTGTAAGGATGATTGTAATTAGGAACATAATAACAGCAATAAAATTGTTCTTCAGACCTTCAATTAGATTATAAATTAATTCTTGCAACTGTTTTGATGAGTCAACAATAAACGCTGAAATCTGTTTTTTCATTTCAATATACTGTTCTGTTGTTTTTTTCTGATACAGAATATAATTTGATTTAACAGAATTCCATATTTCCTCGTTAATGCCAAGAATTTGATCAGCGGTCTTGCAGTTCAGGCAGATTACGTTTCTGGTAATACCTGTTCTTTCAACAGCATTTTCTCCGCCAAATGCCCAATTAAAGAGTTGGCAAGCATTTGTATTCTCCGCAATTAGATTTATGTTATAGGCAAATCCTTGTTGAGAGGGAGAAAATTGAAGAACCATTTTTTCGCCAATTATATATGAACTATTTGCTAAATAAAGGTACGCAAGCAAAGTCCTGATTTTATTAAAAAGAGAAATAAGCAATGGATTTTTTTCAGACGTATTTCCAAGAAATTCGAAATCATACGGCATAAGCGGAAAATCTATACGATTTAAAAATAAACTTGCATTTTCACACTTTTTAAGCTGTTCCTCGCGCACTACTTCCGCATCTGGCCAATGCTCGCCCTCTTGACAAAATCCGATGCTATGTGTATATAATCCAACTACTGCATCTAAAGTTTCAAAACGTATATACGAATGGTGAGAAAATACAGATGAGAAAAACGTTAAAAGATCGACTAATGACAATCCACTATAGTAGTCCATGAATCTCTCAAAGCAATATATAGATAATGTGTTACAATCATCATAGTTTTTAGTAATATGAACGTTGATTTCCACATCATCGTCTGGCTCGCTTTGTGCAAGAAAATTTGTATATGCTACTCGCCAGTCGCCACCATCAGTCATAGGATAGATGAAATCAACACACGCCTTCATTGTGATTTTAACTGTATCTCGGTTTTTAAAACTTCCGAGGTAAGAAGAGAGCTCAGACTGGTCTGCTAACATGGCAATTGTCGATGAAAATTGTGCGTTCACTTCAGCGGCGGCTTCATAGTAAGATTTTGCATTTCCAAATAATTGCCTAGAACATTCTAGAAAATCAAACATTTCCACCACCCCTTTCTGAAATAATCTAATTACTCATTACATTCACGTTACATTCGCAAAATAGTTCGTATGTACTATTCTCCTCACAGGCAATTTCAATATATCTTGAACCATTCGTGTGTGTTTTAGCAGTTATGGCATCTCGATAGTTTTCGACATCTTCTGCGATACTTAATTCAATGCCTGTAGTCACAGGAAACTTTAAACGTCTCCGCTTTTTAATTGCATCTGGAATTGTATTAAACTGACGATCAAAATTCTTTTTTTCAGGTAATTCCAGTAGTGCAGCTTGAAGTTTTGTTAAGTCTAAATCCGCTTTGTCTGGTTGGTAACCACCGACCAAAGCATTTACAAATTCTGAATAGTTTATTTGTTGCGGAGTTTTCATTGTATGAATCAGCGTATTTCTCAAATTGTAGTAATCACGTTCTGATTGTTTTTTAACTTTTCTTTTCAATTCCATTTCCATTGCATTAAATGCTGTGCTAGTGTTAGTTTGATCACTACGCTCCTCGTTCAGTTCAAGAAATTGAGTTGCCCAATATTTCGCGTCATTGTCTGTGTAAATGCGCACCGTGTCAAATGAAGTCTCTTCGTCTATAAGAAGAGGGAATACAGCAGACTTCCATACATTCTTTTTTTCACTCGGAAAGCCAAAGTTTTTTTGCAGGCTTTCTCCATCATACCATTCAGAGTGTTCAACTTTAGCTATAATATATATGTATTCATCAGTATCAGTTTTGACAAATGCCTGAATTAAACTACCTTTCTTTATTTGTTTTCCGGTAGCCGCAATACGCTCTTGTGCTTGTTGTTCTTCTCTTAACAATTTATCTGCGATACTATGCGAATATGAATCCAACTCACCCTTTTGTTCATCAGACAAAGAAGTTAAATCAGCCGCTATCGAAACAATTCCACCGATACAGTTAACCACCGTTGTATTGTCATCGTGAACCGTATACATTTTAATACTATCGTTACGAGTGGCAAAACGAATATACTCATTTACGAACGAAGTAAAATCAGGTGGTATCTCTTTACGCGTTAAGGCTCCATTGCTAACATCAATGTTGTGGAATGATTTATAAATAATCAATGTTTTACCCTCCCTTGTATAGTTACATCCATTGAGTTTTAGCACCCTCATATCGGTAACTTTCTCAAATTACGAGATGATAAACCATTTATTATCATCTAATATTACAATTCTACCACTTTCTCTACAACTATAAAAGAGAATTATTTTCAGAGGAAGCTGCCAACAACAAAACTCTCAGCTCCTATATCTGAGAATTTTGTTCTTAGCAGTGTTTATGTACGCGGCAGGAGCTTTCACTCATCACTAACTCCCGCCGCCTATTTAGTCCTCAAAGTCAATCCGCTGGCTCATAACAATGCCGGACTTGAATTGGATTTCTACTTTACTTTCATTGATGACTCTGACCGTCTGGAGCAGCCTGCGGACAAGATCATCGTCAAATTCCCGCTTTAGATAACCGGTTTTCTTCATATAGCCCTCCATATCCTGCAACCGCTGGTCATAGGACTCTGCAAGCTGGCGTTCCCTGATGGCCTTGGCTTTTTTCTTTTTTAATTCCTTAATCTCATGGGCGATCACGCGGTATTCCTTGTCAAACATCTCGTCCGTACACTCGGACTTGGCACTGTCCTCGATGAGCTGCATCATTTTTTGCTGCAGCTGCTCAATCTGCTCATCGTATTCGGTCGGCTCCCCCTTGGGGGCGTAGCTGCCAATGATCCGGATGACATTCTCCCGAAATGCCTGTACAAATTCGCCCTGATCCTCCACTACGCTGTTGATGGCCGCCATTATGGCTTGGTGTATGGTATCCTCCTTCAAGGTAGGGGAATGCTTGCACCGCTTGGAACCGTGTTTTAAGCGGCTGTCACAGCGCCACACGGCTTTCTTCTGCCCATACTTTGACCACACCTGCCTGCGATAAGGCTGACCGCATTCTGCACAGACCATGATATCGGACAGAACGTACTTGGAGCTATATTTTCCTTTGACCGGCTCAGCCTTTTTCTTGGCGGCAGGACGGTAGATGGCAGAGCGTCTTGCTTTTTCTTCTTGAACCCGGTGGAACAGCTCCTTGGGGATGATTGCCTCGTGATTGTCCTCGATATAATACTGGGGAACGATACCCCGGTTCATAACCTTTTTCTTGGTCAGAAAGTCCACGGTGTAGGTTTTCTGCATCAGGGCGTCACCCATATATTTTTCATTGGCCAGCATTTTGTCGATGACCGTGGCACTCCATACGGTATGGCCAGTAACGGTTTTGACCCCATCAGCTTCCAGTATCCGCTTAATTTTATAGCTGCTGTTTCCCTCTAAAAAAAGGCAGAAGATTCTGCGCACCAGTTCTGCTTCTTCAGGGACGATCACCAAATTTCCGTCTTTATCTTTTGTGTATCCTAAAAACTTGCTGTGATTGACGATCACCATACCGCTTTCAAATTTCCGAACGATACCCCAGTGGCAGTTTTCGCTGATATTTCGGCTTTCCTCCTGTGCCTGACTGCTGAGAATTGTGATCAGCAGCTCACCGCTGCCCTCCAGCGTATTGATGCCCTCCTTCTCAAAAAACACTGCGATGTTCTTCTCCTTGAGCTTGCGAATATTAATCAGCGAATCTACCGTATTTCGGGCGAACCGGCTGATGGATTTAGTGATGACCATGTCGATTTTCCCGGCCATGCAGGCGTCGATCATTGCCTGAAAGTCGGAGCGCTTCGCAGTTGAGGTTGCACTTTTACCATCGTCCGCAAAGATGCCCGCCAACTTCCAGTTGGGATTGCTCTTGATTTTCTCTGTGTAATAAGCCACCTGTGCTTCGTAGCTGGTTTCCTGCTGTTCCTGCAGGGTGCTGACGCGGCAGTAGGCCGCTACCCGCAAGGTTTTCATCTGTGGTCGTATAGTGCGATCATACGCCTGTTTGGCGGGAATGACCGAGATATTCTTTTTCGTTGCGGTTGCTGCTTGCATTATGTATCCGCCTCCTTTGCTTTTTCTGTAATATGGGTTTCTAACATCAGATCGTTATGCAGGTAAAACTGCATCCTGCCATCTTCATAGATGATTGCCTTCTTAATGGTCGCTGTAAAAAGTTCCCCATCAAACGTGGTCTGCGCTTCTTTGCCAGACAATGCTGCTTTGAGTTTATCAGTTTGATAGCTCCAATCATCAATTACCGCCACCTGATATTGCTCTATGGCCCGTTCAAATACCATCTCTTTTAATTGGCTGGCCGTATACTGCCCGGTTTCAAGGGCTTGCTGTATCTGACCAGTCAGCCGTTCACTGGCCGGGCAGGATGCCAGAGACTTTACCCGTGATTGCCGTTCCAATATTATAGGAGTAGCAATTCCTTTGTTGATGATTCGGAGAAAGGCATTCTCAATCTGCTCATTGGTGAGAAAAATGTTTCGGCAGCACACCCGATTTCTCCAAATATAATGCTTGCATTTCCATTTCACAGTTTCGCCAGCCTGCCCACAGTGCTCTACATAGCGGCGGTACGATTGTCCACAGGCACCACAGTAAAGTTTATTGCTAAACAGCGAAGCGTTTGCAAAACTGTTGAGTTTGGCTGTTCTCCCAAGGCTCTCCACCTTTTTCTGGCGTATACGCTGAACCTGTTCAAATATTGCTTTGTCAATCAACAGGGGATAGAAGCCATCTCCTATATACTTTGTATTTTCCAGTATTTTTCCTACCGAGCCGTGATTCCATGAAGGCTTGCGGCTGGCGTTTAGGACGCCTTTTTCTGTTAGGCCTTTGGCGATTCGATATGTAGAGGTTCCGGTCAGATATTCCTCAAAAACTGCCCTTACAATCTGTGCGGGCTCCGGTGCAATTTCGGCCTTTCCATCGACAATCCGATAGCCGAGTGGTGTATGTCGTTGCATTTCCTCACATCTCCTTCCCATAGCATTCTGATAGCTCCAACCCATTTTTCAGTCGGAACACCAGCCGCCTATCCGGGTAAGCCACCACCTTGTCGATAATCATACCGAAGCACTCTTCGTCAAATTCTTCTATGATAGAGGGACGATTTTTGCGCACTGCGATGAGGTATTCAGTTTGTCCAATTTCCTGCTCGTACAACTTCTGCTCCTTTAAGAGCTGCAGCCTGCGGTACGCCGCATCCAATGCAGTATCGATCCGATTGCGCTCCCCTATAAAAACAGCAGAGCCAATGTCACCGTCCGAAAGGACTTTTTGCAACATATAGCTCTGCTTCTTAAGTTCCTGTATTTTGTTTTCCAACTCCTGAAATTCACGCTCTTGCTCTGGGGCATCCGGCACTGCCTTTAACGCAGTCAGCAGGGGAATCAGGATTTCTTGGTAATTGCTGGACAGACGGTTCCACATCGTGACAAACGCTTGCTTGATGATATCTTCCCGGATAGACTTTTGTCCGCATTTTGAAATATCCTCGATGTGCTGATGGCAGCACCATTGGATTTTCTCATAGGGCTTGCCAATATAGATTTTCTGCCTGCGGAATGTAGAACCGCATTCCCCGCAGACAATCCGACTGCTAAATGCATACCGACTTTGATATACTGAGAGGTCATCGACGCACTGCTTCTTCCTTCGGTATTCATAAAGCTGGCGCACCGCCTCTGCTTCCTCTCTGCTGATGATTGACTCGTGGTTATCGGTGATCAGGTACTGCGGCAGTTCTCCGTGATTGTGTTTTTTGATAAAGGGAACGCCCTCTGTGGTATAGGTTTTCTGATAGAGCAGGTCACCCTCGTAGACTGGGTTCTGTAAAATTCCCTTAATCACACTGTCCTGCCATCCCTTAGAGTCGCGAATGGTTGGAAGTCCCTCTTTTCGCAGCTTCTTGGCGATGGCATAGGAGCCTTTCCCCCCCAAATACTCATCAAAGATTCTGCGCACAATAGCGGCTTCTTCCTTTTGGATGACCAGCTCGCCATTTTCATTGTTCACATAGCCGTAAGCTGGGGAACCAATGGTAAACGTACCATTCTGAAAGCGGTAAGTATTGGCCCATCGACTGTTGGTGGAAATATTCTCCGACTCGCCCTGCGCAATAGAGCTTAAAATGGTCAGAAGCTGTTCGCTTTTTTCTGACAGGGAGCTGACCCTCTCTTTTTCGAAGTAAACCTCTACACCCCAGCTTTTCAGTTTTCGGATAGCCTTGATGCTGTCCACGGTATTTCTAGCAAAGCGGGTGACAGACTTCGTAATAATCAGGTCAATTTTACCCAGCCTGCAGTCATGTAGCATCTGCTTGAAATCATCTCGCCCTGAGGTCTTGGTGCCGCTCCTTGCCTGATCCGCATAAATACCCACGCATATCCAGCCGTCCTTGTTATCAATCAGGCGAGTATAATACTCCACTTGTGACTCAAAGGAGCTGTTCTGCTCGGTTGACCCTGTGCTGACCCGGCAGTAGGCACACACTCGTTTGGCTTGTGGTACTTCCAGCTTTTTTGCAGTGCTGACAGGTTCGATTTTAGTAATAATTTTGACTTGTTTTTTTGCCATATGTTTTCTCCTTTCCCTGAATCGTTTCTCCTGTTAGCACCACACAATACCACACCTTTTGGAACATAGCTAGTGTTTTTACGCATATACTTCTTGCAGCTCTGGAGAAAATGTTTCACGGTTCAGAGCATCAATTCTTTTATATTCCTCTGGCAGTAAAAATCCGTTTTTCAGCATCAGATCAAGCAGCTTGACTGCCATTTTATAGTGTAGCTCCTTGGTTTCTTTTTTCTGTTCCATGGCCATCCTCCTATCACTGCTGATCCATTGCAGAATAAGAAATCATATCCTGCACCATTTTTTGAAAGGAAAAAGACAGTTTTCCCTCTAGCGGGGAATAAGCTGTCACCCCTACCTGTGCAATACGTTCCAGATAGTCCATCGTCTGGCAGGTATCACTGCCAATGCGGGACACATTGTGGACAAGTAGCACATCTACATTTCCAGACTCTGCAGCCTCCGCAAAACGCTTCAGGCCGGGCCGGTCAAAGGACAGTCCATTAGCCAGATCCTCTGAGGAACCGACCACAGCAAAACCCATCTGATCTGCATAATCTATTAGCTGCTGACGTTGGCCTTTTAAAGCTCCATGCGTGTCCTCCGGCGCATCGATGCGACAGTAGACCCACGCTCTATTTTTCTTATTCATATCATTGTCCTCCTTCACATATCCATGCACATTTGCTGTGTAAGCATCACTGGGTTCTCTAAGCCAAGACTGACCGCCATCGCCTGATCCACAGCCTGCAATTTTTCCAGCTCCAACCGCCCTATGTACTCCCGGAGTCGGGAGCGGTCAATGGTACGTATCTGCTCCAACAAAATGGTGGAGTCCCGACGCAAGCCGCAGATTCCGTCCAGCGATACATGAGTGGGCAGCGGATGCTTGCTTGTCTGACTAGTAATGGCCGCTGCAATCACCGTAGGGCTGTAGCGATTGCCGATATTATTCTGGATAATCAGCACTGGACGAATGCCGCCCTGCTCGGAACCGACAATCGGCGTCAAATCAGCATAGAAAATATCACCTTTTCTTATATTCACAGTGCGTTCCTCCTTCCTTTGATACCTTCATATCACAAGGACGGTGACAGACCGGATGGCACTCCACTCGTCCTGTCACCGTAGTTTCTGACATGAAAGTCATAACTTGTTCTTCGTTTTCGCTTGCTCCCATTCGACACTACTTCCCGGAGCAGAGAGCCGGATTGCTCTCTATGGGCAGCAAGCACAGACCGGCTCTGGTTAAAGCCGTCATGGGATTTTCACCCCTCCGAGGTTCTCTCCGAGCCGCCCTCATTGTTTGAGACTGTGACTGGGCGGAAGTATCATTATAGGCTGTTCAGGGCTTTGCATGACGGTTCACCACGAACCGCTTTTGAAACGAACGATTCTCGCTCTGCACCTTTGATTCTATCGTTCTGACGGACAAAGGCTTGTCCGCAGGTGGTCTTGGCGCGTTCTTCCATGACGCTTTTCCCTCTCAGGCTGAACAGCTAACGTATCTGTGCTGCTGGATATGACTGCCGTGGAAGCAGTGTTTTTCAAGGAACAACGAGGAGATTTATTTATCCCCTCACTTACTTCCACGTTGACAGAGCATTTTGCACACCCCAAATTCAAAAGTTTTTTAAATTCTTTCTGAGCTTTTCCAGAATGCGGTTTTTCTGTTTATGGACGGCATTGTGATAAATACCTCGTTCATCAGCAATTTCTCGCTCCGTGCGTTCCTCAAAATAGAGTTGTTCAATGAGAATGCGCTCATCTTCCGAAAGAAGAGATAATGCTTTATGTAGCTGCTGGGACCGAATGTTGCGAATTGCCACTTCCTCTACGCTGTCAACAATCTCTGTAAACTGAATATTCTGATCCAGCAGCCGTTCATATGAGTCCTCCCGGCTTGGAATGATGGTGACCGTCTGTTCTTCTTGATCCACCACGGTCTGCTCCACCTTGAGGTCGTACTCCTGATACTGCATTTTTCTTTCTGTGGTTTTCAGCACAGCGATGACTTCCTCGCTGACCCCCGGATATAGCTTTCTGAAATCCGGGATTCGATATGGCTTTGCCATAGGCTTGTCCTCCTTTATTTTCGTTTGAGTCGAAAACGAAGGACAAGTGGAGGGCCTCGGCACCTCTTTTTTGAAAAAACGCAAAAAAAGACATCGGTGCAGGTGTAATAACCCGCATAGATGCCTTCTAAATGTTCATGTTTTACACGATCTGTGTATTCGTGCTGCGCAGCGCAAAGGGAACCTATAACCGCACATCTTTTTTTAAGCAATCACCATTTCGTCCTGATGGAATCAGTTTGATCGAATGTCGCTGCTACGCACAAGCAGCGGCATGGTTATAGTCCATCGCATAAAAATAACCCTCCAATCTCAAAAACGAGCTTGACGGGTTGGTGTTTTGGCGCATTCCATCAACCCGTCATTATTGTCGTTTTTTTTGACGGGTTTTTTGCCGTTATATATGCATTCGGAACCACGACCGCGGAAGCGTGCGATCAGTTCTGTTGAAATATGTATATTTTTCTACTGCGATACCATATCGTGATTATTGCTGATATCATTATTTCAACCTCATAACTTTAGGTCGTATTCATAATGATATCCTTACCTGCCATAAATGTTTTACCTCCATGAACAGATTTTCGGTTGATGATTCCATTATATTCACAAAAACCAATGCCGGAAATATATAATCGAATTTGTTTGTAACTTATGTTTTTAATAGTAACTTGCATTTTAATTGGTTGTAGAGTTATGATTAGAGCACAAAGTGAAGTACAGGAGGAAATATGATGTATAAACCAAAAATAGAAAAGGATATCCGCTGTCCACTAGAATATGGTCTGGACATTTTTGGCGGTAAATGGAATTCCAGAATTGTATGTGTTCTGGCAGAAAAGCACACTCTTCGTTACAGCGAATTACGTAAAGATATGGCCAATATCACAGATGCAGTTTTGGCCTCCACCCTGAAAGCACTTATCAGCAACGGCATTGTGAACCGAAAATCTTTTGACGAAATCCCCCCCAGAGTAGAGTATTCCCTGACAGAAAAAGGAATTTCGGTTATTCCTATTCTGCAGAGCATCTGCCACTGGGCGGGGGCTTATCACAAGGAGGACTCTGTGAATACCATGCGGCAATGCCAAAAGTGTGATTATAACGGTGGCACCATAGAATAGAAACAGATAGTATTTACAATATGACCAGAACAGAAAAATTAAATCACTGATTAGCTATCTTCTGGAAGATGGATTAGAATACGTGCAACAGGCAAATGCATCCGCAATAGTTGCTTCGCAGCCTGATGAATGTCTGTTATTTGTTCAATCGTCTATCTCTGTTATATTCATTTGCAAGACGAACTTCTTTCTGCGAAAAGTAACGAAAGAGGGATCGTCTTTTAAATCAAACCTGAAAAGTGAATTCAAAATACTCCCCAAACATAGCAATAGTTGCTATGAAAATTATTAGTAGCTCACAAATTTGCTAATATCTTGTTTCAAATGGATAGCTCTCTTATACTAAGCGTAGCTTAACAAGCAAACAACAAACAATTAGGGAGGTTATTCTTATGCTAAATGAAAATGTAGTAAAGCTGCTAAAGGAAGATATGTGGGATCTGGCAACCTGCTCCGGCAATGAACCAAATGTCGTTCCCGTGGCTTTTAAAGATGTTACCGATGACGGCAAGCTACTCGTAGGTGATGTGTTTCTGGAAACTACACTGAAGAACATCCAGTCCAACGGCGGAAAAATCGCCATCTCTGTATACGATGCAAAGAATTTGGAGGGCTATCAGATTAAGGGCACTGCCACATATGTCAAAGAAGGCGCTATTGTAAACACCTTTAAGGCTATGGTAGAAAAGATGTTTAATGGCGCAGCAACCGCAAAGGGTGCTCTGGTCATCACCCCAGACAAGGTAATTGTTACTACTCCAGGTGCTGACAACAAGAAGGTTCTGTAACAACAGAGACAAAAAACGGGTGCGGAGCCGATAAGCCCTGCACCCGTTTTTATTGTGGAGGTAAAACATATGGCAGTAGAAAACACCAGAATAGAGAAGGCTTTTATTGACCCTACTAAATGTATTGGTTGCGGAGCATGTATCCTACATTGCCCTGCTCAGGCAATCTATATGATGCCCAGATGGGTCAGCTACGTGAATCAAGAAAAGTGTATGGGTTGTGGAAAGTGTGTTGAACTTTGCCATAGAAATGCTCCCTCCTTATATCAAACCAATAAATGAATTTATACTATCAATTTTGATGACAACTAAGAAACCAGTATGAAAAGCAGATATACAGAGAATCCAATAGGCTGCATTTCTATTCGTGTCTAACACGAAACTGTGGGGCGTTCACGTTCTGATACCCGAACTATAAAATGGTATTGGAGGTGAACTACCAGTGGATAAAATTGATCTTTCACATATGGGGCCTATTTTGAAGAAAGCACGGCTTGATGCACGCCTAACGCAAGAAGAGCTTGGCGGACGAATTGGAAAAACCGCTCGTTATCTCCAAGCGGTTGAAAATGAAGGGAAGTGCGTCAGCCTAAATACATTTATGCGATTAATTCGGTCACTTAATATCTCAGCGGATGAAATTGTTTATCCTGAGTTGAAATCCAACACTGACGAAACCGTACAGTTGCTACGCATTATCAAATTACTAAATGGCAGAGACAGAAAAGTTTTACTGGCCACTGTCATGGAAATGCTAGAAAACCAGTAACTGAACCACCTTTCAATTTAAGGGGGTTCTTTATTTTTCTCTGTTGTTCAAAATTTCTTTAAGTGTTCCCTTAGCCTTCATATGCCACCATGACGCATCCCATACGCCACCAAGTGGGCATAGCTGCCCCTTGGCGGCGTATTTAATTATGAAATATCTGTTCATTTATAATTAAATTTTTATGCCACTTTTACATATGTAAACTGATAATTTGGGGCGGTAACCGTAGATTATCCTTATATACTTTATCCTGAGTTGTTTGAAAGGGCTTGTCCTCAACAATCATAAATAAGTAATGGGTTCCTTTGTGCAATGTTTACCAACTCATATTAATTCTAAGTTTTCTACACCACTCATTATACATCTGTTTTGGATTCTTTAAGTGACTGTCATCATATTATAAAGTTTCAAAAGACGAATATCTTCTTTTGAAACCATCAGCTGTTTCAAAAGTTTTTCATCTTCTTTCAGTGGTGATCGCGATAAAAGCGCCTTCTCCGCACACGGCATCAATGGACGGAAGGAAAGTCCAAAGAATAGCCCCCATTTTATATCTACATTTACAAACGAAGCCATGACAGTGACAATTACCTGTTCAATCGGAGAATCCTGATTCTGCAGAATCAGGTGCGTTAAGGAATCATAATGTTTCATGGTTCCGAAATAGCTGAACTCACAGTTTTGATAATGTTCATGATCTCTACTGTTTAAATACATAACGATTTTAAATGTATCTGGCGTCATTTGTGATAGAACATCGACCACACAACGATTTAAACTTCTGCTTCGGCCATCAAACATATAAATGTAAAATTGAGAAAGATCCCTAAAAAAAGCTGGTATCTTATCGTTTGGAACATACTTCTTATATGTCGGTAACGGCAGAAGCTGCTCTACTTGAATTTTCAATGCGGCCGCAATATCATACATTGTGATGATATCAATGTCAATCTGACCACTTTCGTACTTTGATAGTGTTGCCTTACTCTTATTAATTAAGTCCGAAAGCTGCTGAACTGTATATCCCCGGAGCTTTCGAAAGGATCTTATTTTACTGCCAATTTCAATAGTAATTTTATCTTTCACATTCAACCCCCCCTTATTGTGTAAAGTGTTTCCTCAAAATATCTTTTGCGTTCATTCCATTGCCCAATTTTTATTCGTATCAATTATTATACCTAATTGTCTTGTCAATGTCTACTCAGATGAAACAATTATTGAATTTGTTTCCTTTGATGATACGATGATCTTTTTGACTATTAATCTTCCAAAATTTATTATGTAATTAGGCGCAAATTTGTTGAAAGCGGTTAGGTTACGTTTTAAGAGGAGGAAGATCAAATGAATTATGATTTTGACGAAATTATCGACAGAAAAAGTACCAATGCAATGAATACAGATGGATTCCGCAGCTATATTTTTCATACCGGTCCGAACACAAGATTCAAGTTCGCGGACGACGAGTTCGTACGTATGTGGGTGGCAGACATGGAGTTCACTGTTGCCGATCCAATTAGAAATGCATTGAAGGATTGGGTTGACAAAAGAATCTATGGATATACGCAGGTATATGAGGCCGGATATTATGAGGCCTTTTCTGCTTGGTGTAAGCGGCATTACGACTGGAATGTTCCAGTAAAGGAACTAACTTTCTCAACAGGGGTCGTTCCTGCAGTTTTCCAACTTATTGAAATTCTTGTGAAGCAAGGCGAAAAAGTACTGACTTTGACACCAGGGTACGGTCAGTTCCAGCATGCGGCAGATTATAACCATGTTGAACTCGTTCAGAGTGCTCTGATTAGTAATAACGGGTATTTTACAATTGACTTTAATGATTTTGAAAAGTGCGCCTCAGATCCAATGATAAAGCTTATTATTCTTTGTAATCCGCACAACCCTTCAGGTCGGATTTGGACAAAAGAGGAGCTTGAAAAAATTGCACAGATTACAAGAAAATATAATCTCTGGATCGTTTCGGATGAAATTCATTGTGACTTAGTTAGGCAGGGGCTTCACCATACACCGATGGCAAAGGTTATGTCAGATTATCAAAAACTTGTGACCTGCATGGCTCCGAGCAAGACCTTCAACATTGCGGGTCTTATGCTGTCTGACATTATCATTCGTGATGAGAATCTGCAGAAAACATTTATGGAAAGGGACAAGAATGTTGGATGCCTAAACCCGTTCTCTATTGTGGCTCATATTGCCGCATTTAATGAAGGTGATGAGTGGCTGGGACAGTTGAAAACCTATTTGGATGGCAATTTTGAAATGGTAAAGACCTATCTCAATGAGAACCTTCCAGAGGCCGTATTTAAAATTCCAGAAGCAACCTATCTTGCTTGGGTAGACCTCTCCAAGTGCCTGCCAGCAAACACGGACTTTTCAACGTTCTTTGCGAACGAAGCAGGTGTTCTTCTAGAGGGTGGAAGTGCTCAATTTATTGGGAATGGCGAAGGTTATGTCAGACTAAACATGGCAATGCCGCGAGCTACCGTCAAAGAAGGAATGAAGAGAATTTGTAACGCAATCAAGAATGCAAATAAAAAATGATAAAAGATTGGAGGAAAAAGCATGGATGCATTGGTTAACGTAACTGGACGGCTTACCGGAATAATTTGGAGCACCCCACTGATTGTGTTATGTCTTTTAGTTGGTTTGGTTTATACCGTTGTTCTCAAGGGATTTCAGATTACAAAGATTAAAGAAATGATTGGTCTACTGGGCGGTGAAAACAAACAGGAAACAAAAGAGGGACTTTCTTCGTTTCAGAGCTTCTGCTTAAGCGTCGGAACAAGAGTTGGTACCGGCAATATCCTTGGTGTTATTTCCGCCATAGCAACCGGTGGACCTGGAGCAGTTTTTTGGATGTGGATTCTGGGAATCCTTGGTGCAGCAACTTCTTTTGCAGAGCATAGTATTGCACAGCTTTATAAAAGAAGAATTGATGGAATTTATCGAGGAGGTACGGCTTTCTTTATCCGGTATGGAATTGGCGGGGCCTTTGGTGCGGCACTAAGTGTTGCATTTGCGTTTCTTGGTTATCTCAGCACCGGAGTACTTGGTGCATTACAACCGGGTGCCTGCACAGATGCACTTCATAGCGGATTTGATATTCCGAGGCCGATTTCTGCTGTAATAGTCGCCATTTTGGTTTTTGCTGTTTTGTACGGCGGAATTCGTCAGATTGGATTTATTTCTGAGAAGATTGTACCTATAATGTCGGTTTTATATCTTTTGATAGCAATCGTTATTGTTATTGCGAACATCACGAAACTACCTGGTGTTCTTGCGACAATCGTTACCAGCGCATTTGGCACAAATGCCGTTTTCGGAGGTATTGTCGGAACGGCCATCAACATGGGTGTTAAAAGAGGTGTTTATTCTAGTGAGGCCGGCCAGGGCACTAGTACTCCTCACAGTGCAACGGCTGATGTTTCTCATCCGGCAAAGCAGGGACTTGTTCAGGCACTTTCTGTTTATGTTGTCACCATTTTGATCTGCAGTGCGTCAGCATTTATGATTCTTTTACCAGGTACTTACAATGTAGAGGGTACAGCAGGAGCTATGATCTATGAAGGCCTTCCTGGAATTGAAGCTGGAATTACGTATGCGCAGGCAGCCGCAGACACTGTCATTCCGGGATTCGGAAAATATTTTATGGCTACAGCATTATTCTTATTTGCATTTACCACCGCTATTGGACAATACAATATTGCAGAGACAAATGCTGCAAATATATATAAGGGCTTTGCGGAAAAGAAATCTTTACAGTTGTTGCTGAAACTGATTTACATGGTTCCTTGTGTTATTGGTGGGCTTCTAAATATCAGTGCTGTTTGGGGACTGAGTGACATAGGTATGGGGTTGAATGCATGGGTAACTTTACTTACTCTTTTATATTTTGTCCCAACTACCCTTATCATCTTCAAGGACTACTATGAACAAAAGGCACAGGGCATAGATCCTGTTTTCCGTCCGAGTAGGTATGGAATCAAGAATGCCGAACTTTGGGAAGAAATCGCGGATGAATACGAAGCAAAGAGAAAGAAATAAATGAAATACGTCAGTGCCTTGCAAATGTAAAGGTACCAAAAGATACAAATAATTAAACTATTACGAAGGAAATTACCTATCATGAAATTAATCAATACGGAAAAGGCACCGGGAGCCATTGGGCCATATTCTCAGGGATTCAGCGTAAATGGAGTTGTTTATACATCAGGACAGATCCCTGTAAATCCAGAGAGTGGAAGTGTACCAGAAGGCATTGAAGCTCAGGCGGATCAAAGTTGTAAAAACGTAGGCGCTATCCTTGAAGCATCAGATAGCAATTTCAATAAGGTTTTTAAGACAACATGCTTTCTTGCAGATATGGAAGACTTCGCATCTTTCAATAAAGTTTATGCAAAGTATTTTACATCCAACCCTGCTAGAAGTTGCGTCGCAGTTAATACTCTCCCGAAGGGTGTTCTCTGTGAGATTGAAGCAATTGCACTCACTAGGTAAATTGTTCAATTTGCAGAGCAAGACTCGATCACCCATCGAGTCTTGCTCTTTCGTATTGAAGTAAAAAATAATATACACCTATTTAATTATGCAGAAGATATTACGTTAGGTGTTTATCAACAGAGTTGCCTAGATCTGAGCTTTATACCCAATGGTATTTTGTATCTGGAGGATGAAGCATCAAAAGCTAAGGGTGCTAACATCAGAGATGAAAAAGTCGTAAAAACTGTTATTTAAGCCATACTCGATTCATTAACGAGAGCCACCTTCTTAGGAAGGCTCTTTCACTTTTCTCTGTTGTTAAGTATTTCTTCAAGTGTTTTCTTAACCTTCATACGCCACCATGACGCATCCCATACTCCACCAAGCTGGCAGACTTGCCCCTTGGCGGAGTTTTGTGGTTTTGCAGCTACACTTCCTTCAGTGTGTAGAGCAGGCTGCTCTTGCCGCCGTTGTCGCGCCAACGCTGCTTCTTTATCAGCAGTCCCGCCTGCGTCAAATCGGCGATGGCCCGCTCTACTGTCCTGCGGGAGAGGTTTAGCTCGCGAGCAATGGTACCGATGGCCGGATAACATTGCCCCTGCTGATTGCTGCGGTCTTTCAAGTACATATACACCACCTTTGCTCGGTGCGGCAAATCCGCGGCATAAATTTCAGAGAAATATCCCAATACAAATCACCCCCTAATCGGTTCGCAGCGGCGGACGCTGTAATGTGCTTCGATGCTCTTGCTTTTCCGGTGCTGGTGTGTGGAGCTGACCGGCAGAGGTGGAACTGACAAGCGGCAGCCGTGGATCCTCAAGTTCTTCATACTCGTCGCAGTCATCTCTGCGACGCAGAATTTCCTGCTCCAGCTCAAAGCGGTCAGCGTATACCACCGGCCTTGTGGCCTGCTCGGCCACCTCGTACGCATCACCAAATCGAATGCCCCATTTGAGGAACAGCGGGAGCTGCGTTTGCATGGGGCAGGTTCCGGTCTTTGCAAGGATAAAGTGTCCCTTGCGCAGTGTTTTCAGCTCATCCGGGGACATCAGCGGACGGCTTATCATCTGCAGGCTTTGGCTGGGATCATTTTTGCCACGGCTGATGGAGCCGGACAGCACCGTGCGGTTGCCTAGTGCTTTAGAGAGGATATCGGCACTCTCGGAGTTAGGGGCAAAGCCGCCGAACAAAATGTCTTGGCAGTTGTCTATAATAATGCTGGAACCTTCTTTGCCGTAGTTTTTTTGGAGCTGCGCAAAGCTCTGGATGATGGGTACCATGGAAATTCGGCGAGAGCGTCCGGCGCTGAACATCATTTCCATCGACTCTATCTTCGGGATGGTTCCAATTTCATCGGCAAACACCATGACACGATTCGGCAACTTGCCGCCTTGCTCGTCAGCAATGGTAAGCATCTCTCGGTAGAGTTGCTGTAGGAACAGCGACACCATAAAATATTTCGTGTTATCTTCCTCCGGCAACACAATAAAAATGGCTGACTTGCTAGTGCAGAAGGTTTCCGTATCCAGTGTACTGTCAAAGCACAGAATCTGTTCCATCTCGGAGTCCAGAAACGCATTCAGCCGGGACATCGCCGTGGACAGCACGGAGGCCATCGCCTGATCGGCACTGTTGAGCGCTGCACCTGCAAACCACTTAGCCTTGTGGGTAGGCGGTAGCTTGTCCATAAGGAGTTGGAAGAGGCTGCGATTTTTCACCGGCGAAGGAGCAAGCAGATCTTGGATCAGCTTGAACACCGAAATAATATGGCGCTTTTCAGGTGGACAGAACTCCGCAATCAGTAGTATCACAGACGCCAGCAATCCTTCAGCCGCATCGTAGAAAAACGCATTTTGTCCATAACTGCTTGCCTCCGCCCCGTCTGAGCAGATGATAGTTTTAGCGGTAATCTTGGCATATTTCTCGGCCTTGGCCTTTGCCGCCAAATTCTCTGGGTGCGCCTGATACTCGTCCATGTATTTATTCACCAGCGTCAGGATGTTGTCACCATCCGAGCGGGTGGGGTTTCGCAAATCAAGCACAGAAATGTTGTAACCGTAGCAGTCTTTGGCAATTCCTGCGTAATTGCGGAACAGATCGCCCTTGGTATCCGTGCAGAGCCAGCTCATGCCGGAGGCACAGGCATATTCGAGGTTTGGATATAAAAAGTTAGCAGTTTTGCCGACGCCTGCCGCACCAATCATCAGACAGTGGATATCGCCACTATCCACCAATGCGGTAATGACCGAGCCGTGCTTCTTATAGCCAACCACCAATCCTTGCTCTTTCGGCAGAGCATCACCGTGACGCCACCTCTCCGGCTCGTAGAGTACCCGCGCGTAGGTGTCCTTGATTTCTTTCTCGGTAGCAAACCTGGCTGTACCATGCTGACCATCACCCACGGTCTTAGCCTTGATGCCGCTCAGAGTATAATAATGCGCCAGCAGGGACAGCCCGCCAATCACGGCAAACATCCCAAGGCCAACGCAGATGAGTAAAACGATTTGTTGTGTCTGCATTTTTTCTCCCCTCAGGCATAGAAAAAAGCAGCCGATTTACTCGACTGCTTCAGTTAACTTCTGATTTCTATTCAATTCGACAAACTGGAAGTTGCCGTGTTATTCTATATGATACTTGTCTTGCAAAAGACCGCGAATATCATTGACATTGATAATTGCGACTGGTTTTTCAGGATGGCTTCCAATCATTTTTTCCATCCACACCATATTATACCACCGACCAAATTTATATCCGCATTTATGAAATTCTCCGACCAGAGAATAGCCGATATGTCTATGAAACTCTACACTGTTTTTTGTCAGATACTCATCATCCGTCTCAGGGTAGCCGATACAGGCATTCAAATTGATGATGTGCATTTCCTTCAGAATACACTCCATCGCTTCGTAAAGCTTTCGCCCAACACCTTGTTTGCGTTTGTCCTGCTTCAAATAGATCGTCGTTTCAACCGACCAATCGTATGCTGCGCGTCCAACAAAACTTCCGACATACGCATACCCGACAATTTCGCCGCAGCATTCCGCCACGATGTACGGATATTTTCTTTGAATGGCATTCATGCGTCTCCAAAACTCTTCTGTTGATGGAACTTCGTATTCAAAAGTAATCGCCGTATCCAAAACATACGGTCTGTATATATCAACCAAAGCCGCCACATCCTCAGGTTTTGCAAATCTAATATTAATATTGTCGGTCATTATGCATCATCCCCTCAAATTCCGATTTTTGTTCTGCTGTTAGTATACAGCAATCTGTCACATAGGTCGAGTGAAACTTGGTTTTATATCATCACATATAGCGCTTGCTTGCTATGCTCCTGTTCAGGCATCTGTGCTTCCTGCTTCATCGCTTTTAAATCTTCATTCCAATCCTTCTGCTGCGGCAAAAGTGAGAATACCTCGCCATATCCCTTTTCTGCAAGAATACCGATGAGCCGCTCCCGTGCTTTCAGACCGGCTTTATCATTGTCAAGACACAGTCCAATCTTCTGCACCTGCGAATTCTCCGCCAACAGTTGAAGCAGCGCATGCTCTGCCAACCCACACAGCGACACATAGCTGTTCTGTTGCCAATCATTCTGGTCCATCGAAATAAAGGACAGCATATCAATAGGAGCCTCAAACACATAGACGATATTGCCCTTTCCGGTGTAATGAAAGCTGTACCGAGGATCACAGCCATCCACGTTGCCTTTAAACGGATCGCCCTGCGTATAGGTTCCGCGCTTGTGGGCATGACGGGCAACACCTTTTGAATCACAGCCAATGAACACAACATTATGATACTTGACATCCTCATAGATTAGCTTGGCATGAGCGAAGACAGACACCACATTCGAGTCAAGACAGCGCGTCTTGATTAGATAGGCGAACACCCGGCGCATATCGCTGTTGGCCTCTGGCAGCACAAACGGTTTCGGTTGCTCCCGCTGTCGTTGTTCACTGGGGCGGTATGCCTGCCCCTGCTCGCCATTCAAGAGCATGGTCATCGCATCAGGAAAGCTCCTGCCGTAGAACATTTGCACAAAATCAATGGCACATCCGCCTTTCTCAGCGGCGTGATCATACCACTCGTTTCCGCGCACCGTAATGCTGTGATCACTGACCAGACGCTTTTCTCTGCCGGATCGGATTAATTTCTCTCCCTGCCGGATGAGAAAGTCCTCTAAATCCACAGCGTTTGCCCGTTGCTTCTGTTCATCAGTAAAATAAACATATCCCATGTAAGAAACACCTCCTGTCAATAAGTTTGTTGTTGTATAGTCTCATGGTCATCTCGTTTGTGACCCTGTGCCTGTTTTTTCTCTGCCAGTTTACGGCGACGCTTCCGATCGATGTGAAATGCCGAGCCGCCCGTAGCTTTGCGATAGTCCTCCCGGAACAAATTTTCCAATCGGTGCAGCAGTTTTGTTGCTGCAAGGAAAGTCGAAGGATTGCGGAAGGAGTCCATGTGATCAAGCAGGAACTGTGCGTAGATATTTCCCTGTGCGGCGGATGCCTCTAAAAACAGAATCGCTTTGTCCTTATCACGAGGGGCATCATGGCCACAAAGGTATAGCTTGCCGAGAGCATATTGTGCATATTGGTTCTCCTGCGTTGCCGCTTCCTCCAGCCAATGAATAGCTACATCCACATCCTTGGGCAGATGCTCTCCTGTCAGATACAACTTACCGATCTGATACTGTGCATACTGATTCTTCTGATCGGCGGCCTTTGCGAACAGCTCCACCGCTTTGCTAATGTCCTGCGGCGCATCTTCACCAGTAAGATACAGTTTGGCAAGAGCATATTGTGCGAACTGGTTTCCAGCATCCGCAGAAAGGGATAGCCACTTGATGGCAGTCTCCACATTTCTGGGAATATCCTCTCCTGACAGATAGATCCTGCCGAGCTGATACGCTGCAAACTCATTCTTCTGTTCTGCTGATAGAGTGAACAGATTCACAGCCTTATTCATATTGCGCTGCACATACTCACCGTCCCGGTAGAGTTTTGCCAGCGCATACTGTGCATTAGCGTTTCCGGCATCAGCGGCCTTAGTTATCCAAGCGACCGCCTGCTCTAGATCGGTTTCACTTTCCAACCACAACTTTCCGAGAGCAAACAGCGCATTCACATTGCCCAGTTTGGCAGCGCGTTCCCAATAGTCTTCAGCCATAGCATCATCTTTATCTGTACCGATCCCGGTGTGGAGCATCTGGCCAAGGCGGTATTGCAGCTTATCGTCATGGCTGTTCTGCTCTAAATAAAAAAAGCCGGTAAATGCATCTTGGAAATGCATCCCGGATTGCTCTATATTCTTTTTTGTGCCAATCCCATCCCGGCACATTTTCGCCAACTCATAGCTTGCGTATGGGTTTCCTTGCTCTGCGGAACAGCCATAGAGGTAAAACGCCTGCTCATAGCTTTGCTCCACACCCTGACCGTGATAATATAATCCAGCCAACGAGTATTGCGCGTACCTGTGGTTGGCAGCGACCGCCTCGGAAAACCATCGGGCTGCCGATTCATAGTCCTGTTCTGTGCCAAGTCCAGCAGCGAACATTTTACCGATACGGTATTGGAGATAAGGACGCTGTTTTTCTTTGGCCGTCTGCTCTAAAATCTGAAACGCTACCAGTGCTTTGGCGTACCAGTCCTGTGCAGCGGCATTATCAATCTCCCTGCCAAGGCCGTCTGCCAACATTCGTCCAAGGTCATGCATGGCCATAGGGTTGTCGGATTCCGCTTCCTCCAAAAATAGCGCAAACGCTTTCTCAAAGTTCGGTTCCGTATCCTTATCACCAAACAGGATTTTCCGGGCTTCCTTGTATCGGTCACTCCACATCGTGCTGTGCTCGTCGTTGCCTGAAGAACGGCGGTAGCTTTCAGGCAGTGTCCCATCTGGTTCCAGCATCTCCCTATCCTCCGACACAGATATTTCCATCAATTCCGCTGGATTGACTGCTCCCTCCGATTCCAGCGCATCTTCATCTTCAAATGTAAAATGGTGACCGCCAAGCTTCATTGCCTCGGCGATCACCATGTTTTTGATACTCTTAAATTGTGGCTGCAGAGATAAAGGCGGCAGGGGCGGTGCATTTTTCTGATAGGTCAGCAGCACCTCGTTGTTCCACTTACCCCATGCCTGATATAACGCAGCTACACGCGTATCATTGGCCAGACCGTCCACGATCTGGTCAATCAGATTCTTCACATCCCGTTTGAGATACCCATACACTTTTTTGCCGCTGGTATTTTGCAGCCGGATGGAAAGCTGCTCCATCTGCTGTTCAATCTCCGGGTTGACCAGTGTGCTGAAGTGGAGTTCGTCCATCAGCTCTCGCAACACATCAGCAGCTCCGTTTTTCAGTTCTGTGCGAACTTGATTTTGTTCCTCATAGATGTGCGCAAAGTCCTGACGAAAAATATCATGTGCCAACTCCGAACGCATGGCTTCAATAGACTTCTCGGTGAGAAAACCATCATTGTCCTTTACAGAGTAAACCATCAGATGCACATGGGGATGATGTCCCTCGTTATGAAAGGCAGCATACCAGCGCAGGTTCTCGCTGTCGATCTTCATGTGCCTGCACAGCATGGCTCGTTTTGAGCGCAGCAGCGACATCCATTGTTTAGCGCTGTCGTAGCCAAGTCTTGCTGCATCCTCCCGGCGCAGTGATATCACATGAGTCCAGACTGCGCCTTTGTGGTTCATCGCTTCCTGCTGCACCTGTGCCAGTACCACTGACTTGCCCGCATCGGTGAACAGGCCATGTTCACCTACACGCTCCACGCGAGGACGATTGGCAATGTAGTCCACATAGTTTTCCCGCTTGCTGACGATATCAAGATTCTGCTCCAGTGTGCAAGAGATAAACTCGGAGGCGTTGCCGATAGTTGGCTTCAATAAAAAATCCGTGTACTCCAGCATCTCTATGGATGCCGGAATATCACGAAGCAGTTGACGAATGAGCTGGCATTGATTTTCTGTTGCAGGAAGTAGCCGCTTACTCTCATCTATTTTTTCTACACCCTCGCGGGTTCCGATGTAGCGCACATAGTTTTCAAGCTGGGCGGGAGGAGCATCCCGCATATACCGCGAGGTGAATATGATTTTTGGCATGGCAGGACTCCTTTCTGTGTTTTGGGTAAAGAAAAAAGCGACCACAGTTGTGATCGCCATCTGCAACTTTTGAATACGCCACCAAAGTCACTACGAGAGTTATTATTTCCAAGTGCCAACATATCGCACGGGAACAGAATCCTTACAACCATTTTCTAAAACGATACGATTATGAGCCATAAGTTCCTTTTTAGTTCCATAACAACATTTTTTATATTTTTCCCCTGAACCACATGGACAGGGCTTATTGCGTTCTGCGTGTGTGTATTCTGGTCGTAGGCGTGAAGATGTTTCTATATGCCAACTGTCATAAGGAGTATTAACACGCTCTGACAACAATTCAAGCACTTCATAATTGTATTCCATATCTTGTGGCCTAACAAAAGTATATTTATCAAACGGATTGGTGACAATTGCCATTCCCAGAAATTCCATATCGGTTATTTCATGACAACACAATTCACCCATATAAAGTTTCCCAATCCTATGCCCGCATCCACTACGAATAGAAACTTTTTTTCCACATATAGAACATCGTTCCCCTTTAATAATTGTTTCTCTGCTAAAAAAAACCTCATAGGGATACAGCTTTTCCCAATCCTTAATTTTCCCTTCGATGAATCCCAAATTATACTGTTCCTTGGTATAAACATAATTAGTTCTTAAAAAAGAAAATTCTATGTCGATACGCTCTAAAGTAAGCCATGATTCCTCGAATTTCTTATCCTTAATCTGAGCAAAAAATTTTATATATAGATTTTGAATATGAAAAATCTGATGCACACACCATATTTCATTAGCCAATTCTTCATTTCCGGAATTAATTGCGGTCTCTTTCAATATTCTAAGACTATCCGGAATGTCATTACTCAATGAAAGTTGCGGAAGAGATAAGCTCTCTTTTACTTCTGTTAATGTCATATTTTCACCTATTTAAAAATCGTTTCATCTATTGTTTTCATTGCCATTTCAAAGTTCTCAATAGATCCACTGTAAGAAATCTTTTTTGATTTTTTATCTTTCTCCACAATAATATTCACTTCTGCATTTGTGTTTTCTGCAGATTTATTGCGGTTTTTTATTTTATCATATAAGTATGCAGCAATTAGCGAAGTGGCTGTCGGAAGTATAACCCATTGAACGATAAGTGTAGCGACAGTAATTAAATCAGCATGTAATTCGATACGCTGAAAATCTTCATCGCTCACACAGATATCAACAACTACGTTATCACTCTTATTATCTTTCACATAGGTGAAAAATTCTTCTGTACATTCTGGAAAAAAACAACCTCTACGCTCCCGAAACATTTCTTCAGGTATAAGAAGAATATCAGCTTTTTTAAGTTCACCTAGACATTCTGTTGGGATATACTCCTTACTGTATACAGCATCAAAAGTCAATTCACTATCTTGCACATCGAGAGTATCTTCGTCGTTAATCCAATGCTTCATTATGCACCTCCGTAATCATGTCTTTTATTAATTATACCACCTCTACTGACAAAATTCATCACCAATATGCCAAACAGCCCCTGCTTTCGCAGAGGCCGTTCAACATATATTCTCTTACAGTACACCCAGCTTCTTCAGCAACACCACGCAGTCTTTTGCTCCCTGCACATAGAGATGCTTGCACTCGTGGTCAGCAATCAAATTAGTTTTCACCAGATAATCCTCCAGCACCTGACGATCCTCCGGAGAGAGTGCGGACAAGATATCCTGCCGCTGGCGAGACAACTCAGCAACCTGTGTGTAAATCTGCTGTTCTTCCTCGACACAGGTTTCCCTACGAACAAGCAGTGCGTTTTCAGTCATCTCTGTAATGACCATCTCTAAAATTTCTTTCTTAACCATAGTAGACCAACTCCTTTTTCAACACACTATAAACGAACTCAGTGTAACAATCCCAATAAATATTTTCTCACAATTTAGGTTTCACGTTTCTGATATTTATATGCGCTCTCGAAATCAATCGCACCATTGATGCGCTTGACCTCGTCGAGACATTTTAAGTGTAACTTGTGCAGATCATCCTCATCAACATCATGCGTGTACGAAATCACATGACACAGCTTGGATAGTTCCACTGCCAGTTTGAAATCCATTCGTGCCAACCGGTTCTCGCTGTCCTGCACCGTACCCATGATGACGGAGGACAGAGATTGTAACAAATAATCTTCCGCTTTCTTCGATGTGAGGAACCCAAGGTAAAATCGCAGTGCATCCTCAATCAGCTCCGTGCGGCTCTGGACAGTAGCGTCTGCGATGTACTGGTCGGCCAACTCCAGTAACTCTGTGTCCACCCGGACGGAAAATTTAGTTTTGTCTGCGTTTCCGCTCATTTCATTCCTCCTTTTATTGGTGATTTCTTCTGAGCCACCCATGATCCTCCTGACACACGGACGTTTTCTGCATGGAAGCCACCCATTTTGGGTAAAAGCGGATTGTTGGGTGGCAGAGCGCAATCCCCGCACGGCTTTGCCGGGCGGTGTTCTCTTGGCGATGGGGCTTCTTGAAGCCACCCGCCCTTTAACCTGCACACTTTTCGACCCTTCATTTCACCCCTAAAATCCAGCCGCAGCAAGGGTTTTTAGCCCCTTTAGAAGCTTACCGCCAAACCGGTCCAACGCGGAGCAGAACCTCCGCAGGGGTACACGGGCTACCTCGCCCTCGAAAAGCGCACACGCGGCGTCACAGGGGCCGACACATGGAGACGGTCATCTTTCGCCCTGCTCGGAAAGATCAGTGGTGCGGGCGGCAGGGCGAACCGGGCGGCGTGAACGCTCCTTTGCTCCAGCCTCACGGGCAACCCTATCGTCGATATACTCGCGAGTTGCCTGCGGAACGTACTTGTCATATAGCTTCTGTACAGTATCGTTCAGCTCGGCCTGCAGGTCAATATCTCTTTTGCCCATGTGGAAAGTCAGTGCGTCCATCTTTTCCATGTTGAAGGTAATAGTCAGCGTGGTATTTTTCATATGCGTGTCCTCCATTTCATAGCTTCATTTCTGGTGACTGAGACGGAGTTTCCTCCGGCTGCGCCACCCATTTTTCATAGTTTTCTTCCGAGCAGTAGCCTGCAAGCATCATGGAAAAAGCACGCAGGCGAGACGGTTTCACTCCTTCTAGATCAATCTGGTGACCATAAAACCCTTCGTAAACCTGACACACCCGTGCGTCCAGCACATCGGCCCAGTCCTGTTTTCCAGCATCGTTCAGGGTATCAGCGGACAACTCCACGATGGTGGCAGGTTCGATTTCCACGTCCTTATGGAGCAGATGAACATTTTCCATCGGCGTTTTGAGCAGGTCGCGGAGCGTCTGTCCGGCAGGTGCTTCTGCCGCTTGCCCCTTCAGGCAGTTGGGGCAAAAGTCGAGGTAATAGACCACATCAAAGCAGTCATCTCCGATGGTCAGGTCGGCCACCTCCGGTCGGCTGCATAACATATCGCCCAGCATCTCCTGTAAAAATGTTTTTTCTGTTACGCAGAGGCTGATCTTTTCCTCCAGCTCCGCGAAGCTAAAAACACAGTTGCCCTCACTAGTCTGGTTGGTGCCATCAGCAATAATAAAGTCAACGGCGGCAGCTAATTCCCGATTCATTTTTGCGAGGGATGGATAACGCAGAGCGGTAGCTTCGGGCACATAGGATGCATACCGGGCATAGTTGTAGCCCTCGCTTTCCACCAGAAGGCCGTCCGATCTGCCCTCGCCGGTGACCAGCAGGCAGTGGTAGACATCCATACTATCCTGCCACATCAGCCCTGCGTTCTCCGTGAGAAATTTTTGATCAGTCAGTGGTCTGCAAAGCATTCGCTCAAACTGTTCTGCTGGTATGGTCACGTTTTTTTCGATGACGAAATCCCGAAAGCGAAAATCCGGCTTGTGTTCAAAGGTTGTTTTCATTTTGGTTTTCCTCCTAACTTGGCAGGCGGCCAAAGCCATAAAAATGCTCCCGCCAGTAATTTGTGTCAATGTTGGTGTACTGGATCGGCGACCCACAATGCAACATTTTACCGTTGCCAACATAGATACCGACGTGGCTCACCGGCCCCGCACAGACATAGGTCTTGGTAAAGAAAATCAAATCTCCAGGCTCGGCCTCGTCCCGCGATACGATAGCGCATTGGTTGTAGATGCCGGTGGCCGTGGTGCGGGGCAGGTTGTAGACGCCGGACTGGGTGTAGACCCAGCACACAAAACCGGAGCAGTCGAAAGAGGTCTGGGGCGTGGAGCCGCCAAACACATAGGGGTAACCGAGAAACTGCTCCCCTTCTGCAATCAGGGCGGCGTAGCTACCGTCACCCATGGCCGCAGCGAGTGGCAGGCTATTTTCAGGGGATACCTGACCGTATTTTGCCAGCACATAGATGCGCTGGGCATTGGATTTATCTTCGGCAGTAACGCTCTGACCCAGCGCCACTGCGAGGTTTGCATACACCGTTTCGAGGTCTGGGATTGGGATAGCCACGGTATAAGTACCGTCCTCGCCATCATCCCGTTCCTCATAGGTGACGAAACAATCGGCGAATTCTCGGAACTCCCCCTCGTTCATCCGGGGCTGATCCGCGCCGAAGAACAGAGAATAAAAAATAGCTTTGACTCTGTAGGCATCCACCTCACCATCCTCGGCCATGGCGTTGATATCGGAAAGTGCCATGTCTAAATCGGTGAAGCTGCCCCTCATTTTTTCAATGTACATCCGATAATCAGATGGTAGTCTAGAAGATAAATAACCGCCGTGAAATGCTAAATCCACGGCGGCATTGTTGTGTGCAGTTGTGCCGGACAGCGCGCTCATGATGACGACCACGATTAAAATGAAGGGCGTCAGGATGGCGGCGACCACCGAAGCGATGGCCATCCGACCGCGTTTATCCGTGGCCGCAGCAAGAGTGGCCTTGACCGCCAGCACAGCGGCGGGTGCTGCCATAGGCAATTCCTCCTTTCGGAGCGCTGTGAACAGGCCCCAGTAAGAGGGACCTTATTCTTGCGCCATATGCAGTTGATTGACTCTGGTAATTTCCAATGTTTTGGGGTTGATCATGGTCAGGAAGCGATTCTTCTCCCGCGCCAGCATGACGGTCTGACTCGTGCCGCTGGGCTTTCCGTTCCACACAGCGATCACATAGGCACTATGTTCCACCATGTACTGATTCCGTTTTCGGAAGCAATCGGGGGTATACATACCTTGGATCATGGTTTCCGTATCGCACCGGCTGGCAATGTCGTAGTATTTCTCCCGTTGCGCTACTGCCCAATGGGCAGCCTGTTCCTCATGAGGGATGGCGCTTTCCAGTGTGATCTTCTGGTATTGCTTTTTGAGTTCCAGCACAACTTCGGCAGCGATCAGATCTGTGCCGATGGCCATGCCACTGATGAAATGGGTGACATTATTTTTCGTAATCAGCCGCTGGATTTCCTGCCGGAGTAGCACCTTCAGGTGAACACAACGCAGGTCTTGCTCGTTGTTTCCCCACGGCAGACTCCTCGGGCGATGCCCGGTAAAACAGCAGGTACTTCTTTTCTCCATGATTTCATTCCTCCTTATCCTCTGTTGGCGATGTCCATTATACTCTTTAGAGGTGTTTATATCAACTCGTTTGCTGATGTTTAACTTCAATCGAGTGGGATAAACTATCTTTATTGAGGATAAAGGTGGTGAAAACATGAAGAAGGATTTTGATGCTTCAATCGGAAAGCGTATCCGCGATAAGCGGGAAATGCTCGGATATAGCAGGGAACTTGTGGCGGAACAGGCAGAGATGTCGCCATCCTTTCTCGCCGATGTTGAATTGGGAGTAAAAGGTTTTTCGGCTTCTACGTTGATCAAACTCTGCAAGGTGTTGGGGCTATCGGCGGATTATATCCTGTTTGGAAATGAACAATCCATTGACTTTTCCAGTGCAGCAGAGCTATTGTCCGGTCTGGACAAAAAATATCTTCCTCACGTTGAGGAGCTGTTGGCTGCGTATGTGAAATCAATCCGATTATCCAACGAGTGAGCTGTGCCAATCTGGTACAGCTTTTTTCATTTTAGCCCCGTCCAGCCGCCGAATCCAAACAGTGATTGCTGCCCGGAGCTGCCGCGCTGCTGCTCCTGCTGGAGCATCAGGTCATAGGCATGGTTGATGGCGTCCTCTAACACCTGCGTGTCAAAACCGGAGGACTCATAGCCTTGCCAAATCACATCGGCGTAATAATCAGAGGGAATACCGAATTCATGACCCGGCGTCATCACATACACCATGGCCGAGACAGTTTTGCCGTTTAGCTTTACGTCCATCATTTCCTTTTCATACAAACGGGGATACCCCTCATAGCGGTCGAGGGCTTCCTCATCCTTCTGTCGAATTTTCCAAAGAAGCACCGGGACGGTGCTGCCCTCCTTCGGCTCCACCGTGGCTACCGCACCACGGCGGCCACCACGGAACAGCAGCTCATAATCCTTCAGCTCACTGACCCCAGCCACCTCGGCGGTTGGGCAGCGAAACGCCATCTGCGGCAGGTTAAGATTGCTGCCGTAAGCGATATACAGTGTAGGTTTTCTGCTCACGTTTCCTCCTTACATATGCATGACAAAGGCCGGGGCTTCTTCAGAAACCTCGGCCTGCTCTGTCTGTTCGATTGTGGGAACAGTTTCAGGCATGGCATGCACCTGCCGTGCCTGATCTCGCTCCTTTTCTTTTTTCTGCCTTAATCGTTCCTTTTGTGCTTCGGCCTGTGCTGGGTCACGCCATGCGATGCAGCCATCCAGACTGGCCAATAGATGCTGGCGGGCGGTGGCAAACTCATCGCCGTTCAGCCCCAGCCGCAGTAGCCATGTGCGAAAGGTGTATTTTTCATTAGTGGTCTGGGTTTTCCTCCGGCTAGCACAGGACTGGTTCAGCGCCTGTGCCCCAATAGCAAGACAAAACTGAACATACGCCTTGATTTTTCCAGCATGGAGCGTCCCATTGAACAACCGGAACTCCACCGTGCCTTTCTGGAATACCGAGTGCAAATTCAGGCAGTGGTAGCGGCTATTATCGTAATGAGTATAGCGGCGGCTGTCTCCGTCATACCAAATATGCTCCACACCCTCCAGCGACCGGGGCTTCTGACGGTTCAGCTCATCCAAAAACCGTTGCTCCACCGGTTGGCACCAGCGATTCTGGCGGGCAACGGAAACACCCAGCGCCTTGTAGATCAGATCCTCCTTGGACGCCATGATGTTGGTGATGTTGCGAAGTGTCCGGGCATCGAAGGGGGAAGCGTCAATATGCACATGGATGCCGCAGCTCTTGTTAGTGATGGCTCCGTTTTCCTTCAGCTTGCGGATGATTTCCTGAATAGGAATGATGTCCTCGTAGCGGCAGATGGGGCTGACCATCTCGGTTCTGTAGTCGTTATCTGCCGATATTGTGTGGCCGCAGTTTTTTTGCTGAGGGTCAATGCTTGCGTCACTCATAAATTTCCACTGCCGCCCATGACTGTCCAGTGCCGCATAGGTATCATAACCGGAACCAATGTATCTGGAGGAGCCGCCAAAATATGCGGCACACACCTCGGCGGCTCTCTGGCGGGTAATGCCGGTCATCTCGATTTCAATGCCGAAGCGTTGGTCTTTTAAATCCAATATATCACATCCTTTCTTGTACCCCTCAAGCAACGGTGTTATAATATAAATACAATATTCGTTTTGGAAAGACCGACCTCTGAGTCCTTGGCAGAACCACCAGCCAAACCCAGCTAAAGGGATAAAGGAGGGATGCGTTATGAGCATGAAACGTTTGATGAAGAAGGTACATTTTACAGGCATAACACTGAATATTGGATTTATCGGACTTAACTTTGCTGGGGGTTCTTCCAAAACGAATATGCAATAAAGGCTGTGCAGTTATTATGATTGCACAGCCTTTTTAACGCCCGCCAGCGTTACCGAACAGCTTCGCCTTATACTCCGGAGCATTGACCATCAAGTTATAACGTTCATTGCCACATTTGTAGAGGCACACCCCACGCTGGGGATAACGAATCAGATTGTACTCCGATTCCTCCAGCTGGAGAGTGTCGGTATAAAACCGGGCATCGATGCTGCCTGCATTAAACAGGAACTGATGCGTAGGGATGGAAAACAACGGCTTGGTGTACTCCTTCACGCCGTCCAGATTAAAATCTTCAAGGTTCTGACTTGCGATGATGACCGCCGAATCCTTCTTGCGCACACGCTTCATAAAGTTGCGGACATATTCCACGGCGGTCAAATTGGAGAGGAATGACGATAGGTAAGATTTTGATGTTATCTCCATCTTTTCCCCCGTCCCACACCGTGCATGATAGTTTCCCATCACACGGCGTTCCATCGGGAAATGTTTGTTGGAGTTACACAGCTTACAACTAAAAGAAACGTTTAGATAATTTCGGGGATTTCCGCCAACCGGCGGAATTTATCGAGTTTAGCCAGTTGCTTTTTATCCAAATTCAGTTCGGCAAGCAGGGCGTTCAGCGTTTTTTCTCTCGTGGCGTGTAGGAGTACGTGCACCCTATCCGCCAAAAACACGAGGTTTGCATATTTGTCTGTACCGCCTTTTTGCAAAGGGATAATATGATGGCAGTGCAGATGCCCAATTTCAAGATTTTCTCCACTGATTGCACATTTTCCGCACTGTCCGCAGTAAAGGGACAGGCGGTTGTCGTTAAACTCAATGGTTCTATCTCGAACTGGGTTGCGCATTAAAAATGTCAGGACGGCCATGTTGACCGTCTCCAATCTACTGTGTATACCAGCTCTGCCCTGGGGTGTATATTTGTTGACCGCCACCCGCAGCATACTGGGAGGGCGGTGCTTGATTGCACCAATCGGGGCGAGCGCCGTATCATACACATAGCGTATTTGCTGACTGTGTCCATACTTTTCTTGGATATATGGCAAGATATACTGGCCGCTTCTTTTCATGCGTTTCTTTAATCGTGCTCTTAGGCTCTTGTGGGCAGAATGGCTGATTTTATAGAAGTCCTGTGCTACGTGGGTCGCTATTTCATAGTAATTGTGAACGCCAATGACATAGGCGTTGTAGCACTCGACCGAAGCGTGTCCACTGCGATTACCAATGGGTTTTTGCACGCTCCTGATTTGCTTGTGCAGACTGTCTTTTATGCGCTTATCCGCTTTTTCGGTAATGTGAGATTTTACGGTGTATCTGGGCTTGCCACCCTTGGTCTTACCCTTTTTGTGCAGACGTATCTGAAAGCCAAGATATTCGGAATAGTGGCGTTTCAGGTTGGTGACACTGGATTTTTCCTCACTGATTTCCAAGTGAAGCCTATCCCATAGCCACAGTTTTGTGGCTTCAAAAATCTTGTCCGCGTCGCTGCGTTTTCTGCAAAAGATTTTGAAATCATCTGCATAGCGCACGAGGTGGCATTCCTTTAGATTGCTTCGCTCCCGGTAGGCTAAAAATACTGGTCCCTTATCCACTTTGCCGTTGTCTTTGCGGATGAAAGGCTTGTTGTGCTTGGGCGGCATTTCTTCCCATTGGCTGGCGATCCACCAGTCCAGCTCGTTCAACACAATATTTGAGAGCAATGGACTTAATATGCCGCCCTGCGGCGTGCCCTTTTCAGGGATACCAACATCTTTGATCTCCGCCTTTAACATAGCGGAGATGATGCACAGCAGCTTTTTATCGCGAATACCAAGCGTCCACATTTGCTTAAGCAGTTTTCCATGATTGACATTGTCGAAAAATCCTTTGATGTCAATATCTACAACGTAGGACAGATTATCGACCTGCATATATTTATAGACCTGCGCTATGGCGTGCTCCGTGCTCCTGTTGGGACGAAAGCCAAAACTCTTTTCATGAAATTTTGCCTCGCATATCGGCTCTAAGACCTGCAAAATACATTGCTGTATCAGCCGGTCTCCGAGGGTGGGAATGCCCAGTGGCCGCATTTTGCCGTTTGGTTTTGGAATTTCTGTTCGCCGTACCGTTTGCGGGATGTAGAAGTGGAGGCGTTTTCTCACATAATTTATGACGGTCTGCGGTTGCCATTTTTCTAAGTCTTGAATGGTTTTACCGTCTGTGCCTGCGGTTTTGCTACCGGAATTCTTCTTAATATTGCGGTATGCAAGCTGAATATTTTCCTCCGAAGTAATGATGGACACCAGATTTTTGAAATGCTTTCCATCCTTGCTGTCGGCGTACAGCCTGTCCTGCAACGCTTGAAGCCCGTAGTATTCCGCATTGCGCAGTTTCTGCCTTTTGGGTTTCTTTGTAGTCGTCAAAGTCGGCATCCTCCTTGCCCTGTAAAGAGCAGATGGAATTCAGCCTTTCTTAGTCCTACTCGAACCTTTGAATGCTGCGTGTTTCCTTGCTAATGTTTGCATTTCCCGACTACAGCCCATCCCTCCGCGGCTTATTGTCGCCGCTTCATTGGTACTATGGCTGCGCTTTTGGCTGGATAAAGGCAAGTTATACAGCGTTGAATGCCGATTTCCTTGCCAGCGCTTCTTTGCAGACAAATGCTCCACGCTCCAGCTTTTCCACGTTCCAATATTTCTATCTGTTCATACATACCCTTAGGCGCATCCTTTAAGCCTGTGTGCTTGAACCTGCCTATAACAGATTAAGGAGTTTCATAACCTTGTAATTTTACTAATCCTCACACACGCCGCCATCCGACGGCAACGGCTGTTAGCCGTTCACTCTTTTAGACCCGTACATTCGGATGTTCGTCAGTGCAATCCTGCACATTCTTGCCATAGATATCTTGTAGACCCCCGGCCTATCACTCACGACCACCTCTGGTTCGTTTTTGCCGTAACGATGTGTTGCTGGCACTGTCGATACAGCGAGTGTGTTCAGCCGACTTCGGCGTGCTGTGTCAGTCCCCGCGTTTGTCCACGGTTTCTTCCAACGCAGTCTCAGGGGGAGCGTTTCGGGACGTTACTCCGTCATTCCACTCCTCGAAATATTAGTTAGAAAACCTTGCGGTTTCCCGTCGTTTTTCCCTTGTGGCAGGTCTCCCCGCTATGCAAGGTTATTGGCGACAACGTGTCGCTTCACACAGATAGAATTCATCCAAGCTGGCAGCGGTGTTGCCCTCGGTCAACAACTCGTCGCTCATAAAGGAAAGCACGTTGAACAGCAGCGCATTTTTCAGGTTCCGGCTGGCCTGCAGCAAGCCCTTCACCCCGAAGGTGACAAAACTGGAATCAGTAATATTGGTGTAGCCGTTGAAGAATTTACTCTCCGCACCCACACACATAGAATTGAGGCCCAGCAGGATGCTCTGGAGCATTTCGGCGGTGTAAAGCTGCCGCTTGTTCTCATCAAAACCTTTGTATTCGGCCTCAAGCAGTGCATACAGATCGGACGGAATCGGGTAATCGGTCGGCCCAAGCTGGGTGAAATCGGTCTTATCTGACAGATTCCACTTTGCATAAAGCTTTTGTAGGATGATTTCGATGACGTCGATTTCCCGATCGGTAAAGTCCTTGTAGGTGCGAAAAAAATCTTTCAGAAAGCTAATGTGCTGGGACAGGCGAGATCTAATGCGGAAGGTCTGCGGCGCGTCTAAGTCCTCCGGACTGCCACTGTCATCCCATGTTTTAGGTTCCAAAAAGTTGATGATATACTCGCCAGACATAAGGTCGATAAAACAGCCACCGAGGTTGTTGGTCAAATCCTCGTACTCCATTTCGGGATCGAGGGCGGTAATCCGCATCCCAGATTCCCGCAGATTAGTCAGAATCAGCTTGAGCAGATAGCTCTTGCCCTGACCGGAGTTGCCAAGGATCAGGATGTTTGCGTTGGTTTTGTCATCGGCACGGCGGTTAAAGTCTACCAGCACATTGCTACCGAATTTATCACGCCCCACATAGAACCCCTGCGGATCGGTCTTGCCGGAATAGTTGAAGGGATAGAGATTGGCCACGCTGCTGGCTGGTAGCACACGCTCGAACTGATCGCGAAACAGATTCCAGCCAGTGGGCATCACGCACTGAAAGCCCTGCTGCTGGCGGAGCATGAGCCGGTCAACATTCAGCTTGGAGCGGATTAGCTCGGTCAGCACCTCGGTCTGCAACAGCTTGAGCTGATCGAGGTCGTGGGCGCACAGCTCCAGATAAACCGCCGCATGGAGCAGCGGCTCACGATTGCGGTGCATTTGCGCCACGATGGTGGTCACGTCCTGTAAATTGCTTTCGGCCAACACCGTTTGCTGTAAATCGTTGGTGTTGCTCCTGTCCATGCGGTTTTTGTTGGCGGCGTTGCTGATGATTTTCTTTTCTTCCACCGGGGTCACATGGCGGGTGTAGATGCGCAGGGTCACGCCGTCCTTTTCGCCGAGGTGCGACAGAATGGCCTGCTCGTCTGTGGCAGTGGGGTACTCCCGCAGCGCCCACACACAGCGATAGGTGTTACCGCAGATAAAATAGTCGGTTTCAAATTTGACAATGGATGGCGCAATCATATCCAGAAACTCCTGAATGCGCACATCTTCCTTTGCCGCCGCAGGGGCAGCTTTTGTTTGTTTCAAATGGTTGCCTCCTTTCAGTCCTCTGGAATAATCCAACGCTCCCCGTCGAAATCCTCAAAGCGCTCTGTAGTCACGTTCTGCTCGTAATAAACCGCAAGAATACGCTTGATGTCCTCATGGTCAGCTCGCTTTACGGAAAAGCCTTGCTCTTTGAGGGACTTTTCGATGCGGGCAAGGTATGGAAATACCTCCGATTCTTTCTCATCCTTCAGGCGAATGATGATGAGAAATTCGCGAGCAGTGGCCATCTGCACCTGTATTCGGTCGAGATGGGTCTGGTCTTTTTCCAGCAATCTGTGCACCACTGGATTGTTCTCCTTCTCCATGCGGGCGCGAAGAAAACGCTTGTTGTCCTCGAAGCTCTCGCGGCTGTTAAGGCAAAGCATTTCAATCTCGGCCACACCCTTCAACACCGTCATCAGGGCGTAGATTTTTGCCCCAACGCTGGCCTGCGACAGAACGGAAATGTTGGAGGGTTTGATGATAAAATACACCAGCTCGCCATGGACATAGGATACAAGGCTGTAATCGGTGACGGCCTTCACCCCAATAAGCTGGCGTGTGGATGCCCGCTGTCGGGCCTCTTTCTTCTCTGCTTTTTTACTCACTCGGTATACCTCCATTCATAAAGCTGCTGGTGGATAAACAAAAACGCGCAGGCATATCGGATAAAATCCAAAATGCTGGTGTCCTCAAAGCGGATCGATAGAAAGGCGAATACGCCGGTTAGCACCAGTGGTGGAAAAAAACCAGCCTGCGTCAGTGCCAAGATAGACACCACGGCGCAGATTCCGATGATGCCAATATCACGGAGCTGCCAAAGCCACAACGTAGCTTTGGACTTCAAGTTGTCAGGGTAAATATACAAAATTGCTCACCTCCAAGAGAAAAACCGCCGAAGCTCTGCGGCTCCAGCGGTTCATGCGATGCGATTATTCGTTGCTGCCAGCTTCGATTGACTCCGGTGGTTTGCTTACCAGAGCCTTCTCAATCAGGCCGATGACGAAGTCCTTTTGGCTCATACCCGTCTTAGTTAGATGGGCCTTGATGCGCCCGAACAGTTCCTCCGATACCTGAAATGCCAGCGTCCTTGTTTTGCCATCCATTGTTTTTCCTCCCATCTCAAAGTGTTCTTTGATGATCATTTCGACATACTCATTTAGTTTCAGCTCCATTTTTTCCTGTTCCTCACGCACTCTGGCGTGGAGGTCGGCAGTGATCATGGCACAGAGATTTTTGCGATTTTCCATGTGGTTTGACTCCTTCCTTTGATTCTTTTGCAAGCCAAGTATATCGACAATGTGAGGGAATAGCTATGACGATATCCAACAAGGATTTTGGCTCAAGTGAAGCAAATGTGCCAATGTTACATAGCCAATTGGGGTGATCGTTCCATGTGGGATTCTATCGGTTCCGGCGCTTCCTGCGGGATTTCCAGAACACGGCATACTGGGATTCCCTGCCATTCTGCAGCGTCCAGTTCTACCTGCATCCCGTGAGATATCCGATCACCGCACAGCCACAATTCATCACAGACTTCCAGCACCTGCAGCCCCATCTGGATACCGGCTTCGCGTTCTACGGGAACAGCATCGTTCAGTATCTGCGGATAGAGCAAGTGAACTGCCACCGGGGTGCATCCCTGCTCCACGGCGTAGCGGCAGGCGGTTTTAGCAAAGGCTACGTTTGATTCAATGTCCCCGGCATAAGGGGATGTGATGTAAACTAGTTTGTTTTCCTTCATCTGCTGATCAGCCTCCTTATTTTGCGACGGTCTGCACAACGGTGCGGGTCAGATTCACTGCTCCCTGTGCTGCGTAGACCGCACCCATCACGTTAGCACGAGTGCCGGTGTCCAGACCAAACTGTCCGGCGATGCGTGGGATTTCGCCTGCTGACAGCATTAGACCAAGCCCTAGTAATGCGTGGTCTTTGAATACCATAAGTCCGGCGATCAGGATCGTCGCCTGTAAAAACGCAGTCAGGCACAAACCGATGACCTGCTTGCTCCAGCTCACAAAACCGTCGATATACCCGCGTGGAATGCTGAACATATACAGACTGCCAACCGCGATCTGGATCAGAAGGATACCGCCCCGCTTCAAGTTGGCAAAGAACACTTTAATGATGGCATAGCCCATCATTATCAGTATAAAAATCATCAAGATTGGGCTGGTGATAGTATTCAGGCCGCCCAGCACACCGGCGTTAGCTGCTTGTTCCCATGTTCCCGCATCCTGTAATGAAGTAATAATTCCGGAAGCCACTGTTCCGAAATCCTCACCCAGTCCGGTGATTCCCGCCGTAAAGCCGCCCTGCAGAGTTACACAGAGCTTGTACAGCTCCACTGGCACCGTGGTAAACAACCCCACAGCCATAAAGCCCTTGACGGCATTGAGGGAGGTTTCCTTCACGCTACCTCGCCCGTTCTGGTACTCAATGCCGCACTCAAACACCGCCACCACAAGACCGACAGCGTAGAGCGCCCACGCCAGATAACTGAAAAAGAGAACAATGGACTGCACCCAGTTCAGCTCGAACAGATCTGCCCCCATATTTCCCATCTGCATAAAAAAATCGCCGAGAAACCCGACGATCTGGCCGTAGATCCAATCAATGATCTGCCCCAGCACGGTTTCGGCGACGAAGTCCCATATAAACACTTAATTTCTCACTCCTTTCCGACCAGAGTGCTGGCCTGCGCTATATCAGCACATTTTCTGCCCCATCTGCTGGCCCTGCACCGGCTCCTGAAACACATCCAAATAGGTCTGCACGGCGGCCTTGAGTTGCTGGCGGTCAGCTTCATTCGGCTGATACACATACCATTCAACCTTACCGTCGCACACCCATAAATGAGGCGATACCCCCTGTTGAAAGTTGGGATTGCTCACCTTTTTCATGCCCCACAGATCTCGAAAGCGCAGTAGAACGCTGTTGATTTCTCCCTCTCGTCGGTTGAGCAGCGTCACCTTAAGCGCTTCGTAATGGTCACCATAGTCGCAGGTAACAAAACGTGCTTTGACTCGCACCTCTTCATTCAGCCTGCCGTAGCAGGTGTTTCCGGTAAAACGGGCATTCACAAACACCACGTCATGATCAAAGAGCTTGCGCAACTCATTTTCAAAAGTAGTCATCTTTTTCTCCTTCTTCAGATGCTTTGCTGCATCGTCATACCCATATCAGTCTCCTGCTTTTCATTCGGCTCTGCCTTGGAGAACAACACCAGCGATTGCCCCTCTGCGGAAAGGACGCCATCAAGGCGGCCAATCAACACAGCCATGTGATTTTGCCAAGCATGCCAATCCTTTTTCTGAAACCAGCCGCCCCATTTTCGCCTTTCTTCCGCACCTTTCATTGCATAATTCAGGGTATCGCAAAGATAATCCCGAAGCCACCGAACTACTTCTCTGGTTGCTGTGAATGATGTGACTGCGCCAAATTTCTTTTCTTTTTCTGCCCATGCTCCGGCATTGTCCAGACTGTCGACCTCACGGTCAAGAAATTTTACTATAATTTCTGCCAGCGCCATCGGGCTAGTATGAGACTCGGCATTCATCACATCAGGAGGGGCATTCCAAGCGTCATGTTGCAACCCTTCGAGTATTTTTTCAAGCTCCAGCTTACCATCCTCTGGCAGATTCTCTCGGATAAAGCCCTTCGCGTCCAGACCTGCGTCCGATTCAAAAGCGGTGATTCCCCAACATCCCATCGTTTTTCCTCCTTACATTCCGAGAATCTGCCACACATAGAGCGGGGCCGTCAGCGTAAACACAAGACAGGCGAACAGGATGGCGGGCGCGGCCCATTCAAACTGGCCATGTTTCCGATGGTGGCTAAGTGCCCAGCGCCTTGCCACATTTCTGCGGTAGGTTTCCAAACACTCGCCTCAGAACCGTACTTACACCTCTCGATGTATACGGCTCGCCACTTGTTAATTCAGTTTGCCACTATGCAATTTTTTGTGACAGTCTACACAGAGCGCCAGCGTTTTACGGTTTCTCGCAATCATAAAGCGCTCCCAGTAGTTGATACCTTTTAGGTCTTTGAGCTTTCTGACGTGGTGAATTTCAATCTCACAATCAGTTTTGCCGCAAAGCTCGCATTGCCCTGCGGACAGCCTATCCATCAAACTTGTTCTGCTGGAATACCTCGCTGTATTGGGCATTACATCAACGGCGGCGGTCTTTTGCATAGGCTTTCTTGCAAAGCCAGCATTGTAAAACAGCCGTGTTTTTGTCTTTCCTTTTTTGTCGGTGAAACGTACTCCAAAATCTTTGTTAATACGAAGTCTGGAAATCATCTTGCTCATACTGGTGCGGTATTTTGTTGCAAAGGTCTTGAACATACTGTACTGCATAATGTAGCCAAAAGAGCTTGCGTGAGCGGCGTTATTGGCAATGCGGTAGTAATTGCGGAAGCCGCGAATTTCGCTGTTATACTGGTCAAGAATTTCGAGGTCATCATTATCCTTGAGGTAGTAACGGGCTTTGGCTTTCCAGTTATCTTTGCCATAAACCGTTTTTTCAATGGTCATAGCACCGTATTCCAGCAGCTTTTTACGCATTAGCTCCTGCGGCATTTCCAGACTCACCGTACCGTTGAGGTGACGGCAAAGCCGTCCTGTTTTATCTCTCTTGGTTGCGGCAGAGCGGCGCACGGAAATGTCATACCCCAAAAACCGCGCCTTTTTCTCGGAATGGGTTATCAGTGTCTTTTCATCAGACAGCTCCAACCGAAGCGTGTCGGTAAGAAACACCTTTATCTGTTCCTTGATAGCGATAGCGTCCTCCTTGCTCCCAATTACACCAACAAGAAAATCATCAGCGTATCGGACGTATTGAAGCCGCTTAAAGCTGGTGTCGAATGGGTCAGAGTAGGGCATGGTGAGCTTTTTACGGTCAATTTCATGGATTTTTGCTGTAAGCTCGCTTTTTTCCTGCTCTGTACTTGCGTTGCGTAGCTTCTTTGCAAGCACCCCACGTTTTTTCTCCAGCTCGTAGGTTTCGGGGTAGACCGAACGTGCCGTTCCCTTGTCAAACCGCTTTTTCAGTTCCTCCATATATCTATCCAGCTTGTCCAGATAGATGTTAGCAAGAATTGGGCTGACGATACCACCCTGCGGTGTACCGCTGTAAGTGTTGTGATATTGCCAATTCTCCAAATATCCTGCTTTCAGAAACTTGCGGATAAGACGTAGAAAACGCTCGTCCTTGATACGCTCCGCTAAAATATCCGCCATAGCTTCGTGATTGATATTGTCAAAGAAGCCTTTAATATCTCCCTCAACAAACCACTTTACGCCAGTAAAACAGACCTGTGCCTGACTAAGTGCCGTATGACAGCTATGGTTGGGGCGAAAACCGTGCGAGGTTTTCGCAAAGCCGCCCTCGTAGACTGCCTCCAACAGTAGCCGCACACATTCCTGTATCAGCTTATCGTCAAATGATGGGATACCCAGCGGGCGCATTTTGCCGTTTTTCTTTGGGATGTAGGTTCTTTTTGATGGTTGTGGCTGATAGCTCTCGTCCTTTAGGCTCGCAATAATGCCGTCAATGCGATTTAGGCTCATTGCGTCGATGGTTTTTCCATCTGTGCCTTTTGTCATATTTCCTTGGCTGGCGTAGATATTTTGGTAAGCCAGCGCAAACAGCTCACGGTTATACAGATTGCGATAGAGCCGTTCAAAGGTATACGACCTGTCACTGCTGTGGATTTGCAAACTGCTTAACAAATTGATTGGATTTCTCATGGTGTATCAAACACCTTCCTTTCTCTGTTGTTAAGATAACAAGCTGCCGCCCTTCGCCATGTATGCGGCGTTACCGCACTCGGACTACTATGGCGGCTCCGTTGCCATACCGAATATTCAGTGTCATCTTTCTTGGCAGAGCCTTGAAATTTATCACCGCAAAGGCATTACACATAGCCGATTGCTCGGCGTTTCGGGTTAGGCAATCCCCGTTTAGCAAAGTAATAATAGCGTAGATGGTTGTCGGATAGCGTTTTCGTCCTTTATCTCCATACGGAGTTGAGCCGCACAAAAGCTCGCCCACATATTCTCGATTAACAAATTGTGGCTGTGCGGTATGGCGATAGCTGTCTTTCGCCAAAGTTCCTACATAAACCTCTCGGACTGCGCTTCAGGCAGTATAGCTTTTATCCTCATATCATCTTTTTCATCTTCCCATTCAGTCGTGGGCTGACAACTGCCCAACTTATGAGTTTACCGGAATGCTATTTTCCCCTATGAGGTTTCCCTCTCAGGTAAACCGGTTGATGACGGGCAAATGAGCTTTTACCCGCTGGATTGCCAAATCCAGAATTATTACAGTGCCTTTACGGGCGCACAATCAAAGTACGCTGTCCCTAATTTGGCAAAGAAAAACACAGCCAGAATCAAATCGATGGCCGGGAACACCACATTGTCCACCACCATCTTGATCTGCTGGGAAGCAGTTGTCCACGTTCCCTGAATGGCTCCGGCAACATCGCCGGTGGCCGCATAGGCCGGAACGCAGAACACGCAGGCCGCCAGCATGGTCACGCAGACAAGCGTCAGGATTCGTTTCATTTTCATAGAGGTTCTCCCTTCGTTGTGAGATTTGCAAAAAAGAAAGATCGCAGAGCATGAGCCACTGCGATCTTGTTCGTTTTCTGTTGTTAATTCGGATTCTGCGGTGCGATATGCCAGTCGCTCCAAAGGTTGCCGCTGATGATGATGGAATCCGTCAGATTCATACTCAACATTCCTGCAGGTGTCCAGCAGTCGATGAGCCATGTATAGGGCGTATAGCTACCGTCCGGGTACCAGATCGGTGTGAAGTGCGTCCGGTTTCCGTAGGTACTGTAGCGGTTGACCTTGAATTCATGGGTCATGTTATAGCCGCTTCCCATGCGATCCAGCAGTCGCCAAAAACCATGATACTGAAATTCCGGAAAGTAGGTGACCGCGTTCTGTGCCGCCGTGACTGCAGAGTTTTGGTTGGTACTCACTCTGGTGGAAACCTTTTCGGTAAAGCCGTAGCCAGACTTCATGTTTTTGCCGCTGGCGGTCGGAGCTTTGGCATCCGGTGCAATGGTCATGGATGCTGAAAGGCTGGCAGAGTAACGATCAAGATCAAACTCCCACCAACCGTGATCGCACCAATATCCGTCACCATCACCCATTGAATGCCACACCCAATAGGCGTGCCACCATGGTCGCCACACGCCCCAGTTGGTCGAGGTTGCCTGTGCCTTTCTAGGAACAGATGGGCGAGTAAAGCTGTCATTGCGGTCATCGGCGGTGGGATCGGGCGGCGAGTTCTCATTCAAGTTTACGATGTTTACGTTGATGGTTCCATTGGAAACCGAGCCCCCGCCCCGAACACGCACTGTGATGGTCATGGTCTGCGGCTCAGAGGGAGTTGTCCAGCGAATCCACGCCAACTGGCTATCACCGTTAGGGTAATACACATTGCTCACCGTGTAGCTGCGCCCGCCTACATTAAATATTACCGACACTGGATTATCCGGGTCACTCTGCCCTCCGCTGACATTCACTGCCGTGATAACCTCAGTATTGGTACGGTATTCATAGTCAAAGGTGATAACCTCCGGCGCTTCAGCCGGTGCATCCTTAAATCGCACAACGCCAAGTCCAAGACTGGATTTAATATCCGCGTTGCTAGCAGCTGTGGTTCTGCTGCCGCCCCATGCTGAATATCCAAGGTCTGCGGTTTCCAAGAACATAGCCAACGGCAGGTTTTTGTGGGTCAATGACACCATCTTCCTGCGCAGGCCACCGCTGAGTATTTCATCATACATGGCAGCTTCTGTCGCCGTGGTAGCAATGAATACACCCTGAAATGTGTAGTAGGCGATGGGTTCGATGAGTAGGCGGTACTCACCGTTTACCAGCGCATCAAACTGCATTCCGGTAATGTTTGCGATACTGCGGACAACCTGTTCGTCGGTGAAATAGCTTTTAATGGCAGCAATATTGCTGCTCCCATTGCTGCTGATAATTTTTGGCAGAGCCTGTGAGGGATTCACACGGACATAGCCGCCCTTCACGGGAGATAGTCCAACGCCGCCGCTGTATTGCAGTTTACATACTCTGCCAAAGTGATAAATGCCAGCCGATATGCTTTTGTTGGTCAGATCAATAGGAGTTGTAACCACTGCGTGGTCGCTGACCCGTACCACTGTTACCCGGACACCCTCATTTCCAGTGTTCCAAAAATTCTGGCTGGAGCCTTGCCCCATGCCTCCACCCCCGCCATCCACATTTCCTTCTCCGACCGCATAGGCCGGCACGGCAAACAGCAGAGAACAAATCATGGCAAGCAACAGCAGTACACTAATTTTTTGCTTCATGCAGACTCCTTTCCATGAAAAAAGCACCGTGTGTCCACGATGCCCTTTCATTACTGATTGAATTGATTAGTCCATGCTGCCGATTTTGTTTCCATTTTCGTACATATCATTGGCCTGAATTACTTGATTTGCACCAGCATCCGGTACATTGTCAAAACCAGGTAGACCACCGCCGCTGTTCTGCGTTCCCGTATCCGCAGGCGGTGTATAGGTGTCATGATCCACCGCAGTGGGCGGGGTATCCACCTTTGTCCCATCCGGCTTTTGCGTGGAATCGGTTTTCACAGATTCCTCCGGCTCGGCAGGCTTGGTGACCTCCGGCTGAATGCTCTGTTCGCTTTGATCGGTCTGGGCTGGTCGGGAATCTGTCGCCTGCCCAGTGCTGTCAGCCGCGTTGGTGTTGGGCTGAATGACCGGCTTGGTTGCTTCCGCATCTGTTTCAGTGGATAAGCTGCTGGGGTCGATGACAATATCGGTAGCGGAGGAGTTTGCCCCTGGCAGTACATCTTCCCCTGCGGGAGCCTTGCCAAATTGCAGGCTGATGGCCGCGATGAGCGCGATGCAGATTACCGCACCGCCGCCGATGGCCAGATATTTTTTCGTTTTCTCTGTCATTTTCATAGTGATGCCTCCTTCATGGGATGGTTGATGCCTCGTTATGACACAACATACCCTATCCATTTTGGGAAGTCCAGCAAATTCCCGAATTCTTCCCGAAGTTTATTTAGAATACCTCGATATATCCCGCCTGCACCTTCAGTGTGATGTGTATGGACGGGAGCAACCTGCCGCCAAAGCGCACCGGCACCTCCAGCCGAATGACCGCATCTGCTTCAAACCGCTGTGCATTGCTTGGGTCGGAGGGGGCAAGCGGCGCATTGCGGATGGTGACCGACAGGCTATCAATGGCAAACTCCATCGAATTGCCGGAGTCCCCGGCAAATTTAACGTGCCTGCCACCGGATTGCTCTGTTCCAAGGCTGCCATCGAGGTAGGTATAAATGTCGCCCTCGCTGACGGCCACCTCCCAGCCTGTATCGCCATCCGGCAGATAGCCGCCCGAATAGCCTTCCCGCACACCGTGATATACCCCGGCGTAGTTGTCGTTGACGGTAGAAATGATAGCATCCTCCACCGCTTCTTTGACGCCTACCACAATGATATTCAGCCGAAAATACTCGCTGACGCCACACAGCATAATGACCAGCGCCAGCGTGACGCCAATCACCAGTGGGAAGGATGTACCGCGCTGATTCTTCAGGATTACTTTGATTTTTTCATACAATCGCATCCTCACCTCATTTCCAATAGACTTCTGATTTTCCGCTGGCTTGCGCCCGCAGGGTAATGGGGAAAGAACCGAAATCCCCGAACAGACCAATGTTGGTACGCAACGTCAGAGTGACGGTAACTTCTTCATTGAGCTGAATTTTGCCGCTGGCCGACCATGAGATGCTGGGGGCGATGCCGGTTTTCTCCCTGAGAATGGCTGCGCGGCGGGTCGTTTCCGAACCGATACGCCCGCTGACCTCGGCCTCTCGCACCAGCTCCGTGGCGAAGGTGTCAAGCTGCTGCTTTTGCACGAATACCGGCAGCACTCGCAGCGCCAGCGCCAGCACCATAACGGCGCACAGCACCAGCACGATCACATCCACATAACCCTCGGCTCGTTTGCTTTTTAAAATGGTGGATATTTTCTTTATCATAGCCACCCCCTTAAAACATCCCGCCAAGGCTGGTCACCGCCACATAGCAGATGATCGCCAGATAGGTAATCAGGAAGCTCATCAGCATGGCAAAAGAAAAGACTCGGATTTTAGGCGGAATTTTCTGCGCCTTTGCCTTGAGCCGCTGCAGCTCCAGGTGCTTGAAATCATGGGCCAGCATCTGAAAATACACCGCGCTATCATCCCCACGGAGAACGCCAATCAGCCCACGTACCACATCGGAGAGCATGGGCGAATTGAGCCGTGCCTCGAATCGTGTCAGCGCCGCCTCATAGTTGGATGAGCGCATATCTGCCAGCAGTACATCCAACTCCCCGGTCAGGGCTGACCCCGCGTTTTCCTTGAACCGCTCCAGCATGCCGATAACATTGCGGCTGGATTTTAGCTCCTGCTCAATGGTGGCCACCAACCGTGGCAGCTCGCCTTCGATTTCATCCCGCTTGGCCTTCAAGCGTTCATCTGCCTTTTGACTCTCCTTAAAATAGGTAAGTACCGCCAGAATGACAACCACCGGCGACAGAAGCGGCAGCAAAAGCACACAGGGAATGACGCCCAGCAGGATGGCTCCTGACTTTACAAAGGCATACGCCTGATAGACCTCCGGCGTTAGGTTCATGCCGCTGGCTTTCAGAATATTGCTTATGCGGCTGCGCTTGTATTCGTCCATGCGGATATGCTTTGCAATGCGCACCGACACCGTCATCAAATAGGTTTCGATGGTTTTGGCCACTTTTTTGTCCTGCTTTACTGTCCCCAGCATGGCCTTTGCCGCGCCTATGGTGGGCAGCTTCAGGAGGGAGGCCGTCAAGAAAAATAGTCCAAGAGCCAAAAACAGTCCAAATAAAAATAACAGTCCCGACATAACGATCACCTCCGATACTCAATGGGACGGGTCAACTTGACCACGAAGCCAGCCGACACAAAAATCACCGCCGCTGTAATGGCCAGAATGATCTGCCCCAGCGGCGTGTGCATCAGTACATAGTACCAATCCTTGTTTAACAGATACATCAGTGGGATATTACCGATCACAAAAATTACCATGATAAGGAATTCCTTGCGCGGCTCGGCAATCATATACTCCAGCTCCGCATTGACGTTGCGCATATCAGAGAGCTTTGCCACAATGGGCGTGAGGGTGGTTTTCAGGCTCCGGTCATGCTGGCAGTCGCAAAGCGCATCACACCACTCCCGGAACACCTCATTGTCAATCCGGCTGCGCATGGCTTTTAGTGCGGCTTCCACATCCGGATTAACCAGTTTGATCTGCATGAGAAAATCCTGAAACACCTTGGATACAGGTGGGTTCAGATAGGCGATGTTTTCCTCCACTGCCGTTACGATGTCCTCGGTGCGAAGATACGCCGTGGTGACCACAGACAGCGCTGTTTCCAGCTCGGAGGACACATCCCTCTTGTAGTGATTGGCGGTCAGCTTCACATACCAGAACGGTAAAAGCATAAAGCCCACCGCCAAGACCGGAGCCATAAAGAAATTGCCCAACAAAATGGCGATGGAGCCACCTATGCAGAACAGCGCAAGGGCCGCCGCGCAGACCAGCGAAAAGCGGTTGCCACGCCCGGTCATCTCCAGCACGTCCTGTGCATCCTTGATTTCCCGGCGCAACGGGTCGATCTTTTTACGTCCGGTAGAGATTTTGATGTCCTCCCGAATGCTGCTTTTGGGGCGCAAGAGAAATGCGAACAGATTGTCCGTAAACTCCACCGGTTTGAGACCCAGCAACAAAAATGCGCCGACAATTAGTCCGACGCAGGCTAACAGTTGAATTGCAGTCATGCGGATTTATCCTCCTTTCCCTGCGTGGCACAGAGCTTCTTTAGCAGATCCTGCGGCATTCCGTTTTCCATCAGGCGACGGGCAAGGCTGTCCGAGATGGGCCTGACCTGACGATGCTCACCGGTGATGATAAATCTGCCATTTTCAATACGGTTTTCCGTGATCTGATATTGGAACAGCGGGCGAAACCGCCTTGAGCCGTCAGGCATGATTTCACATTCCATAATCTCCATCAAACGGCGGTCTTTGTTTTCGAGCTGCTTGCAAAACGCCACAATGGGATATGCCTCTGTGACAAAGCCCATCAGCGTTTCATCGCTCATATCAATGGCACGTTTGCACAGGGATACCATGCGGCGATAGGTGGCGTCGCAGCTCATGGAGTGTATGGTGGTGACCACCGCCACGCCAGTGCGAGCGGCTTCCTGCGCTGCGTTTGCCTCTGGACCGCGCATCTCGCCGACCACAATCACATCGGGATTAAAACGCAGCGCCATATCCAACAACGCGATCTGATCTACCCGCTGGCGCTCGTTTTCACTATCCCTCGTCAGGGTATGAATAACGGAATTGGTGACCTGACCAGTCTCATTCCTACGCACCAGCGCCAGCTCGCGAGATCCGTTCTCGATGCTGTAGATACGCTTGCTATCGGGGATGGTTGTTAGCAGCCAACCAAGCAATGTGGTTTTGCCGGAGGAGGTGGCTCCCGCCACGCAAACTGAAATGCCGTAGCGGATACACTCGGATAAAAAGTCCAGCATCTCGCCGGTGGCTGTGCCGCCGTTTACGAAATCCTCCTTTTTCATGCTCTGGGGATTGACGATTCGTATGGAGGCCGCCACACCGACATCCTCATCCACGATGGGCGATTTTAGCACAGCAATACGGATGTTCTTTGAGAGATGCCCCAGCACACTGGGACTGGCATCATCCAAAACCATGCCGGACACATGAAGCATACGGCGCACTACGTTGATGGCGTGTTCCGGACTGTCAAAGTGTTCGGTGAGCTTTTTGGTGACGCCGCCAGAATACTGCACCTCCACATCGTCCCATGCGTTGACGTCGATTTCCTCAATGCCATCTCCGTAGATGTATTTGGTGAGGAAACCGAACTCAGCCATTTCCGAGTAAATCTCATCAATAAGCTGGTCTGTGGTCATGCCCTCCACGGCAATGCGCTGGTCCTGAATATACTTGCCTGCAAAACGGCGAATCTGTGCTTTCACTTCCTCGCTGCCGTCGCCAGTAACCAATGCACTGTATTCCTTGGAAAGATACGCCTGTACCTCTCGCAACACGGAGGTAAAATCCCGACCCTTATCTCCCGCGCCGAAGAACAGGTCATGGGTGCGCAGTGTCCGAACCTTTTCCGGCACGGCCAGCCTGATGGCTGGGGTATCCGGCTCAGCAGCGGCTTCTTCCATCACAGGTTCCGGCGCTTTCCAAGCGGCATCCCCCACAGGATAGTCCGGCCCAAATCGCAGATTGGCAAATTTCTCAGGATGTTCCGCATCTGATGCTGCGTTTTCCGTGGGTATGACTTCTTCCCGAACAGCATAGCCAGAACCCCCATAAAATGCAGATTTACTCCTCTTTTCTCCTAACATCCGAACACCTCCTTTGTGATGGATTCCATGGCTTTGCGATAGCCTCGGCTATCCTTCAGGCTCAGTTCCTTGAAGAGATTGCCCTCTAACACCTGCGCTGCCACTTCATCGGAATGGGGAATCTGAAAGGCCACGCTACCCAGCACCTGTTCAATGTGGTCACTGGCCTCATTAGGGCGTACATTGCTGGCCACCTTGTACTGTTTGTCTGCATCCCACTGGTTTTCTTTCAACAGCGGGAGCTGGCTGGACAGGTAGCTAATGCTTTTTAAGTCACAGTTCACCAGCCGCAGCACCGCGTCCGATTCCATCAAAGCAATGGCCGAAAGCACATCGTTGGCGATGTGGCTTCCGCAGTCGATGATTATATAGGGCGCAATGGAACGTAGGCAACCCAGCAGTTCCTCGGCTTGCTTTCGTTCATACACCGGGTAGGTGTACTCGTTCTCACCCTTACGCATCCCAAGGATGGTCAGGTGACGGAACTTCTTATGTGTAATGCAGTTGTGCCGCACCAGCGACTCCGACACATGGCTGGCGGCGAGAATACTGCCGAGAGAGTGTTCTTCCTCAAGTTCACCCGGTGGGCAGATGCAGGGAAGCATGGGAGTGTTCATATCGCAGAGGAGCAGCGCCACATCCCGTTTCTGCATTGCCAGCCGTGCCGCCAGCTTCACTGCCGTCACCGTTTTGCCTGAACCGGGGCTGCCCCAGACCGCCAGCATCTGGTTCTCGTTTTCCGTCTCTAACTCCGACACATCCTCACTGGTCTTGCGGTTAAAAATGCTATTTTTCAGAAAATTCAAGGCTTACTCCACCTCGCTTTCAGCAGGCGTTTCGGCGGTGTCGGAAACTTCACTTTCCGTGGATTCTGACTGTGCACCGTCAGAACTCGGCTCCGAAGCGGCTTCTTCTGAAGTTTTCTCCATCGGCGGGTACAACTCCGTCAGCACAGCATCCTGCGCTTCGGTAAATTTGGCGCTGTTGGCCGCATCACCGCGATACACAAGGGAGATATGAAGCTTTCCATCCGCTTCCAGCTCAGCGAGAACCTTGCTCTGCTCCGGCGTTACCAACAGGGTGACGGTACCCGGCAGTTCCTTTTCGTCATCCTCGGACGGCTCCCCGGTGTTGGCATCGTAACCGTTGGTGGCGGTAACCGCGATTACTTCCACATACTGAAGTTCGGCAGGTATGACAGTTGCACCCTGCTTTTTATAGTCGGGAGCAATGATAGACACGATGTCGCCGCTCTGCAACTTGCCTGACAAGCCGTTAGCAAAGGCTTTCACCGATACGGAAATGGCCTGCTTTTCTCCGGTCAGGTTGTAGAGATAGGCGTTCTCGGCGGCGGGTTCGTCTGCGATTTTTGAGGCAATGATGTAATCGCCCACGGCAAGGTCTGCGGAAGCGTATTTGCCAATAGTGGTGTCAAGGTTTTTGACCACATCGTCCGGCAGATTGTAGCCGCCCACCTCCACGGTTTTGACCTTATCGACGGTGATTTCTTCTCCTAGCTTCACCGGTTTTACCACACGAACGATCTCTGTCTTTTCGCTGATACTCTGATTGAACAGCGGCGTCACGGCAAAGCAGATCACAAGAGACAGGATGATGCAGATGACGCCGATCACCGTTCTATTTTTAAGAAAACTCATATGGATTTCTCCTCCTTATTTTCAAAGTGAAGGGCGAGCCTCACCATGAAGCCCGCCCGGTTGGTTACTGTGACAAGTACGTTCTCTGGCTGCGGCGGTAGAAAAAAGTTACCAGTGCAGCCACAGGAACTACGGCGCAAAAGGTGATGATGATTTTCTTTTTCACAGAATCATTCCTCCCATCTTCATAAAATAGGCGACGACTGCCCCAAAGGCCAGAAACGGCCCCACAGGAAAGCCGATAGTTTCGACTTTTCCATGACGCTGCCTGATCACCGTATGAACAGTTGCATAAATTGTAAAGCTGACCAGCCCGATGATGGACATGGTTAGACTGGCAGGTAGTCCCAGCACGATGCCGGTAGCTGCCACCAGCTTGATGTCCCCGCCGCCCATGCCATCCATGCCGCTAAAAAGTAGTGCAATCACCAGATACGGAAGTGCGCCCAGAATACCCAGCAAGTTCTGGGACGAAAAATACAGCAACGTCGTGGCTGCGATAAGAAGCTGCAGGCTGTCCGGGATTTCACGACAGCACAAGTCGCATACAGAAGCGGCCAACAACAGTAGCAAAAACAGCCCTGCCTGCAACGCCGCCAACGAATCAACCGGCATAGTTAAACATATCTTGCACACGCTTTACCAGCGTGGGAAGTACGGTATCATTGAACAGCGCATACAGACCGGCCAGCAGCAAAGCACCCAGCACAACGGCGATCAGGATTTTGATGGCAGTGTCTACGTAGCCCTCGCCGCGCGGCTCGCACAGCTTTTCGCGCAGAGCCAGTGCTTTCAGGGTGATGATGTTGCGGGCATTATTCATAAATTTCTTCATTGTGGTTTCCTCCATAAATTTAGGATTGATGTGGGTGGGTTACATACCGGACATCTGCTGTCCGGGCTGGGGCACTTCCTGATCCTGCGGGGCGGGCGGGGTCTGTGCCATCGTGATGACCATCCAGCACAGCACCGTGAAGCTGCTCACGGAATTCGGCGGTCACAGGGAAGCAAACATCCTTGTAACCGTCCTGTGTTTTGCGGCTGGGCATGGACACGAACAAGCCGTCCCTACCTCCCTCGACAATTTTGATTCCCCGGACGGCAAAGCACCCGTCGATGGTTGCCGAGGCATAGGCTCTTGTCCCGCCCTGTTGTCCGGGCGGGTACATGGAAGTGATTCGGATATCCAGTGTAGGCATGGTGTTTCCTCCTCTTTTTCTGCTGTTTCATCGGGTTGCAATCCTTTCTGCATGTTTTCAGCAATAATAAACAGGCGGCGAAAACCGTCTGTTAAAGCTGCATGGTCTGGTGCATCGCCGGGGCGGGCGGCTCAAAGTCCACCTGCTTGAAACCGAAGCGATCCACATAGTGGAAGGTGCTTGCCAGCTCGTCGTACAGCTCCACCACATCGCTCATGGAGAGCGAATGCCCTGTGTAACCGGGTGGGTGGTCGATGTTGAATTTGGCATAGAGCGCTTCCAGATCGTTGGTGTCCACCGCGCTATCAAACACCTGTTGATAGTGCGCCGGATCGGGCGGGCCGAAATCGCGGAGCAGCTCATCATAGCCAATGAATTTCATGCGGATGTCCACATCGGGCTTGAGCTGCCAGACACGGCAATTCTTCAAAATCTGTATTTCACGGTTTTCTCTGGGGCCGCTGGTCAGCCGGTCAAACATACCTTCCAGCCATTTGATTTCACGGATATTGCGCTGCTTTTCCAGAAAAGCATTCAGCTCCGGTCCCTCAAACATGGGGTCAACCACGGCGCGGCCATTATTGATGCGGCCTACAAGGTTGCCGTAGTAGACGATGATGCCGTTTTCAATTCGTATGGATTTCATTTCTCAGCCTCCTTACTGCATTTCCATGCCACCGCCTTTCTGCCCTTGATGGAATTCCTCCATCTGCTCCGGCGTGGGGAACACCATCTGACCGTTCACCACCTCCATGACGGCAAAATCATCCCGGTCACAAATGAGAATGCGGTGCTGGTAGGGCTTTTGCATCTCCACATAGTCCAGCACCTCCTGCGGTGAACACAGCCAAACGCCTGCCGCATAGCGACCATCTTGGAGAAAGCTATAGCCGGAATACTGCGGTTCGTGACTTTCCAGCGGGAGCGCTCCGATGGGGCGAATCTGCGAAAGCTGGAGCTTTTCATCCTCCGGCAGCAGCTCCGGTTTCAGCGTCCCAAGCACATCGCTACGGTAAAAGCGGCAGGGTTCGCCGGTGGAGAGGGACACCAAAAACACCGAGCGCCCCATCGGGTTGGGGTTTGCGCCGTTTCCCCCGGTGCAAAAAAATAGCTGCCCCGGATGGTCATGGGGCAGCACAGATTTGGAGAGCACCACAACCTTGCCCTTCAGCGAAAAGTCGTAGCCGGTCTGGTCGCAATCCTCCTGATTGAACATACTCACAGGTCAGCCCTCCTTTTTCTGGAGCAGGCTGCTCAGTTCAGCAATCAGCTCCAATCGGGTGCTGTCGGGCATGGATTTGAAGGCGGCGCGTACATAGGCTTCCACTGCAGCCGGGGATTGGTCGCCCGCCTCCACAATATCCACCTTGCGCACAGTCACCCGGCCATCGGCAAGACCAAGGCGCACAATATCGCCGTATTCCATCTTGGCGGCATCCCGCAGATTCTTGGGGATCAGCACACGGCCTTTGCCGTCCACCATCTTGTAAACAGGTTTATTCATCGAAATATCCTCCTTCCTCCAATGCGGACATTACTTCCTCCGGTGTAATTCCAATGGCAGCAAACAGATCAAGCATCGGTTGAGTTGCGGTCTGCAACGGATCTGACTGGCCGATCAACAGCACACCAGGGATAGCTTCCACGGTTAGGTCACTGTCTGGCGGAATGCCTGCCGCCTCCAGCATGGCATTGGGAATGGAAAGAACCGCTTGCTCGGTTGCGTAATTTTTCTTTTCTGTAGTTGTCATGTTTCCTCACTTTCTGAGCCGGTTGGCTCTGCAATTTCATATTCGATCTCGTCCTCGCCGTCGAAATCAAACAGGTACATCTGCCGAGGCTCGGCGTTCTTCGACTCCTTTGGATCATAGTTGGTGATGATGACCTCCGGGAATTCACAGCCACCGTCATACCGCTGTGCCAGATTGTTGATGCGGGTGACGGCGGTGATAAAGTATCCGTCATACAACTCCCGAATGAATTCGCAGTCGTTGTAGCTGACCATCCACCGGCCTCGACTGGCGACCAGTGCATCCCGCAGTCTGGCGTGATCCTCCTTGCGGAACACCACGGCGTAGTGACCCTCGGTTTCGTAATACGGCGGGTCGCAATAGAAAAAGGCACCGTCCCGGTCATATTGCCGGATCAGTGCCTCAAAATCTTTATTTTCCACCACGGTGTTGGCCAATCTGCGGGATGCCTGCCAGATGGCGGCGAAGCATTTTCGTACATCGAAGGGCTGGCAACCGTAGGAGGTGCAGCCGCTGCCATAGCTGTAACGGATGAGTTTAAAGAAGGCTGCCGCCCGTTTGATGTCCGTCACCTCTGCATTTTCCAACATGATAGCTTTGATTTCCTCAAATTCTGGGGGTGGCAGGTTGTGCTCGGCCAGCTCCAGCTCGGCTTTCAGGTAGCTGTCATCAAACTCCTTTTTGTCGATGAAATCACGGATGACAGTAAATTCATCCCGGCTGTTCAGCGGTAAAAAGCCCAGCTCCCGCAGCAGCGCCCATGTGCGATTTTTCACGCAGTAGAACAGGTTGGCCAGATTGGAATTGAAATCGTTATAAACCTCCATTCCTTTCTGGTCGGGCGGACGGCCAAAGAGTACCCAGCCGCCACCGCCAAACACTTCAACGTAGCGGTCAAACTTGGTAGGGAACATGGTGTAAATCAGCTTACGAAGCGCCTTTTTTCCGCCTACCCAGCTAATAAAACTATTGATGGTGCATCACCTCCTTTGCACGGCGGCGCATCAGGTCAGCTCCATACCGATGGAATCATGATGGAATTCATATTCCCCGGCTTCCTCATTCCAGAGATATCCTTCGTCCTCTAAATCCACCTGATGAACTTCGGCGGCCATCTCCAGCGCTTCCTTGGACCCGCCGTTTGGAAGATAGCATTCGGTTTCTTCACCCGCTGAATATTCTCTACGGCCTACGTTATTGCCAAAATCCTCATCGGCCCAGCAGTAGGAAAATTCCAAGTCAGGGTACATCTCAGCCAGCCGCCCAATAACTTGATGCACACTGCTCCAGGCGGTCTGGAAACGCAGATTTTCGCCGTCAAATTTCTTGGAGGTGAACTCATCATAGCCATAGCTGTTCCACTTACTGCCCCAGTTAGAGGTGTTCCAGTCCAGCCAGTTATTTTTACCGTACTTCGCCATTTCGGCGGGGCCAAGGTCACCCTGATAGATGTAATCCGGTACCGGGATGATTTTGGCGAAATCAATGCTGCCAAGGCCATACTTTTCAGTTTTGACAGCCTCAAACAACTCGGCCATACGCTTTGGGCCACCGGAAACGTTGAGAATATTGGTTACATGGTTTGGCATTTACATTCCTCCCATCTGCATATCAAAACTCTGTATCAGCGGCTGCTTGAGCTCTTGCTCTGGCTTGATGGAAAAATTCTTGCCAGCATTCCAAAAGCTGACATACAGTTCGCCATCGTTCGTTTTTATGGGGCGCTGCTCGAAGCCCTCGCCCCAGCCGTCACTTTCCTGACCACACCATTCCTCGGTCAACGACTCCAGCTCCGCAGGGGAAAGCTCACCATGGCTTTTTAATTCCAGTACACCCCACAACTTACCCTGCCAAACCTCTACAGTGGGGTTCATGCTGTATACCTTCTCCCGCAAGTTGTCGTGGTGCAGATAGACCGCAAGGCCACGGTCACCCTCGCTGTCAAGACGCTCATGTTGGATCAATTCAAAGATTTTGTCCTCATAGGCGCACAGGTCAGCAGGGGTAAGTTCATCCGGCCAATCAGAAAGGCCACCGTATTCATCGGGTGTGTACAGGTTGGCAGTCAGCGGGCTGAATAATCGCAGGGTAGTTAGCTCCTTCATGGGCAGCTCCTTTCCGCGCAGAGCACCTCTGCGCCATACCGTCGAATCAAAAAAGCGGTGACAATCAAGCGAAACGCTTCATCGCTCACCAGCTCCGGGTCAGTCAGCTCCGACAGGCTGATGTGCTTGGTTCCGGCATATAGGTCTTTCGCCGTATGGAACAGCACATAGCCGTCCAAATCCACACCGTGAATATGGATAGCCGGGAAGTCAATCTTTCCCGGAACCACCGCCAGCCTCGCCTTGCTCCAGAGGAATGGATCGGCGGTCAGCAGGAACACCGCCGCCGTCTGTCCTGCGGAGCCGATCAGATTTTTCTTGTGCACCGCTTCAAAACGCATCTGGTGATCGCTGCTTTCAAAAATAGAGAGCGGCTGGCACGACAGGCGCGACACGCGGGCCACAAAGGGACGCTCCTGCACCTCCTCGGTCAGTACGCCCAGCAGTTCGCTCAAGGGGACACAGCCCGCCACAAGCCGCTCGCGTAGGCAAACGCAGCTGTCAGGGCTAGTGCATTTGTTCTTTCTGGTTTTATAGGCGCAGGCGCTGCAATCGCAGTCACGGGCGCTATACTCAAACCGGCTCACGCTCATCCCGCTGCGGCGGGGCGTGAAGCCGGGAATCAATTGCATTTCAAACTCGGTGTTTGCGTATTTGGTGTTACGCATAAATTGTGCAATCATGGTTCTCAATCCTTTCGTTGTGTTTTTTCAGCCAATCTTCCTACCTCCAGAAACAAAAAAAGAGCGGCTATGTTCTCGTAAAAACGAAGAACATAACCGCTCATAATTGTTCTGATTCACTTTTGGAAGAGCTGTCTATATGGAAAAGAGGATGGGCAGCTTTTGCACTGTCCATCCTCTGTATTTTGGTGTTTCATCTGTCCATTACCCGATGTCATCTATGGAAAGGCCAAAAAATCGGGGCCAAAAACGCTTGCTTTTTGCCCCGATTTTCGCTCATTTTCCGTCCCAAAACCACAACATCTTGTGGTCGATCCCCTCTATTTTCGCTTGTCACCACAATACGTCATCAGTATCACCGACTCCACATGTTTCGTAAATGGGAAATTATCAAAAGCTTTAACGCTTTTCACCGTATATCCGTAATATTGCATATAGCTAAGATTCTCTGCCAGGCTTTTGGGATTGCATGAAATGTAGACAATTTGCTTTACGCCATAGTTTACGATTTTTTCCAGTGCCTTCGGATGAATCCCTACTCTTGGGGGATCTACTACAATAACATCCGGCAAAGTCTCCAGTTGATCCAATACTTCAAAGACATCACCGGCAATAAATTCGCAGTTATCAAGGCCATTAAGTGCTGCATTACTTTTTGCCGCTTCCACTGCTTCCTCAACAATTTCAATGCCTATAGCCTTGTTCGCCCGTAAAGCCAAAGTCTGGGTTATGGTTCCCGTTCCGCAGTATAAGTCAAAAACCGTTTTTCCGTCTAAGTCTTTAATCAGAGATATGGCTTCCGTATAGAGTTTTTCAATGGCTAACACATTGGTTTGAAAAAATGAAAAGGCACTGACCCTGAATTTCAAGCCCATAATTTCTTCCGTGTAATAGTCCTGACCCCAGAGAATATTCAATTTATCGCAATAGACAAAATCAGCAACATTGTCATTAATGGTCTGAAGGACCCCAACCAATTTATTCTTTAATGGCAAATTCTGTACCATCTTTACAAATCCGGAACCATCAAAGTCAGACTGGGATGAAGTGACCACATTGACTAAAAGTTCACTGGTATGCTCCCCTTTTCTGATAATCAGATTTCTCATCAGCCCGTTATGGGATTTTTTATGGTAGAAGGGATAACCCTTTTCATTGCAGAATTGAAGCGTTGCATCTAAAAGCAAATTAAAATCAGGATCTACAAGCTGACATTCATCTACCGTAATAATAGACATGAAACGTCCCTTTTTATGCATTCCCAAAGTCATGGGACCATCTTTGACTTCATCCCCAAAGGTATATTCCATCTTATTTCGATAAGCTACAGGAGTTGGGCTGCCCTCAATTCCCAGATATTTTTCATAGGTTACTTTTTTCTCCTCCAGCAGTCTTAAAACTTCTTTTCCTTTTAGTACGATTTGGTCCCGATACGGTATTCCTTGATAAATACAACCGCCGCAGTCACCACTATGCTTGCAAATCTCCACTCTTGCTCCCCTCTCGCTGTTTATTTTGATTTCAATTCATCTAATTTACTAAGGTCAAATGGAGTCTCCTGATATACGTAATTCAACCAGTTGGCAAAAAACAGATTGCCGTGTCCGCTCCATTTGACAACAATTCCCTTGTTCGGATTGTCATCTTTGAAATAATTTTGAGGAACTTCAATATCCAGTCCCTTTTTGATATCGCGCTCGTATTCTAATTTCAATGTTTCACGGTCATATTCCATATGACCCTGCACAAAGATTTTTCTTTTATCCTTTGTTGCAATTATATGCGGTCCTGTAGCCTCAGATTCTGCCAAAATCTTTAACTCAGGCACTTTCAGAATTTCTTCTCTTCTCACCTGGGTATGCCGGGAATGCGGCGCGTAAAACTCTTCATCAAATCCTCTTGTTAACTCGGACTTTTTATCTTTTAATTGATGCGGAAATACGCCGAATAACTTGGAAGGCATTACAAACTTATCGATTCCGTAGTGATAGTAAAGGCCTGCCTGAGCTCCCCAACAGATATGTAATGTACTGAAAACATTATTCTTTGTATATTCAAAAATTTCCGTAAGCTCCTTCCAGTAGTCTACTTCTTCAAAAGGAAGAAATTCAACGGGAGCACCGGTGATTATCATTCCGTCAAATCTTTGATTTTTAATTTCCTCATAGGTTTTATAAAAATTATCCAGATGTATTTTATCCGTATTTTTTGATTCATGGCTATCCATGGTCAAAAGCTGCAGATCAACTTGAAGCGGAGTGTTTGCAAGCATTCTGATCAGCTGGGTTTCGGTTATTTCCTTTGTCGGCATGAGATTTACAATGGCAATGTGCAATGGTCTAATGTCCTGTTTCGACGCACGCTGCTCATTCATGACAAAGACGTTCTCTTCTTTCAACGTTTTATATGCGGGTAACCCCTTTGGTACTAAAATCGGCATACAAATCCCTCCGTTCTTAATTTTTTATAATTAAATACCATATTTATTGTAAAAGTCTCTTTTATATTCTGCAAATCGGTCTTCCTCAATGGCCTTTCTTATTCCTTTCATCAGGTTGACCAAAAAGTGCAGATTATGATTCGTTAAGAGCATGGATGATAAAATTTCATTAGCCTTAAACAAATGTCTCAAGTATGCTTTGGAGTAATTTCTGCAAGTATAGCAGTCACATTCCGGATCCAAGGCAGTAAAATCTTTTTCATAGGCTGCATTTTTAATAACCACCTTACCCATTGAGGTCATTGCAGTTCCATTTCTCGCAATCCTGGTAGGCAAAACGCAATCAAACATATCAACTCCTCGTTCCACCCCTTCAAAAAGGTAGTCAGGGCTGCCAACACCCATCAGGTATCTCGGCTTGTTCCCAGGCAGATATTCAACGCAGTAATCCAGTACCTCATACATTAATTCTTTCGGCTCACCTACACTGAGACCTCCGATGGCATATCCCGGCAGATCCATCTCAACGATTTCCATAGCGCTCTGATAGCGTAAATCCTGATACATACCGCCCTGCATAATGCCGAAAAGAGATTGCTGTTCCGTGTTTTTATGAGCTTCCTTACAACGAGCCAACCATCTGGTGGTACGTTCCAAAGATTTTTTTACATATGACCGGTCAGCAGGGTAAGGCGCGCATTCATCGAACGCCATCATAATATCGGAGCCTAATGCATTCTGAACCTCCATGGATTTTTCAGGAGAAAGCATATGCTTAGACCCATCAATATGAGAACGGAATTCAACTCCTTCTTCTGTTATCTTTCGAAGATCGCCAAGACTGAATACCTGAAAACCTCCGCTATCGGTAAGAATCGCGCGATCCCAGTTCATAAATTTATGAAGACCACCGGCGGCCTTTACAATTTGGTGCCCTGGTCTTAAATAAAGGTGATAGGTATTGGACAAAATAATTTCCGCACCCATTTCTTTGATCTCATCAGGTCTCATGGCCTTGACAGTTGCAGCAGTGCCTACAGGCATAAATACAGGCGTTTCAATGGTCCCGTGCGGAGTATGGACTCTGCCCCGTCTTGCCTTGGATTTTTTATCTGTTTTGATCAATTCATATGTTACAGCTGTCATGGATAACCTCTCTTCTCAGTATTAATTAGTTTGTCAAATTCAATTTATATTCTTAAGTTGAATCTTTGGTAACGTCAATCACCGATTATATTACCGTTTGTTTGATGTTCTAAAAATTGCGAATTGAAGGAGGAAAGACCTTCAAAATCATGACCGTTATTGGGATTGACCTTTTGCTGATCAGACAATATCGAAACTTATTTTCACAAGCAAATAAATATTATTAAAGGATCAACATCGCATCCCCATAACTGAAGAACCGATAGTTTTCCTTTACTGCATCCTCATATATTTTTAGCATAGTTTCTCTATTATACAATGCGGATACCAACATTAGCAAGGTCGATTTTGGAAGATGGAAATTTGTTATCAATGCATCAATAACCTTGAACTGGTATCCCGGATAAATAAAGATATCCGTATTGCCGCGACCTGGTTTGACAGATCCATCCGCCTGAGCAGCACTTTCCAGAGTTCTGGTAGAGGTGGTCCCTACGGAGATGATCCTGCCGCCTGCTTTTTTAGTCTGGTTAATGATTGCAGCATTCTCCTCGTCTATTTCATATTCTTCAAAATGCATTTTGTGTTCTTCCACAGTATCACATTTTACCGGTCTGAAGGTTCCAATACCTACATGAAGAGTGACATATGCCGTTTGAATGCCCTTCTTCTTTGCTTCCTCCAGCAGTTCCTCAGTGAAATGTAAGCCTGCCGTAGGAGCGGCCACGGATCCTTCCGTTTTGCAGTAAACGGTCTGATAACGCTCTTTGTCCTGTTCATTGCTCTCTCTTTCAATGTAAGGAGGAAGCGGTATCCTGCCGATTTCATCCAAAAGTTCCAGGAAAACGCCACTGTAGTGAAAACGGACAATTCGAGTTCCATCCTCACCGTAATCCAGAATCTCAGCCTTCAGTTTTCCTTCTCCAAAGGAAACAATATCGCCCAGGTGCAATTTTTTACCTGGGCGAACCATGGTTTCCCATAGATCGTTTTCTAATCTTTTTATTAAAAGAAATTCTACTTTCGCTCCAGTTTTCTCTTTGAAACCGAATAGCCTGGCGGGGATTACCTTGGAATTATTCATGACAAGACAATCTCCCGGGTTTATATAGTCCAGGATATTAAAAAAATTTTTATGCTCTACAGTATTCAAGCTCCGGTTAATAACCAGCAGCCGGGATTCATCCCTTTTGTCTGCCGGATGCTGTGCGATCAGCTCCTCCGGAAGGTAATAATCAAAATCGTTGATATGCATTCTTTTCCTCGCTTGCTATTATTTTATCTCATTAATCGATATTTTATTTGATTTCAATACCGGTATAGTAGTATTTTAATATTTCATCATAGGCAAATCCCTGTTTTGCCATTTCTACCGCACTATCCTGAGGCATTCCCACCCCGTGGCCATACCCGTAGCCGATAAACGTTACCGTGCCTCCGGTTACGATTTGCGTCATTGTTGCTCCTGTTAAGGAAGTAAGTTTTGTACCGTTTGAGCAATATCGCGAATCTGTTTTTTGTTTCGTAATTTTATTATCACCGGAAATTACATAAAAATCAGTATTTAATGCTGCAGTACTTTTACCGTTGCTGATAAAGACTCCGCCGCTCCCGGAAGTGCCTTCTCCCAAATCAAATAACAGAGACTTTACAACAGTCGCCCCAAGCACGTTTCTGATTTGTTCCTTTTTCAAGGTTATCGTATTGCTGCTCCCTTTTATCTGCAAATCACAGACATAACCGACAGAATTTTTGCCGCTGATTGCAACGGACTCAATTGTTCCGGGAGAATATCCTGCAGCTTCCAGTTTTTGTTTTATATTATCAAAGGTTAAAGATATACTCCATGGATAGCTGGGACAATAGGGATCTTTCACCGATTTCAGATAGGATTGGGCTGAAGACCATACATCTTCCGCATTCTGTGTGTATCCGCCGCTATTTTTGAAATAGAAAGCGTTGACAGGATTGCCCTGGGAATAGATTACTTCACCTGAAGTTTCGTCTACAGCCTGATTGGTAGCAGGGTATTCGCCGGAGTATCCTTTATAAACCTGGCAATGAGTAGTCGCGCAAACGTCAAATCCGTCACTGCTGTGCTTGCCTATGCTTAAGGAACCAAAACTCCTTGCTGCAACAGCCTGCGCTTTCAATGCTTCTTTCGGATTCGAATAGTGCAATTCAGAATTTAAAACACCGTAAATATAATGCTCCATGCTGAGATAATTGATGACATTCATGGTTCCATTGGAATTCACTCGAAACATGATACCGCCGCGATATGGGACATTATCCAGACGAATCACGCCGTCATCCTGATAATCCAATGGCATGATGCACCCGGCTGATCCCAGGTCCGATGAAAGCAGCGTACCGCTTTCATCTCTGAGGACAACGGCTCCATTTTCTGAAGCTACCTGAATCGTCGTATAAGCCGGTAAAGGCATTCCTTCGGAAAATCCGGAGGAATCTACCAGAATAAGCTGGAAACCTTCCTCACTTTGCAGGGTTGCCGAGGTGACGGCGGTACTGCTGTATTTCAATCCGACCTTAATATATTCCGAAGTCCCTGCTGCATTTACTTCGAAAACTGAAAAAAAGGCAGTTAAAGTTAGAGTTAACATAATAAGTGTTACGGTTAAAAATTCTTTTTTCATGCGATTACCTGTTCCCTTACCTGCGTTGTTTAAAAGAAATCCATTAAAAACTTATTTGCTCATCCGTTGATAAATTAATACCCAGGTGTTTGTAAGCCTCTTCTGAAACCATTCTTCCTTTTTGGGTTCTGTGCAGAAAGCCGGCCTGAATCAAATAGGGCTCATAGACATCTTCTATGGTTATCCGCTCTTCTCCAATAGCTGCAGCTATGGTATCTATGCCGACAGGTCCCCCTTTAAAGCGATCTATAATCACCCTTAAAATTTCCCGATCCAGACCTTCAAGTCCCTCTTTATCAATACCTAATGATTGCAATGTGCTATTTGTAATATCTAAATCAATGGTACCATTTCCCTTTACCTGGCTGAAATCCCGTACTCGTTTTAAGAGCCGGTTAGCCACTCGGGGAGTGCCTCTTGAACGTCTCGCCATCTCCGTCGTGGATTCGTCATCTATTCCGATACCCAGGATTTCCGCAGAGCGGTTAATTATTTTTTTCAGTTCATCAATCTGATAGAGTTCAAACTTGCAGATCACACCAAAACGATCTCTTAATGGAGCAGAAAGACTCCCTGCTCTTGTGGTGGCCCCGATCAAAGTAAACTTTGCCAGATCCAGACGAATGGATCGTGCAGAAGGCCCTTTTCCGATAATAATGTCAAGTGCATAATCCTCCATAGCAGAATACAGAACTTCTTCTACGGAACGATTCAATCTATGTATCTCATCAATAAACAAAACATCGTTTTCATTTAAATTGGTAAGGATGGCCGCCAGGTCTCCTGCCCGTTCAATAGCAGGTCCTGAGGTAATGCGTAAATCCACACCCAGTTCATTGGCGATAATTCCTGCCAGTGTAGTTTTTCCAAGACCCGGCGGACCATAAAACAGTACATGATCAAGCGGTTCTTTTCTTATTTGAGCTGCTTCAATAAAAACCTGAAGATTTTCGGTAACCTTTCTCTGTCCGATATAGTCTGATAGTTTTTTAGGACGCAGGCTAAGCTCCATAACCTCATCTTCCTGATTTAAATTTGATGCGGTGATTCTCTCTTCAAAATCCATGACGGCTCTCCTATCTTGCAATTTTCCTTAATGCTCTTTTTATGTACTCTTCGGCGGTAAGATCCTCTTCTGTGATTTGTGCAAGGAATTCCATGGCTTCACTCTTACTGTAACCCAGAGCAATAAGTCCGTCAGCAGCCTCCATTTTGCTGCCTCCAACCGGAGTATGTTCGGATATCTCCGTAAGCCCTCCCATCGTTCCTACTTTATCCTTAAGTTCCAGCACAATGCGCTGGGCCGTTTTCTTTCCGATTCCATTGGCCTTTGTCAGGCTGACGGCATCCTCAAAAAGGATTGCTTTTTTTAATTCTGATACAGGCATTGCCGATAATAAAGCCATAGCTGCTTTGGCCCCTACTCCGCTGACCGTCATCAGTTTTCTGAAAAGTCCCAGTGACTCTTTATCCATAAAACCATAAATACTGACATCATCCTCCCGGACAATCATAGCGGTATAGACCAAAACCGTATCCTGACTGTCTTTCAGGTAAACGGGTGAATTATCGGGTACGTTAATTTCATATCCGATGCCGTTGGCTTCTATAACAACGCCGCCTTCATATTTCATGGTTACATTTCCTTTAATATAATGAAACATCTGCCGTATCTCCTTATTATTTATATTTCGCCAGTCTTTTCTGATGGCCGGCGCAATGCCCATGGCAAATAGCTGCGGCTAAAGCATCCGCCGTATCATCCGGCTTCGGGACTTCAGTCAAATTCAATATTGCTTTTACCATAGACTGGATCTGTTTTTTTTCTGCCCTTCCGTAGCCTACCAGACCCTGTTTGATCTGAAGAGGTGTATATTCGTTGATTTCCAAGCCGGAATTTGCACAGGCCAGAATGGCAACCCCTCTTGCTTGTCCTACTAAAATTGCCGTCTTGGTATTAGTATTGAAGAACAGCTCCTCTATAGATGCTACGTCCGGTTCATATTCCTGAATAATTTCCATGATTTGCTGATAAAGGTGTTTCAGCCTGTCCGGCATTTCCATAGAAGAATCCGTAGTGACAGCACCATAACCACAGACGGTGAAATGGTTTCCCTTTACATCGATGATCCCATATCCCAAAATTGCATATCCCGGGTCGATTCCCAATATTCTCATTTCCTGTATCCTATCTTGAATTATATCATAATTTATGCCAATTGTCATAATCAGAGCCTAATTACAACATACTATATTCTATCATGAAAAACATATGTTTGTCCACGAGTACTTTGCCATAGAATCCCATAAAAGCTGAAAGAATAAGGAAATCCGTATACATTTTAGTTGATTAGACAAGCCTATATGTTATAATAAATATAATGAAAGGTCTATATTTATTCAGAAAAGGAGTGCGTCATGCGATATTCAAGACAAAACAAAATACTTGATATTATTAACACTCACGAAGTGGAGACCCAGGAAAGATTGGTATCGTTATTGCGAAAGAGCGGGTATAAAGTTACCCAAGCTACCATATCCAGAGATATTAAAGAACTTCAGCTTGTAAAAACCCTTTCTCCATCGGGAAAGTATAAGTATACGGTGGGGGTCAGTGTTGATCAGCCTGTTTCTGACCGTTTTATTAAAATATTTAAAGAAACAATTCAATCAGTATCATCCTCCGGCAATATTATTGTGGTAAAAACCTTAAGCGGCTGCGCCTCCGCAGCTGCGGAGGCCATAGACTCTCTCAATTTTCCCAATGTGATCGGATCCCTTGCCGGAGATAACACAATCTTTCTTGTTGCAAATGACCCTTCAAATGTACCTGCCCTGATGAATAAGTTTAATGAAATGATTAAATAAGAGGATATTCATATGATTTCTCATCTTAGTATAAAAGATTTTGCTATCATAGAAAAAGTTGATGTGGCATTTTATGAGGGACTGAATATGATTACCGGCGAAACCGGTGCCGGGAAATCTATCATTATCGAAGCGATCAGCCTGGCTCTAGGCAGCAGGGCTGATACCGCTTATATTCGGACCGGAAAAGAAAAGGCCGTTATTCAGATGGTTGCTGATTTAGAGGGCGAAGAATATGTCATCACCAGAGAAATTTCCGCTAATGGGAAAAGCCTTTGCAGGATCAATGACGAAATTGTACCCTTGTCACAGTTAAATAAGCTCTGCAGGAAAATTGCCGACATACATGGCCAATACGATCACCAATCCTTGCTGAATCAGGAAAATCATATTAAATTGATCGATTCATATGATGATAAAGTAATATCCCCGGTTAAATTGAAGGTTTCCGAGCTGTTTCATCTATACACTCAAGCGAAGCAGGAACTGAATTCCCTGCTTTCCAACGAAGCCGAAATGGAACGGAAGCGTGATTTTATGCGTTTTGAGCTTCAGGAAATATCTGCTTCCAGGCCGGTTATCGGTGAAGATGAAGAATTAACACAAAAGTTTACGCTTCTTCAAAACAGCGAAAAAATATATCAAACCCTTTCAGGCCTTTATGAAATCCTCTATGAAAGCTCCCCGTCATCTTTGGATGGAATCGGCAAGGGCTTGTCCCTGCTGCAGCAAATTTCCTGTTATTCCAATGAGATCAAAGAGTTTGAAGATGTCATGTCTGATTCTTATTACAAATTGACAGACGTTGCAACGGAAGTCAGAAAATACAGGGATCACATATCCTTCTCCCCTGAAATCCTGGAAGAGACCCAAAATCGTCTTCAGGTCCTGGATACTCTGAAACGCAAGTACGGTGGCAGCATCGAAAATGTATTGGAATACGAAAAAAAGCTTGCTGATGAATTGAATGTAATTGAAAACATGGATCAGCTGAAAGAAAGCTTGACAGAGCAGCTTTTACGATATGAAAAGCAGCTCCTGGAGGAAAGCGAAAAACTCTCTAAACTGCGTAAAAATGCTGCGATCCTTTTAGAGGAAAAAATAAACAAGGAATTAATGGAACTGAACTTTAAAAATGCTGCGATCACCATTCAATTTGATAACGTAAAAGATGGCAAGGCTTCTGTATTTACGGCAGAAGGAATAGATAAAGTAGAGTTTTTGATCTCAACAAATCTGGGTGAAGCTTCAAAGCCCCTCGCCAAAATAGCGTCCGGCGGAGAAATATCCCGTATCATGCTTGCGTTCAAACAGATTATCGGGGATTACGACTACATACCAACCATGATCTTTGATGAGATTGACAGCGGGATCAGCGGTATTACAGCCAGTATCGTAGGCAAAAAACTGTTGGAGATTTCAAAGAGCCATCAAATTATCTGCATCTCTCACCTGCCTCAGATTGCTGCTTTCGGAGATCATCACTATAAAATACAGAAAGAAGTTGTCGGTGATGCTACTGTGACAAATGTTATTCCACTTTCCCAGGAAGAGAAGATTCAGGAAATCGCACGGCTTCTTGGCGGGATCAATATAACGGACACCACGATAAAAAGTGCGGAAGAACTGATCCGGCTTTCAAATTCCTAAATATATGCAACTGGCCCTAGTATACGTAACTGGCCCTGCATATGCGTAATGTAACCTGGATATACGTAACTGACCCTGCCTACGCGTATTTTGACCTGGATATACGTAATCCGAAATAGATCTAAGAAGATTTCTATTACAAATTACAAAAACCGCCGATTTTATATCGGCGGTTATCTTTTATTACTATTTCTTATGAACTATGAATTATTCAGCGTCTGTAGTTTCTTCAACAGCAGCTTCTTCAGCTGCGGCGGGAGCTTCTTCTTTCTCTTCTTCTGAGAATAAAGGAGGTTCTAATGTTTCTTTGATGCTTAAGCTGATTCTCTTTCTTTCCTTATCGATTTCAAGAATCTTAGCAGTCACTTCCTGTCCAACGGAAATTTCTTCTGCTATATTTGTTACACGCTTATAAGCAATCTCTGAGATATGAACAAGACCGTCAAGACCAGGCTCAAGTTCAACAAATGCACCATAGTCTTTAATCTGAACAACCTTGCCTGATATGATTTGACCTACCTGGTATTTCTCATCAATTACGGACCAAGGTTCCGGTCTGTTCTGTTTTAATCCAAGGGAAATCTTTCCTTTCTCCGTATTCATGGAGAGGATTTTCACCTGAACTTTTTCACCAATTTTTAATGCTTCCTGCGGGTGCTTCAGCTTGCCCCAGGAAATCTCGGAAATATGCAGTAATCCGTCAATTCCGCCGATGTCAACAAATGCGCCGTATTCTGTAAATCTCATTACGGTTCCTTCTACTACATCGCCAATGTTTAAGGAGTCCCAAATTTCCTGAACCTTTTTCTGTCTTTCTTCTGTTAAGTAAGCCTTATGGGAGAAGACTGCCTTATTTCTTTTTTGATCCACTCTGGTTACCTTTACAGGTAAGGTTTTTCCAACAAACTCATCTGCTTTTTCAATAAATTTATCAGAAAGCTGTGAAAGAGGAATAAATCCTGAAACCTCTTTATAGACCGCAATTACGCCGCCTTTCACTTCTTTCACAATTTTTGCGTTAACAAATGATTTATTTTCAAGAGCATTATTGATTTCATCCCAATGCTCATTTACTTCAAGCTTTTTCTTGGACAATAAAATGTTTCCATCTCCATCATCAGTCTTTAATACTTTAGCCTGAATTTCATCGCCTTCCTTAAACAGGTCGGTTAATTCTTGGTCTCCTTCCAAAGTTAATTCATCTCTTGGAATAATACCATCTTTTTTGCAACCAAGATTTACTACGATTTCTCTATTTGAAACCTGTATTACCTCTCCGTTTACAATCTCTCCGCTGCGTGGCAATCTTAGAGACTTTTCGATCTCCTCCATTAATCCGTGCATCAGATTTTCTTCTTTTGATTCAGTGAATAATTCACTCATAGTAGCAATAACCTCCTTAATAATACGTTCAGGAGTCGAGGCTCCTGCCGCTATTCCTATTTTATTACATTTCTCGACTTCTTTCAATGGTAAATATTCTTTATTTTCTACAAAATACGTGTTTTCACAATATTTTTTTGAAATTTCATACAGCTTCTTTGAATTAGAACTGTCACTACCACCTATTATGACCATTAAATCAGAATCTATCGCTGTTTCCATACAGCTTTTTTGTCTTTCTGCCGTAGCACTGCAAATGGTATTATGAACGATAACATCTTTTTTTTCTTTTTTAAAATATTCGGCAATTTCCTGAAATAAATCGTTGGTAAGGGTAGTTTGGGCTACGATAAATAAATGATCAGCCTTAATTTTTTTTGCCTCATCCAAATTTAAAACAATATAGGCTTCATTATCGCACCATCCATTAATCCCGATTACCTCCGGATGATTTTTATCGCCGACGACTACGATATTTCTCCCCTGTTCCTTCGCATCTTTTACCAATTGCTGTATCCGTTTCACAAAAGGACAGGTCGCATCAACAATTTTAATTTCTCTTGCTTTTGCTTCCTGGTAAAACTTTTCCGGTTCCCCATGGGATCTGATAATGACAATAGCTCCGGACTCCGCATCATCGGGGCAGGAAATAATGGATACACCCTTTTCTTCCAATTCGTCAGTCACTGTTTTGTTATGAATAATAGGTCCGCAGGTATATATTTTTTTTCCCTGATTTTGATCAATGGTTTCTTCCGCTTTCTTTAAAGCTTCTCTGACCCCAAAGCAAAATCCGGAATGTTTTGCAAGTTTTATTTCCTTCATTTTTGGTTCAGACTTTCTAAAAACTTTTTAAAAGCCCCTTCCTTTCCGTTCTCAGTTGGTTCATAGTATTTCACACCTTCCCGATACAGATTATCAGGGAGATACTGCTGTTTTACATATCCTCCGTAAGCATGCGGATACAGGTAACCGATCCCCAGCCCTCTTTTGGAAGCCCCTGAATAATGGGAATCTTTTAGATGGTCGGGAACATCATCTATATTTTTACGCTGCAAGTCCGAGGTGGCCTTTGCCAAAGCCATGCAGGAGGCATTGGACTTCGGACAGGATGCCAACAAGATGGTTGCCTGGGCCAGATTGATGCGGGCCTCCGGCAAACCGATCATTAAAGCCGCCTGAACGCAGCTTGTTACGATAGTAATCGCATTCGGATATGCCATACCAACATCCTCACTGGCCATTACCATCAGTCTTCGGCCAATCATCTGGATATCGGCACCGCCTTCCAGTAACCTTGCAAGATAATGGATGGCCGCATCCGGATCACTTCCTCGAACCGATTTTTGAAGTGCAGAAAGTAAATTATACTTGTCCTCGCTTCTGTCGTAGAAAGTAGTCTGGCGCTGCATAGCTTCGCCAACCATTTTTGTATCAATCCGTCCGCCGATTTTTAAATTGTCGGCGATAAACCCTAAGGTATCCAGTGCGATGCGTGCATCTCCGCTGCTGAGCTCCGAAAGGATCTTAACGGCTTCGGGATCCCACTCCAAATTGCGTTTTGCAAGACCCCGTTCTGAATCTTGTAATGCATGTACCAATATCTGATAGATTTCATCTTTTGACAGTCTTTTAAATTCATAAACGGACCCAACACGGCTTAAGATCGCATTGTTTACTGCAAAATAGGGGTTTTCCGTTGTGCTCCCGATAAACCTGATAACCCCCTCTTCCAAAGCTTTTAGCAGGGAGTCCTGCTGCAATTTGTTCCATCTATGAAATTCGTCCACGTAGACATAGGTTGTCTCTTTTTGCAAACCAAAAAATTTCAATTTTCCTTTTTCTATAATTTCCTTTAATTCCTTTATTCCGGTGGTGGATGCATTCAACTCATAAAAATCCGCATCCATTTCTCTTGCAATGATTCTTGCAAGGGTTGTTTTTCCCGTTCCGGAAGGCCCAAAAAAGATAGCAGAATCAAAGGTTTTATTTTTAATAGCATTATAAAGTAAAGACTCTTTATACATGAAATGACTTTGTCCTACAAATTGGTCCAAATTTTCCGGTCTCATTCTGGTAGATAAGGGTATCATCTGCATTCCTTTCTGAATTTTTTAGATTAAAGATGACAAATCCACTACGAAAACATCTGTAACCGTGGCAGATACGATTGCGGCAGCTTCTTTTGCCTTTTCTTTATCTGAATAGGGTAATCCAAGTACTTTATGACTTCCGTTGCTCTCATAGGAATAGGCATAAATCCCCTTTTGCGACAACTCCGCACAAAGAGCCTCCGCAGCTGCTTTTGTGGTGAAGCTTCCGAATTGCACACTGTAGGGTCCCTTTCCCATGGTTTGGCTGCTTGTAGGAGTTCCTTCCGGCTCCACCGCAGTATCTGTAGTAGTATCTTTAATATCCTGCTGATCAATGACGATGCTCGGCAGGCTTGCTACAACGTCCACTCCTGAATCCGTTGTCGTTTCATCAACTTTCTGTGGATTATCATTAGCATCTTCCATTGGAATACTGCTGTCCAAAAAATAAGGATATATCACGTATTTCGTTCCCACATAGCCTGCAGCCACAGCAAGAATAATAAATAAAATAAAAACTGAAAATCCCATTCCGTTGCTTCTATATCGGGGATATCGATTGTATCTTCCCATAAGATCCCTCTTTCCTCCGTACCATTTCATAGCGTTTCATTCTATATTGCTATATTTATTCAGGAGGAGAGGAAAATATGACTAAGCTCTTGGTCTCGTTTTCAGATAAAATCCGATCGCTAAGGTAAATAAATAATCATAAAAAAGGAAGAAGATTTGGGCGCCAGCCGCCAGAATCGGGAATGCCAAATCAGGGACCTGAAAAGCACCTAAAAACAGTTCTTTAAAGAATACAAGACCAATTCCTATCGAAATATTGAAAAATAATAGTTTCAATAGGATCTCCGCTGCCATTGGAAGCTTTTTGCTGTATTCAATATAGTATTTCACAATTCCATAAAGGCCGAAAAACATGGCGTAGGGAATCAGCCCGATCTTATTGGGTATCAGCAGTGCTGATAACAGCAAGGATGCTGTGTAAAACAGCAGACCCCCTCCGGGTCCGGTTTCTATCAGGATAAAGGCAACATAAAAAGAACTGATTGTATACAAGGTCAGTTCAATTCCGGGGATAAACGTGGCCGCATATAAAGTAGCGATGGAAAGCGCAAGAAAAATGCCGCCTACTGCTACCGATCGCGTTGATTTGCTCTGTTTTTCTACCACAGAATACTCCTTCTCTGCTTTTACAGAATTTTTTTGATCTTTTAAATACAGTCACACAATGCATCAGCACAGCAATAACACTGCAGCAGTCTGCATAAATCATCATTGTTTGTATACCCTCTGCCATAGGCTGCTGTACGATATCCATTTCCTGCTGACATTATACTATTTAAAGCAGTTCTATATTCTCCATTATTAGGATCCATAGAAATTGCAGTCTGCACATTGGTCATTGCGTCATCATACCAGCCTTTTCTTAATGAAATCATTCCATTCAAAAAAAACCACTCTGCATTTCTTGTGCGTACTCGGTGCAGCATAGCTTCAGCACCCGGGACGTTTCCTCTGTCTATCATTTTTCTGATTTCTTCAAATTCAGGGCTGCCGCTTGAATAGCCTCTGTTGCTGGATGATTTCGAATAATTTTCATAGCCGCTATGGCCATTATTTTTCATCAAATATTCGTAAGCTTCATTAATTTCCTGAAGTTTTTCTTCTGCTAACTCGTATAAGGGATTATCATGATATTTATCGGGATGATATTTCTTTACTTGTTCCCTATAAGCAGCCTTGATTTCTTCCTGACTTGCCCCTTCTTTAACTCCTAACACCTCATATGGATTTTGCATCTTCTGTGTTTCCTTTCTTAAGTATTTCCTCTGTCTTTCGTAACAGGCCAAGATAAATAATATTATCTATTAAACCTTTGTTTTTCTGTATTTCCAGCTGCTTGCAGCATTTGGCCGTTTCAGCAAGATAAAGCATCAAATTCATTTCAATTCTATCGCGAACCCGTATCCTGAAATCATTCGGGGATTCTTTTTTTTCATCATACTGAAACTGGCATAAAATCGGATTATAAGACTGATCATTAATATTCTCTTCAATATCGTCAAAAGCATCCACTATATAGATCCATTTTCCTAAATGATAACCGATTCTTCTATAGATTGCTTTCATCTCTTCATCACAGAACCGGGAATGAATCAAAAGAGTTCCCGGATCAAAAACTTCTTCCATTAATTTTGCAAATGGTTCTGCAGCACGGTCAATAGAGGAACAATGTTCCTCCTCTAACAGTGCCAGCTCTCGAAGCCGGTTTTGCACCTCCCTGCACTGCTCAGGTCTCTTTTCATAAAGTTTCTTATAAACTGAATTCAGATAGGCAGCACCAATTGCCGCAGTTTTGCTTTTTTTATCCTTGGCATCATCCTGAAACTTATAATAGGCAAGCAACAGTAAAATGTCCGCAGCATTATCAATTTCCGGACTGTCGGTAACGATGGTCCTTTTTTTCAGAGGATGAACCATACACCTGGATATCTGAATGTTATCAGATTCCGGATGAATACCTGCATGCAGCAGTGCCAATAAAACAGAGTCGTAACTTAATACTAGCCGGGGAAGCTGACCGTATCTTCTGCCTATCGATCTGCATATACCACAGTAATATCCTCCATAGATCTCAAATTCTTTTATTTTCAGTTCCGGCTTGTCCGGTGTAATATAGCCCAGCATAGGTACCTTTCTAAAAGACAGCACAGAAGTGCTGTCTTGTTGATTCTGCTTATATGTAATACCCTCTTATTGACTATTTAAATTGCTTTTTGAAATAATTTAAAACACAATAAGTTGCACTCATATCAATACAATACATTCCGGTCAAAATTCCATTAAATATCCATTGCTTTTTAGTTAGCTTCTTACATACCGCAACCGGGTTCAATGATTTCTCATCCTCAGGAATTTTTTTCCCAAAGAAGGCATTTCCAAGAATAGAAGCACCCAAATATAATCCTGTAATCGTTACTGCATGTTTTTTATAATTCCAGTTCTCTAAAAAATTTCTCATAAGCACAAGTCCCCCCGTATTGTAAGTTATTATACTTCTATGAGAATAATTATACTTGATAACTGAAGTAAATAAAAGAAAAATAAATAGGAATCTTTTCTGTCAATTTATAAAATGATCTTTCTAAGAAATAAAAAATAATTTTCGATTCTTTATATTTTTGTGGAAGAAAAAAAAATATTTTTCTCATAATGTAATATTTTTTCAAATTATTAGTGGACAGAAACTCCAATAACCGATATAATATCTACAGAGATATTTAAAATACAATGGCTCGATCATCTTTTTGGGAAATCGTCTCCATCACCTATTTTAAATATTAAAAAATTATTTTTTTTTAAAAATCTGGAGGAAAATCAATGGAAGACAGAACACTCGTATGTCAGGACTGCGGAAAGGATTTCGTATTCACAGTTGGAGAACAGGAATTCTATAAGGAAAAAGGTTTTGATAACGAACCAAAAAGATGTAAGGAATGCAGAGACAAGAAAAAGAACGAAAGACGTCAGTTCAGAAACGACAGATAATCTGCAAAATATCTCATACTAACATCGTAAACTAGCCGAGCAAATTGCTCGGCTTTTTATTTTGAAAATACAAGTTTTTTTCTATCCTTCTTTTCTGATTTATCTGCTGTTTGGATACTCCTTACCAGCCACAAATCAACTCCTGTTGTAATTGCTGAAAATCCATAAAAATCCACTGTATCAAGCAACCCCGACAGATATATCCCTGACAGTATGATAAAAATTACAACTTGAATCAAGATTAATTTACTCTTATTTTTTCCAAGCCTGGAGCCCTCCGTATTCTTTTTCTGTATGGAAGATGAATTTGATTCCTTCCATTCCTCGGTTGACTCTACCGGTTCATCCTTGCGAAATACGTCATTTGTCCATTCTATGTATCCGGATTCCCTTTGAATCATCCCTATTATCCGCAGCATTCCGTCCAGCCCGGGGTTACTGTCGTAAATTCTTTCCTTCATAATTGAAAAATGGCTTCCCAGAGTTTCCTCACCATACAATGCTTCCATATTTTCAATCAGTCCTACGATTCTGCTTTGGAATGGATTCTGGCCGGTAAGCGATGGAATAAATGCAAAGGCCACTTCCCTGGTCTTTAGGTTCACAAAAATTGTTTCTGTAAGCAGCGGGATTCTATCTGTACTAAGCAAATACAGTTCTGCTCCTTTCAGGCTTCTCAAGAGATTGGCAATAATTTTAATGGAATCCTCTACATAAAGATGCTTGTCCCTTGCCGGAATTTTATTTTTAAACCTGCAAACATATTCCTCAACAGTCAGGTATCCTGTGAAATCGTAATAGACCTGATCAAAGCCATCCACTTGCAGCATATTGACAGGCAAAATATAAGGACAGCTGTGCAGCATCAACATTTTCTTTTCAAACTCCAATAATCCACTTTGTCCTTTTTCCAGACAAAATCTTCTTTTCCCTAAAATTTCTTCAATTTTACACGTGATATTCCCAATAGCGATAAATTCCCCGCTCCCGCTTGAAGTCGTCTTTGGCTCTTCAGTTTCAGGATCATTCTCCCTATCGAAATGATGAGATCGAATATTAACGTAATCTCTTTCCAGGTGTCTTTCCATTCCTTCTCCTTTAATTCCCGCCGCATTTGAGACAAGGGGTATATCCTCTCTCAATTGCTTCTTCTTTTTCGATTGATATAACGTATCTGTCGACCACCGGGCAGCTGCCTCTATGATAAACTTCTCCTGATTTTATAAAGCAGTAAACAAAATTACCATTCTTTATTTCCGAAGGCTTACAAATGCTGCAAGGTTTGTATTGACTCCTTACCTTCCCAGACAAAAGCATTTCTCTTGGATCTGCAGAAATATAGGTGCAGTCTTCGCCATGGTATCGTCCTCCGGCTCTTGGAAAAATCCAAACAAGCTGGGAGTCGGTTTCCTTTTCCATATCTTCGAAGGGCATAGGTTCCCAATCTTCTTCGGCCCCAATAAAACCTCTGAAGACAAGCTTCTCATAAATCGGTAAATCGTTGTAAAATGTTATGGGGAGTCTGATATCAACCTGATAGTTAAGATCAACCGAGATCATACCGGCAGCTCCGCTGATATTGTACAGATATTGATAATTGTCTATGTCTATATTCTTCACATCAATGGGATTTTCCCCATAGATTCTATTTGCCAGTCTCGATTTAAAAAATGGGTCAATGGGATAAAAAGAAGCTTCCGCACTCAGCCTTTTTGCTTCGTCAGTAAAGGCGTGCATAACGGCTTCCTGAACGGTTACCAGCTTGATGAGATATGCAAAGGTTAAAACACCGATAAGAAAAATAGGAAGTATAATGGCTGCTTCCACAGCAATAAAACCTCTTTTAGAATTTTTGACGAAATGCATATTTTCTGCCCTGAACAAAAGCTTCAAATTGTAATCCTCCATAATAATTTCTCAGATCAAACTCTTCTCCGTAATTCCCTTTCATATTCAGCTGTATCAAATCCAAGCATCGCAGGAGTTTTATTTCTCGATTCAGAAAGTATAAAAATACTCTGATATAATCTTCATAATCCATTCCGTTCATTTGCTCAGGCTCAACCGCAGAACCATTGCCGATGCCGGAGAGAATGCTTTGAAAATCCAAAGACCAATTGACACTGGTCTTTATCAGGGCAACTTTCTTTCCTTGTTCAAGGAGTCTTGCATCATTCTCGGCTTCAGCACCTGCCCAGGCCGTTGCAAGCAATAGTTGAGTTGCGACAGCTTCCGGCCCGGGTGTCATCACGGAAGCTAGTGCCAGAACCTCTTCTCTTTTGGCTGGATCTGCATATATATGTGTCAAGTTCAAAGCAGTTCGCATTATCACCAGATTATTTCTGACATGTTTATAGTTTTCTTCATCATTCCATTTTCCTGTCAGTATGTACTCCACCTCATGACGGAAAAAAGTTTTTCTTTCTTCTAGTGAATTCTTTCTTTGGTGTAAAAACTGATCTAAAATGTATTCATTTACATAGAAGCATTCAAGACTCGAGTCCTTTATTTCCTGTAATGTAGGAATTCCTTCATCCAGAAGCTTGTTAATATCCAGATTACCTCCTTGATATCCATTGGAGGGCAAGCTCCCGATAATTTTTTGATTTCTTAAAATGGTTTGGGGAGTACTCTGTGATTGGCTTTCTGACAGGTTTGTTTCCTTGCCCGGCAGTACTTTTTGAATGATTCTGTATTTCATAAAGTCCAGTATCTGCTCTTCAAACACATCAACATTTATCAGTGAATAGTCTTTTAAATCAACTTTTACATCCTGTAAATCTAGTTTCAGTAAATCGATATATTTTTTATTTTTTATAAATTCTTCAACTTTATTGGTATGAAAACTGCTTTTAGCATAGTATTCCAATTTCTTTTCAACCTGGCTTTCTTCTGCTTTTACCGCAAAAACTCCATATTCCTCAAACAGTCTTCTATCATATTCCGATAAAATTGATTTTCCTGCCAATTCAAAAATAGCGTCGACATAACTCCTGGCCGCTGCTTTTGATGCAGCATGCAGATAAACGCCGATTACAGCCAGCATGGATGCCAGAAACAGGGAAAGCAGAACCGTAGTTGATCCTCGCTTATTTAGAAATTTCAAACTGCAAAACCTCCTTTCCTATGGCAATTTTTCTGACAAGATCCGCTTCATCAATTACATAGGATTGCCCCTTCTCTGTTCTGGAAACTTTGTTGTTGAACAGGCTGCTGGTTCTGTAATTTCTTTTCTCTTCCATGGAGATAATAGTCCGTAATCCAATTTTACTTTCTTCCATATCATATACATTTACTTCGTTTTCTCGGCAGACTGTTTCAGATCGTTTTCCGGCTTCCTGCCTCAGGGCTATATGGAGATTTGATTGCAGGGACAGTGCGGAATACAATCCGATTACAATGTAAAGTACTGCCATGACTCCGGCGATCACCAAGGGGAAAATCATACTGGCTTCAACCAACGCAGCGCCTTTTTTCGTTTTTAGTTTCATTTGTCTCAGAACCCGCTGTTCATAAGATTATCAAAGGTTGCAGAGATAAATTCACCTATTTTATCTTTGAATATCAATCCAAGTCCTATGGCGATTGCTACTAAGATAGCAACTTGGACCATTTCCATGCCTTTTTTGTTGTTCTGTATAAACTTCTTTTTTGTCATTTTAATTCCTCCGTTCTTTTTCAGTCCCTTACATTTCGTTTAATGCCGGTGCAATCGTTATCATAATTAATACCAACAGGAGAATCACTAAAGGAAATGTCAGTTTTGTCTCTACGATCCGGCCTTTTTCCTCAGCCCTTTTTTTTCGGCTCAGCCAAAGGAGTTCTCCCTCACTTTCCAGTTTTTCTGACAAAGCACTCCCTTTATTCAAATTGTCAGCTATCATCGCAGTTATACGAACCAATTCTCTTACTCCCGATCTTTGTGAATAATCTTTTAGTTCTTTCATAATAGAAGTATTCGTTTGACTGACACGCTTATTCATTTCACAAAGTTCTCTGAATAAAACCCTTGTATTCTTATTCTTTTTTGTGCCTTCCATTTTCATTTGATATTTCTCATAATCTTTAGCAATTTTTTCAAGAGCACTGCTTACCACAAGTCCGGCATTTAAAAGCAGGACCAACTTGTTTATAAACTCAGGCAGGTCGGCAAGAATAGAGTCTTTTATTTGTTTCAGTTCTTTATCTAAGGGATCATACCTTTTCATAAAAACGATGATCATAGCAATGAAGCATGCGGCTATTAAGAATGTGATATCACCAAAATCAGAAGTCTCCCATCGGACTTTAATCCCGTCTCCAAGAGTATCCGGAAGTGTCATGTCACCGGCCCCTGAGCTTTGATTTAACTGTTTAATCTTTTCATTCAGTATGGTAATCAAATTTTTTTCATAGTCTTTTCTGGTTGCTCCTTTACCCACCTCCAAGGCTATGATTTTCTCTTCCGTCTGTTCGCCGAGAGATAACACGGCATGAAGATATACCGTCTCGCCATTCTTCGCTTTCGTTAGGTTCACTTCACCTTTGCTGCTGATAATCTCCGGTTTCTCTGATTCCCAAAGTATTTTAATTCCTGAAGCCGTATCCTCAGTTAGTAATTTTAAAGGCTTTGAAATATGATGAGGATCCTTGTTTTCTCCTAGAATCATATCGGAAAGCTTTTCCTTGAAGTCCAGCAGAGCTTGCCTTTTTTCTGCTTCTGTCAATTGCGCAGGGAGTGTTTTTAATACAATATCCTGATCAATTTTATATTCTCCATAGGTGACATAAGCTTTAGCAGGTGTAGAATACCCCATTTCCCCATATGCCGGTCTTTTCAGAACAGATAAATCACTTTTTGAGCAAAAGGCATTGATCATCAGTGCAATCAGACAGATCATAAAAATCAAAAGTATAAGCAGATATTTTCGCAGTAAATCTAATTTTTTCTGATATACCAACTCATTACAGTCTTTATCACCATGCTGCATTTTCAGCTTTTGCTCTATGATTGCAGCGGATCCCGTAAGTGAATCGGGCAATATGGGAAGAAGCCTCTTGGCAGCTTTGTTGAGAAGTATTGATAGCTCATTCAGTCTCATAACTCGCCTCCTGCATACTTAGACCTGGATTTTTATAATCCTCATACTCCATAAATAGGATGCTGCAATTCCGATTAATGCAAGTGTCATCAGAAATCTTCCCTGTATCCCCTGATACAGGACTGCCAAATAATCCGGGGAAACAATTTTCAAAAATATAACGATTGCAATGGGTATACAAGTCAAGATCTTAATTTCAAAACGTTTTTGAGCCGTTAATGTACGGATTTCCTGATCAATAGTGATTTTGTCCATAATCATTTCGGAAGCTTTCCTGATAACTTTTACAAAATCACCGCCGGTTTTTCTGCAGGTTAAATAAATATCCACAAAATTGATGATGTCATCCAGACCGCTTCTTTTTGCAAAATCTTCAAGGATATCTTCCTCAGATTCCCTGCTTTGAAATATCCGCTTTACCATCTGAGACAGTTCTGTTACGATGACAGCATTCTCCCGATAGATTAGCTTCATATTCTGTTCGGCTTCAGATAAAGCTTCCGGCATCTGCCGGCCGGAAGATATGGAAGCGGAAAGTGAATATAAGACATCTCGAAACTGCATGTTTAACTCCATTTTCCGTTTTTCCATAAGATAGCTGCTGTAGAGTTTGAGTCCGGGATAGGATAATCCTGCGAAAGCCAGGGATAAAAAGATGTTTTGGTAAAATAAGAATGCCAAGGCCATTGATCCGGTACCGCATAATAATAGGAATCGTCTTTTTTCCTTAGCTGACAGTTGGTAAACATTATAGGAATATGGTACGGTTACCGGGATTTCTCTTTCATTCTGATCAATCACATCGCAGCTCCTTTTAACTCTAGTTTTATTGTATTTTGCAATCGGTTACCTGTAGGCATAAGAATCCCGAAGGATGTTCCATCTTCCTTTTTGCTGTTAATTTTATATTTATATAAGGGATTCAGTATTATTTTGCCATCTACATATCCTTCGATTTCTGTTATTTCCAGTACCTTGCGGCTTTTGTCCGGCAGCCGGCCCAGATGCACAATGATATCGATCGCCTCTGCAATTTGGCTCCTTATTGCATCCAAAGGAAAATCCGCTGCCTGAAGAAACATGGATTCCATCCTGGAAAGCATTCCTTCCGGCGAATTCCCGTGACCCGTAGACAAAGAACCGTCATGGCCTGTATTCATGGCTTGTATCATGTCCAGAACCTCCCCTCCCCTTACTTCACCAATGATAATTCTATTTGGCCTCATTCGAAGCGACGTTTTGATCAATTGTCTTACGTTTACCTCTCCCTTCCCTTGAACATTTGCATTCTTGCATTCCATTCTGACGATATTATCAATTCCGGAGATCTGAAGTTCAGCTGAATCCTCAATGACAATCACTCGCTCATCCTTAGGAATAAACTCGGATAGTACATTAAGAAAGGTTGTTTTTCCGGAGCTGGTTCCTCCTGAAATAAAGATATTGTAGCCCGAAGACACCAGCTTTTTCAAAAACTCTGCAGCCTCCAGTGTCAACGTTTCTTTTTGCAGCAGTTCTTTCATGGTTATCCTTTGTTCGGGGAATCGTCGGATGGTCAAAATAGGACCATTTAGGGCTATGTTTTTATACACTGCATTGACTCTGGATCCATCGTCAAGTCTGGCGTCTACTATAGGATTTAACTCGTTGATCTCTCTATGTACTTTTGCAGCGATTCTTCTTATGATTTCCTCCAGCTCTTCTGCCGTTTCAAAACAAATATCCAGCTTTTCCATATGTCCGTGTCTTTCAACAAATATACTTTCAGTACCATTGACCATAATTTCGCTGATTTCTTTATCCTCGGCATAAGGCTGCAATAGGTCTAAATCCTTTCTTGTTGAATTAAAAATACTGTTAATCACTTCTCCTTTTACCTTATAGGAATAGAGATCTGTCCTGTTGTCATGGAGCACAAAATCTTCTATCAACGCGAGAACTTCGCAATCGCTCAACTGTTCTTTTTTATTATTGATTACCGCTCTTACTCCATCCGTTATTTCTTTTATTGTGCTGAATTCTCCTTTCATTTCTTCCCTCCGCAATCTTTTTTCAATGTCGAAATGTAAATTATTTCCTTTTATCTTATTTTAACTATATTTCCTTTTATTTACAATTAATTTCAATCGACATCTTTCGACACAAACAAAAAGACCTTTCTTCAATTGATATTTCAATTCAAGTAAGGTCCTAGGCAATGTGCCCCTGCTCATTCATATAGAGTTTCTCATTTAAATAAGGCAAATATTATTTTTTCAGCAATAACAGCTGGCCCAAAACAATATCTGCAATCTTTTTAATCCCTAATCCAAAGACTTGATGAATACTGACATCCATATAACCATCATGGAAGAAAAAACTCTGGCTGTCATTTTCGATTCGTACCAGATCGGTGGCCGTTTCATTTTCATCGCCTTCCTTTAGATTGCCTTCATCTTTATAAGCTTCACCTTCTGTTACATTGATTTTGTTTTTTACACGAATCATCTTCCCGAGAAGCTCCTGATCCATATTTGACATACTATTTAAAAAATGTTTCATTTTACAAGCTGATGACGAAGTGGCATCTTCTATTAGAACAAAACTGCTGCAAAGCTCAAACAGATAGAAGGATTTTTCGGAGATATGCCTTCCCAGGTCCAAAATCAATAAATCAAATTGGTTGCTATTGATAACAAATTTAATAAGATAGGATAAATCTTCTATATTGAGCCGGCCAAGCTCATTCAGTCCTCTCGAAGAATAAAAAAAAGCAAGACCGTATTCATCTGTGAAAGTAAAGCTTTCTAAAATACTGCAGAGCATTTCATCTTTTTTCTCCAGCAGATAATACAGATAATCACTAAGGCTATGTTTGGAAAACTCTTCTTTTATGTAAAGCTGTGTGTCAGGTAATTCGTCAAAGGTCAGATACAGAACTTTTTTATCATGGTATCTTGCCAATTCTCTGCCGGTGCTGATAGAAATAACCGTATTCCCGGCACCGCCGGATACACTGTAAAATCCGATAACATCAGTCACATGATTCGACTTGATCAAATCTTTTTTACCTGTAACTGCGCCATACAGAAAAAATAATTCCTTTGCAAATTCGCTTACTCTCTCATATTTGTAAATCTTTAACCCATTTTTCCAATCTGCTGCTTTCAGCTGCTCCTCAAAGCTGGGGGACATTTGATCCGCCAGCTTTATCACGATGGATTTTTCAACATGGAAGGTATTTATGAAATCTAACTCATAGCCGCCAAGTAGAATAAAATCAAAGGCATTTTCTTTTATCTCCGTGATCTTTTCCGGTTTTTCAACAATAACCTGGAACTCTCTATGTAGGTTGGAGATGGCTTTGCCCAAAGCAATGCCATACTCCCAGTCCTTGTCCAAAATAAATAATCTAATCATCTTGCAAATTCCCTTTAACATAATCGTTGGATTTTTGATATTTTACTATAATAGTTGTATTTAATATTAGATTAACATTTTTGTATATAATTTACAATTATTGTAATTCGACAAATTATGACTTTTCGTTTTCTTTAATTAAGCTTTTCAATTTGGCCAATGCTTTATTTAAACCGCCTATTTCATCAATCAACCCAATATCTACAGCTTCATGACCAAATAGAATAGTACCGATATCAGCCGCCATATTTTGTGTTGAATTCATTAAATCAACGATCTGTTCTCTGCTGGAATTTGAAGTTCTGATAATAAAGTCTATGACTCTATCCTGCATTTTTCTAAAATAATCATAGGTTGGCTCTGCTCCGATTACCAATCCCGTCATACGAATCGGATGTAATGTCATGGTAGCACTTTCAGCAATAAAGGAGTAATTGCTTGCAGTCGCCAGGGGAATACCAATACTGTGGCCACCGCCTAATACTAAGGAAACGGTTGGTTTTGAAAGTGTGGTAATCAGCTCTGCAATAGCCAAACCTGCCTCTACATCACCTCCAACAGTATTCAAAATTGTTAATAAACCTTTGATATTATCATTTTCTTCCACTGCTACCAATTGAGGAATAATATTTTCATATTTTGTGGTTTTATTCTGAGGAGGCAGAACCATATGCCCTTCAATATTTCCAATGATGGTTAAATATTGGATGTTGCTTTGAAAATTAAAGGCGCTGTTGATAGCTCCAAAATTGTCGATATTCTGCTTCGCTTCAGAGTCAATATCTTTATCGTTTTCATTATCATTTTCGTTTTTATTCGGCTGATCTTTTTCAGGCTTTTCCGGTTCATTTTTCTTTTCCATATTCATATATCATTTTCCTTTCCTTGTAATAAAAATAGTTTTTCCAAAATATATTTTTTTATTATGTAGGAAATATCGCCGCTGTAACAATGCGATATCGATAAAGGAGTGATTTATTTGAGATTAAGTGATTTAGGCGACAAAGAAATTGTGAATCTTTCCAATGGAAGCAGACATGGTCAGCTAGCCAATGCAGAGCTTTTATTCGAAGAAAGGAATGGCAAAATCAAAGCAATTCTGGTTCCTGATTATCACGGGAAAATGAGCTTTTTAGGAGGAAAAGATTTTATTCAATTGCCCTGGAGTGCAATACGAAAAATTGGAGAAGATATTATTATATTCGAAGTACAGGATCTATAATTTGATATCCTAATTTTTCTTCAGAATTTCCGTGCGGATCATGATTTTCATTGACTTTAGATCCTTATTCGGTTAGTATATAAAACATACAATTACGATAGGATATCCATGAATAAGGAGGGAAACTATGGTGAATATCAGAACACTTTGCATACATGGAAATGAAGATAAGAGGGATCTTACAGGTTCAGTCAGCGTTCCAATCTATCAATCCGCTACTTTTGCACATCCGTCGGTTGGCGAAACAACCGGTTATGACTACTCACGCAGACAAAATCCTACAAGAGAGCATCTTGAAAAAACAGTCGCCGCATTAGAATCCGGAACTGATGCCATTGCGTTTTCTTCCGGTATGGCTGCCATCAGCGGATTAATGGAAATATTCACGCCGGGAGACCATATTATCGCATCTTCCGATTTATACGGCGGTTCGATCCGGCTTTTTCAACAGGTTAATACTAAAAATGGCTTACGTTTTAATTTTGCAGATACCACGAGCCTTGACCAAATCGAGGCTCTTATCTGTAAGGAAACAAAGGCCATATTCATCGAGACCCCTACCAATCCAACGATGAGAGTGACTGATATCAGTGCCCTTTCACGTATAGCGAGATCAAGAAATATCCTTCTTATTGTTGACAATACTTTTTTAACACCGTATTTTCAGCAGCCCCTTTTATTGGGTGCGGATATTGTAATGCACAGCGGTACGAAATATCTTTGCGGGCATAACGATACTCTGGCTGGTTTTCTTGTTGTATCTGATGCTGACTTGGCTGCAAAACTTCGCCATATTTTAATGAGCCTGGGCTCCGGTCTATCCCCTTTTGACAGCTGGCTTTTGATCAGAGGAATTAAAACCCTGTCTATCCGAATGGAAAAGCAGCAGGAAAATGCTATGGCTATCGCCCAATGGCTGCAGGGTCATGAAAAAGTAAAGAAAGTATATTATGTCGGTCTTCCAGACCATCCCGGTTTTGAAATATCAAAAAGGCAATCAAAAGGATTCGGCTCCATGATTTCGTTTTCCGTTGACAGTGAAGAAACGGCAAAACGGATCTTGGAAAAAGTGAATTTAATCCTGTATGCGGAAAGTCTCGGAGGAGTAGAAACCTTGATCACCTACCCGATGCTGCAGACTCATGCCGATCTTTCCCAGGAAGAGAGAGACGCCAAAGAAATCAATGAGACCATGCTGCGACTGTCCGTCGGTCTTGAATATGCAGACGATTTGATTGAAGACCTGGAACAGGCCTTTGAGTAGAGTCATCACAGCAAGTTTACAATAATAATAGGGTATTGCCTCTTGGAATCTCCAAAGACAATACCCTTGCTTTTTATAAGCAGAATGTTTTGTGTATTTTTAGTTTTTATTTCTTCCGAACAGGAATCCAAACTTCACTATAAGCGTAATCTTTTTTGTCTTTATCCATTTTAGTAAAAGAAAAAGAAGGGGCATTGATTACTTCATAATTGGAAGAGGGAAGCCATTCTGAATATGTTTTTGCCATTGTTTCTTGTAATGTAGAAGGGAATGGTCCTTCATTTGGAAATATTGCCCAAGTATAGGCTTCGACTGGAACTTTTTCTAACAGATCACTTACTTGATTTTCAGTCGTTAAAATACCTATCAAGTGAGTTAAATCTCCTTCTTCTTTTAAGAAATTAGCGTCAGCCTCATAAGAAGCATTGACAATTTCATAAGGTTCAATATTTTGAAGAGAATGCATTTCTTCTTTTTGTTCGTCCGTTATGCTTTTTGCAAGCTTTACAATCTCGTTATTAACACCTTCAAATTGCATAGGGACACGTTTACTTACACCGACTAAATTAAACGCTGGTTTGTCTTCAATTCTAAATTCCATAGATATTCCTCCCTTTATGGTTATTATGAATGAAAGTTTGGGAAACGATTTACTTATGCCTTTTTTTATTACATCCGAGGGTAAAAACCCACTCCATTTTTTAAATGCTCGAGTAAAGCCGTCCATTGACTGATAACCATATTTAAAAGCAACATCCGTTACTTTTTCTCCATATAATAAATCCTTATTTGCTTCCGACAATTTTCTGTTTTTAATATATTCACTAAGGGTTAACCCTGAAAGATAAAAAAATATCTTTCTAAAATGATAGTCAGAAACTCCAGCATATTCAGAAATTGTTTCAAGAGATATATCATCAGTTAAATGCTCTTCAATATAGTCAATCACATGATTTAATTCGTTTAACATGATCTCCCTCCTTTCATATCTACATAATACCAAAGCTACTTTTACGATGCTCGACTTTTTTAACACAAAAAATATCGAATTGCTATATAAAAAGAAATCGTAGGCGATGACAACCAATCCACATAGACATCTCCAGAGAAGATAGTTCTTGAGAAGTCATTACGCCTAAGCTTAATGGCACATTTTTTTCCTGCGAACAATTTGTAGAGATTATCGCCATTTTTCAAATCGAAGGTTTCTACCGTACCAAAAGCTGTCGCTTTTTTCTCGCTTATCCTCGCTTCCGATATTGCTTGGATATCAGAGATTTTTATTACTCCCTTTTTTCTTACCCTCTTTTTCCCATTCAATTCAAAAACAACATAATCATCATTCATAGCGGTAATCGCGGCCAAAGGGATTGCCCCCAAACCTCTATCATGCAACAAAAGCGATACCCATTTCCCTAAATACGGTTGATATGGATTAGAAATTGCTTGTCGGCTTGGCACTGACTGGCTTGCAATTTCATCTCTCAACAGATAATCTAAATCCACATCTAATACACGGCAAAGCACCAGCAATTTTTCTGTTTCGGGATAGCCCTGCCCCAATTCCCACTTAGAAACCGACTGCCGTGTGATACTGCATTTTTCCGCCAATTGCTCTTGGGAAAGACCGCTTGATTTCCGAAGTTCATACAGCTTTTCGCCAAAGGTCATTTCATCAACTCCTTAATAGTTTTGTAAGAATAGAATATATGCACAGCGTTCTTTTTTCTACCAATCCAGCATTGCACTTTCGCAACTTCAACGTGCATTTCAACAAAATAGTGGGGTATATCCTATATTATATCAAACTGGATTAAATTATAATTTAAATTCTGAACCACTGAAAATAAACATTTCTCATATAAAAATAGGGTGCTGACAGTCAAAATTTTATCTGTCAATACCCTATTTATGTGATATTAATATTCTCTTAACTCATTACGTCGCAAGGCTTTCACGTCGTGTATCCTACACTCTACGCAAAGCTTATTTTGCCTTCAACGCAGCCTGAGCCGCGGCAATCAAATAGGACCAATCTCTTTTTTTCACATTGTGGAACACTTTATCAAATTGGAATTTATAATGTTCCAGTTATGCTCATACTCTTCGCGCAGCTGATATCACTCATTCAACTTCTTTCAGTAAATCTTCTGCAGATATTCCGTACAATTTTGCAAGTGCAAATAGATTTGACGTGCTTGGGTCAGAGGTTCCGCTTTCCCATTTGGATACTGCCTGCCTGCTCACTCCAATGGTTTCCGCCACGAACTCTTGTGTCATTTTGCAGCGAGTACGGTGCTGTTTTAATGCTTCTCCAAGGGATTTTCGCACTTCGGACTTTTCTTGTCGAACATCTTTTGATTTTATATATTTCAAAAGAGCACGGATAATGAGAATGATTAAACTAACAAATATACTCACAAAAATTAGGTTGATTACAACCATTATGACAGTTATCTTCATATTCAACTGCCTCCTTTCTCGTTGGCTATAGCCTATCAAAATGAAGCTGGTTGCAACCACCAACTATTACGCAAATATCGGTTACATTTCGGTTGCACTTGAAAAAATTCAGATTTGAGCTATAAAATTATTTAATAAATATTATATATCAATTGTACATTAACCAGATAGACCAAATTAATTGCAAGATAATGGCTGCCAGCAGAGCAATCTCATTATTAGTTTCGTAATAAAGAACTTGAAACGCTTGCAAAATAAACCAAATCATACTTTTTCGTATCAAAAAGTGTCCCATAATTCATCCCGAAAAAGTGTGCCATAATGCATGTTTTTTGAATTCCGAACCATCAAAAAACATATTTTTCATATAAAAATAGGGTGTTGACATCAAAGATTCACTTTGACAGCACCCTATTTATATGATATTAATATTCTCTCAATCCGTTGCAGTGCAAGACTTTCACGCCATGAATCCTACACTCGATTCAAAGCTTACTTCGTTTTCAAAGCAGCCTGGGAGGCTGCTATCATAATAGACCAATCGCCGTTTTTTCACATTATGGAACACTTCTTATCCTTGCAAACTAAATTGCAGTAAATGTAACTTAGGTAACATCTAAACAACTAAACCATATTATTTTCCCAAAATTCTATTCTGTTAAAAAATATCTCGTCATTATTATTCCAAGGCCTATAACAATTGCGATATAGATATACAGCAAAAATAATTCAGCTTTTCCAGCACCTGAGTGCGCTCGGACACCCGGATTTTCATTCCTAAAATTTTCAGTGATTTCGTTGCCGTTGGCATCATACAGGGATGCTTCCGTTAGACGATAGTTGTATAGAGTCTCACTAGATTCGTTTACAGCCCGTTCATCGAGCTCATCTGCTGGATAAATCTCCAAGAACTGTGGGTTCTTTACCTCGAATTGAATTGATTGCGTTACACGGTCTTTAGAAAGATAGCCCGGATTCATATATGCATCATAGTCCATCCCATAGAAGTGGATATCGCTAGAAAGATTATAGCCGCTCACTGCATAATAACGTTCGTTTTTGATTTCGAGTGGGAAAATCTCCACAACCGAAGAATAATCGGATGCCTTAATCTGAGTTCGAACTATCCTGTATCTTTGGTTGAATCCCTTTACCAGCACAGCAACTCCATAATTATCAGGGTGGGCCTGATCTTTGAAGGAAGCAATCAACGTGTTACCTACCGCCTGGGTCTCCAGCACATAAGCTTCAAAAGCAGGCTCAAAAGGAGTGGTGAACTCAGTGATGGCTACAGATAAATCACTCTTATCAATTGTGTAATGATATTCTGAATGATAGAGTAAATAGGATAAAACCAGTGTTAGGACAATGCATAGTGCTGCAGCCAATATTCTTGTCCTTTTGACTTTTTTCAGAAACTTCAGCTCAATCTTTGGTGCACTCACAGGGGTGCTAATATCAATAACCATTTGCTCATACAAATTTTTACAGTCTGCACAAGTATTTAAATGCTCTTGTATAGCCTGATTTGTATCATAGCTGGTAAGTTTTTCAATATAGTTAGGAAGCAAATCCTGAACGATACTGCATTTCAATTCTCTTTTCATTACTGTCCCTCCTTCATAAGTTTTTGTTTGCCTCGATAGAAAGTAACCCGTGCCCACGTCTCATTTCTGTTTAATATTTCGCCAATTTCACGAAAACTGAGTTCTCCTGTAAGCCTTAAATATATGACTTCTCTTGTCTTTTCATCCAAAGTTTGTAGTTTTTGATACAATGCAATTTTCGAATCACTTTCTAGAATTATATGTTCAACATTTTCTGTCGCATGGAAACTGTCTGAAATCTCATCGATTGAATCGGATGTATATTTATTCCTGCTCCTATATTCTTTGTACCATAGATGCTTTGCAATCTGACAAAGCCAGACGGAAACTTTACAGTCTCCTCGAAAATTATCGTATGTTTTCACGGCTTGATAGAAGGTTTCTTGAGTCAACTCTTCAGATATATCTGCGTCATGAGTCATGCAGAATAAATATTTGAATACCGTTTGAAAATAATCATTATAGAATTTTTCTATATCCTGCACTCAATCACCTCCTACTAATAAGTGCTTATAAAACATGATTCGTTACAAAAAAATAAAAGTTTTTAAAAATTATTCTTTATGATTAAATAGTATAATTCATTTTATATAAAGTAAATACCATGAAATAAAATAGGGTATTATTCTCTAATATTACTTAGAGATAATACCCTTGAAGCTTCACCGAAAATATTTTATCTTACCTCGATTGGTCTTTGCTGTTAATCGCCGCCTGCGCAGCAGCCAATCTGGCAATCGGTACTCTGAATGGAGAACAGGAAACATAATTCAGACCTACGTTATGGCAGAATTCCACTGAAGAAGGATCTCCTCCGTGCTCTCCGCAGATACCAAGCTTGATATCCGGACGAGTGACCTTACCAAGTTCTACAGCCATTTTTACAAGCTTTCCTACGCCATTTTGATCAAGTTTCGCAAATGGATCGTTCTCATAGATTTTCTTATCGTAATAAGCCCCCAAGAAAGAACCTGCATCATCTCTGCTGAATCCAAAGGTCATCTGTGTTAAATCATTGGTACCAAAAGAGAAGAATTCCGCTTCTTTTGCAATTTCATCGGCAGTCAGTGCGGCACGAGGAATTTCAATCATGGTACCTACCATATATTTTAGATCAATACCAGATTTTGCAATGATGGCATCGGCAGTTTCAACAACGATATTCTTAACATACTGAAGTTCTTTGATTTCTCCAATCAAAGGAATCATGATTTCGGGAACCATCTTCCATTCAGGATGTTTTTTCTGTACGTTGATTGCAGCCTCGATTACAGCAGTAGTCTGCATCTCGGCAATTTCAGGATAGGACACGGCAAGACGGCATCCACGGTGACCCATCATTGGATTGAATTCGTGCAGTGAAGAAATAACAGCTTTTAGATCAGCAACGTCCATCTTCATTTCTTTTGCCAAAGCTGCAATATCGTCCTCATCAGTAGGCAGGAATTCATGCAGTGGTGGATCTAAGAAACGGATGGTTACCGGGTAACCCTGCATCGCCTCATAGATACCTTCAAAATCTCCCCTCTGCATTGGAAGAAGTTTCGCCAAAGCAACCCTTCTCTGCTCTTCTGTCTTGGATACGATCATTTCTCTCATGGCTGCGATTCTTTCAGAATCGAAGAACATATGCTCCGTTCTGCAAAGACCGATTCCTTCCGCTCCAAATTTAATAGCCTGTGCGGAATCCTTTGGTGTATCTGCATTAGTTCTAACCTTTAACGTTCTGTATTTGTCGGCCCAAGTCATAATCGTATTGAAATCACCGGAAATAGAAGCTGGTACTGTTGGAATGGCTTCGCCATAAATCTTACCGGTAGAACCGTCAAGAGATATGTAGTCACCTTCATGGAACTCTTTTCCGCCAAGTGAAAATACTTTTGCATCTTCATCAATTACGATTTCGCCGCAGCCGGATACGCAGCAGGTACCCATTCCTCTGGCAACTACCGCAGCATGGGAAGTCATACCGCCGCGAACGGTAAGAATACCCTGTGCGTAATGCATACCTTCAATATCCTCTGGTGAAGTCTCCAGACGAACAAGGATAACCTTAGCTCCTTTTTGAACCGTCCATTCCGTTGCAGCCTCGGCAGTAAATACCACCTGTCCGCAGGCTGCACCTGGGGAAGCAGGAAGGGCAGCGCCAATCGGAGTTGCAGCTTTCAGTGCAGCAGTATCAAATTGCGGATGCAGTAAAGCATCAAGCTGTTTTGGATCGATCATTAAAACTGCTTCTTTTTCCGTAATCATGCCTTCATTTACAAGATCACATGCAATCTTTAATGCAGCAGCAGCTGTTCTCTTTCCGTTTCTTGTTTGCAGCATGTACAGTTTCCCTTCTTCGATGGTAAACTCCATATCCTGCATGTCTTTATAATGTTTTTCCAGAGTGTAAACAATTTTATAAAATTCATCATAAACAGCTGGGTTTTGTTCCTTCAGCTGATCGATGGTTTGCGGTGTTCTGATACCGGCAACTACGTCTTCACCCTGTGCATTCATCAAGAATTCACCGTAAAGCTTTGGTTCACCGGTGGATGGATTTCTAGAGAAAGCGACTCCGGTGCCTGAAGTATCGCCCATGTTTCCAAATACCATGGACTGAACGTTAACAGCGGTACCCCATGAAGAAGGAATGTCATTCATTCTTCTGTAATATACCGCACGAGGGTTATCCCATGAACGGAATACTGCTTTGATCGCACCCATGAGCTGTTCTACAGGATCGCTGGGGAAATCAGCACCGATTTTGCTCTTATATTCTTCTTTGAATTGTCTTGCCAATTCCTTCAGGTCATCAGCATCCAATTCTGTGTCGAGAGTTACGCCTTTTTGTTCTTTCATTTCGTCAATGAGTTTTTCAAAGTATGCTTTTCCGACTTCCATTACGACATCGGAGTACATTTGAATAAAACGGCGATAGGAGTCATAGGCAAAACGGGGATTGTTTGTTTTTTTAGCAAAGCTTTCAACAACCGCATCGTTTAAACCAAGGTTCAGGATGGTATCCATCATGCCCGGCATGGAAGCTCTTGATCCGGAACGTACCGATACCAACAAAGGATTTTCTAGGTCACCAAATTTTTTTCCAGCGATTTTTTCTAATTCACCAATATATGTCATGATTTCGGCTTTGATTTCATTGTTAATCTTTTCACCGTCAGCGTAGTATTGCGTACAAGCTTCTGTTGTAATTGTGAAGCCCTGTGGTACAGGCATGCCAAGATTGGTCATTTCTGCTAAGTTTGCACCTTTGCCGCCTAGCAGTTCGCGCATTGAACCTTTACCTTCTTTAAAAAGGTAGACAAATTTTTTCCCCATTTTTTCTCTCTCCTTTGTATTGAATATAATAATATAAAAACAAAAGGACAAGACTCTTTCTACTGAAAGGTGCTTGCCCCATGTCTCTTTTAATGGTTAAAATACCAATTTTTCCTCTATATAATCCTTTACTTGTGAGATAGGTATTCTTATTTGTTCCATTGTATCTCGATCACGGATTGTTACACTCTTATCAGTCTCTGTATCAAAGTCTACGGTAATGCAGAACGGGGTGCCGATTTCATCTTCTCTTCTATAACGTTTTCCGATACTACCCGGAACATCATAATCTACCATAAAATACTTAGAAAGTTCTTCATGCAGTGCTTCCGCTTCCGCACACTGCTTTTTGGTAAGTGGTAATACCGCCGCCTTAAATGGTGCTAATGCAGGATGGAATCTCATAACGGTTCTGACATCCTCTTTCCCATTTGCATCTGTTAAGATTTCTTCATCATATGCATCAACCAGGAATGCCAGCGTTACTCTATCAGCTCCCAGGGATGGTTCGATGCAGTAAGGAACATATTTCTCATTTGTTTCAGGATCCTGGTAAGACATATCCTGACCAGAATGTTCAATATGCTGCTTTAAATCAAAGTCGGTTCTGTCAGCAATCCCCCATAGTTCTCCCCATCCGAACGGGAATCGATACTCGATATCCGTTGTAGCATTACTATAATGGGATAATTCCTCTTGTTCATGATCTCTCAGCTTGATATTGTCTTCCTTCATACCAAGATTTTTCAACCAGCTTACGCAATAGTCCTTCCAGTAGGAGAACCATTCCAGATCCGTCCCCGGTCTGCAGAAAAACTCTAGTTCCATCTGTTCAAATTCTCTGGTTCTAAAGGTAAAATTACCGGGAGTTATTTCATTTCTGAAGGATTTACCAATTTGAGCGATTCCAAATGGAACCTTTTTTCTTGATGTTCTTTGAACATTCTTAAAATTTACAAAGATACCTTGAGCAGTTTCCGGTCTCAGGAATATTTCTGCTTTCGAATCTTCTGTTACACCCTGAAAGGTTTTAAACATCAGATTAAACTGTCTGATAGAGGTATAATCGCTCTTCCCGCATTCCGGGCACTTGATCACCTTTTCCTTGATATACCCTTCTAATTTTTCATTAGACCAGCCATCCACAGAAACACCCATTTGATCGTTTTCCTTAATGTAGTCCTCAATCAGCTTATCAGCCCTAAACCTGGCCTTACAGCTTTTACAGTCTATGAGGGGATCCGCAAAACCTCCTACATGGCCTGAAGCAACCCAAGCTTTCGGATTCATGAGGATTGCAGCATCAAGGCCTACATTATATTTAGACTCTTGGACAAATTTTTTCCACCAGGCCTTTTTAACGTTGTTCTTTAATTCTACTCCTACAGGGCCGTAATCCCAGGTATTTGCCAATCCGCCGTAAATTTCTGAACCAGGAAAGACAAATCCTCTAGATTTGGCCAATGCTGTAATTTTGTCCATTGAAAATTCTTTGCTCATAAATACCTACCATTTCTAAGATTGTGTCTGTTTTCTGTTATTTTTCTTCTTTTGTTCCACAGCAGCAACTGTCATCACAGTCTTCCTCACTTCCGCAGTTGCAGCCGTTTTCATCAGTTTTTTTCGCTTTATTGATCGCTTCATCAGCCTTTGCTTTTACATTTGCAAAAACATCGGCGCTCTTTACTTTTACTTCATCAGCGATAATGGAACCTTTTTCAACCACTTCATCGAAGGTTTCCGTAGCGATTTCGCTGATATCAATGATTTCCCCATCTTCTTTCACCAGTTCAATGACACATTTTGTTCCAAATGCAGCAATAACACCGGCTACAGCAGCCCAAGGAGCCAGTACCGTTCCTACGATACCCACGTTTACAGGAAGATTGAGTATGATCTCATCATTTTTCTTAACGATAATTTTGGCAACATTCCCCTTCTTGATTGCCTCTTTTACCTTGTCAACGATATGTGCGCTTTGTTCACCTATCTTGCTTCTGTTTTTTACATCTATTGACTCTTCAATTGCAATGATAGCATCTACGACACTGCCATCTGCTGCTTCCAACGCATCCTTTGCTTCCTTATAGCTTACCCCGGTTCTGTCTTTTACCAGTTCAATTTTCTCTAATGTAATCTCCATAATCTTAACCTCCATTTTAAAATATTTACTCAATTAAAAAGCTTTCGCTCTTTAGTTCACTGATATCCAGATGATAGGCAACATAGCTTCTCACCATTTGCTTTAACTGCTTCAGCAAATCTTGATCCAGTGCTAAATTTTCAAAGCTTTTCAATGGATTATCCATAATATATTTTAATACATCTACTATACCAAAACTTACCGGATAAATCAATGTATCATTCGAATTAAGGTTATTTTTTAAATAACACTTATTGCATACCAGTCCCCCTTCCTTTACGTTGAAATTCATTAATTCCTCTCTACCGCCGCAAAGCACGCAATTTCTGATCACAGGCATACTGCCGGAAAGCTGCAAAGCTTTCAGCTGATATGCTACGATCAAGGTTAGATACTTCTTGCTGCGTCTTTCCATAATTTCAAAAAAATCTAAAATTAAACGAAACAGCTCCGGTGACGGTTCTTCTTCCTGAAGCAGTTTTTCGGTAAATTCCAACACATAAGAGGAAAACATATACTTTTCAACATCTTCTCCTATACGGTAATAGCTCTTGATTACTTCAGCACTATTGATATGATAGCTGTCTCTGTTTTTAAACAATTCATATTTTCCGTATGTAAAGGGCCTCATTGCCAATGCAGATTTACCTTTGCTTTTTTCATGAATGCTGGTACCCGCACTGATTTTACCGAATTTATCGGAAAACAAAAGAACCATCCTTCTTCCGTTGACGGTTTTTACCTGTTTGAATATGATTCCTTCCGTATCCGTGTACATGAAAATTCTCTTTCTTTATTTCTTTTCCTCAATAAATATTTATTAGTTAGTCAAATTTCATTTATTAGTATTTAAACCGAATCATTCAACTGCCAGATCGAAGTAGTTGAGTTTTGACAAGCCAAAGGTCTGACTTTGTATCACGAAAATACTCACAGGTCTCTAATGATATGGTCTCGATTCGTTATTTTTAACCCCAAAAACAAACGGTATCCCTAATCGGTGTTTTTGGGTTATAGCAAAACTTGAATGCCATCATTAAAAATAACATCATCTTCATCCTATGTCATTGACGAAACCTGTTCGGATATTTTCTTAAATCCAAAGTTCAGCCATTGCGGCTTGGTAAAAAACTCGCTAAAGCTAAAAGCTGGCAGTTCAATAGCGTAATATACATAATTTTATTTTGACTAACGGGGTGGCCTGGTTTGAAAGCAAATTTTCACTAACTAAAAAAAATTTGCTAACCGCTGGTTCGGGCTGGGTGCCATTTGTTTGTAAACTGTGTAATGCAATTTGTCTGAATAGCAGATGGGCTAGCACAATACGTTGGAATGATTTTGCTTTGGTCTTATCCGGGGATGAGCAAATTTTTAGGTAACGTCAAACACCGATTATATTACCGTTTGTTTGATGTTCTAAAAATTGCGAAACGAAGGATAAAGATCTTCAAAATCATGACCGTAGTGGGATAGACCATCTGCTATCAGACAAATAGAATAAGTAAGTTTCAGAAACTAATAAATATTAGTTGTTATGATACCCAAAACTACTCAGTGCAAAATCACTGTCTCTCCAGTTTTCCTTTACCTTCACCCATAATTCCAGAAAGACCTTTGTGCCCAGCAGGCCTTCAATTTCGATTCTGGCACTTTTCCCGATGCCTTTTAATTTCTTTCCCTCTTTTCCGATGATGATTCCTTTATGGGATTTCTTTTCGCAATAAATGACGGCACCGATTTTGGTTATGTTGGGTTCTTCTCGGTAACTCTCAAGTTCGACGGCCACGCCATGAGGGATCTCTTCATCCAAAAACAGCAGGACTTTCTCACGAATAATTTCACTGACGATAAAGCGTTCAGGATGGTCTGTAACCATGTCTTCCGGGAAATACATGGGGCCTTCCTTCAGCATGGTATTGATTTTCTTGAGAAGTATTTCTACATTTTTTCCTTCTATTGCGGAAATGCCGAAGATTTCATCAAATAGCCCCAGTTCTTGATATTCCTCATATATTTTTTTAAACTTGTCCGGCTCCAGTTTGTCAATTTTATTGATTACCAGAATTTTAGGCGTACTGACTTCTTTCAAGAGTTCAATAATATATTTGTCTCCGGGACCGGCAGAAAGTTCATCATCTACGATAAAGACGATAACTTCCACCTCTTTAAAAGTGTTGACGGCCATTTCCGTCATATATCCGCCCAGCTTATTCCGTGGTTTATGAATTCCCGGCGTATCGATGAATATCATCTGACAGTCGTCATCTTCACCATTTACCTTTGTGTAAATACCTCGAATGCTATTTCGTGTAGTTTGCGGCTTGTCCGTTGTTATGGCAATCTTTTCACCCAGAATAGCGTTTAAAAGCGTCGATTTTCCTACGTTTGGTCTTCCTATAATTCCGATAAAACCTGATTTCATTCTTTGCTCCTTATAGCCTAAAGCCCTCCGGCAATAGTTCCTTCATTTCAACAACACGAAGATGATCTTCGTCCTCTCCGGTGATAATTTTCAGCTCATCTCCGAATTCATACATAAACTGTCTGCAGATTCCGCAAGGAAACGCAGCTCCGTCAGAGGATGCAACTGCTATAGCTTCAAATTCTCTGTGACCCTCCGATATAGCTTTTACATAAGCGGTTCTTTCTGCACAGATGGTAGCGCCAAAGGATGAATTTTCCACATTAACTCCCGTAAATACCTCACCCGTTGTAGTCAGCAATGCAGCACCCACTTTAAATCTAGAATAGGGCGCGTAAGCTGAATTCACCATTTCCTGTGCTGTCCTGAATAATTCCCGATACTTCATAACGAAACCTCCCCCTACTTGTTTTGTTGAATTATGAAATAAACTTTTATCTGATGAGTCCTACCTGACCCATTATTTTTTCTTCCTGTTCACGCATTTCGGTTTTATCGTCTTCTTCCATATGATCATATCCCAGTAGATGGAACACACTATGAACGAAGAGGTACACCAGCTCTCTCTCACCAGAATGTCCAAATTCATCAGCTTGAAGTAATGCCTGTTCCGGGCAGATTACAACATCACCAAGGCATATGACTTCCTCTCCCCTGATTTCATTCAAATCATCATATTGGGGAAATGATAATACGTCGGTAACTTGATCTTTGTCCCTGTAGATACGATTCAGCTCCTGGATTTCTTCCGTACTGACAAAAGTAACGCTGATTTCCACTCTGTCAGGATCCAGATTTTCTTCCTTTACACAAAGCTCTGCAGCTTCTTTCATGTGTTCTATAACGATTTCTCCCGGCATTCTTTCATCGCTGAAAATGATGTTCATTCTTCACCCTCCTCCGGATTTTCTTTGGCATATCGATCGTACGCGTTTATAATACGCCTTACCAGAGCATGTCTGACCACGTCCGAATCTTTTAAAAAGCAAAATTCTATTCCTTCAACATGATCCAGAACTTTTACAGCATCTACAAGGCCTGATTTTTTCCCTCTGGGCAGGTCAATCTGTGTGATATCCCCTGTTACTACCGCTTTCGATCCAAACCCTAGCCGGGTCAGAAACATCTTCATCTGCTCCTTTGTGGTATTCTGGGCCTCATCCAGAATAATAAAAGAATTGTCCAGAGTTCTTCCTCTCATATAGGCGAGTGGAACTACCTCAATGATCTCTTTTTCCTTAAGCCGTAAGGCACTATCCCTGCCCAGGATATCATATAAAGCATCATAAAGCGGTCTCAAATAAGGATCCACTTTCTCCTGCAAATCACCGGGCAGAAAACCAAGGCGCTCTCCGGCTTCAACCGCAGGTCTTGCCAGAATGATTTTTTGAACATCTTTATTCTTAAAAGCATTGATGGCCATAGCAACGGCAATATAGGTTTTTCCTGTTCCTGCCGGTCCGACGCCAAAAACAATGTCGTGTTTTTTGATACTTTGTGCATAAGAAGTTTGTCCGATGGTTTTCGGCTTTATGGGTTTTCCTCTATGGGTAAAGCAAATGACATCTTTATTGATGTTGCTTTCTTTATAAGATATACCCTTATTATTGAGGCTGATAACATAATTTACCTTTTGCGCATCCAGCTTTTCGCCGGTTTGTAAAATTTCAAGAAGCTCAACAATGACTTCCTGGGCTTTCGCTGCCTCTTTCCCCTTTAAAATAATTTCATCCTGTCTTTGTACAATACTGACATCATAATTATCCTGTATTATTTTCAGATTTACATCCAAGTTTCCAAATAATTCATTTGTATCCTGTTCATGATCTATTTTGATCTTTAGTTCTTCAATCAGTAGGTTTTCCAATCACAATCTCCTTCTCTTCTCCGATTTCCTCCAGGGTTTCCAACATGACGGCTACCCCTATTATATTTTCTTCCGGAGAAAACTTCAAACTTTTATTTAAAATTTGTGCTTTTTCTGGAATATTTTCTTTCATGAGGCTGCGAGCCAGCCGATTTGCGTCTTTGCTCAGTTCTTCCGTGCTTCGTTTCTCTCTGCTGAGTTCCACTTCTTCGGTCTTTGTAACTGCTGCGTAGATAGGAATGGGTCGTATAAAACCAAATAATTTCGTTTCCGTATAAACCGATGAATCATAGTTATTTATCATCTTTGCCGTATTGAGTTTTACATTGCCGACTTCCAGTCTGATGCCATAAAAACTTCTTCCTGTAGGTGTCTTTATCAGGTTATATTTTTCCTGATAAAAGGTAAAACGATACGGTATTTTTGCATAAACCTCACCGGCTGCATGCACATATCGCTCTGTTATAGCACTTGCAGACGTACCATAAGCCGTACTTTTTAACGGTATGATGCCTGAAATAACCACATCCCCAACCTTTATATAGGCTCCTTTTTCCAATGCAATTTTTCCTTCTTTGGCTATCACTCGATCAACATAACCCTCTTTTTTTGCAACTACATTACAGGGCTTCGATATGTCTACCGGTTTTGGCGTTATGGTACCTTCCACGATGGTGACTTCTGCCATATTTCCTATATATTTTACCCCAATCCATGCGATATTATCAAGATCCTGATAAATATGGAGCTTGACTTTACTGATATCGATTTTCTTGCTGCATCCTTCATAAAGGCCAGCCTCTTTTAAACTGTCTCTGACAGCAGCCTCCGTAAAGGTTTCATATCCTGAAATTCTGATTTCTGACACAAAAGAGCTCTGATAATACATGAGCAATATAAAAAGAATAAGCCCCACAATGGTGCTTTTTTTACTGATGATCTTTCGAAGTACAGGTATATAACCATTTTCATGTAAAACAGTAATTCGATATCGGTTTTTGGCCAGCTTCACAAAACGGTTATAATCATAATACATAATAGACATTGACATCTCAATGTCACTATGGGTATGGATGTCCCTAAGCACAATTCCTGCTTTGATGCACTCCGACAACAGACGTTGCTGTTCAAACCCTTCGACAAGTATTTTTATGTAATGTTCCAGGAAGCTTCCTCGGTCCTTCATTGATCATCACCTTTTTTATCACCATAGAATTCGACAGATCGTATGCTGCCCGTCACAAGCATTCTTTCTTCTTCCAGCTGCTTTACGACCAGATCTTCCCCGTTAATAGCACTGTATTTATTTCCATGATCTACTATAATACTTTTATCACTGATCAAAAGAATCTTTTTTACATTATCCAGAATGCCTGTCTTTCCGCTAACCAGAAGTCTGGGCATATTCATACTGAAATCAAAGAGTAATTCATCTTTAATGCTCATATCCACCTCCATATTAAGGTTTTCCGCTTCGCTGCATTATTAATAGTTTATGTTTCAGTACATAAAAAATAACCTGGTTGTTACACCAGGTTATAAATTTCATGATAGAAGCTCTCCAATTTGAAATCAAATTGATGATGAGCCTATGTGCCAGGAAATCATAAATCATTTGCAGATTTCCGTGTTACGTAATTTTTCAATTAAAGCATTCCTTCGATGATCTTCCGAACGACACCGCCATCGGCGACACCTTTTACCTTCGGCATGACCGCACCGATCAGTTTGCCCATATTCTGCTTGCCGCCTTCTATTCCAAGCTCTGCGGCAGTAGCTTTTACAATTTCCGTAATTTCTTCATCAGTAAGCTGTTTCGGTAAATACTCCATTAAAATCGCTATTTCTGCGTTATAGGCGTCTAAAAGATCCGTTCTTCCTGCTTTTTCAAAATCAGAGAGGGCATCTTTTCTCATTTTTACTTGTTTGGTCAAGATATCAATGATAGCTTGATCATCCAATTCTACTCTATTATCAACTTCATGCTGCTTGATAGCCGCACGAGCTAAATTCACCGTATTTTTTCTGATTTCATCTTTTGCTTTCATTGCATCCTTGAAATCACTTGATAATCTGTCTTTCAAAGACATTAGTCATAACACCTCTTTTTAGAATTTCTTAGCCTTTTTCCTTGCGGCTTCTGACTTCTTTTTTCTCTTTACGCTTGGCTTTTCATAATGTTCTCTTTTTCTTAGCTCAGACATTACTCCATCTCTTGCGCAAGAACGCTTAAACCTTTTCAGCGCGCTTTCTAAACTTTCGTTTTCTCTTACAACTACTTGTGCCATTTATCCATTCCCCTCCCTCCATGTTCTGAAATCACTTAGATGCTTATAAAAACGGATTTGCCTATAACAAAAATATTATACATTCTTTTCATATATTAAGCAAGTTTTTTTTGATCAACCTGGCGGCCAAGTTAATCTTCTTTTTCCTAATAAATGAAAATGCAAATGTTTGACGGTTTGCAGACCGTCTTCGCCGCAGTTGTTTATCAGACGATAACCGTTTTCCAGCTCCAAAGTTTTTGCAATATCCTTGATTTTCGTCATTAAATATCCCAGCAATTCAGCATCTTCAGGTTGTACATCATCCATTGATCCGATATGCTTTTTGGGGATTACTAATACATGAACCGGTGCTTGTGGTTCCAAATCATGAAATACAATTATATGATCGTCCTCATAGACAATCTTCGAGGGGATGTCCTTATTTGCAATCATGCAAAAAATACAATCATTCATCGCTTCACTCCTATTTCTCTTCCAATCGATCGATATATCTTATGGCACAGCTGCGGCTTTCGATACAGGCCCCATCCCGAGCCATGTCATCCGCATTCGCTTCCCCAATGATCGTAATCATCACCGTTGAAAGGATCAGAATTACTAATGCAACAGGCATTAAATACTTTTCCATTTCAATTCCTTTCACTATTATAACATGTTCTTTTTTTTCATCAAGTGATTCTTATGTGATATTGCTTTTGTCGGACAGTTTTTTACGCAGTCGCCGCATCGAATACACTCCATACTGTTTGGCTGCTCATATACCGGTATATTCATTTTGCATACATATTGACACTTCTTACAGTGTGTGCATGCATGCTGATTCAATTTATACTGGTAGAAGGATACCGGATTAAACAGGCCGTAAACAGCCCCCAAGGGGCACAGGAATCTGCAAAATGGACGATAAATGATAACCGACAAAAGAATCAGGGATATTAAGATTAAATTCTTCCAGGCAAATAAAAACCCGACGATCTCCCGAATTCCCTTATTGGCGATTACCAAAGGCCAGCCTGCCATTAGAGTTCCCGAGGGACAGATCCATTTGCAGAACCAAGGCTCACCCTGACCAAAAAAATCAAGGACAAATAAAGGAAGTAAAATTACAAAGACAATTAAAATTATGTATTTTACACCTTTTAAAAGCCGTTCACCTTTGATCTGTTTATATTTTATGCCCCAAGGTATTTTATGCAGCAGATCCTGCACCAGTCCGAAGGGACATAGCCAGCCGCAGACAAATCTTCCAAGAAGTGCACCTGTCATCATGAGAAATCCGATTATATAGAAAGAAAACCGATAATCTCTGCTGGCAAGGACCGATTGAAGGGCTCCAATAGGACAGGAGCCCAACGCCCCCGGACAGGAATAACAGTTTAATCCCGGGAGACAAAGTACCTTGCCGGATCCTGTATAAATAGTGCCTTCCGTAAAACCTTTTATATAACTGTTCGTAATGGCAAAGAAACAGATTTGTACCCAATTTCTTATTTTATCTCTGCTGTTTGCAACCCAATTAACCAATTCCGATACACTCCAAACAAATATTGACGGCTTTGCGCAGGACAACTGCCGCCTCCCCCCGAAAATAACCGGCAATCATGAAAGCGGCACCGGACAGAAAAATGGCTGCGGACACAAGGTTTTTCATTCTATTCTTCTCCTAGTTTTTCTTCAATGATCGCCGTCCAGTCTTTCTTTTCTCTGGAACCGATGTAGGTTTCCCCTACAAAGTTTCCTTTGCTGTCTACAAAAAAAGTAGCAGGAATGGATGCAATCTCACCAAGTTTTGCATCGATCATTTCAGGTGACACAATCATATGCGTATAATCAGCACCAGTAGTTTCAGTAATTTCTTTTGCAAGTTTTACTTGTTTCTCAATAACCTTCAGGTTGTTGTCCTGAACATCAACGACGATACCGACAATGTTTACGCCTTTTTCCTTATATTCTTTTTGGAGCTCTCCGAGAAAGGGCATCTCTTCGACGCAGGGTCCGCAAAAAGTACCCCAAACATTGATCATGGTCAGATCGTAATCTTTAAAAATGTCCTGATTGATTTCATTACCATAAATATCGGTGGTTTGAAAGCTGGTAAAGTCCGCGGGATTACCAGCTTTATTTTTCCCGGTGTCCTGATCCGTATCCTGACCTCCGCATCCGGTGAATAGGCCGGCAGAGAGTAAGATCCCCATCAGCAGCAGAATGATTATTTTACGCAATTTCGTTCCCTCCTATGAATTTATCAGGTTACCTAATACCCCGTCAGAATAAACTTCAATCAGCTTTACAGCTGCAAACTGATTGCTGATATTCTGATCGCTCCTGCAATATACTTTTATATAATTTTCTGAAAATCCTTCATAAAGTCCGGTATTCGGATCACATTGCTCTATCAGCACAGTTCTGATTGTTCCAAGGTTTTGAAGCAGAAACCGCTTCCCGGCCTCCTCGCCTGCTTTTATCAGTTCTTCACTGCGCTTTGCTTTGATCTGCGGTGCAATCTGTTCTTTCATCTCTGCAGCCTTTGTTCCTTCCCGTTTCGAATATTTAAAAACATGCACCTTGGATAAGCCTGCTTTTTTTACGATCTTGACACTCTCGCTGAAATCCTCTTCAGTCTCCCCGGGAAACCCTACGATGATATCGGTTGTAATCCCATATCCGGGATCATGCTCTTTCAAAAGGTCCACCAATTTTAAATAATCGGCTGACGCATAGTTTCGATTCATTTGTTTCAGGATCCTGTCACTGCCGCTTTGAAGAGACAGATGCATATGCGGGCAAAGCCGCTTATATTTCAGCAATCTTTTCGCGTATTCCGCACTGATTACATTGGGCTCGAGGGATCCCAGACGAATTCTGAAATCTCCAGGTAATTCATCCAACGCCTTTACAATAATCTCTATACCGTAAACTTCATCTTCGGAGGATTTGACAGCTTCCTGCTTGCCTCCCCGGGAATCAAATCCCTTTTCCATCCCATATAACGCCGTATTAATGCCCGTAAGTACCAATTCCTTATATCCCTTTTCAATGAGTCGCTCTGCTTCCTTTACAATTTCCGTTCTCGCCCTGCTTCTGACTGCCCCTCTGGCATAGGGTATGATACAGTACGAACAAAATCTGTCACACCCTTCCTGTATCTTAATAAAGGCTCTGGTTCTTGTGTCCATGGAGGTGATGATTCCGGTTTCCTCATATTCTGTCAGCTGGTCATATTCTTTGATGTGAACGGAAGACCCTCTGCCCATCAGGTATTCTTCAATATATTCAGGTAAATGGTTCTTTTCATTTGTACCGGCAATGAGATCTACCCCTTCGATCTGCGATGCTTCCTCAGGGCTCACCTGAACATAGCACCCGATAACGGCAGTTATACTGTCGGGATTGATCTTTTTTACCCGCCTGATAAACTGTCTTGATTTTCGATCGGATAATCCGGTTACGGTACAGGTATTTATGACATAGACATCCGCGAAGTCATCATCACTGGTAATTTCATAACCCCGTTCTATAAATTTTTCCTTCAGTGCTTGTGTTTCATATTGATTGACCTTGCAGCCAAGGGTGTGAAATGCAATTTTCATAGTATACTCCGTTTTCTTTTGTAATCTGATTTTACTGTCATGATCCTTACTATTTTCTTCTGACATGAATTATTTATAACAATTCCATTTTATCAGTTTCTTTATTTTATGTAAATCATAATGGACAGAATCGAAAGATCTAGAAGGCATTGGAAACATTTTCCGGATTTAGAATTGTCAAACCAAAGATGGATATGCTAAGATATGGTATCTAGATGCTAAATTTAATAAGGTAAGGAGGTTTTTTTATGAAAAAAAGGGCTTTTTTAAGTCTGGTCCTCGCAGCCCTGCTAGTTCTAAGCAGTTTTGGATTTGCATTTGCAGATGAATCTTACACCGTTAAATCCGGAGACGTTTTATGGAAAATCGCAGAAAAATACCAGAAATCCTATCAGGAGTTGGCAGAGTACAACAAAATCAAAGATCCAAATCTTATCTATGTGAATCAGGTAATTCAAATTCCTGATTCCAGGGCCTCAAACACGACATCTCATGAATCCGATTCTCTTCCCCAACCATCATCTGCCGTCGATCCATCTGAAGCAGCAGATACCATCCTCTATAACGGTACCATCTACACCATGGACGAAAAAAATCCGGTTGCAGAGGCAGTAGCCGTCAAAGGCGGTAAAATTCTCGATCTCGGCAGCAAATCAAATATGAATGCTTATCTAGGGAATTCAACAAAGCTTGTGGATTTGGGTGGAAAAATTGTCATGCCGGGTATGATTGATGCCCATGTACATGCTCCCGGCACCGCTCTCACAGAACTATTTGAAATCTATCTTTACGAATCCATTACAAAAGAGCAGACTCTTGCAGATATTCAGAAATTTATCAAAGCAAACCCCCATTTAGATGAATATTGGGGCACCGGTTATACTGTCGGCATGGCCGGAGATGCAAAAGGGCCGAAAGCCGAATGGCTGGATGAAATATGTCCTGATAAGCCGGTTATTCTGACATCCAATGACGGACATAACATGTGGCTGAACAGCAAAGCTTTGGAAATGAACGGCATTACCAAGGCCACCCCAAATCCTCCAGGAGGATTGATTCAAAAAGATCCCGTTACCGGAGAGCTATGGGGATCCATTACCGATGCTTCCCAGTTAATAAAAATGGAGCAATCTTTTACACCGGAACAGGAATCCAAAGCCCTGCAGTATTTTCAGGATAGTATGCACGCCTGGGGTTACACAGGAATAATGGCCATAGCACCCAGCTTTGTAAATGTGGAACGCTATAAAGAACTGGAAGAAAAGGGTGAATTAAAGCTTCGGGTGAACCTAGCCAATGAAATTAATAATGATGAGCCCTTTGAACCCCAGCTTCAGGAATTAATACATATGCGGGATACCCTCGATTCTGATTTAATCGATGTTACCACAGCGAAATTCTTTGCGGACGGTGTGGTAGAGGGCATGACAGGATACCTATTAGAGCCCTATGACAAAGCGGCAGGCTTAGAGCCGGATTATGTCTCTGAGTTTTATTGGAATCCGGATCAATTGGATCATTATTTTGATAGAGTTATGGAAGAGGGCTTCCAGATTCATGTTCACTCCATTGGTGATGCTGCCACAAGACTGGTACTGGATTCCCTGGAATATGCCCAAAAAGACAACAGTACGACGGACAACAGGAACGTCATTACTCATCTGCAGGTTGTTGACGAGTCTGACTATCCGAGATTCGGTGAACTGGATATCATAGCAGCGCTCCAGCCGTTCTGGCATTTCAAAGAACCGGAATGGTGGGAATATGTAGATAAAATTGCACTTGGAAATGACCGTGCCTGGAAGGAATACCCTGTAAAATCCCTGTTGGATTCCGGAGCCGTTTTAACAGCCTCTGGCGACCATCCGGTATCCCCAATTAACAATCCCTTCTGGTCTATTGAAGCAGATGTGACAAGAAATCTGAATAATGCTGAATATTACGGGGTCGAGGACATCTCGGATATCAATGATCCAACATGGCTCCTGAATTCAGCTGAAAGAGTCCCTGTTCAAGAAATGGTAAAAGCCTATACCATTAACGGTGCTTACCAGCTCTTTAGAGAAGACACCATTGGTTCCATTGTAAAAGGAAAATATGCAGATATGATCGTTGTGGACCAGGATATTTACAAAATCAATCCTTTAGATATCGATAAAACCAAAGTATTGACCACCATCTTTAACGGAGAAGTGGTTTTCGGAAATTACGATTATCAGTAAGCCTCCGACTGCATATTTCTTTGCTTTCAGGTAAATTCTTCCTCCCTCCAATCATAAAAGGTCAGCGTTCAGCATACATATTGTAATGTTATGATGCTGTTTTGGGGGTATGAACTGTTGAAAGTGAAATGGAAAAAAATCAAATATTTCGGGTTTCGGCATCCAAAGCTTTTAAAAATGATAGCTTTGGGTGCTTTTACATTGGCTGTTGCTTTTATTTTGTTAGTTATCAATGCCCTGCCTGTAAATTTGCCGGCAATACAGCAAAAAACAAGTGATAGCGAAACCATTAAGTGGGTAGATTTTGACGTGCCTTATAGTCTTCTGGAAAAAACCATGTATATGGATATCGAAACCTATGAAACGGAGAATCATTTAAATTGGATCGAGCTTCTGGCATATCTAGGAGCAAAATATGGAGGAAATTTCAAAAATTATAAAGAAAAGGATCTGAAAGCCCTTGTTGAAAGACTGAATCAAGGAGAGCCCATAGAGATCATAGCAAAGGATCTGAAGCTCTATAACTACTACAAAGAAGCTTATACTGCCGTATTAGGAGGGTTTCTTGGTGAATTCATGATTCAGGTTCCGGTAGATAGCAAGGAACAGGGTAATGCCATCAATTCAGAGAATGCCGAAACCAATGAATCCGGAACGGAAACGGATGGAAATGTAATGTGGCAGTCAAAATATGGTCTAAAAGCTTTTTCTCCCATAGCTCAAGGATATTGGTACAACGATTTTGACGATTTTGGAGCTGGCAGAAGTTACGGCTATAACAGGAAACATTTCGGCCATGACCTCATGATCGGAATCGGGACACCGATCATTGCAGTAGAAAGCGGTATCGTAGAAGCGACGGGATGGAATCAATACGGCGGTTGGCGTATCGGGATTCGAAGTTTCGATAAAAAGCGTTATTATTACTATGCACATCTTAGAAAAGACCGGCCCTACGCTGCGGATTTATATGTAGGAAAAGCGGTAAAGGCGGGCGACGTTATCGGCTATTCCGGAAGAACCGGCTATAGCGTAAAAGAAAATGTAAATAACATTGATACCCCGCATCTTCACATCGGAATGCAGCTTATTTTTGACGAAAGCCTGAAGGATAGCCCCAACCAAATCTGGGTAGACATGTACGCCATCACCAGGTTATTATCGAAAAATAAGTCTCCTGTTTTCCAAAGCGAAGAAACGAAGGAATATTATAGAAAATACCAATTTTCAGAGCCCAGCTATTATCTGGAGAATAATCCCGATAAAGAAAGTAAAGAAAAAGCCTCAGCTGCACTTCTTGCTTCTGCGGCACCTGAAGGAAGCATCCCCTTGCCCATTATCATGTACCATGGAATTATGAAGAACAATTCCATCAACAGCAAATTTTTTGTCAGTGAAAAAACCTTTGAAAATGATCTAAAATATTTACAGGAAAACCATTATACGCCGATTCATATAAAGGATCTTATTCATTATGTAGATCAAGGCACTCCTTTGCCGGAACATCCGGTCATCATCACCTTTGATGACGGCTACTATAACAATTATCTCTATGCTTATCCCCTTCTTAAGAAGTATAATATGAAAGCCGTGATTTCAATCATTGGTAATGTCACAGACAAGTCCAGTGAAATAAACGATAATAATGCCCAATATTCTTACCTTACCTGGGATCAGCTTCGTGAAATGGCAGACTCCGGACTCATAGAGATCCAAAATCACACCTATGATATGCATGAAAACAACGGAAGAGGCAGACAGGGTTCGTTAAAGAAACAAGGTGAAAGCGAAGAAGATTATGCACAGGCCCTTCAGGCAGATGTGGGCATGCTGCAATCCAAAATAACGGAAATGACAGGCCAAACACCTACCGCTTTCACGTATCCCTTCGGTTTTGTAAAGGACAATTCCAAAAGTATCTTGTTGGAGGATATAGGCTTCCGGGCAACTTTAACCTGCTACGAAAGAATCAATTATGTTACGAGGGACCCGGACAGTCTTTACAGATTGAAGCGTATCTTAAGACCCCCCGGTTCCTCCAGTGAAGAATTTTTCAGAACCATAGCTCCAGCACATACTTTACCATAGCTCCAGCTCATACATTACCATAGCAATAGCGGCCATTCCTGCCGTCTCTGTCCGTAAAACGGTTCGCCCAAGGGATACGCTCACAGCTCCGGCAGCGATCAGAGCATCTGCTTCAGCATCAGAAAACCCTCCCTCAGGCCCAATAAAGATGGCAACCTTTTGCGGTTTTGCCTGTAAACTTCGTAAACAAGCTTTTATGCTGTAGTTTTCTTCATTTTCATAGGGAAAAAGAACGAGATCATACTGTCCCAGTTCCTTTACGGCATCCTGAAACTGGATTTCTTTTTTGATTTCGGGTATGATGCCCCTCTTGCATTGTTTTACCGCTTCATCGGAAATCTTTTGCCAGCGTTCGATCTTCTTACAGAAACTCCCTTTATCTGTTACCACCGTACGGTGGGTAAAAACAGGTATGATCGAATAGACACCGAGTTCAACGTTTTTCTGAATAATAGTTTCCATTTTCCCCTGTTTTGGAATCCCCTGAAACAGGGTTATTTTTAGTTCCGGCTCCCGGGCAAATTTCTGCTTATCCAGTATTTTGGTTTCAATAAGATTTTTATCTATAGTGATAATTTCCGTTTGATATTCAAATTCTGCGGAATCAGAAATATCAACGGTATCCCCAGGTCCAAGCCGCAGTACTTTCAGAATATGTCGGATATCCTCCTGATCCGTAATGGATATGACATTATCTTTGATATCCGTAGAATCTACAAAAAATCTGCTCATACGCTTTCCTTTTGTGCGGCAATTGCGCACCATTCTCCCTCTTCCATGATCTCAAGAATCGAAAACCCGCACTTCTGAATGGCATCAGCCACAACGTCCTTCTTCTCTATCAGAATTCCCGAAGAAATATAGATACTTTTCCCTTTTAAGTGTTTTGCCACATCCTCCGACAGCATCATCACAAGATCAGCCATCAGATTGGCAACCACAAGCTCTGCCTGATAATTCAGACCTTTTGTCAAATCTCCCTCAAGCACTTCCAGGCTGGATTCAAGTCCATTTAATCGAATGTTTTCTCTGGCTACCTGAACGGCCTGTGGATCGATTTCAACTCCTTTTACCTCTTTTGCTCCAAGTAATGCCGCTGCAATGGCGAGAATCCCTGATCCGCAGCCTACATCCAGTACGGCATCCTTCCCAGTCTCCAAGTATTTTTCCAGTAGCTTTATGCATAGGGATGTGGTGGGATGGGTGCCGGTGCCGAAGGCCATCCCCGGATCAAGGGAAATAATCAGTTCATTCTCTGACCCTTCATAGGGTTCCCAGGTGGGTTTCACTGTGATACGATCCGTAATCCTGGCAGGTTTGAAATACTCTTTCCACTTATCCTTCCAGTCCTCATCGTCTACAAGCCTTGTCTCAATATGAAGTCTGCCAAAATCCCCTTCACGTCGTTTCAGTTCTTCCAATTCCTGATGAAGACGGCTTAAGAGCAGAAGATTACCGGGCCCGCTCATATCTTCTGTGCCGGTTTCCTCTTTCCCCTCCTCCAGATAAAAGGTAATACTGGTTTCCACTTCTGAAAGATGCATCAGGCTTTCGTCCACATAATCCCAATCATAGGAATTCTTCTTATTCAAAAACTCTGCAAAATCTGCGGCATCGGAAATAGTAAAACCCGCTATACCCATATCCATAAGAATACAGGTAAGCGGGTCGATTCCCTCTTTTGTTGTATAGATTGTAACCTCTATATATTTCATAATTTATTTAAATATCTCCTTCATGGCGTCCATAAACTTACTTTTCTTTGTATAACCCTCAGTATTCAAGGATTCGCCCAATTTGCTGATGAGCTTCTTCTGCTCACCGGTAAGCTTGGTCGGAACCTCCAGAATCACTTTGATGTATAGATCTCCTACCTTTGATGAGCGAAGTGCCTGAACGCCTTTTCCCTTTAGCCTGAACACTGTCTCCGGCTGAGTTCCTGCAGGAATTTTATAGGAAACCTTATCCTTCAGGGTCGGTACAATGATTTCATCACCTAGAGCAGCCTGGCTGAATGTGATTGGCATTTCCAACCACAGATCGGTTCCTCTTCTTGTAAATAGTTTATGAGGCTGTACGGATATCACTACGTACAGATCTCCATTTGGCCCACCGTTGGTTCCCGGCTCTCCCTGACCTTTAATGGAGATAACAGAATCATTGTCAACGCCTGCAGGAATATCCACCGAAATGGTAACGGTTTTTCTGATCTTGCCGGTTCCGCTGCAGGTACTGCAGGGCTTTTCAATCACTTCTCCGGCTCCGCCGCATTTATCACAAGGCTGAACGTTGGTAAACTGTCCGAAAGGTGTCCTTTGAGTCGTTCGGATTTCTCCGCTTCCATTACATTTTGTACAGGTCACCTTTTGAGAACCCTTTTCAGCACCGCTTCCATCACAGCTTTCACAGGTAACATATTTATTGATCTGAATTTGTTTTTTCGTTCCAAATGCTGCTTCTTCAAAGGTTATGCTGATATTTTTCTGTAAGTCCTGACCTTTTCTCGGGCCATTTCTTCGTCTGGCTCCGGCCTGGTTGAAACCTCCGCCGAACATACCGCCAAAAAGGTCACCAAAAATATCTTCAAAGCCTCCGCCAAAGCCCCCGCCGAAGCCTCCTCCGCCGAATCCGGCATTGGGATCTACACCAGCGTGGCCAAATCTATCGTATTTATCCTTTTTCTGAGGGTCAGAAAGAATACTGTATGCTTCGTTTACTTCTTTAAATTTTTCCTCTGCGGTCTTGTCACCCGGGTTGCGGTCAGGATGAAATTCCATTGCCTTTTTACGAAACGCTTTTTTAATTTCATCATCTGAAGCTCCCTTTTGTAATCCAAGGACCTCGTAAAAATCTCTTTTTTCTGCCATTACTGCACCCTCTCCTTAACTGTTTTTGCGGTACGCTCCCGAAAGGGCGTACCGCAAAATTATACTTCTTTTATTTGTTTTCGTCAACCACCTCATAGTCGGCATCTACTACATTGTCAGGTGTCGGTTCTGATTGATCGGCTCCGGCACCGCCGCCCATGCTGTTTGGATCAAATCCTGCAGCACCGCCTTGTGCCTGCTGCGCCTGTTGATACATCTTGGCAGAAATGGTATGGAACTCATTGGTCAAGGTTTCGGTCTTTTCTTTGATCTCTTCAATGTTTGTTCCTTCCAGTGCTGCAGCAAGTGCTTCCTTTGCCTGTGTAATTTTGGATTTTTCATCCTCGCTCAGGTTGGCTTCAATTTCCTTCAAGGATTTCTCTGTTTCATAGACAAGTGTTTCCGCTCTGTTTCTAATATCTATTTCTTCCTTCTTCTTCTTGTCTTCCTCTGCATACATCTCAGCTTCCTTAATTTTCTGCTTGATTTCATCATCGGAAAGCTTTGTGGAAGAAGTAATGGTAATTCTTTGTTCTTTACCGGTTCCTATATCTTTTGCACTTACGTTAACAATGCCGTTTGCGTCGATATCGAAGGTAACCTCGATCTGAGGAATACCACGAGGTGCAGGTGGAATTCCGGAAAGCTGGAATCTTCCAAGGGTGATATTACCTGCTGCCATTTCTCTTTCACCCTGCATAACATGGATGTCAACAGCAGTTTGATTGTCTGCAGCCGTTGAGAAGATCTGGCTCTTCTTTGTCGGAATGGTTGTATTTCTTTCAATCAGTTTTGTTGCAACTCCGCCTAAGGTTTCGATGGAGAGTGACAGTGGAGTTACGTCAAGGAGCAATACATCCTTTACTTCCCCTGTCAAAACACCCGCCTGTACAGCCGCACCGATGGCTACGCATTCGTCCGGATTGATCCCTTTGAACGGTTCTTTCCCGGTGACTCTCTTTACTGCTTCCTGTACTGCAGGAATTCTTGTGGAACCACCTACCAGAATAACCTTCGCAATATCATTGTTGGTTACGCCGGCATCTGCCATGGCTTTTCTCATTGGTTCTATGGTCTTTTCCACAAGACCGGATGTAAGCTGGTCAAATTTTGCTCTGGTAATATCCATATTCAGATGTAATGGTCCATCTGCATTTACTGTAATAAAAGGCAGATTGATGTTTGTTGTCTGGGAACTGGAAAGCTCCTTCTTTGCCTTTTCTGCGGCTTCCTTCAATCTCTGATGAGCCATTTTATCTTTTCTTAAATCAACGCCGTTTTCCTTTGCAAAGCTGTCGGCAATAAAATTGATCAATACTTCGTCGAAGTCGTCTCCGCCCAGCTTGTTGTTGCCGTTGGTAGCAAGTACTTCAAATACGCCGTCTCCCAATTCAAGAATAGATACGTCGAAAGTACCGCCGCCTAGGTCATATACCAAAATTTTATGATGCTCCTGATCCTTATCCAATCCGTAAGCAAGTGAAGCCGCTGTCGGTTCGTTGATAATTCTCTTTACTTCCAGACCCGCAATCTTTCCGGCATCCTTAGTTGCCTGTTTTTGGCTGTCTGTAAAGTATGCAGGTACTGTAATAACAGCTTCCGTTATTTTTTCTCCAAGATAGCTTTCAGCATCCGCCTTCAGCTTTGATAAAATCATGGCTGAAATGTCCTGAGGAGTATAGCTTTTTCCATCGATCTCCACTTTATGATCTGTTCCCATATGTCTCTTAATGGAAGCAATTGTTCTGTCAGGATTCGTGATAGCCTGTCTTTTCGCAGTTTCACCAACCAGTCTTTCCCCATTTTTTGCAAAGCCAACCACTGACGGTGTTGTTCTATTTCCTTCAGCATTTGCGATAACCACCGGCTCGCCGCCTTCTAATACGGCAACGCAAGAATTGGTAGTTCCTAAATCAATACCTATAACTTTTCCCATTGTTTATTCCTCCTATTGTTTTATATTTTCATTCCAGTCTATTCGGCTACTTTCACCATAGCCGGTCTGATCACCTTTTTATTTAACAGATACCCCTTTTGTAATACCTGTATTACCGTTCCAGCTTCATGCTCCTCAGAATTCTCTGTTAATACCGCATGGTGGAAATTGGGATCAAAAGATTCCCCTGTGGCCTGAATCTCCTCTACACCGCTTTTTTCAAGTACCCCTTTAAGCTGTTTGAATATCATGCTCATACCTTCGGCAAAACTTTCGCCTTCGTTGCTGTGATCCAGTGCGCGTTCAAAGTTATCTATCACATTAAGCAATTCTACTACGATTTTCTCGTTAGCATATGCATAAATGTCGTTTTTTTCTTTTTCAACTCTTCGTTTATAATTCTGAAAATCCGCAGCCAGACGTAAATATCGAACGTTCAGCTCCTCGTCTTCCTTTGTCTCCTTCTCTTCGTTTCCATCCGTTTCCTGGCTGACGTTCTCACCAGTTTCGTTTTCATTAAAATCTTTCAAATCTTCACCTGCCTCGTTTGTCTTGAACCCGTTAGTCTCTGCATTGGGTTCTTGGTTAACCGTCTTGTTTTTACTCATCGTTCTCTTCTTCTCCTCCCGTTAATTTAAAAGTCTGGCTCAAATTATCTGTGATATATTCTATAATAGAGGTCACTTCATCATATTTCATTCTGGTTGGCCCGATAACTCCTAATTTGCCCACCAGTTTCCCATCTATGTGATAGGTTGCCGTCACAAGGCTGCAGTCTCTCATGATATCGTCCGTATTTTCATTCCCTATTGTTATGATTACCCCATTTTCTCTGTTTACCAATACATTGGTAAAATGTTTTTTCTGATTGATCATTTCCAGAAACAGCTTTGCTTTCTCAATATCATTATATTCCGGGATGGAAAAGATATTGGTGAGCCCATCCAGATACAAATCCACATTCAGCATATTTTCCAGAGTGTTGACAAAGTTCGGCCTGATACTTTCCGCAAGTCTGCTCATAGCCTCAATATCCGTTTCAAAATTCTTGATAATATCCACGGTAAGGATATTGCTTAAGGTTTTTCCGCGATAATTGTAGGTCATGACTTTAGAAAGCAGAGTCAGATGCTCCTCTGTATACGGAACCTTAATCTTAACAGCTGTATTGGATACCTTGCCGCTTTCTGCAACAATCATCAAAACAACGGTAGACTCATCTACAGGCAAAAGGTTTACATATTTCAACTTATTTTCATCCTGCTTGGGAGTAATGGCAAAGGATGTTAAATTTGTCAGCTCTGACAGCAGGCTGGCCGCATGTTGAATGGTTTTATCCAGTTCTATTACATTTCGGGTCAGTTTGTCAGCAATAATCTTTTTTTCGCCTTCCGGAAGCTCATATTTTTTCATTAAATTATCCACATACAATCGATACGCTTTATCTGAAGGAACACGTCCTGCAGAAGTATGCGGATGGGTCAGAAATCCCATCTCTTCCAAGTCTGACATCTCGTTTCGAATGGTGGCTGGACTGATTCCCATATCATATTTTCTGGAAAGTGTCCTTGAACCGATAGGTTCGGCAGAACGAATAAAGTCACCTACGATCGCCTGCAATATTCTTAATTTTCTTTCACTCAGATCCATTTTCATCACCATTTTATCTATATTATTTACATTATCCGATTTTCTGTTGTTAGCACTCTTGCATGGTGAGTGCTAAATCATAGTTTTAATTTAACACTGTTGCTTAATAATGTCAACAGTGTTTTAAAAAATAATTGTAAATATTTTGTATTACATTAAGATAATGCGATATCCAGGATCATCATAACAAGAAAGCCTAACATAACTCCGGCTGTTCCAGAATGGGAATGTTCTCCCAAATGTGCCTCGGGAATCAACTCCTCCACTACAACATAAATCATAGCTCCTGCTGCTGCCGCCAGCATCCAGGGCATAATTCCGACGATGGAGCCTGCAAGAAGAACACCCGATACGCCGGCAATGGGTTCCACAATGCCCGAAGCGGCTCCGTACAAAAAGGCCTTTGTTCTTGACAGACCTTCCTGCTTTAAAGGCAGGGAGATGGCAGCCCCTTCAGGGAAGTTCTGCAGCCCTATTCCTACAGCTAAAACTACGGCGGAAGCAAGCGTCATGCTTGGATTCCCTTCCCCGGACATTCCAAAAGCAAGGCCGACAGCCAGACCTTCGGGAATATTATGAAGGGTAACAGCCAACACCAGCAAAGTAGTCCTTTTTAAAGTGGAATGCAGTCCCTCCGGTTCCTTACTGTCCACATGAAGATGAGGCAGCAGCTTATCAAGCAGAAATAGAAAGACCCCTCCAATGAGAAATCCGCCGGCTGCAGGAATCCAGCATATTTTCCCCTGTGCCTCCGCCATATCTATAGCGGGAAGCAATAAGGACCAAAAGGATGCCGCAATCATGATTCCTGCGGCAAATCCGAGAAAAGTACGTCTGACGTCTAATTTTACATCTCCGCGGAATAAAAACACCACGGCAGAACCTAAAGCAGTTGCGATGAAGGTACCCATCGTACCAATGAATGCCAGCATGATCGGGCTTAACTCTATCATACGGAAACCTCCAAAATATTTTCTTATCGATAGGATATATGTACCAACTATGATATAATTCTAAACATAAATATAAATTTTTTTCCTGTTTATATAACGGAAGGAGGCAAAGGATGACCCAGAAAGTGATTATCACCATTGCAAGACAATTTGGAAGTGGAGGCAGATATATAGGAAAAAAACTTGCCGAGCTTTTTGAAATTCCTTTTTATGATAAGGCTCTGATTCAATTGGCTGCTGAAAACAGCGGAATCGATCCGGACCTTTTTGAAAATGCCGACGAAGCCCCCTCCAGCGTTTTCTGGAACACTTCGGCCGGTATCAACCTCTTTGGAAATCGTCTTTCCAACTTTACTGATATGCCGATGAACGACAAATTGTTCCTGATACAATCAGATATTATCAGGAAGCTGGCTCAGGAGAACTCCTGTGTCATCGTAGGCAGGTGTGCTGATTATATCCTCAGAGATATGGAAAATACCGTACACGTATTTATTCACTCCGATTTTCAGGATAAGATAAATCGCATGGTTCAATATTACGGCGTACAGGAAAAAAATGCAAAGGAAACCATGCAGAAAACCGATAGAAAACGAGCATCTTACTACAATTATTATACCGGCGGAAAATGGGGACTTGCTGAGAATTACGATCTGTCTGTTAAAACAAGTGCCGTTACAACCGATGGAGCGGTACAGATGATACAGGAATTTGCAAAGATGAAGCTTCATATATAGGATCATCAACTTGATGATCCTTGTTTGTAAACGAACTCATTAGACTTACTTGATCAGTGTTCTTTTATTTTCTCATAGGCATTCTGAAGAAAAGTCTTTATTATCCACTCATAGAATCCGTCCATAATGGTATGATAGGCTTCGGAAACCATGGGTCTTGAGAACACCCAGACAGACACAACAGAAAGAAGAATCAGAATCAAATAAGAGAAACTGTCCTGCCCGAAATAGAATCCGGAATCTTTGATAACATATCGGATGATAATATGGAGAATATAGACAGTCATGGTATTCTGCCCAATACCGGTCAATATCGTCTTTTTATGCGGTATCAAATTGATGAAGATAAAAATCCATCCCACCGCAATGACGGATAATAAGATCCTAATCAGAACCCCTTGGAAATTTGTCAGTCCAGTGGAACCATAGGAGGATTTAAAATACCAGGACTCCAACGGAATCAGGTTTTTCTGAGCCATTATGATGCTGAATATGACCAAACTAATAAGAATCAGCACGGAAAACCATTTCGGCACTTTTCTGATTTTTTCTATCGTTTCTTTATTACAGAAATACCCCAATAGAAAAAACGGCAGGAAGCCAAGTGTTCTTCCTATGGATAGGGTAACGCTGAATAAAGAAATACAGCCCGCCGCTATGGATAATAGAAAGCTCAGGCATAGGACATAAGGGATGCGTGTAAGGTAAATCAGGCAAAATCGATAAAAGAACAAGGTCAGCAAATACCACAGTGCCATGGTAGGTACCGTCATATCAAGACTTGCATCACCAAAGACGATATACCGGATAAAGTACATAAAAGGCATTAAAACCAAATAAGGAAAAAGAAAGGTTTGAAAAGCGGTTTTTCTGCACTTTTCAGGGTTCTTTGAAAAATAACCTGAAATAAAAAGAAATCCCTGCATGATATAGGAAAACGACAAAATATAAATGGCACCCCCGAAAGTAGATACCTCAAAAGAGGCGCTCGCTCTCAAATAATGAGCGAGCACCACTGAAAATACAAGAATTGCCTTTATATTATCAAATAAATAGTTCCTGTCTTTTTGTATCGTATTGCTGTACTGTTTGATGTCTGAATTCATTTTGTATACTAGCCCGCTTCGTTTGCAGCAGCCGCTGTCTTATCTAGCCCATTCAAGTGTGCATTTTACTGCCCTGTTCCATCCTGTCAAAAGCTTATTACGAACTGTTTCCTCCATTTTCGGTTCAAATGTATTTGAAATCTGCCAATTTTCCAATACATCCTCTTTATTTTTCCAAAATCCTGTCGCAAGACCTGCCAGGTACGCTGCTCCCAGTGACGTCGTCTCTATTGTACTTGGCCTTTTTACAGGAACATTGATGATATCAGCCTGAAATTGCATCAGGAAATCGTTGGCACATGCACCCCCGTCAACCTTCAAAGAGGATAATTTGACCCCTGCATCCTCTTCCATGGCTTGCAGCACATCCCTTGCCTGGTAGGCCAGGGACTCCAGGGTAGCTCTGATGAGATGATATTTATTCGCCCCTCTGGTCAAGCCGACCAGAGTGCCTCGCGCATAGGGATCCCAATAGGGAGCCCCTAGCCCTACAAAAGCAGGAACCAAATACACACCATTGGTATCTTTGACTTTTCTGGCCATCCATTCCGAATCAGAGGATTCATCAATTAATCTTAATTCGTCACGCAGCCACTGAATGGCTGCACCTGCAATAAAAACAGATCCTTCCAGCGCATAATTGATCTTGCCGTCTATTCCCCAGGCAATGGTGGTGAGAAGACCGTGACTGGATGAAATCGGCTTTTCACCGGTATTCATTAATAGGAAGCAGCCTGTTCCATAGGTGCTTTTTGCTTCCCCCTCCGTAAAACAGGTCTGACCGAAAAGAGCGGCCTGCTGATCCCCCGCCGCTCCGCCGATAGGAATTTCTCCTCCAAAAATAGTAACATCTGTAGTGCTGTAAACGCAACTGGAAGGTCTTGGCTCCGGCAGCATTCCGCTCGGAATCTGAAGCTCTTGAAGGATCTCTTCATCCCATTCCAGCGTATGAATATTAAACAGCATAGTTCTTGCAGCATTGGAGTAATCTGTTACGTGGACTTTACCTTTCGTTAGTTTCCAGATCAGCCAGGTCTCAATGGTGCCAAAGAGCAGTTCCCCCGCTTCCGCCTTCGCTCTGGCCCCGTCGACATGATCCAGCAGCCATTTAATTTTCGTTGCTGAAAAATAAGCGTCAATCAATAAGCCTGTTTTATCTTGAAAGAATTTCTCCAAGCCTTTTTCTTTCAGGGTATCGCAATAATCAGCGGTACGCCTGCATTGCCAGACAAGGGCGTGGTAAATGGGCTCTCCTGTATTTTTATCCCAGATGATAGTGGTTTCCCTTTGATTGGTAATGCCGATGGCATGAATTTCGTCAAACCCTACATTTATTTTATTCATCGCTTCATGGGCAACACCAATCTGGGTAGACCATATTTCCATGGCATCATGTTCCACCCACCCTGCTTCCGGATAGATCTGAGTGAACTCCTTTTGAGCAACGGTGACTATTTCTCCTTTTTTGTTATAGAGGATGCACCGTGAACTGGTGGTTCCCTGATCGAGTGCCATGATATACTTTTTCATAGGTGTGAATTCCCCTCAGTTATTTTGTTGGCTTTCGTACCACATTTCGAGCTTGAGAGACGATCTCAATTTTTGGTTCTTCTTTCAATTCATCTTTTGGTTCCGCTTGCTGACTCGCGTTTTCAATTTCCAGTTCCTCTGATTGCTGCTTTTCCGGCATTTCTTCGGGAATGATTTCAGCCTTTTTATCCTCAATAATATCTTTTCCTAAATAGGACGGCAGCTCCATTCCAGCCTGCTGGAACAGCTCATTCATCGGTGGAATAGATTTCAGCATACCGGAGAGAAAATTGGCTGTGGCTGTTTTTCCCTGATCATTAGAACCGTTGGAATCCCAAACAGTAACCTTGTCGATTTTAATATTCTTGATTGCTTCAACCTGAATTCTTGTAAGATCTTCTATTTTGTCTGCAATAATCAGTTTAACAGCTGCATCCGCATTTTGTCCAGCTGCATCCACAAGCATTTTCATACCTTCTGCCTGCTTTGCCAGCATTTCCTTAGCACCGCGAGCTTCTGCCTCCATTTTAGCATATATCGCATCCGCTTCTCCTCGAGCTTTACGTCTCATGACTTCTGCTTCTGCTTCTGCTGCAATTTCAGCCTTTTCCTTCATGATCTGAGCAGTCACGATAACATCTGCTGTCTGAGTTGCTTTTTCAAGCTGTGCACGAGTTGCTTCTGCTTCCTGTTGAGCGAGATAGGCTTCCTGCTTGGCTCTTGCCGCTTGCACAGCTTCCGCTGCCATAGCAAGTTTCAAAGCTTCTGCTTCCTTCTCTCTACGTTTCGCTTCTGACTGAGCGATTTCAATCTTCGCAGTGTTTTCACCATCGATAGCCATGGCATCTGCGGCTGCCACCTTAATACGTTGATCCTTATGGGCATTGGCCTGACCGATTTCACCATCACGATTCTTTTCAGCTACACTTTTTTTTGCGTCATTGATAGCTTTTGCGGCAGCTTCTTTACCCAGCGCCTCTATGTATCCTGATTCATCATTGATATCTGTTACATTTACGTTGATTAATCTAAGCCCGATTTTCTTCAACTCTATCTCAACGTTATTTGATACTGCTAAAAGGAACTTATCCCTGTCAGTATTGATTTCTTCAATATCCATGGTTGCAATGACCAGACGAAGCTGTCCGAAGATAATATCCTTTGCAAGCTCCTGGATTTCATTTAATTTCAATCCCAGCAGTCTTTCAGCAGCGTTTTGCATCACGCCCATTTCTGTTGAAATGCAAACGGTAAATCTTGAAGGAACGTCAATACGTATGTTCTGTTTGGAAAGTGCCTGCTTCAAATCCACACTGATGGAAATCGGCGTCAGATCCATATATTGATAAGCCTGCAGCACCGGTATAATAAAAGCTGCTCCGCCGTGAATACATTTTGCACTTTTTGTCTGCCCGTTTTTGTCCGAACCAACTTTACCGTATATTACCAACACCTTGTCAGACGGGCACTTACGATAACGGGATAAAATAACAATAATCGTAGCAAGTAATACAACCGCAATGATACAAACCCCAACTAAAACTTGAATTCCCATATAATACCTCCAAAATAATTTATTGATCTTCTTCTACAACGAGAATATCATTTCTAACGTCTACAATTCTTACCATCGTACCGGTAGGAAGTACCTCTTCGCTATAATTTAAAGCGTCACATTCCAGGTATCTTCCTTGTGCATTCAGGGTGACCTTTCCTGTCCCCGAGCCCGAGGAAGGAATCGGAACATACACTCTCCCGGTTTCGCCAATGGCATTACTTAAATTTAAGGTTCCGTTTTCGGTAAGCTTTCTGGATGCATGCAATATCCTGGCAGCAGCATACATAGCGAAAAATCCAAGGACAATACCTACTATAATACTTAAAAACCCAGGAGTGCCGGAGGCGATTGCCACAATAGAAGTCCAACCCATTACGGTAAGAAAGGTTACAATTCCCTGGAGCGTAAGCATGCTCATGATAGAGAAGTCCGCCGGATTTCCTCCGTCGCTTAAAAAATCAGTTCCGCTCATATCAGCTGCATCTGCCATCTCACCTATATCTGAACCCCCATTGAAATCAATACCAGATGTATCGCTAAAGTCAACCCCGGCGCCGCCCTCAAAGCCCCCAAGCAGCGAAAGAATAGTCTGAATGACTAAAATCAAGGTTGCCGGTATAGCAATACAATAGAGAATTTTTAAGACAAGATCCAGCCCGTTCCACCAATCTACCATGCAATCTCCCCCTTCTTCGTTCAAGCATAGACGTTATTAAAAATAGTAAATATCATTTACCTTCACCATTATATCCGCAGGAAACAGTCCTGTCAATTCATTTTATTACTAAAATTCTATATTTTAGCAATTCAGTATAGCGCCCCCGTTCTTCCGGCATAATAGAAATGAAAAACAGTTGATTTTCCCTATTGATTTTGTTACAATCATACGTAAATTATATTTACAGTGCAAGGTGTCAGTATGAATTCAGTTGAATTAGGAAAAAGAATAAAAGAAGCCAGAATTGCAAAGAAGATGACGCAAAGTGAAGTGGTCGGGAATTTTATTACCAGAAATATGCTTAGCCAGATTGAAAGCGGTACTGCCACACCCTCCATTAAAACTCTTGCGTACCTCTCAAGGATTCTTGACGTGCCCTTAATTCAACTGATGCCTGATCAATTTATGCCGGATCAAGGCGACGATGCCCTTTCCGTTCTTGATAAAGCCAAAAACTTACTGGCAGCAAAGAATTACGGAAAACTGTTAGAGCTGGAAGAGGAATATCCTCCTCAATTCTATGATGAATTTTGCGCGATCTTTTCTTATGCGTACCTCAATCTATCGAAGGAATGCCTCCATTCCGGGGATTATCCGAAGGCAGCTCTTTATTCTCAAAAAGCTGCCATATACTCAGAAAAAGGGATCTATGCCAATGCAACGGTAAAGTCGGAAAGCATCATGATATTGAATCAGGCAGCCGCTATGATATAACTACACAAACTCCGTCAAAATGGTATTGGAAATATCGATACCTTGTTTTGTAAAATAGAGCCTGTTTTCCGTTTTTACCAGATAACCTGACTCTATAAAGGCCTTCAGTCTGTGCCAGTTATCGGCATAAATTTCTTCTATAGGCTGCTGAAATTGAGCCTCAAAATCGTCTAAATCGATTCCCTCCCGTTTTCTCAACCCGGTGAAGAGATATTCCGAAATATCCTCCTGTCTTGAATTTTTATGATACCAGACTATAAAAGGGCTGGTACTTTTATTTTCTGATACCCTGCTTGCTTCCACATAATCGGATAATCTTTCCGCATTACTGAATCGTGCCCCTTCGAGATAGGAATGGGCACCAAGACCAAGTCCCAGATACTCGTCCATGGACCAATATTTCAGATTGTGCCTGCATTCATAGCCCGGTCTGCCACAGTTGGAAATTTCATAGTGATGATATCCTTCCCGATAAAAAAGCTCGACGGCTCTGTGGTACATGTCACGGTCAGCGTCATCGTCTATAGGTTCCAGGCGGCCTTCCCTATACATTTTGAAGAATGGAGTCCCCTCTTCTATTTGTAAACTATAAAAGGAGATATGCTCAGGCATGAGTTTTAAAACCTTTTTCAGCGTATCCAGCCAGCATTCCATGTTCTGTCCCGGAATGCCGAACATGAGATCTGTATTGATATTTTGAAATCCGGCTTCTCTTGCAGCTTGATAACTTTCTAAAAAATCTTCCGCTCTGTGGATCCTGCCCAGAAAGGCAAGGAGGTCGTTGTCCAAAGATTGAGCTCCTATGCTTAACCGGTTGATCCCTAAATCAAAATAGCGATTGAGTTTATACCGATTTAAGGTTTTTGGATTGGACTCCATGGTAATTTCAGCATCCGGCAAAACATGAAAATTTGCCCTAACGGCAGCCATTAGCTCTGCAATCAAGGCAACTTCCAGAATAGAGGGAGTCCCTCCGCCGATAAAAATCGTGTCTACATAATACTTATTATGGTATTCTTTGCCATAATACTCAATTTCCTTGACGAGTGCATTTACATACTGGCCTTGACGGTCATTACCAACGCCCCCAAAGGATAGAAAATCACAGTAATTGCATTTCTCCGTACAAAACGGGATATGAAGATAGAGTCCCAAGGGTTTTGGATTCTGATCCTGCTTCCGCATGATAGATTTATTTATTGTCATCATATTTCAGCACTGCGGTAAATGCCTCTTGAGGCACTTCCACAGTTCCAAACTGCCTCATTCGTTTCTTTCCTTCTTTTTGTTTTTCAAGAAGTTTTCTCTTTCTGGAAATATCGCCGCCATAGCATTTGGCAATTACATCCTTACGATAGGCTTTTACCGTTTCTCTGGCGATTACTTTTTGGCCAACGGATGCCTGGATCGGGACTTCAAATTGGTGCATCGGAATGATTTCCTTCAGCTTTTCACAAACAAAGCGTCCTCTGTAATAAGCCTTGGATTCATGTACGATCATGGAGAAAGCATCCACAAGCTCCTTGTTTAATAAAATATCCAGCTTTACCAGGTTGGATTTTTCATATCTGATAAATTCGTAGTCAAGGGAGCCGTAACCTCTCGTTTTTGATTTTAAAGCATCAAAGAAATCGTATATAACCTCATTTAAAGGCATTTCATAATGCAATACCACTCTGGTTTCCGTCAGGTATTCCATGTGCAGCATTCTGCCTCTGCGTTCTTGGCAGATTTCCATGATATTGCCTACATATTCCTTTGGTATCATGATATCCGCCTTAACGATGGGTTCTTCGATATGGTCAATTTCTATAGCAGGAGGAAGGTTTGTCGGGTTTTGTATCATTTCCTCAGTGCCGTCATTTCTGACAACTTTATAAATAACACTGGGTGAAGTGGTAATAATGCCAAGATCAAATTCCCGCTCCAAACGTTCTACGATGATTTCCATATGAAGCAGTCCAAGGAAGCCGCACCGGAACCCAAACCCGAGAGCCGTAGAGGTCTCCGGCTCAAAGAGAAAGGCCGCATCATTTACCTGCAGCTTTTCCAGCGCATCCTTTACATTTTCATATTTTTCTCCCTCTGCCGGATAAATACCGCAGTATACCATAGGCTGGACCTTTTTATAGCCCGGCAGCGGTTCTGCCGTCGGATCATTGTCCAGTGTGATGGTATCTCCCACTCTGGCATCGGCAACCTGCTTGATGCTGGCGCAAATATATCCTACCTCACCGGCCTTCAGTTGACTGGCAGGAACAGGCCCCGGAGAGTAAACGCCTACTTCTGTAACTTCGTATTTTTTCTTTGTATTTATCAGGCGTATTGTATCACCTTTTTTAACGGTACCGTCAAAAATACGAGTATAAATGACAACACCTTTATAATTATCGTAATAGGAATCAAAGATCAGAGCCTTCAGTTTTCCCTCCTGATCTCCCGTGGGAGCCGGAACTTTTGCCACAATTGCTTCCAGCACATCCTCTATACCAATGCCTTCCTTTGCTGAAATCAGAGGGGCATCGTGTGCATCGATTCCAATAACATCTTCAATTTCCAGCTTTGCTTCATCCGGCCTTGCACTGGCCAGATCGATTTTATTAATGACAGGCAAAATCTCCAGATTTTCATCCAATGCAAGATAAACATTGGCTAACGTCTGGGCTTCCACCCCCTGGGTTGCATCGACGATAAGAACTGCTCCTTCACAGGCAGCAAGACTTCGTGATACCTCATATGTGAAGTCAACATGACCGGGAGTATCAATTAAATTAAAAATATATTCATTTCCGTCTTTCGCCTTATACACAAGACGGGTTGTCTGAAGTTTTATTGTAATGCCCCGTTCCCGTTCCAGATCCATGTTGTCCAGAAACTGTTCCTTCATTTCCCGCTGGGAAACAAGTCCGGTATTTTCAATAATTCTGTCAGCAAGGGTCGATTTACCGTGATCGATATGTGCAATAATGCAAAAGTTTCTGATATATTGTTGGTATGAACTCATTGTACCTCCTAAAGCACAGTAATATTAGTCATTGATTGAATCATGAATGGGTAAGCCATTGATGATTCACATTATACCATACCAGCAACACTTTTTACAACATCTGCAATTGAAATACGCTGTAATCTCTTTCTGGATCCTCAATGCCCAAAGCCCCTCTGATACTGGCTGTGGCGGTTTCCAGCCTGTCCACCACCGCTTCGCTGAAATCATTCCAGTCTTCCGACAGTTCTCTCGTATTCACTGCAGTGCTTTTTCCAAACATGGATACGGTTATATATTCAGGATTTACCCGTCTCACCGAAAGTCCGACAGAACCCTCTTTATCCATCATATCGGAATAGGCTTGATCAACAGCAGTAAAGCCGTACACTGCAGCAAATACTAAGATAAAAACTATTAATTTTTTGATTCTCATTCAATTTTCTCCTTTGTATCGTTACCGGCAGTTATTCAATATCCTTAATGGATTCAGCCAAAACATCCGCAAAATATTTTCCGCAAGCTTTTGCTTCTTCAATGGTGTTTTGATTATTTCCGACTTCAAGAAGGATATGGTAGTCTGAGACATACTGATTGAATTTATATTGCTTTTCTATAATTTTTCCTCCAAAACCGGGATACAGATCCTCAGCTTTCTTGTTGATATGATTTGCAAATAATTTTAATGCCTCCACATTCGGGTTTCCGGTTCCAACCACCAGGCTGTACTTTGCAACAGTTTCTTTCTTGATGGTTACAGATTTTCCCACGTTTCCGCTGTAGCTTGCAGCATCTCTATGTAAATCTACAACGATTTGGGTTGTTTTATTTTCACCCATTAGTTTTTGAATGGTTTCCAGCGAGCGGCTATAAGATTGATTATAGGATGGAGAATCATGCACAGTTTTGTCGTGAATTACCTGTATTCCCTTCGCCTCCAATTCTGCAGTCATCACATCGCCGACTTCCCGCACGGTGCCGTATTCATTGAGAGAATGGAAATTTCCCTCTGTAACCGGCTGATAGGATTCTGTGGCATGGGTGTGATAAATGATGACCACCGGTTTCGAATAATCTATATGGGCAGTGGCCGGTTTCGGTGATTCCGGATTTTGAGTATCGATTACCGTGGCCTGCTCTTCATCGCTGCTGTCGGTTTTCGTATCGCCGGTAGTTTCCGGATCAAAGATGATGCCTGGATCTTCTTCCGCCAGATCATCATCCAAAACGGTAACCGCAGGATACATGGAACCAATCATGGAATGAAGCAGACCTTTTTTCCCGTCACTGCTGTCCCCTGCATTTTCATCGACGGATGCTTCCGGATTCTGATTCATTGCCGTTCTTGATTCGTAATCAGCGCTTCTGCTGATGGAGGGGAAAATATTTCCGATATAGAATTTACCGATATCCTCCCCTTTTCCTTCCACAATGGAGCCTGGCCCGCCGTTTACCAAGGTAAAGATAACGACACCCAAAAAAATCCAAAACATTAAGGTCAGCACGGCTAACCTTCCTCCGCTAGGCCCCCCTCTTCGACGAAGACCTCTGTACACTCTTCTTCTCATATAATTTAACTCCTTTGCCGGATTGAAGACCGAAGCTCGGTTCAATCTGCTCAAGCATATTTTCCACAATACTAAGAGTATATGCCCGGATGGAGTGTTATATTAATTCCATTTGAAATTATATCTGAAAAATCCTTGATGACCTGGTCGATATCTGTAGAGGTGACAATCATATCCTGACCGTTCTGTTCTAAATAGCTTTCTGCGCCGGCAGGATCTTTTAAAAATCCTGACAGAGAATCTAAAATTAGGGTTCTGGAATCAATGACCGTTGGAACCCCTATGGCAATCACCTTAATCCCCATAGTCTCTTTCGTCAGTTCCTTTCTTTTATTTCCGGTACCCGCTCCGGGGGAAATCCCGGTATCGCTGATTTGTATCGTTGTACTGATACGATCCACATTTCTTGCAGCTAATGCATCCACAGCGAGAATAACTTCCGGTTTTGCGATGGCGGCTGCGCTCTGAATCAACTCTGCCGTCTCCATTCCCGTTGATCCCATTACACCCGGAATAAATCCGCTGACACAGGCCATCTCATCGTCCCCGTCCGCATCATACATCAGAAAAAAATGTCTTGTCACTTTCACTTTAGAGACCGTATAAGGCCCCAGGGAATCCGGTGTCACTTTATCATTTCCAAGTCCGATGACTAAAACTTTCAATTTATTATGAAAATGAACAAGTCTTTTTAATTCTAAAGCAACAGCGGAGGAAGCTTTTTCCTTTAACTCTTCGGGTCCGTCCACTACCCCTTCCACTTCCAAGGTAATATAATTACCCAACGGCTTTGACAATTCCCTGCTGCCATGCTCGTTTGTAATTTTGATTCTTGTGATGGAAATCTCGTCGCAGAATTTTTCCTTTTCTATTTCAACCCCTGATATTTCAATGCCCTTGTCCTTGTTTTTAGAATCATATATTTCTTTATTTTCGATTGCTAAATCCGTTCTAAATGCCATTTTTCAATCCCTCTCTTTCTTTTTTTATTTTTCCCTTGCAATTTTTTTTCTATTCATATATACTTCAAGTTGCGATATTTTGCGAAAGTGGGGTGAAATAATGGCAAATATTAAATCTGCAAAGAAAAGAATCAGTGTTATCGCGAAAAAGACAGCTGCTAACAGAAGAGTAAAATCTCATCTGAAAGCGATTCTCAAGAATTTCGAAAGTGCAATTGCAACCAGAGATCTTGATACTGCAAAGGAAAAGCTGGCTTTAGCGGAAAAGAAATTGATGCAGGCTGCTTCCAAAGGAACAATTCATAAAAATGCAGCTTCCAGAAAAGTTTCCAGAATAACAGCTAGATTCAACAAAGCAAAAGCGGAATAATCTCACCCGTCCCCACCGTGCATAAGTTAAATGCACAAAATAAATGAGTAAAAAATTAATCATGCCAGCAGCTGGATGTGTCTCCCAGCTTTTGGCATGATTTGCTTTTTTGAAGGATTTCATCATACTGTTTATTCTAACAGTTTCAATACGGAAAGCGTCTCTATGAGAATTCCCGGCTTAATGCACTTTTCATCCACTTCAAATTTACCGGAATGAATTCCTTCGTTTTCTCTCCCTTTATAACCGCTGCCAAGAAAGAAAAAAGCACCCGGAATCTTTTCAAGGAAGAAGGAAAAATCCTCAACACCCATGGATGGTTCCTTTAATTCTACAATTTTATCGATTCCTGCTTCACACATTCCCAATTCTTTTATCATATCTACAATGAAGTTATCATTGGTTAGCGCACTGTATCCTTTACTGAATTCTACATCTGCCGAGGCTCCGGCAGCCTTTGCGGTATTTTTCGCCACTTCCCGCAGCCGGGTTTTCAGGTAATCTCTTGTATTTTTATCAAGTGCCCGGAGGGTACCTTCAAGAATAACTCTGTCCGAAACGATATTCATCGCATTTCCGCCATGAAAGCTGCCAAAAGTTATGACTGCCGGATTTAAAGGGCTGACATTTCTGGAAACAATGCTCTGTGCATTGGTCACGATCTGAGAAGCCGCAACGATGGCATCTATGCCCAGTTCCGGATAGGCTCCATGGCTTCCTTTTCCTTTGACAACGATGCGGAACATATCGGAAGACGCATGTACCTTCCCATATTTCAGGCCTAATGTGCCTGCAGGAAGATCCGGCTTCACGTGCAGTCCCAAAATATAATCCACCTTGGGATTTTCCAGACATCCTTTCTTTATCATTCGTTCAGCACCTCCCGTAGTTTCCTCGGCAGGCTGAAATATAAACTTAACAGTTCCATTAATATCTTCTTTGATTTCGTTCAAAACCTTTGCAGTTCCAAGCAATACTGCCATATGTACATCGTGACCGCAGGCATGCATCACACCCTTTCTTTCGGAGGCATAGGGAAGGATAACCTCCTCCTGAATCGGCAGCGCATCCATATCGGCCCGGAGTGCCACTACCTTCCGATTGCTGTTTTTATTCATGATTGCTACAAGACCTGTATCAAGAACCTTTTCCGTTTCGATCCCGAGATTCTCGAGTTCCTGCTTGATACGTATTGATGTTCTATACTCCTGGTTGCTAAGTTCAGGCCAGCGATGAAATCCGCGGCGCAGACCGATAGCCCATTCTGCCGCTTCATCAACAAAATCATAGATTGCCTTCCTTCCTACCAATGTAAATTACCTCCTACAGTTTTAATCAAGACGTTTCAATAATATAATATTATAGAAGTAAGAGAAATATGAGGAGGTAGTTTACAAATGTCGGATATGAATAGACCTAAATGCCTGAAGAAAGGAGACCGTATTGCTCTGATCGCACCGTCGTCACCGGTTACAGAGGAAAAGCTGGCATTGTCGGTTCGCTCCGTAGAGTTTTTAGGACTGACCCCTGTCCTGTTTCCTACTTGTACCATGAAGCATGGATACCTGTCCGGTTCCGATGAAGCAAGAGCCAAAGATATCAATCATGCTTTCCGGGACCCCTCCATTGACGGTATCTTCTGTCTTCGCGGCGGGTATGGCGTAACCCGGATACTTCCTTATATTGACTACGATATCGTCCGTAATAATCCGAAACTTTTTCTTGGATATAGTGATATAACCGGTCTGCACATGGTTTTCAATATGAAATGCAGCCTGGTAACCCTTCATTCCCCCATGCCCAGCAGAGGCTGGGATACCATGGATCCCATATCTCTGGGGTGTCTGTCCCATCTTCTTTTTAACGCAGAGCCGCCGGGGCCCACCCCTGCTGTAGAAGGTGAATCCATCGAAAGGATCAATCCGGGCATAGCCGAAGGGATCTCTATCGGAGGGAATTTGTCCCTCATGACGGCAACCCTCGGGACTCCCTATGAGATCGATACAAAAGGAAAAATCCTCTTCATAGAAGATGTTGATGAAAAGCATTATAAATTGGACAGAGGACTTACTTCTCTAGCTTTGGCAGGCAAGTTCCGGGACTGCGCAGGAATCGTCCTGTGTACTTGGGCTGACTGTGATGAACCGGATACTCCGCCGGAGGATAATCTGACACTCGGTGAAATCTTCGAGGAAGTGGTAAAACCCTTTGAAAAGCCTACCATCAACAATTTCAGAGCGGGGCATATTTATCCGCATATAGCCATCCCCATGGGCGTGAAAACAAGATTGGACGCATCAGAAGGAACGGTGACCTTTCTGGAATCGGCAACAATATAAAAGGTCTCAAAATGAATCAAATGAAATAGCTATTATTCATAGAATTGTTTTCAAAATTTCATTTCATTCTACTCATAATAGCTATTTTTATTTGATAGAACAGAACAGGCCAAGGCCGCTTATGTTTAAAACCCCTGACTTTTGTCCCTAAAGATTTTTATGACGCTGTATTTTCTTAGTCGTGGTCTTTATAAACTCATCCTTGCGAACGGCAATATTCCGAACACGTTTATAGATAGGCAGCTTTTCATTGATTTCCGATATTACCCTTTTAATCAGGGATTGCACCTCTTCGTCCCCGAAGCTTTCTCCGAATTCTTCATAAATTACATCATAATTGGGTCTTACCTGGGCGCTCACCTGAGTATCATCGTTATCCTCATCAAATGTGCCATGTACCAGGCTTTCCTGAATGTATTTATTCCTGTTAATGTAATATTCCACCTCTTCGGGATAAATATTTTTTCCAGTTTTCGTTACGATGACATTTTTCTTTCTTCCGGTAATATAGAGCCAGCCTTCTTCATCAAGAAAACCAAGATCTCCCGTATAAAACCAACCATCCTTTAATACTTCCGCGGTTTTATCAGGCATGTTGTAATAACCCAACATAACGTTAGGCCCCTTAAATATGATTTCTCCAATCCCGTCCTCATCTTTATCTACAATCTTAATTTCCCCGCTTGAAACAGCAGGACCTACTGACCCGGCTTTTTTATAATTATTGCAAAAGTCTGGTGATCCGGAAACAAGAGGTGAGCATTCCGTCAGTCCATAGCCTTGAAGCATCTTGAAACCCAGATCCTCAAAACCTCTCAGAACTTTTGGATCAATGGCAGCAGCACCTGAAATAACCAGTCTTAATTTTCCTCCAAATTTTTCATGGACACTTTTAAATAGTTTTTTGCTTGTATCTATGCCCATTGCTTTTAAGGTCTTATTTAGTTTAATAGCTTTTCTCAATTGATTGGCCTTACCTGTCTTTTCTGCCTGTTTCCAGATTTTATCGTAGATTGACTCGAAGATCAAAGGCACCCCTATCAACACCGTTGCCTGTGCTTCTGCCAGGTTCTTATTCACGTATTTTAATCCTTCATAAAAGGCCGCCGAGGCTCCGCGATACAAGATCAACAGCATACCCATGGTAGATTCAAAGGTATGATGAATCGGGAGTATCGATAAGGATCTGTCCTCCGGCGTGATATAGGCAATTTTGCAGGTATCCATAATGTTTGTCGTAATATTGTGGTGGCAAAGCATAACACCTTTGGCCGCATCCGTGGTTCCTGAGGTAAAAAGTATCACTTTCATTTCATAGGGATCAATTTCAGCATCGACAAAGCTGTGATTGCCTGTATGAAGCAGTTTTTCTCCTGCTGCCACCATACTTTCCCAATCAAGTATTCCTTTTCCATCTTCACCCCCCGAAGAGCTCTCTGCAAGAGGCTGGGATAAATCTGTCCTGTCTCCGTAGGTTTTCATCCTGATTTTATAATCGATGTCAAAATCTGCAAAATATTCCTCATAACCTTTCGTAAAGAATACCGCTCTACAATCTGCCGTTCGGAGCAGATTATAGATTTCCTCTTTACTGAGTTCTTTATCTAAAGGTACAACCACTCCCGTTCCGTTTACAACGGCAAAATAGGAAATGATCCATTCGTAACAATTTTCACCGATAACTGCAATTTTTGCATCCTTCAGTCCCATATCAATCAGCTTTGTACCGAGGGCATCTACGTCGTTTTTTACCTGAAGGTATTGAATCGGGTAATATTCGCCGCCCTTTTCTTTCTTTACCAGAAAGGCCGGACGATTTGCATACAGTTTTACGCTGGAATCCAGCAAATCCTTTAAGGACTTGATCTCTCTGACTTCATGATATTTCTCTTTTAACGAATGATTCATTGCTATGCTCCTCTTTTAGAAAAATAATACCCGTCATAGTCGCTACGGTATTTTCATAATACATGAAATGAATACCCAAGTAAATAGCAATTCGGCTGAATTAGTATTTCCACTGGGATTCCGGTTATGATATACTTACAGTAGAAATCTGAAAAACAGGAGGATGTTTCTTTATGACTGCACATATTTATGCTGCAAAAAAAGGCGAAATCGCCGAATCCATACTCTTGCCGGGAGATCCGCTCCGGGCTAAATTTATAGCTGAAAATTTTTTAGAAAGTCCAAAATGCTATAATGAAATCAGAGGTATGCTGGGATATACGGGTACCTATAAAGGAGTTCCGGTTTCCGTTCAGGGTACGGGAATGGGCATGCCTTCCATGGGTATTTACAGCTGGGAGCTCATTACCGAGTACGGTGTACAAAACCTGATACGAATCGGCTCCGCTGGTTCTTTTCAGGAGAATATAAAAATAAGAGATATCGTACTAGGGGTCAGTGCTTCGACAGATTCCAACTATGTTCATACCTTCAACCTCTATGGAACTTATGCCCCCACTGCCGACTTCGATCTGCTGATGAAGGCTAAGCTAACGGCAGACAAGCTTGGTATTCCCGTTCATGCAGGAAACATTTTATCCAGTGATGTATTCTATGAACTGCAGGAGGGCTGGTGGCAGAAATGGGCCAAGATGAACTGTATGGCTGTAGAAATGGAAGCAGCAGCTCTATATATGAATGCCGCCTACCATGGCGTAAAGGCGTTATGTATGCTGACCATAAGCGATCATTTCATTACACAGGAGCAGTCAACTTCGGAAGAAAGGGAAAAAACCTTTACGGATATGATGAAAGTCGCGCTTGAGACAATCGTATAGTACCCCTCCTTTTGGATGATTCCGCACAAATCACCTTTAGTGAGAAAGAAAGAAATTATCTAGATGATTAATAAGGCAGTCACAAATATACCGGGAAAATCCCCGATTTATTTGGGGCTGCCTTTTTTTATTCTTATTATTAAAAGGCTGCCTTTTTTATTCTGATTTATTTGGAGCTGCCTTTTTCTAATTCTTACATTGATACTGAAGGAATATGATATAGAAAAGCCTAAAAGACAGAAGGAGGATAGAATATGGAGCATTTTATCAAAGTCGAACCAGATGTGGATATTTTCGTACATGAGGTGAATCCGGAAGGGAAAAAGACCATTTTATTTATTCATGGCTGGCCATTGAATCATAATGCTTATGAATATCAGTTTGATTACCTTCCGGCAATGGGATACCGGTGTATCGGCATGGATACCAGAGGATTCGGCAAGTCCAGCAAGCCCTGGAGAGGATACGGTTATGACAGGATTGCCGACGATATCCTATGCGTAGTTCGGCACTTGCATTTGAAGGATTTTGTACTTGCCGGACATTCCATGGGAGGGGCGGCAGCCATCCGATACATGGCAAGGCATGACGGCTTTTGTGTATCCAAGCTCGCACTTTTTGGGGCGGCTGCTCCCAGCCTCACCATTCAGCCTGATTTTCCCTACGGAGTGCCGAAAGAAGCTGTCACCCAAATGATCGAGCAAACCTATCAGGACCGGCCAAATATGCTATGGCAGCTGAAAGACATGTTCTTTTACCAGAAATTATCCGAACCCTTCCTCAACTGGTTTTTCCAGCTTGGACTCCGGGCAGCGGGCTGGGCCACTGCGGACTGTGCGGTTACCTTCCGTGATGAAACCTTGTTTTTCGACCTGGGGAAAATCAATGTTCCCACTTTAATTCTTCACGGTATCCACGACAGAGTATGCCTGTTTCCATTGGCGGAAGCCATGAAAAAAGGAATCAGAAATTCCGTCCTGATCCCCTTTGAAGACAGTGGTCATGGATTATTTTATGAACAGAAGGATGAATTCAATGCAAAGCTGGCTGAGTTCATCGGGTAACCATATCTTAGTTTCTTTTGCTTTGAAAGTTTGGTCTTTTTAAATCGGGAAATGAATTTTATGTTCCAGGTCTTCGATTTCATAGTAATCTTTGCGAAACAACTCTACGCAGGAAGAGACAATATCCTGATGATAATAAACTCCTGCATTTTGCTGAATTTCATGGAGTGCGGCATCCAGTCCAAGAGCCGGCCGGTAAGGCCGATGCGACATCATAGCTTCCACCACATCTGCCACCATAATGATCTTTGCTTCCACAGTAATGTCCTTATCCTTCAGCCCTCTTGGATATCCGCTGCCGTCACAGCGTTCGTGATGCTGGAAAATGGTTTCTCCAACGAAACTGGGCAGATCTACTTTCAGCAGCATATCGTAGCCGCTTAGTGCATGAGTTCTGATCATTTGCATTTCCAAAGGGTTCAAGGTGCCGGGTTTTGACAGGATTTCCGTGGGGATAACAATTTTTCCCACATCATGAATATAGCCGATGATCCGCATAAATTCCACAACCTTGGTTCCCAGATTCATCCTGTCCGCAATGGCGGCCGATAGATTCCCCACTCTGCGCTGGTGCCCCGCAGTATAGGGGTCTCGAGCCTCAACAACGGAGGAAAGTAACGTAATAATACCCTGCATTGCATTTTGCAGCGCAGTAGTCCTTTCCAGAAGAATCCCTTCTAAACCTTTCTGATAGATGAGATTTTCTTTTTCCAGAATTAGTTTTTCATCGTTTAAGAGCTTAATTTGTTCTGCATGGCGGATCGCTTTCAAGAGGACGTCTCTTTTGATAGGCTTCGTCAGATAATCATTGGCCCCGCTTTGTACTGCCTTCACCGCAGTATCCACCGTAGGCTCTCCTGTCATAATAATGACCTGAACGGTTTGCGATTTTTCACGAATTTGTGATAACAATTCTATGCCTGATATTTTAGGCATAATGATGTCTGTAAGAATGATATCAAATTCCTCTTCTTCTATCATTTTCAACGCTGATTGGGCATCCGGGGCAGAAGCGGTCTCATAACCGTCATTGCTCAAAAACTCAGACAAGGTAATGCGCATACTCTTTTCATCATCTACTACTAAAACTTTACTCATCTATAACCCTCCCTGTATGTAATCTCCTGCCGGATTTCGCCTTTATTCCAATGTCCATCCGTTATCTACAGGCAAATCAAGAATAAACTTCGTATAACAACCTTTTTTAGTATCTATGGTAATTTTACCGTGATGATCCTTTACGATTCCAAAGCTGATGGAAAGTCCAAGCCCCGTTCCGATTTCTTTCGGTTTTGTAGAGAAAAACGGTTCAAACACTTTATCCAGCAGTTCTTCCGGTATGCCGTTCCCATGATCCTCAACCGTAATTTTCAGCCATCTGCGCCCTTCGCTGTGATATAGACTGCAACGAACACGGATGATCTTATCTTCATCATAATCTTTATATTTCTCATTCAGTGCATCTCTGGCATTGGTTAGCAAGTTCATCAATACTTGCTGAATCTGCTGGCTTCTGCATTTAATATCCGGCAGATTCTCATCCAGCTGAACATCCAGGGTGATCTGATCTTTTTTCACCACAGTATTGATTAAGGAAATGGTCTGATTGATAATATCATAAATGCTTGCATAACTGTGGGATTGTTTTTCCTGCCTCGAAAACTGGAGCAGATTTTTCACGATTACCGCAATCCGTTCCGTTTCGTTTATAATTTCCTTTGCATATTGATTTTCTTCCTCAGAATTCCTTTCATTTTGATCCAGTATCAGCTGTGCGTAGTTCATGATTCCATTGATGGGGTTATTGATTTCATGTGCAACGCCCCCTGCCAGTGTACCGATAGCCTCAAGTTTCTGCTGCTGACGAAGTTGGGCCTGGATTTCATTCTTCGAATGCTCCAGCCGTTTTCGGTCGGTGATATCCCTTGCAAAAACCAGTGCTCCATCCTTCCCGTCATAATGAATGGGAACCGCCGTAACGTCCACATCCACAGGAGTGCCATCCATTTTTAAAAACACTTCTTCCGTAGGCAGAAGCGGTCTCTTCTCAATATTCAATGTGTACATTCTGGACTCTACAGTGGCATGGAATTCCGGATCAAACCGATCCATCACCGATGAGCCGATAAGCTGGTCAGGTGACTCCGTACCAAAGAGCTGATATGCATACTGGTTGGCAAAGGAAAATCTGCCTTCCGTCTGAATAAAAATCGCTTCCGGAGCACTCTCAACCAGTAATCGGAATCGCTGCTCGCTTTCTAAAAGTGCATTATTAGCAGCGATACGCTGTGAAATATCATGGACTATGGAGTAGATTACCACTTTGCCATCCAGTCGAATAGGTCCGCTGTATACTTCCACATCGACAATATCTCCGCATGCTTTTCTGTGGCGGAAAAAGAAGTGGTTTCTCTTCTCCGTTGCCGACTTGTTCATTTCAACTTTTACATCTTCAGGGCTTAAGGTATTGATTTGAGAGATATGCATAGATTTGATCGTATCTATAGACCAGTCATAAAATTTAGCGGCCGCGGGATTGGCATCCAGTATCGTTCCATCTTCGGGATCAATGAGGAGCATAACTGCAAGGCTGTTATTGAATAAACTTTTATATCGTTCTTCCGCTTCGGAAATCTGGATCAGCGACTCATTCCGTTCCTTCTGACGGAGCAATAGCAAGCTAAGCAAAACGGTTCCGATGGGATATATCAATAATACCGGCAGGCTGATGGCCTGAAAAACTTCATACGACACAGGCCAGGGCAGAGTAAAGGTACAAGCCAGCATAATGATGTGTACCACGATTCCAAAGAGATAAATATTCAGCCAACGATATTTGGAATGATTCTTCAGGATAAACTTCCGCCAGAGAATACCTGCTAAAGCAGAGCTTAAAATGACGGATATGCCCATAACCGCTCCGGCACCCCCGAGTATCAGCCGGTAAATCATCAGAATCACCGAAGCAACCAATGCGGGTATGGTACCATAGGTTAAAGCCGTTACACTGATAAGAATGGACCTTGTATCGAAAAAAATTCCGTCAGTCAACTGAAAATGGAGAAGCATGATACCAAGTCCAATAATTCCAATAAGCAGGCCATTTATAACGGGAGTAAACTGTCTCCATTGAACTGGTATGATATAACTGATTTCATAGACAATGACCAAGGTCATCAGCAGAGCTGAATTGTTGATTAAACCAATGATGATAGTAGTATCCATAATTCTTACCCCTTTCAAAAGTCTGAACGCTTTGACACTCATCATTCCTTCTTAATCTCTAATTAGGTAAAGGATACCACTACCATCGACATATTTCAAGAAATTTCTGTATAATGTGATTCCTAATAGATCGGATTTCTCCCATTGCTATCTTATCGCATAGCAATGATTGAGAGGCCCCCGCCCCTTTCCGACATCAAAATGATCCCGCAATGCTCCTGTGATATATTTTTTCGCAAGCAGGACACTATCCGGAACGGAGTGGCCCTTTGCCAGATTGCACGCGATGGCAGAAGACAAGGTGCAGCCTGTTCCGTGAGTATTGGGGTTGTTTATTTTTTCTTCCCGGAACCAGTATTCTTTACTCTCATACAACAGTAAATCATCGGCACTGCTAAAAAGATGCCCCCCTTTAATCAAAATACCTTTTCCGGCAATGGAAGAAAGTTTTTCAGCTGCCTTTCTCATATCATCAAGGCTATCAATTTGAAAGCCGCAGAGGGCTTCTGCCTCCGGAATATTCGGCGTAATGACCTCTGCAAGAGGTATCAGTTTCTCTGCTAAAACTTCCACTGCATGATCTTTCAGAAGCTTCCCTCCGCTGGTGGCTACCATTACCGGATCCAATACGATGTTTACCCCTTGATACTCCTGCAATTTCTCCGAAATAACAGCAATAATATCAGGATTGGAAACCATTCCGATTTTTATGGCGTTCGGTTTGATATCCCGAAAAATACAATCCAATTGTTGAGCAACAAAATCGGGGGTGACATCCTGAACTCCGTAAACACCCGTGGTATTTTGTGCTGTCAGCGCCGTTATCACACTCATGGCATAAAGCTTATGGACGGTAATGGTCTTGATATCTGCTTGAATACCTGCCCCGCCGCTGCAGTCCGAACCTGCTATTGTCAATACTTTTTCCATTCTATTCTCCTATCATCTCATCTGCCAGCCTTCTCAAATTTGCTGTTGCCTCAAGGATATCATCCGCCCCAAAAATAGCGGAAACCACCGCTACTCCTGCTAATCCTTTCCCTGCTAATTCCGGCAGGTTGGAGCTGTCGATACCGCCGATGGCCACCACAGGGATTGATACGGCAGCACAAATTTCCTTCAGTACGGCAAGGGAAACCTTGTCGGCATCCAGCTTGGTAGAGGTTGAGAAAACAGCCCCAACCCCCAGATAGTCTGCACCCTGTTTCTCGGCTTTCAATGCTTCTGAAACAGTCTGTACGGAAACGCCAAGGATTTTATTCTCTCCTATGAGTGCCCGCACATTTCCCGCTTCCATGTCCTGCTGTCCTACATGTACACCGTCAGCTCCGCAGGCCAAAGCAATCTCTGGATGATCATTGATGACAAAAGGAATTTTGTATTGATCCGCAACCTTTTTAATTTCCCCGGCTTCTTGTAAAAATGCCTCTTTATCGAGATTCTTTTCTCTCAGTTGAAGAAAGGTTGCTCCGGCACGGAGAGCCATATCCACCTGTTCCGACAGCTTTTGTTTCCCAAGCCAGGCTCTGTCAGTCACAGCATAAAGCCGTAAAGAAGACTTATTTAATTTCAATTTTAGCACCCTCCTTGAAAAGTTCCTCGGTTATTTGACTTAAACAGTCGATAAGGTAGGTGCGATAGGAAGAAGTCCCTTTTCCTTCTTTCTGAATTCTGTCATATGCCAGTTCTCCGCAAATACCCATACTGCATACCGTGGCTGCTGCTGCATCCAAAGGCCGTTCAGGGTTAGCGGCTGCAGATGCTGCGATAAGGGCTGTCAGCATGCAGCCAGTGCCTGTAATTTTTGACATGAGTGCATTTCCGTTTCTGATGATATACGATTTTTGATGATCAGCCACAATGTCAATGGCCCCGGTTATTACGATGATAGATTTCGTCTTTTCACTCAGTTTTTTTGCGAATGCCACCGTTGCATCCAGATTTTCCTCCGTGACCTGATCGCTGATGTCCGCATCAACTCCCTTTGTTGAGCCTGCTCCTGAGGCGATGGTCTTGATTTCAGAGATGTTCCCTCGAATGACTGTAAATCCCACCTGATCCAAAAGGTCAAAAGCCGCTTTAGTACGCATTGAAGATGCTCCGGCACCAACGGGATCCAGGACTATTGGATGCCCCAGTTCACAGGCCTTCTTCCCGGCTTTCAACATGGAAGCAATGGTTCTCTCATTCAGTGTTCCGATATTGATGTACAAGCTGCTGCAGATCGTTGTAATCTCTTCCACTTCGTTGACGTCATCAGCCATAATGGGGGAACCTCCCCAGGCAAGCAGCGCATTGGCACAGTCATTTACCGTAACATAATTTGTAATACAGTGTACTAAAGGTGTGTTCTCTTTTACATTTTTAAGAATTTGTGTAAGCATTTTTCCTTCCTCCATTTACAATGATACATAAAATACTGATAATCGCCATAACCGGCAGCGTGCTCCCCAAAGGGGTGTCAATTGACATGAACAGACGGTAGATGATGAAACCTGCCGCCCATAATGCAAGATTTTTGATATCCACGACCTTTGAAGAATGATCCTTCTTCAGGATAAAATAATCCGTTATTAAAATTGCCGTCATTGGAGCAAATACGGAACCGATAAAATATAAAAAGTTCTCATATTGCTCTATCGGGGTAAAGATCGCTAAAAGAGTTCCCGTTACACAAACGATCATGGCAACCCACCGATCCTTTACCTTGTCTGTAATACTGACAAAACTTACTCCGGCTGAATACACATCCAAAAATGTTGTAGTTACAGTGGAAAATATAATGATAATCACTCCCAGCAATCCTAAACCCGCTTGCAGCATGATTTGTGCAATATCGGACTGCCCTGTAAAGATTGCTGCTCCCAATCCAATGGTGTACATCCAGCAGCTTGTTATAAAGTAGACTATGGTGCTGACAGAGGCGGCGGTTTTAGGCTTTTCTGCCGCTTTTACATAATCGGATATTAACGGAAGCCATGACAGCGGCATCGCAGCAGACAGCTCCACGGCAAGACCAAAACTCAGACCCATTTCTGCAGCCATCGGTTCTCCCCGAAAAACGACACCGCTTAATATAATTGTACAGAGAAACAGTGCACTCATTGCCACAATATTAATCTTGCTGATGTTCTTAATTCCTATGAAGATCCAAATCAATATCAGGATACCGATAAGTATGCACCACAATGATACCCCTTCTATCCCAAGAGGTTCATTTAAAATCGCCCCTGCCGCTCTGGCCCCTCCGATAATCATCACCGCTGTCCAGCCTACCAGCTGGATTATGTTCAGTACGGAAAATAAAACGGAGCCCTTCTTCCCAAAGGATCCTTTTACGGTGTCCATGGCACTTTTTTCCGTATTTGCTCCGATGAGAGCAGCAAGATATAAAAGGATACATCCGATCACATGCCCCAAGATAATTGCCGCCAGCCCCTTGCCCAAGCCTAAGGGTGCAATCAGGGTCCCAGTCAGAATTTCTGCAATAGATACCGCGGCGCCAAACCAGATCAAGCCGCTGCTGAAGATCGTCATTTTTTTTTCTTTCATTTCATTCAACTCCTAAAAAAAATAGTGGGAAACACCAACCGGAGTCTCCCACTTTTCTTTTTGAAATCAAAATGTTCTTCCCTACGTTGGCATTATCCAAATCAGGTTATAAGGGTCGAAGTTTGATTACTTCCTCTCAGCCTGCACACAAGCTCCCCAAATATTCACTTGTCCTTTATCATATCACAGCCTTTCCGGCTCGTCAACGACTCTCCTGCTCTTTTATCAATCTTCTCACTGCCAAAATCTCCCGCAGCCTTTTATTTTGTCAGCGTAATCTGCGCTGTCGCAATATTTCTGATAAAGCATCGATCATGCTCTACGAAAATCATGGTGGGCCGGTACTGCAATATCAGCTCTTCAATTTGCATGCGTGAGATGACATCAATATAGTTTAACGGTTCATCCCAAATATATAGGTGGGCTTCCTGGCAAAGGCTTTTTGCGATAAGAACTTTTTTCTTCTGCCCGGCACTGAACTCTCTCAGATCTTTATCAAATTGTGTCCTGGAGAAGTCCAATTTGCGCAGAATTGCCTTGAACAAGCTTTCATCAATGCTTTCCTCTCTGGCAAAGGTTCTTAAATCTCCCTGTAAAAAGGAAGTGTCCTGGGGTACATAGGAGATTATCAGACCACTGCCTGTATGGTAATTTCCGCGATATTCGATCTCTTCCCCGAGGATCAGCTTTAATATGCTGGATTTTCCGGAGCCATTCTGACCCTTTATAGCAATTCGATCTCCTGCGCTTACAGAAAAGCTTATCGGATCCATAATTTTACGCTCATCATAAACAACGAACAGATCAATTGCCTCCGCCAATTTGCTTTTATGGTAGCTGACAGGCTTAATGGCAAGGGATTCAACAGTTTCCAGATTCTTCAGAAGTTTGGATTTGTCCTCAATGGATTTCTCCATTCTTGCTTCTATGGTTTTTGAACGTTTCATCATTTTAGCAGCTTTATGCCCGATATAGCCTTTATCAGGTTTGATTCCTGACAGCAAAGAGCCGTTCTTTGTGCTTTCCACCTGGTCTGACCATTTTGCGGTACGTTTTGAGGCTTCTGTCAAATTTTTGATTTCTTTTTTCAGTTTTTCATTTTCCGCCAGTTCAAACTGGTCCATTCTATCTTTATTCAATTGCCAGGTTGAGAAATTCCCCTTCTGGATTTCTATATCTGCTTTGTTGATTGACAAAATGTGATCCGTACATTGATTAAGAAAAAAACGGTCATGAGAAACCAGAATAAATCCTCTTTTGGAATTCAGATAATTTCCTACAATTTCACGCCCCCTTAAATCCAGATGATTGGTGGGTTCGTCGATGAGCAGGAAAGCCTCTTCCTTCATAAAAAGTGCTGCCAGCAGCACCTTCGTCTGCTCTCCGTTACTTAACGTGGAGAAGGAGCGATATAAAACCTCTTCCGGCAGTTCAAGCAGAGACAACTCCCGTTTCAGCTTCCACAATTCAAGATCCGGAATCATGTCCTCGATGATCTCAAGGGTATCCCTCTCCTTATTTTCGATTTCATATGGGAAATACTCGAAAGAAACGTTGGATGAAATGGACCCGCTGTACGGATACATTCCTAGCAAAAGCTTTAGCAGTGTTGTTTTCCCCCTGCCGTTTCTCCCGATCAATCCGAGTTTCCAATTTGTATCCATCTGAAAGGATGCATTCTGGAATATATTTTCATAGCAGCTGTCATAGCTGAAAGTTAAATTTGAAATATTGATTAACGACATATGCTTACCTCCTTCAGAAAAGCGGACCGCCGCTTTTCAAAAAAATAACCGCAAGAAAGTTATCTTGCGGCTCCATAAACAGAAATCGGTAAACTGCCTTTTAACAGAAAAAATGTAGGCATTCCAAATTCAATAGGAAGAGTTGATCACTATTCGTAACTTTCTTGCTTTGTGTGCACAGCAAAACCGGCAACCAAATAGTTGCTGTTCCGTTCTGAAGTGCTTATTTACATGTTTAGCAAGAAAAATTACGCATCCTTTCAACTCCAATCTTGTCGTAATATCAGGTGCCGGACAACGGTGATTCCCTTTCATCCAACAAACCTTTTTTATTATATAGCAAGAGTCTACTTCTGTCAAGTATTATACTTTACAGGTTTTGTATAGACTCTGCTTTATACTTAGCAGCTCTCGTTCTAAGCCTTACAGGCTTGTTATTTGTCATTCTATCCATCGTATTGCCGGTTTTTTCTTTCGATTGGGGATGTGAATATAAGTTTCATTTTCAGGATACCCCACCATTAAGGCGCTGCAAATCTGACAGCCCTCAGGAAGCTGCAGCAGTTCTCTTACCTCGGGAATTTGATTGGACAGCCTGGTTAAGTAACCTGCCCAGCATGTACCGATTCCCTTTGACTGCAGGATTAGTTCAGCCGTATATAAAGCCAGAGCGGAATCTACCGGCGGATTGATGGCATTCGGTCCGGTATAGGACATAATAATGGTATTTGCCGTTCCCATTACTACGTTATTGCCATGTTCATACTCTTTTGCTACTTCAGGAGAAATCCCTGTTTTCTCTATGTATTGTAAAATAAGATGCATGATTTCCTGAATTTTATCTACTTGATTGATCACAATCCATTTTGTGGGATGCTGATTTTTTGCGCTGGGGGCCCAGGCGGCCACGTGAAGGGCATGCTCCAATTCTTCCTTTGGTACCGGCTCCGGTTTAAAGTGACGATAGGACCTTCTCAGAAATAAAAAGTCCTCCAGCATACCGGAGAAGTTTTCGGGCAATAGAGGCAGCTCCCCGGGCAGGGTTCCTTTTTCGCTATCAAGGCCTAAAGCCTTCTCAGGACAGACAGCGGCACAGTGCATGCAGTTTAAACATTGTTTTTCCGGATGAATCGACGGCTTTCCGTCCTTTACTTCCAAAACCGTAAAGGGACATACAAAAATGCATCTTTGACATCCGATACATTTATCCGAATCAATGGTAACCATATGATATCCTCCTATTATGAAAAGAAATTTCAGATTGAATCATACAGAACAAGCTGTGTATGCTTTAGGGATCACTCCCCTGCAGCCGCCCTGCATCTCAATCATTATAATCCCAATTTTCTTCATAAGCAAGGGAAGCTGCCGGAAATGGTCTGATTGCCCGTTCCAAAATTCCCTGTACATAAGCGATCAGAATACCATAGTTGGTAACGGGAACACCTTGTTTCAGCGCCTTGTTTACACGATACTGCATCTCCCTCCGGTTAATCATGCAGCCCCCGCAATGAACAATGACCGCATACTCTTTGATATCCTTCGGAAAACCGGCTCCCGAAGCCCACTCAAAGGAAATTTCTCCTCCCGCAATTTGCCGGATCCAGCGAGGAATCTTTACCTTTCCAATATCATCAGCCTGTCTGTGATGGGTGCAACCCTCGACGATCAGCACCTTTTCACCCGGCTGCAGTCTCTCAATTCTTTTGATTCCTCTTACCATTTCTGCCAGATCTGATTTTTGTCTGGCAAAAAGAATGGAAAAAGAAGTAAGCGGGACATGGGGAGGCGTATCCGCCGACACTTTTAAAAATGCCTGGGAGTCCGTAATCACAATAGCAGGGTCTGCTTTCAGACAATCCAATGTCTGCTTTAGTTCATGTTCTTTGGTAACCAATGCGATTCCATCGATTTCAAGGATATCCCGGATCGTCTGCTGCTGGGGCAGAATCAGCCGTCCCTTTGGGGCTGCCTTATCAATGGGGGTAACCAGTACTGCAATTTCTCCGGAACCCATCAGATCTCCGATAAGAGCAGGCTCCCTGTCATCGGGATTGTTGTGCCGGGCAATTTGATCTTTTAATTCATCGATCCCTTCCCTTTTTAAGGCGCTCACACAAATGACCGGCACTTTAGCAAGTTCTTTGATTTTTTCAATCTCCGTTTCCCGGCTCCCTGCCTGATCACATTTATTTAAAACATAGATGCACGGAATTTGACGTTCCGTCAGCTCTTTGACAAATGCCAGCGCTTCAGGGTCTGTTCCCCTGCCGAACTCTCCCACCACAATGGCAAAGTTGCATTTTCTTAATACTTCATAAGTTTTTTCGATTCGAAGTTCACCAAGTTCACCTGTATCGTCAAAGCCTGCCGTATCAATAAACACTACCGGTCCTAAAGGCAACAGCTCCATGGCTTTATAAACGGGATCCGTGGTAGTGCCCGGCACCTGGGAGGTAACAGCAATGCTTTGGCCTGTCAGTGCGTTGATCAAAGAAGATTTTCCCGCATTTCTCCTGCCGAAAATACCGATGGTGAAGCGATTTGCCATGGGTGTGGTATTCATATTCTCTATCATGATAGCATACCTCCTTATTTGCTGGGTGTTGTAAGCTGCACCGGATTCAGGATTTCATCCAGTGTTTTTTTATCCATAAATCCATGTTCAAGAACAACCTCATGAACCGGTTTTCCTGTTTTCAGACACAGGGCCGCCACTTCACCGGCTTTATCGTAACCGATTTTTTTAATCAGCGCAGGAACCAGAACATAGCTATGATGTAAATGTTGAAGGCAACTTTCTTTATTTGCCTGGATTCCTTTAATACAGGAATTGGTAAACAAAGGCAAAACACGCAAAAGCATATCCAGCATTTCGAATAGATTTTTGGCAATCAGCGGTAAGAAAGCATTTAATTCCAGCTGGCCTGCCTGGGCAGCCATGGTGATCGCCATATCATTGGCTATGATCTGATAAGCTACCTGATTTACCGATTCCGCCATGACAGGGTTTACTTTTCCCGGCATGATGGAGGAACCTGCCTGCAGTGCAGGAAGGGATATTTCTCCGAAACCGGCTTTGGGCCCGGAGGACAGAAGGCGTAAATCACTTGCAATCTTCGAAAGGTTCACTGCCGCAGCCTTCAGTATGCCGGATACTTCTACGAAAACATCGCAGTTTTGGGTAGGATCCATCATATATTCCGCTCTGGCAAGGCCGATTCCGGTCAATTGCCGAAGCTGTTCAATCATGGTAAAAATATATGCCTTCGGTGCATTCAGACCGGTTCCCACCGCCGTACCTCCGATGTTCACCTGCCGCAGCCGTTCTTCTGCTTTATACAGTCTCCATCGATCCCTGGAGACAGCCTGAGCCCAGGCGCCAAATTCCTGGCCCAGGGTAATAGGAACGGCATCCTGCAGCTGAGTACGTCCGACTTTTAGCTGGTCTGAGAATTCCTCCTCTTTTTCCTGAAGTGCCGTCTGCAAAGCTGCCAGATGCTCCGTTACAGGTTTCATCAAACGAATTCCTGCAATGCGGACCGCTGTTGGAAATACATCGTTGGTGGATTGGTGAAGATTTACGTGGTCTAAGGGATGAACCAGCCGGTAGTCGCCTTTTTCCCCATGGAGCAGCTCGATAGCCCGGTTTGCTATGACCTCGTTCACGTTCATATTGGATGAAGTTCCTGCTCCCCCCTGCATACAATCCACGACAAACTGTTCTCTCAGACTGCCGGCTAAAATTTCATTGCAAGCCTCTATGATTGCATCTGCTATTTTTTTATCCAATGCTCCAATCTGTCGGTTGGTAATCGCGGCTGCCTTTTTTACACTAACAAGAGCAAGGACCAGTTCGTAATGGATGGGAGTTCCGGTAATGGGAAAGTTTCTTGCAGCTCTGGCTGTATGAATTCCAAAGTAATGAGAATCCTCCAGCTGCAATTCCCCCAGCATGTCGTGTTCTATCCGCACATTCCTTCGCCTCCCTCTTGCCTATCGATAGAAATTTCTCTTGAATCTTGCATATCTATATAGTCTCCTCTTGAAAAATCAGGAATATATCCTGCAGAGCGGATTCGGTTGGAAAGGCAGAACAGACACTCTGCCGCTTCTTCTCCGGTGCAGATCTTATTGTCATAGAGGGCGTAATCCTTCCGGTGCTCTATGGGGGAAAGATTAGGCATGACCACATTGGCTCCGGCTTTTAGGGCTTTTTCCCGTCCCTGATCATCTACGGTTCCTAAAGCTGTAGTTGCCGGTATCAAGGTCTTGGGCAGCATAATTCGGATCAAAGCCAGCAGGATAACGGTCTTTTCTGAGGAAGGAGCGGGATATCCTGCAAAATCAGTATCTTTATGAGGAATAAAGGGCCCGACTCCGATCATATGAGGATTTAATTCGCGCAGAAACAGGAAATCTTCTGCAAGGGTACCATAGGTTTGATAGGGGGATTCCACCATGAATCCGGCCCCAACCTGAAATCCGATTTCCTTTAATTGCATCAGGCATTCTTTTCTATGTGAAAAGGTCAGTTCCGAAGGATGAAGCTTGCCGTAATGGTTTTCATCCGCAGTTTCATGGCGAAGCAAGAAACGGTCTGCTCCGGCCTGAAAAATCTGTTCATAGGATTCCCTGCCGCGCTCTCCCACCGATATGGTGACCGCACAATCCGCAAATTGTCTTTTTATTTCTCTTATTATACTGCATAGCTTTTCATCTGTGAAATACGGATCTTCGCCGCTTTGCAGCACAAAGGTACGGAAGCCCAGTTCATAGCCTTTTTGGCAGCAGGCCAGGATCTCCTCCTCCGATAATCGGTATCTGCGGGCCTGTGCATTGCTTTTTCTGATACCGCAATAATAACAGTCATTTTTACAGTAACTGCTGAACTCAATCAATCCCCGGAAATATACCTTCTTTCCGTAATGGATCTCTCTCAATTTTTTGGCGCAGGAATACAGGGCTTCCCGTTCTTCTTCGGAAGCGTCTTCAAAGAAGTATCGTATGATTTCTTTCAGTTCCTCCTTTTGTACAGTATTCAGCCATTGTGAGGCACTGATTGGATCATTGAAATTTATCTTCATTTACTATCTCCTTATAAACGCAGATCCCGTTCTCCCTGTTCAATCCTGCTAAGATTCTCAAGGATTTTATCATATACGGGCTTGCCTTTGAATTGTTCCACCTGTTTTTTCAGGACTTCATTTCCAACCTGCTTTGTTTCCTCGGAAGCATAATCCAAAAGATATTCTTTCAGGGTTAAAATCGCATTGGGTACACAGTAATTTCGAACAAATTTTGACTTTGCCACTTTCATAAAATGTTCTCCAGTACGTCCTGCCCGATAACAGGCGGTACAGAAGGAAGGGATAAAGTCCATCTCTCCCATTTCACGAACCACATCATCCAGAGAACGAGTGTCCCCGATTGAGAACTGCTCTTTATTCGGCATCTGGTTCGCACATTTTGATTGAGCGTAAGCGCCTACGCCGATTCTGGTTCCTGCATCGATTTGAGATACACCAAAAGGCACTACCTCTTTTCTCATTTCTACGGACTCTCTGGCAGTGCAGATCAATCCGGTATAGGGGATAGACAAACGTAAAATTGCCACCAGCTTTTTAAAGTCGCTGTCACTTACCGCATATTCCGGGTGCTCGGAAAAAGGAGTATCCGTAGCAGGATTAATACGAGGGAAGGAAATGGTATGAGGACCCACTCCCCCGAAGGTTTCCTCCAGATGGATGGTATGATAAAGTAAGCCCATAATCTCAAAACGCCAGTCATACAGTCCGAAAAGAACCCCCAGGCCGCAATCATCAACTCCCGCTTTCTGGGCCCGGTCCATCACATAGAGTCTCCAGCGGTAATGGCCTTTAATGGTTCCGGCCGGATGCATTTTGCGATAGGTTTCGTGATGATACGTTTCCTGAAATACCTGATAGGTTCCAATACCCACTGATTTCAACTGCTTTAGCTCTTCCACAGACAGCGGCGCACAATTGATATTGGCACGTCTGATTTCTCCATGCTCCGACTTGACATTGTAAACTTGGTTAACCGTATCGCAGATAAAGTCAATCCCTGTTGCGGGAGATTCTCCGTAAACAAGCACGGTTCTTTTTTGGCCTTCCTCGATCATGATTCGGACTTCCTGCTCGATTTCTTCCGGGGTCAGCGTCTTTCTGTGTATTGATGCATTGTCACTTCGAAAACCGCAGTACTTGCAGTTGTTCGCGCATTCATCACTGATGTAAAGCGGGGCGAAGAAAACCATTCGATTTCCGTAAACTTCTTCTTTCAGAGAATGAGCTAAAGAGAACATTTCCTGTAACGTCTCTTCATCTTTATTTTGAATCAGAATTGCCGTCTCCTCCGGTTCCAGCCGAATACATTGCTCCGCTTTCTTCAAGACGCGCCTGACATCTTCCTTTGTAGGATTCTCCCATTTATTCAGCTGTTCCCATATTTTATCATCGTCAATAAAATCGTGGGGCATCCTGTCGTATTCCTCGAAACATTCCCTGTATTTTTCTAAAAAGTCCATATCATCTTACCTCTCTTCTTCCTGCCCTTTACGGCATCATAGATTTTTTGTAACCATGGATTTTACGGAAGCACCGTTGACTCTTCCCAGTTTTCCGGTGAATGCACTGATCTCATCATTGCTTCCATCTACAATAAGTGAAATAACCGATACCCCCCGTTCTCTGTAGGGGATTCCCATTCGTCCGATGATCAATCGTGCGTACTCGTGGAGAATGGTATTGATTTTCTCGATACAATTGTTATCTTCTACTACGATTCCAATAATTCCTATCCTGTTTTCCAAATTTTTATCACCTCTAACGAAAAAACTCCCTCTCCGTTTTCAGCACGGAAAGGGAGCGAATCAGACATCAGCAGATCGCTTTCTTCCCGCTCGGAGCCTCCTTACGGTCAGGTTCAAAAACTTGCCCTGTATCCCCAGGCATTTGTCATGCAAGCAGATACATTGCTCTTTTTATTGTTAATCTCATATTATCATAAGGCTTTTCTGCTGTCAAAAGCTTCTTATTGTTTTCTTAAATAATAAAAAACAGGGAGACCTACAAGGGTAATCCCGATGCCGATCATGGATCTTACAGGATCACTGAATATCGTGCTGGCCAGGATGTAAATTCCGCCTATTGCACCTATGACCGGTGTAACTGGATATAAGGGCACTCTGTATCTACCCTTTTGCGGAGGTATTTTCCGTCTTAGTAAAAATACGCCAGCGATACCCATGGTGAAAAAAATCCATAGCACAAAGACAAGCAAATCCGTCAAGGTGTTAAAGGTACCGGAGAAAATATAGATAACTGCTAAAACACTTTCAAAAATTAATGCATTTGCAGGAGTCTGAAACTTGGGATGAACGCTTCCCAGGAAAGCGGCAAATGGAAGCTGCTTTCTTTCTCCCATAGCTTGAGGGACTCTGGCTGCCGTCATTAAGAATCCGTTTAATGCACCAAATACGGAAATCATGATACCCACAGTGATAAATGCACCGCCTCCGTTGCCAAAAAGAGCTTTTGCAGCGTCCGTTCCGGGAGTTTGCGTTGAAATAATCACATCATAAGGCAGTACTTGAAAAATAGCAATATTAAACAGAACATATACGATCATTACGAACATAACCCCTAGAGAAATCACCCGTGGTAATGTAACGGATGGATTTTTCAATTCTCCTGCCATATTTGCAACACTGATCCAACCGTCATAGGCCCAAAGGGTACCAAGAATAGCGACTCCAAAACCGGCACCGGCTGCCGGCATCACGCTCAGGTTCTCGAATCCGGGTGTTTGTTTGGAAAATATGCCAAAACCGATAATCGCCATGATGGGAATCAGCTTTCCGATAGTGGCCAGTATCTGAATCACGCCTCCGCATTTCGTTGAGATCATGTTCATGGCCAGGATAAAAACCAGAACAGAGACAGCAAGGAGTCTTTCTTCTCTCTTGTCCATCTGGATAAAGAAACCGGAATAAGTAGCAAAAGCAATGGCCAGCGCAGCTACAGAAGCCGGATACGATATTACGGTCTGAACCCATCCTACAAGAAATCCAAAGGGTTTCCCGTACAATTCCTCCAGATAGGTATAGAATCCACCTGACCGCGGAATCGCTGCAGCGATTTCCGATACGGTTAAGGCTGCCGCAAGTGTAATAACACCACCGGCAATCCATGCCAGAATGCTCATAAGCGGTGAGCCCGCATTACTTAATACAATGCTGGGTTTCAGAAAAATTCCGGAGCCTATGATCATTCCTATTACGATAGACAAGGCTTCCAGGAATGTTACCGACTTTTTCAGTGAGCTGTTTTCCATAAAAAAGAAAACCCCTTCCTTGTAAAATATAATGTCATTACTACCATTATATCTTCCTTGTTTTCAAAGAATTCTATGCAAAATAAATATTGAAAAAAACAGTGTGACGATTCAGGGAAAAATAGTCTTATATAAAGACGAAGTTTTTTCTGTTCAGACAAAAAAAATAGGAGCAGTTTGTTATCTGCCCCTATGTTTTTCTTTCTTTTTTTGCTGTCTAAGCTCGAATTTTCTGTCTTCTTCCGCTTCTTTGCGCATCCTTCGTGATGACTTTCGTTCCTGAACCTTTTGCTCCTGCTGGAGTTTTAATGCCTGCTGTGCTTTGGTTCCAACACCATAGTTCTTTAATTGACGAGAAATTTCTCTCTGCATCCGTTTCGGATTCAGGTGCCGTGCTTCAAATTCATCGGTTGGAATGGGTTTACTGAATTTTATTTCGTTCCAGTCGTGAAGGATATAGTGATAAATCTCATAATCTTTTGGTTCGGAACCAAAGATTATCCTTCCTGCTTCCAAGTTTCCGTCTACGATTCGTTCATAAACCCCGACCCAAAAAGGATCTTCAAAGAAAACGGTAAGCTGTGCTTTCACTTGTATCATGTGAAATCCCTCCTTTATACATGAACAAAGAAGGGACAACCAAGGAGGCAGGTTACTGACAGCTTCTGCTGCGTCCGGACTACCAACCGGAACTGTGTTTTTATCTTTGCAAAGCCATTTTAATATGTTCTGAATCCGGCGTCAAGAGAAATACGGAATTGATTCCGGCAGCGCTAAAACCCCAGCCTTTCATTCAAAAGAATCACCTTAATTCTGTCTTTGGCAAACTGTCCTGTTATCAGCACAAAGTCATTGCAAATTCTCTCTTTATGCTTACAGTCGATGCAACGTCCTAGGCTTGTGCATGGTGTGTTTTTTCCAAGTCTTTTTGCATCAAGGGGTGCTGCGATCTGTCTTGTCCGATGAATCGCCTCTTCCAGATTCTCAACCAGTTTATTGATTCCGGCAACGACGATTACCTGCTTCGGCCCATAGATCATAGGGGCCACCCGGCTCCCATTACCGTCGATATTAAAGAGCTTTCCGTCCAAGGTAACCGCATTGGTTCCGGTAATAAAGGTGTCGGCGGAAAAGTTTTTTATATATAATTCCCTCTTATCCGAAGACGATAAACCCGGCTGATGTTTGTCATAAAAGATATAATCACCCCGGCGAAGAAATTCAAATACTCCCGTTTCTTCCAATGTAACAGAATCCCCCGACCCAACTGTTTCTCCGGGTAAAATAAGCTTCCCCAGCAGAGTCAACAATTCATCCCTGCTTTCTACATAATAACCTGCCATATTGTTTCGGTTTAAATTATCAATTACCTGTTTCATTTTATAATCCATAGCCAACCCTCACAGAATACTAGTTTTTTCAATATTATATCATAACACAAGTTACCAAGATGATTCAATGAACGTTTCCTCTCAGAAGCGCTGGTTCTCAATGGTATGCGTTCATTCTATCATAGAAAAAGTTATTCTTAAAAAGAGGGTGCATTTCCCGCAAAGCATACGCTAATTCATCTTATCTCGGACTGCTCGTGAAGTAGTCCGGGATTGTTTATTCTTTTTTCTTTATCATACGGCTGAAGCTTAAAAGGATTATAATTGCAGCTATGATTACAATTCCTCCAACCACAACAGGTGTTGCATATCCGAAATAGCCATACAACTTACCGGTAGTCCTGTCGATAAGCGTGATTTGTTCATCCTCATAGAGTGAAAACCGGAGATCCTGATCCGGCAAGGAAGAAAGAAAAGCCGTATACTCCCTTTCCCCTGTCTTTTCAAAGGAGACACTGCTGTCAACGAGATAAGGAGCTTCTTTTGGAGTCAAGATTTTTACGGATAAATCTTTGAAGTCTTTCCAATGTTCGGCAGGATTTAAAATATACTGAAAGGAATAAATGGGTTTGGCCGTTTTAGTCTTATCCATAGTGCCGAAGGTAGAATAGGATACTTCCACCGATTTTTCACTCTGTTTCGGAAAATCCACCGTATAAATAAATGTCATAATGCGCTGATATTGTCCCTGTTCCAATAGATCATGCTCTGAGCTGAAGCCCTCGTTTCTGACAAAAGAGACATCCAATGCCTTGCAATAGAGTTCAAAAATCTGCGGTTTATATCTTACTGTACCACCATAATTCATTTGTAATGTTTCTATATATTGATTAAAATAATTTTTAAAATCTATTTCCTGAACCGATAGATCATAATCAAATAAATCCGTTTTTTCTTCCAAGCTGCCGTCCGAAAAGCTCTGAACGTTGAAATCCAAATCTTCACCCATCACAAAGATTTCTAAAATTTGAGGTTCCATGCATCCGGATGCAATTCTAATTTTATCCTCACTGCGTTCATAACGATCAAACCCATAAGTAAGAACCTTTGTTTTTTGCGGGTTAAATTGAAACTCAACGGAAAAATGAATCCTTTCTTCTGAAGTCGGCCTGACCTGAAAACGATAAAGCGTTCCCTTAGATTCAAGAGTAAAATGCTTCGCTTGATAGGTTTTCTGCGATATCTTCTCTACAATATCCGAGAATTCAAATTCCAAAGAAGACTCTTCTTGAAACGGGCTGCCATGATTGCCCACCACATCACCGAAATAGATCTCATAGGGAACAGATTGACCATCAGCCGAAATCTTAATGTTTTCCGAATCAAGCTGATTTACAGATGAAATAAAAGGAAATGCCATTTGTACGGAGTGATCGACCTCAGTGGTATTTCGCATTTGATACGCAGCTTTTACGGTGCCGCTTATGGTAAAGGAGGATTTTTCACTTTTTGTGAGATCAAACTCCAACGTTTCCCTCGTGACTTCAATGGGAGAATTATCATCAACTGACATTAATTCATAATTAGGATACCCGGTCCAATATACAGGCCCGGAATTCCCATAGGACGACTGCGTTGAGAAAGATAAGATGAGAACGATTATGCTGAAACATACATATTTTTTCATAGAACCTCCTCAAAACCCAATTGGAAATTACTCTATTATTATTACAGAATATCTGAAACGATTCAAGGCTGAAATGATTCAGCCTTGAAACTAAATATTATAGTTTTGATAATGCTTTTTCTAATTTTTCAAATTCTGTTTTTACATGCTGTAAAGCAACCATCTGGTTATTTAACAAATTCTCAGGCAATCCGCCCAATTCTGTTTCTATTTTTGAAATGTGTTCTTTCTGACGATCGATTAACTTCATCAGTCGTTCTTTGTCTTCCAATTTTGTAACCACCTTTCCGTATGACTTTTTCCAGCAATACCCAAAAAAATCAGAGGCCGAATTTATGCCTGCATCCTGTAATATTTTGCAGGAGATTATTGTCAATGCCTCTGTTTGTAATATCCGCAGGAGTATTGCATTCAACTCTGTTAAAGAAAATAAAGTTGTCATTTGCCGTACTATTTAATAGAATACCTGAGTCTTTGTTAAAGGTGATCAGGTTGCTCTGGATAATATTAAAATCGCCTGAAATTTCAAGCCCGCTTTGACTGTTATCATGAAGGTCATTACGTCCTAAAAATGCATTGTTTGAAGTGACAACAGCACCGTCCTGAGCATTGCTTCCTTTGTTTTCAATTGCAACAATATTGTTTCCACTGGCAATCAGAAAATCGGCGAACGTCGCATTCACTGCCGTATTTCTGTAAACCAGATTATTCGCACCCCTGATTTCAAAGCAATTATCTCCGCAGTCACAGGCAAAATTGCTGATGAAAGCATTATTAGCGTCTACGGAAAGGAAAGACTCAAAACCGTCAAAGTTACTATCCTTTACTGTATTTTCAATCACCCAGTTACTTGTACTGGCTGCGATCAGCAGAACGCCATCATCAACGTTCCTGATCTTGTTTCTCCAAATCAGATTTGCTGAAGAACCAGCCACGAAAATTCCAAAAAGTTCAATCTGGGAAATACTATTACAGAGGATACGGTTTGCAGAGCCTCCTATGATTGCAATACCGAACACGATATACCTTCTGATAATCAACCCGTTTATTTCTACGCCGGTAACTCCTGCCAAAATGAAAGCTGCAACTAAAGTATTCGTTCCATCAAATATGGCACGATTACCAGCGGCTACAATTCGAATATAATTTTTACTAATTACCACCGTTTGATTATACACTCCATCAGCAAGCAGCAAAACGTCACCTTCCGAAACTGCTGCAGAAGCAATGAGTGCAGTGATATTAGTGGAAGGCGATACATTGATAATCGCCATAGTATCACGCCTTTCAATGAATTAAACTCATTATGAGTTATTATACTATATTCATAGAATTTGGAATTGTTACGAATTGCCGCCTGTCAGATGCTGTATATTCCTGTTACCGAAAGAAATAATAATAGCGGGAGGTGATATGCTGACCAAAATATCCTGCACCCAATCCAATTAATAGATAGGGCAAAATTTTGAAAGAGCCTTCTGCCGGAAATTTAAGCAATATAAATCCGGCTATTAAAATGATAAATCCGATAAAAGAAAGTAACCCTTCCTGTTTTAAATTCTTATTTTTCAACTGCGTCTTCCTCCTCATAGATAAATATTTCTTCAATAGACAAGTTAAAGTAACGGGCAATTTTAAAGGCGAGAATAAGGGAAGGATTATATCTTCCATTTTCCAGTGAGCCTATGGTTTGTCTGAAATGTCAAGTATACTTTCCATTATTTCAACAGATTCATTTTACACAAGAATCTTAATTTTATAATTGACTTAAAGTAGACTCTAAGTGGTAGAATAGGTTTTACATTAGAGAATTATCCCAGGAGGTGTATTATGAAAAAATCTAAAGTGTATTTTACCGATATGCGCTGTACCTTTAATAATAATTTGCTGCAAAAGCTGGAACGGCTGATCAGGAAAGCCGGTATTGAAACCATTGATTTTGATAATAAATTTACAGCAATTAAGCTGCATTTTGGAGAGCCTGGAAATCTGGCGTTTCTGCGGCCAAATTATGCGGCGGTCTTGGCAGGTGTTGTAAAGGAATTGGGAGGCAGACCCTTCCTGACCGACTGTAATACTTTATATGTAGGCGGAAGAAAAAATGCTCTGGATCATATTGATGCTGCTTATCAAAACGGTTTTTCACCACTTTCCACCGGTTGTCATGTCATCATTGCAGACGGTTTAAAAGGTACGGATGAAGCCTTGATCCCCGTTGAAAAAGGAGAATATGTAAAAGAAGCAAAAATCGGCCGTGCGGTGATGGATGCTGATATCCTGATCACTTTAAACCACTTTAAAGGTCATGAAGCTACCGGATTCGGCGGAGCCCTGAAGAATATCGGCATGGGCTGCGGCTCAAGAGCCGGCAAGATGGAAATGCATAGTGCCGGCAAACCATTTGTTTATCAAAAAACCTGTATTGGCTGCGGCAGATGCGTAGAAATCTGCGCACATGATGCACCACAGATTATAGATAGACTTGCCGCCATCGATCAGAATAAATGTGTAGGCTGCGGCCGATGTATCGGAGTCTGTCCAAAAGATGCGGTGCAGCCTGCGGGAGACGAGTCCTTTGATATCCTGAACAAAAAAATAGCAGAATACAGCTGGGCTGTTCTGCATGGAAGACCTCATTTCCATGTAAGTCTGGTGGTGGACGTATCCCCTTATTGTGATTGTCATTCAGAAAATGACGTACCTATTGTTCCGGATGTTGGTATGTTTGCCTCTTTTGATCCTGTGGCGCTTGATATGGCATGTGTCGACGCAGTCAATCGGCAGCCTGTAATGGCGGGAAGCCTGCTGGCAGAAAGAGAGCATCATCACCATGACCATTTTACCAACGTAACGCCGGAAACCAATTGGCGTGTCGGGCTCGACCACGCTGTTAAGCTTGGATTGGGAACCATGGATTACGAATTGATTGAGCTCTGAGTCAAGAGTCAGTAAGCAGCACAACCTATACAATAAAAGCATAGAATGAAAAAAGCATTATTGTAAGGTGGTGTAATCATGCCAAATAAAATTGATAAAGATTTTAATGATCTAATGGGTTTTCTCGGAGGCTGCAATCTCGAGCAGACAAAAGCGGCCGTCAAAAGGAATCTGAACTTTTATAAAAATACGGATAAAACGAACTATACGTTGACAATAAACTATTACAACAAATACAAACTTTGGGGAACCATAGATCCGGACAATGACAACTTTGAACTCGTAGATAACATTGCTGAAGCCCTGGTTGATCATAGAGAGGATTTTCAATGGCTTTACGGACGCTTGTGCGACAATCGTTCCAAAAAGATTCTATCGAATCTCCTCTCTTATTGGTTTGCTCCAAATTATCGTAAGGTCAGCGAATTGCAGGATAAAATATTTCATCAATACTTCGACCTTGATCTGATCCAATGCAAAGAGGACGAGGTTTTTGTGGATATCGGTGCCTATATTGGTGATACTGCCGCAGATTTTGTCAAGACATTCGGATCAGATAGTTATAAAAGGATTTACTGCTATGAAATTGTACCCGAGAATCAGAATTACATCGATAAAAACATAGAGTTGTTAAATTTAAAAAATGTAATCAATTGCAGAAAAGGTGCCAGTGATAAGAGCGGTATCTATTCTTTTATCAGCGGCGAAACGACCTCTGTCAGCAGACTTTCAGAAAGCGGTGAAAGAAAAATTCCCACAGTAGCGATAGATGATGATATTGAAGAAAATGTTACATTTATAAAAATGGATGTCGAGGGCTCGGAAGAGCAGGCATTAAAGGGATGTCGAAAAAAAATTCTGGAAAATCACCCCAAGCTCGCGCTGAGCGTATATCACAGCCACAAAGATCTTTGGAAGCTGGCTAGAATGATTGACGAGTTGGATCCCTCCTACCGCTTTTATCTCCGCTATTACGGGAAAGAACTCCTTCCCACCGAGTATATACTTTATGCCCTTTAAACTCACAGGCATGCATATCAGACCTGCAGATAAATATACATGACTGCTGCAACACTAAAAGCTCCTAATGTCCGTGCAAATTTCCTTCTGGAAAAAAACCATAGAACAGCAGAGACTACGGATAACATACCGCATAGCACGGGTAAGATATTAAAGGAGCTTAGATTGATCTGAGCCAACATCAAAGGCGCAGTAAACACAGCTTCATCAGCAGTGGAAAATGCGAAAAAAGCACTCATTGATGTAAAAATCATAAAACCGATGGTAGAAACACAGGTATGCTTTGCAAATGACAGAAAAAAAGAAAGCAACATGGTAAGGAATATACCGAATAGAAATAGAACGAAAATTCCAAATCCCAATTCCACAGCGCTACCCCCCAGAAATCATAATACCGAAAATACAAAATAATAGGCAACGATAGCAATCAATAAGCTGAACAAAGTTCCGATCAAATAATATTCAGCAAACCCAGATTCTTTGGATAATTTATCGTAACGTGCAATGGACTTTGCAGTCATGATAAGAGCAATGGATGCATACTGTTGAATACTCAAAAATATAACGATTAATAATTTTTCTAAAAATCCTATCACGGCCCCTGCTTTCCTATTGTTTTCATCAATGATCTCACTCTCCTGTTCGCCATGGTCTGGATGGAAGGGTTTGTAACAGGCAAACAGTTTCACAAAGGTCAGATTGGCCGGTTTATACAGCAAAGAAATCAGGAAGGCCCATTTCACGATATGTTCCAGGTGAAAGCCCATATATTCTGCAATTCTATCCGCATGAATCAGGGAAAGGCTCATGCCCTTTCGCCAAAAATACATGGTAATACCGATCATTACTATAATATGTAAGCCTTGATCCAAAATATATACAATTGCTTCATTTAGATTATATTTTTTTAATTTTCGCCCAAGGCTTTCCTTTTGATACAGCATCGCTTTTAAGTAATCTACAAGGAAATGGCCAAGACAGACGAAAACTATGGCTTGCAACAAATGATTCCGGTCCGTACTGATTATAAAAAGGAAAAGAAAAGGAATACAATACAAAAGTCCATGTGCAATCAATAATGTAATCTCTTGATTCTTCCTCTTGGCTATCGTTTCCGTTTGTAAATAAAAATCCCCTATAATATGTGAAAAAAATAAATATACAAGAATCTCATTCATTTTCTTTTCCCCATCTTTTCTGAAAGATTTCAGTTATGATCTCTCTGGCTGATCTGTAATCATAATAATGAGCACTGTTTAATCTTCGCTGCACGCTTGATGGTGAAATCCCCAGTTTACCGGCCAATTCCCGTTGTGTAATATCCTGATACAGGATGGAGGAAACGGCTTCTATCTGCTTTTCTGTCCATCCGTTTTCCAAACAGGAACATAAGCTTAAATTTGAATTCACCAAATTTATAAGGTCTTCATCTCCGTTCATCCACAGTTTCAGGTTCATCATTCTACTCTGCTGGCTGTCTTCGTTCATATGGAGTTCTTCCATCATTTTACGCGCATAATGAAACGCAGGTCCGTCAGCACCAATGGCCATATGCCTGACCACTTCCGTATCTATGGTGCCAATACCGACTCCGACCCGAAGCTTTACAGGATACATGGAAAATCTTATCTTATCAACGATTTCAAACAGATATTCCGAACTTTCTAATAGGCCTTGGAATTCGTCACCAAGAGTGATCAGAAAATCAGCGGCAATCACATGTGAATATTCATTGTTTATTTCTTTTAAAATGAAATTTAATCGATTTTGAAGCTCATTTCTATTTTTTATTTTTCGGGATCCGACAATATCACCGATTATAGCAACGTACATGATATCACCTCCTCATATTCCATATTATAACAGTCTGGCTCATCATTGGTCAACAAAGTTGCTATAATAAATGCAACTATAGTTCAATTGCATGATTAACTGCAATTTATACGCAGTTGCATGCCAGAATCAAATATTCTTCCTCCTTCTTATTACCGGATTCGGGAAGCAATTCAGAACAGAGCGGGCATATTATGCATGATTTCAGCAGACAGCTCTAAAAAAGCACGAAATGACGCGGATATCCACTTATCCTTGTGATAGAGAAGCTGTGATACGATTTCAAAATCCTCCGTAGGAAAGTTCAAGGTTGCCAGCTTTCCTGACGATACTTCTTCCTGGATTGAGATTTTAGGCAGTATACAAATTCCAAGGCCGCTCATCGCTGCCAGTTTAATCGCCTGAATGCTGTCCGTCTCCAATGCCACTCTGGGCAGTATATGATTTTCTGCCAGTTTATCTGTAAACATCCCTCTATAGCAGCAATCTTTTCCCGTTAAAAGAAGGGCTTCCGTTTCCAGATCTTCGGAAGCAACATGTTTTTTTCTGGCCAAAAGATGCTCCGGATGTGCCAATAAGGCCATAGGCTCCGGCAATTGAAATACTTCAATCAGAAATTCGGCTTCTATTTCGTTTCCAATAGTAAAAGCTGCATCAATGGTTCCGTTCATAAGATTGGGTATAAATTCCGAGCAATGAAGAAGTTTCAAATTGATATCTACTTTCGGATACAGACTGCGATATTCTTTGATGATAGCGGGGAGACGGTAAATACTCAAGGATTCTGCTGCACCTATGGTTAGAACACCGGCCGGTACATCTGAACCAGACAGGTCAGATTTCATGTTTCCGGCCAGCTGCAGTATTTGAGATGCATAAGGGAGCATCCTTTTTCCCTCATGGGTTAACGTAACCGTTTTTCCGATTCTTTCGAACAGCTTTACACCCATTTCATTTTCTAATTGCTGAATCTGAGCCGTAATGCTGGATTGGGCATATCCTAATTGTGCCGCGGCTTTCGTAAAGTTCAAAAATTCTGCCACTGTCAGAAATGTGTTCAGTTGTTTCAGATCCACTGACATCCCTCTATTCTTATTTATTTTTCTTCATTTCATTTTTATTTTAAAGCTCGGAATCAGAGTTTTATTATTGAATCGGTCAATCGGAATATCCGAATATTATAATCGAAATTATTCGTTTTATTAATCGATATCACTATGGTACCATAAATAAAAATAAAAAAACAGGAGGAAATCATATGTTATCAAAAGTAAACGTGTTGGATGCTGTTAACCGTGGAGCGCTCTATGAGTATATAGAGATAGGGAAAATGAATCATCAAATGCTGAATGTGGTGCAAGTTGCACAGAGAACTTTGGATTTTCATGTACACGAGGAGTCGGATGAATTATTTTATGTCGTTGAAGGCAGTTTTTGCCTTGAACTGAAGGATGGCTGTATCGAAATGAATACAGGCGATCTTCTGATCGTACCAAAGGGAATTGAACATCGCCCTGTTTGCAAAGAGCTGGTAAAAATCCTTCTGATTGACTTATCCGGCGCTTTAAATAATGATAACTGCGGGGGAACTTACAGATCACATACAAAGCCGGATCTTACGCTCATGCCATGATTTCAACCTCATTGGAATCAGGATCCAGAACACAGCTTTCGTAATATCCATCGCCTGTTTCCCTGGGTCCGCTTTTTAAAAAGTAACCATCCTCAATCAAAGCTTTCGTAAGCCGATCCACCTTTTCTCTGCTTCCTGTACGAAAGGATATATGTGCCATCCCGATGGCGGGAAAGGATTGATCTGTCAAAGCCAGATTTGGCTTTGACATGATCTCAAGCCTGGCTCCGCCTTCAAAGGTTATAAAATAGGTTTGAAGGCCGGTTTTTTCATTATAGTATTTCCGATTTTCCTTCCCGGAAAAATATTTGGTATAAAAGTCCTTTAGCTTCTCAATATCATATGTATAGATTGCCACATGGTCTAAAAACATCATAACCTCCGTCATTCCTCTATATATTTTCGTACACCTTTCAGCATCAGCCCTTTGGCAGTCTGGGAGGGTGGAGGGAATTCCGTTAACTGAAAAGCAAGGTTTTCTATTGTTTTCAGATCATAACCATCCTTTAACACCACCCATTTGCCTGAACCGGGAACGATGGCATTTTGCGGGCATCCGTACACACACCGCAAGCAGACAACACACTCGCTGCCAAAATCGGGTTTGTTCTCTCGCATTGAAATATTGCCTCTTGGGCAGTGGTTTGCGCACCACGCGCATCCGGTACAGTTATTATCTGCTTTCAGTCTTTTTCCAAAAATATTTCCATAAGCTTTTTCTAAACTTCCAAGCTTTGACAGAAACCGGTCAACCAAATGAGGTTTCAATCTCATCCTGTTACCGGCAAGGATATCGGAAACGGCCCTGTCAGATTTTTGCGCTGTTGTTCTTAACACCATCGCTGAAAGGACGTCGTCATAGCGAATCATGACATTGCTCGGCATAATTAGCATATTTTCATAGAACACATCATATCCCTTCCCTTTCAGTTTCTTGATGACTTCAACACGGCATGCGGTATTGGGCGATATTTCACCTCCGCCGGAAACGGATATGACCGCTGCCGGTCTATCCTCCCCGTTAGCAGCAGAGGCGATCCACTCGTCAATGGGTTTTGGGGCATTAAACGCATGAACTGGAAAGAAAAGCACAAGCATATCTGCATCAGCCGGCATAGGATCCCTTTTGTTTAACTCGGTTTTCTTAACATCTATTTTATGATTTGCAAAGGCCTTTTCAAACTTCTCCATGACCCATGCCGTTCCTCCGGTGCCGCTAAAATAAACAAGTTGAACACTTTTGATTTCTTTCATTGTTTCTCCTTTCTGATTTATAATTCAGCACAACGGACTCGCATAAAATATCCACCCGGATGGGTGGATAAAATACGGCTGAGTATTGAAATTGTTGTTATTTTAAATTTTCCGGATTTAAATCATATAGTTCAGGCAGTACAAAAATTCCGTCTTTCCTCACAAGAACATCGTCAAACCAGATTTCTCCGCCGCCATACTCAGGTCTTTGGATGAAAACCAAATCCCAATGAATCGCAGATTTATTTCCGTTAAAAGCATCCTCATAAGCAGCGCCCGGCGTTAAATGAAAGCTCCCCGCAATCTTCTCGTCAAACAGGGTATCTTTCATCGGATGCAGAATATATGGATTCACGCCAATGGCGAATTCACCGAAGTACCGTGCATTTTCATCGGTATCAAGCAATTCATTAATACGTGCATCATTGTTTGAGGTAGCCTTTATGATTTTGCCATCCTTCACTTCAAATACAATATTATCAAAAGTAAAGCCCTGCTCCTCCGACGGTGTATTATATGAAATAATACCGTTCATTGATTCTCTAACCGGAGCAGTATAGACTTCTCCGTCGGGAATATTCCGCTCTCCGTCACATTTTCTTGCACCGATACCCTTTATGGAGAATGTGAGGTCCGTATTCTGTCCGGTAATTCGAACCTTATCCGTACGGTTCATCAGCTCTACAAGAGGATCCATTGCATCAGACATCTTTTTATAGTCCAAAGTGCAAACATTAAAATAAAAGTCCTCAAATGCCTCCAGACTTGTATTTGCCAATTGAGCCATGGCATTGTTCGGGTATCTCAAAACTACCCATTTTGTATGGTTTACCCTATAGTCCAGAACCGGGCGTAATATTTTGCTGTATAAATTTAACTTTGCGGAAGAAACGTCCGACAGCTCGGAAACATTATCACTTGCCCGTACCGCAATGTATGCTGCCATTCCCTGCATCTGAGCAAGCTGATACTCATTCATAAAGTTGAGTTGTTCCTCGTTGCAGCCAAGCAGAATTTCTCTTGTCATGGAGGAATCCCTAATTTCTACATATGGATATCCGCCGCAATGATAAACTTCCTTTACCAATTGCTTTGCCAACGGCTTTGTACTCTCTCCTTCATAGGAAATCAGAACCTTTTCTCCCTTCTGCACATTGCAGGAATAGTGAACTAATACTTCAGCTAACTTTTTTATTCTTGAATCCATATCTTATATATCTCCTAATTATTCAAACTTTTTCCTTTATTATACCCCAACCATCCGAATAATAAAAGCAAGTATCTGGAAAATATATTTTGCCTAATGGTTTTAATATGCTAAAATAAATTAACAGCAATCAATTAGGAGTATTTATGAAACATATATTTATTTTAAATCCGGCTGCAGGCAAGAAACAGGCTTCCACACTGTTTTTGCCGCAAATTATAAAGACTGCCAAATCCATGGAAATCGATTATGAAATCCATAGAACAGTGGGAATAGGTGATGGTGAACATTTTGTCAGAAGCCGCTGTGAAGCGGAAGCGGAAAGCGATAAAAAATCAATTCTGCGTTTTTACGCCTGCGGCGGAGACGGAACCTTCAATGAGGTAGTGAACGGTGCTTTTGGATTCGAAAATGCCGAGGTTGCTATGATTCCTGCCGGCACAGGGAACGACTTTGTACGAAATTTTGATGATCACGATGCTTTCTATGATATCAAGCGTCAAATACTTGGAAAAGCTGTTAAAGTAGATCTTATCCGTTACGGCAACAGGATTACACCTGCCAAATACGGTATCAATATGTTTAATATCGGACTGGATAGTGAAGTAGTGGAAAAGACGGCATCGATAAAGAAATTTCTGATATCAGGCTCTTTTTCCTATGCTTTGGGTGTTGGAATTGCCTTTATGCAAAAAGAAGGGACAATCCTGAGCATCGACTTTGATGACGGAGTCAAATATGAAGGCGAGGTTCTGCTGGTATCCATTGCAAATGGCGGCTATTACGGCGGAGGTTTTAAGGCGGCTCCTTATGCCAGGCTTGATGACGGGTTCATGGATGTAAGCATCGTCAAAAATATTTCCAGAAGTACCTTTCTAAAACTGATTGGTAAATACCGAAACGGAACTTATCTTGAAGTACCTAATATTGAAAAAATAATTACCTATAAAAGATGCAAGCATTTAAAAATTACTCCTAAATCAGAAATGAAATTATGCACAGACGGAGAGCTTTCTCTCACAGGAAATACCACATTTGAAATCATTCCGCAGGCTCTGAATTTCTCTGTTCCAATATCCTAAACAACTTCGGAAAGGTTAGGTTTAGAACTCTATGAATGTTTCCGGTAAACTCGTAAATTATTATGTTTTTATTATCATTTGTATCGTTCCTTTATTCTATCTTCCTTTCAGCGAAGCAGATGTCTTCAGGCAGCCTAAGTTTGCCTTATGGACCGCTTCTTTTCTGATTACAGTTTTATTTCTACTGAGAGAACGGATCCGAACAAAAGAGGAGATTCATTGGATATTTTCTTCAAGAATCAATCTGATGCTTGGAATTTACATGGCTCTTTGGACCATTTCAACCTTGCTTTCAGTAGATAAAATGTCAAGTATTACGGGCCTCCCCCTTTACAACGGACTCTTTCAGCTTATACTGAGCATCGGTACCTTTCTGCTCGTTGCCGGTTTGTTTGAATTTCGGCTAGCCTATCTAAAGTATGTTGCAATTACTTACATAATCATTTCAATCTACTCGATTCTGCAGTATTTCAGACTGGATCCCCTCACCCCATTTTACAGTGATCTTATGAAAAATTATGAAGGTCAGGTTTTTGCAACTATCGGAAATCAGAACCAGGTAGCCACCTGTTTCATTGTGGCATTTGTGATATTATCCTTCTATTTCATTATGGAAGAACAAAAACGCTCCGACAAACTCCTTACTTTTATTTCTTCCATACTCATTTTCGCCGGAGTTATGGCTGCAAGCTCAAGAGGCGGATTACTTTCTATCTCTATCGTATATCTTGTTTCTCTGCCTTTTGTGCTAAAAAATAAAAATTATGTAAAAAGGTATTTTACATTGGCGCTTACCTGCTCCCTGATTTTTATCATCATGGATTACGCCTCCGGCAGTTATTTGATGGACAGAATGTCAACGATTTATTCTGAGGCAGGAATGATAGCGCAAGGTGAAGTGAACCCTGATTTAGGATCGAAAAGAATGGAAATTTGGATAAATTCCATCCCGTTGATTAAAGAATATTGGTTATTTGGCAGCGGACCCGCCACCTTTTTTCAGGTATACGACACTTTTGGATTTAATCAAAATGGTGTTCAAATTGCATCTCCCCATAATGAGAGTCTTTTGATTCTTATTACCACCGGAATTTTCTCTTTGATCACTTATTGGGCGATTGTAATCGTTATTTTGGTCAAGGGAATACGAAAAATAAAAGAAAATTCTCAGATTGTTCCACTTTTACTGGGTTTGATTACCTATCTGATTAAAAATATGCTTAATTGCACTGTAGTTACCGATATGATTATTTTTTGGGTTCTTCTGGCTGTTATATTTGGTTTCACTGAAAAAAAGACAGTTTCCAACCGATAAGATGAAAATATAACGAAAAACAAGGCTTGCAGATGTGCTTTCCAATATGCTATAATCAACTTTGTTCGTAAAAGACAAATATAATATGGAGAAGTATCGAAGTGGTCATAACGGGGCTGACTCGAAATCCACTCGGTCAGTTGCCTTGATAATGCCGGAAACCCTTGAGTTTCCGTGGGTTTGCGGGATTTTGAAAATTTAGTGTTTTAGCGATTTCTACGGTTTTTCTACACTTTGCCTTGACTTCTACGCGGGGCTTGGTGTATTAAAATAAATATGGAGGCGTATCGAAGTGGTCATAACGAGCCTGACTCGAAATCAGGTTGTCCTCACGGGCACGTGAGTTCGAATCTCACCGCCTCCGCCAGGGGCCTGTTTGCGGTCAATGTCCGCAACAGGCCCTCCATTTTTTTACCTTTTCTACGCTCTCTTTTGAGGGCGTTTTTTTGTTTGTGTAGAAAACGGATATGCCTGAGTCCTCACTCTATAAGGCTTTTCCGTATTCCCATAAAGCAGTCCGTAGAAAATCAGTTGACCGCTGCAAGTCCAGTAGGTTCTGCCACTTAGTTTCTTTCAAACATCCCATCCATAACCAAGCCAGATTCGATCTGTGCGTGGAAGTCCAGATGAGAGTAAATGTCCGCTGTGGTCGAAAATGTGCTGTGCCCCAGCCATATCTGGATTTGCTTCATTGATATCCCATTTGCAAGCAGTAGGCTGGCGCAGGAATGTCTTAAATCGTGAAACCGGATTTTTTTGAGGTCGGCTTTTTCAAGCACCCAGCTAAAGTGATCCGTCACATAATTAGGGCGCATGAGCTTCCCTGTTTGGTCGAGGCAGATGTAGTCGAGGTAATCCCGGCAGTAAGAGCGCTTGAACAGCTTTCGATACATTTCTTGCTTTTCCTTTTCTGCAAGCAGTAGCTTTTCCACCGATGGCAGTAACGGAAGGGTGCGGAAGCTGGACTTGGTTTTCAGTACATCTTCCCCGACCGCTATGGATTTGCCATCTACCGTGTCCTCAATCACCTTGTGCTTGATGGAGATGGTTTTTTGTTCGAGGTTGATCGCATCCCACTTTAATCCCAGGACTTCACTTCGGCGTAAGCCATAGTAAGCTGCCAGCTTCACACAAATCTCCAAGGGATCATCTGATATCGCATCAAACAGCGCCATCATTTCCTCTGCGGAATAAAACTGAGCATGGTATACATTCTTCTTTGGCCTGTCTACCCTGTCAGCGGGGTTACTGCCGATGATCTCCTTTTTCACCGCATTCTGCAATGCTCTGCGGAGGACTGCGTGATAATGGATGACCGTATTCGGTGTGTGACCCTCATCAAAAATTGATTGATGAAAGTCCTGAATATGCTGTGGAGTAACCTCCGCCAAGGTGATGTCCAGTTCAGTAAAGTACCGGCTGATTCGCCCATCCAGCATGGTTTGATAGCCTTTGAATGTTGTTTTGGCTATCGTGGGCTTTGCTTGTATCAGCCATTTTTGAAGGTAGTCGGTAAACAGCACCTCCGCATGGGGATTACGTTTGCCCTCGATCAGCTCTCTGGCCCGTTCCTCGGCCTCCCGACGCTCCTTTTCTTCCTGCTCCTGTTCGTATTCCAACCGAATTTGGTCAAAGGCTTTTTTAGCTTTTCTGTCGCTGGTTCCCGCTACCGGCAGTCCGGTGGGAATCCATTTGGTTTTTCTTTTTCCGTCTACTTTGATATAAAGGACAGCATAAAAAGTATTGTTTTTTTCTTGTAGGCAGCCTGTTATCATGGTTATCCTCCTTTGAAATAACAGCGTATTTGCCTACCATTGACAACATCACAATACCACAGAAGGCATGGGATAGCTACTGTTTTACGCGGAAGCAACCCAACGGATTTTTCTACGGTCTTGGGCCAATAATAAGCAAAAAACCATATCAACCAATCTTGATATGGCACATTTCTTCACTCAGTAAATATTCAATAACGCATGCTTTGGGAATCTTATAGGTCCGTCCAATGCGAACACTATGTATCTCTTTTTCCGAAAGCAATTTATAAGCCAGTTTCCGGCTGATGCCTCCGAGCATTTCTCGTAATTGATTTACCTCGACTACATCGGGGTATTTTTCAAACATGATTGTTTTGTTGCTCATAAAAATTCCCCCCTTCATAAAAAAAGCGCCGGACTAAGTCCGATGCTGATAGAAAGTGCCTGGTTGATTTCTTCCATCTCCTGTTCATCCAGTTTGCCGATCCAGCCCCGAAGTCGAGTCCGGTCAATGGTGCGTATCTGCTCCAGAAGTGCAAAGGACTCTCTGGACAATCTGCCCGCCCCGGCAATAGCCGTATGGGTGGGTAAGGGCTTTTTCGGCTTGCCGGTGATGGCGCAGACGATGGTGGTGGGGCTGTAGTGGTTGCCTATGTCATTTTGCAGGATAAGTACAGGACGGATGCCCCCTTGTTCACAGCCCATAACGGGGTTTAAATCGGCGTAGTAAATATCGCCGCGGCTGATGCCTTGCTTCATCGTGTTCAAACTTTACACCTCCTTGATTCGAGATTCTCTGTTTTTTCTTAATGGCACAAATATAGGGATCGCCCTGCTGTATAAGCAGAGCGATCCCCATCGCTTCTGACATTAAGTCTTTTTTTATAATCAAGGCGCTTAATTCGACACTACTCCCCAAGCGCACTGTGCAAAGCGTATGAGTCTTGCACAACAAAGGCGATGGCCTGAACTGCGGCTGGCTTCGCCGCATCATGGGAATTTCACCCCCGCCAGGATCTCTGCCGGTTGCTCTCATTGCGTGATCCCCCGGTCGCGGGGGGCTATGACGGAGCAAAAGTATCATTATAGGCTGACGGGATCATTGCGAGACAGGCCGCCACAGCCTGTTTTCCGGTCGGATGGGTACCGCTTTGCACCTTATTTGGCCGTCTTTGATAGGAGCAGGAAGAAACGAGCGAACAGAAAAATGAGTGATTTCACTTTTCTTGCTGCCTGCCTACAGGTGGTCTTGGCGCATCCTCCGAGGTCGCTTTACCCTTTCGGGGTCCGTCAGCTAACGTGTTCAGGTCATCGGATATTAAGTTTTCAAGGAACCATGGAGGGAATGAGAAAAACCCCCTCACTACTAATCCGGTTTCGTGAGGGGGTTGGACGGAAAAATTTTTACTTTTCCATAAGTTTTTTTAAAGTACGCAGAATTTTAACCTTTCGGTCGTGGATTGTCATGCGCGGGATACCAGTTTCCGCTGCCAGTTGATGCTCGCTTTTATTCTTAAAAAACAGAGTAAAAATCAGTTCCTGTTCCTCTTTGGCAAGCTGGGAAAGGCACAAGTGGAGTTTTTCGGCTATCAGCTTGTCCGTGACAATATCCTCCACACGGGGAGAAGAGAGATCTGAAATCGCATCCTCACCATTGGTTTCCTCCGTATCCAAGGCACTGTAATAAAACACACCATGTGCTGCGTCCTTTTCCTCCAGATGTAGTTCACGGCGTTTCATGCGGTAATATGTTAAATAGACTTCTTCGGTGACAGGGACGAGCTGCCCCTGAACTTTGATTTGATACTCTTTCTTTTCTGCCATATGGCTTGTCCTCCGTTTTCTGAAATTTTGATGGTGAGTCAAAATGTCAGAAGCGGAGGGGAGCGGCAGCGTGGAAACGACCTGCTTATATTAGAAACATGCCACATTTCCCCTGAATATGGTAAATATGGTCGGAGTATAGATTTTTTTGTCGAAAGAAAAAAGTCAGCACTGCGCCCATGGCGAAATGCTGACTTTTTCAAAATTACAATATGAGATTGTTTGGGTGGTGGGTAATATGTACGAGCTCTGTCTGCTCTATTGCCACCTCTTATAAGTATAAAACCCCATAGGATACCCCTCTCGCCGGAGCATGGCGAAAGCCGGTATCCCGATATCCTGTTTATCCGTCAAAAACCGACAGACAGATATAGAGCCTGCCCTTTGAATGAGGGCAGGCTCCGCATGGTTTTTGGCAGCCAGGCTATCATAGCGCAGTAAAGCACCTTAGACCCTATGGCTTTGCGTCCCCATCTTTTGATGGGTTTGCCCTTGGCTTTATTTTTATTTTTACTGGACTTTCTCTATGCATCGTTAAACTTCATGCATTGAACAGGTATTTTATAACACCTTCACTCTATTTCTTCCTTCTGCTTTTGCCATATACATAGCTTCAGTTCCTTAAAGCAATACTGATAGAACAGCTCTCTGTTCTTTTTTAAGCACTCCAATTCAGTCAAATAACGGTAATTACCTTTTATATCCGTCATTTTCGTGGATAGATACATTCCCTCGATTTCCGGCAAATTGGGATGAACTACGTCTTATAGATCCGTTGAAATTGCCAAGATGATAGGGACAACATGAGTGCTATTCTTTTGACTTCATAACAAATTAATCTCAAAAGAATACAGCAAACAATCTAAGGAACGATTGAACGCATTTTATGTGCCAGGGACGGCGACGCCATTCATCAAGACTTATTTCTTCACAAACATCAAATGTTTGCTGGAGGTCATTTTTTATGTCTTGGAGTACAGGCGATCCGCAAATCCACACACCGTTTTCAAAGTGGAGATAAAAGCTCCGGTAATCCATGTTAATGCTTCCGCAAATGGCATGATCATCATCGCTTATGATAGTCTTTGCATGGATGAACCCCGGGGTATATTCATAGATTCTAACACCCGATTCCAGCAGCTCTCCATAATTCGATTGCGTTACCATATGCACATACCAATGATCCCATATCTTTGGAGTAATAATCCTGACATCTGTACCTCCCTGTGCGGATGTACACAACGCTTCCTTCATGGAGTTGTCAATGACAAGATAGGGGGTAGATATATAAACATATTTCTTTGCATTATATATCATCGTGCGGTACATAACCTCGGCAGGGTTATCGGGATTATTTGAAGGCCCGTCTGAAAATGGTTGATAGAAGCCTTGACCCTCGTAGTTCACTACAGACCGGTAAGCTTCGTAATCTGTAGTTCCTCCACTTTCAGCATCCCACATCTGAAGAAATATTGAGGTCAGACCCCAAACCGCGTCGCCTTCAAGCCGGATTGCCGTGTCTTTCCAATGGCCGTGCTTTGGGTATATGTTGGCATATTCATCAGCAAGATTCGTTCCCCCTGTATACCCAACGCAGCCGTCTATGACCGTAATTTTCTGGTGATTACGGCAATTGAAGCAAAAGGATGAAATATACCGATGAACTGGATTAAAACGCAACACCTGAATATTGTGACTGTTAAGAGCCTTAATCAGATTATCTGGTGCTGTAACAATACTCCCAAAGTCATCGAACATCAGCCGTATTTCCACTCCTTGTTCGGCTTTGCGAATCAATACTTCTGAAATCCTGTCCCAAAGCTCCCCACTATCTAAAATAAAATATTCCAAGAAAACGTATCTTTCAGCGTTTTCAATATCCTTTATCATTGCTTCAAATTGATACTCGCCAAGCGAGAAATACTCACACGTTGTATTTTTATAAAGAGGGAATCCTTTCCTGCCTAAATATCCTGCTATTCTTTTTCTTGACGGATGGATTTGATCGAGTTCGGCGTAAACTTCCGGGTCCTTATATAAATACATGGAACCGTGCTGGATAGCCGCTCTTATTCGATTATTTCTTATACATCGTCCGAACACATCGGAACGACCCCATAAGAGATATAGGAAATAACCGAAAACCGGAAGGATAAATATTATAATAAGCCATACGATTATGTAAGATGTGTTTTTACTTTTGCTCACCATAATAAAGATGTTTATTACCGCTATAATTTGAATGAGTGCATAAAAATATACCGCATAGTTTTTGAGTATATTGATGATAAAATAGATAAATAAAAGTTGTAAAATCACAACAAGGGTGGCCAAACCGATACGAAATATGCCCGTCAAGTTTCTATTTTCTTTTCGCTTCACTGTGACCACCTCTCAATTGTGTTTATATATTTTATATTCTGGTATATTCAGACGTTGTGTTGGGAAGGAGTTTGCATCCGCTCCGAAACCATATAGCAAAAGCTATATCTTCTGTATTGAGATCGTTTGAATAAGACTTTTTTAGCTTTTTTTCATGCCGCCACGTCCAAATTAGAGCCAAAATCCATCCCGTGTTCAGAAATACGTCCTTTGTATCAAAAATAAACCAATTGAATAAACCAATAAAGTCAAGGCTGCCGCCCCAGAACACTACATCAATAAATGAACATAATATGCCAGCAGATGCAAAACAGAATGCTCCACTCAACAAGCGACTCTTTGCACCAACTTTATATGTTTGGAATCGATAGAATAAAAGCAATCCTGCTATAGCCGTTATCTGTAAAAAGATCATTCCGATTACAGGAGTCTTAAAATTAGCCATACTTGCAAACCAATTCAAATTTGTGTTCTGGAAAGGCTCAAAACGCAAAACACTCGGTATCCAGATAATCATCTTATCTATCGCAAAATGAGCTATCAGCAGTTTTATTGTTTGATCAACTGCTGCCAAGATTCCTGTGATAAGCCATTGCTTTTTCATGCCACACACCTTTCCATACAACATATTTTCTGTTTATGCTTTAATTCAATCGCGCTCAATAGCTCAACTGCTTTCACCAATAAACCGAATAAAATAATCTTCATATAATGATTCTCACTTTGCCCCTTATCTCAGTGAATAATGAGGATGCCGCCGGCCACCATCCACACATTTGATACCTCTAAAGTTTCCGGCATAAGCTCAAAGAACACAAGGCTCATCATTACGCCACCAGCGAAAACTAAAAGGCAATTCGCCATATTTTCAGAAAACTTCTTTTGTTATAATAGCAACTGCGCTACCAAAGCAAGTTCACAAAATCCCAACTAACAAGGCAATCAGGACAATTAACATTTTACTTATCGCTTCCGATACAACAGGCTTTTGACCTGATTATAATTTCTTTGTGTTTAAAGCACGGAAAGAGTTCAATACCGCTATAACCGTCACACCAACATCTGCAAACACAGCCTCCCACATGGTAGCAAAACCGAGTGCACTGAGTACAAGCACAATTGCTTTTATCGACAAAGCCAGCCATATATTCTGTTGTGCGATTCTTAGCGTTTTCTGTGAAATTTTCATACCTGTAGCTAGTTTGGACGGCTCATCGGTCATTATTACAACATCGGCGGCTTCTATAGCCGCGTCGGAACCCAAGCCACCCATCGCAATACCAATGTCGGCACGAGCTAAAACTGGTGCGTCATTAATCCCATCGCCTACAAAGGCCAGCTTGCCTTTAGCTGATTTTTGAGCCAGCAGTTCCTCTACTTTATCTACCTTGTCACCGGGAAGAAGCTCTGTGTAAACCTTATCTAACCCCAATTCCTTGGCAACTTTTTCTCCCACACTCTTGGCGTCGCCCGTCAGCATCACCGTTTGACGGATATTTGCCTTTTTTAGCAATCTAATCGCTTCCGCTGCATCTTCCTTAACCTCATCAGCAATTACAATATATCCCGCATATTTGCCATCAACAGCAACGTGTACGGCTGTTCCAATAATTTCGTCTTGAGAAAATTTAACGCCGATTTTTTGCATGAGTTTTGTATTTCCTGCGAAAACTTTACGACTATCAACCGTTGCGCTGACGCCGTGGCCTGCGATTTCCTCAACATCCGTAATCCTTTCGTTGTCAATATCTTTCCCATAAGCAGTTTTCAAAGAGAGTGAAATGGGGTGATTGGAATAACTCTCAACATGTGCGGTAAGTTCCAGCAGTTCTGCTTCGGAAATGCCGATAGCATTTACCTCTTGTACTTTAAATACGCCTTTTGTCAATGTCCCCGTCTTATCAAACACAACGATTTCAGTCTGCGCCAAAGCTTCTAAATAGTTGCTACCCTTAACAAGCACACCACGCCTTGACGCGCCGCCGATACCGCCAAAGAAGGAGAGTGGAATAGAAACAACCAGAGCGCAAGGGCAGGAAACCACTAAGAAAGTTAAAGCCCTGTAAATCCAGTCGCCCCAAGTACCACCAAAGAACAGAGGCGGGATAATTGCAAGCAACAGTGCGGCAGCCATAACAATCGGAGTATAAACTCGTGCAAATTTTGTAATGAAATTCTCGGTGTTCGCCTTTTTACTACTGGCGTTTTCCACGAGATCAAGGATTTTGCTGACCGTCGATTCCCCAAATTCTTTTGTGACCTCAATCGTCAGTACGCCGTTCACATTGATACAGCCGCTCAAAACATCAGAGCCAACACCAGCTTCGCGCGGAACAGATTCGCCGGTCAAAGCGGACGTATCAATCATTGAATTGCCGTCAAGCACCTTGCCGTCAAGCGGGATTTTTTCACCAGCACGGACAACGATGATATCGCCAATCGCAACTTCGTCAGGGTCGACTTTTACCAATTCATCGCCCCTCTTAACATTTGCGTAATCAGGACGTATATCCATTAAGCTTGCAATGGATTTCCGCGACTTCGCAACGGCATAACTTTGAAAATATTCGCCAACCTGATAAAACAGCATAACGGCAATGGCCTCTGGATATTCCCCAATGATAAGTGCGCCACCGGTCGCCACGGTCATTAAAAAGCTTTCCTGAAAAACTTGGCCTTGCATAATATTCTTGATGGCTTTTATTACGACTTCGCTGCCCACTACAATGTAGGCGGCAATGAAGATAGCGGGACTAAGCCAAACAATGTCGGTTTTTACTAGCAGCCCGATTACGAAAATAACCGCTGCTATGATAATTCTTACAAGCTTCTTGTTCATATTGAACTCCTTTCTTATCTTTGCTATAAGAGAATGACGAGTAACATTGAGTGAACGCTCAACTATTGTCGCAAAAAAATTTGAATTTTTTAAATTCCTTCGCTTTTGGCGTATCGCTTTGAAGTGTTACGCCAAAAGCTGGAATTATTGCCGGTAAATGTTTACGCCTTTTTTACGACAACATGAGGTTCATGCTTCTTGACGATTTTTTCAGCGGTCTTAATAATCTCGTCCATTTTGTCGTCGTCTGCCACAAGAACCATCTTAGTCGTCATAGCGTTTACGGTTACTTCGGTTACGCCGTCCAGCGCCTTGATGTCCTTTTCGATTTTCGCCGCACAGTTGGCGCAGTCCAGTCCTTCCAACCTAAATGACTTTTTCATGTTATTTTCCTCCTATAATTAAATTTTATTCAGTTACATGGCTTAAACTTTGTTCCAAAACGATTTTCACATGGTCATCCGCGAGAGAGTAATAAGCAATCTTACCATCTTTCCTAAATTTGACAAGATTTGCCTGTTTCAAAGTGCGTAGCTGGTGTGATATAGCGGATTTTGTCATACCAAGCAAGACTGCCAAATCACAGACACACATTTCACTGACATCCAGAGCCCATAAAATTCTGATCCTTGTACCATCTCCCACAGCTTTCAAAAATTCCGTCAAAATATTAAAAGTATCATCTGAAAGCATTTTTGTTTTTACTGCGGTGACGGTTTCTTCGTGTATAACATCACAATCGCAAACATCGCTTCTGACAGACATAATTAGTCCTCCTTCCGAAATTTTAATTGAGCAAACGCTCAACTGTATATAGTATAGTTGAATATATACTCAATTGTCAAGGGGTTTTTAGAATATTTTTTTAAAATCATCCCAACACGAGATCAGGCTGTGTAGTGGTTCGTAGCAGTTTATCTGCTGCGTGGAACGGAAGTCATGTGGCACGAAGTTTACAATCAATTAAGCAAAAAAAGTGCGGGATACCAATGCAAGTCTTTTCGATTGAGTGAGTGTAAATCTCTTAACTTTATATTCATCCAAAAGGAATTTGAATGGAAATTCTGTTTTGCTCTAAACAAAAAAGCCAATTAAAATCAATGACTTTAATTGGCTTTTTTGAATTTAGCATTTACAGCCAATGATTTTACTACTAAAGAACCCCCACAAAATTTTTTAGCTCAAGCATTTTTTGCTCAATCTGTTTTATAACCTGAATAAATTCCTCGTCGCTTTTGCCCGTTGGATCATCCAGCCTCCAATCTTCGCGGTGTTTACAGGGCAGATACGGACACTCGACATTGCAGCCCATTGTAACGACAATATCAACAGGCGGGATTTCGGACAAGAGTTTGCTGCGCTGTGTCGCTTCCATGTCAATGCCATAAAGTTGTTTCATCAGCCGCACGGCATCCTGATTGATTTGCAGCTTCGTTTCCGTTCCCGCCGAATAGCTTTCAAAAGCGTCGCCGGCAAGATGCCGTCCCAGCGCCTCTGCAATCTGGCTGCGACAAGAATTATGAACACAAATAAATGCAACTTTTATCATTTTTACCTCCTTACAGCGCCAGCAGACTGTCGCCCTTGATTTCCTCTGCGCTCCACGCGATCAGGGCAAATTTGCCACCGGCGTGTTCGTCGATGAGGTTGAGCCATTCCACTTCGCCAGCCGCCTTTGACACCAGCATAGGATTGGTGGTGTTCGTGCCATAAAGGGATTGATTGACCACCCACCATTTGGCGGCGATGCCCGCCCGTTTCAGATCGTCCTCCAAGCGGTGCGCCTCATAAACAGGGGTCGCTTCCGGCAGGGTCACAATCAGTACCTCGGTTTCCTCGGATTTCAGCCTCGGCAACAGCTGCGCCACCGATTCGGGGATTTCGCCCTTGGTACGCTGAATTTCATGGTTATAGCTTTGTGTGGATTCCAACAAAAGCAGGGTATGCCCTGTGGGGGCGGTGTCAATTACCACCACCTGATCGTCAGCTTTTTCGACGATCTCGGCGAAGGCGCGGAATACGGCGATCTCCTGTGTGCAGGGCGAACGTAGATCTTCCTCGACATAAGCAATATCCTCATCGCCCATGCCGGACGCGCGGGCTTTGAAAAGCACCTCGGACTGATACTTTTTCAATTCCTCGGCTTCGTCGATATGGCTCATGGACACGCCGCCAGTTTCATCCAGCACAAACTTCAGGTGCGCGGCGGGATCGGTGGTAGTGAGGTGGACTTTCTTTCCGCGCTTCGCAAGCCCCAGCGCAACGGCGGCGGCGACGGTGGTCTTACCCACACCACCTTTGCCCATCGTGAAAATAACACGTTTGCCCTCCATCGCTAACTCATCTATCACATCGTTCAGCGCAGGAATATGCGTGGCATTTAGCGTTTGCACGGGAGCAGTAAAATAATCGGTGTTCAGCAAGGCGCGGATATTTTCCAGCCCTGTGACATTGTAAGCTCGCAGAGGAACGCTATGGATTGGAAGCGCCCTCAGACTTTCCGGCATCGCGGCAAGTGCAGACTGCTGTTTTTCGTACAGACTGGAAGATAGATCATCGTTATGTTCCATCAATATTCCGTTGACAACCAGCATTTGATTGTCGACGCCCAGCGCGGACAATTCGCCGGAAGCACGTTCCGCTTCCTTGAACGGCGCGGTTTCCGAGCGGGTGACAAGGAGTAGCGTGGTCAGGCTTCCGTCGGCCAGTGTTTCCACGGCTTGCTTGTAAATGGCTTTCTTGCTCTCCAAGCCGGAGAGTTGACCGAGGCAAGATGCACCGTGGGTGCTTTCACTGATGAAATTACTCCAAGCGGACGGAAGCTGAAGCATCCGCAGGGTGTGTCCAGTAGGGGCGGTATCAAAAATAATATGGTCGTATTCCTGCTGAACCTTACCGTCCGTAATGAAATTGGAAAACTCATTGAATGCCGCAATTTCTATGGTGCAGGAGCCAGAAAGCTGCTCCTCCATATTCGTGATGACAGATGCGGGCAGCTTGCCGCGATAAGGCGCGATCACGCTTTCCCGGTACTCAGCCGCCGCTTGTATGGGGTCAAGGTTCGCTACCACTAAATTCGGCACATCGGAGATGGGCACTCCTTTGTTTGTCAGTTCCATCGAAAAGACATCCTGTAAATTGGAAGCAGGGTCGGTGCTGATAAGCAGCACCTTTTTCCCACTGTCCGCAAGGGAGACGGCGGTGGCACAGGCAACGCTGGTTTTACCAACGCCGCCCTTGCCGGTATAAAAAAGATACTTTGTCAGTTTGATACTGCCGGGATCGAATTGATTCATTTAACAGCAACCTCCCTTGCAACAGCCTCCGCCGGACTCGGATTTTTTCTGCTTGCCCAGCACATTTTCAGGAAGGTCGAGCAGCTTTGTGAATTCTTCATTGGTGGGATACCGACCTGTGATGACAATTTTGCCATCGAGCATCACAGCGGGCAGTCCCTCTGTGCCTTTCTCATTAATATAGGCATTGATGGTCTGGTCGGTGATAAACTCTGCCGGTGCGCTGCCCAAGTTAAAACGTTCAACAATAACGCCATGTTTTTTCAGTGTTTCCAGTACCGTGGACATACGCAGCAGTTCAGGGTCAACACCCAAGCCGCAAAGCCCGGTCGGGCAACACATGGCGGGTTCAAAGATTTTCATTTTTTTCATAATAATTTTCTCCCTATATTTATTAAAAGTTTTCACAATATCTGAGTAACAGCAAATTCCCTTCGGATTATTTACAGCGCAATTACTGTTTTGCATGGCTCCGGTAATCTTAATAACATCATCTACATTTTTTGCACCTTTTTCTGTAATTGCTTTCATGATATCTGCTTCTTTGACTTTGTTGCAATAGCATATATACACCATTTAAACCTCCTTTAGAAACCAGTGGTGGGTCTTATTAATAAAGCGTACTAGCAAAAGCATAACGGGGACTTCGGTCAATACGCCCACCGTACAAGCAAGCACAACCGGCGAATTTGGACCGAAAAGGGCAATTGCTACCGCTACAGAAAGTTCGAAGAAGTCCGAGGCTGCAATCAGAGAAGCCGGAGCCGCAATATTGTGTGGTTGCTTTGTCCACTTGCATATCAAGTAGGTAAAGTTGGCGGAGATTACGTTTTGCAGAACCAGCGGTACTGCGATCAGCAAAACGAACAGAGGCTGTTCCAAAATAATGTCACCTTGGAAGGAAAAAATGATAATCAAGGTGAGCAGCAACCCCAAGGTCGTGATGCCGTCAAACTTGGGGAGAAATCTTTCGTTGAAATACTCTATGCCTTTTTTCTGTATCATCAGAAAGCGCGTAAGTGCGCCGCCAGCCAGCGGAACGACAACGAATAATACGATGGAAAAGAAGAGCGTATCCCAAGGAATCGTAACGCCGTTTACTCCCAACAAGATTTGTACCAATGGCACAAACAATACGAGAATCAAGAGGTCATTGACCGAAACCTGTACAAGCGTATGCGCCGGATCGCCTTTGGTCAGATGACTCCATACAAACACCATCGCCGTGCAGGGTGCTACGCCCAGCAATACTGCGCCTGTTACGAAGTCCTGTGCCAAATCCGCTGGGATGAAGGCTTGAAAGATAACTTTGAAAAACAGGGTTGCTAACCCGAACATGAGGAAGGGCTTGATGAGCCAGCTGCTACCGCTGGAAATAAGGATGCCTGAAGGATTTTTCCTCACATTCTTGATAGACTGGAAATCAATCTTCATCATCATGGGGAAAATCATAATCCAAATGAGTACGGCAATCGGGAGGTTCTGCCCGGCGTATTGAAATCCTTCCAAGACATCTGGAATGCCGGGCAGGAATTTTCCGACAAGGATTCCAGCCGCCATGCACAGCAGCACCCACACGGTTAGATATTTTTCAAAAAAGCCAATACCTTTATTTTTTTCTTGGCTCATATCACATCACCGCCCTTTCCCTGACGTTCCGTTTCATCCTTGTGTGTCTTGGCTATAAAGTATGTTTCCAGATTTTCTGGAAGCCAATAGGCTTCACGCTCCGGCTCGCCCTGATTGGGGTTATACACTTCCCGTAGAATGGCATCCACGATCAATTCCTTCGGAGGGGATGTATATTCGACTCCGTTATATACCCATACACGGCAATCTACGGTATCACCGCAATGTTCTCCACAGTCCTCGCAGACTGATTCCCGCGATTCCACGGCAATATCGTTTCCGTTCACACGGATGGTCGGTGAGCTGACCAAATGATACTGTATCGCCAACTCTCTCGTTGTGATGTTCACTTCATTTACCTTGACTTCATATCCTGACGCATTCAGCACCACGGCTACGCCGGAAACTGCGTCGTCCAGAGCTTTTTCCGTATCCTGGCACCTGCCGCAAACGGTCGTGTCCAGATAAAGAAAATCAATGTTTATTGACTTTTTCGGCTCTGGCTGGCAGCAATTTTCAGAAGAACAACAACATTTACTCATTTTCGTTACACCCCTTACAACAATTTGTTTTATCTCTGCAAATACAATTTTCTTTATCGGATGTGATCGCCCAGAAAAACTGCTTTGTTTTGCCGATGGCATCATCATCCAAAGAATAATACGTCCATTTGCCTTCTGCCCGTGCCTTGACAAGTCCGCATTCGCAGAGGAGTTTCATGTGATGGGACAGCGTGGATTGGGACATTTCAAACTTCTCTAAAATCTCGCAGGCACAAAGTTCTCCACAGGAGAGCATATCCACAATCATGGCTCTTTTGGGATCGCCCAATGCTTTGAACACTTTTGTGTTCTCTAAGTAATAGTTCATACCAACACCTCAAATCTAAATACTTTGATATGTTATATTATATGTTTCAAATCGAAATTCGTCAATGTGAAGTCATGATTTTTTATAGAAAGTTTTTTCGCACATCAAGGATAGCTTTCAATCACTTTATCAATAGCAAAAGAGCCTCTGAGAGAGACTCTTATTCGTTTACTGCCATTTTTCTTTTGAGGTGGTGTGCTTTTTGATCATTTACCTCCACCATTTCGCTAATCATTTCAATCTGTTCCGGTATCAAATGTTTAAACTGCTTTCCGAGCTGCTCCACGCTGTCAGGTATCACGGGATGTTCCAGAAGATCTCCAAAATGTTACATAAAAACATAGTAAGATACACCTTGTTCTTTTTCTGTGATAATATCTTCTTAGAGTGAGAGATTCCGGTGGGTTCACCACGAACCGCACCTCGGTCCAGCAAAAAAACGGAGTACCCCCTTGGCGGGAACTCTGTCTTTTCGCTTTGCCGCATCCTGCTATTTTCTTAAAATAAGTCTGTTGCTGGTATTGCTCCCATTCTCCCGGAAGCGAGGCTCCTTTTCAATGAGTCCCGCCCTCACCAGATCATGTAAGGCACGCTTGACGGTGCTGCGGGAAAGCTGCAGATCGGAAGCAATGGTCTTTACCGCAGGCCAGCAGTCCTTTCCTTTTCCTGCCCGGTCACAAATATATATATAAACAGCCCTCGCCCGATGGGGAATCTCATCGGGCGAAGCGGTATAAATGTGGTTGAAGTAGCTCATGGGAACCTCCTTTACGTTTTGAGTACATTACGGCGGCGCATGGTGTTTTCAGATGGTTCTGCTACCGGGGTATGAAGGGTTCCTGTTCTGGACGGCGGCTCCAATATCTCCCCGGTTTCTTCGTCCACCATAAGGCAGGCCGTGTGCTTGCGGACGATATTTTCCTCCAGCATCTGCTTATCGGCATAGACCACTTTTCGATGAGCTTTTTCCTCCATGGTGTAAGCCTCTCCGAAACGGATGCCCCATTCAAGGAACAGCCGCAGCTTTGTCCTCATGGGATGGGTGCCGGTTTTCATCACGACAAAGCTGCCCTTTGGAATGGATTTCAATTCGTCCGGTGTCATGAGAGGGCGCTCCATCATCTGCAAGGATTGGCTGGGGTCATTCTTACCACGACTCACGCTGCCGCTCATGATCGTGCGGCTGCCCAATGCTTTACTCAGCACTTCGGCGGTCTGGCTGTTGGGGGCAAAGCCGCCAAAGATGGTGTCCTGGCAATTGTCCACGATTATTTCTGAACCCTCTTTGCCGTAATTCTTTTCGAGCTGGCCGAAGGACTGTATGATTGGTACCATAGAAAGCCGGCGAGAGCGTGAGGCGCTGAAAATTAATTCGAGCGATTCGATGGCTGGAAGCGTTCCGAGCTCATCGCAGTAAAACATTACTCGGTTTTTCAGCTTGCCTCCGTTTTCATCCGCAACCGCAAGGATTTCCCTGTAGAGCTGTTGGATCATAAGGCTGACCATAAAGTATTTGGTCAAATCTTCTTCTGGTAATACGATGAACAGAGCGGATTTTTCGTTACAGAATTTCTCCGCATCAATGGATGTTTCAAAACACAGAATCTGTTCCATTTCGGAGTCGAGAAAGGCATTCAAACGGGATAGCACAGTGGAAAGTACCGACGCCATAGCCTGCTCCGCGGAATTTAGGGCTGCTCCTGCAAACCAGCGGGCCTTGTGGTCGGATGGCAATTTATCCATTAATAGCTGAAACTGACTTTTCCCCTTTACCTTGCTGGGCACGAGTAAGTCCTGAACCAATTTGAACACGCTGATGATATGGCGGCAGTCCACCTTTTTCCCATCTACCTCAGTGGGGGGCAAATACTCGGCAATCAGCAGAATCACTGAGGACAGGAGTCCTTCTGCGGCATCATAAAAAAACTGATTCTGTCCGTAATTCTCGTTGCTGGCGTTGATGATGGTTTTGGAGATAATCTTGGCGTATTTTTCTGCTTTTGCCTTTGCCACAATGTTGTTTTCATCGGCAAGGTACTGATCCATGTAGGTGTTCACCAGATGGAGCATATTGTTGCCGTCCGAGCGGGTGGGGTTTCTTAGGTCGATGACCGCCACATGGTAGCCGTAGTGGTTGCGGGCGATAGTTCCATAGTTTCTATACAGGTCGCCCTTGGTGTCGGTGGTCAGGAAGCTCATGCCGGAGGCACAGGCATATTCCAGGTTGGGGTATAAAAAGTATGCAGTTTTCCCCACGCCAGAGGCACCGATCATGAGACAGTGGACATCGTCAGTATCCACCATTGCCGTAACTTTATTTTTTGCACCTACGCTTCCGAGAATGATTCCCTGCTCGGCGGCAGTAGGGAGGCATTGTCCTTGCCTCCACAGCTCCGGCTGAAAGGGGATGTGCTTATAGGTATTTTTGATTTCCTGTTTTGATGCGAACCGTGCCGTACCATGCTGGCCATCACCTACCGTGCGGGACTTGATTCCGTTTAGGGTATAATAGTGAGCCAAAAGGGAAAGACCGCCGATGACACAAAACATCACGGCGGCCGCTGCAATTAAAATATAGACCTGAGACGGCATAATAGTATCCTCCTTCTTCTGAATTCATTTAGAATGTCAGAAGCGGGGATGGAGTTATTGCCGGGATTACATAGACAGTTTCATTTCCTGGGTCTGCTCCATCTTTTGCCGGTATTTCTCCAGCAGGATCGCTCCTTTGAGGCCGTGGGAGGCAATGCGTTCATAGCACTCTGCCAGCTTTTCCTTTTCACCGGCGGTCACCACACGCTCAAAGCCCTGCAGAGCCATGATATCGGATTCCAGTAAATCCAGCCGGGTTTTCAGATGTCCGCGGTTTTCATAAGTCCTGAAACCACTATGCAGGCGGCTTTGCACCGTGGAGAGATTCCGGCTGTGATCCATCTGCCGATACTCCCTCGCAGCAGCAGCCATGGAGAGGCGACACATTTCCCTCAGACATTCATCCACCCCTGAAAATTGTCCCCAATGCAGATGGGATCGGGCTTTTACGAGCAGGGCTGACAGGGTGTTGGCGGAACAGTTGGATTTCACAGTCATTGACGTTTCGGTAAGCTCCCGGCATATTTCATCCCGGATTAAATGCTGGGGATGTTCCTCAGCAGGGATTGCCGGTAATCCGTGATTTGCCTTGATATCCTCGTTCCAGTCCTTGTGTATGGACAAATCCCTATCACATGAAACACACTTTTCTATGAGCAGATCGTGATATTTCTCCGAGGCTTCGATCCCCGCCTCGTCATGATCCAGACACAGAACCACATGGTTTAGGTTCGGATGCAGCTCCAGCATCTTCAGCATGGCGTATTCGGAAACACCGCAGAGCGCCACATAGCTGTGGTTCCGCCAGTCGTTGGGATGCAGGGTGATGTAAGACAGCAAGTCGATGGGAGCCTCAAACACATAGAGGTGGTTACTTGTGCCGATGTGGTGGAAGCTGTATGCCGGATCGCAGCTATCCACATTTCCTTTGAAGCCGGTTCCCTCGGTATAGAGCCCTCGTTTATGGGCATGGCGGGGAACTCCGTTTTCATCGTATCCCACAAAGACCGCATTGTGGTATTCCTTCATGCTGTCCTTAGATTTTTCACAGCTCTCATACAGGAGCTTCGCCTTGGCAAAGTAACTGACCACTTCACGGTCGATGAGCCGGGTTTTCACCAAGTACGCATAGACGCGGCGCATATCGCTGTGGGGATTCGGAAGGGCAAAGGGCTGTTTCGCCTCCTGTTTCTTTTGTGAGGCGGGTCGATAGACTTCGCCCTGCTCACCGCCCAGCAGCATGGTTACAGCCTCAGGAAAGGTGAGGCCATAGAACTGTCGCACGAAGTCAATGGCATACCCGCCGCTCTCTGCAGAGTGATCGTACCACTCGTTTCCCCGGACGGTAATGCTGTGGTCGGACGCCAACCGCTTATCCCGGCCGCTGGGGATTAGCTTCTCACCGCGCCGATGGAGAAAATCCACGAGGTCTACATTGTTGGCACGGTATTTCTGGTCATCTGTAAAATGCACATATACACCCATGATCCCCCTCCTATTTATGGCGAGTGCCGATTCTATGAAAAAAAGCCGCCCTTTTTACAGGACGGCAATAGGTCTGGAGCGATTTCTCTTTGATCGGCGGCTGCTCAATTTTCTTTTTCTGTTTCTTCACGGTTATCCTCCAATCGTTATAATGACATGGTCTGTTCGTGGTCATCCCTCGCATGGCCCTGCGCCTGCTTTTTCTCACGGAGCTTGCGGAGGAGCTTACGGTCGGTTCTCTGGCCGGGTGGTTTCAGCGGTGGGGCGTTGTCTGCAAAAACACGGCTCATGTGATGCAGGAGCCGTGTTCCCGCCAGCAGAACGGAGGGGTCTTTGAAATCATCTATATGGCCGAGGAAAAATTGGGCGTAAATGTTGCCCTGTGCTGCCGAGAGGGTAAACCAGCGGACGGCAGTTTCTTTGTCTTTGGGGACATCTTTTCCCATCAGATACAGCTTGCCGAGGGTGTACTGCGCATACTGATTTCCCTGTTCTGCGGCAGCCGTCAGAAATTGCAGGGCAGTCTGAATATCCTTTGGCACATCCTCGCCCATAAGGTAAATCTTGCCCAGCCGGTACTGTGCAAATTGATTGCCCTGACCGGCAGACCGTTTTAGGTATTCCAGAGCTTTGGGAACATCCTTCGGAACATCCTCCCCCTTGAAGTAGAGGACGCCGAGGGCATATTCAGCAAATTGGTTCTTTCTGTCGGCGGCAAAGGTCATCCAGCGAATGGCGGACTCCACATCCTTCAGTACGCCCTCACCGCCGAGGTACAGCTTGCCGAGCCGGTATGCGGCGAAGTCATTATCCTGTCCTGCGGAAAGGGTATAAAGCCGTATTGCCTCTGCGATATTCTGCGGAACGTGCTGTCCCTTTTCATAGAGCTTGCCGAGAAAATATGCGGCATAGGGATTCTCAGCCTCCACCGCTTTTTTGAGGTAGCCGAGGGCTTTCTCCACATCCTGCTGTGGTGCTTTTTCATCGGAGAGGATAAGCTTGGCAAGCTGGTGGTAGGCAAAGGGGTTTCCCACGAATGCCGCTTTTTCAAAGTATTCCTTTGCCCTGGCTTCATCCTTGTCGGTACCCACACCATTCAGAAGCATCCAGCCCAAACGGTACTGGAGCTTATCATCATGGCCCTGTTCCTCCAGGGAAACAAAACCGAGAAAGGCTTCCTTGAAACGACGGTCAGAGTCCTGCTGATTTTTTACACAGCCAATTCCGTCCCTCAGCATTTTACCAAGTTCAAAACTGGCATAGGGGAAGCTCTGGTCTGCCGAGCGGGTGTAGAGGGCAAAGGCAGATTCATGATCCTGATCCACACCTTTGCCATGGTAATACAGGCCGCCAAGAGAATACTGTGCGTACTTGTAATTCTCATCCGCAGACAGGGTGAGCCAATCCGCCGCCTGCAGATAGTCCTGCTCTGTGCCAAGTCCGGCGGCATACATTTTGCCGATACGGTACTCGGTGTACTTCCAAGGTTTTTCTTCCTCGGCAGCATGGAAAACAGCAAGGGCCTTTTCGTACCAGCGGTATGCTTCATCGGCGTCCGCTTCGCAGCCAAGACCATCCGCAGACATTCTGCCCAGGTCACATAAGGCGAGAGGGTTATCTGCCTCCGCTTCCATGAGGAAGAGTTCATGGGCTTTTTCAAAATCCTGCAAAATTCCGGCATCCTCATCGCCATATAAATATTGCTTTGCCTGTTTGTAGCCATCCGTCCACCATGAGTCGGAGGATTCCTTATCGGCAGAGGCTTCATCGCTGGAGGACCGTTCCCCGGAATCATCTGCCGGTTCCTGATCTTCTTCATCCGCCATGTCAGAGGAGGGCATCTCCAGATCATCCTCCGACTCCGGCAGGGCTGTTTCCACAGATGCCGGTTCCTCAAAGGTCATGCTCCCAATCAGCAATGCTTCTTGAATGACCATGTTGCGGATGGGCTTAAAATCATCACAGCGGGAAAGGGGCGGCGGCTCTGACGGTGTTTCGGTGTAGATGGATTCGATCCTGCCCCTGACCTCCCACCACAGGCGATAGGCTTCTGCGATACGGCTGTCCTTGGCAAGCTCATCCACGATTTCATCCACCACATTTTTCAGGTCTGCTTTGAGATAGCCATACTGTTTTTTACCGGAGGTGTTTTGCAGGCGCTCAGCAAGGTGTGTAATGAGCTGCTCCATGCGGCCGCTCTGTAAAACGCCGCCTTTCATCTGACGGATCATCTCCCTCATGGACTCGGCCGCCTGTTCCTTCAGGTCATCCCGCCGCTGCGTCTTTTCTCCGTAGAGCGGAATGAGCTCCTGACGAAAAATCTCATTTGCCAGAGAGGACTTCATTTTTTTGATGCCCTGTTTCGTAAGATAGCCCTCTCTTGGGTCGGTGCTATAGCAGACCATGTGAATATGCGGATGGTGCGATTCATTGTGAAAGGCGGCATACCATTTCAGATGGTCAGGATGGATTTTCATGTTCTCCGCAATTTCCACAGCCTTTTCAGAAAGCAGAGCCTTCCATGCAAGTACATTGTCATATCCCATCTGTGCGGCATCCTCACGCCGGAGAGAAATAATCGGAGTCCACACATTTCCGGTGTGGTTGGCTACTTCATCAGCGACCTGTGATAAAACTAGCGGATCGTCACCGGCTGTGAATAAGCCATGGCTGTCAAACTTTTCGACACGGGGACGGTTTGCGATGTAGTCCAGATATTTTTCCCGGCCGCTGATTTTATCAAGATGCCGTTCCAATGCGATGGTGATGAATTCGGAGGCGTTTCCCCGGTTGGAATTTTCGAGGTAATCCTCATATTCAAACAGTTCCTTGGCATCGGGAAACTCCCGGAGTATCTGTGCAATCAAATCCTTTTGTTTTTTGGTGGAGTGCCAGAGCTTATGACCACTTTCCATTTTTTCTACGCCGTCGCGGGTGGCAATGTATTTGACGAGGTTGCTTAAATGGGCAGCAGTCTTTTCCCCGCCTTTGAGGTAGGGGCACTTGAGAATGATGCGGGCCATTATTCTTCCGTCTCAGGGCTGCTCTGGAAATCCACCGCATCGTCCAGACGGATTTTCCCTCTGGTCCGTTTTACCTCGGCAACGCATCGGCCGCGGAGCCGGTGCAGTTCCTCATCGGTAATCTCCAGCGTAGTTGCCAGCAGATGCATCATCATGCTGATTTCCACAGAAAGCCGAAACAGATTGTTTGCCACCCGGTTTTCGGTCTTTTGCAATGTGCCCTGGATGGATACAAGCAGAGCCTTGGAGAGATAGGAGGAGATGTCCTCCGTCCCAAGGTAGCCCATGTAGAAGCTGAGTGCCTTTTCAATAAACTCGCTGCGGCTCTTGCAGTTATCCTTTGACAGCCAGCCGTCCAGCCGTTCCATTGTTTCGGGGTACAGCCAGACCGCTGTTCGTTCCTTGTTATTTTTCATGTGAAATCCGACCTTTCATGGGTGTCCACCTGTGAGGTGACCGTGTAAATTCCTTTGTTTTCTTGCCTTTTCTAAAATCCCGACCACCCTGACCGTGACAAATCCGGAATCCGACCACCTCATGGGAAAGTGCGAAAAACGCCCAGCACTGCTGGGCGAAATGGTTGGCAGGAGGGCGCTTGCGACCACCCGCCTTTATCCTGCTCTTTTTTCGACCGTAGAGGCCGCATGAGGGTTCTGTATGCTTTGGCTGAGAAGCGGGGTTCTTACAGCTCTGCACAAAGCCCTCAAAATCGGTTGTATTCGGTTTGGCGGGTAAACCTGTCACCCAGCCCCGCAAAAGCCCACACAGGGGCGAACAGGGGGCAACGCTGGGTGACGGGGGCAGTAGGGCGGTACGCTACTTCATCTCCATGCCAGAATAACCTTGGGTAGGCTCAGATTGGCAAAGTTCTGTTTCTCTTAGGCTGAAAGAGGAAAGCGGATAGAACTCCCGGTCAAACTCGCCCAAGCCGTGCTGTTTCAGAAATTCATCATTGCTGGCATTGATGCCGAGATCCTCTTTGCCGTATGAGTCAGTGCAGGCGTATATTTCCTCTATGCTGCCGTCCTCCATTCGGAGAAACATTCCGGCCTTAATCTCATTGCCGTGCTTATCAAAATACTGCATCATTGCTCATCCGCCTGCCTCGGCTCTGCGGTCTGCCTGATTTTTTCTTTCTGTTTTTTAGACAAAGTGCTTGCCGGGGTTTCGATATCGGCACTTTCATCGATGTATTCCCGCACATTGGCAGGGACGAATTTTTCATAAAGGCGCTGGAGCTGGTCGCAAAGCTCCTGCTCCAAGTCCGCATCTTTCTTCTCCATATAGCGTTTGACCGCTCGGAGTTTTTCGGCATCCATTTGTACGGTGATGGCTTCTTTTTTCATATTGAGTGTCCTCCCTTGAATTTTTTATTGGTATCAATGCCGCAAAACAGAAAGAAAAAACCAGCCTGTTTACGGCAAATAGTTTCTCGGATTCTTCTGCGCACCGTTCACTCTCACCTCAAAGTGCAGATGATTTCCGGTGCTTCGCCCTGTGGAACCTACCTTTGCAACGGTTTCTCCGGCCTTTACCGTCTGCCCCTCACGGACGAGGATTTGAGAGCAGTGTCCGTATAAAGTGACCATTCCATTCCCATGGTCAATGGTCAGATAGTAGCCGTAGCCGGTGTTTCCGTAGACCACAGTTTTCACTGTCCCCGCCTTTGCCGAGCGGATGGCAGTTCCTTTGGAGGCGCCAAGGTCAAGGCCGGTATGTCCCGCCCATTCCCCTGTGAGGGGGTCTGTCCTGCCACCAAATTCCGAGGTCACCATGGAACGCCAGCCGCTGCCGAGGGGAGAAATAAAGCCATCGGCAGAAGATTTTTGTGCCTCGGCGTAGGGTCTGCCGTACAGAACCTGATTGCCGGAATCGAATAAGTCCCGGTAGACGACCTGTCCTCTGGAGGAGGAAGCGTCAACCACTTTGCCGTCACCGGCGTAGATTCCCACATGGGTGATGTTCATGAAACGGCCGTTAGGTTTATGGCTCCAGAACACCAAATCACCGGGAGCAAGACTTGATTTTGGAATGGTCAGCCCATTGTCCACGCAGTATTTTCCCTGCGCCGCAGCCGTGCCGGGAAGATTTACCCCCAGCTTTTTGTACACCCACCGCACAAGATAGCTGCAGTCGGTGTAGCTTCCTTGTCCACGCAGCTCTTGGGAGTAGGGATCACCGAGGCGGGAAAGGCCGAGGCGGACAGCTTCAGCTCCCACCTCACCCACAGGCAAGTCAGAAAAGAAACCGTCAAGCTGGTCTGGAGTCCAACCCTCCCACATGGTGAAATCATCATCCTCGGCCGGAGCTCCGATACCGTATAAGGCACGGTAATAGATTTCATTGGCGTTTGCCTGATCCTCATAGGTAATAGCTCTGCCTAACAATGTCCTGATGTTGTTGTAGATGGCAGGCAGAGAGGTAATGGGAACAGCCACGGTATAAGTTTCCTCCGAGGTTGTTCCGTCATCATTTTCCACGGTGCGGGTGCGTTCCTCGTAGGTCACAAAACAGTCCACATATTTCCGGTGTTCCAGCCGGGAGGGGGACTCAGCGCCGAAAAACAGAGAATAAAAAATAGCCTTGACCCGGTAATCGTCAAGGCTGTTGCCGTCCTCCATCTGCGAATTCACTGTGGCGATGGCTCCGTCTATGAGGGTAAAGCTGCGACGCATATCCCCGATGTATTCCCTGTAATCCGCGGGCATACTCCCCGGTATCACACCGCCATGGAAGCACAGCTCCACGGCGGTGTTGTTGTGGTTGGTGGTTCCGGAGAGCAGGGAGCAGACCAGCACGATGATTAAAATAAGCGGCGACAGGATGGCGGCAATGGTCCAGCCGATGGTCTTTCGGGTGCGTTCATCCGAAAGAGCGGCAGCGGCGGCTTTTGCAACAGCCGTAATGGTAGCGGGATCTGCCATGCCATCACCACCATTTCTGGCTGCCAAAACCGAACAGGTTCTGCTGTTCCGGCTCCGGTTCGCTTTCCATGAGCTGCTCGGTATAATCTATCGCCTGCTCCAAAACAGCGGTATCAAAGCCCGCAGTTTTGTAACCGTCATGGATGGTATTGTAATAATAGTCGGAGGGATAGCCCAGGCGATGCCCCGGCGTCATAACGTAGACCATGGCTGAAACAGTCTTGCCGTCCAACGGGAGGTCCATGGTTTCCTTGTCGTAAAATCTGGGAAAGCCTTCATAAATATCGAGGGCAGTCTCATCTTTCGGCGTGATCTTCCACAGCAAAACAGGAACAGAAGAACCCTCGCAAGGCTCAATGGTAGCCACCGCACCGTGCCTGCCGCCCCGAAACACAAGGGCATAATCCTTTATCTCGGAAGCCCCGACCACCTTGGCGGTGGGGCATCTCCCAGCCATCTGCGGCAGATTGAGGTTGCTGCCATAGGCAATATACAGTTTGTTTTTCATACGATCTCCTTTACATTGACATAGTAAAAGCGGAGGACTGTTCATCCTCCGCTTCCAATACAGTTTCCGGCACAGCTTCTTCCGGCGGTGTCTGCTCCTGCGACCGCTCCGCTTCACGCTTTTGCCGCAGCCGTTCTTTTTGCCTTTCTGCCTGTGCCGGGTCTTTCCATGCGATGCAGCCCTCCAAGTGATCCAGCAGATGCTTACGGGCCGTTTTAAATTCATCCCCAATCATACCGAGGCGCAAAAGCCACACCCGAAAGGTATATTTTTCATTGGTGGACTGTGTTTTTGTCGGGCTTGCCGACCGCTGGTTGAGCGCCTGTGCGGTCATGGCGAGGCAGAACTGCACATATGCTTTGACTTTTCCGGCATGGAGGTCCCCATTGAAAGCACGGAATTCCACCGTGCCTTTCTGGAACACGCTGTGCAGATTGAGACAGTGGTAGCGGCTATCGTGATAATGCTCCCGGCTGCCATCGCTGCCGTTGTACCAGATACGCTTCAGTTGGTCGAGGGTAGTGGGTTTCTGCCGGTTGATCCGCTCTAAAAAGGCAGAGTCAATCTTTTGGCAGTAGTTGGTTTCCCTGCCTCTTGAAACCTTTAATGCCTTATAGATCATATCCTCCTTGGCCGCCATGATGTTGACCAAGTTGCGGAGTTTGGGGGCATCAAAGGGGGCGGCATTGATGTGGATATGGATACCGCAGGAGGAATTCACAAATGCCCCGGCTTCCCGGAGCTTGCGCATCAATTCCTGCACAGTTTCGATATCCTGGTACTGGCAGATGGGGCTGACCATCTCTACGCTGTAGCTCCTGTCGGCGCTTACTTTTCTGCGGCCGTCTTTCTTCTGACAGTCAATACTGCCGTCACTCATGACCCTCCATTTTCGCCGCTGGCTGTCACAGGCATAATAGGCATCGTAGAAGCTGCCTTCATATTCCTTTGTCGTGCCGAAATGTTCTGCAATCACCTCGGCGGCACGGCTTCGTGTAATCCCAGTCATTTCAATTTCAATCCCGAAATTCTGACCTTGTATCTCCATTTACCCACCGCCTTTACCACATCCTGTGCTGCAGGGTAAGGTCTTTTTCCTGTGACAGTCCCGCTGTTTCCGCAGCAGAGTTGATGAATCCGCACAGCCGTTCCCTGCGCCAGGTATCAATCAGGTACCGTCCGCATTCCTCATTGAGAGCATTGATTTTCAAGACTGTATCCCGCACACACTCCGAGATAGCGGCAGGATCACCCTCTGCGGATACGAGATCATCGATGTACTCATCCAGAATCTTTCCCATGAGGGACACATCATCCGGCGTATAATGGTAGCCCCCGGCGTAAGGGTTGGGGTATTCCTTTCCGTCCATGCAGCACCGGAGATGCTCCAAAATAGCAGGGCGTTCTTCGTGATCCGCTTTTTGGTACTTCTCCATAAAAGCTAATATATCCGCTTCCCGGTTCGGAGTGTAGCGGATAAAAGACAGCATATCATCGAGGATACCCGCCTTGTTTTCTTTCTGATTTTGAACTCTGTCCATGACTTTTTCTCCCTTCTTCATTATCTGCCACCCGCCTTTCCGAACAGCTTTTCCTTGTAGGCAGGGGCATGGACCGCAAGGTTATACCGCTCTATGCCGCATTTGTAGAGGCACACACCACGCTGGGGGAAGCGGATTAGGTTGTATTCGGATTCCTCTAACTGGAGGCTGTCGATATAAAACTGTTTGTCAATGTTCCCTGCATTAAAGAGGAAAGCGTGAGTAGGAATGGAGAACAGCGGTTTTGTCAGCTCCCTGATGCCCTCTATATTGAAGTCCTCCAAATTCTGAGAAGCCAGAATTATCGCCGACTCCTTTTTTCTGACACGCTTCATGAAATTTCGGATATACTCAATCGCAGTCAGATTGGTCAGGAACAGATACAGCTCATCAATTGATGCGGCGGTATTTCCCCCGGTCAAGAGCTTGTCGCTCATAAAGGAAAGCACATTGAACAGCAGGGCGTTTTTCACATTCCGGCTGGCTTGCAGCAATCCTTTTACTCCGAACACAATAAAGCGGTGGTCGGTCACGTTGGTGTGGCCGTTGAAGAATTTACTTTCGGCTCCCATACACATGGAGTGGAGCCCCAGCAGGATTTCCTGCAGCAATTCCTGCGGGTAGAGCTGATAGTTACTTTTGTCATATCCCCTAAACTCATCGTCAATGAGAGCATAAAGGTCAGATAAGACAGGATAGTCTGTGGTGGCAAGGCTTCTGAAATCAGTGCGGTCGCTGATGCCAAATTTTTCGTACAGCTTGCCCAGCATGATTTCTATGGCGTCGATGTGGCGGTCGGAAAAATCTTTATAACAGCGGAAAAAATCCTTAAGAAAGGAAATGTGTTGACTGAGCTTGGTGGACTGGCGGAATGCCTGGGGTGCGTCGGTGTCCTCCGGGCTGCCTCCTTCATCCCATGTTTTAGGCTCCAGAGGATTGATACGGTATTGCCCGCTCATCAAGTCGATGAAACAGCCGAGGTTCTCTGCGAGGTCAACATATTCATGTTCAGGATCAAGGCACAGGACGGACTTACCCGATTCGAGGATGTTACAGAGGATGAGCTTGAGGAGATAGCTCTTGCCCTGACCGGAGTTACCGAGGATTAAAATGTTCGCATTCGTCTTGTCATCGTCACGCTTATCGAAGTCCACAATGATATTTGAACCAAATTTATCACGGCCAAGATAGAAGCCGTGGGGATCGGTCTTGCCACTGTAATTGAACGGATAGAGGTTTGCCACCGAGCTGGCGGGTAAAACCCGTTCAAATTGGCTGCCGAACACATTCCGTCCCGCAGGGCCGACCGACAGAAAGCCCTCCCGCTGGCGCAGTATCAGCCGGTCTACATTGAGTTTTGAGCGGACCAGCTCAGTCAAGACGTCGGTCTGGAGGAGCTTTAAATCGTCCAAATTGTTCGCTGTCAGCTCAATAAAAACAGCGCAGTGGAGGAGCGGCTCACGGTTTCGGTGCATGGAGGACACCAGTGTGACCACATCCTGCAAATTGCTTTCGGCGGTGACTGTCTGCTGGAGATCGTTGGTGCTGCTCTTATCCATGCGGTTTTTATTGGCTGCGTTATGGATGATTCTCTTTTCCTCTGCCGCCGTTACCTGTCTGGTGTAGATACGCAGGGTCACACCGTCCTTTTCCCCAAGATGACGCAGGATGGCCTGCTCATCGGTTGCGGTAGGGTACTCACGGAGAGCCCAGACACACCGATAGGTGTTGCCGCATATAAAATGGTCCGTATTGAACTTGATGATGCCCGGTGCGATCATGTCAAGAAAATCCTTGATTTTCGACTCTGCCGCCCCAGCATCAGCCTTTGTTTTTTTGATTTTAGGCATGAAAAAATACCTCCTGTCCAGCCGTGGGAGGTTCCATGCCTTTTGGCCGCAAGGTACCTCCCTACGGCCTATTGAATTTTACTTATTCTCCGAGAATCACCCAGCGCTCGCCGTCATAATCCTCATACATCTTAGTAGTGACATTTTGCTCATAGTAGACTCCAAGCAGACGCTTGGTATCGGCTTCACCGGCTCTGCGCGCAGTAAAGCCCTGATCCTTGAGGCTCTTTTCGATACGGGAGAGGTAGGGGCCTACGTCCTTTTCTTTTTCTCCACGCAGGCGGATGATGATTAAAAATTCCCGCGCTGTTGCCATCTGCACTTGCATACGGTCAAGGGCGGTCATGTCCTGTGCCAGCAGCTTTCGGATGACAGGATTCTGCTCGGCATCCATCCTGGCTTTCAGATAGCTCTTGTTGCCCTCAAAGTTTTCACGGCTGTTAAGGCACAGCATTTCAATATCCGAGATGCCTTTCAGCACATTCATAAGAGCATAAATCCTTGCCCCGATGCTGGAATCGGACAGGACGCTGATGTTGGTGGGTTTAACCATAAAAAACACCAGCTCACCATGGGGAGTCACAAGGCTGTGGCCTGTGATGTCCTCGATGCCGATGAGCTGGCGGGTGGAGGCTTTCTCCCTTGCCTCCTGTTTCCTTTTTCTGTTCATATTCATGCCCTCCATTCATAGGATTGTTGCTTGCCGAAGAAGAAAGCGGCGGCATAGCGGATAAAATCGAGGATACTCACGTCCTCAAAACGTATGGATAAAAAGGCATAGAGCGCCGTCAGGACGATGGGCGGCAGCCAGCCGAGCTGGGAAAGGGCAAAGACAGAAATCAGACATCCGACGCCGATGATTCCAATATCCCGTAGCTCCCATAGCCACAGGGTAGCCTTTGACTTTAAGTTGTCGGGGTAGATATACATGGGGGTGATTCCTCCTGTTCCTCATGGATTATTCGCAAAAAATAAGCGATGCCACGGAGGACAAAGTCCACGCACGGTATCGCCACGCTGTTTCCAAGTGCCTTGTATCTGGCACTGTCCGATGCTCCCGGTATCAACGTCCAGCCATCAGGAAAGCCCTGGAGCCGCTCACATTCCAGAGGAGTAAGTCTGCGGATGAGGTTGCGTCCATTCTCTTTTACAAGATTTTCGCTTCCGCCTCCGTTGTCGCCACCCTGGGCACGCAGAGTGGTACAGCCCTCCGCATAGTTGCCATATTGTGATTGGCCGAATACTTCAGGCTGACAAATGAGATCGGTGGCATCCTTATGCTGCCTTGCACTTTGTGTGGCAACCACATCATTTTCGGAAAATTCATCGCTCCGCTGTCGGCTGAATACCGCATGGCGGTCGCTGGTGGTAATGGTATAGCTGATGTCCGGCTGACAGCCCAATCCGTTGCCGCCGTTCTCCGGCTCCCGGTCAATGGTGTTGCCAGCAATGCAGATGGTTTCCTGCAAAATAGCACTTCCCACGAGCGGTACATTATTGCCGCCGGTACCATAGGTCGAGGTGACGGTAGGGGCTACCTCCAACGGTCCGTTATATCTGCAATCCTTGGCATGGTTATCAAACAGCACCGGCTGGTTGTTTCCGCTCATGCCTGCGCTGGCAGTGATGGTTGGGCAGATGCCGACGCCGATTTCTGCGCCTCCCTGCTGGGTCGCCATGACCAGCGGCTGGTGACCATGCTCCTGGGCGCGGAGCGTACCTGTGATGTCCTCCGTGCAGTGCATCTGGCTGCCGCCTTGATCGTTTAAGCAAAGCACGGATGGAGCAGTACCGGTTTTAATAGTGGGCGAACACTCTGACTGATAACCGATTCCTCTGGCCTCTGCGCTGGCATTGCCGCAGAATCCTGCGGTAAGCACACAGGGATAGCCCTGTCCGGCCTGACCGCCGCCGCTGGTGATGGAGGTATGAACCTCCGGCGTGAGAAAACAATCGCCGTCACCTTTGCTGATAACTCCTGCCGCAAATAGAAGTCCTGCCGGGTTTCTTCCGCCGCCCCCGTCCGCTCCGGCAAGAGTGGGCGCCACACCCTCCGGCGTGAACACACGGCTTTGCTGGGTATCCCATCCGTTTAGACAGTTCGGCTGGGATATAAGGGGAGGATGACCTCCCATGTCTGCACGGAGCGTAGGGGTTACTTCCTCGGTGATATCCATTCGTTCTCCGCCATGGTCGTTTAAGCAGACCAATGGCTGCTGGGTGACAAAGGTCTGCATCTGCATATTGCGGGTTGCCAGCAGAGCGCCTGATATGCCGTCAAGATCAATCACCTCGTCCCGTTGGTTGACATGAAAAGCGCTGATTTTTTCAGCATCCGCCACAAAAGTCTGCTGTTTCATGCCGGGGCTGGCACCCAAGGCTCCGGCTACATCCTGGAGGTTCCGCACTTCATCACGCTGGTTGGCGGCAAAGGCTATCGCTGTTTTTTCCTCTGTCTGGATATACCCATGCCCGCCGCCTTCGCCGCCATAAAGAGAGGGCCATGTTCCAGTTTCCTCAAAGATGCGGCGGCTCTGCACATCCCATGGGGTCAGGCAAGCTCCGCCTGTATCGTCAGTGCCTCCTTGAGCTGGGGCGGCAGCTCCTTGCCCCTGGCTTCCGCTCTCCGCAATATCCCCAAACAGGCCGTCTTGCTTAAATAGTATTTCGGGTGCGGTTGTGCCTCCAAAATCTGCGACAAGGAAGATGCGACGGCGACGCTGGGCGACTCCCCAGAATTGAGCGTCCATGACACGCCAAGCCAAGCTGAATTCAGTTCCCAATATGACAGCCCCAGCAGATTCCCAGCGCCCGGACTCAGGTCGAGGCACATCACAGGCACTGTACTTAATGCGGACGATCTCCTCGATGACCGCCCTGAAATCCTCGCCGTCTGCGGAGCTAAAGGCTCCGGGGACATTCTCCCAAACGAGGTATCGAGGTCGAATAAAGTGAGCTGGTACGTTTCGCTGCTCATCGGCTTTTCTCATCTCCTTTGCAATCCGTGTCTGCTCCATAAATAGACCAGAGCGTTCTCCGGCAAGTCCGGCACGCTGCCCAGCCACACTCAGGTCCTGGTTATCCCGATATCGGGATAACCAGGATAATACCGAAGAAATAGTTATCCCGAAGAGTGGATTATTATAGTAGAAAAAAGATAGATAACACCTCACTT